>CAIYLG010000049.1 GCA_903927025.1 uncultured Armatimonadota bacterium
AGGTCGCTCAGACAGGCGGCATCATGAGACTTCAGCTCGGACGACAGATCGTTATCGATCCTACAGTAGGACCTGGCGTCTACGAGAACGTGGGAACCATCACGGTGGTCCGCAACTAAGACAGACACACCCTAGAAACGAGACAGCCCAGGCGATTCCGCCTGGGCTGTTTTTGTCTGGATGACTAGCCTCCGCCTCGCTTCTTCTGACCACCACCGTTGTTACGGGGAGGAGCAGATCTCTGTTGAGGGGCGGCGCGTCTCTGCTGAGGAGCGGCTCTCTGTTGAGGGGCGGCACGTCTTTGCTGAGGAGCGGCTCGCTGTTGGGGTGCGGCGCGTCTTTGCTGAGGGGCGGCCCGCTTTTGGGGGGCGGCACGTCTCTGCTGAGGAGCGGCCCGCTGTTGGGGGGCGGCGCGTCTTTGCTGAGGAGCGGCCCGCTGTTGGGGGGCGGCGCGTTTCTGCTGAGGAGCGGCTTTTCGAACTTGCCCACCGGATCGAGTGCCGACGTTTGTCTTTGTGGGTGGCTTCACCCGCGTTGGGCCAGTGGATCGTCGCGCAGTTCCCGTGTTGGGTCTCGCGGTGTTCGCCTTCACAGGCCCGCCTCGTGTACGGGTGTTCGTGGTAGGTCGACTGTTCTTGACCGGTGCACCACGATTAGGCGCTGTGGTTCTCGCCGACTGACCGCGAACATTTGGATTGCCTCTTGGAGGAACTGCTTTGTTGGGGGCTCCGCGCATTGGCTGTCTTGTGACGTTTGCTGGGTTCGCTCGAACGCCATTTTGAGTCGGACGGCCGATCGCGCCTCGCTGGACATTAGGACGTGCCGAAGGCACTCCTCTCGCACCTGGACGACCTCGAACCACATTGGCGGCTCGTGCGGACGGCATCATCGTTCGCCCCATAGGAGCGCTGCCTCGCATCGCCTGAGCGGAGATTGGCGATCGAACTACCGATCGAGCAAGGATGGCCGCGTTTGGCCGACTGGCACCAAACGACCTAGAAGTCGTAAATGAGCCTCGATTGGGCCGTACATTGGCCGGGCCAAAGACGTTAGGTGAACCACGGCCTGCACCGTAGGAATGACCTCTCTGAAAGACGACCGCATCGGCGGCGGTTCCCGCTCGGTATCGACCGGAACCACCAAAGCCTGCACTTGCCGTTACGGACATAGCGAATGCGCTTCTTCCGTAAGATGGCTGGAATCGGTTATTGGCACCGACGAATCCACCGGCATAAAGACCGGAGATGCGGCCACTGTTATATCCGTTGAACGATCGATTGATGTATCCGTTCGTCCAAGGACGTCCAACGACATACCCTTGGCCACCCGGATAGTAGCTGGTTGCACCACCGATAGCAAAAGACAATGCCCAGTCTCCACCCTGGAAACCAAAGGATAGACCCGACTGATAGACGATTTCGGTAGGTGCCAACGGGACCCAGGCGACATTGCCGTTATACACGCTGAAGCTGACCACAGCCGGTGACCAGCACTGCTGACGCGGTCCTGGAGCCCAGCCCCATCCATCGTTATCGTGGACCCAGCTGCCGTAGTGGTACGGAGCCCAGCCCCAAGATTCCTGACCGACCCAAGTCCAGCCAAACGGATCGACCCATACCCAATGACCGTCATGGTAGGGTCTCCAGCCCGCCGACATGCCTCTTGGATGCCAAATATGGCCGTAGTGGGCATTCGGACGCCAGTCGCCATAGTTTGTAAGGTTGCCGGACATCACACCAACATTCGAAGGGATGTAAGGATCCACACGATTGTAGGAGGCATCTCGGTTATCGTTGAAATTGTCCCAGTTGTCAGGCTGTGGAACGTCCGCTATCTGCAGGGGGGCAGTGCCATTGTCAACGTTTACATACTGTCCCGAGTTGAGTGAGACGGTGCCTTGAGATCCCTGGCAATCCGCTTTGCCCTTGCGAACAGCCACTTCTACGCCATTCGCGATTCCGACTCGGATATTTGCAGGACCTTGGGCTTTAATCGAGGTGAGCGGTGTATCAATTTGGTACACAGAAATTTTGCTTACCAGGGTTAAGGATGCAAGCCCAGTATTGAGCTTCAATTCCGTAAATTCGCCGTTGCTGTCGCTGTACAGCGTTTGCAAGGTCGCGACGGTGCCGCTTCCCAATCGCAATCGACTTCCATCGTCGAATTGGATCTCAGCGCGTCCGCCGTTGTTCACTGATAGAGACGCTCCCTGTCGCAAAGGTAGGTTGGTAGATGCTGTCGACCAATCCGAGTTCGCATCCGTGCGCCAGCTGACGCTTCCCTGAATGTAGGCTACTCGAGCCATCCTCACTGGGCCGGAATTGCCTCCGGTGTCTGATACAACCGCATCCCCTTGGGTGACTCGGTAACCGTCCTGCGCGACGGCGGCGGAGATCAGCGAAAGACTTAAGGCGGCAAATGCACCCGCAGTTTTCCACCGCATGAAATTGACTTGTATTTGCATCGTGACGGTCGGACCCACCAACTGATCAGGATGTTCCCCAACCGTCAGCCTCGTGCTAAGTCATGCACGGCCGGACTACTCTTCGGACTTAGCCAAGAGCTGCTTCAAATGCTCAATCTCTGCATTTGCCTTGGCAAGGATGATTCTGTTCTCATCGGCCAGCGTCATCGCCTCAGCCTCATGCTCGGAGACGTAGTCGGAATGAACAACATCCGCATTCCGCTGAACAAACTTTGCGACTAATTCAGATCGGCTCAGGTTGCCCAACTTGCCTCGAATCCGAACCCAATAGCTGTTGACGGTTCCGGTTTGGATCCCAAGCTCATGCGCGACCATTTCGTCGGTAAAGCCTTTCGCGGCAAACGTCAGCACAGTAAGTTCCCTTGCAGACAGTTCGGTTTTCAAGATTGCGCCATGTAGATACGACTAGACAAGTATATACGCCTTTTTCAATACCCAATAACCTATTCACAGATTTGTGTACTTTTGAAGTCGTGCATCTCATCTGGGACGCAATTACATGACGTTTGAAATTGGACTTCCGCAACAACCTTGACTCAAGGCATGATCTGGTTATGAAGTTTCAACCGAGTGTGCTCTTGGTGGACGGCAATTCTGTGGAGGAGGAGCTTGTTCGTAAAGCAATTACAAATTCCGAAACAGACTGCACCCTCAGAGTGGCCAGCGACGGAATCGATGCGTGCAAGATCCTTTTCGAATCTGGCAACAAACTCCCTTCATTCATTCTGGTGGAACTCAACGCCCCGCGACTCAATGCGTTCGAACTGCTGACCCTCATCCGAAAGCGGCCTGAAACCAGCCGCGTTCCCATCATCGTCCTCTCCCGCACTGGCGATGACACCGATGTTTCCCGCTGCTTGGACCTTGGCGCCAACAGCTTTGTCCAAAAGGACGTCGACTTGGATCTATATGAGGCGCGCCTTAAGCTGCTCCTCTACTACTGGATTGCGGTGAATCGAAATGTCAACACGTGAACTGTCCCCTCGAGAAGAAGAAATTGTCGAACTATGTGTGGAGGGACTAACCAACGACGCCATCGCCGCCCGCCTTGGACTCAGCGTCGGAACAGTGAACACCTATTGGCTGAGAATCAAGCTGAAGGTTGGCGGTCAGGGCCGCACAGATACTGTCGTTCGGGTGATCAAGGAACGAGCCGAAAAGGCGCTAAGAGAAGCAAATGTGGAACGGCGGGAATTCATGGAGATCGTCGCTGAAAAGGAGCGTGGAGTGCTCGAGCTGCGAGCCGCCCTCGCGTTGCTCCAAATGGCGATGGACCAGATAAAGTCTACGGTTTGGGCTACCGACAATGACCTCAACATTCATATTCTCGCCAATGGAGAATTTCCTACCACCCATTTCGGAGTGCGGTGGGAGATTGGGAAAAGCGTCTATGAAATATTCAAAACAAAGGACCCAACCGATTTGGCGGTGGCGGCCCACTTTGACGCACTTAAGGGGAAGGAGACAGAAGTTCGGCTCACGGGAGAGTTCAAAAGCCTGTTGCTGAGGGTGATTCCGCTTCGCGATGAGGCAGGAGAAATCATGGGGTGCATCAGCATTCTGAACAGCATTGGAGAGCATGGTGAGGCTCCCCAGCTCCTGAAAATGTCTGCTCCAGCGTAGACGAGGCCCAGGCTGGAAAGGAGGCAGAGTCGCCCCCTTGTTCTATCCTCTCTCTAAACTGAGAGCGCAGGAACTTCAGGAGTCGAGGTGAATCCCTCAATCCTGGTCGCTGGTGTTGTGGCCAGAGTCGCTTTGGCCCGCTCAACCGCCTCTTGGGAACCATGAGCCAATAACAGGAAGCTTCCCGCCTTGATTTCTGACTCGTACCGCACGATGCTCTTGTCAGGAATGCCAATACTTGCCAATGCCCCACCGAGTGCGGCGAATCCACCGCCAAGGATTGCTCCCTCAAGGGCGGCCGCAATCCAACCGGCAAACATGAGTGCGCCTACGCCCGGGACCACCAGCATTGCGGACCCAAACAGCAGGCCCCAAATCGAACCCCAGAAGGCTCCGAACTTGCCCCACGTAAGCATTCGATCTCCGGAGTTGACAAACCCCATCGGCTGCTCGACGATTTCATAGTTTTGACCAACGATGCTGAGCCGGCGCATGTTGTATCCCGTTGAATTCAGCAGCTTCACTGCCTCTTCGGCCTGGCCGTGGGTGGCATAGACGGCAACTACGTGATCTGTAACAGTTTGGGATTCGCTCATAAGTTTTCTCCTGATCGGGCAGTCGCCGCGACCGTTTTTGGCCTCTCTTCGATTTCGCTCGGTGCGCACTGATTCGCGTCTTTACATGAGGAAAATCTGAAGGTCGGATGAGTCCCAGTCTGTCCTTACAATATTCGGGCTTCCAGTCCAGTTCTCTACTGTCAACAAATGAGCGTCCAACAACTGAACAGCGGCGATCCACCCCACCAATCTTTTCAACATTCCTGAGTTACCACGCTGGCAAGATTATAAAACAGATTCATCATTCTGGCGAACAGTAGGCCACCTCTGATTGCATGCTAAAGCATCGCTCCTAGTGAAGGCCGAAACCTAATGCCATCCAGCATGGGATCTGCAACTTAAGTGGTGCTGTACTACGATGCGAAGCTGCGCAAGGCAAGGCTTCATGGATCGGTTTCCTCGCCTGCATACAGCGTCTGTCAGGAGAAGGAGTCCCTCCCAAAAACTGGGGCGATTGCCCCTGAATGCAGGGCGAATCTCATGATTCCAATCTCACAGTGGATGGCATGCCTGCCGGAGCCAGCGTTCCCCTCAAATGAGCTAGGGACTTCAGTATTCCAACCCATAGCGTGTAGCATGAGGCTGCAACGGAGCAAAAACCATGGTGCACTTCCGACCTCTTTCCACATCATTACTCCTGCTCTTCGGTGTTCCCTTGGTGATGGCAGGGCAGTTTGGACCGCCGGCCCCCCCTCCGCCATTTGACGATCACGCCGAGATGATGCGGCAGCTTGGCCTGAAGACGCTTCGCCCCGGTCCGAATCCGAACAATCAGGCCACCTTTGATGAGGCGATTGCCAACCCTTACAAAGACTCGATGCCGGATGTCCTCAAGATGGCCGACGGATCGAAGGTGGAGAACCCGCTACAGTGGCGGAGGCGTCGTCGAGAGTTAGTTGAGCTATTCAACCGCGAAGTCTACGGCCGAGTGCCCAACAACGCTCCCAAGGTGAGATGGGAAGTCACTGGGATCACCCCAGGCGTGGCTGGTGACATCCCAGTTGTTACCAAAACCCTCATCGGTCACGTCGACAATCGCTCTTATCCATCGTTGACGGTCGACATTCAGGCGAACTACACGGTGCCGGCTCACGCCACCCAGGCAGTTCCCATCATTGTGGAGTTTGGCTTTGGCGGAATGTTTGGCGGCTTCCGCCCAAACCCTCAGGTTAAACCGTGGACTCAGCAGGCGATTGAGCATGGATGGGGATATGGAACCATCGTTCCGAACTCGATTCAGCCAGACAACAATCACCTCGAGCAGGGCGTCATCGGCCTTTGCAACAAAGGCAAGCCCCGCAAACCGCAGGATTGGGGTGCGCTTCGAGCCTGGGGTTGGGGCCTCAGCAAGCTCATCGACTACTTCCAGTCGGATCGGGCCAGCATGGTCGACCCCGGCAAGGTCGGGATTGAAGGCGTTTCACGATACGGGAAGGCAGCCCTAGTGGCGCAGGCATTTGATCAGCGCGTCGCGGTCGGATTTATAGGCTCCTCCGGCGAAGGTGGCGCCAAGCTTCACCGTCACATCTTTGGCGAAGCAGTCGAAAATTTGGCAGGGGGCGAGTTCTACTGGATGGCGGGCAACTTCATCAAGTACGGGTGTTCAGAACCAAGTCGGACGGCGGCCGACATTCCTGTCGACTCCCATGAACTCATCGCCCTTTGTGCTCCAAGACCCTGTCTTATCAGTTACGGGCTCGTCGAAAAAGGGGATGCCAAGTGGGTAGATGCCCACGGCAGCTTCGAAGCGGGGGTGCTTGCCGGCCCCGTCTATCGCTTGCTGGGCAGGGGAGACTTTGGGACTCCAGGCGACTATCTTACCGACCCCATGCCTCCCGTCAACCAGTTGATCGGCGGTGAACTCGCTTGGCGGCAGCACGATGGTGGGCATGAGGTCACTCCAAACTGGCCGACCTTTTTTGAGTGGGCGGGACGATTCATTTCTGCGCCTGCCGTTCCAACGGATAAGACACCCCTTCGAGTCAGAGCAGATATGCCGTCAGGTCGCACCGACATAAATTCAATAATCGCCCATGCACAGTTGCTCCAGAAAGCGGCCAAGGGTGGAATCGACGTCTACTTTGAGGGAGACAGCATCACGCGGCGGTGGGGAACCAGCGATACCGCTTGGACTGCGCTGTTGGAGAACTGGAAGGCAAACTTCTTTGGCTGGAACGCGGCGGACTTCGGCTGGGGCGCCGATTACACCCGGAACATCCTCTGGCGACTCAAGAACGGTGAACTGGACGGGGTGAATCCGAAAGTCATCGTGGTTCTCGCCGGGACCAACAACATTGGTGCCGGGGAATCGGCGGATGAAGTTGCCAAAGGCGTCATCGCGATCGTAAGAACCTGCGAGCAGAAAGCTCCCAACGCGAAGATCATCCTCACAGCGATCTTCCCTCGGAACGACCGGCAAGGACTTGTCGGGATCGCTGACGAAGCAAATGCCAAGCTCAAGGCCTTCTGCGACGGAAAACGAGTCCGATTCCTCGACGTCAACTCGCGTCTCGCCGACAGGTCTGGCAGGTTGATCAAGGGAATCACTGTCGACAATCTGCACCCATCGGTTCAGGGCTATCAAGTCTGGGCAGACGGCCTCAAACCCATTCTCACGGAGCTTCTTGGCCCGCCCTCCAAGACAGACCACGCTCCCGCCCCCACCGGAGACCCAAGCCAAGCCCCGCCAAGGCAAGGCGGGCCGAGACGAGTCGGCGGGTAGCGGAACCACCACGTTGATGGTCGCCGCCCTAGGCGACCATCAACGTAGCTACTTCCCTTCCGGCAATGTGCTCGCTAGCGCCATTGTGGCGAGTGCGGTGCCATGTTGGGAGATCCACTGATCGTGACCGTAGGGGAAACCGCTTTCGAAATACGGCTGGAATTTGAACGAGCGGGTGACAACGTGCCAGGTTCCGTCGGCTTGCTGGGTGTCGGTAAGGAACTGAATTCCGCGCTTGTACACCGGGTCGGAAGTCAACACACCTGCCTCGTGAAGAGCGAGGAGAACCTCGCCGGTGGCGTAGGCATCGGCAGTGAGATTGTCGGTCTGACCCCAGCCACCATGTTTTCGCTGCCGCGATGCCAATTGCTTTACCCAACCGCTTGGGACCTTCTCTCCCGCCCACGACAGACCCAAGATCTGCATGGATCGGTCCTCAGTGCTGGTTGGCTTTGCATGCTTGAGCCAGTTCACGGCTCTGGAAACTGCATTGTCAATCTCAGCCTGACGCCCGGGGATTGCGAACGAGCGAAGGGCAAGGACGCACTGAGCGGTTGCCGTGAATTCTCCATCCTCAAAAGGGGGACGCACTTCACCTGAAAGCGGCCATTCTCCCGTCACGTGCTGCGAGGACAGCAGGTAGTGGACCATGGTGTCGGTGGCAAGCGAGGGTTTGGTGCCAGCGGAGGCGAGGTGCATGAGATACACCGCGACGGTATGGTAGGAGCCGCCCATATCCTGGAGCAGCGCCATGTCCTCCTGATCTGAAGCCGCGAATCCAGCGGTAGCTTCTCGATTCTTGCTTTCTAAATCGCTATCGGCCCTTACGCCGTAAGACTTGACCATAGAAACGGCAAGACCCGTATACGATTGTGCGTGACACGAAATGCATCCGCCTTTCCCTAAAAATGCCGCACTTGCAGGTTGGCAGACCGACAGCGATTTGGAAATGCACGTCTTTACATAGTCCGGTGTCGGAGAGCCCTCACGTCCAGCCTTAAGATCACCCTCTACGGGCGTTGCCTTAAGGCTGAACTGGGCCAGAATTCGAGGGTTGTTGTACCGCTTGGCCCACGCAACTGCTGGCTTGGGGTCTGCGCCGCGATCCAGCAGGAGCTTGACAATCTTTGGATTCGCATGATCCGTCGCCACCGCGAAAACGAGTGGAGTTGCCTTTCGGCAGTCCAGCACGTTGACATCTGCTCCCGCATCAATTAGAGCCTTTGTCGCACCGAAATTGCCCACCGCCGCCAGATGTAGGGCAGTGAGTCCGCCAATAAGGATGGGACCATTCTGCACCCGTGGGCCGGATTCGTTTGACCTTGCTCCAACCTTGGCTCCGTGTTTGATGAGGAGCCGAACAATCGCTTCGTTGTCGTAGCCGTTGCCAGCCGCAGCAATCAGGGCCGTTTGACCTCCGATGTCGACATTGTTCACTTCGGCGCCGTGGGCAATCAGATACGCGGCAATGTTCAGGCAGTTGCTGCCGGCCGCGTTTTCCAAAGGTGAAACCTTTCCTCGATTGAGGGCATTCACGTCCGCACCTTTCTCAACCAAAAGCTTCACAGCCTCGAAGCCGCTGGGAATACCTGACGCCAGTTCGAGGGCGGTATGGAGATCCTTCGTCTTGGTGCCCGCCTTAGCGCCGTGCTCCAAAAGGAGTCGAACCTTCCGCACATCACCGGGGCACCACATGAGCGGCGTAGTACCGTTCTTGTTTGCCTCGTTGGGGTCCGCCCCGGCCTTCAAGAGCGCATCGACTGCCTCGACGCTTCCGCTTAGTGCGGCAAGCATTAGGGGAGTGTTCCCCTTTTCATCAATCGGTTTGTCCTTAGCGAGTTCTTGAATGGCTTTCAGGTCGTTTTTGCGCAGAGCAATATAGAACTGATCGGAAGGCGAATGATTTCCTGCCGCTATGCCAAGCGCCACTAGCGGAACAAAACATAACAGGCGAAGCGATTTCCTCATCATTTGGTACCAGTTCTTCGGCGGATCTGCCGGGAGAAACCTCAAGCAATATATCAGGAAGGCTGACTGAAGCGGAATAGCGCATGAAGCTGTCCCATACAGGGATGGGTGCGAATATTTGGGGACATGATTTCCGAAACCACGACCTTTCACCCGTCCTTTCCAGGGCAATCGGCTCAAACCAACCCTTTTGTTTAAGGCTGATTTAAGGGTTATGCCAACCCGGTACGCAAAAATACGCGGAGGTGGTGTATTATTTCCCTCACGTGTTAGCACGAGCTGAAGTCAATATGGTCGCTTCCAATGTCCAGGTTCTCCTTGGGCTTAGCGTCCTTGTACTTCTTGGGCTCCTCCTTGGCATTATTATCGGATTGCCAACGTAACGCCCCGGGAAGCCAGAACGAAGCTTGAAACCTTGTAAAAGGCCTTCCCGGGAAACCGGGAAGGCCTTTTGTGCTGATAGGGCCTAAGATAGCCCCTATCCGCTCTGCGAGTCACGTAATGGATTGCGCGCCGACACTGCCGTCGGCTCAGAGGCCGACGCTGGCCGCAGGAGCGAAATACATGAATCGAACTGGCGCGAAAATAGTTATGGAAGCCCTCGTCCGCGAGGGTGTGGATACGATCTTCGGTTATCCCGGCGGCGTGGTGCTGCCCCTCTACGACGAAATGCTGAACTGGCCCACGGTCAAGCACGTGCTTGTCCGCCACGAACAGTGCGCGGCGCACATGGCAGACGGCTACGCCCGAGCCACCGGTAGAGTCGGCGTCTGCCTGGCCACCAGCGGCCCTGGCGCGACGAACTTAGTCACCGGGATTGCGACCGCCATCATGGACGGTATCCCGATGGTCGCCATCACCGGCAACGTCAACTCATGGGCGATCGGCAAAGATGCGTTTCAGGAGACCGACATCCAAGGCATCACGATTCCGATCACTAAACACAACTATTTGGTAACGGATATTCACGAGCTGCCCCAGGTCCTGGCCGAGGCGTTCTACCTCGCCAATACCGGGAGAAAGGGTCCCGTGCTCGTTGACATTCCTAAGGATGTCTTCACCGCTCTCACCGACGCCCCGTTCCCAGACACGATTGAGCGTCGCGGCTACAAGCCAGCGGGCGCGCCAGCCGCGGCTGAAGTTGCCGAAGCCGCCCGGCTGATTGCCGAAGCGAAGCGACCCGTCATGATCGCGGGTGCTGGTGTTCTTCACGCCGGCGCAGTCGACGAACTCAGAGTTTTTGCAGAGACCACCAAGATCCCCGTCATCAATTCGCTCCTGGGATTGGGATCCTTCCCTCGTGACCACGAACTCTCCCTTGGAATGATGGGAATGCACGGTGAAGCCACCGGCACCCTTGCCGTGCAGGAAGCAGACCTAGTGATTGGCGTCGGTATCCGATTCGACGACCGGCTCACCGGCGCTACGAACGGCTTTGCTCCCAAGGCCAAGATTCTCCACTTCGACCTGGACCCCAGCGAAATCGGTAAAACGGTCACCCCAACCGCCTTCGTCTTGGGAGATCTCAAGATCAGCCTCACCGAGTTGAACAAAATCGTCCAGCCGAAGGTGCTGGATACCTGGATGACTCAGATTCGAGCCTGGCAGGAGAAGTATCCGCTCATCGTGCCGGAGGGTCGATTCCTCTCTCGCACCGTCATCAAGGCGCTGAACGACGTCACCGAAGGCAACGCAATTGTTGCGACCGATGTTGGTCAGCACCAGATGTGGACTGCTCAGTTCTACAAGATGAAGAAGCCGATGAGCTGGCTCTCGTCAGGAGGACTCGGCACCATGGGCTACGGCTTCCCTGCCGCCATTGGAGCCAAGTTTGCCCGTCCGGACGAAGAAGTTTGGGCAGTTGTTGGAGACGGCGGCTTCCAGATGACGCTCCAAGAGCTCCAGACTGCCGTCGAATACGGATGCAACGTCAAAATCTGTCTGCTCAACAACGGCTTCCTCGGAATGGTCCGGCAGTGGCAGGAACTGTTCTATGACAACCGACACAGCCATGTAGCGATGGGTTCACCCGATTTCGGCAAGCTGGCCGACGCTTACGGCGTGCAGTTCTACCGATGCTCTCGACTTGAAGATCTCGAGGAGACGCTTCGGTCCGCCAGCGCCCACGTTGGCCCCGTCCTCTGCGAGTTCGTCGTGGAGATGGAGGAGAACGTCTTCCCGATGGTTGGCCCAGGCGCCAGCAATGACAAGGTGGTCATGGACCCAGATCTTGAGCCAAGCGAAGCCGCCCACCAGGCCGGCGCGTTTGAAACGACCCACGCAGGAGCGACCAAAAAGTGAGCGCCAAGCACCATACCATCACCGCCCTCGTCCAAAACGAGGCGGGCACCATCAATCGACTCGTCTCGCTGTTTCGCCGCCGAGGATTCTCGCTCGCCAGCTTCAACGCCGGAGACTGTGAGGATCCTGGCTTCAGCCGTCTCACGTTTATCGTTGACGGCGACGACGCTACGATCAGCCAGTGCCTCAAGCAGTTGGACAAGCTTATAGATGTGGTCGAGTGCGAAGACCTCCCTCAGGACATCAGCGTTCAGCGCGAGCTTGCCCTTATTCGGGTTGAGCCTACCGAGGACCAGCGCCAAGGGGTCTACAACGTCGTGAATGAATTCATGGCCCGCACTCCACGGTCTACTCCCACTTGCATCGTGGTGGAGCAGGCTGCCGATGTGAAGGAAGTTGAGCGACTGATCGATGCGCTGAAGCCCTTCAACATCACCGAAATCGTACGCACCGGAGTCGTCGCGCTTAAGACTGAGCGGTAACAACGCCTTCCATACAAACCCGAAAACCTTATGGCCACCATCTATTACGAAAAAGACGTCCAACCAGACATTATCAAGGATCTCAAAGTTGGGATCATCGGCTACGGCTCCCAGGGCCACGCCCACGCTCTAAACCTCCACGATAGCGGAGTCAACGTTCGCGTCGGGTTGCACGAAGGCAGCAAGTCAAAGGCTAAGGCTAAGGAAGCCGGTCTCGTTGTCGAAACAGTTGCCGAGCTCACCAAGTGGGCAGATGTCCTGATGTTCTGCACCCCAGACGTCCCCATGGGCGACATCTACCGAGAGAGCGTTGCTCCTAACGTTCACGCAGGGCAAACGCTTCTGTTCGCTCACGGATTCAACATCCACTACAAGCTGATTTCTCCTCCCGCAGAAATCAATGTGGCAATGGTTGCCCCCAAGGGTCC
Source organism: uncultured Armatimonadota bacterium (assembly GCA_903927025.1). Lineage (GTDB taxonomy): Bacteria > Armatimonadota > Fimbriimonadia > Fimbriimonadales > Fimbriimonadaceae > Fimbriimonas. The sequence continues at coordinate 12,627 of CAIYLG010000049.1, forward strand.
TGGTCACCGACTCCGCGCTGAGTACGTCAATGGAGCCGGAATGCCAGCTCTCGTTGCCGTTCAGCAGGACGCAACCGGCAACGCCAAGCAGATCGCCATGAGCTACGCATGGGGAATTGGCAGCGCCAAGGCAGGCATCCTTGAGACGACGTTCAAGGAAGAGACCGAGACCGACCTATTCGGCGAGCAGGCCGTGCTCTGCGGCGGTCTCAGCGATCTCATCAAGGCGGGTTTCAATACGCTTGTTGAAGCCGGATACCAGCCCGAAGCAGCCTACTTCGAGTGTCTGCACGAAACTAAGCTCATCGTCGACCTCCTGTATGAAGGTGGACTCGACTACATGCGCTATTCGATCAGCGACACCGCGGAATGGGGTGATTACACCGCGGGTCCCAAGGTGATCAACGAAGCTTCCAAGGAAGCCATGAAGGGCATCCTCAAGGACATTCAGGACGGCACATTTGCCAAGGACTGGATCGAGGAGAACAAGAATGGTCGCCCTCGCATGACTGCCTATCGCCAAGCCGAAAGTGGTCTGCTGCTGGAGAAAGTTGGCAAAGAGCTCCGCGCACTGATGCCATTCATTAACGCCAAGTGAACCAGGCTCCCCTCGTACAGTTTGACGGCGTGACGGTCGTTCGGAATGGCCGAACGGCGCTCAACGACGTCTCGCTGTCGATTGCGCGAGGGGAGAATGTGGCGATTCTGGGACCAAACGGCTGCGGTAAGTCCACTTTGGTGAAAGCGATCTGCGGCGAACTGCGCCCTTTCGCGGGTCGCGGTTCAGTGAAAGTCGAAGGTCGCGATCGGTGGAATGTATTTGAGCTACGCAAGGCGCTCGGCATCATTTCGAATGATCTCCAGGCTCTCTGTGTTCGCGAGGAAACCGTGATCGACTTAGTGGTGTCTGGATTCTTTGGCAGCTACGGGGTCCTAGAGCCTTATCAAGTGACGGCAGACCAACGGGCCCAAGCGTACGAGCGCCTGAAGTTTCTTGAAGCGGATCACCTTGCGGAACGCCCTGTCAATGAGCTCTCTAGCGGTGAAGCGCGCCGAGTTCTCATTGCTCGGGCATTGGTGCATTCACCTGGGGCACTTCTTCTGGATGAACCCACCACGAGCCTCGATATCAAGTCGGCTCATCGGCTCTTGCAGACCCTTCGCCGAGTAGCAAGCCACGACATAAACCTCGTTTTAGTCACCCACCATGTTGAGGAACTGGTCCCAGAGATCTCCCGCGTCATTCTCCTCAAAGAGGGCAGGGTCTTCTTGGACGGCCCCAAGGAGGTCGTCATGACTTCGGCGAATCTAACCGAGCTTTATGAAGCTCCAGTAAACTTGAGCCTGTCGTGCGGAATCTATCGTGCCACGATGGAGATAAACGCATGATCGCCGAATACCAGACCGTAGAAAAGGCCCTCGCCTATCTGGCTGCCGCCGACCAGATTACGGAACGAGTCCATGGCGAAAGGATGTTGCTGAGCCTCCTTCCGGAAAAAATGAGTCGGGTCTTGGATCTTGGCACCGGCGATGGACGTCTGATTGCCCTGATTAAACTCGCGCACCCAGATGTTGAGGCCATGGCAACAGACTTTTCACCCACGATGTTGGAGCGGGCGGCCGATCGCTTTAAGGACGACCACTCTGTGACAGTTATCGACCATGACTTCGGTGATTCCATCTCCCACCTGGGTCCGTTCGATGCCATCGTTTCCAGCTTTGCCATCCATCACGTGGAGGACGACCGCAAACAGTCTCTCCTGCGAGAGATCTTCGATTCGCTGGCTCCAGGAGGCGTATTCGCCAACCTTGAGCATGTTCTGTCTCCTACCGAAAAGCTCCACGATAATTTCCTGTCAGCGATTGGACAAACCCGAGAAAGCGAGGACAAATCCAACCGATGCAGTCCAGTCCAAGTGCAGTTGGAATGGCTGAGAGAAGTCGGATTTGAAGATGTTGAATGCTTTTGGAAATGGCGCGAGTTGGCGCTACTCGCTGGCACAAAACCACTGATTTAAACCCTAGAAAGACGAAAACTATGTTTGACCCACGACACAAGTCAAGAACGATCACCGAAGGCGCGGATAAAACCGCCAACCGATCCATGCTCCGCGCAATGGGGCTGGGAGACAAGGACATGCTTCAGCCTTGGGTCGGTGTGGCCACTGTCTGGAGCGAGGCAACTCCCTGCAATGTGAACCTGCATGAGCAAGGTTTGGCGATTGCGGAAGCTGTCACCACTAACGGAGCCACAAGCCGCCGATTCAACACCATCAGCGTTAGCGATGGTATCGCGATGGGCCATGACGGCATGAAGGCGTCCCTTATTTCTCGAGAGGTTATCGCGGACTCGGTTGAGCTGATGATGCGTGGCCACTGCTACGACGGGCTGATCGGGGTGGCCGGATGTGATAAGAGCCTGCCCGGAATGCTGATGGTCATGGCACGCCTCGACGTTCCCAGCGTATTTCTCTACGGCGGCACCATCATGCCGGGTCGCTACAAGGATCAGGACGTCACCATCCAGAATGCCTTTGAAGCAGCGGGGGCTTATGCCGCCGGAACGATTACCAAAGAGGAGCTCCACGCGATCGAGTGTGCCGTGTGTCCTGGTGCTGGAGCCTGCGGAGGACAGTACACCGCCAACACCATGGCCTGCGTCGCCGAGGCTCTCGGCATGGCCCTTCCCGGTTCTTCGAGTCCTCCTGCCGAATCCGAAGATCGCTCTCAGTATCACAAGCTGGTCGCAGAGACGATTGTCGCGGCATTGCATTCCGGACTTAAGCCAAGTGACATTCTCACGAAGAAGGCATTCGAGAATGCGATCGCGGTAGGCGCGGCAACCGGTGGCAGCACCAACATCGCCCTCCACCTTCCCGCGATCGCCCACGAACTTGGAATCGAGATCACCCTCGACGACATTCAGCGAATCAGCGAAGCCACACCAACCCTAGCCAGCTTGAGGCCGGGAGGCAAGTATGTGATGCTGGATCTCCACAAGATCGGCGGAGTCCCGGTGGTGCTCAAGGCGCTATTAGACGCGGGGGCGCTTCATGGCGACACTCTCACCATCACCGGCAAAACGATGGCGGAGAATCTCAAGGACGTCGTGATTCCTGAAGGGCAAGACGTGGTCCACGGCGCCGACGCTGCGTTCAATCCCACTGGCGGACTCACCGTGGTTCGCGGGAACCTCGCCCCCTTTGGAGGAGTGGTAAAGACAGCCGGCATGAAGAAGCTGAAGCACACCGGTCCTGCTCGAGTTTTTGACGGCGAAGAGGCAACGATGGCGGCGGTTCAGGCGCAGCAGATCAAGCGTGGAGACGTCGTCGTGATTCGGTATGAAGGCCCGAAGGGCGGACCTGGAATGCGCGAAATGTTGGGCGTGACTTCGGCCATTGTGGGTCAAGGTCTCGGCTATGACGTCGCGCTCCTCACAGACGGCCGCTTCAGCGGGGCGACCCACGGTCTGATGGTCGGCCACGTTTGCCCAGAGGCATTCGATGGCGGACCCATCGCCCTCGTGCAGGACGGCGACATCGTCACGGTGGATGCCGAGGCAAATGCACTTACGATGGACGTTTCGGATGAAGAGCTAGAAAGGCGTCGAGCGCTTTGGAAGCAGCCAAAGCGGCACCTTTCTGGTGTATTGGGCAAGTACGCGGCTCAGGTTGGGCCTGCCCATTTGGGAGCAGTCACCCACGCGGGGCCTCCCAAAGAGATCATTGGTTAGGACAGCGGATTAGCTGTCAACAAACACCCTGAGGTCCAGAGAGACACATAGGGTTATTACTGGAATGCAGCCAGCACACAAAGATTGTTGTTGGCTTTTAGGTATCAGCGTCGTAATATGCTTACCCGGTTGGCAATGGTGCCCCGGACCCGTCGCAATGTTCGCGACCTGTTGGAGGCACCTTGTACGAAGTTAGTAGAAACGGGAAGACCATTCTCGAGTCGGATGCATGTGGCATCGGTTTTCTGGCGAGCCGCCGTGGCGTCGCGGAACGCCGCATCGTGGATGTAGCGTTGGACATCGCCAAACGGTATGACCACCGTGGGGCGCCAGGCCATGGCGCCGGCGTTCAGATCGATATCCCCTGGCCGCTCCTTCTTGACCGTTTCTCTGATCACTCCAAGCCGATTGCTCAGCGCGATGTTGCCTTGGGAATGTTCTTCCTGCCGTACGACGCCCCCCTGCGCCGCCGATGCGTCGAGGTCGTGGAGGAGTTGGCTACCCTTGCTGGAGCTCCCGTACTTCAGTGGGCAGACGTGCCCATCAACCCCGCAGCCCTTCCATCTACCAGTGGCGCTCTGCGCACCATTCCCGTTGTACGCCAAGCTCTATTTCAACGTCCAAAAGACCTCGGTGAAGAAGGCTGGTTTGCCTGCCGCTATCTGCTGCGACTTGCCCTGGATCGAGTCCTCAGCGATGTCGCCGGTGACGAGTTTGCCATCACCAGCCTTTCCAACCGCACAGTGGTCTACAAGGGTCTTGCCGCGCTCTCCAAGATTGGCCAGCTCTACCCAGATCTGGAAGATCCTCAAGTTGCCTCTCGATACGTGCTCTTCCACAGCCGCTACTGCACCAACACCACGACCGCTTGGCGCAGAGCCCAGCCGTTCTGGTCTGTTGCGCACAATGGTGAAATATCCACAATCGGCGGCAACGTCGCCTGGATGAAGGCAATTGGCGGAGACCTGATCCGCAACCTTGTCGAGCGACACCCTTCCCTCTCCAAGATCGCCACCCAAGTCGCCTCTATCGTCTGCTCGGGCGGTTCGGACACCGCGAATCTGGACGACATGGTCATCGCCCTCCTCGCTGGAGGCATGACTTACTCGCAGGCTCTTCTGGCCCTTCTGCCTGGCGCGGCATCCGTTCTAGCCGATAACGATCCGCTTCGAGCCTTCTACAAGGCAGCCTCTGTGTATCTCGGCGCATGTGATGGCCCTGCCGCTATCGTTGGATGCGATGGCGACCAAGCGGTGGCCCACCTTGACCGCAACGGCCTGCGTCCGCTTTGGTTTGTAACCACAAAGGACTACGCACTCGCAGCAAGCGAATTGACCGGCCACATCGATCTCGGCCCGGTTGAAACCCAGCGCGTGATGGGCCCAGGCGAAACCATCGCCATCAGCCTTGCATCTGGCAAGATCCTGTTCGATGAGGCGGTTGCTCAGGAAGTCACCCGCAATCCGTTCCCATCACCCGAGAGTCGGATGACCGAGGGCAAGTCGTCCCATGCCGATCTGGGCATCGAGGCAGATGACCTTCTCAAGATTCAGGCGAGCTTTGGGATGAAGCGGGAGGATATCGACGTAATCCTCGAGCCGCTTAGGACCACTGGCAAGCCTGCATTGGGATCCATGGGTGACGACACCGCCCCTGCTGCCTTGCTGGACGCCCTTCCCAGGCGTATCGAGGATTACTTCAAGCTCCGGTTTGCCCAAGAGACCAGCCCTCCTGTCGACCCGATCCGCGATGAATGGGTTTTCGACCCGCAGGTAGTTATCGGAGATCGAGGCGGCCTCTGGTCGTTTACGCGTGGACCTCTTTATCAGTTCGACAACCGGGTGCTGTCTCTTGGCCAATTGAAATGGCTGTCCGCCCAGAAGGGAGTCACCACTGTTCCCATCCTGTTCGATTCACGCTGCGGCGACGAAGGGATTGAGCAGGCAATTGATACCGTCATCGGGCGAGCGGTTGAAGCGGCTCATGAGTACAGCGTCATCATCCTGTCTGACAGGTTCCCTACCGCCGAGCAGGCACCGCTTCCTGCCGTCCGTGTTCTCAGCAGGCTCCATCAGCGATTAGTTGAACTCGGCCTTCGCAACAAGGTTGGCCTGGTTGCGGATTCAGGCATCTGGGATATCAACCACACCGCGCTTCTGATCACCCTCGGTACCGATGCGGTTTGCCCGTGGCTCGGCTGCGCCTCCGTGGAAGACGGCGAAGAGAAGTATCTCAAAGGGCTTCGCTCCGGATTTCTGGAAGCGATGTCGATGATGGGCGTCACGCCAAGCTCCGCCTATTGTGGGGCGCGGCTGGTTGAAGCGATCGGTCTTGATGCGGAACTCATGAGGAAGGAGTTCCCTGGAGTGCCGGTTCACTTGGGCGGCATCACCAGCGACATCTTGGACCGAGAATGGTTCTCCTTCCACCAAGAAGCGTTTAGTCCAGAATTGGGGACGGAACTCGTGGATGCAGGAGAGTTCCGCCACTCGAAGGGTGGTCGGCATCACGCCAACAATGCAGAGATCGTCCGATCCCTTCACGCCGCCAGTGGGTTCTCCAAGAAGATTCACGGTTCCACTCCGGGGACCTTCGACGCCTACAAGACTTACAGCACCCTCGTCAAGGAACGTGATCCCATCACCCTTCTCGACTGCTTCGCCTTCAAGACCGGCACTCCGGTTCCATTGGACGAAGTGGAAAGCGAAGAGCACATTCTCTGGAGGTTCATGGCCCCCGGCATGAGTGAAGGCGCCCTTTCAGAACCAGCCCACAAGGCGGTTGCAAAGGGAATGAACATCCTTTACCGCTACTGTCGGCTGAAGTTCATCCGAGACGGCCTGCCCATCCCAGGCGGCATCGGCCCCGTCGCCAACACTGGCGAAGGTGGATTTGACAAGAAGCGCATCGGCACATCGACCGGAAACCGAAGCGTGCAGTACGCGGGCGGACGATTTACGATCACTCCAATGACGGCGGCGTGCGCAGATGAAGCCGAGGTCAAGTTCGCCCAGGGCGCAAAGCCCGGAAAGGGGGGCCAGCTTCCTGGCAAAAAAGTTTCGGCCAAAGTCGCCCTCCAGCGCGGCTGCGAGCAGGGTTACGAGCTTGTTTCGCCACCGATCAACCACAACTTATACTCAATTGAGGACGTCAAGCTGATGATCGAGAGCTGGCGTCAGCTGAACCCCAAGGTGAACTGCGCGTTGAAGTACGTCGCAACCTACGGCGTGGAAATGGTCTGCGTCGGCGGCGTTCATGCGGGCGCCAATCGTCTGCACATCTCAGATGGCTGTGGCGGAACCGGTGCCGCGAAGCGAGTGGACCAAAAGCATGCAGGCATCCCCGTGGTGGCCGTGCTCCCTACGGTCCAAGATCTTCTTATCGAGGAGGATGTTCGTCACCTCGTCGAACTCAGCGTCGATGGTGGGGTTCAAACAGGCGAACAGGCATTCAAGCTGTTCCTCCTCGGCGCAGACAGAGTTGGATTTGGAACGAGCCTGCTCATCGCGATCGGCTGCTCCATGTTGCGAAAGTGTCACCTCAGCGGCGCCGATCCATCTGACCCGACTGGCAAGCGAAGGCTGGGATGCACGCCTGGTATCGCCACCCAAGATCCTCATTGGATTGCGCGCTTCTCCGGAGATGGAAGGCACGTTGCGCAGATGCTTCGCTTTGCCGCTCAGGAGATACGTGAGCTAATGGCGGAGATGGGAATTCGCAAGCTGTCTGAAGTCATCGGACGACGCGAGCTGCTTGAGCGAAAGTCGACCCTCACCGGAAAGGCAGCCCTCCTCGATTTGGGCGCACTGCTCGGTGCTACCCACGGTCGTGTGGACAAGCGCGACTATGCCGCCCAGTCTGCGGAGCACATGCCCAAGATGGATGAAAAGGAGATCGCCGCCGCAGATCGTGCCATGCTTGGCGAGGACGTCGAACTCACCCGAGCTTTGACGAACAAGCACCGATGCGTGGGGGTCCCCGCTGCCGGCAAGATCGCCCGAGCCTACGGCGACCTTGGCTTGGCGAACGGAAGTATGCACTTCATCCATTCGGGTGCAGCCGGTCACTTCTATGCAGCATACGCCGTGGATGGAATGAGTTTCCGACTCACTGGCGTCGCCGCCGACTCGTGCTTCACTGCTTCGTATGGCGGCACGCTCGTCATGTTGCCACCCAAAGGTCAAGAGGGCTTGGCTCTGGTCGGAAATGCATTTGGCTACGGAGCTCGAGGCGGCACCGCCTACATTGCCGGTCATGCCGGCAATCGGTTTGGAATCTGCCTCCGCAAGAACCATGAGGGTGGCGGACCCCGCATTGTCGTGGAGGGGGTCGAAGCGAACGCCTTCCAGTACATGACGGGAGGCACTGCGCTCGTTCTAGGACGCACTGGCGTGAACCTCGGCTCAGGAATGACGGGCGGACGCGTGTTCCTGTTGGATGCGGACACACGAAAGCTTAACGCCAGCTACGTCCAGGCGCACACGCTCGACGAGTTCGACGAAGCCGAAGTGCACGACCTGCTGAAAGAGCACGTCGAAGCCACCAACAGCAAAGTCGGAAAAGCCCTCCTGGAATCATTCGACCCAAGTCGATTCTCCAAGGTGGTGACGGTGCTAAAGCCCGAAATCACCGCTGACGCGCCGGTGCAGTTGGCTGGAGCAAAATAAAGTCCAAGCCAACTCCCTTCCTTTCGTTCCGACGAGAGGAAGGGCCGGGGATGGAGAGCGTGGTTCCGGAATTCTTAGCTAAAAGGCAAAAGCCAGAGACTTGGATCGCCTTAGAAATTCTCTTACCAGGCTGATTCTCCCCATCCCCAGCCGCTTTCGTCGATACGAATGAAGGGGAGTGAGCGTGGAATTTTTTTCAAAGACGATATTAGACACCTTTCACTCTGCGTCGCAGCATCTTTCCTCGCACAGTTTCTTGACGGCTTTGATCCATTCCGAGTACGCGTCGACGTCAGTTCGAAATAAGTCGACCGAAGGAATTCTCAGGGTCAGGATTCCGCGTTCCTGGAGGTAGGCATCTCGGATGCCATCTTTGCGCAAAGTCAAAGCGTGCTGCTCTCCGTCTATCTCCACGCAGAGCTTTGCTTTAGGGATATAGAAGTCAAGAATGTACGGGCCGATTGCGACTTGGCGTCGAATGCGGAATCCAAGGACATCTTTGCGGACTGCGGACCAGAACCATTTTTCTCCAACGCTCATTGACCGCCGAAGTTCCCGGGCGCGGTCCCTCGCAGTTAGACTCCTGTTCAGCCGAAGCTGCTTCACCCGATGACTTTATCAGGAAGATTTCGTGGCTGGAACGGGGGCACACAGAGCAATGGTGAGCTTGAGCCTTGCATTTGCCTAGGAACTCTGGAAAACCGAAGACTTGGGCCCTTAAGAAGTTCACCAGAGGACACTCTCCATCCACTATCCTTCCTCTCGCATGGGATAAGGAAAGTAAATTTCCAATTACATTTTGGTGACTTAAAAACTACTCCGCGATTAAATTCGCGGCCAACAAGCCGGCGCGGTCCGCCAATACGTCCACACACGCCCCATCCGCCACCAACCGATGCTCCTCCGAGAGCACAATCGCCCGATCCGCGATTTGGGGGAGGATTTCCAGCGAATGGGTGGCAATCACGAGGGTCTTCCCCGCTTGGTGGAGCTGTTCCAGCGTCCGGAGAAGCCAAACCTGCGACCGTGGGTCTAGCCCTAAGAACGGTTCATCGAACAGCAAAACTTTGGGATTCATGCTGAGCACGCTCGCAAGAGCCACCTTCCGCTTCTCACCGCCACTGAGGCGGAACGGGGGACGGTCTGCCAGGTGGGCGATTCCCAGGAACGCGAGCGTCTCCCGAGCGCGAACTTCAACCGCCTCCGGAGACAGTCCCAATTGGGCGGGTCCGAAACCAGTCTCTTCCAAGACGGTGGCATTGAACAGCTGCGCGTCCGAATCCTGAAAGACAAACCCAACCTGTTGCCGAAACTGGGGAGCAAATTCACCCTGTTTCAGTGCGGCAGGGGTTAGGTCGACTCCGTTGAATCGAATAGTTCCCGAATCAGGAAAGAGGAGGCCATCCATCAGTCGAAGCAGGGTTGACTTGCCGCTTCCGTTCGCTCCAAGAAGCGCAATGCGCTCACCCGCATCAATCGAAAAGCTCACCGAATCCAGCGCTGGAGTGCCGTCACCATAACGATAGGCCACCGCCTCAAGCTCAAACAACATGAAGTGCTCCCGACACGATGGCAGCCGCCAAACAACCGGCACCGGCAAAGGCGAACCCGTAATCTTTCCCCCGCCAAGCTCCTCGCTGTGGATGTCTCAGTCCCACATCGAGGCCCCTAGCCGACATCGCTTGATGAATCTCTTCGGTCAGTCCCATGCTTTTGGCAAACAGAATAGCGCTGGCTGATCCAGCGTAGCCTCTGGCCTGTGATCTTGACCAATTTCCAACTTGCCGAGCGGCTCGCGCTGTCACCATCTCAGACGCCGTTTCCACTAAGACAAAGATGTATCGGTACGTCAACAAAGCCGTACTCAGCACCACCCCGGGAACTCGAAGAACCTGCAGCGCGCGAATCATCTCGGTCCATCGGGTCGTCAGGGTCCAGGTGATCGCCAGGGAGGTTCCCGCCCCAAGGCGAAGGAGAGTACGGTCGGCAGCCAAGGACGACCCCTTCATGAGAAGCGCTGATGCTAGGACAGGGATCCCAAAGAATGCCACCGCTCCCAAAACACGAAGAGCAAATGCTTCAATTGGAATGCCAGATCTCCAGGCAAGCACAAACGCCACTGTGAGGAAAAGCCCAAGAAGCAGGGTGGACTGGCTCACGCCGACTCCGATGAGTGCGAGCAGAAACCCAACGGCCTTTGCCTCCGGCTGAATTCTCTGGAGCACACCCTCGCCATGGGCAATCATTTCGGCGGCAATTGTTCGCTCAACGCTCACTCTAAGCTTGAGCAGCGTCTTTTCAATCCAGAAGTCCGAACTTTGGGAGTCCTTGGGTTCCATCGGCGGCTCATCGGCGAGCATCCATTCGGGAAGATGGTTCTGTGCCGCGTTTCTCTCTGGCGAAACCGTTGATGCTGGCTTCGCACCACGAATCAGTGCCCGGGCAACAAGTGCCACAAGACCGCAGCCGATGAGGGCGCTGATTACGTACCCCGCAATAAGGAGCGGCGTCCCTACTGCACCGGAGAACCCGTAATCCTGCAATGGCGGATGGACGATGTGATCAGCATGGGCCATGCCGCTCGGCGCATAGCCAACCATTCGTTTCAGCCGGTCGAGGTCCCACTCTCCCCACGCATCTCCTGCCGCAATCAAGCCGATAGGTGTCACCACGATCACCCACAGAAATGCCCTGGACAGCCTTGCGTAGCTACCGAGTTTTGGCTTCACATCTCGCGAAATGAGTTCGGGCACAGAACGAGCGAGGTAAGCCAAGGCTCCGGCCGTGACCACGGCGTCGGCAGGACCGGCGGCGATCAGGTGGCTAATCACCATCCCGGGGACGGAAAGCGAGAGCCCCAGCGGGAAATAGAGAGCGTGACCAGCGGCGTCGTGGGCCAACATCGGTTGAATGCCCAGGAGGATTCCTGCCGACAGCGAGGCAGCCACGGTTCCGACATAGGCCCCGGCGGAGGCGGCAATGACCCGGCGCGGCATCGAGTCGCTGTTTTCTGCACCGCAGAGTCGATACACCGACCAGCCGACAAAGCTGGCCACAAACCCCATGTTGAAGCAGTTGATGCCGTAAGACAGCACACCGCCATCGCCAAAGAGCAGCGCCTGCACCGCAAGGCTCAGGCTCACGCCAATCAGGGCCGCCCATGGCCCGACCAAGATCGCTAATAGCGTGGCGCCCAGCGCATGAGCGGTAGTCCCGCCTGCGGCGGGAACGTTGAACATCTGAATGGCAAAGCAGAATGCGGAACCGACAGCAAGGGTCGGCACCATTCGGGTCTGCAGGGTCTTTGCCGTGCGCCGCGCCGCGATGGCCCAAAGCGGAACCATGACGCAGTAGCCAGTCCCTTCGGTAATCGGGCTCAGGTAGGCGTCAGGGATATGCATGGAACACCGGTCTTCTGGTTAAGTTCTCAAAAGACCGGTGTATTGTGCCGTGTTGGGAAGCGGCCAGGCCATTCTGAGCCTGACGATTACTTTGCCTTACTGCTTTCTTTTCGGGACAAATTTGAGGGCCGGCGAGTTGATGCAGTAACGCAGTCCGGTTGGCCTGGGGCCGTCATCGAAGACGTGGCCAAGGTGACCGCCGCATCGAGCGCACTGAACCTCGGTGCGATCCATGCCAAAGGACGAATCTTTCTTGTCAGCGATGACATTTGCGAACGCCGGCTTGAAGAAGCTGGGCCAACCGGAATGGGAGTCATACTTGGCGTCGCTTCGGAACAGTTCCAGCCCACAGCCGGCACACAGGTAAGTGCCAGCATCGTGGTTGTCGAAGTACGCACCGGTGAACGCTCGCTCCGTTCCTGCCTGGCGCAGAATCTCGTACTGAGCAGGCGTCAGAGCCTTTCGCCACTCAGCGTCTGTCTTCACGACTTTCTTAATCACGGGAGGCTTCTGCCCCACTTGGGTGAACCCGACGCAAATTGAGCCGATCACGGCAATTACCAACACTGGCAGAAAACGTTGAAAAGTCAGCTTCATGATGAATCCCTGCGGCGCGACACCGTCGCCCCAGTTAGTTCTAATGCACGGACGTGCCGAATAGTTCACCTTTTAGCGGAAAAGCCTATTTTGGGTGATGGTAGCGCGGACATTTGGTTAAAGGTACGGAGGCAATTTCCGGCATGCGGGCTCCCGGTAGCCCGCAGGGCTTACCTGATCCAGCGAAGCGTTGGGTCGACGAAGTCGAACCTACGCTGGTGCCAGGTACGTGGAGAACCCTTTACCCTGAAAGGGTTCCCTAATCGATATTTCGCTCCCCTGGACCCAGATTGAGTGGACATATTCGAATTCCAAGGGATCCGCACTCGAAAACCATCGATCCTAGCTCGACTCTCGCGGGCGAGCCCCCAAAGGGGGCGCTTCTTCAACGAAAGGGGTGCCGTCTGCGGATCCCCTGGTACTCACCGCCGCCAATAAAACCCAACCTCAACATGGGTTGTTTCTCCGGCAAACCGCGGTCATCCGCAATACCAGGGGAGCCGCAAGCGGCATCCCTTCGCTACGCAGAAACATCTCCGTTGGGGATTTGGGGGACGGAAACGCACTTCGGGGCTATCGGGACTTGGCTTTTCCAGTGCATTCTCACCGATCACCGCATCCGCTTGTACGGGGTGTACCCCTTCCGGCTGACGGGCCGTAAATCCGGGCTGTGAGCAGGGGACGGAGACGCTGACGACGCCGCTGAGCGCCGTGATGGCTTCACGGGTGAGTTCGTCGTGGAGTTGGCCTCCGTTCATCAGGCGACCTTCTCGGGTTGAGATGGACTTTTGAATCGGATCGCGTACGAAACACAAGCCTAGGCCCGCCACCCATTAGTCAGTTGTGACTGCTTAGGGTGACGGGCCCGGCTGAGCAACAAGTCCAAGCCGAGGGCCTAACCGCTGAAGTGGTAGAGCCTTACACTTGCGACGCCACTAACAGTGTTGTTGACAAGCAGGTACACGGTGCCATCGGTGCCTTGGCAAGCACCTTGGAACGCCTGATTCGGAGCATAAAGCCAGTTCCCAAAGTATTGCCACGTGCCGGACGAGAATTGATATGCGATCACGGCACCTGGCGCATAGGCATAGCCAGGATAGGTGAAGGCACCAGCGTAGTCCGAAACGACATACAGAGTTTGACCCGAGTGAAACACTGACTTGACTCTGGTCGTTGCAATAAGACTCTCGTCTAGATATGAAGCCGCTCCGGTCGAACTATATTGAAGAAAATCCATCTTCGCCGATAGGCCAGGATCAGATGGGGCAATTCCGGCCGCGATTACTGGGGTGGATGCCGAGTGGGTATCTCCAACTGGATTCACGTTAAAGCCTAAGGCAGTACAGCCACCGTAAGATGCTGGATGCGATAGGTTTGGCGTCCAAGAGGCCCATTTCTGGCCGCCTGTTACGTCACTGTAGGCCAAAGTCCAAGCAACAGTACTGTAGGTCATTGTCGACGGAGGCGCTGGCTGTTCGCCGGTGGTCGCCCATCCCCAGCCCGTAACTCCGACAATATTTCCGATCGGGACCCCTGATGAATTCCAAACGGTATACAATCCCGACTGAACTCCTGCCGTACCTTGATATCCTGCCGCAATCGCAGGCGCATAAGAGGGCGGGGAATATGGAGTTCCGGCCACCGCTGAAATTGTTCCTGAGTGTCCGTAGGAAGCGTATTCTGCTACTGCCATGCTCAAATAGCCACCTGTCGTCACACTGCCCGTAACGAATATTCCGTTTACGCCACCATAAATTGCGATTCCAGAGTCAGTGGGTCCGCCCCCCATAGAGCCCGATGCTAGGTCGGCCGCGCCGCTTGCCATCGTATTGGAGTATTTCTGCCAATTGACGCTGTAGCTCGTCGTTCCGCCACTCGAGTAGGAGTAGTTAAAGGCAGGATACAGAAAGCCGTCTTGGCCAACGGCGAGCCCAAATGGAGTGTAAGGATTGGACGTAGAACCATTGTTGGCACTTCCTAAAGTATAGGCCGTGAACGTCTGCCCCATTCCTGGACTAGCCTTGGCGAGAAAATTGGTCGGATAAGTTGCTCCCCATGGTTGAACCTGTCCAATTTGCCCAAGAATCCAAGCGTTACCGCTCGTGTCGAACGAAACGTATAACTTTGACGTGAAATGTTCCGGCCCCATAGGTCCGTTGAACTGAAGCGTCGCGCTTCCTACCTGCGTCCAAGCGCCGCTTTGATACTGGTATCTCGTCAGCACTTCAGCCGCCCCGCTGGGTGCCAACACGGTTACTTGGTTTAATGCATTGCAGTAAGTTAACTGCGCTCCACCACCAAATCCGCTTGCAACGAGGACTGGACTGAGTGGTCCGCTCCCGTCACCGGATTGAGCGAAGGCTGCCGTCGCTATCAGCCCAACGGCCGCTAGAATCAACTGAAACTTCATTGTTCCTCCTGGCAATTCTATTGCCTTGAGGAAAACATTACCCTGGCCGATTCAGAAAGTATTTAAAGAATAAATATTCTCACAAATCGGCAAGATAACACGTAGTTATACTTGTACAATACCTCTACCTGTCCGATTAGGAGCGTTTCCATAAAACGATGGAGGGCGCTTATATCTAAAGTTGGCTGTCGCCGTGGACCTCAGTTACGGTGACCACAATCGGATCATTGCATCCGCTTGTAGGGCGTGTACCCTTTCTGGTTCACCATGCTGTAGATGCGGGCGGTTAGGGGTGGGACGGTGACGTCGATGATGCCGCTGAAGCTGGTGACTGTCTCGCCCGTAAGCTCGTCGCGGAGCTGACCGCCGTTCATCAGGCGCCCCTCCCGGCAGGAGAGCGACTCTTTCACCGTCTCGTTGGACGGGTTGGCCAAGATAAACATGGTGTCCAGCGCTTTGTCCGTCTGCCGGGAGAAAGCGAGCAGGTGGTCGGAATCCAGCGCCATGTAGTCACCGATTCGAAGGGCAGGGTTTGCCTTGCGAATCGCGAGAAGCTTCTTGATTGCCCTCAATTCAGTGTTCTGAGGAGTGTTCAGTTCCCAGCGCATGGGGCCGCGGCTGCCAGGGTCGCCTTGTCCTTCCATTCCAAGTTCGGAACCGTAATACACCACTGGACTGCCAGGCAGCGTAAAGTGAAGCACCTGCGCAAGTCTCCTCTGTCGCTCGTCCGGCAGAATCGACTTGATGCGGCTGGTGTCGTGGTTATCAAGGATCAGCCAAGACTTCAGCAGGTTTTCGATTCCCGCGTCTTCCACCATCCGCTCCAGCATTTTTCCGGCAACCCGGGTGGATACCTTGTGGTCAATCATGTCCAGCACCGTCTGACGCGCAAAGAAATTCATCACGCCATCCATCGCCGGAAACCAGCCTGCGGGGTAGTTCCACACTTCCCCAACCACCACGCTATCAGCCTTGGCGTGATGGGCGGCCTGAGTCAATTCGTAGAGGTACTGCGGGCCAAGCTCGTAGGCAGTGTCCAAGCGCCAACCGTCGACACCATCGTGAAGGTACTTCTGAATGACGGAATCAGGCTTGGCCCAAAGATAATCTCGAACGCCTTTGCTCTCCAGACGAACTTCCGGAAGGTTGGCGACATTTGCCCAAGCCCGATATCCGGCAGGAAACTGTTTACCGAAGAAGAACCAGTCCCGATATGGACTCTTTTCGTCGTGAAGTGCCGATTGAAATTTCGGCCCCGTCTTGCCCATATGATTGAACACACCATCCAGCATCAGTTTCATACCGCGCTGGTGCAGGTTGCCGGCAAGTTTGATCACGTCGCTTCGCGTGCCGTATTCCGGGGCTACCTCGGCCCAATCGAGCGCGTCGTATTTGTGATTCGTGAGTGCCGCCTGGATGGGGTTCAGATAGACAACGTCAGGTTTGAGAGACTGAATGTAGTCCAGCTTCCCTTCAACGCTCTCTAAGTCTCCACCCCAGAAGTCCAGCTCATGGGAATACAATCCGAGCTGTGGAACTGGGTGTCCGGGTTTCGGGAGGTCGCTCCAACTGCGAAGGGACCTTGGCGATTCATACAGCTCACGCTTGCGCTCAAGGTTGTTCGATGGCGCGAATCTGTCTACAAATATGTGATAGACAACCGGGCCAATTCGCCAGTCCGACTTACGTTTAGAGAATATGGCCTTCTTCTCATGTGCACCTTCAAGAAGATTCAGGCTTGCTGAGTGGGCAGGCACTTGATTCACAAATGTCAAAAGGAAGCAGAGGAGAGGGGCGTTCATTTCAACAGTCAAAACGCTTGATGTGGATTTGTTCTGTCCTCAAACGCCCCAAGGCCAGGTCGGTTCTACTTCTTGCCAGCCTTAGCTTTGAGTTCAGCAATCTTCTGAGCCTTCTGAGCTGCGGGCATCGGTGAATGCTCGATCAGAGCGATCTGCTCATCAATTGGCTTGGCGGCGATGGTCTTCTTGATGTCGTCAACCGACGGACTCTCTGGCTGGTTGCCGACACTGCAGCCCGTGAGCACAAGCGCTGATGACACGAAAGCGAAAGCGCAGATTAATGCAGTCTTCATAGGATTCTCCAAATCTATGTTTGATCGTGGCACAGCGAGTGCCGTGCCACGAATCGATCAACACTTACTGAGTGTTGTTGTTGCCCCAGTTGGTGCCCCAGTACCAGAAGCACTGGCCCTGGTAGTTGCCGTATGCCCACGAGATATTCGCAGGAGAGCAACCGCCACCGGTGCTGTCGTTGTAGGTTGGGTCCGGAATAAGCTGGACGAGAGGGAAGGACTTCGCGTGACCGTCCAACATGACCAGGTTCTGCTGGTTGTTGAATGCTCCCGTGAAGTTGCCCCAGAAGTTGACTGAAGTTCCTGGCCAGTTGGTTTTGGAAACCGGGAAGTCGAAAATCAGGGGAACCTTAGAGATGCTGGTGTAGGTCGTCGAACCAGGTCCAATACCGTTGATTCCATCACCAGTGTTGCCGCCGCTAGTCATGCTGATTCCAGAGTGGGAGTAGCCGTTCGTCTGTCCGCCCGTTGGGCATCCGTTCTGCTTGTATGAAGTCAGAAGGCTGTTGAGCATATAGTCAGATGGCGGATACACGTCTGAGAAGTAGACGGGGTCCTTCGTATCAGGCACTGTTGTCAGGCCGATACAGGGATCGTTGGGTGGGATGATAAAGTCGCCGTAGCCGTTGTCGGCCTGCTCATGCTGCAGGTTTCCAACCTTGTTGGAGCTGGATGGTGACTTCCAAATTGGCACATTCTTGATGTACGCGTTGATTTCCGCTGCAACAACGTAGGTCTGATCTTTCAAACCGTTGGCGCAGGCGTTTGGCAAATTGTCATCAAAGTCATTGCCATACATGAAGAACCCGAGACCAATCTGCTTGAGGTTCGAGAGGTCAGTGGTCTTCTTGGCCGCTACCTTAGCCTGCGCGAACACAGGGAACAGGATGGCGGCGAGGATCGCGATGATTGCGATAACGACGAGCAGTTCGATGAGCGTAAAGCCCAGTCTTCTTTGACGTTTCATTTTGGCTCCTTTTGAGCGTGATGAGTGGACATGGCCATTGCTAAACCGCTTCCGGTTTGCCGATGATGGCTAGAGTGAAGTAAATTCCCCAATCGGGGCATTAGAACGACGGCGGACCGAGGCATCAGCCGTAAGTGAAGAATGCTCTTGTGGGCGGTATAAGCCGTTCCCGAGAGAGCGTCTGAGAATTCGACCGTGGCGATGGACTTTGGAAGTCCAGCAACAGTGCTCAGGTTTAAGTCGATATCCTGCGTTTGGGCCGAGCGATTCACCGCAACGAGATCAGCGTTCCCTTCCAGAACCCGTGCATACGCCGCAACCTGCTTGGCGTCGTCGGCCAGCATCGGTATCGGGTCTCCGGATTGAAGTACAGGGCTTGAATTGCGGAGTTGAATCAGCCTTCGATACAGGCTCAACATTGTATTGGTGGGGGTGGCGGTCTCCCAGGTCATCCCGCGACGATTGTCGGGATCGGGACCGCCTGTCATGCCCAGCTCATCACCATAGTAAACGCTTGGCGCGCCGACCCAGGTGAATTGGATGACAGCGGCAAGCTTGGCTAGGCTCGCGTCTCCCTCGCAAAGGGTCATCACGCGGGCAGTGTCGTGGCTGCCGATAAGGTTCATCATGTTGCGCGAGACTTGCGGTGCGTAGCTGTTGTAAACCGTCATCAGTCGAGAGAGGAACATGCTCGGCTTGGCAGGCCCGCTAGGGGCAACAAACTTAAGGACCGCATCGCGGAACTGGTAGTTCATCACCGAGTCCCACTGGTCTCCCTTCAGCCAAGGCGTTCCGTCTCCCCAAACTTCGCCAACGATCCATGTTTCCTTGTCGATGGATTTGACTGCCTTGCGGAAGTCTCGCCAAAACTCCATCGTGACTTCGTTGGCCGCATCCAACCTCCACCCGCCGATGTCCGCGTGCTTGGCCCAGAAGCCGGGAACGTCCAACATGTACTTCGTCGCATCTGGACTGGAGTAGTTGACCTTTGGAAGCGATGGATAGTTGAACCAGGCTACGTAGTTAGGGTTTGGCGCGATCTTGACCGGGAAGGAATTGAACGTGTACCAGCCGGTATAAGGCGAGGACGCGCCGTTCTTGACCACGTCGGCAAAAGGAAAGAAGTTGGTTGCGGTGTGGTTGAACACTCCGTCCAAGATCACCCGCATTCCATCCCCTTTGAGATCGTGCGTCAGCTTTTCGAACTCCGCATTCGTTCCAAAGTAGGGGTCTACTTCATGGTAGTCCGTGGTCTCATAGCGGTGGTACACCGGCGACTTGAAGATCGGATTGAAGAAGACAGCGGAAACGCCAAGTGAGCGAAGATAGTCGCGCTTCTGCTCAACGCCAGCCACGTCGCCGCCTAGGTAGCTGCTGTAGGTCAGCTTCTGAGCATCCCACGGCAACACACCTGCTGGATCATTTGACTTATCACCGTTGGCAAAGCGATCCGGGAAGATGTGATAGATGACCGAGTGCTCAACCCAGGCTGGGACTTCAAAGGGCTTGTAGCTGGCGGCGGTTACAGCGAACTCATTGCCTGAGGGCGACGTCGTCAAACCCTTCGGCCCAAAGTAGCGGGGACCCGCTCCATCGTTGAGGATGAACTTGTAGCGCAGATCCTGCTTTCGGTTCCAAGGGATCTTGGCGGTGTATCGCTCGTACAGGTCGTCACCACCGGCATCTTCCGCCTTGAACTCTCCCTTGCCCGCAACTTGAACTTTGATGCTGGCAACGTCATTGGGTCTCGCCTGAATGGAGAGGGTAAGAATGCCACGATCCCAGTTGAAATACGGCACCTCGACGAGATGCTGAAGCGCCTTTTCGGTGATGATGCCATCACTCTTCATCGCCGGCTTCTCGTACCCTGCAGGCAGAATAATGAATTGAGAATTCGTATTCCCGTTCCCGTCGTCGACACTTTTCCCACTCGGGTCGGTGATCCACTGATCTCCGTTCAGAATGAACTTATAGGTGTAGGCTCCAGGACTCAACTTAAAGTGCTTGGTCCAGGTCATACCGTCAGCACTACGACTCATCGGATCCGCGTCTTTGTTCCAGCCGTTGAAGCTGCCGGCCACGTTGACCTTATCCAACATCTGGGATGCGTGGTACACGAACTCGTGGTCTATCGCGACCGACTGCGACACAAACACGATTGGCGCAAAGATCATCGCGACACCGCCTGGCCCATTCGGGATGAGCCACGAACTTTAAGTTCGCAAGGGACGATCTGTCTCACTGGAATCTCGTCAGGTGCCTCTTCCTCGATGACTTCGAGCAATTTGCAGATGGCTGCCTGAACAATGTTCTCAATGCCAAGACTCACAGACGTGAGCCCCACATCAAGCAAATTGCAGAGGCTCGAATCATTGAAGGCGACCAACCCAAGCTGATCTGGAATGCGAACGTTGAGCTGGCGAGCGGCAAGAACCACACCACAAGCCATAAAGTCGTCCAGCACCACGATCGCATCTGGCTTTTCTAGCTCGATGAGGTCGATGGCAGACTCTCGAGCTGCTTCAAATCCAAACTTCGAGTGAGCAACGATCGGGCTCTGTCCCACACTCTGTACCGCGCGCCGATACCCTTCGATGCGATCATCGCTCACCGTAATGTGGCGCGGTCCAGCAAGAAAGGCGATGCGGCGATATCCGCCATCAAGGAGGTGCTGAGCAGCAATTTCACCGGCATGGACGTTGTCGTTGTCCACCGAATTGATGCGCTCGTTCTTGGGATTGCCGATCAGGACAAATGGGAACTTGTCCTTTTGAAGCAGATTGATTCGCTCGTCCGCGGCTTCAGGTTCCACTAGGATGAGGCCGTCAACGCGCCTGGTACGCAGCATCTCATCGTAGATCCCTTCTTGGGATGCCTCGTCCGTAACGACGTCCACGCACAAGTGGTAGGGCTTGCCACAGAGGAAGTCCATAATGCCCGCGGTAAGGGCGGCGAAAAAGGGGTCATCCGAGAGTCCGCCATGGGGTCTCTTGAGAACTAGACCGATTAAACCGGTGCGGCGAAGGCGGAGGGAGCGGGCTCGAACGTCCGGCTGATAGTTGTGGAGTCGAATGACATCAAGGACCCGACCACGAAGTTCCGGCTCGACTCTGTCGTCTCCGGACAGAACCCGAGACACGGTCGCTTGCGACACTCTCGCAAACCTCGCGATATCAAGTTGGGTCACCCTCATTGGCGTCTAACTCTCGTGAATACGTATTCAGTGAATTCGTATTCAGGAAGGTATGGTAGCACAAGAATACGTATTATCAATAGCCTTCAAGAATATTTTCTTGCGCATTCTTGAGTGGTTTTTCCGAGTGTGCCGTGCGAAGCGCATATTCGCAACAGAAGGCGATTGAGGCATTTTTCGCACAACCGCGGATGAACGCCTAGGGTTGAACTCACATCGCGAGGGCACCCCTAGGTCAAAATATGCGGCGCACATCAACTCCAACGCGGTTGCGTCCGGGAATCTCCGCCGCGAATCCCACGATCAGGCAAATCGCCTAGAACAAAATCACGCTGCGAATTACGTTCCCGGTCTCCATGGCCTCGAACGCTTCCTCCACATCGTCAAGACCAATCGTCGCGGTCACCATTCCGTCCAGATCCAATTTGCCCTGCAGATAAAGCTGGGCGAGCAGCGGGAAATCGTTAGACGGCAGGGCGTCTCCGCAGTGGCAGACGCACAGCTTGGCTTTGTTCCAGTAGAAGCCGGTGTCCATGTCGCCCAAATCGAGCGTCACGGATGCGTTTGATTCTGGGAGTCCGATATGGGTCGCAGTGCCTGCGTACGCGAGCATTCGAACTGCCTGGTCAATGCACTTAGGCAGACCGACTGCCTCATAGGCAAAGTCGACCCCTTCCCCACTGAGCTCGCGAACCTTCGCAACTGGGTCACAGGTTGTGGCATCCACCACATCTGTTGCCCCAAACTTCTTGGCCCATTCCAGCTTCACCGGGGAAAGATCCACCGCAATAATCTGCTTGGCGTGAGCAATGCGAGCCCCTTGAATAACGCTGAGACCGACACCCCCGCAGCCAATCACCGCCACCTTGGCTCCTGCCCAGACTGGAGCTGTGTTTAGGGTCGCACCAACGCCAGTAATGACTCCACAAGCGAGAAGGCATGCCTTATCGAGCGGCATCTCCTTGGGCATTTTGATGGCGGCCTTTTGGTGGACGACGGTGTGAGTTGAGAATGTGCCGCATCGGAGCACCTGGGTGAGGAGGTCCCCGCCGTTCTTTCTATGAATGCGCTGTTTTGCCCTGAGCGCCATCCAACATCGGCGAGGATCGCCACGCAGGCACGCTGGACATTCGCCGCAAGGTGCGCGGTAGGCAATCACAACGGGGTCACCAGGAACTAGGCTCGTGACACCCTCTCCAACTGCCTCAATGTATCCGGCGCCCTCATGACCGAGCAGAATCGGGAAAGACATTCCCATCCCGTTCATGTTCTTTACATGAAGGTCGGTGTGGCAAACCCCACTCGCCGCCATCTTGACGAGCACCTCACCGGGACCGGGTGGATCCACCACGATTTCTTCCACCACCACAGGAGCACCAGGCTCCAGCAACATCGCCGCTCGTCCTTCGTAGGCCATGAAACGATTATATTCGGCGGGACGACGAGAGATGCCTAGGTGCGGCCCCCTAATGGAGCGCTGGCTTACCCTCACTCCTTTCTGAGTGGGAAGCTTGCCGGATCGCGTTAGGTAAGCCTCTGTATGCTTCGGGCTTGGTCGTCGCTTCCAACCGTCGCTTGATTCCCTATTTCTTCCCGAATCCAACTCCGCCTGTTCGCTTCCCGATTCCGCTCCACTCCCTTCACTTTGTTCAGCGGGACAGGCGCCGCTGGCCGCTCTTCTTCCGGCGACTTCGATCAGCGCTTTACGCTCGCGCCCCGCTGTGAGCGGTGAACTCGGCGCTTCCAGAAGAACCAAGTTTGTTCTCTTTCCGGATTGTATTTGGGAGGTGTGGGCCTCGTAGAGGTTCAATGGCTGCCTTCTAGTCATCCGGGGCCGGGTCCGAAAAAAAAAACCCCTTGGTTCTTCTGGAGCCGCTCTAGCCGTAGCAGCGAGTTTGGAGCGGTGTGACGGAGCGGCACTGATTGAGCGATAGCGAGTTTGCCGCTCTCACCGCGACACGAGCGTAAGCGCAGGCTGAAAGCGGTGGAAGAAGAACGGCCCGCGCCAAGCGAACATGCCAAGGTTGGAAGTGAGAAACTACGAGTAAGCAAGCGACAGTTGGAAGCGAGGATCTACTCGCCACCATACGATCGTTCGTGATGCTCCCGTTAGTTCAGCCGCTTCACAAGCGCCACCGTGAGCTCGGCGAGGACGCTCATCGCGTCTTCGTGCATGATCTCGAACCCGTGGCTGTTCTCCATCGGCAGGCCAAGGGTGAACGGTCGGGCGCAGAGGCCGCGAGAGGCGGCTGCGGACGCGTCGCTGCCGCCGCGTGAAAAGGCTTGAAACTGCAGGGGGATGCCCAGTTCCTCGGAGATCTCCGCGAGGAGGTCCAGATCTTTGGCGGCTGGCACGGCAAAGCTGTCGCTCACCCAAACGCTGGGGGATGCCGTCAGATCCGATGGCGCATCCGGCACATACGGGCCGAGTTCCAGCGCGATGCAGACTTCAGGATGCACGGACTGCATCAAGTACTGGGCACCCTCACAGCCGACTTCCTCGGCAGTGGTGGCAGCGAACAAAACGCCATCCTGATCGCCCAACTGATCTAGGGCGAGGAGCCAGGAAACGAGGTCGGCACGATCATCTAGGAAGTAGCCTGCAACGTGATGCCCCAGCCTTAGAAGCGACCGACGCGACCTTGCCACGACCACCCGAGTCCCCGGCCGAACACCTGCTGACATCAGTTCCTCGGGAGGCAGACCCGTGAACACCTCGGCACAAGACCATTCCAGGGGTCTCTCACGGCCGCGCTGTGCTCGGGAGCCAGGATCATTCGTGTGGATCGACCCAAATCCCAGCACGCCAGGGAGCGGGCCCTCGGTTGACAAGACTTCAACTGGCCCCTCACCCAACTTCCACGGATACAGACCGCCAAGACTGGTGACAGACAAAGTGCCGTCGGGTTCGATTTTTCGAACCATCATCGCGATTTCATCCATGTGTGCGGTGACGACGACTCTTGGTTTGGATCTTCCGAGCTTCACAAGAACGTTCCCTTTTGCATCTCGTTCCGCGCCATGGCCAATTTCGCCTACCAGCCTTTCGACAGTGTCAGCCAGGTCGGATTCTTGTCCGGGAGGGGCGGGAATTTCGGTCAGAGTCTGAAGAAGCTCAATGGGATCCATCGCGGTCTATCGTATCCGATCCCTCACTTGAGTTGGCAACAGGGATAAGATAGTGCGGTGAACCGCCTGCGTTTGCCCATTGCCCTTTTTGCCATGTCGTTTGTCGCTGCCGCTCTCGCCCAAATCCGGCCGGACTTTGCCTACAATGGCATTGGTCGACCGCTCAAGGTGAATGTCCACATTCCGCCAGGGCATCGCGGTGCGGTGACCATTGAATTGCTTGAGCCGGTTACTGCCGAGCCACTCGGCCATGCGGACGCAACCATGGGAGAGCAGGACCTTGCGGAGCTCTTCCCAAAGCTGTGGCAGGAAAAGCACCCCAAGCTGGTTTATGCCCAGCTCAAAATTGGAGATGAACGGGTCGGCCCTGCCCTTGTGCTCCAGCCCATGCTCAACCCGATGATCTCACGGCTTAAGGCAGATGGCAAGACGACCGAGTTCGTTGCCGACGAAGACGGCCCCAAGTTCAACGGTTACCGGGCCTACGTGGATAAGCACCTTGTGCTGGATACCAGCATGGGCAAGATCGAATTCCAGCTACGACCGGATGCCGCACCGAATACTGCGTGGACGATCATGGAACTGGTGAAGCAAGGCCTCTACCGAGACACCATCTTCCATCGAGTCGTGGCAAAGAGAAAAGACGGCACCCCCTTCGTGATCCAGGGCGGTGACCCCACCGGAACTGGTAGCGGCGGCGCAGGATTCAGCTATCCGTTGGAAAACAGCCCCCTACACCACGACTTCGGCGTCATCTCCATCGCGCGTTCTACAGACCCAAATACGAACGGATGTCAAATCTTTATCGCCCTGAGCCGTGAAGGGACCAGGCACCTAGACAGCAAGTACGCCGCGTTTGGCCAGGCAGTTAAAGGCGGAGAAGCCATTATCAAGATTGCCGCGGTGCCGGTTGGCAAGGAGGATCGACCCAACGATCCGCCGAAGATTAAGAATGCCCACTTGATTGATGCACCTCCTTACGGCACCGGGCCAAAGGTGCTCCAGCGGGCAGACTTTGTGAAGTGAATTCACCCAGAATCAGGTCATGCCGTTTCTTGAGCTGAAGTACTTCTCCAACGCCCTGCAGTTTGCGACTGCGGCGAACATCATCCTGCCGAACCCAGACATCAAGGGGCCGTACCACGTGATGTTCCTGCTCCACGGCCTGTCGGACGACCACACCATTTGGAGCCGCCGAACCAGCATCGAGCGGTACGTCGAGGGCTTGCCCCTCATCGTCGTCATGCCAAACGGGGGGCGCGGCTGGTATTGCGACGCCGTCAACGGCAGCGCGTATGAAACCGCTATCGCGAAGGAGTTGCCCGAGATTATCGAAACTTACTTTCCGACCCGGGAAGAATGGTGTGTCACTGGCTTATCCATGGGAGGCTACGGTGCAACCAAACTTGCCTTCAAGTACCCGACGCGGTTTCGGTCAGGCCACTCCCATTCCGGTGCGCAGCTGTACGGTAGCCTTCCATTTGAGGAGAGCCGATTCAAGGAGCGAGTCGGAGACGACGTCCAGCCTGAACACGTTCGGATCCTCGGCAGTGACCCGCGAAACGGCCCTAACGATCTCGTTGCCATTTCGGTTGCCCTCGCCGCCGACGCCCGCCCCTACTACCGGTTTGACTGCGGTCTAGACGACTTCCTTTTGGATGAGAACCGCCAGTTCCGAGACCACTTGGAGTCCATAGGCTTCCCTCACGAGTACGAAGAGTTCACCGGCGACCACTCCTGGCCCTACTGGGACGAGCACGTACAGGACGCCATCGCATTTCACCGCAGAAATCTGGGCTTCTAGTTTGGTTTCCTACTTCAACGCAACCCGACAATCCCCTTCCTTTCGCCTGCTGTTTGCGAGAGGAAGGAGCCATCAGATGACTATGTGTGGACCGGTAGGCTTCTCCAAGTTCAACTCAAGCACTAACCGATAGTTTTTCAACCCCAGAAACGAACTTCCTATTGGAGCCAGCGCTCCATGGGAGAAGATTTTGATAAGCGCAACCAGAGCCAGTGCCGACTTGTCGGCGAAAGTCAGCTTTGCTGACGCGCGCCGCGAGAACGAGACGGTTGTATTCGCCTACGTCTCGCGACGAATACGCCCGGTTGAAGAGGCGGAAGATGTGGCCGCTCAGGTCTTCGTGGATGCTTTTCGAAGCTGGAAGCGCCTGAAGGGAGAGCCAAAATTTTGGCTCTTGGGCATCGCACGCCGAAAGGTATGCGATGTCCTGAGGCGCCAGAAGCGAACTCAGTCACTCAGTGAAGGAGACTCCCGATCCTCGGGTATGGATGGGCTCCTTCACGCGGCGGAAGTCCGCGAGGCCATCCTGATCGTGATGAACCTTCCCGAAGATCAGCGGGATGCGTTTCTGCTCCAGATCTTGGAGCAGATGTCGATTGAGGAAATCGCTCAAGTCATGGGCAAATCGCACGCCGCCGTCAACAGTCTCCTTCAACGTGCCCGCGCTGGCATCCAGACTACGCTCGCCAGAAGACAGCAGGAGGAAGTCCGGTCATGAACTTTCAGGAATTTGAATCCAATCTCGCACAAGGTCTCCAGCCCCAAAAACCGTCACGCGATCTCAGCATCGTTATCGACGAGAAGCTTCGCGGGGCGAGGAGACAGCGCCAATTCAGACGGCGGATTTATGTTGCTGCGACTGGCACTGCCGTGATCACAATCAGCCTCATTGTCCTTCCGACAGTGAAGGCACGTGCGACCCTACAGCGCATGTCTGGAGCGCTGGACAACGTCAACCAAGTCGTGATGACCACTTACGATATTGGTGAGCCGGCCAAGGAAACGATGAGCATGAAGGTGACCTACCTTCAGGGACAGTGGAAGGTGGAGGATTCCCAGGGGCACCTCACCTACTTCACCCATGGAATCAACTACATTTTCAGAAAAGACACCGGGCGATTCATCACTCAAACTGGCCGCACCGGTCCGTTTGGCAACAACCTTAGCCATCTCGGTCTGTCGGCAATTTTGGAACAGCTAAAGGGCTGGCAGCCCAGCACTCAAGTGACGCTGGACGACACTCCGTTTGAGGGGCGGACGGTCACCCGTGCAACCGTGGATCAAGGGCCCTCAGGGGGCCGTTCGATTTTTTACGCGGATCCATCCTCCGAATTGCCGATCGCTTTGGAGACCTACATCCGAGCTAAGGACCGCTGGACGCTGAACGGGATCACAAGATTTGACTACGAGGCAAAAATTGACCCAGCCAGTCTGCTGCCCGACCTCAAGCGATACCCGCCGGTGGACGAGAAGCAGGCTGCGGATCAAGAGGTTGCCCACCTGCTGAACAGTAAGCTCGGATCTACCCCTCTCAAAAGAGGCCGAATCATCCTTCGATCCGTCGATGTTGGACAAGACGGAACGGTGTACGTTACATCTCAGGCGGGCGAAAAGAAGCCCCACTGGGATAAGGGTTATCCAGTTTCCGTAACAGACAACCTAGGCACGACCTACGCCAGGATGGCATTTTGGACGGTGACGGACGAGGAAGTGATTGCCCACTCAGCCGATGGAAAGCTTGAGCTCAGTGTGTTCGTTCCCGTCGAGCTTGAACCCAAATTCAGACCTAAAACCGTCCGGGTCACCGCAAATCTCAAGTCAAACGGAACGTTGGCCCGGCACCTTCAGGCGATGCAGGGAAATACGAAAGGCCAAATCTTCTCGTTCTACTGGTACGACGACAAGTCCATCAAAACCCACGAGGTCGAACTCGCGCGGATTCCTTTTGTGAAGCCGACCAGGGCGGATGCACCCACCGCCGCCAGACTCATCGCCCCCCACCCGTTCGACGAAGACAAAGGGCTTCTGGAGGCCAAGGCATTAGCCCGAGCCGACTACTTCCGAACCACCAATGAGGTGGCAAAGGAGCTTCAGGCACTAAAGGAAGCGCTCAGCTTCCACGTCGGTCCCAGATCAAACAGCCTCGCCGCCGACCGGCTGGATGAGATCGAGGCGAAGACAAAGCATCTGCAGCCATAAAGACAAATCCCGCACTCCTCGGATAGTTCGCAACTAAAGGAATGCGGGGTTCAGCCTTGCCAACCGACCCCGAGTTTCAACCCGGGGTCGGTTGGCAAGGCTGAAGGTCAAGACCGCAAGCGTGCTGAAGCCCGCACTCCTCGCAGAGGTCATCCACGACGGAGATCTTCGTTCCGTTAAATCGCGACCGCGGTGCTCACGGATGCTGCAACGACTTCTTCGGCTGTCACTTCGCGGTTCAGTTTCTGCGAGAGGTAGATCCCTTCTGAGATCAGCATCGTGTTCAGCGCGATGTCCTTGGTGGCCAAGAGGGGGATTTCACCCTGTAG
This sequence comes from uncultured Armatimonadota bacterium, assembly GCA_903927025.1. Lineage (GTDB taxonomy): Bacteria > Armatimonadota > Fimbriimonadia > Fimbriimonadales > Fimbriimonadaceae > Fimbriimonas. The sequence goes on from CAIYLG010000049.1 coordinate 41,151, forward strand.
GGCCGCTACCCAGTGTCGCTGGGAGTCTCCGTAGAAACCGCCGTCTCCCTTAACGCTATCCCAACGGGATCGAGCCGAACCGAGGTTGGCGCCTGCGTTGAGGTCGAGGTCCCCTTTGCTGTGGAAGTAGCCGAACGGGTCGAGACGAACGCCGCCTTCAGAACCAACGATGTAGGAGCCCTCGAATGAGTCCAGGTTGATCGCCCAAGCTTCAATGATATCCATCGTGGCGTCGCCGGCAAAGCGCACGAAGCCCATGCCCAGTTCTTCCACGTCGTATCCGGAAATCTCACGGCGCTTGGCATCCATACCAACCTTCTGGTAGGTCTTTCCAGTGATTCGCTCCACGTCCGGGTTGCCAAGCAGATACAGAATTCGGGAGATGTGATACACGCCCATGTCGTAGAGCGCTCCGCCAGCGGAGTTTCGCTTCTGAACAAAAGTTGGCGTTCCGTAGCCGTCTACGTAAGGGCGTCCTCGGCGGCGGAAACCGGTGGATCGCGCGTGGTAGACCTCGCCGAGTTCCCCTGCGTCGATGAGTTCTTTCGCAGCTCGGGTCTCGTTGGCGTAGAGCGTAGACAGTTGAATGTGCAGGTGCTTGCCGGCAGCGGCGGCAGTGTCCAGCATGGTTTTGGCATCCACGTACGAGCCGGCCATTGGCTTCTCGCAGTACACATGCTTTCCTGCCTCAAGGGCTGCCACGGTTGCCGGCATGTGGAAGTTGTTGTGCAGACAGACGTCGATGGCGTCGATATCGTCTCGGGCCAAAAGCTCTCGGAAATTCGTAGTGTAGAAATCCGCACCGTACTGCTCAGCCGATCGTTGTGCCGCGGCTTCGCTAATATCCGCAAAACCGACCATTTTTGCGTCGGGGATCTTAGCGTAAGTGGACATGTGATGCTGCGCAATTTGGCCGCAGCCAATAATGCCGATGCGAATAGGTGCCTTGCTCATCGGGCGGATGCTACCGCTTTTTGAGTCCACCTTGGTACTCCCTGAGGCAGTTGAACGCTCGCAAATCTGAATATTCTTATCGCGTTAACGCGCCAAGATTATTCGCCGATCTTCAAACGACGAACTGCCTCTTCCGGCATTGGCGGTGGAACGACCGAGATCGTCTTGGGATAGTGTCCCAAATCGAGTTCATCGAGCGCCGTGTCAATGGATTGAAGCTGAGCTCGCGCTTCGGCAAGAGCTTCCAAGAAGTCGTGTGAGGAGAGTTCGGGACTCCTGCCGACCAACCGGTAGCCAATCATCTTCATCCGGAGGGTATCCAGCGTGGTCATGAACACCGCACTCTGCGCCTCGGTGCGCTGAACTCCCGCCATTACGCCCGCAAACTGCGCCCTGTATTCGGCGATGTTCCGGTCTGCCAATCGGTATAGCTCCTGAGACTGCGCATCCTGGCTTGGAGATTTCCAGGTGGGAGGCTCATTGTAGAGTCCCTTTTCAGATAGCTGGACTTCGTGAGCAATGATGTCGGCCCGTCTCAAGGCGATGTAGAGTGACTTCGAGACTGCTCGAACCGTAGACGGCATCTCGTTCAGATCCGCAATCTGATCCCTGCGCATCTTCTTGAGGACTTCCTCAAAGCGGCGGAGCCTATCCTGACATCCCAGCCAAAGCGACTGGTACCGCTTGTTGCTGAAGCGGTGCTTTGCCGACTCGGTCCACGCCCAGAATGTGGAGATAAAAAGGGTGAGCGTGGATGCAAGGAAACCGAATGCACCAAAGTGACCAAGATTCGAAAGGAAGATCAGCAGGATCGCGCCCGTAACAATAACGCGCAGCGGGGACAGCAGCTCTTTCACAAACAGCTTCGTGTCGTGCCGCTGGATGTCGTCCATAGTCGATTGTTACGCGATTGGAGGCGTGCACGTGGCACTCGGGAGCGCCTGCTCGACATTAAAAGCCATTTGAAGCAGCTTTTCATCCGCTAATGGCGCCGCCATGAGTTGGAGCCCTACCGGCAATCCGTTGGTGAAGCCGCAGTTAAGCGAAATTCCAGGCATCCCACCCATGTTCGCCGGGATCGTGCAGTAGTCCAAAAGCTTGAGCGCCATGGGATCCTGAGTCAGCTCTCCCAGCTTGAATGCAGGCACTGGGCTCGTAGGGCAAAGCACGGCATCAAATTCACTGAACACCTGCTGGAATTCCTGCTGCATGATGGTTCTCACCTGTTGGGCCTTCAAGTAATACGCATCGTAGTACCCAGCCGAGAGCGCATAGGTTCCGATCATGATGCGGGATTTCACTTCGTGGCCAAAACCCTCCGCACGCGTTCGCTCAACCAAACCGACATGGCCTTGACCTTCGCTTCGCAGGCCAAACCTCACTCCATCGAATCGCGCCAAATTGCTGCTGGCTTCGGCTGGAGCGATGATGTAGTAGGTGGTCACACCGAAGGCGACGCTGGGGATCGAAATCTCGGTGAACTCAACCCCTTCTTTGACCAGAGCAGCGATGGCAAGTTGGATCGCTTCGGCAACTCCAGGATCGGTCCCTTCACCAAACAATTCGCGTGGTAGGGCCATCTTCAGCCCTTTCAGACTTCCCTGCTTCAGATCTCTCGATGATATCGGTGCGGTGGGCAGCGAAGTGCTGTCCAGGGGATCGTTGCCTGTGATGAGTTCAGAGATGAGGGCAACGTCTTCAACGGTTTTGCCGAAAGGTCCGATCTGATCCAGGCTCGAACCAAAAGCAATGAGCCCATATCTCGAACACCTGCCGTAGGTCGGCTTAAATCCAACCACTCCACACAGCGACGCTGGCTGCCTGACTGAGCCGCCCGTATCGGAGCCAAGGCTCAAAGGCGCAAGGTCGGCCGAAACTGCGGCAGCCGAGCCCCCGGAACTTCCGCCCGGTGAACGGGACAGGTCCCACGGATTCTTTGTCAGCTGGAATGCCGAATTCTCCGTAGAGGTGCCCATCGCAAACTCGTCAAGGTTGGTTTTGCCGAGGATTGGCAGCCCACTCGCCTTCAGCCTTTCGACGACGGTTGCGTCGAACGGCGGCACATAGCCTTTGAGAATTTTGGACGCGCAGGTCGTTTCGACACCGTCCGTGCTGAGGTTGTCCTTCAGCGCGATGGGGACGCCAGTAAGGGCTCCGTGCTCGCCAGAGTCAATCAGGCTTTGTGCCTTTTCAGCCTGGTCGAGTGCACCGTCTCGGTCTACAAGCAGAAAGCTGCCAACTTTGGGGTCGACTTCGGCAATGCGATCCAAGTAGGCGCGGGTGACTTCGACGCACCCTAGTTCGCGACTATGGAGCCGCTGGGCCAATTTGGCTGCAGTCAGGTGGGTCAGCAATGCGCCTTAGTCCTCGATGATCGCGGGGACCAAGAATAGGCCCGCCCGGGACATCGGGGCATTCCTCATCGCTCGTTCGCGAGAGAGGGAGTTCCTGGGCACATCCTCAGACCAAACGTTCTGCATGGCCACGGCGTGCGACTTGGGCTCGATGCCAGAACTCTCGATAACCTGAATATCCGCAAAGTGTCCGATCAGAGCGTTAAGCTCACCTTGAAGGGACAGGATCTCTGATTCGTCGAGTTCTAAACGCGCGAGACGCGCAACGTGCCGGACCTCGGTGATAGAGATCGACATGGGGAGAGTGTAGCACAGCGAGCATAATGCTCCCTAGGCGATGGATCGACAGTTTAAACCGACCTATAGCGTTGTCACCGGGGTTTTGGTTGTCTTTGCCCTGCTCGCTTTTGCCAAGCGAGCCTTCATCGGCTTCATCCCTCGCACCTCCAATGCCCTTGCCACCTCTCGCCAACGCTTTCTAGCGGCCGCAGGTCACCAAGAGATCGTTTGGCACATGGTTGACCGCAACACGTTTGATACAGCCAAGCGACTCGATAAACCGATTCTGCTTGTGGTTGGCCTATCTGCAACCCGGCAGGGTCATGAAATTGACTCCAGAACGTTCGAGGACCCCGACACCGCTCGATTTGTTTCGCAGACGTTTTACTGCGTGCGAGCGGATGGATACGAGCATCCAGACTGGTTGAACGCCCTTCTGCCATTTACGCGACTGCCGTTTGGAATCGTGCCGAGCTACCAGATGTGGATTCTGGACAACAGCGGCAACGTCGTCAACTTCATCACCCGAACCTACGAGATGGGAGAAGTGGACACTCACACGATGTATCGCGCGCTCCTAAATGCTCGCGATACCTGCGAATTCATCCGTACGCATCAAAAGCCCGGCGGCCCCGTTGCCAACTTGCAGGGAGCGGACCTGCAGAGCCTGGAAATCCCACCCAAAACGCTCCAGCCGAGTTTGGCGGCCTACATGGTCACCCTGGGTACTCGCTCGGATCCTCACACTGGCGGGTTCCCACAGGGAAATGTCCAGGAACTGTTTCCCAGCGCCTGGCGATTTCTCACCTTAGTTGGGAACCACAACCTCTGGATGCAGTCGTGCGGCCCGCTCCTCCTTTCGAAACTGTTCGATGTGCAGGATGGAGGCTTCTTCCGTCTGGGATTTGGACGGGGGGTGGAAGAGGCTGAACTCGGGAAGAACACTCGCCAAAACGCAGAGATGCTCCAGGCCCTGGCTGTAGAAGGGCAGATTACAGACGACTCGTTTGAGACAACACTCGCAAGACAAACTTTTGACTGGCTGCTCACCTCGCTCAACCGAAATGGACTGTTGCCCGCCTGCCAGGACGATGATGAGTCGCCTCAAGGGCGAAGTCCCCGATACAGCTACCCCCTCTGGCGACTTCACGATGTTTTGACTTCTGCTGACCGAGATTGGTCCTATGAGCACCTTGGGCTGGATTCCACAAAGAACCGCCAGATGGTCCCATACCTCACGTCTCGTTCCACCCTTCTGGACTTCCAATCGACTTACAGCCGAGTGATCCAAGAGATGCGCCTTGGGAACCCGCAGCGGCCGACTTACAACGATGGTGGCTATCTGGACGTCAACGGTCATTCACTGGCACGAATGTGGGAAGTCAGCCGCCTGTGGAACGACACCAAGCGCCAGCAGGCTCTAAAACTTGCAGACGGGCGCCTCAAAGCCTTTGAGGAGTCAGTGGACCTGATGCACTTTATCGGTGGGCAAGACCGTTCGCTAGGCTACTTGGGCGACTTTCTTGGCTTCTGCGATCTGCGGCTGAATGAGTACCTCGCCACTGGACGGGTGGAATCTCTTCAAGAAGGACTGCGGTATTTGAATATCGCTCGGACCATGTTTAAAGGGAAGCAGCCAGGGCAGTTCAATCTGTCGAGAGACTCAGATTCGGTCGGGCGAGCCCCCACGCTGGTGATGCCCGAGATCGTGGACAACGCCGCTGAATCCTGCACTGCTCAACTGATTCGACTGGACCTGGCTTATGGACGACTGACTGCGAATACCCCCGCGGGCCAAGATCTGCTCAGCGAGGCTCAAGACGCGATGTCGCTCTTTGCTGATACTGCGATCGGTGGGGGACCGATGACGGCAGGCTACTTCTGCGCTGTCGCCGACCTCCTGGATGGACGATATGCGGTAGCCGTGGGCCCAGAAGCCAAGCGTCTGTCAGACGGCCTCTTCCGCTTGGCCCCAACCCGATTCGTAGCCCCTGCGATGGGCAATTTCCGTAAGGATCTGCAGTCGAAGCGACCCGGAATCTACCTGATCGGAAAGGACATCCAGGGTCCCTATTCCGTGGAGGATGCAGCAGACCTTCTGCCAATCAGTCTCTCTCTTCGCGCGACGCCGTGACTCTAAAGCCCCTCTTGGGTCATAATCTCCCCCGGAGAGGTCGCATAGTGGTCTAGTGCGCCGCACTCGAAATGCGGTGTGGGGCAACTCACCGAGGGTTCGAATCCCTCCCTCTCCGCCATTTTTCAACCTGAGCCCGCCAAGGATCATCTTCGGCGGGCTCATTTCGTATGCAATTCAGGATGGCCCATTTTAATTGGACGTTGTTCGACTCTCTTCATTGCCCTGTTGCGGGATAATTGAATGTCATGGAGATATGGGGATAGAATGCTCAAATCCAACGAATCCCAGGTCGTGGCTTTGATCCATGGACTTCGCAAACTTCCGAAGGAGACGGAGTGGCTAGAGTTTAAGCACAATGATGGTGAGCCCCAGGAAATCGGTGAATACATTTCGGCACTCTCCAACTCGGCGGCGCTTGAAGGACAGTCCACGGGATACGTCATTTGGGGGATCGATAATAACACTCACGAGGTCGTCGGCACCACGTTTGACCCCGACACGACTAAGAAGGGCAATGAAGATCTAGAAAGCTGGCTACTGCGATTGCTGCAGCCCCGCATCGACTTCGAATTTCACAAGGCTCGGATCAATGATCAGCCAGTAGTGCTTCTGGAAGTCGGTAAGGCCTTTCGCCATCCAGTACGGTTTCAAGGCGTCGATTACATCCGCATCGACAGCTACAAGAAGAAACTGAAAGACTTTCAAGAGAAGGAACGAAGCCTGTGGAAAGTCTTCGAGCAATCTCCATTTGAAGATGCGGTCGCTGCAGCTGGACGGTCGCCTAGCGATGTCCTCAAAATGCTGGACTATACAGCTTATTTTCGGCTCTTGGAACTTCCAATACCGACTGACGCCAACGCCACCCTTGAAGCATTGGTAAGCGATGAATTGGTAAAGCGGCAAGTCGACGGTGCGTGGACGATCACAAACCTTGGTGCATTGCTCTTCGCCCATGACCTGACGGATTTTCGTTCGATCCGCCGCAAACCGACTCGCGTCATTGTTTACCAGGGTAACGACCGAATTAGTGGGCTCCGAGAGGTTGAGATAAAGAGTGGTTATGCGAATGGATTTGAAAAGCTCGTCGAGACTATCGACAATTTACTTCCGAGGAGCGAGGCTATCGGTCAGGCATTGCGGGCTTCGGTGCCGATCTATCCTGAGCTCGCCATTCGCGAGCTTCTAGCTAATGCACTTATCCACCAGGACTTAACTGTGACGGGAGCGGGACCGATGGTCGAGATATTTGAGAACCGTATGGAGATCACAAACCCTGGCGAACCGCTCATCGATCCTCAACGTTTTTTGGACAGCCCTCCACGATCAAGAAATGAGGCACTCGCGGCGCTCATGAGGAGGATGGGAATCTGCGAAGAGCGCGGGAGTGGAATTGACAAAGTAGTTTCGATGACCGAGATTTACCAACTTCCCGCACCTGAATTTGCCAAACCCCTTGAGAGCACCAAAGCGACGCTCTTTTGCAAGCGGTTGTTTAAGGACATGTCTAAGAAAGATCAAATTAGAGCCTGCTACTTCAATGCATGTCTTAAATGGGTTAGTGGCGAATTCATGACGAATCTGAGCATCCGCGAGCGCTTCGGTATCAAAGAGGAAAATAAAGCAACCGCTTCGAGACTCATCAAGGACGCCGTGGCAGATGGCTCAGTGAAAGCTTTCGATCCCGACGCCCCAAACAGAAACTTGATGAAGTACGTGCCTTGGTGGGCCTAGCTGGCCCATTGACGGGCCATTGATGGGGTCGGGGTTTTCGGCGATTCGTGGCGCTTCTCAGATTCAAATAGTCATTGAAGGGTCATTGATGGGTTCGGGATTTTCGGCTTATTGAGATAGCCCAAATCAGGAACATGTTCCTGATTCGAGGTCTTTGACGTGCTCAGGAAGTCATTGACGGGCCATTGATGAAATCGAAGGTTAGGGGCATGCGTGGCAACTCATCAGGTTCAAGAAGTCATTGACGAGCCATTGATCGAGCAGTCCGAAACGTCCTACACAGAAGGTCTTTTCGCGGCCTCCCGTATGCATTTCACATCAATCTTGTATGCAGTTTCAGCCACCGTGGCAGCGATTTCGACCCGATGGAGGGTCCACTCAGGCTCAAAGCCCGCTCTCAGTGGATCGTTGAGCCATAACCCAATGACTACGGTGATTTTCGAATCCCTCCCTCTCCGCCAGCTTTTAGGCCGAAGTCGCACCTGAGCCCGCCAAGGATTGATCCTGGCGGGCTCATTTCGTACGCATTTCAGATAGATTCGGGCTTCGCGGAACGTCCTCGCCAAACGGACACATTCAGCACGTGAATGGCGATCTCTCTTTTTGCCGCAGGATAGGTACCAACAGGTACATGTTCCTGATTGACGAATCGTTCCATTCCAACGTATAGTATTAGGAGAGGCGAATGGTCCAGACGGACGGGGCGGATTTTGCAATGCGGAACGCCGACCTTCTCAAGCCTCACTACCCTTTTTTCTCTTGGGTTGCTGAGCGTCACGCACGATCTCCCGAAGGCGGATAACTCCGTCACGAATATCTGCGTCGGGAAATATCTTCACACCAAACTTTCCCTGCTCAACATCTGAGCGCGTCGATATTTTCGGCCCCCAGAGCTTTAGAAAGCTGTGATCCGAGGCAAACTGTGCTCTGGTCCAGTTGAGCAAAGAACGTGCCGCAAGGTCTGCCAATTCCAACGGATGTGAACCGCGTTTAGTTCGGAACTCACAGCCTGGGCGCAGCCACCCACGGAAGCAGCCATCACTCACGAATTCACTTCCGTGAATCAGGAGGTCTGCGAACGCTCGCTGGTGCAAGGCGTCTTCCAAGTTGCCTATGCTCTCAAACACCAAGCGACCGCACGGCTTTAGCGTTTGATCCGCGTGCAACATGTCGACAAACCGTTCGGCAACGAATGTGAGTGCTATTTCGTAGAGCCCTGCAGGAAGGTTCGGATACTCCGTTCCTTCGAGAAGCAACTCGGCCAGTTTGTCCTTTCGTATCACGGTCCCCAAAAGGCGGAAATCGGTGGATTCCACTATGCAATCCAATTCACGTCGAAATTCGGATTGTGTGACCAAGTTATCGCCAAAGGCGAAGTCGTCCACTCCTTTCTCAATCTGAGGAGCATGGAGGCATAAAGAGGGAGCGAGCCCATACTTCTGTTTCAGGGCGTTAGCGGCTTCGATATAACCGTCAGCAGTCTCATTATCCATGGCAACCCCAGCGAGCACGAAATGGGGCTGCTCCAAGTCGCGCTCAGGCTTGCCACTCTCATCCAAATGGAGGGTTATAACTCCACGCCGATGCTCTAGCGCTAGGTGCTGAGATCGCCCCTTATATTTCCTGCGAGGGTCAAGATGGCCACCGCCGCGGCTCTCATCCGCTTCGAAGCAGCGTCGCAGGTCTCGTCTGAGATTGTCGAGAGCAGTCCGAAGTTGATCGTGTTCAAGGAATTCCACGCGAGATTGGGCGAGTGTCAGCAATTGCAGTGCCTCTTCCGCCCGCGCAGCCCTTGCTCGCGCCATGCGTTTTCCTTGCGGGTCTTGGGAAGCCATTGCCTCTATTATCCCCCCACAAAATGCTCGCCGAATGGCTCCGAGTCCGTACGGGATTTGTGATCGGTCTCGTATGCAATTCAGATCGACTTCGTACGCAGTTTCGACCGCCGTGGCTGCGATTTCGACCCGATGGAAGGATGAGACGGGTTCAAAGTTCGCTGTGAGTGGATCATAGAGCTGTAATCGAACGGCGGAGGTGATTTTCGAATCTCTCCCTCTTTGCCATTTTCGCCCTAGCCAAGTCGGGGTCGCCTGTATCATCCTTGTAGTCAGCCACAGTATCGCGGCTCAAGCCAAGGCTTAGGGCGGACTCTGAATATCCGCGCTCGAGGCATTGATAAGAGTGTGCTTCCACCAGAATCCCAACCCTGCCGACTCGAAACTCAGAGGTGCCTGTTACGCCCCGTGGGCACATCTGACTGCGCGGAGCTCGCTGAGCTTTGGACACAGCCGCGTGTGCGTGAGTATCTCGGCGGGGTTCTACCTCAAGAGGAGGCACTCAAGCGCACAGCATCAATAGTCGCTCGCCCGAATACCTGGGCAGTCGAACTGATCGAACAGGACAAGGTGATCGGAATCGTCACCCTCAGCGAAAGAGATCACGAAACCGAGATTAGCTACATGTTCCTGCCCGAATGTTGGGGGAACGGCTACGCTCTCGAGTCCTGCCGAGCCGTGGTGAAATTTGCCTTCGACGCGTTGGGACTAAGCGAAGTCATCGCCGTCACCCAAAGCGCCAATGAACCTTCTCGGCGACTCCTCGTCGCACTCGGGATGTCGCCCGTCCGCACGTTTGTCGAGTTCGATGCGGAGCAAGTGGAATATCGCCTCAAGCGCTAACACCAAGAGCGCAGGTCTTCGGTGTATCGTGATCGCATGAGTTGGTTGCTTGCGCTTGTCCTTATCGGGGTCTCCACCCCAACGGCAACGCCGCCCGACAAGGTCGACGCAACCACCCTCAACGACAAGGTGCTGTTTGGCTACCAGGGTTGGTTTCGTACTCCGAGCGATGGTTCGCCTGGTGGCTGGAGCCACTGGTCGAAGGGAAATCCGACGCCAGAGACGATGGCGATGGACCTTTACCCCGATCTTTCTGAGTTCTCAACCAAAGACCTCTTCCAAATCCCGGGCCAGACCATCGGCACTAAACCCGCTTGGCTGTTCTCCTCTTTCAACCCAAACGTGGTGCAGAAGCACTTCGAGTGGATGAAAGCCTACGGGCTGGATGGAGTCCTCCTTCAGCGATTTGTGACCGATATCCCCAAGGTCAGAAGCGAGGGTGACCGAGTGCTTCTCAACGTGATGCACTCGGCCGAGGCGACCGGCAGGGTTTTTGCGATCGAATACGACATCTCCGGTGCTGATGCGACGAAGGTTGCCAACCAACTCCAGGAAGATTGGCAACACCTCGTCAACGACGTCCATATCACGGGGAGCCCCAGCTACCTTCACGATGGCGGACACCCGGTCGTTTCGATTTGGGGAATGGGACTGTCCGATAAGTCCCACCCACCTTCCGAACCGCCTCCGGCCATGGAAGTCATCAACTGGTTTCAAAAGATAGCCAAGACAATGGTCATCGGTGGAACGCCCGCTTACTGGATGCAGCTCAACCGCGACGCAAAGTCAGACCCGAAATGGACGAACGCCTACCACCAGATGGATGTGATCCAGCCCTGGACGGTGGGCCGCTATGGGAACCTTGAGGAAGTGGACCGCTGGAAAGCAGACCACCTTGTCCCAGAATTAATCGATACCGCCGCTCACCAGCAGCGCTACATGCCGGTCATCTTCCCAGGTTTCTCGTGGCACAACCTCAACCCCCAGTCACCCGCCAATCAAATCCCCCGCCTCGGTGGTTCCTTCCTTTGGCGTCAGGCAATCAACGCCCAGTCTGCGGGAGCCAAGATGCTGAAGATCGCTATGTTTGACGAGGTCAACGAGGGCACGGCGATGTTCAAGGCTGCTTCACGGCGAATCGATGCGCCGGATCAGGGCTACTGGCTCACCCTAGACGCAGACGGTCTCAAACTCCCATCGGACTGGTATCTGCGCCTAGCTGGGCAAATCACAAACGCCTTTCATACTCACAAGTCCCTTCCGGCAGACCCTCCCAAACCGTAGCGAGTCTCCTCTATACTCCTGTGACGAATCATGCGAGGGAGACGCGACACCGACGGCGAAGAAAATCCGGCGAACTATGCCGAGCGGCTGTTGCCTCATGGCCATGAGGTTTGGTGGTATCGGCAGGGCGTCTATATCTTCACCGCAATTGCAGCGGTCGTGATCTGGTTCGTCATGATTGGCCCCAAGGAGGTCACCCCAAAAACCGAGATGGTGGACCCTGCCATTGAAGCGCTTTCCCACGGAGTTAATTCCAAACAGGATCTCGCTTCTTTGTCCAAGGCGCTGCACTACGCGGTGAACCCACCGGACTTGCGCCAATTGGGCGGAAAGCTATCTCGAGCCAGCACCGCCGAATTTGGCGGTGAGAAGTGCGCGGTGTTTCAGTATCAGTACGGTAAATCCGTCCTTCTGCTTTACGCCTTAAAGACGCCTCCCGAGCTGTTCAAAAAGATGAAGCAGGCGGTGGTCGCAAAATCCACGTTCTTCATCTCATCGGGTGGTCCTGCATCAGTTGTCGCCTGGAACCACCGCGACCACCTCACCTATGCTTTGGCGGCAAATGCTACGGAGAAGGACCTCCTGATCCTAGCCGCTAAGGTTGCAAAGGCGTTCTAGCGCTTCTTCCATTCCACACGGAAGATGGCTGAGCCGTCCCGAGGGTCTACCCCGGACGTCACAGTGCCCCAGCCGAATGTCCAATACAGTTCCTTCGCCGTCTCATGCCAAGACTGATTGTGTGATTTGAACATGATCTTCTTGATCAGCCCCTTCACAATGGGGCGGTCACCGTGGGGCCGACCCAAAAGCTCCGTCAGCATCTTGTCGTGACGTCCCTTGATCAGCGCGCCCGCCGGTCCATATCCCGAAAGAAAACTGGCATGAAACATATAGAGCGCATCCTTTTGGAAGAAAAGCGCCATGTTGAATGCCCCGTTCTCGGTTTCCATTCTCACGTCGCTGTACCAGGCTTTCGAGCCAATCGTCCCTGAAGGCTGTGCTCCAATCAGTCGTACAAGCTCGTCCGGCGATAGGCCAGGGGTCAGCGTAAGCCCCCGCTCCAAAAAAATCGCCCCTGTGTAGGAGTCGATAAGGTGAGTCATTAGTCCCAAGTTTATATCCGTTGCCACCTGCCTGTGTTCAGACGACACCCCCAAGAACAACGTAAACTAAAGAAGAAATGGAATTTGTCAGCATTTCTGAGGCACTTAACGACCTTCGGGCCGGAAAGATGATCATTGTCGTGGACGATCCGGACCGCGAGAATGAGGGAGACCTTGTGATGCCGGCAGAGACCTGCACCCCTGAGGCCATGAACTTTATGATCAAGTTCGGTCGAGGTGTGCCATTTATCCCTACCACGGCAGAGCGACTTGCCCAACTGCAGATTCCGATGATGACGAAGCAGAACACCGCTCGTCATGGTACGGCGATGGCAGAAACCGTCGACGCTCTCCGCGGGGCAACAACTGGCGTTTCCGCCTTTGACCGCGCCCTCACCGTGAAGGTGTTTGTGGACGACAATGCGATCCCAGAAGATCTAGGCCACCCTGGACATATCATCCCCCTACGCGCAGAGCAGGGTGGGGTTCTCAAGCGCGCAGGTCATACCGAAGCGATTGTGGATCTGTGCACTCTCGCAGGCTTCAAGCCAGCTGGAGTTGGCTGCGAGATCCTGAACGAAGACGGCACGATGATGCGGATGCAGGACCTCCTGGTGTTTGCGGAGGAGCACGGTCTCAAGCTGGTGACGATCGCAGACCTCATCGCCTACCGCAGAAAGAATGAGAAGCTCGTCACACGAGCGGCCGGCCCGATCGACTTCCCCACCAAATTCGGTCACTTCACGCTGTACGTCTATGAAACATCAGTTGAGCCACACCCTTACGTGGTCATCGTCAAGGGTGATGTCTGCACCGAGGAGCCGGTTCTCGTGCGAATCCACTCAAGCTGCGTCACGGGCGATCTGTTGGGCTCCTTGAGATGCGATTGCGGTGACCAGCTTCAGATGGCACTGGAAGCGATTGAAGAGGAAGGTCAGGGAGTGGTCCTGTATATTGCCCAGGAAGGCCGTGGAATCGGCCTCGTCAACAAACTCCGCGCCTACGAACTTCAAGACGAAGGGATGGACACGGTTGAGGCAAACGTCGCCCTTGGGTTCAAGGCTGATCTGCGCGACTATGGCCTCGGAGCCCAGGTGCTCGCCGACCTCGGACTGACTCGCCTGCGCCTGATGACCAACAACCCAAAGAAGGTCACTGGCCTTCAGGGATATGGGTTGGAAATCGTGGAGCACGTGCCCCTCATCGCAAGCCACGTCGACGAGCGCGAAAAGTATCTTGAGACCAAGCGCGAGAAGATGGGCCACATGATCCCCAAGGACTGACCGGTTCACCGGTACACTGCTTGGCTCATGGACGAAGGGCATATCGGCGTTGACGAAAGCGGAAAGGGCGATTTCTTTGGCCCCCTAGTGATTGCAGCTTGCTATGTGGGCCCTGAGCACTTGGCCGAACTGGAAGGCGTGAAGGACTCGAAAAAGCTCACTGACGCCACCTCCCACCGCCTCGCAGCGAAAATCAAGGCGATCTGCCCCCACAGCATCATCGCGATCGGCCCTGCCAAGTACAACGAGCTTTACGCCAAGTTCAAAAACCTGAACACGCTCCTAGCTTGGGGGCATGCCCGTGCCATTGAAAACGTGCTGGAGCTTCAGCCCGCAAAACTCGTCATCTCCGACCAGTTTGCCGCTGGCGGCACTGCAGTAAAGAAGGCGCTTTACGAAAAGGGCCGCGCCATTGAGTTCCGCTCCATGGTCCGCGCTGAAGCAGATATCGCCGTCGCCGCAGCGTCCATCCTCGCACGAAGCGAGTTCGTGCGGCGATTGGAAAAGCTAGGTGGCGAGTACCAGATGGAACTGCCGAAGGGCGCCACCAACGTGATCCCCACCGGCAAACGGTTTGTCGCCCAATACGGTGACGACGCCCTACCGAATATCGCGAAGATGCACTTCAAAACATCCGCTACAGTCCTCGGCCGTTAGGATCAGGCGCCTATAATGGGCGATGATTGGCCTAGCGATCACATTGGCGTGCGCGGCTGTTACGGCGAAACCGTTTCCGATTGCGGTTTGGCTCCAGGAACCCTCCAACGCGGCGAAATACAAGGCGGCTGGATTCAACCTCTACATCGGGCTTTGGCAGGGGCCGACCGAGGCGCAGCTTTCGGAGCTCAAACGGCAACAGATGCCGGTGATCTGCGAACAGACCGCACTTGGACTCAAGCATAAAAGCGATCCCATCATCTACGGATGGATGCACCAGGATGAGCCTGATAACGCCCAGCCGGTGAAAGATCCTGCCACCGGGCGAGACGGCTATGGCCCGTGCGTTCCGCCAAGCAAAATCGTTGCGGAATACCGAGCGATAAAGGAGGCTGACCCCAGCCGGCCGGTGATCCTCAACCTGGGACAGGGCGTTGCGAACGATGAATGGATCGGACGCGGAAATGGGTCTTCGCTTAAGGATTACGAGACCTACGTGAACGGCGGAGACATCGTGTCCTATGACATCTATCCCATCGCCGGACTCCCAAAACCCGACCCTGAGAACTACCTCTGGATGGTCGCGAAAGGTCTTGACCGAATGGGAGGCTGGATGCATGGCAAAGGCACCCGATGGAACTGCATCGAATGCACGCGCATTGACGGAAACAGGAAAGCCAGACCTGAGCAAGTGCGTTCTGAAGTGTGGATGTCGATCATCCACGGTTCCAAAGGGCTGATCTACTTCGTCCACCAGTTCAAGCCCACGTTCGATGAGCATGCTTTGCTCGACGATCCTGAGATGCTGGCGGCGGTGACGAAGCTGAACACCCAGATTCAGAGCCTCTCGGATCCCATCCAGTCTCCAGACTTACCGGGTTTGGTGAGCGTGAGTTCCACTCAGGCTCCGGTCGATGCAGTCGTGAAGAAGGGCAAGATTATCTTCTCCGTGGGGATGCGCAACGCCGCGACTCGGGCGACATTCTCCGGTGCTCTGCTTCGCGGGGCCAAGCAGGTCGAGGTCGTCGACGAGGCCCGAACGATTCCGGTGGTTGGTGGGAATGACTAGTCCCCGGATTCTGACCCACCTAGAGTGTTAGTGCCTCTGCCTCCATTTTAGTCTTTAGATTTGCCTTGTATGTCGCGGGAGAGAGCCCTCCGAGTGCCGAGTGAGGACGACGGTTGTTGTAGAACTCCGAGAA
>CAIYLG010000050.1 GCA_903927025.1 uncultured Armatimonadota bacterium
CTCCCTTGCCCCAGCCGTCTACCGTCCATGCGGCGCCGAGGTTTCCTGTGATGTACAGGTAGGGGTTGACGGTCACGTCGGTTCGCACATTGAGTGTGGCGGTTCCAGCTGCGCTGTAGTCCGCATCGGCTGCGTCCATGCTGCTGTAGGTGAAGGATCGTCCTGCAACTTGTGCATTGGCTGCTGCGGCGATGACTGCGAGACCGGCGATTGTGAGGAGTGAGCGAAGTTTCATTTTGTTGTTTCCTTGGATGCTTATTTCTTTTGGGCCTTGTTGTTTGCCCGACGAGAATATGATGCCGCGGCATCGCACAACTTGGAAATCGCTTCTTTTAGCCCCCGCCAAAGCGGGCGTTCACCGTAGGTAGCACGTCTGGACCACGGAGAAATACCAGCCCACTGGAGCGCTGGGTTCACCCGGCGCGCCGAGCGAAGCTTCTGCTCGCGAGAAAGGCCCTGCGGATTCCGAGGCTTCCGGAGCGTGCGCTGTGGCATCACGAAGCGAGGATTCTGCTCGCGAGAAAGGCTTTGCGGATTCCGAGGCTTCCGGAGCGTGCGCTGAAGCATCACGCAGCGAAGCTTCAGCTCGCGAGAAAGGCTTTGCGGTTTCCGAGGCTTCCGGAGCGTGCGCTGAAGCATCACGCGGCGCGCCGGGTGAACCCAGCGTTCCAGTTGAGGTTGGGGCATGCGTCCCTAGCCCTTGCCTCTTGGCGCAGAGTGCGCACTTCCCCCTCCGAAGCGTGTAGAATTCTGCCACCAGCAGCGTCGCCGGATCTCTCGCGACATCGTGCCTGGCGAAGTCAAAGCAGCGAGATTCATCCAGTGAAACCCGTAGAACCGACGCGCGAGGAGTTCCTCTTTTTCTCAGGGCCAGAAAAGGCCCTGTTTTATTTCCTCGCCTACCTCTGCCTTGCCTACCTCGCCTACCAAATCGTGGGTCGGGTGCGCCTTTGGCTTCAGGGAAAGCCGGTGGACTGGTACAAAACGCGAACCGGACGCGAGTATTGGATGCCCACCAAAGCAGGGCTCCAAAACTGGGTTGGCAACGTGCTCACTTACGTCCTCGCCCAAAAGAAGGTGCGAAGTTCCCGGCCTAAATCCGGTGCGCCGATGCACCTGATGATCTTTTACGGGTTCTTCACCCTGTTCGTGGCGACCACCCTCCTTGCCATCAACACCTATTCACCGTTCAAGTTTCATAAAGGAACCTACTATTTGGCTTATGAAATGGTGGTCGACGTCATGGGAGTTGTCTTCCTTATTGGCGTCGCTTGGGCCGCTATCCGCCGATGGACGCACCTGAAGGATGAACTGGGTCAGGCACTGAACGCGGACCCCAAACAGCAGATTCAGCGCCGTCGCTGGCCGATGAGCCAGTCCGCCAATGATTTCTGGACGCTCGGTTTGCTGTTCGTGATGGGAGTCACCGGTTACTGGCTGGAGGCGGCCCGCATGTCGGCCCATCCTGAGCCATTCGATTGGTCCTCACCCGTCGGCCACCTCTGGTCCACCCTCCAGGGACCGTATGGGCCACCTGCCTACAAATTCGTGTGGTGGTTCCACATGGTGTGGGTCTTCGTCTTCTTCTGCGTCATCCCCAAGATGCGGCTCCGACACGTCGTGATGGCCATCTTTACCACTGCCGGCAAGTCAGATCGGCCGATGGGGCAGCTCAAGACCATCTCGATGGAGGAAGTCGAGCAGACCGAACAGATCGGGTCGAAGACGGCGAAGGATCTGTCTCGCTGGCATCTGATGTCACTCGACGCCTGCATGGAGTGCGGTAGGTGTACCGAGGTTTGCCCGGCCTGGAATGTAGGGAAAATCCTCAACCCCAAACAGATCGTGCAGGACGTTCGAGGTGCGATGCAGTCTGGGGCCGAATTGGCCTCTGCTATCGGGGAGGAGGCGCTCTGGGCCTGCACAACCTGCAATGCCTGCGTGGAGGCGTGTCCCGTCCTTATCCGCCATGTCGATGTCATTGTGGATGTCCGCCGAAACCTTGTTAGCGAGGGCCAGCTAAGCGGATCTGCCGCCACGATGCTCCGCCAAACCGCCAGTACGGGCAATGCCTGGGGGCAATCCGCCAGCAACCGAGAGGACTGGATGAAGGGGTTGGATATCCCCCTCTGCCGCGACGGGGTGGAGTTTGACTATTTGTTTTGGGTGGGCTGTGCGGGCGCAACCGACCCTGCCGCAGTGAAAACAACCCGAGCAACCGCCCAGCTACTTCAAAAGGCGGGGGTCAAGTTTGCCTGTCTTGGCAAAGAAGAAGCTTGCACAGGCGACCCTGCGCGTCGAACCGGCGAGGAGTTTCTTTTCCAAGAGCAGGCACAGACGAATTCTTCTAAGTTCGAGAAGTACGGCGTCAAAAAGGTTGTCACCACCTGTCCGCACTGCCTTAACTCCCTCAAAAATGAGTACGGCGAGTTCGGCGCAAAGCTTGAGGTGGTGCATCATAGCCAGCTTCTCCAACAGCTTGTCTCTAAAGGAGCCCTCCTTGCCGCCAAGCCAAAGCGAGGCGAGGTCGTCTTCCACGATCCCTGCTACTTGGGCCGAGTCAATGAGGAAAGCGATGCTCCAAGGGATCTGCTGTCAAACGAAGTGGTCGAGCCAGAGCACACACGTCACAAGACTCTGTGCTGCGGAGCGGGCGGCGGCCGAATGTGGATGGATGACCATCCCGAGCAAAGGCCATCCAACCGGAGAGCAGAGGAACTCCTTGCTACCGGCGCCACCACCGTGGCGGTGGGATGCCCCTTCTGCCGCATCATGCTTGGAGACAGTCTTAAGCAGGCTCGGCCGAATGATGAGATCAGGCTGTTGGATCTCGCGGAAATGCTGCACCAGGCAAACGGAGCGGAATGAACGCTTGATGCCCTTGAAAGCCTCGTATTAACTAACTGTGATTGTTGGTCTCGGAATCGATATTGTTGAGATTGAGCGCATTCGCCACGCGATGAAGAATCCGCGCTTCGTCGAGCGCATCCTCACCCCGGCTGAGCGCGAGTACTGCACGTCCGTCCAAAAGGTGGCGGGACGTTGGGCGGCCAAGGAAGCGGTCGCCAAAGCGGTGGGGCTTGATCTGAGCTGGCAGGACGTCGAAATCTTGCCGGACGAAATGGGCCAGCCGTGCGCCAGAGTGGCCTCTCGCCACATGGATCCTTCGAGGCTTCGCCTCAAGGTGAGCATCACGCATGAGCGTAAAAATGCCGTCGCGGTGGCGATCTTGGAGCGAATTTCATTTCACGCTCCAGGAAGCCTAATTTAAGCGGGCTTAGCCCTGCTTGGTGAGGGTTAAGGACGAAGATTCCGTCGATTGCTGTCTCGTCATCGTGTCGCCGTCCTCGCTAATTTTGAGCGAAATTGAGGTTAGGCTAGCCTTAAGCTTGGCGGGGTCTGGCTTCTTCATGCCCGGAAGCGGGTTGGAAAACACGTTAATGAGTTGTCTTTGAACGAGCTCAGCCGGCTGGCCGCCAACGGTTTCAATCTTGAGAGTAACGGTGGGTTCAGAGAAAGACCATTTCCCGGCAATTCGTAAAGCGCCGGTCCCTTCTTCCGAAAAGGTCCTATCTGCCTTGAAGTGGATGGTTGCGCTTTGGTCGCCGATGGGCAACGTCCACCGACCGATCACCTTGCTATCGTTGTTTTTACATCCGCACAGGGATGCGGCGGCAAGAAAGACAACCGCAATCAAGCCCAGATTTGCGATCCGGCACTGCTGAAGGTTCATAGTTTCTTCTCTTAGAGATCCAAAAAGCCACGTGTGAGTTCTTACACGCAATCCGACGCAAAAGGAGATTCTAAATGGCTAGGCGGCAAAAACGAGATTTAAGGGGTCGGATAAGCAGGAACCCTCTTGCTATCCTGGAGCGGATTTCACTTCACGCTCCAGGAAGCCTCCTTTAACCGGGCTCAGCCCTGCTTGGTGAGGGTCACTGCCGGAGCGTTGGAGCCGGCGGGCATTTTCATCGTCATCTTCTTGCCGTCGTCGCTTAGAGTCATCGTGATGGAGGCTAGCTCAGCCTTGAGCTTGGCGAGATCCGGCTTTTTGCCATTTGGATTCATCTTCATCGCAAGGTCAGAGAATCCCTTAAGGGCTTCATCGATCGGCTTTCCGCCAAGTGCTTCAATCGAGACTGTGATGGTGGGGTCTGCAAACGTCCACTTTCCAGTCGTCGCCGTATTTCCAGTCCCCTGCAGGAATGATTTGTCAGCCTTAAATTCGACGGTTTGACCCTTGTCGTCGGCCCATTTGCCCGCGATTTGGCTCTCTTTATTCTTGCAGCCGCCAACCATGGCAGTCGCGAGGATGGCTCCCGTCAGCAGGGCTAGGGTGCCGACTCTGTGTTGGCGAAAGTTCATTTGTGTTTCCTTGATTCGGTGGACGTGGCGGGCGGATGGAGCTGCTCAAGAAGCGGATGCAACTGGGGCCCGTTACTGTTGGCAGGCTTAATCATGGGCGATTTAGCCCGAAATTCGATACTCCAACCCTTTACGCGCCACGATATCAACAAGATTCAAACCTTTGAGACGAAGGCATTCTTGCCGGGTAAATGAGAAGCGTTTGGTAGACTCGTGGAACTGAATGGCGAATTTCACTTCAAGCGTCGGGATGGAGGTCCATGCCGAACTTGCCACTCACTCCAAGATGTTCTGCCGGTGCCCGGTAGCGTTTGGCGGTGAGCCCAATACCCGCACCTGCCCAGTCTGCCTGGGCCTCCCAGGCACCCTTCCCGTCCCCAATCACGCTGCAATTGTGATGGTGCTTAAGACCGCGCTGGCGCTCAATTGTCAGATCGCGATGCACAGCATCTTTCATCGAAAGAACTATTTCTACCCAGACATCCCGAAGGGATACCAAATCAGCCAGTACGGCGAGACCAACCCCCTGGGATACAACGGCTATCTCGACATCTCTACCAAGGATGGCGGCACCAAGCGCATTCGAATCCGCCGCGTGCACCTGGAAGAGGACACAGGCAAGCTGACCCACCTTCCCAATGGCGGAAGCGGAGTGGACTACAACCGAGCCGGAACGCCTCTGATGGAGATCGTCACAGACTTCCCACCGGATATCGAGAACCCCGAAGAAGCCAAGGAGTACCTGACTCAGCTGCGGCAGATCTTGGTGTACTTGGGTGTGTGCGACGGCAAAATGGAGGAAGGTTCGCTTCGATGCGAGCCGAACATCAGCGTTCGCCCAGAAGGATCAGCCGAGTTCGGAACTAAGACCGAGCTCAAAAACCTTAACTCGTTTCGGAGCGTGCAGATGGGCGTTGCCTTTGAGGTTCGGCGTCAAATCGCCGAAATCGAAGTTGGCGGCAAGGTTCTCCAGGAGACGAGAGGCTGGAACGAGCAGAAGGAAGCCAGCTACCTCATGCGCGTGAAGGAAGCCGAGAACGACTATCGTTACTTCGCAGACCCCGACCTCATTCCGATGAAGTTTGAGGAGGCGTTTATCGAGGAACTGCGGTCCTCACTGCCTGAGCTGCCCACTGCCAAGCTGGCACGATACCAGGAGGCCCTCGGACTCTCAGCCTACGATGCTGGCGTCCTTATCGCCGAAAGTGCCTGGTCCGCCTATTTTGAAGAGGCAATCGCTCTGGGAGGAGATCCAAAGACGGTGTGCAACTGGATGGCTGGAGACCTCGCCAAGCTTATCAACGATGCCGGCATCGATCTGCCCGCCTGCAAGGTGCGTCCGGCCCACATCGTGGACCTTATCCAGCTTGTCACCTCCGGAAGCATCAACGGCAAAATGGCCAAGCAGCTCCTTGCCGAGAGCTTCAAGAGCGGAGAAATGCCGGGAGAAATCGCCAAGGCCACCGGCGCGTCTCAAATCACGGATCCTGGTCAGGTACGTGAGATCATTCTCAACGTGCTGGCCACTTACCCTGACCAAGTCGCAAAATTCCGAGAAGGGAACCTCGGAATCAAGGGCTTTTTGGTGGGACAGGTGATGAAGGAAAGCGGCGGTCGTGCAAATCCTGGACTCGTCCAACAGATCATTGGTGTAGAGTTGGAAGCGTGATGTTCAAGCGATTCCTTTTCGCTGCCGCCGGCATCCTGATGCTGACCGCCCTATGTGGCGCCCAACAGGTATCCAAGCGTCGGCTCGATGCGATCTGGGAATCGGTGGATGCCCGAGTCTCCACCCAAATTGACACCTGGTACGACGATGGCGATTTTCCAAAGTCGATTCGCCTTCTCGTATTTCAGGCGGATTACGCTCCCAATGACTACGACGCCGTCACAAACCTCGCCTGGATGCAGGAAAACGTTCAGGACTGGGAAGGTGCTCTAACCACCTATAAGCTTTACCGAGTCAACAACCCCAAGGATCCCGATCGCGCCCTCAGCGAGGCCAACTACTACTTCCGCCAAAAGCAGTACGACAAGGTGCCACCGCTGCTGGAGCCAGTGATGCACGAGAGGGCCCATTCCAACAACTTCCGAATTCTCGCCCACGCGTATGAGCGCCTCAAGCGCTACAGCGACGCGGTTCGCGTTTGGAAGCTGTTCCTGGTTCGAGAGCCCAATGACGAGCCTGCAAAGCTGAACCTGAAGCGAGATCTTGCCCGGGCAAATTCATCTCGATCTCCAAAGCCCTGACCTCAGCCAAGACCCATATTCCTGGGTTCTGCTAGGCAATTAGCTCGAAACTTATACGTTTCGCGTTTTGGCAGCATACAATGAGGCTTGGAGGTAATCGCGATGGATCGCATCATGCCTATTGATTTGGAGCGGGTACAGCTCAGGAAGAGCTTCCGTGGATACGAAACTACTGCTGTCGATCAGCTTGTTAAAGCATCGGCAGAATCCCTGCAGGCCCTTTTGGTGGAGAATTCTGCCCTAAAGGAGGACCTAGAACGTCAGCGCCACGAGATTGAGCGCAACCGACTTCAGGAAGACACCCTCAAAGACGCGCTCCTGCTTGCCCAAAAGGCGGCGGATGAAACGCGAGCTGCTGCCCACAAGCACGGCGACAATATTATCGAAGAAGCCAGACAGGCTGCCCTTGCCGAGCGAATCGCCATGCAGCAGCAGGTCAGCGAACTTCGATGGGAGTTTGAGCGAATGAAGCTGGAAAAGAAGCGATTTGAGGAAGATTTCCGAGCGCTTCTTGATCGATACCGAATGGATATGCCGGTGGTTCCGATGCTTCGAGTCGTCGACGGAGATCTTCAGGCTGCGTCCGCCTAGCTCCGAAGTTCAGGTTAAAGTCGTCCCCCGCAGCAGCCGAAACCGACACGAGTGGTCGGATGGAGCGCTGAAACTGTGGGTGACGGCGCCGCCCACGGACGGGCAGGCCAATCAGGCTGTTTGTGCTGCCGTCGCCAAGCTTGTTGGGGTCGCTCCATCGTTTGTGGATGTCAAGCGAGGCGACACAAGCCGCGTTAAGCTGCTCACCATTCAGGGCCTAACCCAGGCGGAACTGGAGTCCCGCCTATCGAGCCTGTAGGGCAACCGAGCGCTTCGAAACACCCGTGGCTAGGGCTTCCAGAACGACCTTGGTTTGGTCAATGGAGAGACAGGCATCGGTGACGCTCATGCCGTACACCGCGTTGGGACCGTAATCCTGACGACCCTCCACCAGGTTGCTTTCGATCATCACTCCGAAGATCGGGCAATTCTCCGCCTGCATCTGCACGGCGATATCCTGTCCAACTTCAATCTGGCGGACGTGGTCCTTTCGACTGTTGCCGTGGCTCAGATCGACCATCAATCGAGTAGGCAGTCCTTCCTTTGCCAGCATTGCCGCCGCCTCGGAAACATGCTTCTCATCGTAGTTGGGACCGGTTCGCGATCCTCCACGAAGGATGATGTGGCATGTGTCATTCCCAGAAGTCTGGAGGATGGCGGAGACACCCTGCTTCGAGGTTCCAGGGAACCAGTGAGGCTGTCTGGCCGCAAGCACCGCGTCGACCGCAACCCGAACGCTGCCGTCTGTCGCATTTTTGAAGCCGACCGGCATGCTGAGCCCAGAAGCCAGTTCGCGATGAGTTTGGCTTTCGGTTGTTCTCGCTCCGATCGCGCCCCAGGAAACGAGGTCTGCAATATGCTGGGGAACCGTCGTATCGAGAAATTCTGTTCCGACCGGAACGCCTGCCGCAGCAAGGTCGGCAAGCAGTCGTCGCGCGGTTCGCAGTCCATCATTGATCCGGAATGAACCGTCCAGTCGCGGATCGTTGATCAGCCCCTTCCAGCCGACTGTGGTGCGAGGTTTTTCAAAGTAGGCACGCATCACAAACACGAGTTCGTTGCCGTAGCCGTCCATGATTTCCTTGATCTGCCCGGCGTAGTCCACAGCGGCAATGGGGTCATGAATGGAGCAGGGGCCAACCACCACCAGCAGGCGAGAATCTTCGCCGCTAAGGCACTTCGCAATCGTGTTTCGAGCGTGGCTCACCAGCGCAGCCGCCGATTCGGTAAGCGGAATCTCTTCGGCAAGGATCGCGGGAGGAAGCAGCGGTCGCACCGCTCGTATGCGTAAATCGTCCGTTGGACCGGTCATCTGCCTAGATTATGACGCCTTAACCCGACGGGGTCCGGGTTGAAACGGGGGCAGCCAAGCGGTCCCGGTAAACTCTAAGGCATGAAATTGAAGCTAGGTCTGCCGAAAGGCAGCCTTCAGGAGGCGACATTCGCGCTTTTCGAAAAGGCCGGATATTCGTTCAAAGTCTCCTCTCGATCCTATCAGCCGGTGGTTGATGATGAGACCATCGAGCCGATTTTGTTGCGCCCGCAGGAGATACCAATCTACATCCAGCAGGGTGTTATCGACGCCGGGCTTACCGGAAAGGACTGGATTGCAGACTCCGGCGCTACCGTTCACGAACTTTGCGAGCTGCGCTATTCCAAGCTCACCAGCAACCCCATTCGCGTCGTTCTCGCCGTCCACAACGACAGCGGCATTCACAGCGTTAAAGACCTCGAAGGGAAGACGATCGCCACCGAGTACGTCAAGCTGACCCAGCGCTATCTGGCCGAGAATGGAGTCAATGCCTCCGTCGAATTTTCGTGGGGCGCTGATGAAGTCAAGGTTCCCACCCTCGTTGAAGCGATCGTCGTGAACACGGAAACTGGCAGCAGTCTTCGCGCCCACAACCTTCGGATCGTCGAAGTTCTCCTCACCTCCACCACGCGCTTCGTGGCCAGCCAAGAGGCGATGAAGGACGATTGGAAGCGAAACAAGATCGAATCCCTGGAGATCCTTCTCACCGGTGCGATGAACGCGCGCAAGCTGGTGGGTCTCAAAATGAACCTGCCGAAGGGTCAGCAGCTGGAGATCCTCTCCCTCCTTCCTTCGCTCAAGAATCCCACCATCAGCACGCTCACCGATCCCGATTGGATCGCCGTCGAAGTGATTCTTAGCGAAAGTGAAGTGCGGGACCTTATCCCAGCCCTCAAAAGGGCAGGAGCCACCGGGTTGGTGGAGTACCCGCTCAATAAGGTGATCTTCTAGTTTAGTAAGCGGAGCCGCGCAGTTCCTGGAGGCTCTTGATTCCATCTCGCCGCATAAGGGAGGCAAGCTCCTGGCATGCGGCGGGAATCATCGTCGGACCGCCATAGATCCAGCCTGTATACAGCTGGCAAAGGTGAGCGCCCAGCCGAATCTTTTCGTAAGCATCGGCGCCAGACATAATTCCGCCCACGCCAATCAGGACGAGGTCTTTGTCGCAAGCCTTGTAAAGGTGGCTCAGCACCTCATTTGCCTTCTTTTGAACCGGGAGCCCGGAAAGTCCCCCTGCCTGATTCGGGTCATGAGACAGACCGTCCCGGCCAATGGTCGTATTGGTGGCAATCAGTCCTGTCAGCTTGGCTTCGTGGGCAACGTCTACCACATCGTCCAGCGCGGAAAGCTCAAGGTCTGGCGCTACCTTCACAAACATCGGCTTCTCGGAGTTGACCTCGCGAAGCGCAGACAGGATCTCGAGGAGAGGCTTCTTCTCCTGGAGGGTTCTCAGTCCGGGTGTATTTGGGGAACTCACGTTCACCACGAAGTAGTCGCCAACCTTGTGGATCAGCCGAAAGCTGTCTTGGTAGTCTTGCGGCGCGTTGGGCAGTTCGGTGATCTTGGACTTGCCCAGATTGACCCCAAGGGGAATCTGGCTCTTTGCCTCTGCCAATCGGGTGGCAATCGCGCGGGCGCCCTCGTTGTTGAACCCGAGCCGGTTGATGAGGCCCTTATCTGCAGGGAGGCGAAACATTCGCGGCTTTGGATTGCCAGGCTGGGCGTGATAGGTGATGGTGCCCGTCTCCACAAATCCAAACCCAAGCTGATGCCAGTGGTTCAGTGCCTTTCCATTCTTGTCGAAACCCGCCGCCAGCCCGAGCGGATTGGCGAACTTGACTCCGAACACGGTTTGCTCAAGGATTGGGTCTTCAAACACCGGAGCCTTGATCATCCCCCGACTCAGCATCCACATCGCCGCTTCATGCACCTGCTCAGGGTCAAACAGGAAGGCAAGGGGCCGCAGCACCGAGTCATAAAGGCTCATGCCGTAATTATGAAGGCTGCATCGCAATTCGCCTGAGTCCGTATTTCTTACGTGATGTTTCGCAATCCAGGCAACGGACCCAAGCGCGTGCTTATCTGTCTCTCGAATCGAGCGATGGCCACCATGGCGCAGCTCCAGGCACGCCGGCATGGCATCGACCTTGAAGCCGCCCAAAATGGGAGAGAGCTTGTCGCAAAGGCAATGCTTGAGCCTAAACCGCTCGTTATCGTACTGAGCCCGGATTTGAAGAACCCCACCACAGAGGAAACGATGAAGCTCCTCAACGCCGATCCAAGGCTCCGCGGAATCGAAGTGGTGGTGATCAAGGGGGCCAAGGATCTCTTGGCGTCCCTCCTCAAGCGAGGGGGACTGCCTCGATTCGGACCCTGAGCCTTTCCTACTTTAGGAAGTAGCAGAAGGAAACGCCAACCTGCCACTTTGGAGCGGCCGATGGATTGCGGGGGTAGTCGAAGATGTAGCCAGCGTTCCCAACGAGGCCGAGTTTGCCCATCCGCCATTTGGCAGTGATTCCGGATTCCTGTTGCCAAAGGCCCTGCAGGTTGTTCTTCGCCTTGGTATAGAGGCCCGGCATGATGCCCGTGTCCATCAGCTGATACACAACCGTTGCCCCTGCCGTCCACTGGGGACCTACTTCGGTCTTGAGCGGCCAGGTCTGGATGTAGGCCAGGTTGTATTTCAGAGTCCACTTTCCACTCGTCACGAGGGGAGCGGCGAAGCCAAACTCTTCGTTCCAAGAGCCCTTCAGGCCTGTATAGGGCTTGGTGTAAACAACTCCGTCCTCAAAGGAGTGGAGCTTGACGGTCTCGGTTTGAGCATGGGCGAAGGAACAGGTGATGACGACGGCAGCCATTGCCGCGACAGACTTGTGAAACATCATTTCGCGAGTAAGTGTGTTAAGGAATTGTTAAGAGAATGTTATGATTTAATCTTTTCTTAACGGTAGTATTGCCTGGAATTTCTCCTAAAAGCACTTGGCGTACTCATGTTGAGGTCTCCATAACTCGATCCCGAAGTGAAGCGATCAGGGGGTCTGGAACGTCCCTTTTTAAGGTATCATTCAGGTTCAATTTGAACCTGCGAACGCACATACTGCAGCGTTCAGGACAGCTCCGAAAACCACACCCATGTCTGATAACACAAATCCCCACGACGACGATCAGTTAGAACAGATCGAAGACATCCTAAGCAAGGTCACCGGCGACTATAACGCCGACCAGATCCAGGTGCTTGAGGGTCTGGAAGCCGTTCGAAAGCGTCCAGGCATGTATGTTGGAGACAACGGCAAGCGCGGACTCCACCAACTCTTCAAGGAAGTTCTCGACAACTCCGTAGACGAGTCGCTTGCGGGCTACTGTACCGAGATCCTCGTGACCCGCCACACTGACAACTCACTGCAGGTTGTGGACAATGGTCGCGGCATCCCAGTGGACATGCACGAGAAGATGGGCGTCAGCGCTCTTCAGGTCGTTATGACTGTTCTCCACGCGGGTGGTAAGTTCGGTGGCGGCGGCTATAAAACTTCAGGCGGTCTCCACGGTGTTGGTGTCAGCTGCACCAACGCTCTCTCGGCTTGGCTCGTAGCAACCGTTCGTCGCAACGGAATTGTTTACGAACAGCGGTACGAGAAGGGTATTCCCCAGTACGAAGTTCGAGAGATCGGAACCACGGATTCCACCGGAACCAGCATTCACTGGCTGGCCGACCCAAGCGTTCTCAACGAAATCGAATACGACACCCATATCATCATCACCCGAATGCGCGAACTGGCCTACCTGAACCCGCGCACTCGGTTCGAGTTCGCGGATGAGCAGAATCCAGAGAACAACGAAGTCTTCCACTACCAGCGCGGCATCCCACAGCTCGTGGAAGACCTCAACGAGGGTAAGGACACCCTTCACCCCGTCATCTTCTTCAAGCGAATCAAGGACAGCACCGAGGTTGAGGTCGCCCTTCAGTATCACGACGGATACAACCAGACGATTCTCGCCTTCAGCAACAACATCCACAACCCAGATGGCGGCACCCACGTCAGCGGCTTCAACACCGCTTTGACTCGAGTCGTCAACGCCTATGCCCGAAGGATGAACTTCCTGAAGGAGAAGGACGCCAACTTCACTTCAGACGACATTACGGACGGTCTCACCGCCGTTATCTCGCTTCGCCTTGAGAACCCCAGCTACAACTCCCAAGATAAGGTCAAGCTGGTTACTCCCGAAGTGCAGGGTCTCACCAACTCGCTGGTTGGAGATGGCCTTAACCAATTCTTCGACGAAAACCCAGGCGTTGCCAAGCGAATCATGGATAAGGCCGTGATTGCCCAGCGTGCCCGTGAAGCGGCCCGAAAGGCTGCGGAAAGCATCCGACGCGGCAACGCTATGGACAGCTTTGGCCTTCCCGGCAAGCTCAGCGACTGCGTGAGCAAAGACGCCAGCAAGTGCGAACTGTTCCTGGTTGAGGGAGACTCGGCCGGTGGATCCGCTAAATCTGCTCGAGACCGAATGACCCAGGCTGTGCTTCCTCTGCGAGGCAAGATCCTGAACGTCGAGCGCGCTCGGTTGGACAAGGCGCTGGACAACGAGGAAATCAAGTCGATGATTGCCGCCCTTGGCGTGGGCATCGACCTCACGATGGGTAAGGGATCCCTGAGAAGCGACGAAGACGAGCAGCTTGAGTTCGAGATGTCGATCGGAAGCACCAACGGTCCTGCTGGAAAGAAGAAGGACAAGGATGCCAAAGAGCGGGAGATCATGTTTGATCCCACCAAGCTCCGCTACGACAAGATCATCATCATGACCGATGCTGACGTCGACGGCGAGCACATCCGAACCCTGCTTCTCACGTTCTTCTATCGATACATGAAGCCGCTGGTCGCCAACGGCAACATCTACCTCGCCCAGCCGCCCCTGTTCGTTGTCAAGGTTGGCAACAATGAGCGACACTACGCGATGACAGAAGAAGAGCGAGACGACATCATCAAGTCGCTTAAAAAGAAGAACTACTCCGTCACCCGCTTTAAAGGTCTGGGTGAAATGAACGCGGAAGACCTGGAAGATACGACGATGGCACCCGCCAACCGTCGCCTTGTCCAAGTCAAGCTAGACCCAGCCTACGAGATGGACATTGAGAGGATGTTCAGCCGCCTCATGGGAGAGAAAGTCGAGCCTCGACGAGAGTTTATCGAAGCTCACGCCAAGCAGGTTCAGAACGTCGACTGGCACTACTAAGGTTGCGTTCAACTGGCTCAAGTCGTTTTCGGATGTCTTGAGCCAGTTTTTTGACCAGCCTTGAGGTCAAGCTGATTCCCGAAAAGAGATGCGGCTTCAAGAGTTTCCCAAGTTCCGCGCGGAGCACGTTGAGGTCCAGGGCCAGCAGGTTGTCGTTTATGGTCGCTTCGACCAGGCCGCCCTTGCCACAGAGTGCCGATCTTGGCTGTGGTTGGGGAACGGCGCAGCGTGGGGTGACCTTGAAAATCTTAACATCCCCGCCCGCACTGCCGAATTCCATTGCTGGAAGGAGGACTTTGATGAATCAAGGTTCTTCCTTGGTCTGCCGTGGGTACCCGGCTATGCGAATCCCGACGATCTGATGCAGGTTCTCGATGAAACCGCCACTTGGGAAGAGCGGATCTTTCGCCCCTCCGATGCCCTCGCCGCGCCTACGGAAGATGGATGGCGACAGCTCACGAGGATCGGATCCCGCAAGGGCTTGGTCCTGGGAGAGCACGACTACATCGTAGAAGGCGGCTGGGATCATGAGCACTGCTTCCTCTGCTCGGAGACGATCGACGAGGAGCAACCCAAATGCTTTCGGTCCATCAACGAAGGAAGAGAGTGGTGGGCGTGCCCGTCCTGTTACGAGAAATGGGTCGTCCCGCACGACGGTCGGTTTGTGTTTAGGCAGGAGTGAGATCGACGACTAAATTGGACTTAGAGCGGCCTAGTCCTTCCTGAAAGCGTGCGTTCAGCCGAGGTAAAGAGGTTCTTCTTCACGTCGTCGAGGAACACGCCGATTTAGCTGTTAGCGCGCACCGCTGACCTTGCCCAGAGTGTGAAAGCCAATAGCTTCATTCGGTA
Source organism: uncultured Armatimonadota bacterium (assembly GCA_903927025.1). Taxonomy (GTDB): domain Bacteria; phylum Armatimonadota; class Fimbriimonadia; order Fimbriimonadales; family Fimbriimonadaceae; genus Fimbriimonas. Next base: position 14,600 of record CAIYLG010000050.1, read on the forward strand.
ATGCGGATCGAAACGGCATTTCCGATATCATCTTGAGCGGGACCGTTAGAACATCATCAATATGATGGTTGTTTCTGTTCCTCGAGTGAAGCGGATAGGCACGGAGGAATCGTATCTACATTTTGAGAGGAGAAATCGAATGACCCAACAGTCTGTCCCATCCTGGAGTCAACTCGTCGCTTACGCAAAGACCATCCACGGGCAAACACTGAGGACGATCGCAGGCAGGAGCGAGTTCAGAGTTGAGGTCGATGCGGATATCGTCGTTATCACCCCAGTCTCCACCCAAAAACCGCGACGTACAGTAAGTAATGTTAGCGAGGTGGTCCTGGCCAGGTTTGCCGAGACAGGGTCATGGAACACCAGCGACTACAGTCATATCACGCGCAATTCAAGCTACTTGCTCGCACTGATAAGGGCATTTTCAAACCGATCAAACACATCGTCCTTATAAAGCCTAATGACTCGGCAAAGCCTTCACACCAGGCTGGCCGTTGCTGGATAGGGTCGGCCGCGGGGTCCTCCAGCGCTTGTAGAAAGGCAAACACATCCAATCAATTTGGGCCTGCAGGATTCTTGTGACGGTTGCAAGATCATCCAGCGCACGACTGTGGCTCTGAAGCGCAACTTCGAGCTGAATCGTGAGATCTTCCAGTGTGTCGAGGCACTCCTCGGGCCGTATTTTTCCGCGGCGGTCCTGACTAGTCCCCGGATTCTGACCCACCTAGAGTGTTAGTGCCTCTGCCTCCATTTTAGTCTTTAGATTTGCCTTGTATGTCGCGGGAGAGAGCCCTCCGAGTGCCGAGTGAGGACGACGGTTGTTGTAGAACTCCGAGAA
>CAIYLG010000051.1 GCA_903927025.1 uncultured Armatimonadota bacterium
CTTTCCGTTGAGCGTAATCGTGGCGGTAGCACCGGTTCCCCCCTGAACGCCTGTCGGGCTGATGGTGAAGGTGCTGACACCAACCTTTTGAACCGTGAGGGACTGGGTAATACTAGTCGTGCCAAGCTTCGCCGTGATCTTACATACGGTATCAACCGAAACCGGAAGAGTGTCAACTGTAAAGGTATCGACGATCCTGCCGCCAAGCACCGTAATGAAGGCAGGGACGACTGCAGCCTTATTTGAAGAAGAGAGCAAGATCTTATCGCCGACGGGCGAAGCCGGTCCACTCAGCTGAACGGTCCCGCTCGCGGACCCGCCGCCCACGACCTTGGATGGGCTAAGTCCGAAGCCCTCTAACGAGGGTGGAAGCACCTTCAAATTGGTGGTTGCGGTCTTGGTACCCAGCTTTGCGGTAATGACGACGGCAGTGGCTAAATTCACGTTCTTCGTGTCTACGTAGAAAACCGCTGCGTTTGAATTGGGCCCCACGGCGACTGATGCCGGGACAGAGGCACTTGCGCTGCTGGACTTCAGTGAGACCGTCACGCCACCGATAGCCGCAAGTCCCGTGAGCGAAACCGTACCCACCACCGGGCTGTTGCCCCCGGAAGTCGTGGTCCCGCCAGTGACAGACCCGACATTGAGCGCAACGCTGGATAGGGTGGCTGCCTTAACGATCAGCTTCTGAACCTTCGACACGGAATTGAGCGTGCCGACAATAATCGCCGTGACATCGGTGGTCTCGGCGCCCGTTGTAATCGTAAACGTGGCGCTCGTCTTTCCCCCGGGCACAGTTACGTTCGGCGGCAATAGCGTATAGCCGCTCGTGTCCATCAGGTCAACCGTTATCCCAGTGCCAGGGGCCTTGGCTGTGAGGGTCACGGTTCCGATTAGCTTTGCCCCGCCAATCACGGAAGTAGGGGAGAGTGTGAGTGATGAGAGCTTTTGGCCATAGCTGAGGCTCACAGCCATGAGCAGTGCGAGGGCGGCAATCGCTTTAGTGAACCTCTGCCCCTTTCTGGTAGGCACCCGGGCATCGCCTCGATAATTTGAGTTGATATTCTTTCTCCTAAAGGCATTGCCGTGCGGACACGCACGAAGACCTTTTGACAGAAGTGTCAACGGTACTGCGTCATCAAAACGTCAGCATGAATAGTTTTGCGGGCAATAGCACTTGATCAACTTGCTCTTTAGGCACATCGAGCGATAAGAGAGGAGGCTTCCGTCACGGCGGATACTCCGCTTCTGCCGATGGACCTCTTTTCGTGAACAGTCATGCCTCGGAGGAGTTTTCTTGCTCGTCGAGCAAGGCTGACCGCGTAGGAAGGCCGGTCGGACTTTTCTTCTACCACCGCTAAAGCGAGGAGGACGCTGGCGTAGCCCGGCATCGCTTCCTCATTGAGATAGAGATGAGCCGATTCCAACAGGGCCTCGCGAGCTGCGTTCAATTCGTTCAGGTCGGAGTAAGCCTTTCCTAAACCTCGAAGTGAGGTAGCCACCCCTAAATCTTGATTGAGGTCCCGACGGATGCCGACGGCTCGGCTGTGGAGAGCCACCGCTTCCCGGGGGCGTCCAGTGTCCTGAACAATGTCGCCGAGGTAGGTAAGCGCAAGGGCTTCTAAGAATTGATTCTCAAAGTTTTGGATCTCACTTAGGGCCCGTCGGTAGCCCGCTTCCGCCTCGTCGAGTCTTCCTAAGTTTTCCATTAGGCGCGCAGACGATAGGCGATGGCGTGCAGCCCGAGGCGACTGGATACCTTCGACGATTTGGAGGCCCATCTGCACATTCTCCTCTGCCGCTTCGGCTCGCCCATCTGCCTCCAGCACCTGTGCCATCGTGAGATGTGCCGCTCCGCCGGACATCTTTTGGCCCAATTGCTTGGCAAGAGCCAGCGTTGCTTCAGCATCTGACAGCGCTTGCGAAAGATTCGGCGTGTACAGTTCAGCGGTCGCCTTAACTGCTAGGGCATCGCACTTCATCAGCAGGTCCTGAGACCCTTCTGCGATCTGCAAAGCGGCCTGTGCCTTCATTGCTGCCGACTTGCCTTCAAGACGGGATAAGTGGATCCAAGCATGTACCAACAGGATTTGAAACTGGGTCTGATTCGTCAGTGCGATCCCGGTTTGGGTTACTTCTTTAAGCAGGTCTTCCGCTGCCATGACATCCCCCTTCGACAGGGAGAGTTCGGCTACCGCCACTCTTGCTTCGGCGATCCTGGCATTCGAGAGAAGGTGCTTAGATCGGTCAATAGCCTGTTGGATCTTCTCGATTCCGAGGCCCGGTGTTCCTACCTCCATCCAATGCGGCACCGCGGCGAGAGCTAGGGAGACAGCACGGTCCGGGCGGTCTCCAAACCCAAGTGTATCTAGGGCAAAGGTCAGGTCCGTGGAAACGTTGGGACGATCGGGAACAACGGTTCGGCGAGGAATAACCGGTTGGTCGTTAAGAGCATTCCTTACTGCGTCGGAGGGTGTGAGCCCAAGTTCATGGTCGAGCAGTTCGGCGAAAGCTTCGTACTCAAGCTGCGCCGCCGTGTGCTCTCCCATGCGAACGAGGGCCTTGAGCTTTCGCACCCGAGCCCCATCCAGGAGGGGTTCTTCGAGAATCGCTCTATTGGCGTACGAGAGTGCGGTTTCCGGGTCGTTTTCGAGCTGGTAATCGGCCAGCGCCAGCAGCGCCCTGACGTAGACGAGCATGAGATGAGCCCGTTCGTCTCGGATCCAGTCATCGTCGATGCCTGGCATGAAGGCACCTTCCACAAGGTTGACGGCAGCTTCGTAAAGGCCGATTTTGAGTTCCGGCTCGCAGTATCTCGTTGTGCTCACGAGGACTCCCACGTCGGATTCGATGGCATCCAGATTGAGCCCAAGGTGCGAGCGTGTGGCCGCCAGCGCTAGGTCTGCCGCCTTTCCAAATGACTGCCTCAGGTAGACCAGAGTTTGCCTTAGGTTGTGCCGCTGAACGCGCTCTACGGCTTCTGGCCAAAGTTGGGCTGCTACCACCTGGCGAGGTTGCGGGCCGGGATGCGTGACCAGCCAGCCAAGCAGTGCCGGAACCCGATTGGAGCGGTACGAAGAAGCGACGCCTTCCGAAGTCTCAACTACCACTCTTCCCAGCAGTCGAATCCGTATGGGTTTCGACTCTGCGAACGTCATGGCGTGAGGAAAAGTATAGCTGCCTTTGGAGGATTTCGCCTATCGAGATATCTAAGTGACTGTCAAAGTTGCAGTCTTCGACGTTCCACCAGCCGACGCAGAAATCGTGACTGTCGTTTTGGATGTGACCTTGACGGTCTTAACTGTAAACGTTGCCGAAGTCTTTCCAGCCGCGATCGTCACGGTGGTCGGAACCGACGCAGAGGAACTGCTGCTCGATACCGTCACGGTCAGTCCGCCAGTAGGCGCGGCCGCGCTGATCTTGAGGGTTCCGGTTGATGTCTTCCCGCCGGCAACCGTTATAGGACTGAGCGTCAACGAAACTAATACAGGTGGCAGGACGGTGAACGAACCCGTTTGAGTCGTGCCGTTAAGGTTAGCGCTGACGGTTGCCTTTGCTGCCGATGCTACCGGAAGCGTCTTGATGCTGAACGTGCCACTGGTTTTGCCTGAAGCGATGGTGACGCTTAGCGGAATAGTTGCACCATTGTTGGACCCGCTCAAGGTGACCTTGATCCCAGTTGAAGGAGCGGGGCCGCTGAGGGTTGCGGTTCCCGTCGCCGCTGCCCCTCCTGTCACCGAACTGGGCGATACGGAAACCGAAACGAGATTTGGAGGAAGAATCGTGAGGGAAGTGCTTACTGTGGCAGTTCCCACTGTCCCCGAAAGGGTTGAAGTCTTTGTCGCCGCCACCGCGGTCGTGGTCACCTTAAAGGTAACTGAAGCCTGACCCAAGGGGATGGTTACCGAAGCGGGAACCACAACACCGGTCAGGCTGCTCTTCAGCTTCACCACCACACCACCCTTTGATGCCGCACCGCTGAGCGAGACGGTGCCAGTTGCAGCCGTACCCCCAGGCACTGAGTTTGGATTGACACTGATGCTGGAAAGTGCCGCGGCTGTGATGGTCAACGAAGCCGTTTGGCTGGTTCCGCTGAGGTTTGCGGTTATGAGGGCCGTGGCTGAACTGGAGACTCCCAAGGTCGAGATACTGAACGTGGTGGAAGTTGAGCCTCCTGGCACCATGGTCGTACTTGGAACGGTAGCCGAATTGTTGTTGGAACTCAGAGCAATCGGGATACCGCCTGGTCCCGCGACTCCGTTCAGCGTTACCGTGCCGGTTGCCGTGTTTCCGCCCACAATAGAACCCGGGTTCACCAAGAGGCTGGCCAAGCCAGCAGGATTGATCGTAAGGACCGCCGATTGGCTAATGCCGTTGAGTGATCCGGAGATGGTCGCGGGCGTCGAACTGGTGACTCCTCCCGTGCCCACGGAGAACGTGGCAGAAATCTGTCCAGACAGCACATTGACGCTGGCTGGAACCTTAGCCGAGCCATTCGCGCTTGTAAGGGTTACCGTCGCGCCAGCCGGTCCAGCCGGTCCGGAGAGAGTTACGGTCCCCGTACTGCTTGCACCTCCGATCACAGACGTCGGATTGAGATTCACGCTGGCCAACGTTGCCGGAGTGAGGTTCAGGGTAGTCGACTTTAACTGTGAACCAAGGCTTGCCGAGATCGACACCTGGGCTGGGGCGCTCACTGCAACTGAATTCACCACGAACGAAGCGGAAAGCTGTCCTGCCTGAATCGTCACCGATGGCGGAACAGTCGCCTGACTACCGCTCGTGAGGGTGATCACAACACCGGACGACCCGGCGGCAGCGCCGAGCGTCACCGTTCCTGTCGTTGAGCTTCCTCCCTGGATCGTGCCGGGATTAACGCTCACGCTGATCAGCGCGGGTGGAGTGATCGTCAGCGTAGCGAGTTCACTCACTCCCGCCAGGGTTGCCGTGATCGTAGCAGCTACCTGACTATTTGTGGCGAGGGTGTTAATGGCAAAGGTCGCCGACGTTCTTCCTGGGGCAACGGAGACCGAGATCGGAACCGATGCCTGGGAGGAATTGCTTGAGAGTCCGACGATCGCGCCACTGGGACCAGCCGGGCCGTCCAGGGTCACCGTGCCCGTGCTGCTGACACCACCTTGGACGGTAGTTGGAGATAGGGTTAGCGAGGCGAGCACCGCTGGGGTGATCGTGAGCGTCGTGTTCAGGGTGTTGCCAAAGTAACGGGCAGATAAAGTTGCGACGAACTTGCTGCTCACAGCAAGCGTGTTGGCGGTGAACGTCGTGCTCGACGTTCCACCAAGAATGGTGACATTGGCTGGGACCACCGCGTTTGGACTGCTGCTCAACAGCGCAATCACGGACCCGCCTGAGCCAGCTAGGCCGTTCAACGTGACGGTGCCATTTGCTGCAGTACCACCCTCAACTGTTGTAGGCGTCACTGTGATGGACAGAAGCGTTGCCACGTTGATAGTGAGAATCGCTGAATACTTGTTGGTCCCTTGACCTGCAGTGATCGTCGCGGAAGTTTGTGAACTGACGCCGGAAGTCGGAATCGTGAAGTTCGAGCTCGTCTGGCCGTAGGCAACCGATACTGTCGCAGGTGGGGTTGCCGCCGGTGAAGAACTTGCGATGGGCACTGAGACTCCACTAGGTCCAGCGGGGCCATTCAGGGTGACAGTGCCGGTCGTAGAGGTGCCGCCTACGACAGATGCCGGGGACATCGTGAAGCCGATCAAGGTGGCTGGGGTTACGGTAAGGCTTGCCTGTGCGCTCGCGGTTCCCTGAGTCGCCGTTATCGTTGCCGTAGCGGTGGCATCCACCCCGCTCGCCGAAGCTGTGAAGGTCACTGAGCTTTGTCCAGAAGGTACCGTGACCGTAGCTGGAACGCCCACGGCGCTAAGACTGCTCTTCAACTGAACGACAATCCCGGAAGAGCCCGCTTGACCCGTGAGGTTAACGGTGCCGGTGGATGTGTTGCCGGCCAAAACCGAAGTTGGGCTCACCGAGACGCTTGAGAGACTTGCCGGCGTGATCCTCAGAGCAGCGCTCTGAGGAGTGCTGGTGGTCGAAGCAGAAATGTGGGCAGTCGATTGGCTGTCGACCCCGGAAGTTGTCACCGTGAAGGTTCCCGTCGTTTGGCCACCCGCAACCGTCGCTGTGGTAGGAACGATCGCCTTGGTGCTATCGCTAGAAATCGAAACCACCACACCGCCAGATCCTGCTGGACCGGCAAGGGTAATGGTGCCGGTTGAGGGATTCCCGCCTACGACAGAGGAAGGGCTCAAGGAAAGGCCCGTAACCGCTGGCGGATATATCGTGAGGTTTGCCGACACATTGAGCCCCGGCATTGCTGAAACCGGCGCGACAGTCAGCGCAGACACTGCATTCGTACCCACAGTTGCCGTTGCGGAAGTCGCACCAGCAGGCACTGTCAGCGTCGTAGCAATGACCGCAGGGTTTGTGCTTGAAATGGCGACGGGAAAGCCACCGGAGGGAGCCGCGGTGTTGAGGGTTACCGTGGCAGTTGTGGATGCGCCACCCTGCAATGACGTAGGACTGAGCGAGATGGCAGTGGCATGGATGCTTGCCATTGCCATCAGATTGGTTCCAGACCCAACGTAGAGGGTTCCATCGTTACCAATCGCGGGGGAAGAAGTTCCGGCGGCCGTGGCATAGCTCCAAAGCGTTGCCCCCGTCTTCCCGTTGAGCGCGTAGAGGTTTCCATCATCAGGACCAACGTAGACGACTCCAGAGGCATCCACGGCAGGTGTGGAGTTGATTGCGGCCTTCATCGTCACTTGCCAAAGCAGCTTAGCCGAACTTCCCTGATCCTGATAGGCGAAAACATTGCCGTTCTGATCAGTGAAATAGAGGGTTCCGTCTGGACCGATTGCAGGCGCAGATCGCGAAACGTAACTGAGGGTTTGGTGCCACTTCTGCGTCCCTTTGTGATTGGATCCGATGCTGAAGGCATAGAAGTCATAGGCGTTGTACTGGGCAAAGAAACTGAGCACGTAAAGGGTATTGCCGTCAGGAGATAGCGACAACACGCACGTTTGCAGATCGACATTCGTGAACCAGTAATCCGCTCCATTCGCTGGGTTTTCTACGGCGAGCTGTCCGCCCGGCACGAAGACGGTGCCGTCAAGCCCGATCGTCGGCAATACGGAAATGAGGTTGCCACTATGAGCATTGCCAGTCCAAACCACAGTCCCGGTGGTGCTGTTGAGGCAGATAACCCCTGAGTCGGTATCCATCATGTAGATGTTGTTGTTGGGACCGATGGTGGGTGCTGTGAAAGAGTAGTAAGTCGAAAACTCCCACTTCACCGATGCGTTCGATGCGACAAGGGCAAACAGATTCTTGTCCGAAGTGACGTAAATCGTTCCATCTTGTCCAAGGGCTGGTGAACCTGGGATGGTGCCTCCCGTGGCAAATGCCCACTTCTTCGTGCCTGTCTGTCCATCAAATGCGTACAGACTGCCGTCGCTCGAAGATGCGTAAACGGTGCCATCGGGTCCGATGATGGGAGATCCCACAACCGATCCATTGACGGGAGCCGACCAAAGGAGCTTATTCACCGTGCCCGATCCTGCGCCAAGCGAACTGTTCAGCGTATTGCCGCGAAATGTGGGCCACCCAGACGATGCTAACTGCGCATTGGCGGTGGTCCCCGCCAATAGCATCGCAAGCTGAAGGATCCCCGACATCAAGGCGAAACTCATTCGCTTGAAAGGGATAGGGCAGGAGGCAAAAAACGGATTCATATGGGATCAACCAGAGTCTAATGGGAAGACTTCGCAAAAATGCTGGGCGTTGCGTTAAGAGAATAGTGAATTTCTGAGTTGTTGACCAATTTCTTCGCTGCGCCATCCGCATTGCAACATTAGGTCTCGGCCTGTAACATAAACGGATGCTTTCGCTTGTTTGTTCGCTTGCCATAGTCGCCTCAGGCGCAGCCCGTTCAGAGCAGGCGGGCTGGGTTTGCCTTCACTTGTCCGGATCTCCCCACCACATCGGCTATGAATACGGTCGCCAGGCGGCAAAGGAGATCGACGATGCGAACCGGACGCTCCGTGCGTACCTCAAACACTCGACCAACAAGGACTGGAAATTTTTTCGAAGTGCCGCCACTCGACTATTCAAGTCCAAGCTGGAACCTGAGTATCGGCAGGAGATCCAGGGGTTGAGTGATGGTCTCAAGTCAAATGGATATCACTATGATTTCACCGATATGCTTGTCCAAAACGCCTGGATTGAACTCGCCTGGTACTACGTGCCCAAGTTCGACGCAGAGCAGGCTAAGAAGCCAGTGGAAAGCAAGGCTCCCTACAATTGCTCCGCGTTCGTTGCCACAGGAAGCCAGACGAAAGACCACAAAGTCGTGATGGCTCACAACTGCTGGGTCGACTACGTGATTGGCGAGCGATGGAACCTCATCCTGGATATTAAGCCCGAGCACGGCAACCGCATCCTCATGGATGCCTGGCCCGGCTTCATCCACTCCGGCGATGACTTCGCCGTGAATTCAGCCGGCATTATGGTCACCGAAACCACGATTGGCTCCTTCCACGGTTTTGATGAGAAGGGCGTGCCCGAATTCATGCGTGCCCGAAAGGCGGTGCAGTACTCCAACTCACTCGACGATTTCGCTCGCATTATGAAAGCGGGGAACAATGGCGGCTACGCCAACGACTGGTTAGTTGCCAACGCGAACACAAATGAAATCGGCGAGCTTGAGCTGGGTCTCAAGAATGTCGTGTTTAAGACAACAACAGATGGCGTCATCGTCAGCTCCAACTTCCCCAAAGACGGCAAGCTTGTGGCTGAGGAATGTGATGGAAGCCTATCCAAGGGCCCGAACTGCTGTGTCGATCGCCACGCTCGGTGGGATTACTTGATGGGTAAAAACCTCGGCAAGGTGGATGCCCAAGTCGGCAAGCAGTGGCTAGGAGATCATCATGACCAAGTGCGCGGGCTGGATAAAGCATGCGGCTCAACCCTGTGTGGTCACCTCGACGCAGACAACCGCCCTGGTTTCGCCGCAATCCTTGGACCCGACTACACGCCCGCCGGTGCTGTACAGGGCAAAGTGATGACCTCCGACCTCGCCAAAAAGATGAGCTTCTGGGCCCACATGGGACATCCCTGCGGACAGGACTTCTTGGTGACTCCCTTCTACGCCAAGCACCCCGAGTACAAATGGGAGTCGCCGTATCTGAAAGACATGAAGTCCAAGCCCTGGACCTTGGTGTCCGCTTTAAGTCGGTGAAGGGAGGGGTGGCGCACTAAAAACGCGCCCGTGGCGCCGAGTTAATTTCAAGCTATAAATCACGAAGAACAAGGACCCCCGCTGCGCCGGGAACGGTGACTTTCGCCAGGTCGTGAGGAAGCCGTGAATCGGCTGCTGTCAAAACAATCGCCCGGTTGCGCGGCTACCGCCTCCCTATCCAGTTCACATCAATCCCCTGGGCATACAAAAGCTCCTGCAATTGCCCCACGTGCACCCCAATATGTCTGATGTTTACAAGCTGGTGGTCTAACTTCGGAATTCGATACCAATCGAAGCCGGAAGTAGGAGAATCTAGGTCCAGCGCATCGACCCACTCGTTAACGTGATCGTAAACGAACTCCAGATACTCGATCATTTCGGCCTGAGTGAAGGTTGTTTCATTAGGTGGCAGCCCTTCCTCATCACCTTCCCAAAGGATGCGACCGTGCCACACATTCTTCTCCCAGGGCACCATGTCATTCATGGTGGGCATTAAGTAGAGATGGGCATAGAACAGCGTGTGATAGGCGATGCGCCAAAAGGTGCGGGGGTGGATTCCCGCTGACCAAACTTCATCTGGGCACTTCTCGATGCACTGCCGAAGCATCGCCAATCCCGCCAGATACTGACCTTTGAGTGCTGCCCGAGTCTCCATCGGTCGATCTTACCAAGAGAGACGCCGGATGCATCGCCTATTTTGCGGACGGGTCAGGCAAAGCGCTTGGCAGAACCGGATCCGTCGCGGGCACGATAAAGCGAACGGCACTGAGGCCGTAGGCGTTGCCTCCCCAATTTCCCTCGTCGGAGTCGGCCGAGATCACGACCGAGCGGATGGGCCTCTCCGGAGCCGCATTGAAGAAGTTGATTCCCGCAGAAAGCGGCGCACCGTTGGCCTGCGGAATCTGGATCCATTCGTCGTGAGTCAGCGGAAACCAAGACACACCGTCTGAAGTGCCGTAGATTCGCACCTTCTTCAGGCCGCGATTGGTGAGGTGCAATTGGTTGTGGTTCCAAATGCGAATCGCTTCTAGATAGCGGGGAGTGGAGAAATTAAACCGTACCCATGCTGGAGAAGACGGGAGCAGAGGGGCAGGCAGGCTGAAATCCTGCCGCTCTGGGGTCTGCCACATCGTTGCCGCTCCCCCATGGTTGTCATGAAACTCGCCAATCATTCCCGAACCATCGATGAGGTGGTTGGCGGACTGGGAGTTGCTGAATTGGGAGGAGGCTCGAACCTGAACCTGGTAGGAGGGAACGGCAGAGAAGACTGGGTGGCACACAAATCGGACCGCGCTCAGTCCGTAATCGACACTTCCGTAGTTACCATCCTTTGTGGCAGCGGCGATGATCACAGACTTGAGCAGCCAGCCCGACGAGAGCGTTGGAACCGTCTCGCAGGGTTCATTTGGGTTCCCGCTTGCTCTTGCCAATTCGGCACGACGTGTGAGCGGAGCCCACACTTTGCCGTCTGACGTGCCGTAAATGGTGAACTTGTGGAACCCTCTGTCGGTGAGATTGGCCTGGTTGTGGTTCCAGATCTCGACCGCGTCAAAGGCTCGCGGCTTGTCGAAGTTGAACCTCACCCATGCCGGGGAGGCAGGGATTCCGGGCGCTGGAACGGTACTGGCAGGATTGTCGATGGTTTGCCACATCGTGTCCGCTGGACCGCTATTATCGTGAATTCCACCATTGAGACCTGCGCCATTGATTAGATGATGAACATCCTGGGTGGGGCTGTAGGTGCTGGAAGCGATCACCTCAATTCCCTCGTTGGAAAGCGGAACGTTGATGGTTTCGAGGGCCGCGGCAGCGGACGCCTCACCAAGCCGCGCGGCACGGATGTAATAGTCCCGTGCGCGTGAGGAGTCTCGGACGACGCCATCTCGGTCCAGATATCGCTGCCCCATACGCATACATCCGAACGCATTTCCCTGGTCTGCCAGTTTGCGGTCGTATTCTGCTCCCTGCGCAGCGACGGTGGTTGTCTTTGTCCCGGCATAGCGCTTGGTGAAGTTCGAAAGATCTTCGCCGCTAATTCCCGGTGTGTCGGAAAGGACTCTGTATGCTTCGTGCATCGAAGCCTCATCCTCTGGAGCCCCTTTGGCAAGCACGGTAAACCGGGAGAGGTTTTCCTGTAAGACTGACCAGTAGTCGTTCATCCCACCGAGGGCAGGTCCTGCCAAGCCACTCTTAGTGAATTTCGACATTGCAGGTGAATCGAAACCACCTGCGAGGGAATTTGGATTATGAGCTCGGGCGACTTTCACAAGCACCAATCCCTTCTGAACATTGGGTGCCGAGCTGCCCAGTCGATACCAGACCTCGGGGTTGAAAGGGTTGGTGCGGATGGCATCCTGCAACAGCTTTTCTCCAAGCGTTGCCTTGGCTTTCGCGGGGAGCACGTCGAAGATTCGTGCCGAAATGCGGGTGGAGATGTAGGAATCGAGTCCCAGATTCATCGCCGTTGCCAATCCGAGGTGGTATTCGGCCCCAGCCCACCCAAATAGGTTTCGGAAGCGCATATCCTCTCGAGCGGGGTCGTCGAAGTACCAAGCCGAATAAGTCACCCGGGGACCGCCGGCAAAATCTTGCTCGACTTCAGCTTTCCAGGTTCCACCGTCGTTTTGGAAGGTCACCAGGTTCGCATGGCCAGGTTGGCCCGCTCCCATCACCGGCTTGCAAAGGGAGGCGTAGAGGTCAATCGTCGCCCGCGAAATGGGCATGCACTGTCCGCCGTGGATCACTTGGTCCGGGACGGCGTTCCAATACCACTTTGAGGGACGCAGCATATCTGGCATTGCGGTGAGGTCATCCCGGTATGGCCCGTAGGTGTGGTACCGATCCTCACCGTGTTGTCCTTGGAACGTCTCCCAGAGATACGTCGCCTCGTCCAATGGAACGGGATGACTCAGAGGCATCAGCAGAGGCCATGGCGCTGATTCCATCGGAAACAAGGGCCAAGGCATGGAGTGTCCATCGGAACCGGGAGTACTTGCTGGTCGAGATTCGTAAACCTTGACGAGATGCTTGAGCCAATCAATGCAGTTAGGATCCGGGGTCCTACCGTTGGGCCGCTTCCCCATCTCGATCATCGCATTCTTGAGGCGCTCGCCGAACGCAGTGGTTTTCCCGATCTCATCGAGGTACTGCTTTTCCACTTGGATGCCTGCAAGTGCTGCTTTGAGCTTTAGCTGAACTTCGGGCTTTTCAAACAAATCGCTGGGAGAGCAGTTGCGAACCTGCATAAACTCAACTAGGTGAGAAATGAACTGCTTCTCACCCTGAGTTCGTGGGCGGTGAACTGGCTCGTATGCCCAAATCGGTGTCTGATTCTCGCGCCCAATTCCGTCGCCAGGGTCAAACTCGACTCCATGGATGCGGCGGGCCACAGAGATGCCAATCGCCAGGTTTCGGTACTTCGCGGTGAAGCCGGCTCCCATCTCCTTGCGAAGGATGTCGTAGTTTTGCAGGATGCTCGGATCGGGCGGGTAGACGGACGCTGAAACTGCCTCTCTCAATTGGGCGTCGGAGGCAACATCGGACATTGTCGCTTCCGAAACGGAGCGCTGCTTTAGCTGAAGGTTCTTGAGGATCGTGCCCCAGCACCAGTCGAGGTATGCCTTCTTGAGAGCGGGGCTGAGACTTCCATCGCTGGACTTAAGCTGGGGGGTCAACCGCAGCAGACATTCTTTCGAGAGCGCATCCGCACCATCGTCAGGCTTTAGGTCAACGGGTAACTGCGAGTATCCGGACGCGTAAACGCAGGCCAGCAGACCGAGGGAAGCCGCCGCTTTACGCGTGGAAAAATCAGGCATCAACCATTTAACGGCTGATCCACCCCCTAAGTTCGTCTGAATCTGGTTGAGAGCCTAATCTTGTCCAGATTCCACCTTGCTGATCTCAGCCTTCTTCTGCTCTGCAGGCATGGCCGACCGCTTGATTGCCGCAATCTTGTCTTCCTTAGTCCAATGCTTGGGAGAACTAGGGGGAGTTGGCGTGTGGAAAACCGCTGCGTTGGCGGGCCTTTCCGTTGAAGAGCTGCCGCACCCTGTCACGGCTATGCCAGTTGCAATCATCAAGCCGAGCGCCGTTGCTGTCTTCACGTTACTGATCTTCATCTTCTTGTCTTCCTCACTGTCCGCCTCGTGAGAGTCCAAAGTTCACCTGTGTGAATTGTCACCGTAAATTTATTGGCTCACTTGGCAGATTCGAAATCCTATGATACAATGATCACGTGTACAGAACACGCGTACATTCACCAAAAAGCACAAGACCAACCCGTGATGATGTGGCGAAGGCCGCAAACATTTCAGGGGCTACGGTTTCGCGTGTTCTAAGTGGAAGAACAGATATCTCCATCTCGGAGGAGGCGCGCGCCAAGGTTCTGGAGGCGGCGAAGAGTCTCGGCTATCAGCCCAATCGAATGGCTCGAGCGCTTGTGACCGGCCGCACGGGGTTAGTCGGCGTTTGGATGTCTCTTCATTACTCGCGGTACCGAAGCCAAGTTCTGGATCGGATGAGAGCCTTGCTGGGTCAAACCGAACTTGCAATGGCGGTCACGGACATTGACGAGGAGTACAGCTGGGACCATTCGTTTGACCGTGCGCTTCGCATGCCGGTTGAGGGGATCATCGCTTTTGATGCTGAGAAATCTGTAGAAGCATTCGCCAAGAATTCAGACCGACTCGCACCTAGGATGCCGTTTGTCAGCATGGGTGCCTACTGGGCCCATGAGAAGAGCTACGTAGGCATTGACCTGAGATCGGGCGCTGAAGCTGCTATGGACCACCTGCTCGGTACGGGTCGAAGGCATGTTGCATTCATGGCGCCTGCCAACTCCGGCCTTCTCCTGCGCGGAGCTCGTGCCGAATCCTATCAAGAAAGGATGCGGGATAGTGGTCTGCCGACTAGGGTGCTCGCCGCCGAGGGTGTTCGAATGGATTCGGTGATGCAGACGCTTTCTGACGCGATTGCAACCGATCCGAAATTGGACGCGATCCTCTGCATGAACGACGATCTCGCCATTTACACCGTGTTTGCCCTCCAGAAAATGGGCATTCGGCCCGGACTTGACATCGCGGTCGTCGGCTTTGACGGCATCGATGAAGCTGAACAGTGTCCGTGTCCAATCACAACCGTGAGCCAGCCAGCCTCGCAGATGTGCTCCCTCGCCATCGAATTCCTCAATGCGCAGATGGAGGACCCATCTGCCGAACCCCAACAGATTGTTCTCCAGCCCACACTCGTCATTCGAAGTTCTTCGATGGCGTGAGCCTAAGCATCCCACTCTAATCTCCGTAAGAGTCTCTCATTCGCAATCATTCCGTCTCGGAGGACGGATTCCCGACCAAAGAGGGTCAGAAATTAATGAATCGAAGAGCATTCACACTCATAGAGCTGCTTGTCGTCATCGCGATTATCGCGATTCTCGCCGCTATCCTATTCCCCGTGTTCGCCCAGGCAAAGCAGGCCGCGAAGCGAACCCAAGACGTATCCAACCTCAAGAACCTCACTCTCGGCGTCATCATGTACTCCGGGGACTACGATGACACCGCCTGCCCCATCATGGCTGGCTATTGGGACGATCCTCGGTATCAACTGATTCTCTGGAAGGATGAAGTCCTGCCGTACATCAAGAGCGGTGGTAAGCCGGTCAAGGCTGATGGATCGGCCTACTCTGGCACGTCTAATCAGAATGGTGGGATCTTCGCTTCTCCAACCTGGTCAGGCTCTTGGGCCGTATTGCAGGACGGCGAAGGGCCGAATCTGTACGGAGACACCACCACCCGATTCCCTCGATCCTACTCGCTGAACGCCAGTGCAGGAATGAACGAAGGGATGGGCGGCACCAACGACTCCGGATTTTGGCCCTGGGTTGAAAACTGGTCCTGGAATCCGCTCAGCAACCGCGGCGGTTCTGGAATCATGACGGCTCTTACCAATCCCGCAGGCACGATGATGATCAGCGGCACCGAAGACCCGTATCCCAACATCTACCCTCAGCAACTGTGCTACGGATGCAGCTATAACGGTCAGCCAGCCAACTCCTGCGCAGACAATGATCCCAGTCTCACCGTTATTCGTAGCGTAGGCAACGCATTTATGAACATGAGCTTCTTTGATGGTCACGTGAAGAATGTGAATGGCTACAAGTCTCTGACGGATGACGTGTGGGACGAATTCCAGGCTCCTGGCTATAATCAGCCGGGCTGGCCAGGTCGGCAGCAGATTGCGTCGTATATGCAGGGTTACAAGGAGTGGAACCCCTAACATTTTCGATGCAATAGGGTCCTGCTCTCACCCCGGGTGGGACCCACTTCTTAGCCTGCTCCGGCAAAAACTAAATGGTCACGACCGTTCTCTGCTTGCTTGCCTCCCAAGCGATTCACGTCCAGAAAGCTTCAGATCGCTTCATTTGCTCAAACGGACTGGTGAAGCTCACCATTCAAAAATCGGGTTCCTACTCTGTCGAGTGGCCGGGCGGCACGAGTCTCCGTCGCCTGTACAGTGAGGCGGTGATAGATGGAAAGTGGAACGTCAAGGTTTCCAACTATCCGGTTCACCTCTCTTCAGCTGGGGATCTGCGTAAGGTCTCTGATACGCTGGGGCGCGGAATTCAGCTCACCATTCATCATCTTGCGCAGGGTGGGCCAGAACTGGAACAGCAGTTTTGGATCTATGAATCCAAACCGGAGGTCTTTGTCCGGGTTGATATCCGAAGCGACAAACCGATCTCCTCAAACAGCATTTCTCCAATCGTCGCCGATTCACCGGTGACGCTTCCCAAATCCTCATCCCTCCAGTCTCTGTTTGTCCCTTATGACAATGACGGATATGCCCGCTTTCGATCAGATGCGTGGAAGGAGGCATCGCCCAGTTCGGAAGTTGGAGCTCTGTACGACGACTCATCGCGCAGCGGAATTGTCATCGGCTCGATCGATCACGACACTTGGAAGTCTGGAGTCCGAATGGGAAATCGCGGCGGTCCATTAAATCAAGGGCTCCGCGCGTTTGCGGGGTTCACCAGCTCCTACACGCACGACTCTCAGCCTCACGGATCTTTATCCGGCAAAGAGATCCACTCCCCCCGGTTCTCGATTGGATGCTATGCAGACTGGCGAACGGGAATGGAGCGATATGGAGAACTGAATGGAAGGGTCTCCCCACCTGTGGACTGGAAGGGTGGGGTTCCGTTCGGGTGGAGTTCTTGGTCTGGTCACAAGACACAGCTAAGCGCGCCTGATGCTGCCGCAGCAACGGATTTCATTAAATGGCAGGTTCCAAATCTTCGATCTGGCGGTACCGCCTTCATCAATCTCGATTCGTTTTGGGACAACCTCACTAAGGAGCAGAGACAGGAGTTTGTCCGCCACGCCCACTCTCTCGGGCTCAAAGCTGGAATCTACTACACCCCGTTTACGGCATGGGGCAAGCTTACGGATTCGGTTGACGGCACCAAAGACACGTACGACGATATTGTGCTCAAAGATGGGCATGGGAATCCATTGCCACGCCTAGATGGCGGTTACCCTATCGACCCAACACACCCTGCCGCTTTGGCTCGAATTGATCGGGAACTCGCCACTTTTGTCGCCGAAGGCTACGACTTCGTGAAGCTGGATTTTCTGACACACGGTGCCTTGGAAGGCGAGCACCACAACAGCCAGATTCACACGGGAACTCAGGCTTATTCCCTTGGGATGCACCACATTGTTGAGCGGCTGTCGCCTAAAGTCGCCGGCCGACCCATCTTTATCGCTCTCAGCATCGCTCCTGTGTTCCCATCCGGCCTGGGTCACAGTCGACGGATTTCCTGCGACATCTTTGCCAACATTGGAGCCACCGAGTACCTCCTCAACTCATCTGCCTACGGCTGGTGGGAAGGTGGGCGACTGTACGCCTTCACCGATGCGGACAGCAGTTCCGTCTATCAACCTCTTGGTGAGCCTGCTGTCTCAATGGAAGAGTCTTTCAGCCGCTTGACGGCCAGCGTAATAACTGGCGGCATCGCTATCGATGGTGACAATCTGAAGGACTCCCAAGGTCGTGCCCGGGTAAAGCAAGTTTTCTCACACCCCGAGGTCCTTGACCTTGCACGCAAGGCGATCTCGTTTCGACCGGTCAACGCTGATACAGGAAATCGAGCGGGCACCCTCTTTCAGTGGCTGGACACCCGTTCAGGCGATTGCTACTTAGCGGTCTTCAACGTTGAAAAGTCGGCCCAGCGAGTGGTTTACGTCCCTCCCTCAAGGATAGGGCTCCGCGCCGACGGCAGATGGGAAGTTCATGACCTCTGGACGGGCGAGAATAGCGGTTTTGCGGGAACGCTGGCGCTAATTCTGCCACCGAAAACCTGCCGTCTCATAAGACTTCACCATCACCGGTGAAGGCCCGCTAAACTACGGTATGTCCGTCCCCAGACAGATCGTCGCCGCTAGTGGAACATGGAAGGGCCGCTCGAAGCTCCACCTTTCGTGGCTCCCAGAAGATCAGCGCATTAGTGAGTCGGACTCAGAACTTCAAGTGCAGATCGACTTCCAGGTCACGTACGCCACCCTAAGTTACTCATGGATCTATCAAGGAAATCGCCAGGAGGGCATCATGTTGATCGCAGGGAAACCTGATGCTGGTGAGGTTCAAATAGCCTGGTGCGACTCTTGGCACCAAAACTCCGCTGTTCTGCATCTTCACGGAGAACCCACGGAAACCGGAATCAAAACGAAGGGAACCTATGCAGCGGAAGGCGAAATCTGGGGCTGGACCATCACTCTCAATCTAACTGGGGACGTTCTCTACCTTGAGATGGAAAATGTAACTCCTAATGGAGAGGCCGAGTGGGCTGTTCGCGGCGAATACCTTCGGTCAAGCTGAACAAACAATGTCATTCCGATACACCACGAACCCTCAAGAAGTCGACTGGACTCAACTCAAAGCCGTCCTTATGGCCGATGACTTCTGCAATGGCCGTACGCCGGATGAATACCGCCGGTCGGCTGAAGGGAGCCATCTCAACATCTATGTGTGGGATGGCGACACGATCATCGGCAATGGTCGGATCCTATCAGATGGAGTCTGCAATGCCTACATCGTGGACATCTGGACAGCGACGCCGTTTCGCAGGCAGGGCATTGGTGGTGAGATCGTTCGGCTGCTCTGCGAGTCCGTTCCCGGCCAGCATGTCTATCTTCAGACAGATGATGCCTTTGAATTCTACGCCGCCTGTGGCTTCTCAAGGCACGACTTTGGATTGGCCCGGGTCGTAGGGACATGGCTCAATCGAGAGCCCGCTTCTTGAGAGAAAACCCTTCTACTTAGCCCATGTGGGCTCCAAGATATTTTTCCTAAAACCTCTTGTCGAATTTGATATATCGGTGTATCTTATTTGATATACCGTGATATCACCCCGTTTGGGGGCTCCCGGTAATCTGTTTCGGTGAAGAAACAAATGTCAGTGACGATGCGCGATGTTGCGGCGGAGGCAGGGGTGACACCCGTGGTCGTTTCGCGTGTCCTGCACAACAAGGCACAGGCTGTGCGCGTCAGCGACAAGACTGCAGAGCGCGTCCGTGAAGCGGCAATTAAGCTCGGCTACAACTGCAACGTCTGGGCGCGCAACTTTCGGAGTCAGGAGACATTTACGATCGGCGTCCTTCACGGCGTCGGGTTCTCCCGACCCATGTTCGATAGAGGATCCAGATACTTTGCCTCCTTGATGGATGGCATCGTCGAAGGTGCCTTTCGCCACGGATACTCAGTCAATCTCTGTCCCCGGCTACTGGGTCAGCATCCCGAGTCTGCGATAAGCGACGGGCGCTTTGACGGTTTGGTTTGGTACAGCAACAACTACACTGCTGAGAACCGAGCGATGTTGCTGCAGTGCCCGGTGCCACTCGTGTTGATCCACGCCCCCGAACAGATGTTTGAGGGAAAGTTCTCCACCGTCATCTGCGACAACCACCAAGGTATCGGGCTGGCGATAGAGCACTTGGTGCACCTCGGACACCGACAGATTTCATTTATCTACGAAGGCGACCAGCCATCCCTAGAAAGCCAGATTCGAATTGAGGCGTTCAAAAGGCAGATGGCGGAGAGGTCACTTCCGGTTTCAGAGACAAGCATTCTTCGCACCGGTTGGGGTGGAGAAGGGCTAGATGAGTACCTGTCGTCGCGACACCTTCACACCGCGATCATTGCGAACAATGAGTGGCTCGCCTCGGAGATCCTCCTTCGCGCACCGCGATTGGGCGTCCGAGTACCCGAGGACATTTCAGTGGTGGGCTTCGACTCCACCGCCTACTGCAACGAGCTTCAGCCAAAGCTCACCGCCATCTTTCAACCCCTTGTAGCTCTTGGAAATTCTGCCATCGACCTTTTGGTCGATACGATTAAGGCAGATGCTCCAACTCCAAGGCACCTCGTCATCCCGTGCGGGTTCGATATTCGAAACTCCACCCAGCCAATAAATAGCGAGTAATTCTTATGAAAACGAGAGGATTTACCCTCATTGAACTCTTGGTCGTTATTGCAATCATTGCAATCCTAGCCGCCATCCTTTTCCCAGTCTTTGCTCAGGCAAAGGCAGCCGCCAAAGCTACCGCTGAGGTTTCCAATGTGAAACAGCTCACCTTGGCAAACATCATGTACACCAACGACTATGACGATGCATTTAGTTGGGGCATGGACGCCAACTGGCAGATCACTTGGGCCGTCAACATCATGCCGTATGTTAAAAACGGCAATATGACCCAGTTCGGCGCCGGCAGCGAGTCTGGCGAGTCAACGGCGAACGTTGGCATTTACCGTAGCCCGCTTGACAGCGGTTTTGCCCCAGGCACCCCTAACGCCTACAACTGGGGACTCGGCGTCCCAATGTCTTTCGGAGCCAACGCGCTAGAAACTCAATCTGCCGCTACTAATTGGCAGATGAAGCAGCTTGGTGTCTTCGCCCAAGAGTGGCAGTCGTGGATCAACCCGGTCACAGTTACCACCACCAGCATTTCGCATGTCGCAGAAACAGTTCTCATTGCTCCCAAGTACAACGGTGCAGCCGTGAAGTTCGGCAGCTACGGCGTTCTCAGTGGTTTCGCAGGAAACACATTCTTCAACTTTAACTGGTTCGACTGGGCTGCCCCTGGAGAAATCCCCAACGGCAACACCGCCGCATCCTATCCATGGAACAACAACACCGGAACCGCCTACCCAAGCTTAAACAATGGAGCGGTCGGTCTTACGAGTTCCAACAAGACGAATATTGGATTTGCAGATGGACACACCAAGGCGATGACCCCGGTCGCCACGAACCCAGATCCCGTGAACACGCCTCTCAGCAACATGTGGGATGCGACTCGATAGGTTGATGCTGAAATACGCTGCCATCACCCTTGTCTTAGGTTCTGCGGCCGCTTGTATAAGCGGCTGCAAGGATCCGACGACGCCTACTAAAGAGGAGGCTAGCCTGTTCAAGCCCAAGCCTGGAGTCCGAAGTCCGGAGGCGCAGGCAGGTATGGCCGCTCAGCAGCAGAAGTTCTATCAGATGCACCCAGAGCTGAAGCCCAAGGACGGATCCCCACACGGGCCTCCGTCTTCAGGCGGCTAGCTTAGTTCGGGGCGCGGGTCTATCCCGTGCCCCGAACAAAACGGATGGACGACTCAACGATCGGAGGCTTGCCTCCCTGCCTCTCCAGGCGGAGAGTAACGACCCGGTCCCTTTGATCCACCACGAGTTCCTCCTGGGAGAGGATCTCCACGACATCTGGAAGGTATCCGCAATACCGACCAATACTCCCTCGCGTCACCTCCAAAATCTCGGCCAGCTTCTGAGGACCCAACTCAGAAAGCGGAATTCGAGACGCAACTGGACGATTCAGGCTGAGCCAGCAGTTAAAGGCAAGTATTCCACCGGCCATCTCACGGATGGGCATTCCCAAGTAGCTCTCGGGAAGTTCGCCCTGCCAGCACCACGGCGTCGGTTGCTCGCCTGCAGAGGAGGACGCAAATGCATTCATTGCAGCTTCGAGAATCGGGCGGTCTCCGACCGAGTCTCCATTTTTAGCCCGAGCCCGAATGATGGGCAATAGATTGAGATGAACTGCCTCATCGATGAACTCGAGTTCATCCTTGATCTCTAAGCAGCCAAACTCGACGCCGGCCGATAGCTGTGGCGAAGCGGTGACGGCATCAGGAACATTGAGGGACGCGTGCCGCGCAAGAGCGTCTGCCCATGGATTCAGCTCTTCGGCAACATCGGAGCCAGTTGCCAGACTCCAACTAAGCAGGCACTGAGGCACAGAGTCAAACTTGGCGGGCAGGGCAGAGGATTGACCAACTTCCATAGTGGTTTTAGCGTCCTGACTGATCGGATCACTGATTGGTATGCTCGTTCCCTCCCAGCTTATGATGCCTGTTGCCCCTTTGAGGAAGCCCTGCACCTGTTCTCGGGTTGACAGCGGAAAACCTGCTAAATCAAAGGCCGAACACTTCACTAAGTAGCTTGGACTAAGCAGAATCCAAGATGGACTGATTAAAAGCACATTGGAGGCCCGCTTTACTTCCCACCCCCCTAAACACTTTTTGGGGAGTGGCCGACCTTCCGGTTGCGGCACTGACGCTGGGGGGATCAACGCCCAGCCATTAGGGCTGCTGGATAAGTCCTCTGGGACGCTTGGACAGCAGGACACGAAGAGGTCCATCCCAAATCGATTCTCGCCCGATTGGTAATCCACGGCAAGCCTGAGATCACTTTCGGAAAGAGCCAGCCGCTGTGCCTCGACCGTGGAGGGCGCTTGGGCCTGTCGCGCCTTGAGATCTGACAGTCTTCGATTGAGTTCCTCTTCGCTCCAGTTCGCATCAGCAACCGTGTCCAGAATGGTGGCTGCTTGGCGTTGCAGGTACTCGACGGAGCGGGTCAATAGCTGTCTTCGAAGCTTGGCTCGATTCAGCCTTAATGCAGGAGGCTCGACCATCCTGAAGTTGAGAGGATTGGCATTTGATGTGCGCTCGAAACTGACTCCAAGAGTGTTGAGCAGGAGGGTCTGAACCTGATCCCACGACTGCGACCGGAGCGCCAAAACACAGGCTCGGTCCCGAATTGCCTTCTCACACACAATCCGTCGACCTTCTGTGGATAGCTGGCGGGCAAGGTCTTGAAAGGTGTAGATCCCCGGGGCAACTTGAACTGGAACCTGGCTCTGGCCAAGCGCAATTCCCACCATCAGCGCGCGAAAAACGGTAAGCACGATCGTCTTGAGTTGCCTTTCCATTTATACACCGCCAGAAGGGGCACTTACAGCAGATTCCGCTCGTCTTAGCAAGTAGAATTGCGCGTGCGTCCCCAATGCTGAGCGACGGCCCCACACTTTCTGCACGAAACCATGGAAGCCATCAGCGTATTTGACATCTTCAAGATTGGAGTGGGACCCTCAAGCTCCCACACGATGGGCCCCTGGCGGGCATCCCAACAGTTTCTAGATCGGTGCCGCCAGCTTCATAGCTTTGAAAAAGTGGTCAGCGTACGGGTTGATCTGTTCGGCTCCCTTGCCAAAACAGGAAAGGGACACGGTACCGATGTCGCCGTCATCCTCGGGCTCGCCGGCGAGGATCCCGTAACTTGCGATACGAAGGGCCTCAAAGATCGGGTTGAGGACATTCGCGCGGCTGGAAGCCTCAATCTCGGAGGATTACGCAAGATTGCTTTTCACCCGGCGGCGGACATCATCTTCCACTTTGACCGAGTTCTGCCTTTTCATCCCAACGGCATCTCCTTCACAGCGTCTCTGCAGGATGGATCCGCAATCGAGGAGACCTACTATTCGGTAGGTGGTGGTTTCGTAGTTCAGGAAGAGGATGACCAGCTGAGGGTCGAGGTTACTCAGTTGCCGTTTCCCGTTCAGTCCGGTGCTCAGTTAGCGTCTTACTGTCACGACGAGGGAGAAACCATTCCCCGTATCGTTTGGAAGAACGAATCCGTTTGGCGATCAGTGGAAGAAATTCAAGCTGGTATCTCCAGACTCTGGCATGAGTTTCGAGAGTGTGTCTATCGTGGCTGTCATCAGGACGGCATTTTGCCGGGCGGCCTCGGAGTTGTTCGCAGAGCAGCATCGATGAATCGGGCGTTGATTCAAGATCAGGAATACAGCTCGATTGATGAGTGGATCCGCGCAATCCGTGCCGGCAGTAGAGACTTCCGAGAGATCTCACGTTGGGTCAGCTGCTTCGCTCTCGCAGTCAACGAAGAAAATGCCTCGTTCAGCAGGGTAGTGACGGCGCCCACAAATGGTGCCGCCGGGGTCATTCCAGCGGTCCTGTTCTACTACGTTTGCTTCTGCGATGGAGATGAGCGCGGAGTCGAGGACTTCATCCTGACCGCAGGAGAGATTGGCAGCCTGTTCAAAAAGGGAGCGACAATCTCCGCCGCAATGGGCGGGTGCCAGGCCGAAATAGGTGTCTCCTCAGCAATGGCTGCCGCTGGTCTCACGCAGTGCCTCGGCGGCAGCATCGACCAAGTCCTCATGGCCTCGGAAATCGCCATGGAGCATCACTTGGGTCTCACGTGCGATCCCATCGGCGGGCTGGTCCAGATTCCCTGCATCGAGCGAAACACCATGGGGGCAATCAAGGCTATAACCGCGGCCAACATTGCGATGGATAGTGACCCCAGCAATGCTAAGGTCTCATTGGACGGAGTGATCAAATCAATGTGGGAAACCGCGCTGGACATGAACTCCAAGTACAAAGAGACCGCCGAAGGTGGACTTGCCCTCTACATCCCAGTCAGCATCAGCGAGTGCTAGGCACTCTTAGGCTTGGCCGAAGGCTTTCGCCGGAGCCCAGCATTGATCCGCGCGATAATCAGCGCCAATACGCCGAGAACTCCAAGTACCGCCCCGCCCGTTTCGCCCCAGCTCACGTACTCATCCCCCTTTACGGACTTCTTCCCATCCACAACTGACACTTCATCGTAGTACGGGGCGATGTACTCGTTGCCAGGATAATGATTTTCGTGGATTTGTTGAGCGCCAAAGGATGCGCCTGCAACGATCACTCCGAGTGTGATGAACTTCTTTCCGATACCTGCCTGAACCTGCCTCTGCTCAGCCGAGGGCCTTCCATCACGACTCGAACCACAGCGCACGCAGAAACTTTCCGACTCGTGGAAGAGATGGGGGCAAGCGATGATTCCGGGTCTAAAGGTGGAGGGACGATTGTCGGTTCCACAGTAAGGACAAAATTGCCATCCGGCTTGGACTTTCTGTCCACAAGGCTTCCATGCACACTGCGCCATCGCCGAAATATTATGTCAAATTATTGCTTGAATAAAGAAGCAACGTAAAGTAATTTACGCCAGTCCTCAGAAAATATTCAGATCTTCTCCATAGTGCCCGCGAAGTACGGATGTTGAAATCAAATCCCGAGTCTTGGGGTGAAGTCCGTAGTGGGCAGTACACGACGACAATAGGCCGCCATCAGCCTCGCACAATTTTCTACGTCAGTAAGCGACAGCAGTTCGCAAGGGGTGTGCATGTAGCGAAGAGCGACTCCTAAAATTCCAACTGCCATCCCGCCACGGCTGATCTGCATTGCGTTTCCGTCTGTTCCTGTGCCGCCTGGGGCCACATCCACCTGGTAAGGAATGCCGTCTTCTCTCGCCGCCTCGGTGACCATCTTGAAGACAATCGGGTTGCTGTTTGCGCCGCGCATTACAGAAGGACCCTTGCCGATGTCGAGGGCACCGTATCGTGTCTTGCTGACACCCGGATAGTCGATCGCGTGGTTGACATCGACAGCCAATCCTGTCTGAGGAGCAATGTTGAAGCTAGCTGTCCGGGCACCTCTGAGACCGATCTCCTCTTGGACGGTTCCTACCGCATACACGCCAACGCCTGGGTGGAGCCCGCCTTCCTCTTTGAGGAGTCGGATGGTTTCAGCAACGATGAATCCACCCATCTTGTTGTCAAATCCACGAGCCGTCGCTCGATCCCCAATCAGGTGCTGAAACTCGTACTGGAACGTGACGACATCGCCCAGCTGCACTAGATTTTCTGCCTCTGCGCGGTTTTGAGCGCCAATATCGATCCAAAGGTCCCTCAGCTCCGGCTTTTTCTTTCGCTCTTCATCTTCTAAAAGGTGGATCGCCTTTCGGCCGATGATTCCTGGAACCCTTGTGGCGCTGTGAATCCAAACTCGCTGGCCCACAGGAATCACACTGTCATGGCCCCCAATTCCGCTGAAATACAGCAGGCCATCTTCGCTGATATAGTGGATGATGAACCCAATTTCGTCGATGTGCCCCGCCAGCATGATCTTCATCTCGGCGGCAGGGTTAAGGATCGCGGCAACGTTTCCATGAACGTCGGTTGCCACGTCGTCAGAGTACGGCCGCGTGTATTGCCGGAACACTTCCGCCGCTCGCTCTTCATAACCGGAAGGGCTCGGAGTGTTGACAAGTTCTTTCAGGAACGAAAGGGATTCGGCACGCATAAGCTCAAGGATAGCAGGTTATTCGCACACCTCACTTGGGTACTGCATTAATAAGTCAGTTGCTATTGCCGGGAAAACATGCGTTTCATTTCCTGCTGGATACTTCCTCAAGGAGATTCAAAAGCGAGTTCAGTCCGATTCCCCAACAGAAAAGCGCAATCAGCATCCACAAAATCGCCGGTTGGCTGAGGTGATTGCTCACCCTGTAGAGGCAGAATCCCGAGAAGAAGGCCGCACAGATTCCCCTAAAACCGTACGCCGTGATCCAGTTCCATTGGGTCTGCTTGAGCAGGAGTCGTGTGATCTGCAGTATCAATAGGATCGCTCCTGCCGCTGATAGTGGAGCGAACTGCGTCAATCGAGGAAGATTGAGCTGAGCGATAAGGGAGCAAAGAACTAGCGAGAACACGATCGCCGCTCCCATCGCCACAAGGTTAACCTTCCGAGATCGGCCGCTGCCGGTCAAATTTTTGAAAGCCCGCCACCCTTTCCAGTTCCCTTGGTTGGCGGCGGCGACTTCTTGTCATCCTTTGGCAAGTCCTCGTCGGTGGAGTAGATATGCCCCTCCGCTTGGTTGCCTTCGATGTAGTCGTCATCCTCTTTGGTCGAAACGAGGATATCTAGGGCAGACATCTCGTCACCTAGAGAGTTCTTCATAAGAGCTTCGTGCTTGCCGGGTGAACTCAGCAGCTTCAGCGTCTCCTTTTCCCCATCGTACAGTGCTTGGTGGGACCAAACATGACGCCATTCGTCGTGCTGCAGAGATTGACGGGCCTGCGGGGTCCCCGTAATCACAGCATGGCGGCCACCTTTGGCGTACCAATATTCCGTGCGATCCGACACGACCACCAATGGAAATTCTCTGAGGTTCTTGCTGGACCGAATCTCGTCTTCCTTAGCCTTGAGTTCGTCCTTATCCAGCGCTTTGCTGTCATGTGTTGCCACAACCTGGCCCGGCGTTACCGGTTTGTATTCCGGCATGGGTTCGATCTTAGGAGGGTCTTCCTGCTCGGCTTTTGGCTTCACATACATGAACACATGTCCCTCGAGCACTACCCGCTTCTCTTTGCGGAAGATGGTGCACCGATCTGCCTTGATGTTCGCCTTGCCGCTGTAGTATTCGATTCCGCCCGAAGCTGTGAGGACGTCGGTCTTCTTGTTCTGCTGGACCAGCGGAGCCACGATGATCAGCTCATCGTCTTTGGCAATCGCGTGTTCGTACACCATCACATCCGATCCGCGTCCAAGCGAACTCCATTTCTCACCCTTGATATCCCACTTCTTGGGTACCGCAGAGTTATCATCTTGGGGGCTCAGAGCGACGGATCCGACCCAGTCGATTGGGCCAGCCGAAACAGCTCCGGACTTCATATTGTAAAGAAGGCTCGCCGCCGTGATTTCGCCCTTGTACATCCGACCCGTGACGTTTCCCATCACGCTGAGCTTGCCGGTGTTGTCGTCAAACGTAAGTCCGTTTGACTTGAGGTCCATGTCCTGGTTCTCGACGTGGACGCTCTGGGTCACAAACAGGCGCTTCTGCTGCATGTTCCAAATCGCGTTGGCAGCTGAGTAATGAATCGGCCCCTGGTCTGACTGGTACAAGCCGTCCCTAACTCCATAGAGCGAGGCGGCCTGGCGATCCTTTCGGACGTCAACACGCTTGGCAAAGGCGCTGGACGTAAGCTTTGCGCCGCTATAGTCGCGAACCTCAACATCGTCCATTCGAATCCCGATGCTGTCGTCAAGGCCCTCCAGTCGCTTAGCCTGGAGACCCACAAATGGGTCGCTGGTGATGAATTCCCCAATCGCTCGATAAGCGTACGGCGCTCCGACGATAAGGATCGCACCTCCGAAGATATTTCGGATGAAGTGGACGCGCTTCCTATTTGTCTTGCCAGGTGAACCCATGTTCACCTAAACCGGTATCCGATAAGCGAAGTGCCCGTCTGTGGAGATTTGCATAACCACTCTCAGCGAACAGCGGTCTGCAACAGTTCAATGTTCAACTCTGCTAGCTTTCGCATTTCGTCTCGCTTGCGCTCGATGATCCTCGCATTTCGCTCTCGATCCTTTTGGAAGGCAGTGAACGAATCCATCAATCGCTGAGCAGTGAGACCCTGAATCGAAAGCGGTGTTCCCAGATCCATCATTTTTGAGAATGAAGTCACTTTCGGGTCGTAGCTCACCATGAGGGGTGGAATTCCAACCGTAGAAGCCAAGATTCCAGCGTGAAGCCGCATAGCCACGATGCTGTCCATTCTCAGCAAACGCTGTTGAAGCTGCATGGGCGTGGTGAGCTTACGGATATCCGGAATTTTTCCACCCTGCCGCTTTGCGATCTCCGCAATGAGGGGGCCGTCCTCCTCTTTATCCATTTCGATGAGCACCGGCATGGAGCCGTTTTGGTAAAGGAGCCTACAGAAGTCGCCGAACAGCGCCGCAACGTCGGTCTTCTTGTCCATCGGACGTGCAGAAATTCCAACGGTCTTCATGTTTCCAACCGTGAAGCCCTGAACGTCGTCGCTCGCCTGAACAGGAGGGAGTAGGAACGCCATATCCGCGGTCATGCGGACGGATGTTTTGACTCCTAAGTCCTTTAGGGCCTGCAGAGAATCAGGATCTCGCACCGAGATCACATCTGCATCGTTGAAGGCACCCTGTGCCATGCGCTTGCCCAAGAACGTTGTGAGTGGTCCTACTCCCTGCCCGAGCAACAAAACCTTCTTCTTGGCCGTCTTGGCCAACGTGATGATCTTGGAGTAATAGGCAACGCTTCGAACGCTCGTCGCATCCTGGAAAATGCTTCCGCCGGGAAACACCACGGCATCACAGGACTTTACCGCTTCTTCGTATTGCTTGAAGTCGCGGCGATCAATTACGGAAAACCCGTAGAGTCTGTTCGTTTCCTCAGGTCTGCCGGACATGACGGTGACGTCATATCCTGAATTCCCCAGTCCCTGAACAAATCCAAGAGCAATGGCATCGTCGCCTAGGTTGCCACACCCAATGTATCCGGCTAATAAAAGTCGTCCTGCCAAAAATTAAGCCTCGGCCTTCGGGAGCAGTCTTAGAACAATTGCCCAAAGCGCCAGACCGATAATACACCCCAATAGGCCCCCTAACAGGACTCTGAAGACGCTGAGCATCACCGGAATGTGTAAATGGCACAGAGTATTTACAATGTCGGTCTGGCCCATAGACCCAATCATCATCGCCAGGGCAGCCCATCCGGCAAGAGGAGGGGGTGGGTTCGTCGCCGTTCCGTCTTCCGCTACCTCGCCTTTTGGCCACTGTTTTAGGAATCCGAGAAGGCCGATTCCTAGGATCAGCAGAGGATGTCCAATCATGAACTCCTTGGTTCGAGGACGAACAAACAGCACTCGATCCAAAATTCCCCGGAAGGCCACTTCGCCGTCGCTGGCTCCTACGCCGTTGTCATTGCCCGTTCTGGCGATCATGAGCCCAAGCATCACGAGAATCCCAAAACCAAGGACCACTGAACTCCAGTTGATCGGGCTAGCGAGGGTCTTCTTTAAGTTGCCGATGCGCGAAAGGTAGAACACTCCCACCGCGATGATCGGGAGGAACACCGAGATCTTGATCCCCTTGAATTCATCGGCCTTCACATAAAACGCCAGACCGTTGAGCAGACCCGCCACGCAGATTCCACCGAGAAGGCTGAAGAACGAGATCAGCACAAACTTTGGCAGCGGTTGAAGCCAACGGGGAAGCGGAAGTTCTGGAACCTCTTCCGCAATGATAAACCCTAGAAATGGGAAGGCAATGGAGGCCAAGAACGCCATCGCATGCAGACCGACTTTCAAGGCGCATGCAGCGCCGACAAGGCTGAGGAGGACAGCACCAGCGGCTCTCCACTTCACATTCGATACAAAATTGGCGACTGAGAACCAGACGCAAGGCGCGATTGCCAATCCCAAGAGAATCAGGAGAACCCGCGGAACGCCGGGTTCGCGGTATGGCTTTGCCTGCCCGATCGCTCCCCCTTCCGCCACGATCTGTTCGTTGATCTTCTTGATGAAAGAGGCGAATGAACCAATCGGTTCTGCCGATGCTAGGGTCAGCGGCCGAATCATCAGGATTCGCATATTCCGCTCGCGTGCCGCTTTCGCGTATCGATCCACCGCATCCGCGAGTGTCAGCTTGTCCAATTCCGCAATCTGCGCAGAGTGCAGGCGAATCACGTTGCCCGGCATCGCCTCGACAACGTTCACGTCTCCGCCAATCTTTGCAAATTCCGGAGTGGCGTAAAAAATCTTGAATTCAGTGAGGGCGTCTTCCGTTGCCGTAACGGCTTCGCGTCGTCCAAGAAGCTGGTCGCCCTCAGGGAGGAAGATCGTGCCTCCCATGTCGCGAATCCATTGGATGGTTTCTCTGACTCCAGTTGCGCTGATCCCCGGAGGATTGACGCAGCGGGCGATGATCGTCATGTTGTTTCGCTTGGCAGCTTCGACCTGGGTCGGATCAAGCCCTATAGGAGTGGTGCGAACCAGCATCGGCGAAACCTGCGGCAGGTTTAAGGTGTTCGCATCGCGACCTTGGAGGCGGCCCGCGAGCTTTTGAAATCGGATGTGCAGTCCGCGCTCAGCACGAGGCAGCTGACTCACATCTGTAAATTTGAGCGTCGACATCGCCATGGAAGGAACCTTCCCGGGGACATCAGCTGGAATCGCGGTGGTTTCAAGGGTTGCCTGACCTCGAGCAAGCAGCTCGCCAACGGTGGCTTCACTCAGAACCAAAGCATTGACACCCTGAGCGCGAAGATCCGTGAGGGCTCTGTCCAAAGTGATGCCTTGTGCCGCAGCGAGGCCCTCCACATTGTCGAACTCAACTGCCAGCGATGTGGCCCTATTCTCTGTCTCGACTTGAAATCGCTTGTAGACGGAGTAGGAGGCGATCAGCGCGGAGAGCGCGATGGAGGCGAAGAGCCAGATTGGCAGTTTGGGTTTGGTCATAGAACTCGTTCAGGCAGGGCGAAGACTCAATTGTTACGCAGGAAACGTGTCAGAAGTGCGCCCTTTTAGGATGGCAGAGCGTCCGCCCATCACTAAGACGGTCAGCATGCCCGCAAGAAACCCACCAACATGCTCCCAGCTCGCAACTCCGTTTTGAGGGAGCAGCACCTGAAGGGCAAACCAGACTCCCAACAGAATCCAGGCGCTGACGGCAAAGGATACGACGAGAAACATGGGAATGTAGATTTGAATTTTGTTTCCCGGAAAGAGGAGAAGATAGGCTCCCAGCACCCCGCCAATCGCCCCGGAGGCTCCAATTGTAGGGACCAGAGAGTCTGGATGAATATAAATCTGCGTGGCCGAAGCGGCAATGCCCCAAGCCATGTAGTAGAGGGCGAATCGTGGTCCGCCGATTGCCTCTTCCACCCCTGGGCCAAAAACCAGCAGGAAGATCACATTCCCCAGCACGTGGGTCAGACCGCCGTGAATAAACATCGACGTGATCACAGTCGCAAACGAAAAAAGATTGGTGTTCGGATTGTGGTTGATCACACCCTGAAGGGCGTCAAGGACTTCCTTCGGCCGCATCGCAGAGTCAGCGAAGACAATATTCGCGCCGAACAGGTGTCCCTGCCGATCCCAGAAGTAAATGAGCATGTTCAGCGCGACGATGGTCAGCGTCAGGATTGGGAAGGTATCCCTCTTCTGATTGTCGCGCAGCGGAATCATGGTGGCGAGAGTCTACCGGTGTGGGCGTAACATACTAAGTTGTGTCCAGCGACCGAAAACCTAAATGTGTTGTGCTGCTCAGTGGCGGCCTCGATTCGGCGACCTGCCTCGCGATTGCCAAGTCCCTCGGCTTTGAACCTTGCGCACTAACCGTGCTGTATGGCCAGAGGCACGAGGTCGAAGTCGTAGCTGCCCGGCGAGTTGCGGAGGCGTTCGGCATCGCAGAGCACAAGTTTGTTTCTGTTGACCTGAGCCAAATTGGAGGCAGCGCACTCACTTCGGATATTGCTGTGCCCAAAGACCGAGACGAAACGACCATGGCCGCGGATATCCCCGTCACCTATGTTCCGGCACGAAACACCGTGATGTTGGCGATTGCCCTTGGCTACGCGGAAGTGCTTGGCGCAGAGGATATCTTTGTCGGCGTCAACGCCGTGGACTACAGCGGATATCCAGATTGTCGGCCAGAATTTATCCAGGCCTTTGAAAAGGTCGCGACACTGGCAACCAAAGCCGGTGTGCAAGGTCGCTCGATCCGTATCGATGCGCCGCTGATCCTGCTCACAAAGGCTGAAATCATTCAAAGGGGCTTGGCGCTGGGGGTGGATTACAGCATCACCCACTCCTGCTACGACCCGGATGCCGAAGGGCGGTCCTGTGGACGCTGCGATTCCTGCCAAATTCGCCTCAAGGCATTTCAGTCCCTTGGAATGCAGGACTCGGCTCCTTACGTGGACGCCGTTGGGTAAATCCGAACCCGAATTAGCTCGCCTCCGAATTGCGGAGATCTTCGCCAGCGTGCAGGGCGAGGGGATTTGGGTGGGTGTCCCGTCCGTCTTCGTCCGCGTAAGCGGCTGCAATCTTCGCTGCGTTTGGTGCGACACGCCCTATGCCAGTTGGTATCCGGAAGGGCCAGTGAAGACTGTGGATGAGGTGGTCCGTCAAGTCGAGGAGGCAAAAATCGATCACGTTGTAATCACCGGCGGCGAACCGATGCTCTTTGATCCGATCGAGTCCCTCGCCGCCCAGCTCAAAGGTTTAGGGAAGACAATCACTTTCGAAACGGCTGGCACCATCTATCGCGATCTGCCTTGCGATCTCATGTCCATCAGCCCGAAGCTAGCCAATTCAACCCCGGTGCGAGATGCCCATTGGGCCCCCAAGCATGATAAAACTCGACTCAACCTACCGGTTCTCCAAAACCTAATCAGCAACTACCCCTACCAGCTCAAATTTGTCGTCAATCCCGAAGAGGGAGACGACCTCTCGGAAATTGAGCAGCTGCTAGCCCAGCTTCATGGCGTGGAGCCGAACCGAGTTTTGCTGATGCCCGAAGGTACGGACAGCGAAACCCTCCATCGCCGTGCCACGATGTTGGTGAAGCCTGTGATGGATCGTAACTGGCGCCTGACGCAGCGGCTGCACATCGATCTCTTCGGCAATACCAAGGGAACCTGAATTGTGAAAAAGCTACTCCTTCTGATCCCGTTTGCCCTTCTTCTATGCGGGTGCAATCGAAACGCGGCTTTGATGCCGTTTCTAGGGAAGTGGAGTGGCCACTTTGAAGTTACCGACCTAACAAATGGCGGCACCGCCGCCGATATCAAGCGGGAAACACTCAGCGGCTATGTTCAGGTTTACGCCACTCAGCGAAGCTACAAGATGGAACTCCAAGGTGAGCAGGAGACCATCAGCATCACTGGTTTTTGGACAATCAAGGGAAATCGAATTACGCTAAATCCCAAGACAGTGAGCATCGACGATCAAGGAGGTGCGGAGCTGCGAGACCCCAACAAGAAGTTTATTCCTGCGGCAGACGTGCATGCCGCTTATGGCCGTCCCCTGGTCCTGGCAGAAACCACTAACAATAAGGCCCTCGACGGTCTCAAAATGTCAGTGGGCAACCTGATCGGAACCCATCACTTCGTGAAGGACAGCTTCTAGTCGACTAGGCCCCGCGCACGAAGAACGGCTTTGACCGCCTCGCTGCCTTCGAGACGCTCCGGCAGCGGAGATCCTGCGTTAAGAAGGACCTCAGCCGTTTTGCCGTAGTCGCCGTGAGGTTCGTTCCAATACTCTGAGCCCCAGTAGACCCACTGAACGGGAACGCAGTTGTGGTTTCTCTCGATCACGTCTTGCGGGGCGCCACGTTCGAGAAGGAGTTCGGCGGCCTCAGCGCGTCCCGCCACACATGCCCAGTGAAGAGGTGTCTCGTTGTACTGGTTCCGAGCCCCCGGGTCCATTCCTAGGTCAAGCAGTGCCTTCAGCGCCTTGACATGTCCCAGCCTTGCCATATCGTGCAGAAGCTGCCCGGCCGCTCCAAGGGCGAACCCGTCATGCTCTTGGCGACCTAAATCAGATAGCCCTTGAAGAATCTCCGGATAGGTCGATACCAACCGTTCAACCTCGGCCTGGTCTTCATCGGCCGCCGCAATGAGCACGGCATCGTAAGGGCCAAACTCAGCCCTTGCTCCGTGACTTTCCAGCAGTTCGGAAGCGGCGCGGTCCGCCAGCCTTCTCGCCATGACGTAGGGCGTGGTGCCGTCAAGCTCCAGGTGATTGGGATCGGCCCCAGCTGCCAGCAACAAGGCGAGAATCGTGGTACTTCTCCCCCTGAGAATGGCGTGGCTCAGAGCTGACCTTGTCTTGTTTCCGTTCGGATTTGCGCCGTGGTCCAAGAATAGGCGAACGCCCTCTTCATCCTCAAAATCCAGTTTTCGGTTGAGGCTGTATTCGGCCGCCACCTGCGATGGATTGGCTTCCAGCAACAGGCGCAGACACTCATTTCTCCCTGGAAAGTCGCAGGCGTGGTAAAGCGACTCCCCGTGGTAGATTCCGTCTTGGATCGCGCCATCATCTGGATCCGCGCCGGCATCAAGCAGCAACTTTGTCAGCCCCGCATGGTTCACCACGCCAGCTGCTCCGTAAAGGGCTGTCTCCTTCCATTCCTCATTTCCCCACTCAGAGGAATAAGAGGAGTCGGGGTCCGCACCTGCCTTCAGCAGTGCTCTGACAACATCCAGTATTCCCTGTTCGAAGCGAGGAACTTCGATGAGCCGGCTCTGGCAGACGTAGCACAGGATCGGACGGTCATATGGCGGAAGCGTCTGGCGTGCCAGTCCTCGGTCGATTTCCAGCATCGCCTGGACAGACTCTAGATCCCCAGCCATCGCGGCGGCGACAAAGTCCAGCTTCAGCTCGTCGCGGTGCGCGTCCCATTGTTGGACTGATTCCGGAACTCTGTTCTCAAAGATCGCCTCGATAAAAGCTTCAACGCTGTTCAAATCTGCAGACCTCCTCAAGTCATTGGATTGCCGTTTTACCGGAATTCTTTGGCACTCTACCTACTCTACGGGAGGGCAGTCGCAGGTGCCCGCCAATCGAGAAAAACTGGAAAAGGCCATTAAGCAGCTGACTTGTGACGGTTTGGGCGCGGCGCTTCAACCTTTGGTCTCATTCCATGAAAACCAACCTATAATTCCCCAGATGTTCCTTTTCGCCCTGGCCCTAGGCATGAAGACTCTTACCACCGGACAGTGGACTGCCCCCAATGGGGCAAGGGTATCCGTCATTTTCGTCTTGCCAAAGATGAAGCAGGCGTGGCGGCCCGATGGATCTCCAATCGAACTTCACACGCTGCCAAAGGCGACGAAGCCGATTTGGACGGGACGAGAAACCGACCCCATCGCGGTAGCATTGGTGGCCCCGCCAGCTTTGCCGGGGGGCGAGCCCAGTGTGAAGTTTAAACTTCCTGCGACGCCCGATCTCGATGCTTCTTTCATCACTGCAACCGCAGGGGGGAAGGTTTGGATTTCGGGGCTCAGAATGCCGCCAGGGCAACCATCCCAACAGGATATGGCAGTCGGGATTTCAACCGGCAACTGGAAGGTTTATAGCTGGATTGCCTTAGCCAAAGCCGGCAAGCCGGTTCACGCAATTGCGCATGGTGGCCAGCCGACTCGAATCGAGGTCACGGGAACTAGACCAAGCCACGCCGGACCGTACACGATGGTCGCCACACCCACGCCTCCATTGAACAGCCCGGCAGCCTATGAAATCATCGTCCGTGACTCCAGTGGGAACAATCTGACGCTTGTGAACACAAATCCAATTGAAGGTCGTCCAGGTTGGACTAACTTCACGTTCCAGGGGGACTTCTCCACGGTTTCCCGAGTCGAGCTAGCTTCTCGGCCGTTGGCGTGGCATACGATCCGAGCCGCTCATTTTAAGCCGTGACGCAGATCAATCCTTGCCGCTGAGTCGCTCGTAGCCGGGGGTTGAAGCAACAGTTCTCAACGAACTGACCGCTCGTGTCAGTCGCTTCTGTCCCGCTCCCTCTTCGATCCGCTCTGCAACAGAAACCAGACAGACTTGGCTGGCTAGCCCCTGATGTTGGGCAACGACAACGGCAGGGCTGCGCGTCCAAATTGCCTGAATCAGCTGCCCGTCCACATCGTAAAGCGCCATCAGAACTTCATCGCAGTCGACGGAAATCTGGAGGGTTGAGAGACCCTTTTCCTCTTCCGTCCAGACCACTGATTCCACGCCCTCGATCCGAACGGCAATGTCTGATTGGATCGCAACATCCACGCCGGACGCTGCCGCTTCAAGGAGTGCATCGGCGAGTTCGGTGACGAGTACGCTGGGAATTGAGGCCAATGCCACTTGCTTGGCAACTGCCAGCATCTCCCGGGCACGCTGTAGAACCTGATCTTTCGATCGAATCTGATAGATGCGCTCGTCCACCGTGACGTTGTTCAGCGAGCTCAAGCTCGACAACGCACTGGCGCGCTTCTTCTCGAATTCTCGGCTCAAACGGCTGAGAAGCTCTTCGGAAGAGATTGCCCTGCACTTGCGAGAGGTTCCGTCCTCGACAATCACTGCGCCCTTTTGCTCAAGCGTCTGAATCGCTTTGTAGGTGTTCGCCGCTGGCTTTCCAATCGCTTGGGCAATGCGATAGCCAGTGGCGGGTGATTCCTGAAGTAGGAACGCGTAAATCTCAGCTTCCAAATTGGTGAAACCGAGGTCGGCAAGCGCCCTCACACTATCCCTAACCGACATCGTCTGACCATTGTATGCCCAACCGGGTCCCGAATGGGTGGCAGACGGTGTATAAACCTATTCTGCGACGCTTGTTGCACGGGGATTCCACGCATGAAATGTTCCGCTTACCTTCGTTTGGCTGCCCTATCTGCCGTTATTCCGCTTTCGGCGACCCTTTTCGCCCAAGGTGATCCTGCCACCCTTGATCGAATTGCCGATCTAGGTAAAAACCACAGTCAGATCATGGATCGCTTTCATCATCTGTGCTTCGACATCGGCGCCCGCCTCACCAGTTCGCCTGAACTCTACACCGCTCAAAAATGGGCTGTGGGTCAGTTCAAAAAGTTCGGTTGCACGAACGTACACCTGGAAAAGTGGGGAGAATTTCCGACCGGATTTGACCGTGGACCTGTCCAAATCTGCCGGATGGTCGAGCCATTTGAGTCAGACATGGTTTTCACCACCCCAGCCTGGGCGAACGGCACAAAGGGCCTTCAGCGTGGAGAGGCCATTTTGCAGCCGGAATCGCTTGAGGAGATTAAGGCGCATGCCGCCGACTTCAAAGGGAAGTGGGTCATCGCTCCTCCGAGCCGATCGGGAAGCGGCGCTGAGGTTAATGCAGAACTCGAAAAGGATGGTGCTCTTGGCAAGATCAATGGTTCTCGAAACGAACTTGTCGTGACCAGCGGACCCAACTGGAAGGGAGTGACCTACGACAAGCACCCCGGTCTCCTTCAGGTCACGGTTCGGAAATCTGACTACGACCGAATACTTCGAAACATCGACTTCAAGCGGAACGTCGCGCTGGAAATCAATGCGGACAACCGGTTCTACAAGGGGCCTATTCCCCAGTACAACGTGATTGCCGAAATCAAGGGGACGGAAAAGCCAGACGAGGTGGTGATCGTCAGCGGCCACTTCGACTCATGGAATGGGCCCGGCTCTCAGGGCGCACAGGATAACGGAGTCGGATCCATGACAGCGATGGAAGCCGCGCGCATCCTCTGCGCGGCTCATGCCAAGCCGAAGCGTACGATTCGCTTTATCCTCTGGTCCGGAGAAGAGCAGGGAATCTTTGGCTCAACTGCCTATGTGAAGATTCACAAAGACGAGCTGGACAAGATCAGCGCCGTGCTGGTCGATGATGGCGGCGGAAACTACCAAGGTGGCTACGTGATCCTTCCTCAGATGAAACCGATGATGGAGGAAGCGATCAAGAAGAGCCAGGCAACCTTCCCAGATATGCCTCAGGTGCTCAAACTTGCCGGTGGTTCCAAAATGCCGCGAGGCGGCGGCAGCGACCACGCCCCGTTCAACGCTGTTGGCGTACCCGGCTTCTTCACTATCGAAACCGGAACGTTGAACTACACGTTTGTTCACCACACTCAGAACGACCGGTTCGAGACCTGCATTCCTGCGTACCTCATCCAATCTGGAACCAACCACGCGTTGGTTTCCTATAACCTTGCCTGTGCCGAGACGCTCCTTCCGAGGGAGCCAAAGCCAGCCCAATAGACAGAACCTGCCAAACTGAGGCGGCCACATGAACCGTCCCCACCTGCTGCTCGCCTCAGTCTTTCTCGTCACCTTGGCCCACGGCCAGGGTGACCCGGTTACCCTCGGTCGCATCATCAATCAAGGAAAGAATCACAACCAGGTGATGAAGCGGCTCCACGAGCTGTGCTTTGACATTGGACCCCGCGTCACCGGCTCTCCCAAGTTGGCGAAAGCTCAGAAATGGGCGATGGCTAAATTTAAGTCGTGGGGGCTCACCAACATCCACCTAGAGCAATGGGGTGAGGTTCCCGTCGGTTTTGAGCGCGGAGGCAACCAGTTCGCCCGCATGGTTGAGCCTTACGATGTGCCGATTTCATTCACGACCATGAATTGGATGCCCGGCACCAAAGGGCTAATCAGAGCTGATGCGGTCCTAGAGCCGAAAACAATTGCTGAGTTCGACCAGAACAAAGCCAAACTCAAAGGTGCTTGGGTTATCTGCCAGGCAGACATGGGCATGCACGGCCCCGACGTCAAAGAGTCGCCGGAGGTCAGAAAAGCCCTAGATGATCTCGGTATTGCCGGAAGAATTTACGGCACAAAGGATGAGCGAGTCTGGTCGCACGGTTCGTACCGAAACAAGACCCTCGATAAGCATCCTGCCGACGTCCAAATCCTCGTCAGCCGGCCCGACTACGACCGAATCGTCCGTAACATCGGCTTTGGGCGTAAGACCGTTCTAGAATTCAACGCAGAGAACAAGTGGTTTAAGGGCCCGATTCCTCAGTACAACGTCGTCGCAGAGATCAAGGGCACCGAGAAACCGGATGAGGTCGTCATTGTTTGCGGACACCTTGATTCATGGAATTCTCCCGGATCGCAAGGGGCCAACGACAACGGAACGGGAACCGTGACGGCCATCGAAGCTGCCCGCATCCTCTCTGCCGCCCACGCGAAGCCTAAGAGGACCATTCGCTTCATCCTGTGGTCGGGTGAGGAGCAGGGATTACTAGGATCGCTGGCTTACGTCAAGGCGCATGAGTCGGAGTGGGACAAAATTTCCGCCGTTCTCAATGACGATGACGGAAGCAACTATCAGTCCGGTTTCTGGGGCTATGAAGTGATGAAGCCAATGCTGATGGAGGCCTGTGCTCCCACCGTGAAGGCTTTCCCAGCGATGCCTCAGCACTTCGACGTCTATACCGACATGACGAATGACGGCGGCAGCGACCAGGCTCCGTTCAATTACGTCGGAATTCCGGGTCTTAGCGTCCGCCAAGCGGGTCGGCAAGACTACATGCACGTGTGGCATACCCAGTTCGACCGGTACGAGGAGGCCATCCCCGAATACCTCGTCCAGGCGTCCACGAATCACGCAGTCGTCTCATACAACCTTGCCTGTGCAGAGACGCTTCTGCCACGTGGCCCGAAGCCTAAGAAGAAGTAGCGACCAAGGGTGCTAAAGCTCGGCAAGTTTCTCGACGTTCGAACGACTCCGGCATCGCCGATCCGCGATGCCGTGAATATTCCGCTTGCCGAACTTGCCGACCGAGTCTGCGAACTCCCTGCCAAGCAACAGGCTGTCCTCGTCGCAGATACGGGTCCTGATGCGACTTATGCCTGCGAGTGGCTCCAGACTCAGGGCAGACTCGCCCGGGTCACCCGCGAATTCGAGTTGGGTCCCAGCGATCCAGTGCGACTGTGGAGGCCGAACGCATTTTTGGAGGAAGTCATCGATCAGATCCCGGTTGGATCTGCGGTAGACCTTGCCTGCGGCTCCGGCCGCGACTCTGTCTTCCTGTCATCGGTTGGATTTCGGGTGACCGCCATCGACCACCTTGAAGATGCTATTGATCTGGGCCGAAATCTGGAGTTTCACTCGGCAACAAGCGGAGCACCAATCGCCTGGAAGGCTCAAGACTTGGAATCAATGCTCCCGGAAGGGCAGTTCAGTCTCGCCGTCTCTTTCTTCTATCTGGACCGCAGGCTTCTGGCTCACTTGTCAGAGATCGTGGTTCCTGGCGGGTTCGTGGTCATCGAAACGTTCACCGTTGAACATCGCCTGAAGTTCGGAAAGCCGAGACGGGAAAAGTTGGTTCTCGAGCTCGGTGAGCTGACCATTCTCCTTCCCGACTTTGAGGTCATTCGATACGAAGAGGGCCTTCACGGCGACCGCTATACCGCCCGATATCTTGGCCGACGAATTTAGGACAGCAAAGTATTTCGAAGCAGACTTAGCGCCGTCTGCGTGCTTCTGCGCTGGATATCCTCTCGAATCCCTCGGTACTTGGCGTTGTCAACAATCGTTCCGAGCGGACCAGCGATCCCGATATAGGTGAGCCCAATCGGTTTGTCATCGATATCGGCAGTTGGCCCCGCATTGCCGGTGATGGAAACCCCGTAAGTTGCGCCCAGCCGCTCCCGGACCGCCTCTGCCATCGCCAGAGCGGTTGCCTCGGATACGGGACCATGCTCCTCCAGTAGTTCTGGC
Organism: uncultured Armatimonadota bacterium; assembly: GCA_903927025.1. Classification (GTDB taxonomy): domain Bacteria; phylum Armatimonadota; class Fimbriimonadia; order Fimbriimonadales; family Fimbriimonadaceae; genus Fimbriimonas. Next base: position 40,484 of record CAIYLG010000051.1, read on the forward strand.
GAGATGCCAAGTAGGGTCGTTTTGGCACCAACCGTGTAAACGATCGTTCCACCCACGAACGCCTTGCTGGACCCGGGCACTGACGTCAGACGAGCGGCCAGCGAGCCCCCAGACATACTCTCTGCAACCGCAACCGTTTCGCCCCTCTCAATCAGAAGCTGGATGGTTGCCGATTCGAGGGTGGCCAGGTTGATGCCATACAGGTGGTTGCCAAGAATGGCCCGGATCTGGTCGACAACTGGGTCGATCAAAAGGTCTGCCGCTTCACGGGTCTCAGCTCGGGCAGTAACCCGTAGGTGCACTTCGGCGGGTTGAGCGTATGGAGCCACCGTTGGATTTTCTGCATCCATGAGGTGTCGAATCGCTTCTTCAACGTGGCTCTCCCCCATCCCTGCGACCTTAAGGACTCGCGAGTGAATCACCTGACCACCTTGGAGGTGCTCCAAGAAAGTGCGTACAGGACCCGTCGCCATCGGGTCAAATTCGCCCTTTGGTCCCGGTAGGGCGATCACGACCTTGCCATTTTTCTGACAAATCAAGCCGGGCGCAGTGCCGTTAGGGTTGTCAATAAGCTGCGCCGAAGTTGGCTTTTGGGCCTGCCGGAGCGTGGATTCTGCCATCCGAATGCCACGTGACGCAAAGAATTCTTTGAGGCGCTCTGCAACTTCGGGCACATTCTCGAGCTCATCTCCGAGGGCTGCCGCGATACCGTCTCGGGTGAGATCGTCGACCGTCGGGCCCAGTCCGCCAATCGTGACCACCAAATCCGCCCTCTCCAGAGAATCCTTAAGCATGCTGACAAGTCGGTCCATGTTGTCGCCCACCGTCGAGCGGCGCGTGCAGCCAATTCCACAGTCGGCAAGGATCCGAGCCATGTGCGCCGCGTGCGTGTCCACGATCTGACCCAAGAGAAGTTCCGTCCCAACAGACACGATTTCGGCAGTCATGGATTTATTCTGAGCGAATTGTCGGGGGTGAGTCGTCTGCTACACTCGAAACGATGAGTTTCACCGTCCAAGTCACTCCGGACTTGATCCCCCTGGAGCCCGGAGCCACAACTCCTGTGTCCGTGGTGGTTGTCAATCGAACGGATGAGGCGGACCGATACGAGCTGGAAATCGAAGGGGTTGATCCTGAGTGGACTGCCGTTCCGGTACCTGTCTTCGGCTCCGAGCCCGGCGAAAGCCACGTCGAAAGAGTCTTTTTCAAGCCGTCGCGATCCAGCGAGAGCCTTGCTGGCAACTATCCTTTCGTTGTCCGCGTGCGATCGCTGATTTCCGGTGAGGCTAAGACCGTTCAGGCTGTCCTCGAAGTCAAGCCGTTCAACCATGTGACCATGGAGATCACCCCCAAGAAGGGCTCTTACTCGGCATGGCGAAAGCACAACGTGTTTTCTGCGGTCCTGATGAACCTGGGAAATACCGAGCACACGATGCGGCTGGTTGGAACCGATCCAGAAGACTCGTGCGCCTACGAATTTGAGTCAGAGCAGGTCACAGTTGGCCCCGGTCAGCAGCGAGAAGTTGAGTTCGTCGCCTCTCCCACAAGCAAGCCATTCTTTGCAGGCGGCAAGCTGATTGGCTTTTCTGTGACAGCTCGCGGCGTGGATAAGCCCTCGGTGGCAACCTCCGCCCAGGCCCAGCTTGAGCATCGGCCATTTATCACCCCAAGCGGCTTAATCCTGTCTCTCATTGTCGCAGTCATCATCTTCCTGTGGTTTCTGATGAGGCCCCAGCCTCTGCAGATCACGTCTTTCAGCGTCAATCCGCCAATGCCGCTTACCGGGCAAGAGGTGAAAGTGACATGGGCGACCTCACCTTCGACCCACGTGAAAGTGACCGCGGGAGCAGACGTTCTTACCGACGGCAATGAGAGCGCGGGAAGCTACCCATACACCGTAAGCGCCGCCGGGACCATCAGCTTTAGGATTTACGCCAACAAGGACGGCCAGGAGAAGACCCAGGAAATCCGAGTGACGGTCAAGGACCCCCCAACCGCCCTCGATCCAGAGATCCTCGCGCTTTCAGCAAAGCCCACCAAGGTGAAGCTTGGCTCAACATTCGAACTGGACTATTCGCTTGGCAGTTCGGTAACCAAGGCGATTCTCGAGCCGGTCAACCTCGTCATTGACCCAAGCCTTAGCCGCATTGACATCCTCACGACCAAGGTCGGCGATCAGGAATACACCCTTGCCGCAACCAATAAGGACGGAAAGACGATCACCAAGTCGATCAAGGTCAACGTTTACGAAGAGAGTGACGCCACCATCATCGCTTTCTCGCCCAGCAATGTTTCCGTTCCGATGTCAGTGGCCAAAGTCACTTTGAGCTGGCAAGTGAACGGAGCCGTGCGCGTGGAGCTTTCCTCGAGCACGGGCGCCACCCAACAGGTGGACCCCTCAACCAGCATGGACATTCCTCTTACAGCTAAGACAACCTTCACTCTCACCGCCTACGATTCAAAAGGTCGCAAGACTTCTCAGAGCCGCGTGGTCAACGTGGTGCAGGATATTCCTCCACCCGATCCAGCAGGCGCGCCGCCGATCATTCCTCCAACATCCGGCACGACCGGCGGAGCCACCACTGGTGGCGCGACAACTGGTGGAGGTATTCGATGAGTCTAAGAGCCCTTCTCTCCGTAACGGACAAAACCGGAGTTGTCGATTTTGCAAAGGGTCTTGTCGCTCAGGGTTTTGAGCTGATCAGCACCGGTGGAACCGCGAAGGCGCTTCGCGAAGCCGGCCTTGCGGTCAAAGACGTTTCTGAAGTCACTGGTTTCCCAGAGATGCTGGATGGCAGGGTCAAGACCCTTCATCCCCTCGTTCACGGCGGACTCCTCGGAGACCTTCGGCTAGAAAGCCATGTCGCCGCGATGCAGGAGGCGGGAATTGAGCCCATTTCGCTCCTTTGCGTCAACCTCTACGCCTTTGAAAAGACGGTGACCGCTCCTCATGACCTAGAGGAAGCGATTGAGTCCATCGACATCGGTGGACCCGCTATGATTCGAGCCGCCGCCAAGAACTGGGCAAACGTTGCCGTAGTGGTTGATCCAGGTGACTACTCAGCGGTGCTTCAAAGTTTGTCTGAGGGAACAATCGCTGAGAAGCGCCTCGCCCTGAGCGCTAAGGCTTTCCGCCACACCGCGTTCTACGATTCGATGGTCTCCCGGTACCTGACTGCCGCCGCTGGAGAATCGCCCTATTCGGAGACGCTCACCCTGGGCTATCGCAAGGCTGTCCCCCTGCGGTACGGAGAGAATCCGCACCAGGCTGGCGCGATGTTTCACGATCCGCTCGGTCTCCCCGGTATCGCCCAGGCGAAACACCTTTCTGGTTGGGAACTGGGCTACAACAACTACAACGATGCGGATGGAGCATGGGAACTCGTTGCAGACCTTCCCGTTCCTGCCTGCGCGATCACCAAGCACGGCAACCCCTGTGGTGCCGCGATTGCCTCCACCTACGGAGAAGCGTTCCGCCTTGCCCGGGAGGCGGATCCAATCTCCGCTTTTGGTGGCGTCGTCGCCATCAATGGAGTGCTGGATGAAGAAGCAGCTGCTGCGATGATTGAGAAGGGCAACAAGCTCGATGTCGTGATTGCCACTGAATTCACGCCCGGGGCTCTGGAGATGTTCACCACCCGAAAGATTTGGGGACAGGAGGTCCGCCTCCTGTCGGCGTCTCTCCCTGCGAACAGTGCGAGCGTCATGGTGCGAGCCATCCGCGGTGGTGCTCTGATCCAGGACACCGACGAGGATCCAGGCAAGCCATGGACGGTGGTGACTGAGAAGCAGCCAACTCAGGAGCAGATGGATGCGATGAAGTTCCTCTGGAAAGTCATCCCGCACGTTAAGTCCAACGCCATCGTGGTCGGTACGTCCACCCGACTTTTGGGAGTTGGTGCCGGTCAGATGAACCGAGTCCAGTCGGTCCGCCTCTCGCTAGAGCAAGCCGGAGAGGGAGCCAAGGGGGCCGCTTTGGCAAGCGATGCATTCTTCCCATTCCCAGATAGTGTGGAGACAGCGGCGGCGGCAGGAATCGCCTGCCTGGTGCAGCCTGGTGGCAGCAAGAAGGATGCTGATGTCATCGCCAAGGCGGATGAATTGGGCCTTGTGATGGTCTTTACCGGGGTGCGGCACTTCCGCCACTAAGCCAAATCGTCGTATCATGTTGTCTCTTGAGCAATCAAGATCAAACTTTCTGGCCCAGGTGTGACGTCTGTCCAACCGGGTATCGTCAGAATTCAGTAGAGAGTCTCGCGTTATGAAGAATCAAAACGACATTATCGTCATAGGTGTGTGCGCCTTCCTATCGATCGTAGCCGGCCTGTGCATGTTTTTCATGAAGCGTGAGCCGATTGCTCCTCCCGCACCGACGGCAGTGATCACCTCGGCGCCGACTTATCCAACCAACACCGCACCGGTGATGGCAGCGTCGCTTTCCGGCGGAAGCAACTCCGGAGCAGGCGGTGGTGGAGCCTCCCCCAACATGGGCGGAATGGGCGGTCCCCCTCCAGGAGTGGGAATGCCTCCAGGCGTTGGCGCAGGTCGAGCAGGTGGCTCTGGCCGCAGTCGTCCTGGAATGCCGGGAATGAAGTAGCCTTAACCGAGCGGATTTGCCGCTAGAAACGTCTCAACCTCGGATCTTTAGGTTGGGACTAGACTCCCCAGTGTAAACTCCTTGCCTAGCAAGGAGTTTATGTTTTATGCCCGCACCCGCCGTGCTTAACGTGGGTTTCTACAACTATGTGATGACTGAGAGGATCGTTGCTCTAGTGAGCAGCGAATCCGCGCCTATGCGGCGGCTAGTGCAGACAATGCGCAAAGAGGGCAACGTTATCGACGCAACGCAAGGACGGCGTACCAAATCCGTCATCTTCACCACTGGAACGGCTTTGATTCTTTCTGCGATTTCGCAGGAGACCCTCGCCAAGAGGCTCAATACCGGGGAGATCGTGGGCGATGAGGAATAACGGCAAGTTCGGCCTCATGCACAACCTGCATACCAGGTTCGGCCGAGACATCGGCATTGACCTCGGAACTGCAAATACGCTCGTTCACGTCGGAGGACGCGGAATCCTCCTCCGGGAACCTAGCGTTGTCGCCATCAACAAGGACAACGGAGAGGTTCTGGCTGTCGGCGAAGAAGCCAAGCGCATGCTCGGCAGAACGCCATCGCACATTGTTGCGACCCGTCCGCTAAAAGACGGCGTAATCGCGGATTTTGAGCAGACGGAGCGGATGCTCCACTACTTCATCTCCAAGGTATCCACGCGATTCCTTCTCAGAAGAACGGTAGTTGTTGGCATCCCAAGCGGAGTCACCGAGGTGGAGCGACGAGCCGTAATCGAAGCTTCCCGCAATGCTGGAGCCACCCAGGCTTACGTTATCGAAGAGCCGATGGCGGCCGCCTTCGGAGCAGGCTTGCCCGTCGATGAGCCAAGCGGTTCGATGATTGTCGATATCGGTGGCGGCACCACTGAGGTGGCTGTGATTTCGCTGGGTGGCATTGTCCACTCAAGATCCATCCGAATTGCCGGTGACGAACTCGACGAAGCCATCTCCTCGTACGTCCGACGTGCCTACAACCTCTACATCGGAGATCGAACGGCGGAGACGACCAAGATTGAAATCGGTAGCGCCCATCCTTTGGAGCAGGAACTGCAGATCACGATCAAGGGCCGCGACCTCGTCACGGGCCTCCCTCGAAGCGCCGTCATCACCAGTGAGGAAGTTAGAATGGCGATCCAAGAGCCGCTCAACGCCATCGTGGAAGCCGTCAAGCTCACTCTCGAGGCGACGCCTCCAGAACTCGCCGCAGATGCTATGGACCATGGCATTGTGCTTGCTGGCGGCGGTGCACTCCTGCGTGGCCTGGATCGCCTGATTTCTGAGGAGACGATGATGCCCGTGATTATCGCCAAAGACCCACTGAGCTGCGTCGCAATCGGCACCGGCATGGTGGTGGAAGCGATGCACGAGAATCCAATGGTGCGAAAGATGTTGGAGAAGGCGTCACGTCCCTAAAGCGCCGCAAGTCGGCGACGCCCGTCGACGCCGCGGTGCTGATTGGGCTGTGCGCGCTTGGAATTGTCCTGGGCAGCATTCAAAACGGCGCTCGGGTCTCGCAAAAGCCAGACCACGTCGCCTCATTGCTCAGGACACTGATTCGTCCGGTTTCGTCTCCTCTAGCGAGTCTGACTAGGGGGACGTCGGATTTCTTTCATGGGATCCTATCGGCCTCAAGGCTGACTGCGGAGAACCGCAGGCTTCATGAACTGGAAGCGGCTCAGTCCCTGTACTCCACGACCATGCTGGATCGAGACGATCAAATCTCCCGACTGCGGTCGATGCTGAAGTTTGGGGAAGTCCCTGGTAAGAAGCGAATACCAGCCTCATTGATCGGCATGTCGATTAATGAAAATCGCCTTACTCTCAACGTTGGCAGCGCTCAGGGCGTCGTTCTCGGGTCGCCAGTCGAATCTGCGCAAGGACTCGTTGGAACGGTAGAGGAAGTGGAACCTCGCGAATGCCAGGTCCTGATGTTGACCAGCGCGGGGCTGCAAATGACCTCTCGGGGCAAAACGCAGCTCATCGGCGCCATCGACGTAAACCGGACGCCACCTCTGGTTGGGCTTGTGCGCGGCGAGAACGCAAGCACGCTCAGCATGACGTTTCTGGACCCCAAGGCCCCTGTTCAGGTTGGTGATCTCATCATGACCTCGGGATACTCCGACAAGATTCCCCGTGGAATCAACATCGGAAAAGTCATTCAGGTTGAGCCGAACGAGGAGTTCGGCACCCTTAAGGCACGAATTGATCCGGCATTCTCCCCCGGAAATCTAGACGTCGTGTTCGTGCTCGGATGAAGGGACCCAAAGGCTGGCTTATAGCGATCCTGACCCTGTGGATTGCAGGCGGGCTGCAGCAGGCGGTGGCCTTTCAGGTCTCGGCCGGAGGCGTTGCCCCCGATTTTCTGTTGGTTGCAATCGTAAGTCTGAGCCTCTTCTCCCTCCGTCGGAACGGGTCGGTGGTCGGATTTATCGGCGGTGCCCTCCATGGCGCCATCGCAGGCGGCCACATGGCAGCCTATGTCATCACGCGCACCCTAGTCGGGTTTTGTGTCGGCTGGTTCACGGGGATGGAATTTGAGGGGAATACGGCAGTGGCTGCGATCGTCACCGCGGCCGCCACGCTGGCCTCACAACTGACATTTTTGCTGATGAATCCTCATGGCGCCATCCTTTCCGCCTTGTTGGCTACAATAGGATCAGCGGTGTACAACGGTGTCCTCGCAATACCCTTATACGCGCTCCTAAGAAAGGTCTTGGACTCGCCTAGACGATAGCGCGAGTTTTTGGTGCCCGATGAGCCAACACATAAACGTTCTCGATATGGCCCGCGAACAACTCGCAGTGGCCGCTAATTTCCTGGATCTCGACAAAGGTCTCCACTCCGTTCTTTCCCAGCCGATTAGACAGCTGATTGTCCATTTCCCAGTCGTTTTAGATAACGGCGAAGTCCAAGTTTTTGAGGGGTACCGTGTTCAGCACAATGCCTCTCGCGGCCCCACGAAGGGTGGCATTCGCTATCACCCAGAAGTCGACCTCGATGAGACGTCGGCTCTGGCGATGTGGATGACCTGGAAGTGCGCCGTCGCCAACATCCCTTATGGAGGCGCAAAGGGCTCGGTCAAAGTCGACACGAAAAAGCTCTCCAAGCGAGAGCTTGAAAAGCTCACCCGCAGGTACGTCACCGAGATCAGTTCCATGATCGGTGAGCGAAGTGACATCCCTGCCCCCGACATCGGAACAAATGCCCAAGTAATGGCCTGGGTGATGGACACAGTGTCCATGCAGAAGGGCTATACCGTTCCTGGATGCGTCACCGGCAAGCCGATTGAGCTTGGAGGCTCAGAGGGGCGTACCGAGGCCACTGGGCGTGGCGTTGTGGTCACGATGGAAGAAGCCGCCAAAGTGCGAAACCTTGACCTCAGCAAATCTAAGGTCATCGTTCAGGGCTTCGGCAACGTTGGTTCCACTGCGGCAAAGCTTGTGGAAGAATCTGGCGCCACCGTCGTTGGAATCAGCGACGCCATTGGCGGCATTTACAACGAAAACGGCCTTCCTGTCCACGATCTGTTTAATCGCTACTCTGGACGCGATGGCGGAATCCGCGAGTATAAGGATGCGCAGCCGGTTTCCAACGCTGAGATTCTTGAGATGCCCTGCGACATTCTCATTCCGGCCGCAGTTGCCACCCAGATCACCGTCGATAATGCCGACAAGATCAAGGCCAAGCTGATCGTCGAGGGTGCCAACGGCCCCACGACGCCGGAAGCCGACCACATTCTCTCCGACAAGGGAGTCTTCGTGGTACCGGATATCCTTGCCAATGCTGGCGGCGTCGTGGTCAGCTACTTCGAATGGGTCCAGGACCTCCAGAACTTCTTTTGGGAAGAGAACGAGGTCAATGCCAAACTCACCCGCATCATGCGCGCTTCCTTTTCCGAAGTGGAGCGGGGCATGCGAGCCCACAAGACCGACATGCGCACAGCCGCTCTGATCATTGGGGTCAAGCGTGTCGCCGAGGCAACGATCCGTCGCGGCATCTTCCCCTGATTCTCACTTGACCAGCTGCCCGCGCCGTCGAATTTGGACAGCGCGGGTAACCTTAACCTTAAGATCACATGGCCGTACTCAACATCGATCAGATTCTTCATTTTCTGCCGCACCGGTACCCGATGCTCTTGGTGGACAGGATCATCTCGGTCTCCGAGGATGGAAAGCAGTGTATTGGCCTTAAGAACGTGACGATCAACGAACCGTTTTTTCAGGGTCACTATCCCGGATTGCCGATCATGCCCGGCGTCCTGATCCTCGAAGCCATGGCGCAAACCGGAGCCGCACTGTTTCTCTCAAAACCTGAGTACACCGGCAAGGTCCCGCTCATCGGAGCGATGGATGACATCAAGTTCCGCCGAATGGTCCGCCCAGGGGACCAGCTTCTGATGGAAGTCGAGATCCTTTGGACCCGCGGCATGATTGGCAGAATGAAAGGGGTTGCAAGGGTCGATGGCGATATTGCCGCCAGCATGGAGATGACCTTTAAGTGGGCCGACAAGGATCAGTAGATTGCCCAAGGTCCACTCGCTTTCCTTTGTTGATCCTGCAGCTGAGTTAGCCGACGATGTGTTGGTTGGCCCGTTTTGCTACGTGGAAGCAGGCGTTAAGATTGGAGCTGGATGCGTGTTGGATTCTCACGTCACCGTGAAATCTGGGACCACGCTCGGCACCAACAACTTTATGGCCCAAGGTGTGGTTTTGGGTGGCAACCCCCAAGATCGCAAATACAAAGAAGAGCTGACGTTCCTCAATGTTGGCAATGACAATATCTTCCGGGAGTACGTCACCGTGCACCGAGCCACCGGCGAGGGCAACGCCACCGTCATTGGAAACGACAACTTCCTGATGGCCAACGTTCACCTTGGCCACAACGTGGTTCTGCACGACCACATCACCATCGCCAACAACACAGGAGTCTCTGGGCATGTGACCATCGAGGACCTCGTCACGATGGGTGGAATGACTGGAGTGCACCAGTTCGTTAGAATTGGTCGCGTTTCGATGGTCGGCGGCATGATGCGCGTGGTCAGAGACATCCCCCCCTTTATGCTGGTGAGCGGAGAGGGTGAAGAGGTCCGAGATATCAATGCCATTGGCCTGCGGCGCCTCGGAATCACTCCGCAGTCTCGCATGGCGCTACACAAAGCGTGCAAGTTGCTGTTCAAGTCGCAGCTCGGTCTCACCAATGCTATGGAGATCGTTCGCCGCGAGGTCACCCTCACTCCTGAGGTGGAAACCCTACTCGGGTTTGAAGAGCGACGCACGAAGGGAAAGAACGGCCGCCAAGACCAGAAATGAACGTCTTTCTGTCTGCCGGTGAGGCGTCAGGAGATGCCTACGCTTCTGCCCTCATCTCTGAAATGCGCCGCCTCAGTCCGGACGCCAAGCTCACCTTCATGGGCATCGGCGGGAAGCGGTTTGAAGCCACCGGTGCGCAAATGGTCGCCGATTCCTCGCAATGGGGCGCTGTCAGCATCCTAGAGTCGCTCAAGTTGGTGCCCAGGGTAATCCTTGGCTACTACCGCGCAAAGCAGGCGATCCGTCGATCTAAGCCCGGTTTAATGGTTCCCATCGACTTTGGCTATGTCAACATCCGCCTTGCGCGCCATGCCAAGAACCACGGCTGGAAGGTGCTCTATTTCGTTCCCCCCAGCTCTTGGAGACGGGATAAGCAGGGGAAGGACATTCCCAAGATTTCGGATGCAATCTCCACTCCGTTTTCCTGGTCGGCTATCAAGCTGAAGGAGATGGGGGCGAATGCTCACTGGTTTGGCCACCCGATCCTCCAGCTTCTGCGGGACCGCGGGGTGAAGTCCTCGCCGGAGACGTCTGAGCGGATCGCGGTTTTGCCAGGCAGCCGCTCTCACGAAATCAAAGAGAACCTGCCACTGTTGGCCGCCTCGGTGAAGGAGCCGGTCGAATTTGGCCTCGCACCAAGTGTCGACCTAAGGGAATTCAAAGCTCAATGGGAGCGTCTGGCACCCGGCCGCAGGGACGACAAATTTACCCAGGGCGATGTTTACGGCGTCCTCTCCCGCTGCCGGGCCGCTGTCGTCTGCAGTGGCACTGCGACGCTAGAAGCCGCCCTGTGCCGGTGTCCAATGGTGGTGATCTACCGCTTCCCCAAGATCGCAGAACTGGAAGCAAAGCTGGTCGGCTTCAAGATGCCCGAATACATCTCGCTGCCCAACCTGCTTCTGCAAAAGCGAATCGTCCCCGAACTCGTGCAGTGGACCGCAACGCCAGAGAACCTGTCCACCGAACTCAACAACCTGCTCACCGATCCTCAGGTGCGAGCAGCGCAAATTCAAGGCTTCACCGAGCTTGAGGCGCTTCTTGGCGAGGGCGATGCCATCTCCAAAACCGCTGAGTTAGCATTCACGCTAGTCGCTTGAACTCCCTCTGTCGCTCTCAAAAGGGGCGTATATAATCACCCTCATGAAGCCTTTGAGCGTCACGAAATTTAAAGCTCATTGCCTCAGGATGGTGGATGAGGTTGTTAACACGGGGAGCCACTGCTGCTGACGGAGCACGGAAGGCCGTTTGTGGTCGTCTCGCTGCCTGCCAAGGAAAGCCCTCAAAGGTGGGTCCTTGGCCAATTCTCTGGTTCTTGCTGCAGCGTGGGAGACATCCTCTCGCCACTAGACGAACCGTGGGAGGCTCTCTCCTGATTGTTTTGACACGTACATCAGGATTTGTCGAACATCGCCCCATCTAAGATTCCACACAACTTTTTCCGAGTCATGGAGGCTGAAGATGCGTCCATTCCTTTAGCGATCAGCTTGTGGGAAGCACATCTGCTCATCGAAAGAGGCAAGATTGCCTCGGCGAGTAGCCCAACCGAAACCTTTAGACAATGGCTGGCATTCAGCCCAATCCAAGTGATCCCGGTGACCCAAGAGATTGCGGTTTTATCGAGGTCCCTCAATTTCGTCCATGCCGACCCTGCGTATCGCTATATTGCTGTAACAGCTTTCCAACTAAAAGCCAAACTTGTGACCGTGGATGACCTTCTGCCGCAACTGGATTGGATTGACAAGCTCGACGGAGCCGGACCTAACCGATTCTGAGCAGCGGACGGTTGAGCTGGGTCTGCCACTTGGACGAATCCGTGCCCGACTCGGGGCCGGAGAGGTAGCACTCCCACAGGTCTGCTGCTGACTCGTGGCCTTCGGACGCAATCCACTCTCCGAACTCACCCCATGCATCCCCTAGCTCTTCGTAGGGACCCGAGTAGACGGTGCGCGCAACGGTTGCTGCCGGCAATAAACCCTGTTCGACTCGGCCCGACGGTGTAAACGGTCCATTGACCGGGACGCCGATTTCAAAGTCAAAGATGCCTGGATCCATCCGGAGGTGATGGGAAAAAAGCGGTCCAGCCGGGGAAACCCCCTGGCTTCCCAGCGTCGACATCAACTCCATAATCCCTGGCCCCATCACATTCTGAATCTCCTCTCGAGGAATCGTCAGTCGGATCACGGCGGCAGACTGAGCTTCGGTCTTGATGATGGTTGGTGTTTCTAACATGATGTTGATGGTCGCTAGGACGCTCAGTATATCAGTGCCCTTAACCCTCGTGGATATCCAACAGCCTGAGTTGAAGCACCAGGGCGCCGTAGTGGAACCAACTCGACGACTGGCCGAACAGGCTGGGGAAGCTGACTAGGAGCCGGCGGACTCCGCCTCGCTTCATGCCTAGTATCGCCTTTCGGATCGTGGTTCCCGTGGCGAGATTGAAGTCTTGAACGCCCGTCACGTTCGGGATGACGACCTCGCGGCCATCTAAGCGAAACACCTTGCAGCTGACCTTAACGTTAGCCCCAGAGGGCACCGGCGCGCCGCGTCCGACTTTGACTTCATGAAGGCGAAGCACCCGCTCAGTGGCATCGCTAAAGCTGCGCTCGGTGGCAAAGTGCAGGACCTGCACCCGAATCGTCAGGTCAGCTCCGGCGGGAATCACGTCCGCACCTGCCTCCGAATAAGCAAGGCTGGCGGGGACTTGAAGGACTCTCACACCCCCGACCTTCATCCCAACTAGGCCCTGCGAAAGCCCCTCAATGATCTGGTTGCTCCCCACCTCGACAAGGGCGGGGTTTTCTTCCCCCTCGAAGTTGGTAAAGGCGATCGTCTTATTGGGGAGCGCGATTCCGTACTGAATCACAACTTTGTCTCCCAGCTTCACAGTCGCTTCGCGGGTGTCAAACTCCCCACCTTCCCCAACGCGGATGTCCTTCCAGGTCAGCCGCTTCAAGGAGGGACTGAACTGCTGGTTCGGCATCGATTGCGGTTTGTTCATCGACACGTAGAACCTTGCCGCCTGGGCAACCCATGGCACCTGAGAACTTGCCAGAGAACTGGCCGCCTGCGAGACCGCGGAATCCGTCGAAATAGTCCAATACCGAATGCTGTCGGGCACTGGCTCATGGGTATCGCTGGAGATGTCGGCCGTCAGGGTGCTGTGTACGCCAGAAAGCCAAGTGAGCGCCTCAAGCTGAACCATCGGGTTGTATCCCGAGAGGGCATCCAGCACATCCGCGCGGTCATGGGCGATCGGCTTGGGACCACCGGCGAAGTTGGGGGTGCAGTAAGGGTTCTGAACAAGCGACCCGTCCGAATATGCATAGCGCAGGAGTACCGGCCGATAGACGTCGAGCCCAAAGTCGAGCTGAATCGGACGGCTGATCGCCCCGCCCAAATTGGCTTCCACCACAAAGCCCGAAACCCCAGGAACGCTTACCAGCGAGCAACTCTGATAGAACGCCCGACTCCCGGTCCGAAAGGCAGTGGAAGAAATCGGCTGTCCATGGAGGTCAAACCAGTAAAACCCTGCCGAACTCTGCCCATCGCTGGAAACAGGATCGTTTGCCTGAAACACCAGATCCTCAGACCGGATGCGCCACACGTAGAACCGCCCGTTCAGCTTGCTGAAGGCGTGCTGATCGGGAAAGCTGTGGTACACCAGCTTCTTCAGCGGGAGCCAATCCGCTTGGCCGCTGGACAGGCTGGTTCCTTCAAGTCGCCGGATGGCATCCGTTTCTTGGGGGGGAACTTGGCGAGGACCTTGGGCAGGCGCAGGGGCCTTGACTTGACAAAAGGCAGTGCAGCACAGGGCCGCCGCGCATAGGGATGCAAACCGTCGGAGCCGCACGATCCCTCAATTCTACAACGAATCTTCGATAAGTCCCCGAAGGTCCTGACTGAAGGCCTGTCCAACGGGTGGAACTTCCGTGACGCCGGTCAATACCAAATGGGTCGGGCAGCCGGCAAGTTCGCCGCAAAGCAGGTCCGTATCCACCCGATCTCCCACCACAAGCGCTTCCGAAGCAGGCACGCCGGTCTCCACCAGGATCAGCTCGACTAGGAACGGATTCGGCTTGCCAACCACGAATGGCTCGGTCTCAGAGCACGTTCGGATGCCCGCCACAATGGAGCCCGCACCCGGGATAAGCGTTCCGCCTTCGAGCGGATAGCTGGAATCGGTGTTGGTTGCCACAAACGGTTGACCCTGCCGGATGCGCTGCATCGCCCCCCGCATCAGTTCGTAGGTGAAGCTGCGGCAAATACCAACCACTACCGAGTCCGATTCGCCTCCGTCAGGTTGAACCGTTCCATCCGGCTGTGCGTTGACCACGGAGAGTCCCTCTGTCCTCAACGTCTGGACAAGTCCCGGCTCGCCGACTACAAACGTTCGCTCTGCCCCAATCGACTCCAGGTGGATGGCAGCGCCAGTAGCGGTGGAAAGGATCTCGTTAAGCTCCGCAGGATAACCCATTCTCAGGAGTCTCTCTAAGAAGAATTGGCGTGTTTGCCCTGAATTATTGGTGAGGTACCGAATAAGGGAGCCTTGCGACTTCAGTGTCGATACAGTCTCGACCGCGTACGGCAACACGCTTTCCCCTCGGTAGAGGGTCCCGTCCAGGTCAAAGATATAGAGCGGATAGCGGCGCATTTACGACTGGCGGGAGACCACGTGATGCGCCACGGTCTCCAACAGTTCGCGGGCTGGAGAGGCTGGCAGAGCCTGTAGGCTCATCACGGCCTGGGTGATATGCTGCTTGGCAGCCTTTTCCGCGAGTTCAAAGCAGCCGCGAGTGTCCATCCAATCTGCGATCATTCGGATTTCGTCGTCCGTAACGCCATTCCCAAAACGCATTCGTGCAATCGTTGACTCGGCGTCGGAAAGCTCAGTCCGCAGGTAAATCAGCGGGAGCGTTGCCTGCCCTTCTCGGAAGTCGGTGGCCAGTGGCTTGCCGGTTTTTGCCTTGTCGCCACGGTAGTCAAGAAGATCATCCACGATCTGGAACGCCATCCCGACATGGAATCCAAAAGACCGAAGCGCTTGGCAGATTTCAGGGGAAGCCTTCGCGACAATCGCCCCAACCTCGCAGCAGCACTCGATAAACGAAGCCGTCTTCATGCGGAGGATTTCAAGGTGAGTGGCCTCGTCAAGGTCGAAGTCGCCTCGAACGTCCATCTCCCGCACTTCGCCCTGTGCCATGTCGACGGCTGCCCCGGAGATGCTTCGAATGATCTCTAGGTCTCCATCGCTGGCGAGAACCACCATTGCCTTGGAGAGGAGCACGTCACCGCTGAGAATTGCCGCCGCGTTGCCGAATTCGGCTCCTGCGGTAGGCCGTCCTCGCCGAGTTCCAGAGTTGTCGATGACGTCGTCGTGGATCAGGGTGGCCATGTGGATCATTTCGATACAGGCACCCAGCTTTCGCGTTCGGGTTGCGTCGAAATCGTATCCGGTTGCCTTGGCGGCTAGGGTCACAAACGCCGGTCGCAGACGTTTACCGCCCGCACTCAGCGTGAGCTTGCCAATCTTGTCGACCAACTCCACTGAGGAGCGAACTTGCTGAACGAGCTCCTCTTCAACGATGGCGACTTCATCAGAAATCTGAGACAGCAAGTCGGGATCAACTTTGCCTTGGCTCATAACGGAAAATGCGGTTGCAGTCATGCTTGTCTTGCTCCGGGCTTCCGGGCATAGTGCACGCAGACGTTGCCAAGCAAGAGGTCTTTGTACATGATATCAGTGAATCCCGCTCTCTCCATCGAGGCGGCAAGCTGCTCCCTGGTCCAAAACTTTTGCGTGCTCTTTGGAAGATAAGTGTACGCGGCAGTCTTTCCGAACAGGGATCCCAACTTCGGGATCAGCATGTTTGTCACAAAGTTGGACACCCTCTTGACCAGCGGGTTCACGGGAACCGCCATGTCAAGCGAAACAAAGTGTCCACCCGGCTTCAAAATACGAAACAGTTCCTGGTGAGCCAGATCGAAATCGGGCACGTTTCTAATGCCCCAACCTACCGTCACACCTTCAAATTGACTGGATCCAACCGGCAGACAACAGGCGTCTGCGAGTGAAAGGGCTTCATGCACCTTGTCCTGAGCGCGAACCAGCATTGGCTCGCAGAAGTCCATACCAACCACCAGCCCCTTTGGACCGACTGCAGTGCGAAGCGGTTTCATAAAGTCACCGGTTCCGCAACACACGTCCAGAGCCTGATCTCCCGGTTGAAGTTTCAGAGTTGAAACCGCAAACCGACGCCAGCGGTGGTGAAGGGAGAGGCTCAGAATGGAATTGAGCAGGTCGTAGGTCGGCGCAATCTCTGCGAACATGCCCTGAACCGCAGATCGTTTTCTGCTTCCTTCAGTCGTCCAAATCGCGTCTTCGACTTTCGCCATTTCCGCCTACAGGGTGGTTATACCTTTCTGCATCCGGTGAAATGGCGCAACTTTCAAAAGAATTTGAAAACTCATCGCGCAGTAGGTGTAAAACTCTCTACGATTTCACGGTTCCCAGGTCCTTAGGCACATCGGGATTCTCGACCGTGTCCGCAAACTCGGTCCACGAACTCTGCGGTCCACTGACCACCTCGGTGCCCAACAGTTGCTGGTAGTTGCCGGTGAGATAGTAGGAGATGCTTTGGGATGCGCCGTTGACGCTGATGGTCTCAATGATTTCGCTCACCCCTTTGCCGTGCCAGCTCATCGTTTTTCCGTACTCAAAGCTGATCTTGATCGGCTTTTCCGGATGGAGAAGCTGGTTCGCCATCGACCCCTTCATGAGGTTGGAAAGCAAAATGCCTCCCCGCGCTTCCCACGGCTTCGTATGGGTGAGGTCAGGGGCGTACGGCTCGCTTAGCGGCACAATCTGCGGAATCACGGTGGTGAGCCGCTTGCCGTCGCAAAGCAACTTTGGGATGGATGCCTGATCGCTGACGATCTCGAACCGCTTGGGTGCGGACCAAACCAGCTTGTCGGTGGAGTCCTTCACATCTGCCATGAAGTCGGCGTGATGGATGATGGTCACGCTCAGCGACTTCAACTTCAGATAGTGCGCCATCGCACTTCTTAGAACGCCTTCGGCGGGCGGGCGCTGAAGGCCCATAAGGACTGCTGCAAGGATCACCATCTCCTAAACGATACTCCGGGTTTTGTCGATTACGATCCCTATAAAGCGGTCTTAAGAAACTCAGCCTTCCAATCCCACTCCATTTGAGGGAAACTACGACCCTTAAACCTATGAAATCAGGGGAACTATGAAAGCAAAGTCGCTAGGAGATGTGCTTCGCCAAACCGCCAACCGCGTGCCGGACAAGGTGGCGATGCTCTTGCCGCAGAACAGTCAGTTCGTTGAACTCACCTATCGAGACCTATTGGAGAAGGTCCGGGCCTATGCCGGCGCCATCGCGGCTCTCGGTGTCACCCGCGGAGATCGCTTGGCCATCCTCAGTGACAACTGCCCAGAGTGGGCATTTGTCGACTGGGCGTGCCAGACCCTTGGTGTTGTTGTTGTCCCCATATACCCAACCCTCCCCGCCGACCAGGCCTCTTACATCGTTCGAGACTGTGGTGCAAAAGTGGTCGCCGCGGGCAGTCAGGAGCAGATGCTTAAGGTGGAGTGCCTGGAAGGCGTGGCGTCCCACCTCATCCGAGGCGAGAGCAGCATCGACCAAATGGCAACGGAAGGGAAGTCTCCGATCTCGGTAGAGGCCTGGAATCAGGGTATCGATGCGATCGAATCGGAAGACCTTGCCACCTTCATCTACACGAGCGGTACCACCGGGCTTCCCAAAGGTGCGATGCTGTCGCACCGAGCAATCATGTACGTGTGCGAGCGAGCCAGCATCCAGTTTCCACTTTACGAAACGGACACCTTCCTCGCTTTCTTGCCCATGTCCCACGTGTTTGAACGCGTGGCAGGACAGTGCCTCCCCATCTACCTAGGTGCGACCATTGCCTACGCCAAGAGTCTGGTGAGCCTTGCCAACGATATTCTTAAGGTCCGTCCTACTGTCCTGCTCTGTGTCCCCCGATTCTTGGAGGCGTTCCGAGACAAGGTGGAAGACACGATTGCAAAGGCTCCGCCCCTTCGACAGAAGCTGTTCCGCCTTGCCATGGCCCAAGGCCTGGCCAAGCAGGCAGGCAAGTTCGCCCCTCTTGCCGGAATCTTGGACAAGATTGTGGGCACCAAGCTGCGAGAGCGGATGGGAGGCAGAATGCGCTTCTTTATCTCCGGTGGTGCCGCTCTTCCCAAGCACCTCGCCGAGTTCTACATTGGAGCCGGCTTCACCGTACTCCAGGGCTACGGACTCACCGAGACGACGGCAGGTACCTGCGTGAACCACCCCGACCGCAACAAGTATTGGACCGTCGGCGAGTCGCTTGGCATGGATATAAAGATCGCGGAGGATGGAGAGATCCTCATCAAGGGACCCGCCCTGATGAGCGGCTACTACAACCTTCCCGAAGAAACTGCCCAGGCGATTGATGCGGATGGCTGGTTCCACAGTGGAGACATCGGCGAGTTCGAGGGGACCAACCTTAAGATTACGGACCGCAAAAAGGACCTCATCGTGCTCGCGAACGGAAAGAACGTGGCGCCTCAGCCCATCGAGAGCAAGCTGACCGCGTCCCCCTACATCTCCGAGGCCGTTGTGTTTGGCGACAACATGGACCACTGCGTGGCCCTCATCATCCCGACCTTTGACGTCGTCCGCAACGTCCTCAAGCTCCCGGAGGGCACCGTTCTATCCCAAAGTCCAGAGGCAAAGGCTCTGATTAAGAAGGAGATCGACCGAATCAACAAGACCTTGGCCGGTTTTGAAATGGTCAAGCGGCACACCATACTTGATGCACCGTTCACTTTGGAAGGTGGCGAACTGACGCCGACTCAGAAGGTCAAGCGGAAAGTGGTTCGAGAGAAGTACGCGGCCAAGATTGCGGAAATGGGTGGCTAGCGCAAATTAAGCGCATCTCTAACCGACTCGGTGGGCGTGATCGGGTAACACGCTCACCATGTTTGCCCGTCGTTCGATTGCCCTCGCGCTTGGCCTCGTTGTTGCCAGCGTCCACGCACAAAAGGCCGCGTCGGACCCACTCCATGAAGAGTCTTACATCCTGCCACCCAAGGAGGTCGCCGAGGCGGCTCTGGCGCCGTGGTACAAAAACGTCTCCGTCACCAACCTCAGCCCTGACCACCGATATTTCGTGGAGCTGATTCGGGACGGAATTCCGACCTTGGAGGCGATGGGCAAACAGCACGTGAATCTGGGAGGCTTCCAGGTGGACACCGCTGCCAGCCGAGCGCGGGAACTCACAACCCGAAGCGCCAAGGGCATCCGAATTGTGGAACTTGCCACCAGGAAGTCCATCGATATTCCCCTTCGTCCTGATGCGCGGGTCACCGATGCGGTGTGGTCTCCAGACAACAAGTCGATCGCATTTTTAGCACATTTCCTGGATCGCAGCGAAGTCTGGGTCGCCAGTCCCGAAACCGGTAAGTGCCATCCCGCCACTGCCACCGCGGCTCAGCCGACGATGGTGACCACCCTCCGGTGGACTTCAGATGGCTACATCGTTGCGACAATCGTCCCCAAGGGACGCGGTCAGATGCCGGTTAAGCCCGCCACGGCGACGACGCCCAAGGTGAAGGTGACCGACGGCAAGCCGACCTCGATCCGTACCTATCCATGTCTTCTTCAGAGCCCCTATGAGGCTCAACTCGTTGAGTTCTTCGCCACCACGCAGCTGGCTAAGATCGACCCTGCGACCGGAACGGTGAAGGCAATTGGCAAGCCTGCGATGATTCGGTCGGTTGACCCATCTCCGGACGGAAAAAGCTTCCTGGTCACCCTTGTGGAAAAACCGTTCAGCATGATCTTTCCCGTCTCGAATTTCCCCCAGCGCGAAGTCATCTGGGACGAGACCGGAAAGGAGGAAGCCGAGATCACCAAACGCGGGCTGAGCACAGGTGAAGATGCCCCAGCACCTGCCGCCGGGAGAGCGGCCGCCACGCAGAAGCGGCTGCTGGAATGGCGGCCAGACGGAAAGGGGCTCAGCTACATCCAGACCGAGCCAGCTCCCGCTGCGCCAGATCCTGCCGAGCAGGACGAAGACGAGCAGGCCCGCGGCCAGCGCGGAGCGCGGAGCGGAGCCGCGGGGCAGGGCCCGCAACGGCCAGACCAAGTGTTTCAGTGGCTTCCGCCGTTTGGTGCAAAGGATGCCAAGGTCCTCTACACCGCAACCACTCGCATCAACAACCTGGTCTATTCGGGTGACATGAAATCCCTGTTTCTCACCACGACGGCGGGGACAAAGACCCGGGTGAGCGTGGTTGCTCTCGAGGGAGATAAGAAGAGCACTACCCTCTTCGAAACCGGCCCCGACGATGACGCAGTCAGTCTCGCCCTGAAGCCTGGCCCCAAGACGGGATCGGTGGTCCGAATCTCCGCCGATGGCAAGACAGCCTTCGTTGCCGGAACTCAGTCTGCCAAAGCCCCCGCCGAGGCGCCCAAGCCGTTCATTGACCGCATCAGCCTGGCGGATGGAAAGCGCACAAACCTGTTCACCAGCAGTGCTGCCCAGTTCGAGCAGCCAACCCTGCTGGACGACGAAGCCACCCAGCTCTTGGTGGTTCGCCAGTCATCGGTTCAGCCGCCAAACACGTTCCTCGTCACCAAGAACGCTCCAGAGGAAAGGCTCACCGAGAACATCGACTTTAATCCCGAACTCTCCCACGCGAAACGGTACACCATCACCGTCACAAGGCAAGATGGGTTCAAGTTCGAGGTCAAGGTCACGCTGCCTCGCTACTACACGTACGGCGCCAAACCGCCCGCATTCTTCTGGTTCTATCCCAGCGAGTTTGTGGATCAGGCCGCCTACGATAAGAGCAAGAAGGGCTTCAACAAGAACCTGTTCACCCAGTACGGCGGGGCAAACAAGGCCATTCTCACTGAACTAGGCTACACGCTTGTGGAACCAGACTGCCCCATCGTCGGCCCCGCCGATCGCAAGAACGACGAGTACGTTCCCCAACTGCGAAATAACCTCGCCGCCGTCATCGATGATCTGGACCGTCGGCAGTGGATCGACCGACAGCGACTCGGCATCGGCGGACACAGCTACGGAGCCTTCAGTACCGCCAACGCAATGGTGAACACCCCGTTCTTCAAGGCCGGAATCGCCGGAGACGGCAACTTCAACCGAACCCTAACCCCGTTCGGCTTCCAAACCGACGACCGAAAGCTGTGGGACGGCAGAGCGTTCTACCTGGAGATGTCCCCCTTCCTTTTCGCCGAGCGAATGACCGGGGCGCTGCTGATGTATCACGGCATGGAGGATCAAAACGTCGGCACCGATCCCATTAACTCAGAACGCATGTTCGACGCGATGGAAGCCCTCGGCAAAACCGCCGCCCTGTACAAATATCCGTATGAGGACCACGGCCAAGTCGCCAAGGAAACCATCCTCGACCAATGGGCCAGATTCGTGGCATGGCTGGAGAAGTACGTCAAGAACGCGAAGTAGTCAAGTCTAGGCGCGCTTCAGGAGGCCCCACAGGCGCACGGGCTCTCCTGAGGCGATGGCTTGCTCAGTCGCTTTTCCGGCGAGGAAGAAGAACAGCAGGATCAGGGGGAATTGAACCAGCGTAACGGCGGCGAGTGAGATCCAGTAGGACCTCAACAAAATCCCAGGCACCGCGACGATGACCTCGCCGATCATAAACGGCATTGCGAGTAGGCCATACACGCCAATGGCGAAGAACTGCTGGATCTTGTCGGCGGCATCGGCGTAAATCACTCCGATAAGATACTGGAGCGCCATCCGCGCCGCCAGCCGCAGCGGCATCAGCACGGCAATTCCCACGCTGATCGGAAGCCAAAACGGACCCTGCAGCGCCGCGTAGGTCGCCGAAACTCCTATAAAGAACAGCGTTCCCGATACGAAAGGCGTCCCGAGGTTGGCGACTACCGTCTTCCATCCCTTAATCGGCAGAGGTCCGATCAGTTCTCGCCTTCTGTTGGCAGATTCCGAAGCTGTCTTCGCCGTGGTCATGAATCCCAGGGAGCCGTAGACGGTAAAGAATCCAATCCCGGCGAGCCCCAGCACTTGGGAGGCCATGTCGTCGCCATGAATACTCTTGGCGGACACCGCACCGAAAACCCCGACACCAATTCCGCCAAGAACAGGAACCAGAAAGTTCGCCCATGGGCGCTTGCCCGCCGCGCACAGGTGTGCCCAAAACAGGGCGACGGCACCTTGGCCGAACGGTCGGATGGTATACAGTCGGTCGCTCTGGTACTTGAACGATGACGCCCGGGTCGCCATCAGGGACGCATAGCCGCCTCTGGCCGCATTCACCACCGTGGATCGTCGCTCCGTACTTGCAATCGACTGCTCGTACCAATTGGCGTTGGACGTCAGCACCGGAATCAGTGAGATTACATAGCCGACCGCCAGCCACAGGATCGACCCGCCCACGGGAAGCTTGGCGTACCCATCCAGAAGCGCCTGAGAGCTGAGCGAAGCGGGCAGGAACGTCCAATAGACGATAGGCGAGTTGATCACCTCGCCAAGAGTCTTGGCGCCAAACAACATCCCGATTCCCCCGACGCCGATCATTCCACCAATCAGACCCGCCGTATGCAGTCGCTGGTAAACCTTGCGATCCACCACCTTCATCGATACGTACATCGCCAGGTTGAGATAGATGCCGCCGCAGAAGTACAGCGCGACCGGACTTGCCCAAGCGGGAGCGATGGTGTGACCCGTCAAGGGTAGCTTCGGCTGGGTGAGATGGCTGATCATGCCAAACGCAAACAGCAGGAAGGCGGCCGTGAACAGGCTATTGAACATCAGTGCAGGTAAGCGATAGAAAAGGACCGCCCGACGTGGAATCGGCGATGGAAACAGGTAGTCCACGTCACTTGGCCCGAACGCCAGCAGTCCGTCCCCAAGACCTGCCCCGATAAACCCGTAGGCGATAAACAGGATCGCGATCTTGACGCCAACGGTGAACACATCTCCGCTGATCATCTGCTGGGCGCCGGGAATAGCCGGCTGGCTTGCGCTTAGGCTGTAAAGCCCCCCAAACCCAACCATGATCAGGATGAAGATGATCAGCGGAATCAGCTTGCGCGGGTCGCTCAGGACCGTTCGCACGCTGTTTCGCAGCTTAAAGGACGCCAAAAGCGCAATCGGGTACATCAGGCGATCGGCTCTTCCGTGAGTTCTAGGAACATGTCTTCCAGCGACGTGGCGTCGGAGGACTGAAGACGCTGCTTGAGCTCCGGAACCGTGCCCTCCGCGATCAGTTGGCCCCGCTTCAGGATGATCACTCGGTCGCACAGTCTCTCGGCGGTGTCCAGCATGTGGGTGGAGATCAGCACCGAGTTCCCCAGTGCCCTCCGCTCCATGATCATCGCCTTCAGCTCCCGCATGCCTTTGGGGTCTAGGCCAATAAGAGGCTCGTCAAAGCAGAAAACCTGGGCCTTGTGAATGAACGCGCAGGCGCAGGCCAACTTTTGGCGCATGCCCTTGCTTAGGCTCGCGCCAAGGTCTCCCCGCTTCTCCCAAAGGTCCAAGCGGGTAAGGATCTCTTCTGCATGGACGAGTTCCTCTTCCATTCCATAAGCAGCTGCCACAAACCGCAGGTGCTCCATCACCGTGAGCATCTCGTACGGGTTGGGGACCTCTGGCACAAAAGCAAGCGCCCGCTTCGCCCCCACCGGGTCATCGGAGACATCATGGCCATTCAGCAGAATATGCCCACTGGTCGGCTGGAGCAGGGAAGCCACACACCGAATCGTCGTGGTCTTTCCCGCACCGTTTGGGCCGAGAAGGCCAACAATCTCGCCATCCCCCACCGTGAAGGACAGACGGTCAACCGCCGTCATCCCTCCGAATTGTTTGGTGAGTTCAATTACCTGGAGCATTGAGTCTCAGTACGAGTGAAAAGCCCGATTCGGCGTCGTTTTAAGCGGGCAACCGCATCGGCATTGATCGCAACCGGATCCCGGTTGCCTGAAACACCGCGTTCCCGATCGCTGGCGCTATAGCCATGATCGGCACCTCACCAGCTCCCGCCGATGGCAGATCTTTGCGATCAATCAGCACCGTTTCCATTTTCGGGATGTCGCTGAATCTCGGAACTCGATACTTGGAGAGACGCGGGTTCAGGATCTTTCCGTTCTCAAACTCAATCGCCTCAAACAGCGCGCCGCCAATTCCCATGATCACCGCACCGTCTACTTGGTTCTTCAGCAGGTCGGGGTTCAAAATCGCGCCGCACTGGAACGCCGTCACCGCTCTCACCACCCGGATCGCCTTTGTCTTGGGGTCGACCGCTATCTCCACGCAGGTGGCCACGTAGCCGCCCTTTTCGGTGCCGCAGGCAAGGCCGAAACCGTGGTTGGATGCTGGCGTGTGCTGGCCCCACTCGAATTTGGTCGCCGCCGCCTTCAGGACTTCCTGCAGCTCGGGGCTCTTCTCTAGATTCCTTATTCGAAACGCGAGAGGGTCGAGGCCGCAGGCGTGGGCGAGGTCGTCCACATGGGATTCCCGTGCGAAGTTGTTGAACGTAGCGCCGAGGCACCTGTAAGAGCCCTGCCGAAGCGGCGATTTCGCCTGATGGGATTCGGTTCGAGGGGTTGCCGTGTCATACGGGCACTCGATGCCGGGAGGGCCAGAGTTAAAGTTGTCACATTCCCACTGCACAATCCTGCCGTCAGGCGTAAAGGTCGCAAACAGTTCATCCACGCCTGCCGGACGGAAGTAGGCAAACTCAAACTCCTCGGGTCGGCTCCACGACACCGAAACGGGAACCCCAAGCGCCTTCGAGATCTTGGCCGCCTCAACCGCTGCATCTCCCGCATGTTTGCCACCGTAGCCGGAGCCCGTATCCGGGACCAAAATGCGAACCTGTGACTCGGGAATTCCCAGAGCCGTCGCCACTTCGGGGCGAACACCAAAAGGCCGCTGGGTTCCTGTATGAACCGTCATCCTCGTCCCATCCCATTCCGCGAGCGCCGCTCGTGGTTCGAGGGGGACATGGGCAATATAGGCACACTGATAAGTTGCCGAGAGTGGTTTGGCGCCAGCAACCGGTTCTGGATGGGCGATGGTGGAGGTGCCTCGCAGAATCGCATGAACCTGTTTAGAGGATGGCTGTCCCGGCTTTTCCGTCCACTCCACCTTGATGGCGGCGATTGCTTTCCCTGCGGCACTCAGCGAAGGCGCGGCCACCGCGACGAACTCACTGTCGCGAACGACTTTCACTCCCGGCATTGCCTCCGCGGCGCTTGTGTCGATCGACTCGATGACAGCACCGTAAGAGGGTGGCCGCAGGACCTTGGCCCGCAACATCCCTTTTGCCGTCATGTCGACCGCGTAAACGTGGCGGCCAGTGACAAAGTCCCGGGCATCCACTTTGCGCACGGTTTGCCCCAGAACCTTCCACTCGTTAGGAGCGGTAACCGCGATGGATGCGGGAATCGTATCGGTGAGCGCCTCGCCGCCGGCAACTTCGCCGTAAGAAGCGCTTCGGGTTCCTGCCCAAACTTTGCCGTCATGAGTGGTGAGCTGATCGGCAGAGACGCCAAACGTCTTCGCGGCTCTTGTCAGCAGCTGCTGCCGGGCCGCCGCTGCCGCCTTTCGAATCTGCGGGATCATCATTGGGGTCGTCAGACTTCCGAACGTGCCCATGTCATAGGGGACGGCGTCGGTGTCTCCCATCAGAACCGTAACCAGGCTCATGGGAACCTGAAGCTCTTCCGCAGCGGCTTGGGTGATGGAGGTCCGCGCATTCTGCCCGACTTCAACCTTTCCGGTGAGCACCAGGATGCGGCCATCCTTGCCAATGTGGATCCAAGCGCTGATGTTCTGTGGCATCGCAGGTCGATTGCGCTGACTCAGCGCCTCGGCAATCGCGGCAGGGCCAGCCGCCGCAACCAGAATGCCGCCACCAAGCAGCTTCAGGAGAGCTCGGCGGCTTATTGCGGTGGACTTCTCGACAGGAAGGGTGGTCATCACTTGCCTCCGCTTTGGGCCGCCTTTTGAATCGCTTCTACGATTCGCGGATAGGCTCCGCATCGGCACACATTGCCAGACATGTACTCCACGATCTGCGCCTCAGTGGGGTGGGGGTTCGATTTCAGGAGTCCCACTGCCGTCATCACCATGCCGGAAACGCAGTAGCCGCACTGGAACGCGCCGGTCTCGAGAAAAGCCTCTTGGACGGGATGAAGCGTGCCGTTCTTCTCCAAAGACTCGATAGTCTGCACCTTCGCGCCCTTCACATCGGCGATGGTGGTGACGCAGCTGTGGGTCGGCACCCCATCCACCAGCACCGTGCAGGCTCCGCACCGGGATTCGCCGCACCCATACTTGGTCCCCGTCATCCCGAGGTCTTCGCG
The DNA here is from genome assembly GCA_903927025.1 of uncultured Armatimonadota bacterium. Classification (GTDB taxonomy): domain Bacteria; phylum Armatimonadota; class Fimbriimonadia; order Fimbriimonadales; family Fimbriimonadaceae; genus Fimbriimonas. The sequence continues at coordinate 66,813 of CAIYLG010000051.1, forward strand.
AAGCGCCTCCAGCAGACTCGTCTCCGGGTCCGCATCTAGCTGGTGCTTCTTTCCATTCACGTCAATCTCAAGCTTCTGTCCCACGATTCTCCTAACTTACACCGATTAGACTCAATCCACCGTTAGAGGGTCCTTGAGTTTCAATTATCGTGGAGCTGGCTTCGATGGGAAGGCTATTTTGCCTTTGCCGCTCGGTTGGCCTATGCTCGGAACCCCCATCTCACGCCGCCAGTAAAAGCGCTTTCTTCGGATAGCTTTGATGCCGATCCGGCGATTCTGGTGGAGCAAGATAAGCCCGGTTCCCCTTTGGTGGCCATTCTGTCGGTTCGATTCCTTTTGCCGATTCCCTTTTCGGGCACTTTCACCCTTGGCAACATTGAGGTCGGGCCGCTTGACTATCTGGAGCGAGCCGTCGACGAAGTGTGCTCCCTCTGCTCCTATGACCGTATGAAGCTCGCTCAATCTTCGATGGATCAGGTCGATGACAGTGCGACTTTCTCTGAGGTGGCGCTATACGGAACCCACATTTTCGCAAAACTAGTAGACGAGGCACGCAACCGAAACCTTCCGCTGATTCTTGACTACTAATTCAATGATCCAAACGCCGGTTGCGACGGATGTCTACTACTCGGCCCATTGTGGTTCGACGATGGAGGCGTACTCGTCAGCGATTTTTCGGATGCGCCACTGATCGCCGCGTCCTTCCAGCACGAAGCCACCTTGCAGAACCCCGCCTTCGACCCATAGTTCGAGCCTTCCTTCGACAAACTGCTGATGGAAAGATCGGGCCTGTGATGCGCCGGTGAGCTTCATTGGCTTCACCCATCCGAACTCGTCTCCAACTAGAATCTCGCTTTCCAGAAGCACTTTGTTCGAGACATCCAGTCCCTTGAAGCAAGCGCTGACGACGCGGAGGGGGTTGGTGCTGGGCGGCTGATGCATGCGCCAAACAAACACCGATCCGTCTGCCTCGATCCGCAAGTCCCAGCACATTTGCTCCGTGCGCTGCTCTAGAACGAATCGTAAAGTGGGCAAATTCACTGTCGACTGCGTCGGGTGATCCATAGACTTGAGAATGCTCTTCCGTGACATGCAGTGATTATATATGCACGTGCGTCTACATACAAGTGGTTTTTTAGTATATGTCTGGAACGATTCCATGGACATGCTCTAGTTTGAGTTCGGTGACGGACACACGAATGGCCTCCGTTCTGGGGTGCAATAGGTAGACATGAGCGTGATCTCCGAAGTGCATTCTGCTGGCCACCCCGTTTTTAAGCTGTCTCACGGTGACCAAGAAGTGGTGGTCTCTTCCTTTGGTGGACAGATCAATGCTTGGACTAAGGGCGACCTGGCCATCGTGTTCGAGAATCGGGATCGCGTCATCGTGGATGGCAAGACGGCGTATCGGGGCGGAGCACCGGTCTGCTTTCCGCTCTTCGGAAAGGGAACGCTTCTCCCGCTGGGGACCACCCAGCCCGTCGCGCATGGTCGGGCACGGGTCTCGATTTGGGATGCGGAGATTCTCGAAGCTGAAAATGCCGTCCGCCTCACCAATCGCCAGCCAAGTGCAGAGGGTTACGGCCCCACCGAATTCGAATGTGAAATGCTTTACACGCTGGGCGAAACATTCCGGGTTCGGGCCACCATTCGCAATGTTGGGGAGAGTGAGTCTCCATTTCAGTTCGCCCTTCACACCTATTGGGCCGCAGAAGATCCGTCTTCTGTCACGGTGACGGGCCTGGCGAACCGCTACCTCGACAACCTGCTTGGCTTGACTGAACAGCAGGAAGACGATAGTTCAGTCGCCCATCCCATTCCATTCGATCGGATTTATCTGGACGCCGCGGATCAACAAGTCCTGAATTTGGGCGATGTCGAAATCGACATCGCCACGAAAGGCTGCGCCGGATCCGTTCTCTGGAATCCCGGCGTAGACCACACGATCAAAGACCTCGGCTCCCCCGTTTTCGTCTGCCTGGAGCACGGCCTCATCACCCCGTGCGGAAGCCTGGCACCCGGTGAAGAGCACGTGATCGAAATCTCGTTCATCGCCAGCGTGTAAAACGGAGCGCAGAGTTCACACTGCACCTCTGCCAGGACTTTCAGTCCTGCGCCTCGCCGTCCCGACAAGTCGGGATCGTGAGTCCGGAGAAACAATCGCGTTGCGGTTTGGGCCCTTGCGAACCGGGGTTCGCAAGGAAGCTCTCGCTTCACGAGCGCCTCCCTTCGCTGCGCAGAAGCGGCCCCGTTGGGGCACGTCCAAACCAGATCACCCCAACGGGGTGAATTTTGCTACTTCGCCACGCCGAGCGCTTCCTCGAGAGCGGGCTTGCCTCCGACAACGGGGAGTTGGATGTGGGTGGCATCTAGGTCCACGGTGAGCTGGGTGCCTGGTTTTGGCCAGAGGGTGAAGTCGTGGTCACTGGAGAGGATCATCAGGGCGATGCGCTTTCCGGCGGGAATGATTTGATCCTTCGGCTGAAGGTCGAACGTTAGGCTCACGAATTCACCTGGCTTGAGGGGGACGCCTGGGGCTTTGCTGTGGTAATCGCCACCGTGGCGAAGGGAGCGATAGTTCTGGGGATCTGCCCAGCCTCGAGTGATGAGGTTGGTTGTGCTGATCGGTCCCTTGGTCCAAGGGAGCTGCACGAGATAGACGGAAAGATTAGCGGCCGGTTTGCTTGAAGCCAGTCGAATCGTAATTCGAGCGGTGCCGGAAAGGTGAACTGGCGACGTCAGAGTCGGGCCAGCGTAGATCAGCCGATTCGGTGAATCTCCTGCGAGCGCAAGCGTCGGCGCGTCAAACGACACGTCATCAGTAAGGTCTTCCTTCCCCTGCTTGGAAGTTCGAGCGACAGAGAGTCCTCCCGCGGTTCTGCCACCGGTGGAGAGGAAGAGCTCCACGGGCTTGGTATCCGGATTTGGAAAGTCTGGGTAGGGCGTTGGAGGGCCAGCGCGCCTCGAGGCGCCAGGTGCGCTTTCTCGAACGATGTACGCCTTGGGACCGTTCTCGATTCCGTTTTGAACTCCGTAAAGGAACCGCGTGAACCACTTGTTCATTAGCTCCATGGGAGGGTCTCCGCCGTGTCCGCCCTGGTGGAAATATTGGATCAGCGGCACTCTCCCCTTGACCGCCTCGCTGATTCGAGTGCTGTGTTCTGGCACCACATTCCAGTCGTTGAAGCCGTGGCACATGAAGACGGCACACTTGATGTTTTTCGCGAACTGGAGTAGGTCTCGCTCTGCCCAAAAGTCGCTGTAGTCGCCCGTTTTACGGTCCTGATACTTTGCAAACTCGCCGTCTCGGTACAGCTTGTTCGCATTGTCGCGCAGGGCTGGGTCGCCGCTGTGGATGAAATCGTACAGCGAGTCAACATCCTCGCCGAGATAGCCACCTGGGCTCCTAACAAGTCCGTTCGAGCGGTAGTAATGGTAGTAGGACGTGTTTGGCGACACGGGAATGATGCACTCAAGGCCCTTCACTCCCGTGGTTGCGGCCGCGATAGGGAGGGTGCCTTCATAGGAAGTGCCCGTCATTCCAATCTTCCCAGTACACCATTTCGCGTAGACCTGGGTGTCCCCGTCAACGCTGGTGTATCCCTTCGCTCGTCCGTTTAGCCAGTCAATGACCGCTTTCGGAGCGAATCGCTCTACGGGCCCGCCGACGGTTGGGCATCCGGTCGAAAGTCCAGTGCCAGGCGCTTCCGAATGCACTACTGCAAAGCCACGCGGCACCCAAGTCCCCACAAGCGAGTTCGAAATCCGAGTCTTGTTGGGCTGAAATTTGATATTGGGATGAAAGGTCCGAGGGATCGGGTCGGCGCCTAGTTCGAGGCGCACGTCCCAGTTGATCCCCGGCCCATCTCCGGTTCCCGCGAAGTAAGGCGAAGACTGATAAATCACAGGAACCCGTAAGCCCTCTGTGTCGGTCTGCTTGGGCCGGGTGACATCTACAAACACACGGTCGTGCTTTCCAACATGAGCCGAGTCAATTTCCGTCTCCACCCATAGGCTCTCCCGAACCCAGTCTGAAGAATTGGAGAAGGCGGTCACCACCTGCGCTTGCCCATCCACAAAGACCGGCTTCGCCGGCTCCCCCTTGGTTTGGGCGGATATGACGACGATAGCGGCGACGAAGGAAAGGCCGATTCCTAGACGAGGCCGCCAGAGCTTGGCAAGAGGCATGAGGCACTTATTATAGGGCAAGGCTCGCCAAGGATTCGACGCTAGGTCACTTTGTAGGTCAGCTTGGGCCCTGCGGGTTAACCAACCTCTTACAGTGACCTGCCAGATGCGCCGATTAGGCGAATGGAATTCACTGAATGCGCGGGAAGGGCGATCTCCACCACGTTTTGGTGTAGAGCGGTCTGCAACTTCTTCGTGGTCACCTTGCTGGGCAGCGACGGCGAGTTGGCGGCGGTAAGGTCACCCGAGACTGACTTCGCTGACACGGAACCAACTTGAAAGTGCTCCAAAATCACGCTGGTTGTTGTCGGGTGAGAATCTAGGTTCACCGCTGTGACCACCACCGAACGGCCATCGGTGCTGCGGGTGGCGATAACATCCAGCCCTGACGAAGCATCTGCGGCAACTCTAAGCGGCAGACGATCCTCTGAGAGGAGCTTCTGGGCGTAGTAGGGCGGCATCCCCCACACCATGTCAGGTGTGAAGAAGACTTGCCCTTGATCCCAGCCGTTGTCGTTCTGCAGCCACGGCTGAAGGCAGTTGGCTGGACAATCGGCGATGACAAAGTCGCCATGTCGACGCACGGCGTTGAGAGTGGTCGCATGTCCAAGCGCTCTCTGTTGGTTGTGAAGCCCGCCGTTTTCTTCGAACAACACCACCTTGAGCTTGCTGTCTGGGTTCCAGGACTTAAACGAGTGTTCAATGTCCGTGATCTCCCGATCGACGCCGATTCCCGCGTTCGAATCATCGCTCCAAACATGAATGTCCCAAGCCGTCGCCTTACCGTCGACTGCGTTGAACACATGCCTCATATCGGGCGAACCAGCGATCCACCAGGCCGCGCAGACAAGCTTGAGCGCAGGATTTCGCTGATGGATGGCAGTTTCTAAGATACGAAATCGCTCTACGTAGTGAAGCAGGTCGGGGTGAGGAGAATCGCCGATCCCTTCCTCATTTCCGATCTCAATGTACTCCGGGTGGTACGGCGTCGGGTGTCCGTCCGCGGCTCGACGGGCGCCCCATCGGGTGCTGGTCGGGGCCGTCAGATAGTCGGCCAAGTCCGCGGCATCCTGTGGCGTCTCCTCGATATTGATCGCGAAAGCGGATCGAATATGAGCCGCTTCACAGAAGTTGAGGATGTCAAATATCCCGAACCCGTTGGTGGAATACGGATACCAGTTTCCTCGGTAGGGCGGCCGATGATCTGGATTCCCGATCATGTTCTTCCAGCGATAGCCAGGAACATTGACCATCGTCCCTGCATATCGCATAAATGTGAGGTGCTCCGAGACGATTGCTCTGGCGATGTCGCCGCGTACAGCGAGCCCATGGAAGCGGTCACCGTCGAGTAGCGTCGCCTGGTCCACCCAAAGGGTTCCGGGTCGTTTCATCAGGACGACAAATTTCGCGTTGGCATCGGTGGAAGTCGGACGAAGGTGAAACGGCATGACTCTCCATTCTCGAGAGACAGCCAGCGCTTGGCTCGCGTAAGACCGCTTGCCATCGGAGCTTTGAAGGGCGACCGTGGCGAATCCAATGTCGCCGCGAAGCGCAATTCGACCTTCCATCGTCTGGGCTTTTCGCACCGCAATGCCCCAGCGGTTAAGTCCGCGATTCGCAATCCCCACCGGTTCGGTGGCCCGTCGGTTCACGATCTTTTGGCACTGCGCACCATTGAAGGCAACCCGGTCAAGTGAGAACTCAGGCGCTCCAATGGGGTCCCACATGCCACTGAGCCCTTCCGCCTTCAGCACCAGAGAAACCCTCTGCTGATTGATGCTGACGTCGCGATAGGCGCAATCGGCCTGCCACGGACGCAGAGCGGCCGTTCCAGACAGAATCGGCTTGTCTCGATCCGTGAAATCGATCCGAGGTGTGGCTTCGCTGTCTAGGAAGACTCGGATTCGAGCCCCCTGCAGAACCACTCGAATGAGGTGAGATTCACCGGCGGCAATCGGTGCGGCGACCGTGGCCAGCGGTTTGTAGTCGTGTCGATGGCGGCTGAGCGTCAACGCCCCGACTTTTGCCTGAAAGGCAACTTCATATCCATCAAAGGTGTCAACGCCTGCAGTAGCGTTGTTCACACGCACGAGAAGCCCAGCGCTGCCTCCCTCACTTTGTTTCACCTGAACGCGTGCTTCGACGGTCCCGTCCGAAAATGGCTTTCGCTCGAGAAGCAGCATCGGCCCGTCTCCAACTGGGCACTGCACTGCGTCACCCGATGACGTCCATTCGCCGCTAATCGCCCGCCACCCAGCCGGGCCAACGATTTTGCTAGGCTCCTCAAAGCTCTCGCCGAAGATTCTCTGCCCATACAGCCCGCCATAAATCTCATGGTTGACGTCTTCAATGCACGACCCGTACAAGTCATCTGAGATCGAGTTGATCACCCTTGCAGGATCCACACGAATCTCTGCGGTCGAGAATAGCCCGAAGAGCGCAGCCGCAATCAACATCTAATCGCAAGCCTCACTGAGGAATCGCGGCAGGAGTCGGTGGGATAGCGAAACTGAAGAGTGACAGGTCATGGAGTTCAACCACCCTCACTATGATCCGGTTGGTCGGTTGCACACAATGAGAATCCATTTCACAGTGCTGAGAATTATTGTCAGTCTTGGGTGGCATCCAATTCATGGATGACTTTGCAGTTTGTTGCCACTTAGCCCGCTTTTAGAAAGGGGTTTCAACCCCGTGGCTGTAAGTTCCCGTAGGTTCATCCACGCCATGGACTTTCGTACACGGCGTGGCGAAGGGCTGATGCCCTGGCCAGACCTCATCATAGGCGGTAGCCGTAACCTCCCTCCTGCCGAACCGCCAACACTTCGCCACTCGCACTTTTAACAGACTCGGTGCATAATTTTTGCCATGGCGGAATTTTGGAGCATCATCGATCAAGCGCGGCAACCGGGCGGTCCGACCACACCCTCTGCGTCGCCCGAAGCCCTTAAGAAGGTGCTCGCTGACTTGCCCTCCGAGCAAATTCAGGAGTTCATGAGGGAGTTCTGGCGAAAGCTGATTGAACTGAACAAGTGGGATCTGTGGGGCGCAGGCTACGTCATTTCCGGGGGAATGGGAGACGACAGCTTCCACTATTTCCGGAGCTGGATTATCGGGAAAGGTCGCGACTGCTTTGAAGTCGCCCTAAAGGATCCTTCCGGCCTGATCCCTTTTTTGGACACTGTGGAGGTTGATAACGAACTTCTCGAATACGTTGGCCTTGAGGTGCTAGAGGGCAGGGGCATCACCGATGATCCTGGAGAGGGCAAAGTTGGCAACCCTGACGATGAACCCTCGGGAGAACCCTTCGATGAAGATGAGGTCGATGACCAATATCCAAAGCTGGCTTCATTCAGCGCTAAGTTCCACGTCGATCCAAATCCAGCCGAACCGCCTCCCTCATTCGGATTCTTCCAGTCGCTCTTGAACCGCTTGCGTTCACCTAAGCGCTAGTGTTTCCATCTCCATACAAAAAACACCTTGTTATCCGCGAACTTCTGTTGTACGATAGATCATCTATAAGAGTAAATCTATCGGAATAAACAGATGAGAATTGGAAGCGTACAACTGAAAATCATGCGCGTCCTCTGGAAAGAGGGGGACGCCACCGCTCGTCGGATTGGGGAAGTGATCTCGGAGACGGAGCCGATGGCCCACAGTACGGTGCAGACCCTGTTGCGCCAGCTGGAGTCGAAAGGTGCCGTCGTCCACGAGAAGCGGGACCGGACCTTTGTGTTCCGCGCAAACGTCCGCGAAGATGAAGTTGGCCGCTCTGCCGCTCAGGATCTGCTCGACCGAGTGTTCCGAGGTTCGGTTTCTGGGCTGGTTGCCCACCTGCTGGACAGCGAGGAAGTTTCCCAGACCGAGCTCGACGAGATTCGAGCCCTGATTGAGAAGAAGGAAAGGAGTGAGCCGAAATGAGTCTCCAGGCACTGTTCGTTCTATTCGTCCAGACATCGGTCCTCCTCGGCGTAGCCCTCGTCGCCTGCGCATTCCTGCGTCGCTCGCCTGCGATTCGAATGCTTGTCTGCAAAACCGCGCTGGTCGCCACTGTCGCGATGGCGTTGGCCAGCCCTTGGCTCCGAGAGCGTCAGCGTCCGGTGGTGCCCCTCGATACCGTTCCGCTGTTCCTCCAGACCACGGTGATTGAGCCGCCTTCCATCCCCAAGGAAGAGCATCCCAATGCAGATGACTTCTCGCCGGATGCGCACCACGAATCCCACGATATCGACCCTCTTGCGATCGGGACCGCGGTTTATCAATACGGGGTGCTGCTGATGCTGTTAGGGCTAGGGATTGGCTATGCGAAGCTGTTCCTCCTCCGCGCCACAACCCAAGCCGTGACGGATCAGCCAATCCTTGAGGCTGTCCAAGCTGTCAGCAAGGAGTTCCAGGTTCAGGTGCCCGCCGTCCGAGCCGGGACCAAGGTTTCGACGGTTTTCGTAGCCGGAATATTGCGGCCAACCCTGTTTCTGCCGGACTCATGGGCATCTTCCCAGGATGAGGCCACAATTCTTTCGGTGGTACGTCACGAGGTGGCGCACATCGCTGCCAAAGACCTCCAATGGAGCTTGGCGTATCGCGTCATTCACATTCTTCTCTGGCCACAGGTGTTGCTCCTTGCGCTCAAGAAGCCATTTTGCACCGCTTCGGAAGAGCTCTGCGATATGCGTGTACTTGAGTCGGGAAGTGAGCCCAAGGCCTACGCCTCTGCACTATTGAACTTAAGGGACCAGCTTAAGGCAAACCGCCGCCGCGTGCCCATCGGCATTGGCGCGGTAACGATTCGAAGCAACTTTGGCCTGCGAATCCAGCAGATTCTCAGCTATCAGCCGGGAAGAGGCGCTCGTCTGTCACGAAAAGTTGTCGTGTTCGGTGCCTTAGGCACGTGCCTATGCGCTGGCGTGGTGGCAAATGTCTTTGCCGCTTCCAAAGCTGGGACAGTTGGACGGCTGGCCAGCGTTCAAAACATCGCTGAACTTCGCGGAACGACGGAAGTCACCATTTCGACGCCGAACGGTTCTGCATTCCTTGGAAAGGCGTGGGTTGTCTTTAGTGATCAAAGGGGAGTGGACTCTGCGGAACCGATTGCCGTGAACCACGGCAGGGTAAAGGTCGAACTCGAAAAATATCAAGGTGCTTTTCGGATCAGCCTTGTTGCGATGATGCCGGGCTATGGCATTACATTCAAACGGATCATCCCCACCGATAAGCCGGTGAAAACGATGACGATGCTCAGGACGACCACGATGGTGGGACAAGCGATCGGCCCAGATAAACAGCCAGTCGCCAATGCCCCAGTTGTGCTGAAAATGCTTACCCTCGACTCGAAGGAACCTGAAAACCACGAATTCCTATTGCCTCCTCCGCTTATCGCCACCGTGCTTGCCACCAGGACGGATGCTAAAGGAAGATTCACAATGCCATCACTTCCTCAGGGATGCAGCGCCCGAGTTGACGTGGTTGACTCGAAGTACGCGGCCGCGGATCTGTGGGAAACCCGAAAGAAGCTTGGAACGGACCCGATCACGAATATCGGCGTGATCAAGCTGACTCGAGCTGCCGAGATTCGAGGAATCGTTCGCCTTAACGGAAAGCCTGCACCTGGTATCCGTTTGGGTGCGCAAGAGAACAATAGCGGCGGATCGACTCGAGGCTACTGGGCAACCGCAATAACCGATGCTAACGGCAGGTACGTCCTGGGCCGACTCAATGAAAGTGTCTACAACGTGGCTCTCGACTTGGACAGCAAGATAGAGACCGCCTACACGGCCAAGGCCCATGAGCACGTGCAGGCTCTCGCTGGCAGATGTCTCATGGGAATGGACTTTGACCTGATTTCAGGTGGGGTCGTCGAAGGCACAGTTACGGGACCCGACGGGAAGCCCGTTGCCAACGCTCAGGTGGGAATCTATGGCCCCGCCCATCCGCAATCGAGTGCCTGGGTGCAAACCATGTTCACCGGGGCGGACGGCAAATATCGGTTCCACGTACCTCCCGGCAGGCAGTATGTGTACTTGATGAGCCAGGCAGAATCCAATCACGGTGAAGACATCACCGTGGCCAATGGAGCCACAACCGCCGTCAACTTCCAAATGAAGTAGGAGCTAAGCTCCTACTTCAGACCGCTGGTTGCAATGCCCTGAATGAATACTTTTTGGGCTAGGAAGAACACGATCACCACCGGCAAGATCACGAGACAGGAGGCCGCCATCAGTAGATTGAACGGTGTGCCTCCGTGCTGGCTCTGATACGCCTGGAGTCCTAAGGAGAGCGTGAACGTGTTTTGGTCCACCAGGTAGATCATCGGGCCGAGGAAGTCGTTCCAAGAGCCCATGAACGTGAACAGCGCCACCACCATCAGTGCCGGGCGGGATAGGGGAACGATGACGTCAGTGAAGATCCGCAGCTCGCTGCATCCGTCAATCTTGGCCGCCTCGCTCAGCTCCATCGGAATCGTTCGGTAGAACTGGCGAAGCAGGAAGATCGAGAAGGCGCTCGCAAAAAACGCTGGCACCCAGAGCGGCTTAAACGTGCCAATCCAGCCGAGGTATTTAAAAAGCGCAAAGGTCGGCACCATCACCACGGGGAAAGGCACCATCATCGTGGCAAGCGTGATCCCAAAGAACAGGTCTCGCCCAGGCCACTTCAGCCTGGCAAATGAGTACGCCACGATCGAGTTGGAGAGCACCGCGCCACCTACTGACAGAACCGTGATGATGATGGTGTTCCGGGCATAAACCAGGAACGGAATGTAGCCAAGCTCCTTGCTGCCGTACTTCACCGCGTCCGGGTAGTTGCTCCAAAGCACATGCGAAGGTATCCAGCGGGGCGGATTGCTCAGCGTCTCGGTGATCGGCTTCAGCGAGGTGGAGATCATCCAGGCAAGGGGGACCACAAACAGCACGGAAAGCGTGACCAGGGCGATGTGCGTGATCATCGTCTGCATCTGACGATTGCGCTTATGAGATTGAGAGACAGGCTTCATCGTCTTAGTTGCTTTCGTAGTGAACGTGCTTGTTGGAGAGCTTGAGGGCAATCAGGGTGAGGGTCAGCGTGATGAGGAACAGCACCCAACCCATCGCGCTGGCATAGCCCATTCGCTGGTATTGGAATGCATTGTCATATAGATACATCGCATAGAAGTAGGCCGACCGTGCCGGGGCTCCGTTGGGGAACATGATGTAAGGCACCGCGAAGATCTGAAGCGCACCGATAATTCCCATGACGACGTTGAACAGGATCACAGGGGAGATCATTGGCAGGGTGACGTTTTTAGTTTTCGCCCATGCCTTGGCTCCATCCAGTTCGGCGGCCTCATACAGGGAAACCGGCACGTCTTGCAATCCGGCAAGGTAGATCACCATCGCCTGCCCACATCCCCACATAGAGATCAGGATGAGCGTCCATTTAGACCAGGCTGGGTCTCCCAGCCAGTTGGGGGACGACATGTGGACCTTGGCAAAGCCTGCCTTCAGCAGTCCGTAGTCTCCATTGAATACCCACAGGAATAGGGTTCCCAGCGCCACCATCGGTACCAGCGTGGGAAGGAAGAACATCGTTCGGTAGAACGACATTCCCTTCACCTTAGTGTTGAGCAGCAGGGCCAGGGCGATGGCGGCGACCGTCGTAAGCGGCACCGCCCCGAGAACATAAAGGAGCGTGTTTCCCAGACTCTTGTAGAACACCTGGTCGTGAAACAGCTCTTTGTAGTTGTCGATCCCAATGAATGAAGGTGGGCGCAGAATCGAGAAGTTTGTAAAGCTGGTCACCAGTGAGGCCACGAGCGGATACGCCATAAAGATCAGAAAGCCCATGATCCACGGCATCGCAAATAGGATCCCAACGCGGGCGTCTCTTCCTCTCATTTGTTCAGCACCTGATCCTTGTAGGTCGTCCAGAGGTCGCTGACTCGGTTCTGAGCGTCGTGAAGCGCCTGATCGGGCGACTTCTGCTGGGTGTTGACTTCTTGGAACGCCACATTCATCTCATTTTGAAGCTGGGGAAGGATGCCGATCTGGGGCGGTGAAAACGCTTTCGGTGACCTTGCAAGAGAGTCGAACAGACGGATGAACTTGTTGCGGTGGGTCTTAAAGAACTCCTCACTGACCTTTTCCAACGGCGAGTTCTTTCCGTGTCCCTTGCAGAGCCCTTCCATCACGTCCTGACGCTGGACGAATTTGATGAACTCAAACGCCTCTTGCGGATGCTTCGCGCCTCGCGGAATCGTGAGCACGTCCTGAGAAAGCTCGGAGTGGCCGGCTAAGTCCTTCCGATCGGCCGGATACGGGAACGGAACCGCAAACCACTGGGTGTCCGGCTTGTAGACGTGGATGTAGCTCGCCTTCCAAACCCCGTTGAGCTCTGTGGCGACTTTGCCCTGCATGAATGGGTCTTGAGGAGAAGCAAACGTACCAAAGCCACTCTGGAAGCTTTGAACTTCTTTTGATCCAAACGTCTTCGCGTATTTATCGACCCACTTAAACGCCCGCACATTCTCTGGCGAGTCCAAGGTCAGCTTGTCGCCGTCGAAAAGGGAAGCGCCAAAGTAAATGCCCCAGGCGAAGTTCCACCAACCCGGGTTGGATGGCAGAAAGCCCGCCATTTCGAGGTCGCCGTTCTCCCTCTTCTTGGAGATCTTCATCGCCATTTCGTCCAGCGCCTCGATCGTCTTGGGGAAGGTCTCGGGAGAACCGTACTCCTTGGGAACGAGGTCCGTGCGGACGTGGAGCGCGATGGAGGCAGGCGTGCTAGGCAGCGCCCAGAGTCCGCCTCGGTAGTTCAGCGGATCCCAATAGCCTTTAATGTAGGTGTCCGGGCCGAGTCCGGCCGCTTTGGCCATTGGGCTCAAGTCGGTTAAGGCCTTAGCGTCTGAAAATTCGCAGAGCTGATCCAGCCAGATGCCGGCGATGTCGGGAGGGTTGCCGCCCGCCGTGGCCAGCATGGTCTTGGTATCCACGCCAGAGATGCTGAGGTAGCGAACATAGATTTTGTCCTGGGACTTGTTGAAGGCATCCACGACTTTCCGCATCTCAGTCGCTTCGTCACCCGTCCACTTTTCCCAGTAGATCACGGTCGTACGACCGGCGCCGCCTTGACGAGACACCGCTTTGTCTCCCATTACAGACGCCCCGATCATCACGCCTGCGGCGAGGGCGATCCCGATAATCTCTTTGGTTGTCAGTTTCCGTCTCCCGCGTGGATGATCATTTGTTCACTGCCGTTCCCTTTCCCGATCCGAGCCCACCGAGGACCTCTAGGGAAGGAAGAGCGTCTCCATCGTAGTTGAATAAAGCCAAATTGTCGTACGGCGAGGCGGACTTTCCGGGAGAAATCCACGTGGGTGCCCAGTAGAGGAGCCCTTTGCCACGGTCGCCCGGAATCGCCTGAATGACATCCAGCACCTTAGCCAAAAACCTGGCCTGGCCATCCGGCGTGGCGGGGAAGTCAGCCAGCAGTCCCTTGTCGTCTCCCTCCACATGTTCCGAGGATCGACTTCGGGTGTCGATCACCCAGGGGTAGCCGGTCTCAACGATGTAAACATCTTTTCCGTATCGGGTCGCCAGGTCATTCACGTTGGCCTGCATCGCAGCGATGTTCCCGTGCCAGACCGGATAGTAGGAGAGGCCGATGGTGTCGAACTTGAGCCCGTTCTTGATCGCGTTGTCGAACCACCATGTCGCGCCCTTGTTGTCTCCGCCCCGATCCAGATGGATCATCGTGATGATCGAATTGGAACCAGCGGCGTCATGAACTGCATCGAACCCTGCGGAGAGAAGGGTGACCAGTGGCTTCCATACGGCAGGATCGTTTCCCGTTACTTTGCCGTCTGGCCAAAGGGTGCCGCCGGTGATCTCGTTGCCGACCTGAACCATGTAGGGTGGTGTCCCCTGTGCCACCATCGCCGAGACGACGTCCTTGGTGTAGTCGTAAACCGCCTGCTTCAGCTTGTCGAACGGGAGGTACTTCCAAGCCTTTGGCTTAAATTGCTTGCCGGGGTCTGCCCACCAGTCGGAGTAGTGGAAGTCCAAGCTGATCTTGAGCCCTTCCGCCGCCGCCCGCTTGGCCATCGCAAGAGTGTGCTCTTTATCGCACCAGCCCCCTTTGGGCTCGTTCCAGATTCGGAAGCGGACGAAGTTCCAGCCAGCCTGATGCATGATCGCAAACGGATCCATCTGCTTGCCATGGAAGGAGTAATGTCCCCCTTTTGCCTCAACTTCCGGAATCTCGGAAACGTCTCCGCCCCGCAAGAAGGAGGTAGGCAACTGAGCCATCGCCGCACCGCTCAGTGAAGCGGCCAGTAACGCGGCTAGTATGCGAACTTTGTAAACCCTGGTCATCGCTTCCTCGCAATGCAGTCCCCGCCAGCACAGGCAGCGACAAAGACCATTATGCCCCCTTGTGAATCTGCATCCTTTTCAGCAGGGTGCATTTCGGCGAACCTGTTGCTATTACTGTGAGGTTTTTTCGCTTTTGGCCCATACTTATAGCAGGCAGGAATTCCGCGTCTTACTTGCAGATGGATAGTCCAATCCCCTCTCCACACGACGGATTCCTTCAGTTCTGCGTCCCAGTTCTCCACGCACTTTCGGAATCTGAATCGCCGTGGAGCTTTGAGGCAGGACGTTCCGAGCGGGCTCTGCTCGCTACTACCGATGAGGACTCCGCTGAGTGGCTCTGGCGCATGGCCGAGCTTCATCGGGATCGCGGGCGGTTTTCAAGTTCGCTGAATTATGCGGCGCTGGCAATTGAAGTCTCCGAACGCGCCAATTCACCGTTAGACCTGGTCTGTGCCCACGCCGTGGCCACCAGCGTTCACGTGATGAAAGGAAACTTTACGACAGCGCGCGACACGCTCACCAAAGTGCGGCCGCTGACAATTGAGAATTCGGATCAGCGGATCTCCGCCGTTTACAACGAAACTCTTGCAACCCTTCTTCTGCGCGCAGTGGGCAGCACATTCTTTGAGTTTGAAGAAGCTGGAGAACGGTACACCCTTGCCGGGAATATCTATCGCGAACTCAACGACATCCCAGGGCAAATTCGATGCTCGGTGGGGATGTCCTCCGTCCTATCCGGCCGTGGGCAATATTTCCGGGCGGTCGAGCAGGTGGATGAAGGGCTCAGGATCTCGCTTGAGCACCTCAACTGGTCGTATTTGGGGCAGCTTCTTGGATGTGCCGCATTTGCTTTTCGAGACCAGGGCTATCGCCATTGCGTTCCTGATCTCTTTGCGCTTTCGGTCGAATGGTCTACCTACGTAGGGGACATTCCTGCGCGCATCCGAAGTGTGAGCGGCATCGGCGAACTCGCCAAGATGGACTTCACCCCTCCAGCCCAAGAAGCTCTGGATCGGGCGATCGCACAAATCTGTCAGGCAATTTGGGAAGCTAAGGAGATTGGTGCCGGCCCTATGATGCTGGAGATGCAAATGGCACTGGCGGGCCTGTTCAAAAAGGCTGGTGACCCGGAATCTCAGTGGAAGTGCCGTGTCATCGCCGAAGAGATTGCGCAGTCCGAGGCGTTTGAGGGCGCCCACCGGGTTATCAACTGGAACGACTTTATTGCCGATCGGCTGATCGTCGCCCGAGAGGAGCGTATCGCCTCCCGATTGGAAGAGGCGCTGGAGGGCAGTGCCGACCCGTTCTTCGTTTTCGACCCCCGCCATGGGTCAGATTCCACAAGATTTGATCTGCTGAACGAGTTTAGGAATTCGGCGGCAGACCGTCTCCTGGGCATCGATGATCGCAGCGTCCGTCTCTTGCCAGACTTGGCAGAGGTTCCTGAGTTTGTCGGTCTCCAGATCCCCCTGATGCGTGCGGCGATCGATCGGGAGTCGTTTGAGGATGAGATCCGTGTGTTCGGACTCAAAGGAGAAGCGGTCTGGTACGCGCGCCGCGTAGCGCCAGCAGGTGCAGGTGCGGTGCTGACCTTTCGAGACGTCACCACCACTCATCGCATTGAAGATGCCCTCCGGGAAGCCGCCGATCGAGCCAATGAGGCGGACCGGGCGAAGTCCGAATTTCTGGCCAACATGAGCCACGAGGTCCGCACCCCCATCAACGGAGTCCTCGGTCTGGCCCAGCTGTTAAGGGCGCTTGACCTAGATCCCGTCGCCCGGAAGTATGTCGATGGAATCGTCTCGAGTGGGAACATCCTGCTCAAAGTTATTGGAGACGTCCTCGACCTCTCCAAGATCGAGGCTCGCAAGCTGCAGCTCACGGTAGGACCCGTGCTCCTTCGATCACTTGTCAGCGAAGTAGTAGATCTCTTCGCCGGTCAGGCCGCCTCGCACGGCGTGCCGCTTGCCTTTAGAATGGGGCACGAAGTGCCCGAGGTCATCGAGACGGATGGATCATCTTTGCGCCAGGTGCTTGCAAACCTCATCGGCAACTCAATCAAGTTCACTGAGTCCGGCAGCATCGAAGTCAGCGTCTCCCTGCAGGATTGCTTTCTTCGATTTGAGGTTCGAGATACCGGGATCGGCATTCCAGCTCACCTGCTTGAAACCATATTCGAGCCGTTTCAGCAGGGAGGAACCGAGATGGACTTTGGCGGGACAGGTCTAGGTCTCACTATTTCGAGACGCCTTATTGAGCTGATGGGGGGCCAAATGGGAGTGTCCAGCGTCGAAAAGGGCGGCAGCACCTTCTTCTTCACACTCCCTCTCAAAGAGGCGGTCGGATCTCAAATTGAACCAGAGCCGATCGGGAAAGCTGACGAAGTCCGGTTCGAAGGAAGGCAGATCCTCCTCGTTGAGGATAACCCTGTAAACACGATGGTCTCGGAGGGGATGCTGACTCAGCTCGGATGCGCGGTCACCTGTGTTGAAAATGGTCAGGAAGCGTTGGATGCCGTTGAAAAACAGAGCTTCGACATGGTCCTGATGGATATGAGGATGCCGGTCATGGACGGCATCGAAGCAACGGTGGCCTTGCGTGATCGCGAAAAGCTGAGTGGAACCCATTTGCCCATCGTTGCCCTCACTGCTGGGGCCTTGACTCAGGAGCGGGAAGCCTGCCTAGAGGCAGGCATGGATGACTATTTGACCAAACCGTTCACGCTGCAGGCGCTGCGGGAAACGATGTTCCGCAACTTCGCTCGGGCTACTTCAGCGAACTCTTAAACGAGCCCACCACCAGCGAGACCAGGACGGTGAACAGCACCAGGACGACGGCAAACCCCTGCCAAATGGCAGGGTCTCCCCACCCAAACAGCACCAAGGCGCGGGTTCCATCGACGATGTAGGTCACCGGGTTGTAAGTGGCAATGGTACGAAACCCAGCTGGGAGCAAATTCTTGGGTGCCTGTGAGGTGGTGAGGTACAGGAACGGGAACACGAGGATGAACATCGACTGCACGAGCCGAGCATTTTGGGTTCGAAGCGCCGCGATCATGCCGATGCAGCTCCATGCCATCGCAAACAGCACCAGCATGCCAAACATGGCGAGGGTGCCCAAGATCCCAGTCTGCACGCGGACGCCGATAGCAAGCAGAAGGACCAGCACGATTCCACCCTGGAACACCGCCTGCACGGCCACTTCTGTGAGCTTGCCCATGACAATGGCCAGCCGATTGATAGGCATTATCTGGAGCTTCTTCAGGTACCCGCTTGCGATATCCTGCGCCAATTCAATCCCGGCGTTGCCCGCGGAGAAGAATATCGCGGTGAAGATAGCCACTGGCGCAACAAAATCCCGATAGGAGACACCCTTCGGGAATCCGGGAGCTTTATCCATCGCGGAAAGAGCCTGCGAGTTGACCGCAAAGAAGAAGATCGGAATGAACAGGGAAGGGATCAGCGCCAGAAGTGGCCGCCAAATCTGACGGATGTTTCGGATGGCAAGGTAGTACCAATCGGAGAAGAAGGTCGACATCGTTATCTCCGCCCTCTCACGTACGGGTCGGATGCCTTCAGGTTGACCTCTTCGTCGGCAAGACTGCTTCCCGTCGTCTTCAGGAAGACCTCTTCAAGAGTCTTTGCCTCGTGCTTGGCGAGAAGCTGAGGAACGGTCCCTTCGGTCACGATCTGACCCTTATCCATAATCGCGATTCGGTCGCAAAGCGCTTCTGCTTCATCCATGAAGTGGGTGGTTAAGAAGACGGTCATCCCTTTCTTGTTCAGGTCCCGTAGGTGGTTCCAGATAAGCTGACGAGCGTGGGGGTCAAGGCCTTGAGTGGGTTCGTCGAGGAACAGAACCCGCGGCTCATGAATCAGCGAGAGCGCAAGATCGAGCCGGCGTCGCATTCCGCCCGAGTAGGTGGATGCATAGTTGTCGGCGACCTTCTCCAACTCCACGAGTTTGAGAAGTTTTGCGATCTGCTCCTTAACGCGGGCTTTGGGCAGGTGGTAAAGGTGACCGTGCAGTTCAAGCATCTCCCTTGCCGTCGCCGTCTCATCAAGCCCGATTTCCTGCATGGCAAACCCGATGCGCGCATAGATCTCATTTGCCTGGCGATCTAAGTCAAAGCCGTCTATCGTGATGGTGCCAGAGGTCCTTTTGACAAGGTTGACCAACATATTCATGGTGGTAGTCTTGCCGGCGCCGTTTGGGCCGAGGAAGCCAAAAAACTCCCCTTCCTTCACATCGAAGGTGACGCCACGGACCGCTTCGGTTCCACCCGCGTAAGTCTTTCTAAGGTCCTTGACCTTGATGATGTTTCCGTCGTTGCTCATGGTTTAGGGGTTGGGAAGCTGCCAGTTCGTAAAGCTAAGGGTGAGCAGGTTTGCGAACGTCACTGTTCCGTTGCCTGAGCTGTCCCAAACGATCACGGCAGGTAAGCCGGGGTCCGGACCTGAAAGGGTACCACTGCCGGCACCTGAGGCGGCGAGGTTGACCGTGCTTGTGTATCCATGATTGTCAGACGCATGGATCGTTGTGCTGCCGTTTGAATGGTACGTCACTGTTGCGGTTTCGCTGTACCCGTTGGCTTCAGTGACGGTCTCGGTTCCGGTCCCGGTCGGAATGCCTAACGCGCTGATAGTTACCGTGAAGCTGCAGCTCACACTGTCCCCGCTAGGAAGCGTAAAGGCGTAGGTTCCGGTTGTGCCGTTTTTGGCCAGAGTCTGGCTGAACGTCCCGGTTAATCCGGATTCTGGGCCGGCGGTTAAATCAAAGGTGCCAGTAAGCGTCTTTGTGGAAGTGTCCAAGACGTAGACCGCAGTTCCAGCAGGCTGAGTCTCCGCTTTGTCAACAAAGAAGCTCTGCGTCAAGGTCGTCCCACTGGCGGTCGCTGACATCCACAACTGGATGGCAGGTTCGTAAACTGGGCCAACTTGGGTTGGCCGGGCTGGAACCGGCAACCCTTTGCCAAACGGCGAAAGGGTAACTCCTGCCTGCATCAGCCCGAAAGTCCCCAAGTGTGTGGCTGTATTCGCTTTTGTCGTCGAAGTTGGAGCGGTGGAGTTTCCCGTCGGGCTACTGCCTCCGCCCCCGCCGCAGCCACCGAGCAGAGCTGCTCCCAGCATAGCAAGGCCAGCATTTTGAATAAGTTTCTTCATGGGGATGTTTCCCTCTACGTATCCGGTTCCCAGTTTGCGACGAGCGGAATAGCACCATTCCTCTCACTGAGGCGTTAAATGTGGTTGGAAATGTAAGGCGGATAGGACGCAACAATATCATACGCGCTTGTTGCCGCACCCTTTCCGAGTTCGGCACGGCGAGTTCCTCCATCGTCCTTCATGTCGGGGCCAAGACTGTAAATTCGAACTTCGCTCTTCGAACTTTTGACATGAAGCGGTTGGTGGCTAAATGGATCATCCCAGGTGCCAGGGATCTGGCTAGCCGAATTCGGCCAATTTCCCATCTTTTGCTTGACGTCCATGGCCGCCATAAGTGCCTTGGTCACTATAGCCTGGGCGCGAATCCTGCCGATGGCGGTGGCGAACTCAGGGAGGGCCGAGCTCTCAATGCCAGCAGCAATAGCACTGCCGGTTTGGCGTCTGCCCCATCCGTCAGCAATCTTGCGCAGCGATTTTGCCAAGGCAATAGGATCAGCCGCTTCATCCCGGATGGCAGGAGCGACCTCGCACCAAAGCTGAAAATGCCGCGCCGCATAGGCTCTCGATTTTGATTCTTTCGGGAGCCCCGTGCGAACCGCCTGATCGGGATGGGTGCTGGTGATGCCGGGTCCAGAGTTCGCTCCTGGGATCTCGCCAGAAGATGCCAGAGCGTCGATGGGATGCTCGAAATTCCGGTAGCACACCAGTCCCTCGTAGGCACGAACGCGATATAGCCGCTGGATATCAGGCAGATCCTTGTCTGACCCTAAGAGTGCGTTTAGGCGTCCGCGCAAATCGGGGCGGTTGATCCATTTGCCAGCATAGGCTTCGACCTCACCCAGAACGAGGGCTTCTACCGAGAACCCGACCATGATTGCGGTGGTGCTCGGCATCCGGCTCGTCCGGACGCCAAGCTTCCAGGCGACGCCAAGGTCATCGATCGCACTTTCTTCGCGCCCGTCTGAGGCTCTGCACCTGGCGCGCAGGCAAAGTAGCCTCACAAACTGTCGAAGGCTGCTTAGGATCTGGCTGCCTCCTTCTCCGAACCGGTCAGGGTCGATGCCCAAGTCTAAGGACTGCTTCGACACCGCGCGCTTGACCTCGTCTAAGATCGGTGCCAAGGGTTGGAGCTGAATGTCAGCCTCTTTGAACCTACCTTGATTGATAAGTTCCATGATCGGTTCTGGCTTGGCGGGGGTCTTTAGGAGTCCCAGTTGCTTAACCGCTTTGTTGAAGAGAGGGTCGCCATCATCTTCCTCTCTCTGCGGTCCCTCAATAATGTCTTTAGATTCCCACGCCCAACCTGCGGCTCGATAGGCTTTTGCATCGGCATCAACATGTTCTGCCGTCGAGTCGAAGTCGGAATATCGGCTGAAGAGAAAGGCGAAATAGGACCCAGTCGCGGCAGATACTGCGCATAGAAGGAGCATGAACCCGTAGAGCCACGACCTGACTGATTTCTTGCTCGACTTCCGTCCACCCTCCATCGCTATTATGTTGGGCGCTAAAGACTCGAAAGAAATACATAAAGTTCAATTCTCGCCTTGATTCAGGCAAGTTTTGATACCAATCCAGCATTTAGGAAGTTGTTCAAACACAAAGGTATTTCTGAGCGGATGCTTCCGGGTGATTGGTGCCGTCGCCACCGATTGCGAAAGCTCGGAGTAAGTCAAGGCGCGGCGTGTATCCTAGTTCCGTCGAGCGCTGAATCCAATGGATCTGATATTTTCAGAAGTCGCCCGTCTGCATTTCAGAGGAGAATTGCTGATGAATAGTCGTCTGGGTCACTGGTGCGCCCGCAAGAGTTGGTTGCCCGTTTTGGTGTTCTGCCAGTTGACGCCATCCTCCGCCCAAGCTCAAGAAATACCGCGCGGCGTCGCGGTTTGGAAGCCCGAGTTAGGCAATGTACGGGCACGAATCATCGTGGGAGCGAAGTCCGATGCCGTCCGAGTTCGTATCTTGTGGCGACGGCGAGACATTTCTCCTGAAAAGAAAGGCTTGATCCTTGTGGATGCGGCCACAGGAAAGCCGGTGCGAAACGTTGTGCCCATTCGAGTGGTTCGCGAGGCCGGGGATATCGTCTTTCAAGCCACGTCGGGGCCCGGAGAGTACGACCTCTACTATCTGCCGTTCCAAACGTCCGGCTCCCCCTACTTTCCCGTCGTCACTTATCCGGCATCCAAGTCGGAAGTCGATCCAGCCTGGCTGCAAGCTCTGAATTTGGGGGATGGACATTGGCGAGACCTTCCAGAAGCTGGGGCCATTCAGATTCAGTCTCGAACCGATTGGAACCGGTCCGATCCGATGGAGGTCATCGCGGGTGAGGATGAAACCAATCATCTGAGACTGGCCCATCCGGACTCACCCTTCATGGTTTTTCCCGAAGATAGGGCCCACCCGATCCGAATGACCAGCGACCTGCCCGAACGGTGGATGGCGAAGGGACCCTCAGAAGACTTTGTCGCAGAGGCAGACCGCGGCGAGTACCTAAGCTTCCAGCTTGGGGTGTGGGCACATCGTCGCCGTCTTGATCGCCTAACTGTTTCCACTGGACCGCTTACTGGGCCTCATCGTAAATATATTCCTGCCTCCTCCATCAAGTGCATCAACCAGGGAGGAACCGACTGGATCGGCAGGAAGTTCACCAAGGTGATCTCGGTGGCGAGTGGAGAAGTCGCCCCGATATGGATGGGAGTCCAAGTTCCGAAGAACCTCAGGCCAGGGAAGTACAGTGGCATCATCGTCCTGGATGCGGGAAAGGCAGGTGCGCGCCAGGTTCGGCTTAGCATCACCGTGAAGCCAAACTTAGTGGCGGATGCTGGAGACTCTGACCCGTTCAGGATGTCGCGCCTTCGCTGGCTGGATTCCACCATCGGGTTGGATGACGAAGTGGTGGCACCGTACACACCGCTGAATTTCATACCAGGAGGCATTGCCTGTTTGGGAAGGAGCTTCAAATTTGCCTCGACGGGTCTTCCCGCAGATATTGGGAGCGGGACGCATAAAGTGCTTTCGGGTCCGATTCGGTTGGTGGTCAATCTGCAGGGCAAAGCCGCTCCTTGGAGTTCACGACCGACGAGAATCCTCCACCGGTCGCCTGGTGCTATCACTCAGGAAACGATATCCAAGTCGGGAGCGCTGACGATGGTGTGCACCTCCAAGCTCGAAGCCGATGGATATGTCAACTACAAGGTAAGCCTCTCCGCTTCCGCAAAGGTGGAGGCAAACGATATCAGCCTTGAACTGCCGGTGCGACGCGATGTTGCCCAGTTTCTGATGGGGATGGGGTTCAAGGGTGGCGCACTTCCACCCAAATGGTATTGGGACTGGAAACAGGGCTACGCCAACAACATGGTTTGGCTCGGATCGCCGGAAGCGGGGATACAGTGCAAGCTGAAGGGCCCGGAGGAGTCTTGGGACCTCTTCCACCTGACTTCAATTCCGGATGCATGGTCAAACGGGGGGAAGGGCGGAGTCGCCATCTGGGGTGCAGGGAGTGACTCTGTTCTCGTCAAAGCCTCCAGTGGATTCCGAGAACTGGCCCAGGGACAAACGCTCCACTTCAACTTTGGACTTCTCGTCACTCCGGTAAAGCCACTTGATCCTGCCCACTGGTCACAGCGATACGATCACGAATTCATCTCACCGGAAAAGGCAAAGGCGAATGGCGCCACCATCATCAACGTCCATCAGGGCAACAGCCTGAACCCCAACATTAACTATCCGTTCCTGCACGCGGACAAGATGGCCGCCTACATCAAGCAGGCTCATGCCTTGGGTCTTAAGGTCAAGATCTACTACACGGTTCGAGAACTCTCAAACCGGGTTGCCGAAATCTGGGCGCTACGCGCTTTAGGCGCAGAGATCTTCGTCGATGGCCAAGGCGGTGGTGATTCGTGGCTTCAGGAACACCTCGTCTCCCACTATAAGCCAGCGTGGCACACGCCTTTGGAGGATGGTTCGGTAGATGCCGCAATCATCACTGCGGGCCTCTCTCGCTGGCACAACTACTACCTTGAGGGCTTGTCGTGGCTGATCAAGAACGTTGGGATCGACGGGCTGTATCTGGACGGAATTGGCTACGACCGCGAGATCATGAAACGCGTTCGCAAGGTCATGGACCGCACCCGACCCGGTTGCCTGATTGACTTCCACTGCGGAAACAGCTTTGAGCCTCAGTACGGCATGAACAGTTGCGCCAACCAGTTCATGGAGCATTTCCCGTACATGAACAGCCTTTGGTTCGGCGAGGGGTACGACTACAACGAATCCCCCGATTACTGGCTCACGGAGATTTCGGGCATTCCGTATGGCATGTACGGTGAGATGCTCCAAGGCAACGGTAACCCTTGGCGAGGGATGATTTACGGAATGACTGCCCGCTACTACAGCGGCGCCGACCCAAAGCACATCTGGAAACTGTGGGATGACTTCGGCATCGCCCAGGCAAAGATGATCGGCTACTGGTCGCCAAGCTGCCCAGTGAAGACGAGTGATAAAGACGTCCTCGCCACCGCCTACGTCAAACCCAGCAAAACCCTGATCTCCATCGCCAGTTGGAACAGGCAACCGACCAAGGTGAATCTCCAGATCAACTGGAAAGCACTCGGGCTGGACCCAGCCAAGGTCACCCTCTCTGCACCCGAAATCAAAGGATTTCAACCTGCCGAAGAGTTCACACCAGAATCCGAAATCCCCGTCGAACCAGGAAAGGGGTGGCTAATTGTGGTGAAAGCCAAGGCTGCGCCTCTTCCTCTACCCCAGCGGGGTTGAGCAACCTAGCCACGCGGTGGGCGCAAAGCGCCTACCCGTGGATCTGGGCCGCCACGCGGCCCCCGCGAAGCGCCAAAAACCCTTTCGGATTTCCTTTGCTCGCCGGCGTGGAAACCTCATACTTTCAACTACGAAATGAAGGTCAACTCCCAAGTCACCATCCTCGAACTCCCGATGGTGTTCAACAATGTCGAGCGCATCCTCAATCTGACGCTGATCAGCGACCCGCTCGGCGGCTTGACCCTGGTGGACACCGGACTGCCCAATCAGGTGGAGCTTATCGAGGCTGCGATGGCGAAGGACGGATTTTCAATCGACAACATCCGGCAGATCGTGCTCACCCACCACGACCTCGACCACGTCGGCTCTCTGAACGAACTGGTTAAGCGAACTGGAGCCAAAGTGATTGCGCTGAAAGAGGAGGTCCCATACATCGACGGGACTCTGATAAGCACCAAGTACCCTTCCGATGAGGTTCTGCGAAATCGCCCGGAGCTCGCGAAGCTGCTTGAAAGCTGTGTACCGACTGCGGTCGACGAGCCTGTCGTGGATCGAACAATCCTCGATTCTTCAGGCGGCGCAGTAGTGATCGCCACTCCTGGACACACTCCCGGTCACCTGTGCCTTTATCTGCCTATGGTCAAGACCTTGATCACGGGCGACGCCCTGGTCAGCGAGAACGGAGTTCTGAAAGGTCCCGTGGAGTCTGCCACGCCAGATATGGAAGCCGCAAAGCAGTCTGTCAGGAAGCTGACCCGCGTCAACGTGACAACCATCGTCTGCTACCACGGCGGCCTCGTCGCCGACGACGCCAACGGTCAACTCCAGCGACTTGCGATGTCACTCTAACAGGCAGCTTGCGCCGAAGCCGAAGCTGGAGGTATCCTTTTTCCCTGCTTCGGGCTCATAGCTCAGTTGGTTAGAGCGCACCCCTGATAAGGGTGAGGTCGCTAGTTCGAATCTAGCTGGGCCCACCAAGCATCTCCTCAGGTTCCTTGAATCTGAGGAGATTTTTGTTTTCAGGTGACGTCTTTCCGTCTACTGGTCCGAACGGCTGAACGCCATTCGTGGGGCACCACTGGCAGATGGGCGGGAGGACCGAGCATCAGAGGAGCAATTGATCACCTGAGTCAGGGCGCTACGAGACGAGCCTGCGGAAGAGTTTCAGGGAAGTGAGCTCGCCGTCATTGGTGGAAACGGTCTCCCCATCGTCCGCGACGAAGAGGTAGGTGAACCCGACCGAGATGGTTTTGCTGATCAAAGTTGGGTCCTGCCTCGCGGTGCGCTCCCTTGCGACAGCGAATCTTTTCCCGTCAATCAAGCGAAGGACGAAGTCACCGTTGATGAATGGCATAGTACAGCGTGACACTATCCAGGGGGTAATCCTCGGTTGAGGGGCGAACTTGAGTTCAGCCACGCGAAATAGAGCAAGTTTGCGGAACTCCCACGCCTATTTGTCGGAAGATGGTATTTACATATCGCAACAAGCCAGGCCGGTCCAGTTGGAAACTCACCTTCATTAGCCACGTTACGAGATAAGTTGAACGTTGGCTATTTCGTGTTTTGGTATTCCAGTTCTGGCCCAACGAGCTTGATGTTGCCAACTATCTAGCTGCACTTTGCGAAATGCTCGACTCGATCGTAAAATCCTAGATATTGGTGAATGCGATATGAACCAGCAACCCGAAAGGCTAGCGAAGCAGAGCCGGGCGGCTATGGCACTTTATTTGACCGCCGGAATGGCGCAAAGGGTGGAGCACGCGCACCTGGGGCCGGATGAGATTGGTCGGCATTCGCTTTCCTCACCCTTCGTCATCAAGACATTTTTGAAGCAGTATCCCGGCGTCGCGTCTGACTTTCTGGTTCGGGCTGGAATAGACGCAGATACTTTGCTCCGTGCTATTGACCTTCCTGATGAACCCGAGGCCCAGCCCAAACCGCTGACGCTGTCAGAAAACCCGACCGAAGATCAGCGAAAGGTGTACGAGATCATGAAGGAGTTGGAGGACAATCGCCGGGCGAAAGGCGAGCCGGAGCCCTTCACGCTTCCTCTCAAGATGGCTTTGGCCTCAGCGAGAGGCGTGGCCACTGAGATGGGTGATGAAACGTACGGCGTGTGTGCCTTGGTGTCCTCCATTTTCGCAACCGAGTCGATTGCGCGGGATGCTCTTCTTGGAGTGGCGGATCCAACAAAGGTCGATGAGGCGCTTCAGTGGCTTCGTGTGCAGGCTGATCCTGATGACGGCCCAAACCTCATGGAGGCCAACAAGGTTCATATGCGAGAGGCCCTCGATCGCATGTGGCCAAAGATCCGCGAGGCGTCGAGTGAGCGAAACAAGGAGGCGATTCTAGCCGCGAGGGACAGGAAGTACGAAGAGAACCCTGATCTCTATGAGAAGCCGTTAGATATCGCCCAGCACCTTTCCAGACAAGGGCCGGATGCTGACGATGACTACAGCAGGCGAGCAGGCGTTTGTTTACTCGCCGCCCGGAACGAGGCCCGGATTCGGCGTGCCAAGGAATGCACGTTGGACCATATGCTCGTCGCGCTCGTTAGGGACGGAACCGACACTGCCGCATTTCTTGACCGGCACAATATCGACCGGACAAAGTGGGCTGCTCGGCTTAATGATTTACTTCCAAGAGCGGAGGAAGGACCTCGATGGCCGCCGGACGATCGAGCCTTGGGGATGAGCTTCCCATCAAATGTGCGCTATGAATTTAAGCCATTGCCAGAAGGCGTAGATATCGAGAGTCTTTCACCCGAGGAGCGGAAAGAAGCTGTCACGCGCGTCGTGGATGCAAATCGCAAATTCACAGATCTCGTAATGCTCCGAAAAATTCACGAGGAACCGCAGACATTTGCCTTTCAGCTCTTTGACGAAGCTGGGATCACGGCGGATGAACTCAAGGCGGAAATCAGGGCCCGAGAAACTCGCAATTCAGACTGACCAGGTTGGAAGCGGTCGGAGTCCAGTTCGAGGCACTGCCGTGGCGGTCCAGCTTTTTGATTGCCACGTGCTGGCTGGTCTGACCGGCTCTCTGAAACTCGGCAAGTTCAATGCGCCGCTCATGTGACGCCCGTGCCCTAAGAATTCATAAGCTGGGCATGCCTCAATCGTGCCGAGGAAGTGGTTGCGCCGTCGGCAGGTAACCTCCAACCGCCAATGCGCCCTCTTCTGCTTGCCATCATCGTCGGCCTGAGTTCCTTTGCCGCACTTACTGACGCCCAGACCGCACCCGAGAAGCAGGCGTCCTCCTTCCCGGACGTCGTCCGTGAAGTCGACCAGGCGGCTGCTGCTTTTCGAGGCTTTGATCGGGATCAGGACGGCACGGCTGAAATCCGCAACCTTGGCCGACTGAAGGGCGGGTTTGAGGCGAAGGGCAAGAATGGCGGCACCGTTATCGTGCTTGTGGAAAGTCGCCTCCTGGCCCAAATTGCCGGGCAGCCAGATTTGCGTCCCGCACTAAAGACCTTTGTCAAAGACATCGCCAACGGGGGCTCGAACGCGTTTGTTCTGGAAACTTCATTTTACGATGGGGCGGAACACCAAGATGGCCTCACGCTAATCGCCTATCGAGACTTTCTTCGCCGCCTTTATCTCAAGGTGAAGGAGTTCCAGGGCGTCATTTTCGTCGGCAACTTCCCGCAGGCGTTCATGGTTCGCCAATACGCCTGGCATCGAGACGACCCGGTCACACTGTTTGCCGGCACAGCGGCCGCGGTCAGCTTCAGCCAACCATGGGTTCGCGCGGTGGCTGAGCCGGTGGTTTCGCCCGCCGACATCGTCCTCGCCGATCTTGACGGCCGCTGGGACCGGATCTACGTCCGTCAGCCGATGAACGTGACTGACCTCAACGCGGTCTTCCCAAAGGGCTCTGACATCACCGAGAACTGGGAGATGACGTCCGAGCGGTACGAGGATTTCTTCTTCGTGCAGGATGGTCCATGGACCCAAGAGCCACAGGGCGGCCACCGGATGCGCTTTACGTTCGACCCGGAGCCGAACGAGGAGTGCTCATCCCCCGAAAAGAAGCTGCCGAATCCGCTGGGGCTCCCAAAGATTTCGGTGAGCAGGATCAATGCCTTCCACGCTGGTGTCGTCCCTGATCCCAAAATTCACGGAATCAAGGGTGAGGGTCTGCTGGACGCAAATGGGATGCCTCAGACGGTTGAGTTCGCCAACGCCGAGTCGGTCCCCAGCATCATGAACGCCTGGGTTCCGTCGCCGGCGCTGGAGCGAACCCTGCTCGTGCAGTACTTCGCCCGCAACCACGCCTTCCGATCTGGAGGCTCATCCAATGTGTTGGGAGCATCCGCGGTCTCAACCGGCTTGGGTTCTGACCTTGAGGAGCTGCGCGCAGACGTACCCGGCTGGAAAGACTTGAGCCCAAAGCAGTTCCTAGACACCGATATCACGATCACCGACCTTGCGAAGTGGATGAAAGAGCCAGCGCTTGTCCGCGAAATTCGAGCTCACAGCAATGGGATCCTGTCGGCCTTCGAAGGCCCGAAGGACCTCGCCAGCCTTACGGCTGAGACGGGTGGACGCCCCTGGTATTGGACCCGAGAAGGGAACAAGCTGGTGCCTTCGCTAAGGGGCATCGGCGGCACGATGGGATTTGGTTTCTTGCGCACTCTCTACGAAAACAAGGCACTTCCTGGGAACGGCGTCCTCTACTTCCACACCGGATGCGAGGCGACTCGGCCCCTTGGTGCCGAAAATGAGCCGTTCAACAGCCCCGGATACGCCCGCTGGCAGCTTGCCGAATGCACGATGATGTACGGCAACGGACTGGCTCTGGTCGGAAGAGGCAAGGTGTTCTACGACGAGCCACGAGAGTTCTGGAAGGTACTTGGCAAAGGCGGCACCTTCGGCGACGCCTGGAAGCGCTATTTCCAGGTGGAGTCTCAAGATGGAGAGTTGGCGAAAGACGGCATCGGCCGCAAGCGAAGCTACTTCTGGAGCCTCCTCGGAGACTTCACCCTGCGCCTGCCGGACGCATTGCTGAAGTCCCCTACAGACCTGAAGCGCTATTGAAGGTCCCAAAGGTATTTCGACCGGTCCGTGATGATCGTCTCTCCGAATTTGCTGGTGCTCGTCCAATTGGTGCCGCCAGTCAGTGCGCCAACCATGATGAGCTTTGCATGCCCATCTAAAAATCCGATCACACCGCCATTCTCTCGTGGACGGAAAATGCCTTGTTTGGACGAAGCAGGGTTAGTCTTCAGACCAAAGTAAAGGCTGTTCGTTGCTCCCCAGTCGCCGTAGCTGCAAACGTCGTTGGCCGTCTGCATTCCGGGGCCGTAGACGATCAGTGCTCCCACATTGTCGTCCGGAGCATCCTGTCCGGTCTCCGCAAATTCGATGGTGCCGGCTGGATCCTGGGCAGAGGTTGACGAGATTGGAGTGCCGAAGGCGTTCCCGTTCGCCTGAAACGAGCCGCTGGAGCAGTCTGGCGATCGATTCATATAGCTCGCGTTGTATCCGTACTGGACGAAGTACTTCCAGTTATCCGGTGTCTTGGCTGACTTGCTCCACGCCGAAATGAGCCGGTCCCCGCCCAGGGGGCTAAAGAAGACGTCCCAGTTCTTGATATATGGCTGCACGCCCTCGCTCCAGGTGTGGAATGTATTGGTCTCAAGAGCGAGCGGAACCACATCGTCATTGTCGTTCGCGTACATCTGTGCTCCAAGTGCAATTTGCTTCACGTTGCTAAGGCTGGCTGTCTTCTTCGCAGCGAGTTTCGCCTGGGCGAAGACGGGGAAAAGGATGGCGGCAAGGATCGCAATGATAGCGATGACGACCAAAAGTTCGATAAGGGTAAATCCAAAACGTCGCATAGGAATCAGCAACCTCCAAAGGCCCGTGCGTGCACTTACCAGCCTCTGTCGCGATAACAAAGGAAGGAATCCGATAAGGGCATTGTCTGGATCATGCGATATCACCTGTGACGGAATCGTGATGAGAGTTTGCGTCTACAGCGTGAGAACGCAGGCGGCGCACCCTGCTGGGAATCGTTCGCCGGTCGGTTGTCAAGCTGAAGGGTTCGTCAAATCCGACAAAAGGGGCTCTACCTATTTCGCAAATGCGCGGCAAGGGCGACAAGGCGATGACGACGGAAGAAATCATCGCCCTTAGCAGAGGCGTATAGATTGTCGTCTGCGCAGTGGCCGGCCCCTTTCCTCCTCGACATGAAAGGAGCTGCTTACTAGTGAGCCGACCGAATGGCCCGATGCCAATATCACAAAGTCAGTAAGGTGCCAGGGGTAGCCCCACAACCTTAGGAATAAGGAACCGGACGCGATTACGGTCAGAGAACCCCTCGCGGGATAGGGAAATGTTTCGATACGCATCGCAGGGTAGCCGCTTCGCGGCTACCCTGCGATGGATCAGGTACTGAATGCCGTCAGAAGTCGCGTCACCTACGGGACTTTCACCAGGATGAACCCAGCGTCGATAAAGGAGTCGCCTCCCGTATCGGTGCAATGGATGGCCAGCGTGTTCTTACCAGCTCGAAGTGCTGCCTGGGCGGTCTTAGAGAGTTCGTAGGTCTCGTACCGCTGGGCACCCGGTAGGTGAAGCACGAGGACGCCGTTGAGGAAGATGTCCGCGTCGTCGTCGTGGGAGAGGGTCAACTGAACGTGCTTGGCCTGGTCGGCGGTTAGGCTGAACTCTCGGCGCACCCAGATATCTCGGGTGTCCCACTTCGTTCGAATCGGTGCGTCCGGCTCGGGCCCATGGCCAAAGGCACCTTTGCCAACCGTCCAAGAAGAAGCGTCATACCCTGGCTGAGCCCAATCTCCAACCGGCTGAGTCAGCGTGTATTGCCAATCGGTGGCTGAGATTCCGGCGGTCGGAACAACTGATGTCACAATTGGCGGCTTCGGCAACGGGGCCCATGGTCCCACCTTCTTTCGGTCACGCGAGGCGTACTTCTTCCAGGTTTCGAAGTCGTCCATCAGCTTGATGAACACGCCACCCACGACCGAACGGGCCTGAAATCCCCGCTGCTTTGGCGTGCTCGTCATGTACCAGTCGGTCATCGGGACTCGGTCTGGCGTCTCGTCCAGGAATTTCGCGATAGGATCCACAAGCGCGCGGAAATCTTCCAGGCTGGGCGTGAGGGTCGCCGTCCAAACAATCCAGTCCAACTTGGTGTAGTCTTCGCGATTGTCGAGGGGCAAGCCATAGGGGTTCAGTTTGGTTCGGTAGAACGTCATCTCCTCTTGAGCAACCGACCGAGGGAACAGGTCCAACCCGAGAATTCGATCCCACACAAGGTTGTATTTTTGGCTCCACGTATTGGGCCGATCAAACGCCAGTTTGTAGTGGTCGCCGATTTTTCCTTCTATTGCCCAGCGTGCCGCGAAAGATTTGGCCAGGGTGCGGTAGCGCGTCGCCTCATCCGTTTTCCCAAGCTTCTCCGCCAGGTAGGCATAGGCGCCCAGCGCCTCGATTGCCTTGGCAGACAGGTTCACGTTATGGGCAAGGTGACCGGCGAAGTCGTCAGTCGAGAGCTGTCTCTCGGGGTCGAAGCCCTTGTCCTGTAGGTACTTGGCCCATTTCTCCAGTTGCGGCCAATACTTGGCGCTGAAGTCTGCGTTTCCTTCAACCTTCGCCAGTGCGGCAAGGATGAGCAGCATGTTGCCAGATTCTTCAACCGGCATCTGATTATCTTCGGTTCTTTCGCCGCCGCCGTAAACTTGCCCGTTTGCCTTGGGATAGGTTCCCAGATCGTGGGGGGCAAAGGGCCACTTCCATCGCGAAGATGCGGCGTACTCCAGGATCGGCACCAGCGAGGCTTTCGTGAGGTTCGGACTGAACGCGAGAAGGAGAGGGGATGCGGGATACAAAACGTCGACTGTAGAAATGCACCCATTGCTGAAGTTCTCCTTGCTGAACATCAGCGGCTGCCCATTGGAGTCAGCTGCCACCTTTTGGGCAGCAAGGCTCTGGCGGTAGGCGAGGGATCCCAAGTTTGAATAGGTGGCGCCACCTATCCGCGTCAGGTCGGCGGTGAGTTCGCGATCGAATGCATCGCATCGAGCTCTGAGTGAGACATAGTCCTTTTCTGCCGCACGGATGAGCCCAAGCCCGTCCATGCCTTTTCGCCGCCAGTAGGGGCGAAGGTTGTGATTCATGAACTGGATCGAGTACTCGTCGTCGTAGGCGACAGTGACGTGCTTCGAAACGGGCGCAGCGCCAACCTTGCCAAACGGAAGCGCGAAGGCGGCAACAATGCCCGAACCGGACGTGGGGACCTGATCCGCAGGCAGGCCCCCGCCATCGCTAAAGGAGCCGACCGCTGCCAAGTCAGCCCCTAAGAACCCCTTCTCGCTAGAAGCCACTAAAAGATGGCCCCAGTCGATGCGAAGATTGTCTCCCTTTTTCTGGAGAACCGGCTGCTCCACACTGCCGATGCTCAGGACGCTAAATGGACCTGTCTTGTAACGATGAGAGGCCACCTCCTGCCCCCGCTTGTTCACCGTAATAAGCGAGTCCGCGCTGAAGTAGACCTGGACATCGTGAACATGTCCATCGGACGAACTGACACTCCACGTCAGATAGGTCGCCGGGCGGCTCAATATGTCGATATCGTCCGGAAGGGCTGGCGTCGTAAACGTGAGGCGGCAATCGATACCGTCTCCTGAAAATTCATAAACGGTCTGAGTGGGAAGCACGCTCACACTAATCTGAGGAAGGAACGCACTGACTTGGGAGGACCTCCCCATCAAGCGAAACGACTTGCCATCAATTCGGATAATGCTTGTAAGAGGCTGCTCGCTCCCCGTCCAGTGACGGGTGGACCCACCGGCCAACTGGTCAGAGGTCGACCAAATACTGAAATAGGGGTCGTGGGCGATGAGCGGGACGGCGGGTGGGCGCATCTGCGCCTCAACAAATGGGGTTAGCATCGCAACAGCGAGACAGGGAAGTAACCGAGTGGCCCTGGACATTGGCAGATTATAAATCATCTGGGATAACTCTCTGATTTTCTGAGATATTTTCGGAATCAGTATTCCCATTCGGGATGACTCCGCGTATCATTCTTCCACGATGAAGCTTTCAATGAAGAACCGCGCCGGTATCGCTGCACTTTTGTCGGTCTTTGTCGCCACCGGATGCCATGCCGGCGGTGACCCTGGAGATCCCAATGTTGGAGCGGCTGCCGGCCCTCCTGCCGCATCCCTCGGTAACCCTGCCGGGCGACCCGGAACGCCGAACGGCCCTGCGCTCAAGCCACCTCCTCCCCCAGATCCAAATGGTGGGCGAACTGGCGCTGCCGCTGGCCACTAGGACCTAATCTAAAAAATGGCCCTGCCCTCATTGAGAGCAGGGCCATTTTTCTTGGTTGCCGACCGTCAGTCCTGCTCGGCCGTGAACATCGAAAGTGCTCCGAATGTGGCGAGGTTCGGATCCGTCACCTTCTTCAGCATCTGTCCAGGCGCCACCGACTTGGCGTGGCCATCCGGGAATCCGACGTTGGTTCGTCCAGCATTCGGGAAGATGATCGCGCCTTCAGGAGTCTTGTTCAAGTCGTAGGAGTTGTCTCCCCAGCTCAGCGACTGTGAGTTGCCGGTGCCTACGGCATGTGTTGGCTGTGAGGCGATATTGGGCCAGTCGAACTGGAAGGAGCCGTTGCCGTTCACAAGAAGGACAGTCCCGGCAATGTCGTCAATCGCAGTCGTCGTACGCGGTGTGCCGCCATCCTTTCCGAATGATGCGCATCCGAGGGGCTCGTTCTGGTTGCCACCGCCCCAATAGGCTGCGTTGATTCCGTAAGAACCGAATTTGTTGGTGCGAGTGCCGCCCTGCCCGTTGTTGGCATCGTCACCTTTTGCGGGGATCTGGTCGCGGGGAATATAGGTTGCGTGGTCGCCCGTGATCTGAGCCGTTGGGCCATGGAAGATGTCGGCGTTTTTGATGTACGGATAGACCGAATCCATCCAGTGGTATCGATCAGACCCGACACCAGCGGCGTAGGTCGTAAACACGTCGTTGTTCCAGTTGCGGGCGTACGTGTCGTTGTTGTCGGTTGTGTACTGGATGATTGCCAAATTGATCTGCTTGATGTTGGACAGATCGGCACTGGCCTTGGCAGCGGCCTTGGCTGCGGCGAATACAGGGAAGAGGATAGCGGCTAGGATCGCGATAATGGCGATGACGACAAGGAGCTCGATAAGCGTAAATGCACGGTTTATGATTCTCATGTGAAATGACCCTCATTGGTCGGATTGCGTTTGGTTGCGGTCAGGGACGCAGACTCCTGAAAGTCCACGTCGGTAGTATTGATGTCGGCCCCGATTCGAACGGACTTTGGCGGCCGTGAGGGCGAGGCGATTCGGTCGAGAAGCAGGTCTGCCGCGGCGTATCCCAGCTCATATTTTCGCTGGACGATTCGCCTGACGTTCCATGGTCTCGTCAGGGTCATGGGATGCCAGTCGATAAACGTGGCAATCTCCAAATCGGAAGGTATGTCGAGGCCCAGGCGGTCGCATGCCACCACTGCGGCGCAGCCGAGGCAGTCTTCGACGCAGAAAAGTGCGGTAATGGGTTCGGCTTCGTGTCGCAGTCCAAGAATCGTGTCACGAATAATTCGCTCGAAGATCGGCTGGGATACGGTGGCTCCTTCCGGCAGCCAGCGAACAAGTGACTCGGGATCTAAACCTGCGGCAGACATCGCCGTGCAATACCCCTCATGGCGTTCCATGACCGAGGTGTAGGTTGGCTTATGAAGTCCAAGAAACCCGATTTGACGGTGACCGCCTTCAATCAGCGAGGTCACGACGTGCTGGACCGTGCCCCGATTGTCCGTGACGGCAGTGTCGATGGAGACGCCCTGCGGAAGTCGGTCAATTGCGACGACGGGATAACCCTCGCTGAGCAAAGCGGAGAGCGCCGCCGAGCGATCGGGTGCGCACGCGTACAGCAAAATGCCATCCGCCTCCTTGAGGAGCCGGCGGAAATGGCGGGCTTCTAAAGCAGGGTCGTGCTTGCTGTCGGCTATCAGAAGCGTCTTCTCTTCGCCAATTCGATCCTGAATTCCCCGCAGAAGGTCACCAGAAGGGAAGTTATGAACGGCGCTGTAGCCATCGACAAGAAGCGCGATTCGGCCATAGCTCTTCTTAGAGCGCTCAGTAACGAGGGTTCCGCTACCTTGTCTGCGGACCACGAGTCCACCGCGCTGAAGTTCTTCGAGGGCTCGATGAACAACATTCCGGTTGACATCCATTGAGCGCGCTAAGGCATCGCCAGAAGGCAGGCGTGTGCCTGGTGCCAGCTCTCCCGACTCAATTTGGGCGGCGATCTTTGCCGCGATTGTCTTCCAGTTGCCCTCAGCCATGATGCTCACCGAAATATTTCTGTGATTCTAACTCAATGTCTGAGATAATTGGGGTTCTGTTCCAAACAATTCGAATTCTTTTCATCTGTTTACGTTATCCTTCTGAAAACTAGGACGTTTGAGCCTGAAATCTAAAGCGCATGCATCAACAATTTCACTACGATGTGGCAATTGTGGGCGGTGGACCCTCGGGGGCCACGGTCGGTACGTTGCTCAAGAAATACCAACCGGAACTTTCGGTGGCCATCATCGAGCGGGAAATATTCCCGCGTGACCACATCGGAGAGAGCTTACTGCCCCCGATTGGTCCCATTCTGCAGGAGATGGGGGTTTGGGATCGGGTCGAGGAAGCTAACTTCCCGATCAAGATCGGGGCCACCTACCGATGGGGACGCAGCTCAGAACTGTGGGACCTAGACTTCCTGGCTTCGGAGGCGTTCCAGGAGGAGTCTCGCCCTGCTCAGTTTAAGGGGCAGCGGACCCGCACCGCGTTCCAGGTAGATCGTGCCATCTACGACAAGATCCTGCTTGACCGTGCCGCCGAGCTTGGCTGTGACGTCCGCGAAGGGGTCCGAGTCGCATCGGTTGAGCACGAAAGGGATTCGGTGTCTGGCCTCAAGCTGGATTCCGGAGAAACAGTCACCGCCAAGCACTACGTCGATGCCTCAGGGAACGCCGCTCTGCTGAGGAAGGCTCTGAATGTTCCTATCGACGAGCCGACGACCTTGCGCAATATTGCGATTTGGGATTACTGGCAGAACGCAGATTGGGCGGTGGAGATTGGGGTGGGAGGAACCCGGATCCAAATCATGAGCCTCGGCTGGGGCTGGCTCTGGTTCATTCCGATGGGCCCCACCCGAACCAGCTTGGGCCTGGTTGTTCCCGCCGCTTACTACAAGCAAAGCGGACTGCGTGCCGCGGAGCTCTACGAAAAGGCAATCCGTGACGAGCCTCGCATCGCCGGACTCCTCAAGAACGCGACCAGTGAAGGGAAAATCCAGGCCACCAAAGATTGGTCTCACCTAGCCCAGAGACATTACGGGACGAACTGGTTCCTTGTCGGAGAGTGTGCCGGCTTTGCAGACCCTATCCTCTCTGCGGGAGTGACGATGGCCCAAGTAAGCGCTCGCCACCTTGCCTACACAATCTGCGAGATTGAACGCGGGGATCATTCAGCGGAATGGCTCTGCCAGCAGTTCGATCACGGGCAGAAGGAGCGGATATTGACTCACATCCGCTTTGGAGACTATTGGTACACCGCCAACTCTCAGTTCACAGACCTGCAGCAGTTCACTGCTGATCTCGCGCGGGATGCTGGGCTCGACCTGACCCCAGCCAAAGCCTGGGCTTGGATTTCACAGGGTGGCTTCATCACCCAGGATCTTCGCATGGGGACAGGAGGATTCAGCATCACCGGCGCCCGTAAGCTCGGCGAATTTCTCAGTAACCTCGAAGTCGATCTCGCGGTAGAGCGAAACAACGTCTTCCATCTCAACTTAGAAGGTGCGACGCTGAACTCGGTTGCCGTCTACCACGAGGGAAGAATCTACAAGGAAGATTCGTATGTGCGCGGCGAACGCGTGCTTCCTTTGTTCAGCCAGGCTTTGATGGTTTTCGAATTTCTTCGGCGAGAGCCCAGGCTTCCTCACTTCTTTGCGCTCCTTCAGGATCTGGCCAAAACTGATCCATTTGTTGCCCAGGCGCTGTCGGAGGTGCCTGATACGCTCGAAGCCATGGTCAACGATGGATGGGTAAAGGCATCTTACGATCCCAAGCTTCCGCTCCTGAGAAGGAACAAAGAAAGCCGGATGATCCACTGGAACAGGGACCCAGTCTCGGGCTGATGCGGAACTGCAGGCGAGGAACTTGCTATTGATTAGCATAGGGTTCTCCTGAACTAATGGTTCCGCAGGAACATATCCGCCAACGTATAAAGACAGTACGCGACAATGAAGACGAACATGTACCACGGCACATACCCGTACGTGGTGATTTTGGAGAGGTAGATCAGGGACCTGCCGGGTTCAAGTGGCTCCTTATTGTCTGGCTTGTCTGGTAATTCCGCCATAACGGCCCGCGGTCCTTTGGTGTTCAGCGCTTCCACGCAGTTGACCATCCTATCGTACGTCTGGGTTTAAACGCTCGTTGAGAAAGCGTGGTATAATGTGCATCAGCCTTTTGAGGGCATGGTTTGATCTGTGGGTATTGTTGGCCCCGGGTTGGAATCAGGGGGTGTTTTTCGAAGTTTCGTCTCCGACTTGCCCTCAATCGGCGAAGTCCGTTCCGAGTTTATTCGGAACGGACTTTTTCTTTGTCTGACCCGGCAGTGCTACTGCGGCTTGACGATGTGCTTCCGAGCCTGATCCAGTTTGTCCATGGGGCGGCTTTGATCCCAAGGGCCATATCCCTTCTCCTCGTGCTCCTGCATCGAGCGCAGCTCCTTCTGAAAGCCGTCGATTGCATCATCCCACTTGTGAGCCTTAAGGGCGGCTTCTCCGCGGGCGCCGTTGATCGAAATCCCGGTTGCAGGATCATTTGCATAGCCCATGTAGTTGAGCGTCTCTGCCCATGAGGGACTCAAGGCGCAGGTTGGCTTCGAGATCGACTGAGAGAAGACTGGCACCACGGTGGCTTCTCCATAAATCTTGTTTCGATAGTTTGGCTGCCAGTGATAGGTCACCGTCCCATCCTTCTCTTGGATACCCGCTTCAATCACGCGAGTGAACTTGCCGTCAGGATCCATTTGGGTGGTAACAGTCAGTGTTCTCGGTTGCTTGGGTTCCAGCGGATGAGGCGGAGTGAATACTTCCATCTCTACCTTTCCGTCTGGTGAGTTGAAGGGACCTTCCATCGAGTTTCCGAACTGACCGACACGGATATAGGGAGTTCCGAGGTCATCTTTGAGGTTCAGCGCATATCCGGACCAACTGTTCGGCGATTTGTCGCCGACTTGGTAGGCAAGGAAGACGGTTCCATCTTCTGCTACTGCCAGGTCGCGGACCACCAGGCGCCCTCGCTTGAATTTCACGCTGGCAAGAGTGGTCTTCTCCATCGCGGATGTGAATTCGGAATCAGCCGCTTCAGGAGTGAGGGTTCGGTATTTCTTGAGGTCAGGGGTTGGCCCCTTGATGTCCACACCATAGGCGAAAGAGATTGCCTGCCGCTGTCGCCATTTGCCGCGCTCCTTGGAGTAGATCTCACCCCGGATCGGCAATTCTGTCTTGGCGTCCGCGATCAATACGTATCGTTCAGGAAGCGGGTCATTGTTGAAGCTTGCCCTTAAAAGCTTCCTCCCATTTTCGCTGAATTCCTCGATATTTGCCGTCTTTCCTGCCTTGAATCCGCCGTTCCCAGCGACAAGGTCAGAGAGCCTCATGTTGGTCATTGGCGCCCGGTTGCGGACAATATAAGCTTTCAGTTTGGGATCAAACCAATAAGACTTCCCATCCATAATCACCTCTTCACGATTTCCCGCCGCCGTTGCATACCAAGAGTAATTTTTGGCGAGGATAGACTTTGAGAAGGGAGTCTGGTGGCCCTCAGCATCAATGTTTGAGATGGTGATGCAGACAGTGCCAGCCTTATCCAAGGCGATCATAATTCCGTGGATGGAGGCGTGAGCATTGAGCGATGCAAGTCCCATCAGCCAGACACCAGCGGCGCAAACTCCAGAAAGAGACAGGAACAGACGGCGCCTGAAATGTCCGCTCGCCTTCCCTTTCGAAAGGGCACGGTCAATCTTGGCGTCAAGGTTTGCTGACGCCTCCGGCGCATAGGCTGCCGCTTTAACTGCAGCTTCAAATTTGGATTCGTTCATCGGAAATCTCCAGTGGATTCGGTCATCTTTCGAGCCCGGGTTCGGGCGCGGCCAAGTAGAGAGTTCGTGGCCTTTTCGCTTCGGTTGATCACGATAGCGATTTCGGCTATCGAGAGCTCCTCGACAACGCTCATCAGCAGGACATCGCGCTCGTCGGCTGGAAGCTTAGAAAGCACGGTCGATGCCTGCTCAATCTCAGCGAAGGTGAGGAATTCTCCCATTGCGTCTCGAGCGATATCGGATTCGCGAAGTGCCCATACGGGGCGCCTTTTGCGGTAGCTGGCGACCAGCTTTCGCCTGGCGATACCAAAAAGCCAAAGGCGGGCATCTCCCCGACACTTTCCCCACTTAGAGAATGCGTCTGCAAAGATGGCGGCAACAATGTCTTCCGCTTCTTCCACTGGACGCACGCGACGGGCCACGAATGCGAAAACGGCACCTTGGTAGCGACCACGCGCCTCGTCAAAGGAGAGCGCTTCGGATTTTGCCGGTAGGTTGGCGGCTTCAGTAATAGATTCAGTCAAGGGCAGCTCCAGTCCGTTTGCATAACATGGAGTTCGCCCATCTCCCGCAATCCTATCGGAGGATTTATCCTTTATGAACACTCAAACTTTGAGGACGTCCGACGAAGATTCTGAGATCTCCCTCTCCACAAGTAGATTCAGCCCTCCGCCCCAGGAACTGAAAGTTCTTAACTTAAAGTCCGAATAGAGCCTCACAAGCCTCCAACCATCTTGACCAAGCACGTTGAGTTCATCAGTCAGCCGCTCTTCTCGCGAAGTCACCGGACCGTCAAAGCGCAAGTAGTGGGTCTTGTACTCGTACTTCTTCACAAGGGGATCATATCACCGAAGGAGGTTGCTGTTCGGATAAAGATTCAAAGATCCGGCAGGCGATCTTCGCCAACCAATGCCGGCTATGAATTTCAGCGGGAACCGGGAGGTAATTTCTGCCCAATTGGATCTCAAGACAACGTATCCCACTCGAATTGAAGCTACGGCTGCTTGTCCATTACGATTTTTGACTTCAACGTGCCGTTGGCAACCAGGGTCAGCTTGGTCCCATCCAGTTTATAGCCATAGCCGGCGACGTTGCCAGACTGGTCCTTGAAGAGCATCTGGTCCCCTTTCACTCCCCAACTGCCTGTAAGGTGGGAATCGATGGGCTTCTGTTTGGAAACCTGAATCTTTTGGTCCAGCTTATAGGTTCCAGCCGCATCCAGCGTATAGGTTGCCACCGTTCCTTCGGTCTTCCACGTTCCCGCCAATTTCGGGTCGGGAGCACCGTCAAAGGCGACTTTGGTGGGCGCAGTATCAGTGATTTCCTCTTCATCGTGTTTGCACCCGAAGCACAAGAGTGCGGCTAGAGGAATCAGGAAAAGGGCTGAGGTCTTCGTTGTCTTCATAAAAAGAAAGGGACCAGCACAAGTGCTGGTCCCGGAGCGTGGCGGATTAGCCGCCATTCTGCTTCTTCATCATCTCAAAGGCTTTCATACGAGCAGAGTCATTGTTCATGTTCTGCTGTGCCTTTGCTTGACCGATGGCTGCCGCTGCGGAAGCTCGTGCCTCCGGCGGCATATTCGCCGGTAGCTCACTCGCGTTTTTGGGCGCAGATTGAGCTGACTTTTTGGCGACGACTGGATCAGAGGATGGAGCTTCTCCACAACCTGCCAACATCGCCAAACATAACCCGGCAAGAGCCCAACGCATCATCTTGAGAATGCTGCGCATGCGTTTCCTGGACTAAACAGCCAGTCCCAGTTGTCGTTCCAGTTGGTGTCTTTGCCCTTCACGTAAACGTACTTGCACCAGTTGAAAGCGCCCTTCTTAACGAATTTTGCGTGTCCATCGGCGAACGCAGAGTTCAAGCCACCCTGGTAGCGATACCGAGGCATTGCCCAAGTTGGCCAGTAGTTTGCGTCCAGATCCCACTGCTCATTGGAGGTTTTGCCTGAGAACACGGGTGGCCACTGGGCACCGCCCCACCACCACCACGAAGAGTCAGCTACGTCTCCAGATGCCCCCCAGTCTGGGTTCACGCCAACCGTCCAGGTTGCCGAGATATTTGCCGGAGCGTCGAGTTCCGTCATGCTAACTGAGGGGAACGGAGCATTGCCGGTGGGCAGGCCAGTGTTTGAATCCTGGTCGCATCGGTTGTTTCCTGCAGTGTTGTCCCACTGGCAAAAGCCGGGCATCAGGTTGTTGTTGGCCTGATAGACGCCACGAGCCGTCATCTGAGCCGGTGTCGAGAAGAGACCACCTTGAGCAAACACCTGGGTCTTGGTGCCGTCCTGATAGGTCGTGCTGCCATTCTTCACGTAGGGAAGGATAGCTTCTCGCCAAGTGTGCGGTGTTTGCCAGCCCCACAGGTTGATGTTGGTGATGTAGACCGCACGTGGGAACGTGTCGTCAAAATCACCCGCATACATGTGGATGGCAAGCGCGTGCTGCTTGGTGTTGGAAAGGTCGAGCGTCTTCTTGGCAGCTTCTTTTGCCTGAGCGAAGACGGGGAAAAGGATCGCCGCTAGAATGGCGATGATGGCTATGACTACTAAGAGTTCAATAAGCGTAAATGCTTTAGTCCGAATCAATGGAGTCCTCCGTTGGACGTTTGATTGAAAATATTGCAGTACCCTGCACCGATATTCTAACACTGGATGTGCAGAATGCAAAGGCCGAATCGACTGGTAAATTTACTGAAGATTATTCATTTCGGGAAAACTTACGCCAAAACTACCGTTCACCACGCCGTCAGCCAGCTTCAACAAAGGGGTAACGGCAAGTTGCCACTGGGAGTCGCGTACACGGCGAGCCTTGGTAAATTGGACGCATGCCATTCATGAAGCGTGCTTTCCTTCTCACCGCTGCCGCAGCGCTCGCTTGCCTGTCGGGAGCGCAGACAAACCTTGCAGAGGTTCCTGTGGCCCAGGGAGGATGGGGCGAACGCCATTCCCAAAAACTGGCGCAGGAAAAGGATCATAAGTTTGATCTTCTGATGATTGGCGATTCGATTACCCACAACTTCGAAAAGGCTGAATATCAGGCGACATGGACTCGCTACTTTGGATCGCGAAATGCGATCGACCTCGGATACAGCGGTGCCCGGACTGAAAACATCCTGTGGAACATTGAAAACGGCGAACTCGAGGGTCAGTCGCCCAAGGTTGTCACCTTGATGATTGGCACCAACAATGCCGATGAGATCAACTACCCAACCCACCATACCGGGGAGCAGATCTACGGCGGAATCCGAGCGATCGTGAAGACGATTCGGAAAAAGCTGCCTCACACCAAGATTCTGCTTCTTCGGTGCTTCCCCTACGGAGCCGAGCCGGACCACAATTCGAGAGGCATCGTGCTGAATCAGGCGTCTGCACTTGCAAAGAAACTCGCCGACAATCGGCATGTGTTTTGGTGCGACGTCAACCCTGCGTTCCTGAACGCTGACGGCACCATGAACAAATCTCTCATGCCAGACCTCCTTCATCCGTCCCCCGAGGGCGCACAAAAATGGGCTGAGAGCATGGAGCCACTTTTGAGCAGACTTTTTGGAGACAAGCCCCACTAGCGCCGACGCTTCAGCAACGGCTTCAA
Organism: uncultured Armatimonadota bacterium; assembly: GCA_903927025.1. Taxonomy (GTDB): domain Bacteria; phylum Armatimonadota; class Fimbriimonadia; order Fimbriimonadales; family Fimbriimonadaceae; genus Fimbriimonas. The sequence continues at coordinate 110,032 of CAIYLG010000051.1, forward strand.
AGTGATCTTATAGATCAGCATCGGCAGAGCATCGCTGTATGCCACAACAACGCGCGGCAGCTTTAGGCGGTTATCTGTATCCTTCGCGATGGCTTTGCCCAGGGCAAGCCCGATGGGATACTGACACTGCTTAAGCTGTTCGATTGCCGAATCGTTGAGGCTGCCGTAGGGAAAACAGAAACTTTTTGGAGAAATTCCATGAGCTTCCATTGCCTCGTGGGCGATGGAAATCTCGTCCCTCTGCTTCACCCCGTCGATGTCCGCCATCTTTAGGTGCTGCATCGAATGATTTCCAATTTCGTGCCCTCGAGAATGGGCCTGCTGTAAAAGGTCCCAGTTTGCCAGTGGGCGAGCTAAATCGCCATCCCAATCAGAAGTGCCGCCAACCTTTCCAGGAACCGCATAAAAGCTCGCACGGACTCCAATTTGCTCGAAGATTTCGGGCGCATGAACCATAGTGGAGTGGTACGCGTCATCGAACGTAAAGCAAATAGTTCCTGGCTGCCAACGGTCGGATAGGTCGCAAGCCCTTACAATTGCTCGCTTTCTTCGTGCGAAAAACTCGACGTGGGTGCGCAGGCGATCAGGCTCGATATTAAGGCGTCGACCCTCCTCAGCCCCTGGTCCAACCTTGTGGTAGCAGAGAATTGTTGCGTTCATCGTGATTAGCGTGACGCCGGAGACTCGCCGCGCGTCCGAAGTATGGCTGAACCATTGGTAGACAAACCTGGTGCGGCGTGACTAAAATGGATCGAACCCCGGAGAGTGCTTCGGGACCTGGAGACAGTAGGACAGATGCAGAAGATGCTCTCATTAGCCGCCGGCATTGCCGCCCTCACTCTTAGCAGTGTTGCAGTTGCGCAATTCGACGGTCCGGCGCCGCTTGCCTGGCGATGGCAACAATCCTCAACCTCAGTGCCTGGCGGATCGCCACTGGTACTGGGCAACACAATTTATCAGTCTTTAGGTGGGCGCATCTTCTCGGTTGATAAGCAGTCCGGCAACCTCAAATGGCGTTTCCCGGCTGTCGATCCGATGCAGGGAGTTTTCCGAACCAGCCCTATTCTTGCTGAGGACACGCTCGTTGCCGCATGCGACAACAAGCTGATCGTCGGCATTGATCCTAAGACCGGCGAATCGAAGTGGACGACCCCCACGACGGTTTCCGTATATGGAGACCCAGTCGCCGCTGGCAAATATGTGATTGCCGCCCTCAGCGACAACACCGTTCTTGCCCTCAATCCTTCAGATGGCACACCTGCCTGGACAGCTCCGTATCACATCTACGACGGTATCCAAGGCAAGCTCGCCGTTGCAGGTGACAGTGTTTTAATCTGCACTGCCAACGCCAAGCTCATCTCGTTCAATGCCGTCACTCGACATATTGATTGGAGCCGACAGCTTGAGCAGCTGCCGCCCAATCCAAGTGCCGTCGTCGTTGGAGATCGAATCCTGGTTGTTTCGGGGACCTACATGATCGCCCTGAACGCGGCGACGGGTAGGCCGATCTGGCAGATCGATACTCGTCTTCAGATCGCATTCCCACCCGCAATTTCCCCAGCCGGAATCTTGTTGGTCACGGTTGATGGACAGGCCGTCATGTACGATCTTGACCATCATCTCCTCACCAAGACACCGATTACCCTTGGATCGATTCCTATCTCAAGACCGACCGCAGTGGGCAAAAAGTTTATTGTGGAGACCTCCAACGGCGGCCTGATTCTCTTGGATCCAGCAAGCGGCAAAGAGCTTTGGAACTACATCATCGGCCCAGTCGATGAAACCGTTCGCACTACCACAGGCACAACGTCTGGCGGCGGCGGTGGTTTCGGTGGTGGTGCCGGTGGCAAAGGCGGTCCTGGCGGCGGCGGTGGCTTCGGCGGCGGTGGCGGCGGTGGTTTCGGCGGCCAGGGTGGAAGCGGAAACTCTAAAGCAGACGACAAGGTCTACTTTGTTCAGGCAAGCAGCCCTGCGGTCTTGGCAGGACAGACTCTGCTCGTCCCAGTTAAGGATGGCAGCATCCTCGCCTTCGACAAGGATCTCGGCGTGGACCTCACTCCTCCAACGAGTGAGCTGTTGTTCCCACGAGCTGGAGAGCAGGTCAATGGACTTCCTCCTCTTGTCCTTCTCTTTAAGGTCGAAGATTCAAACTCCGGACTGAACAAGAAGTCCATTAAGATTGATGTGGACGGCAAGGTGCTTGAGCACACCGTTACCAAAGAGGGTCTCCTCCTGATTCGCTTCAGCCTTAGCGGTAAGAATCCGCCACTTCCAAATGGCCGACACGTCTTTACGGTGACGGCTCAGGACTGGATGGGCAACGAAAGCAAGACTGGGTTCGCTCTTATCATTGACAACACGCTTCCTCCGATCAAGATCCCAGGTCAGGCTGATAACGCTAATCGGCCGGGTGCAGGCGGCGCAGGTGGCGGCGGCGGCAGCGGAGACGGCGGCGGCAACAGCGGTTAGTCCCGTTGCGCTCACCTGAATTCTGGCAGCGCCTACTGTCCGCGGAGCTTGCTCCGGCAAAGAACCGAGTTCTTCTTGAAGAGCTCGGTTCGTTTGTTGATGACCCATTCGCTCGCCTTGCCCGACACCCATTGCTCACCGACATCGAGCGCCGCCGTCTTGAGGGTGCCGACATGGATTTGCTCCGTGGAGAATCCGCACGTGGTATAGGTGTGTTGGAGTGGGATCAATATCCCGAGATTCTCCAAGAAAGTGGGAACGTCTCTCCAGCGCTCTTTGTGAAGGGAAACCCAGAGTGTCTTAACGGGCCGACTGTCGGGATCGTGGGAACAAGGTCAGCCTCTGCCTATGGACGCGCGTGTGCATACAAGTTCGCTCAAGCACTTGCTCAATCTGGGGTAACGGTTATCAGCGGCGGCGCGCTGGGTATTGATGCAGCTGCACACAAGGGCGCGCTCGAGGCTGGTGGAAAGACGGTTGCGGTGTTGGCGACTGGAGTCGATGCTGTGTATCCATCCGTGCACAGTGGGCTCTTTCGGCAGATTTCGCAGTCAGGGTGTCTCGTGAGCCAGTTTGCAGTAGGTTCCCGACTGGCCGACTACAAGTTCTTGATCCGAAATATCCTCATCGCCTCGCTGAGTCAGGCCGTGCTTGTCATCGAGGCTCCTGCACGCTCTGGCGCGATCAGTACCGCTACTGCGGCGAATGAGTTGGGACGGGAAGTGTTTGTCATCCCAGCAAACATTGACCATTTCGGATTTCAAGGTTCATTCGGCCTCCTGCGAGACGGTGCGAGCCTCGTCGTGAATCCAGATCAGCTGCTGGAAGCGCTCGGAATGGAGCCAGTTCCTCAGGCGGCAGCTGTGCCCCCATCTGACGAAGGCTCAGCCATCTTAAAGGTGCTCAGCTCCTCCCCGCTGTCCACCGAGCGGATCGTAGAACTCACCGAGATGACCACGTCAGACGTTCTCTCGGAACTGACGATGCTTGAGTTAGAAGGGCGCGTGATCCGGAGTCCGATGGGATATGCCTTAATACCGTGAGCATGCGCTGTCACTATTTGGGTTCCGCCGGCTTTGGCACTTACGACATCGACCTTGACCGGCGTTCGTTCCAACGCGTTGAAGGACAAGCTGAAACGATCTTGGTGCCGGGATTTGTAGACATCCACACCCACGGAGCATTTGGCATTGATTTCATGACCGCTACAAAGGCGGAGATGTCCGATCTGTGTGGACAGTTGCGAGCAGTGGGCTACGAGGCGTTTTTGCCCACGACCGTCACTGCAAGCAAAGCAGACGTTCAGCGAGCATTTGCCGCGCTGCCCGATGATCCAATGATTCTGGGCGTCCACCTTGAGGGACCTTTTGTCAGCCTCAAGTATCCAGGTGCTCAGCCACAGGCGTTTATCGTCAACCCTCCCATTGGGCCGTCTGAGTGGAGTTCCGTACTTGATGATCCGCGGCTGAAACTCATCACCATGGCTCCAGAACTGCCCGGTGCATCCGAGCTGATCTCATCCCTCACGAGTCGCGGAGTTCGTGTGAGCATGGGCCACACCAACGCGACTTACGCCGAGGCAGAGGCTGGATTCAAGGCGGGTGCCGACCATGCGACGCATACATTCAACGCGATGAGGCCGCTGCACCATCGTGAAGCTGGAATGGTGGGCTACGTGCTTGGCAACGACGAACTCTACGCCGAAATCATCTACGACAGACTCCACGTCAAGCGTGAGTCCGCAGAGGTGCTTATGCGATGCAAACCCTCTGATCGGGTGGTGGCGGTGAGCGACAGCACCATGGCTGCAGGGATGGAGGCGGGTCAATCCATCTGCATGTGGGGACTCAACTGCCTGGTTGGAGACAAAGAAGTCAGGCTTACGGATGGCACTTTGGCAGGAAGCGGTATCACCCTATTCGACGCCTTCCGGAATCTCTTTGAAGACTTTGGCCCCGAAACTGCAGTGAAGGCATGTAGCCTTAACCCGAGACTCTCCATCGGTCACAACACTCCGCCTCGGCTGTACGTTGAGTTCAATCAGAATCTGGAAATAGTTGGGATGCACGAAGTCGCCGCTTAGCGCCTAGGGCCCGGCTGCTTTCTCGATTCGGTCCCAAACCGCTTCCCACTCCTGAGTTTGCGGCGGCATCTCGATGAGAAGCTCTGCTTGTCCCAGCTGGTCAAGCTCAAACAACGTTGCGTAGAGCGCCCGCGCGTACTCTGGCGCGCTTAGCGGCAGTTGCCGCTGTCCGCTGTTCAACGGTACCCGGAACGTGATGCCTGCCTCGGTTTCGTCCAATTCCTGAACCAGTCGAACCGCGGTTCGGGGCGAATAGTGGCGCAGGTACATCCCTGGAGATCGGTGCTCGCTGAGCACTCGTCTGCCTGCCGCTTGTCCCAGCACACCTTCGATCTGGGCCCGAGTAATCCCTCCTGGACGCAGGATCGCTGGCACGTCGCTGCTGCAGTCGATAACCGTTGATTCGACTCCCACATCGCAGGGACCACCATCCAGAACACAGGACAGGCCCTTGAGGATTTCTGGTGCGATGTGCTCTGCTCGCGTCGGCGACAGGCCCATGAATGCGTTTGCGCTGGGAGCGGATACAGGAAGCTGGGCGGCACGGAGCAGTTCCAGCGCAACGGGATGGCCGGGGACTCGCACTGCTACTGTATCCAAGCTGCCGGTGACAATCCCCGGGATGACGGAATTCTTGCGAAGCACCAGAGTGAGAGGCCCGGGCCAAAATGCCTCAGCAAGCTTAATAGCCGGTTCTGTGAGTTCCGAAATGAGTTGAGCGGCGCTCTCGAGGCTGTCGACATGGACGATGAGGGGATTCTCAGCTGGCCTCCGCTTAAGCTGAAACGTTTTGAGGACAGCTTCCGGATTGGCCGCGTTCGCGCCGATTCCATAAACGGTTTCGGTAGGTAGGCCGACCAACTGTCCCGTGTGGAGGGCCGATACCGCAAAGTCGATCGACTCAGCCGACGGAGACAGGATCTTCACTGCAGGGCCTCCGCCATAGCTCTTCTGGGAGCGGGGATGCCTGTCCACCACTCAAAAGCCAATGCACCTTGCTCCATCAGCATCGCACGGCCATCAAGTGTCTGCATCCCCATAGATGCCGCCTTGGCAAGAAAAGGTGTCGGCTCCTTGGCATACATCAAGTCATAGGCCAATGTTCGCGTTGAAGCGCGATCCCAAACGAGCGGAACGTGCTCTTTTTGAAGCGAAGCGGAAGTAGTGTTGACGATGAGCCCCGCTCCGGATGGATCGGCCTGGTCCAGTACCGTTCCAGACGGCAGCTCAAGCTCTTGGGCTAGATCGATTGCCTTGGATCGGGTGCGGTTGAAGAGTTTAAGTTCATAGCCCTCCCCCGCAAGGGCAATCAGGATCGAGCGTGCGGACCCGCCTGCCCCAAGGATCAGTGCGGAGTTGGACGGGAGGTCGACACCTTTGAGAGTTGCGAGAAAACCGGGTGCGTCAGTGTTGATGCAGGTCCGCGACTGCAAGTTGAGCGTGTTGGCGGCTCGTGCCCGTAGTGCAAGCGGCTCTTGTATCTCACACCATTCCAGCGCCTCTTCCTTGTGAGGCACTGTTGCGTTGACTCCCTTGTATCCCATCGCCTTAAGGTGTTCCAGCGCTCTTGACACTTCACCTTTGTCTACGCGGATGGCCACGTAGTGGTACGGCAACCCTAAGCACTCGTACGCAGCTGAGTGCATTCTAGGGGAAAGTGAGTGCGACACAGGGTCGCCAATAACGGCAAAGTCCGCCTGCGGGGCGTCTCGCCACTCGTAAACCAAGTTCATACTTTGCCGCGAAACGCCCACAGCCTGGATCCGATGAAGTTCCACGTTCCACCCACCAGGGCACCCAGAACTTTAGGAATCAGGAGCTCCTGTCGGCCGTTGAGGTTGTACATAAATGTCGCCACGCCGACGCCGATAACCTGACCAATAATACAAACGATGTAGAACCGGGTCATCTGCCGCGCCCGCTCTTCCTTGCCCTTCACCTCAAACGTCCAGGCGCGGTTGAGAAAGAAGCTGTTTGTCATCGCAAACACGCTTGCAAGAGCGGACATCAGGGGAAGCGCCGCCTCACTGGGGCCCTTTGCAAAGCCAAAGAGGCCGGGGATGCTTGATCTCAGGAAGTTCCCTAAGTGGTCGCTCATCAGGCCATTCCCCATTGGGATCAGCTTCATAAACACGTACGTGAAACCAAAGTCGATGACAAAGGAAGAGCCACCAACGATTCCAAACTTGACGATTTGGTGAACCAGCGTCTTCTGAGCCAAGGGTTTTGCCTGCTCGGCGGCAGGGGAGTCCGGCGTCTCATCCAAAGGGGTGACCAGCGCTTGATAGATCGGCCCGGTGAGCATTCGCTCCATGCGGCGGTTGATGCTGGTTCCGCTGAACTCCTTACCTTCCAGGCGCCGCACCCAAATCGCCTCGATACCGCTTCGATTGGCGCCGAGAACGTCAGTGATGAGCTGATCGCCAATCATGATCGCTTCGGCAGGCTTGCGCTTAAACTTGATCAGGGCCAAACGAAACATAGAACGGCTCGGCTTGAACCGGCCCTTCACCGTCGCCGCGCCAATTCTTCCCGCGATCTTTGCCAAGCGGTCGTGTTGGGTGGTGTTGCTGATAATGCAGATTTCAAAGCCGATCTTCTTGGCTGCCTCAGTCCACTCCAGGACTTCCGGCGATGGCTCATCTGAGTGCCATTGAACCAGCGTGTTGTCCACATCCAGCATCAAAAGCCGCTTGCCGCGATCCCACAGCGCCTGAGCGTTCACACAGTTGAGGGAGTCCTCAGCGTGGGCCGGAGTGAAGGGGTGGTACACCCGCGAGATGCGTTGCCGTTCAAATCGGCCACTCTTCCAAGGGGTCATTTCGTCGCCTTCAGCTTGGCGATGGCTGCCTTTCGTTTCACGATATTCTTCAAATGTTCGGGATAAGTCTCCGCGTAGATGGTGGTGCCGTTTGGAAGCGCCACGTAATACAGATTGTTGTTGCTGGCTGGATGCATGGCCGCCTCAATATCCTTTTCGTCAGGGGAGCAGATCGGTCCGGGCGGCAGCCCTTTGAACTTGTAGGTGTTATAGGGAGAGTCGATCTCTCTGTAATCCTTAAAGGTCAGGCGTCGCCATTTTTGAATGCCGTAGAGCAGGCACGCATCGATCTGAAGCGGCATGTTCTTCTTGATTCGGTTTTCAATAACGGCGGCAATCATGGGTCGGTCGCGGTCTGCGCCCGCCTCCAACTGTACCAGTGAGGCAAGAGTGAGCGTTCGCTGCAAATCCTTGGGACGTTCGGGACCGTTCCAGACGGTTCTCTGAAATTCTTTGAGCTGCTGTTCAATCACCGCTTTGGCTCCCATCAGCGGGGTGACTTCGTAGCGCTTTGGATAGAGATATCCTTCTAGAGAATCCTTTGGCAAAGGGAAGGACACGGTGTCTTTGAACTCCTCAGGGTGGCGAACGAGCCGCATGTATTCATCGGCATCGACAATCGAATTGTTCTGCAGCAGGTGAGCCGTCCGGTTCGCCCAGTTGGTTTCTGGAAACCGGAAAATCAGCTTATAGGGCGTTTTGAGCTCCCTTAGAATTTGACTCGCGCTCATTCCTGGGCTGATCTGATAGGTGCCCGCTGCCACCAGGTTGGGCCTGCTCTGGATAATCGCCAGAATCCGCGTGGCGAAGGAGCTGCGTAGGATCCCTTTCTGTTCCAGGTCTTTGAGGACGACTGAGAGGCGCTTGGGGTCTTCGTAGCGGATGTACTGTTTTTTGATCCCCTTTGCCGAGGAAACTGGCTGCAGCTGTCCACGGAACCAAAGCGCGCAGACGCAAGCCAGCGCCAGCAGCACCAGTATGGGAATCAGCTTCTTACCGCGCTTCTTCTTCGCCATCGAGATACCTTTCCAAAATGAGGGCCGCCGCCTCGCCATCACGAAGCTTCCGACGCTGGCTTGCCTTCAGACCATCTTGCCTGAGTGCGCCGTCAGCCTGCACGCTGGTCATGGATTCATCGACAAGATGCACAACGATACCGTTCCCAGAGATATGCTCGGCCAGCGTTCGGCAGATTCTTGCCATACGCCCCTCTTCTCCAGACTCCTCGATTGGCAACCCCAGAACCACTGCATCGACCTCTTCGCGCTTCGCAAGAAGGGAGATCGCTTCGGCATCCCTCTTGAGGGTGCCGGATGCATCCATCGGTGGTCTTGGCGTGACGATGCCAACTTCCGACTCGGCGACGGCAATACCGATTCGCTTAAACCCAAAGTCAATCCCGAGCAGTCTCATGAGTTCAGCGCTGCCAGGATCTCTTCGTGAATGGCACCGTTGGAACTGACCGCACTGGTTGACAGCTTGTCTCCACCGGCAAAGTCAGTGAATCTTCCCCCCGCTTCGCGTGTGATCAGCGACACGGCAGAGATATCCCAGTGGCTGATGATCGGGTCAAGCATCACATCGGCCCGCCCGCTCGCCACCATGGCGTGGCCGTAGGCATCGCACCAGGTCCGTGTCGCAAGGGCGCGCGGCAAAAGCGGGGCGACCTTGGGATAGTTCTTGGCATTGAACATCGAGCCGCCGCAGCAGAGGATTCCACCCTGGAGGGATTCCCTTGTGGACACGCGTATGGGTCGTCCGTTCATAAAGGCACCTTGCCCCTTTTCGGCGTAATACATTTCATCGAGTGCAGGGAAGTAGCACACGCCTACCTCTGGCTCGCCATCTACTTCGTAACTAAGCAGAGTCGAATAGAGCGGAACGCCACTGATAAAGGACTTGGTTCCGTCAATCGGATCGATCACCCACCGATCAAGCGCCCCGGTGTCTCCTCCCTCTTCTTCACCAAGGATTGCGTCAGTCGGATACTTAGCCGCAATCAGTTCCCGAATCAGTCGCTCCGCATTTCGGTCGGCGATTGTGACCGGCGTTGCGTCGGACTTCGTGATCACCTCGGCTCCGGCTTGGAACCAAGCGAGTGTAGACCTGCCACCTCGATACGCAGCATCAACGGCAAAGGCAAGCCGGGGGGACATGGAGTAATTTTACTCGGACTGATCCTTTTGCCTTTGGTTGGGATGCTGGTATGTTCAACCTTATGAGTGCGGTTTTGGTAGGTGGATTGGCGGTGTTGGCTTTTGTGGGAGGAGTCCAGGCAAAGCCGAAGGAGTCTTATGCCGCCCAGCTATCGAAGTGGCGCGCAGAGCAGACGCAGGCATTGACGCGCCCAGAAGGATTCCTCAGCGTGGCAGGCCTTGATTGGCTTCAGGACGGAGAGAGCACGGTAGGATCGGACGCTAGCTCGGCTGTGAGACTCTCTGCTTCAGCGGTGCCGACGCGTTTGGGCATTCTGAACCGCGTGGGCGGACTGATCACTCTGAAGGTGGAACCGGGCGTGAGCGTCCATGTAACGACTGATGCAGGCGGCACCAAAGAGGTCGTTGGTTCTCGAACAATGCTTCCGATCACCCTGAGATCGGATTCGACTCGTGTCAGCGTCGGCAAAGTCAGCTTCATGATCATCACGCGTGGGAGTCGCGTCGGTGTGCGTGTGTTCGACACATCGTGTCGCGGCTACCGAGAGTTCAAGGGTCTGAAGTGGTATGCCGCTAATCCTCGTTTCGTAGTTGAGGCCAAATTTGTGCCGTATTCGCCTCCGAAAATGGTGGACATCACCAACGTGATCGGAGACAAGACTCCCGTCCCCATCGTGGGCTATGTCGAGTTCACATTGGATGGCAAGGTCTGCCGCCTGGATGCTCAGGGAGCTGGAGACGGCCTGTTTCTTAACTTCAAGGACCTCACCAGCGGCAAAACCACTTACCCAGCGGGCAGATTCTTAGACACACCTGGGCCAGTCGATGGAAAAGTTCTGATCGACTTCAACAAAGCCACAAACCCACCCTGCGCCTTCACCGCATTCGCCACCTGCCCGCTGCCGCCGGCGGGGAATACCTTAGAAGTTGCCGTTCCAGCAGGTGAGAAGACTCACCATCCGGTCCACGAGTGATGCAATTCGCTGAATTCAGTGTGGGAGAAGGGGCGCTAACGGCTCTTTATCGATTCGACGACGATGGAAATAGCCCGCTCAAGATCGGCTTCCGCTATGTTTAGCGGAGGCGCCAGAGTCAGAACCGTGCCTGCAGAGATCTTGAAGCTGAGTCCCTTTGAGAGGCATTCATAAAGGACTCTTTCCGCAAGGATCGGGTCTCGCAGTTCGACTCCAATAAGAAGTCCGAGGCCCCTAACTTCGACAACATGCTCGCATCCGGCCAATTTCGTCTGAAGCGATTCCAACATCTGCAAGCCCAAAGATCGGCTGCGCTCAACCAGTCCCTCCTCGTCGATTACCTCCAACGTCGCCAGCGCGGCGGCGCAGCTAACGGGATTCTTTTCGTGAGTGTAATGGCCGATGGAGTACTCCTCCACGATGTCGAGTTCGGATCGTGCGATGACGGCTGCGATCGGCATAAGCGCGCCGCCTAGCCCCTTGCCAATCACAAGAATGTCCGGCTCTGCGCCAAACCACTCCCACGAGAACATCTTTCCCGTCCTTCCCAGCGCAGTAGGAATCTCGTCGAAGATGAGGAGGGCGCCATGACGTTCACAGGCGCGCTTAACCCGACGCCAGTAGTCAGGTGGAGGTGGGACGACCGTAGTGCATCGCATTGGTTCGGCGATCACGGCGGCAACATCTCCCTCTCGTTCGAGCACGTATTCCAGGTAGGAAGTGCAGCTGCCGGAGCATGTGGAGCCGCAGTGAAGCGGGCACCGCAGAGGATCAGGCGGTGGCACATGCTCAGTACCCGGCAATAATGGGCCGAGGTCTCTCCTAAACCTCTCCTCACCACCCACTGACGACGCATCGAGCGATGCCCCGTGGAAACTGTCCCACATGGAGATCGTCTTGTGGCGACCCGTAACAATCCGAGCCAGCTTCAGAGCAATTCCGACCGCCGCGCTCCCTCCGGGTGCGAACAGCACTTTTCCCATGTCTGGCTTGCATAAGCCGCTCAACCTTTGCGCGAGCGCGACTGCCATATCATTTGTATAGCGCCTCGGGCAAAAAGGAAGCTCAAGAATCTGTCTCTGTACCGCTTCGATCACTTTGGGATGGCCATAACCCACCTGATGGACCATGTTCCCATGAAAGTCGAGATACCGTCGTCCTTCGATGTCTTCCAACCACGATCCGCTCGCGGATTTGAGCACATTAAGGCATGGTGTCGAGAGGCTCTGATGAATGAAGGCTTCCGCATCCTCGGCGAGAATGGAGGCAGTAGCCTCACCTATGTTTTGGCTTCTCCATTGCTGTCGGAATGGAGAGACGTTGACGTCGCCTTCGGTGGTGCTGCCGCGGTCACTTAAGGTCATCGTTGTCCTTCATGGCTGCAATGCTGGGCCGTTCATCCGGTCTCGCCGGATACGGCTTGTTCTGATGCAGGTTGTACCAAATAATTCGGTTGAGCCAGTATGAGTCGGCGGCGTCCGGGTGGCTCCAGTCAAGTTTGGTGGATACATTGGTCCAATACTTATCGGCATCAGACTCCGCCCCCTTGTTTCTTCCTGGGTTTGGAAGGTCGAGCCGAATGCGGTTGGGGCGGACGTCATAGGAACTGAGGTCAGGCTTGTTCTGAAAGCATGAAGTGATCGGAGTCGCTAAATAGTCAAAGCGATTCATCGGGGAAAGACCCAGCATCATTTCGATGGACTTGAGCATGCTCACTGTTGTGTAGAAAGTGTGATCCACCTGGTGGCGCTTATTGAACGGGCTCACGACCAAATAAGGAGTCCGATGTCCGTCCACATGATCCGGTCCAGACTGGGCATCGTCCTCGATGACGAAGATGCAGGTGTTTGCCCACTGCGGGCTGTGAGACACCGCGTCGATCACGCGACCCAAAGCAAGGTCATTGTCCGCCATCATGCACTTTGGCTGAGGATAATCGGGATCCATTCCCTCGCTGTGATCGCACGGCAGCGAGAGGATCATCAGATTGGGGATCGTATTGGTCTTGGAACGCGCGCCGTACTCCTTGATGAATTCGTCTGCACGAGACTGGTCACTTTGAATCAAGGGCCAATAGTGAATGTGCTTATTCACGATCGGTTTGAGACTCTGTACAAGCGTTACTGGCTCGTAGTCAAATTTGTGAGTTCCCATCTCACGATCCTTCCACGCCTCGAACCAGTCCTTGGGGCGATAGGGGGAGTATTTCGCCACATCTGCGTAGCAGAATTCTCCGTAGTCTCGAACAGAGAGTCCCTTTGCGAGAGCCGCATCCCAGATGCAGCCGGTAGAGGAGATCGACATCGCACAGTTTCCGTCGTCGTTGTACGTCCGCGAGTAGCCAACGTAAAAGTGCTCCACGTAGTCATTGGCCATGCTCTGCGTGCTCCACTGATGCCCGTCGCCGCTGTTGGTTCCGCTAACGTAGGCATTGTCGAAGAGGGTGAATTCTCGAGCGATAGCCTGGTGGTTCGGCATAATGAGGCTGCCGAGGCCGGCCAAGCTTGGATCTCCGTTTCCTTCCGGCATGTCGCCAAAGACTTCATCGTACGTGCGGTTTTCCTTGATGATGTAGAGCACGTGCTGGATGGCGCCGTTGTAAACCGCCAAGTCAGGTTTCTTGTTCGAATCTTCGCCCCATCGGTTGAGAGACGCGGTTTCGGCCGTAGCTTTTGCCAGATCAGACCGCAGATCAAGAATGCTGACCGAGCCCTCGAATTGGTGAACGTTGCCAGATTTGGCGCCATGCCCCAAGCGTGAGACGCTGCCATTGCCCTTCGAATTGAGAATCCAAGCGTGATCTCCCTTGAGCGCAATGGAGATGGGATAGTAGCCCGCTGGCCGATATCCGAGGACGACGCCACGAGCGAGATCAATCTCCGCGACGGCATTGTCCCCGCCATTGCAGGTGTATAAGGTGTTGCCACTCTTTGCCAGTGCGACTGGCATGGATCCGAGAATCTTGAATCCGTTCCAGGTAAGGCGAATCGTGCGCGAGATCTTTCTGGATGGAATGTCAATGTCGGTGATGGAGTCACTCATCGAATTGGCGATGTAGGCGTGCGACCCATCCACGAGCAGATCGGTTGGATGGAGCCCAACTTCGATATCTGTCTTCTGGCCAGACTTCAGATCGATAATCGAGACGGTTCCTGAAGAGGGTGTCCCTTTCTTGTCAACGACGACGGTGGAGATTCCTGTCTTTTGAACCACGTCCTTGGGCAGAGGGATTCGACCTCCCCAATTCGAAACAATGAGGGTTTGCTCATCGTCCGTGAGCCTTGCCCCGAAGGGGATCATATTCACAGGGATCTTCCGACGTCTTTTTCCCGTTGACGCATCAATCTCAAGCACGCTGTTCAGGTCCCCGGCGGGGACAAATAGCCGAGATCCATCTTTAGTCAGACACAGTGAGCCAGGCACTACGTTTCCTGGCTCGCCCGGCTGGTTGAGGGTGATTTCAGGCAATGCTGCGAGCTTGCCACCTTCGCAGGAGTACACTTCGATGACCCCCTCGCGCTTCTCGTCGGGAGGTGTGCTGTCACCTCCGCCTGCAGTTGAAACATAAAGTTTGGTTCCTGCCTGGTTCCAGACCATGCCGTGAAACCCCGGCTCATGGCGCATATTCAGGCCCGAACCTTCTATGACTCCAGATTCGTTGATAAGAAAGAGTCGATCAAACCTGTTCGCCTGATCCTTCACCATCACGGCGACTAGGTCTTCTTGAGGACGCATCGCGAGGTCAGCAGGACGCCCGTTGAAGGCAATCGTGCCGGGTCTTATCCGCTGTCCAGAACTCACGATGTAGCTGCCATCTGGCTGCTTGCCCATGTGAGCCAGCCACCCTTGTTGGCGAAAAGCGAGGAGCGTTCCCCCACATGCTAGGAACGCGATAAGTGCAATGCTGCTGACCGAACGAACGTTCATGAATGGCTGATCCCAATGAGTTGAGTTTCGGCGTCGCCTCTGTGACTGAGGGCGAAGTCTACGGTTGGAAAGCGTCCGGGAGTTGGGCGAGCAACGACAATTGTAACTCGCCGGAATGTTGAGAGGCCAAAGCTGCCTTTACTCATTTGTGACCTAACCTCGGCCTAGATCTCAACATGTTCATAGTGGACGATGATCTATCTCTGCGAAACGCTTTGCGTGAACTTGAAACACCGAACTAGGGTGTTTTCTGAATAGTGGACATTCCGTTAATCAAATTGACATAGGATTCGAGCGTCGGTACGACAACATCTTGTTTGCCTTCATCGTCCCAACGGCGTAGGCGAACAGCATCTTGAAACCATGGATTCTGCTCAAACTCAAGTGTTTCTGCTTCAGACATTGGCCCTCCCTGCAGTTCCAGGCTAATCCGAGAGGCTTCGCTGAGAAAGTCCAGGTATTCAGGCTCTTTTGAGCAGATGTAGCGCTTGGCATCCACATGGAGCCTCACCGGTTCTGAGACTTCTGGACCGTAGTGCTGTTGGATCCATCGATCTCCCAGCCACTCGTGCCGATCATCTTCGAGGTGAGCCGCTTTATAATCCGTGCCCGCAAGAAGATGGCCGATATCATGGAGAAGCGCCGCGAGAATGAGCGAGTCTGGCGCGTCCGACTCACGTGCCAGATATGCGCATTGAAGGGCATGCTCGCGCTGTGTGACGTTCTCACCGTAAGTGAGATCTCCGAATTGATTGAAGAGGTCGATGACCTCATCTGAAACGAGAGGCATGTGTTTCACCTTGAATCGAGTGGGCCGCCCGTAAGTTTGGTACGGGCGGCCGATAGTCTAGCCCTTCGCTTCCTTGTTCTTGTGGTGCTTTGCGATTTCAGCTGGCGTTGAAGCTCCACTGGTTTCGTTGGAGCTGCATCCGCACACAAAGATGACACAAAGGGCCAGAAGCGCTAGAACGAGCGATCGCATCACTGCTTGATCGGTGCCCCGCGCTCGGTCGTTGCCGTTGTAACCACCTGTTGACAGGTGGGCGATGTCGATGCGTCCTCAAGACCTCCAAATTGCCCACCGCTGTAGGATCCGCTAAGGATCGCACTGGGGTCATAGCAGCTTTTCACCATGTTCTTAGGATCCACGGGCTCAAGGTCAGTGTCACCCTGAATGTTGTCCTGATACCAGGCCATTTTCCAGTGACTTGCATGCCCATCGGTGAAGCCGACCTGATACTGAAAGTTGTGGCGAACCTGGCTTAGGCAGTCGCCGGCACCGTTGCACTGATCGTACGGGGCATTGGTGTACTGGGGGTCGTCACCGGTGTCGATAAGGCTCTCAACATCAGCGGGAGAAACGAATTCACTGAAATTTCGCCCTTGGAACCAATGGTTTCCGTAGCGAGGATCGGTGCTGGAAATGCTGGTGTCGTAAGAGGTGCTCATGTGGAACGTTCCAAACCCAGCCCGGTTGTGATACGGACCGTAGTTCATTCCATAGCCGAAGAGTCGGCCGCCAGGATCGTTGCTGCTTCCAGCTTCAGTGTCGTGTCGGTCAGGGCAGTAGAAAATGTCGTAATTCTTCACGTACGCCTGAGATAAGAAGAAAAAGTCGTGAGCATTTCCGCCGTCCGCCGCGATGGCGGTGCCGTACTGCTTTCCGGTGGACACCCAGTTATCGTCGTAGTCGCCGGCGTACATGATCCAGGCGTTGTTGAGTTGCTTGATGTTGCTGAGACAGCTGGTCCGCTTGGCGGACTCCTTGGCTTGAGCAAAAACAGGGAAGAGAATTGCGGCGAGAATAGCGATGATCGCAATGACCACCAAAAGTTCTATGAGTGTGAAAGCTTTCTTCATGAGCTCCTCGATCCACCTGTCCAGTGGCTGAACTCATTGTCCGATTGACCTTCTTAAGGCAACGTTATGAGTGTGTTCCCACTTTCGCGCAAACGTGGGGAGACGGGTTTTCGATGTGCGGCCCCAAAACTCAGGCTGCCAAAGACACATTCGATTGGCTAAGGCGATGCGCGAACTCGAATTGCTGTACCGCCCATCGCTGACCTTTCGCATGAGCAGCGGAGATGAGCTCCTCATAGCGCTTAAGGGAGGTTTCGATTGATTGACCGGGGGCCATAAGGAGGATTTCTCGAAAGCCAAACGCGGAGCTTTCGATGGTGCCGTCGTTTCTGGATCTCAAGTCTTCGATGCGGCCCTGAGATGCAAGGAGCGCTGCCTCGGCATCGTTTTGGGTGGCTAAAGCTTCCTGCTCCGCCATGCTGACCGCACGTGTCGCGTAGGATTCCGCCTCCGTGGGTCGCCCGGCCAGCATGCTTAGGTCAGACATGTTGATGAGAACGCGGGTGATCTGCGAAGAATCTGTTGCCCTCTGGAGGCATGTCTGAAGTGTGTAGAGTCCCAGGTGCGGACGAATGACCTGGCCGCGCAGGGCCGCACAGCACCCCTGAACGCGCAGAGCCTCTAAGCCCGCTCGATCAAACGGGTCACCACTTTCGATGGCCATTTCGGTTTGTCGAAGCGCTTCTGGGAACCTTAACCAGCCGAGCAGATAGCGACCGTACATGGCGCAGACTTCCCTCAACAGGCCCTGAGCACCGCTTTGGTCGCGGTCCCACCAAAGGTTGCTCTGCATCGACAGGAGTTGAAATTCGGTGTTCACCTCTCCTCCTGTGCCAAGGGAGGCTGATATGGAGTCGATTTGAGATTGGTATTTCGAAGGGTCGTATTCCGGCCGAGTAATTCGGATCTTGCCCACCCCGCTGGTGAGGATCGCCTGGGTCTCTTCCTCCGTTGCTCCAAACGATTTGACGTAGAAATCCAGCGTGTCTGCGGACGGATGGATCTCAGACCGCTCCCAGCGGCTCACAGAGCTTGCACTTACACCGAGCTCCTCTGCCACTTCTGGAATTGTCTTCTGGCCGCGAAGTCGAAGAATGCGAAGCAGATCTCCGCCCGTCGGGACCTTGAAATCAAGCCCAGCCGCCTGCGCCGCCCTCATCGCACGCGGAGCATCAATGCTGACGAGAATTCGCCGGATATCCTCAGTGCTCATGTAGAGAGCTTTGAGCAGAGATTCCAACTCGGGGACCATCGGAACGCTGGAGCCCGCCTCCCAGCGAGAAAGGGTGGATGGACCGATCTGTGCGTGTTCAGCCGCCCGGCGCAAACTGAGTCCCAACTCTTTTCTCCGCTCGCGCAATGTAGACGCAAGCCGTTCTCGCGTCGAACACATGGCTTGTCCGTAAGGATACTGGCGTTCTGGAAGAGCATCCTCTCCCTTAATCTAACGTTAATGGGTAGGCATGGATAATGCCACTCATGCCTGACATCGATCTCGCCGTGTTTGATATCGCGGGAACAACGATCCGAGACAGCGACTACGTGAACCTCTGTCTCCAGGAGGCATTCACCTCAGCCGGGATCGAGGTGCCTCTTCCCCAGATCAACGCCACCATGGGGCTGCCAAAGCCGATCGCGATCGAACGGCTCCTTGAGGAAGCTGGAGCAGAAGGGGATGTCGATTCGATCCACACCGACTTCGTGCAGCGGATGAAGCGGTTCTACTTGGAGTCGGATGATGTTGCGCCCTACGAAGGTGTCGAAGAGGCATTTGCCACCCTTAGGGAGTCCGGAATTCGGATAGCGCTGGACACCGGGTTCAGTTCAGACATCACGTCAATCATCCTTTCGCGGGTTGGCTGGGATTCTGGTGTTATCGATGCGTTCGTCTCCTCAGACGAAGTCGAACGGGGAAGACCCTACCCCGACATGATCCACCACCTCATGAAGGAACTCGGCGTGAGCGACGTGAAGCGCGTCGCGAAAATTGGAGATGCCCCTGCCGATATGAACGAGGGAACCAATACAGGATGCGCAATGGTGGTTGGCGTCTTGTGCGGAACACACACCGAAGCCCAGCTCTCCGAGTACCCCCATACCCACCTGATCGAATCCGTTAGAGATTTTCCCAAGCTCGTTCTCGGTGACCAATAAATGAATCGCTATCCATGCTTAGCCGCCCTCATCGCATCTGTCGCCTTCCTTCATGGATGTGGCACGGGGGCACCTTCCGCGGGTGCTTCCGAGACCTCCTCGAATTCGGGAACAAAGGGTGAGCTTCATGTCGCACTTGCACCTTCGGAAGATGCAGAGAAGATGGCGACCTCCTTTGAAGGAATCCGATTGCAGCTGGCCAAGGATACCGGCCTTGACGTGAAGGTGGATAAAGTTACGGACTATGCCAGCGTCATCGAGGCGCAGCGCGCAGGCAAAGTCGACATCGCCTGGTATGGCCCCCTTTCCATGGTGCTTGCAAACCAGGAAGCCGGAGCAACTCCGATAGTTTTGGGTGTTGCGGCAAATGGAGATGCAACCTATCACTCTCTCATCCTAGTGCCGGCAAACTCCCCGGCGAAAAGCGTTACGGACCTCAAGGGAAAGAAAATCGCTTTCGTGGATCCGGGTTCAACCAGCGGCAACTTAGTTCCCCGGGCGGAGGTGATGAAGGAGACTCATCAGAAAGCAGAGGACTTTTTTGGCACCGTTACGTACGCAGGGTCACATGACGCTTCACTCCTAAGCCTCATCAACGGGAACGTGGATGCCTGTGCCGTCCAGGATGTTACGTACGATGAGAAGGTCAAGTCCAAAGAACTCGACCCTGCCAAAGTGCGAATCGTTTGGAAGTCAGATCCGCTCCCACAATCGCCTCTTGCAATCCGCAAGGGAATGGATCCAGCTCTCGCCAACAAAATCACCGACAGCTTTTTGGCGATGGATAAGAACGGAGTGAAGATGGACATCCCGGGCAACGGAAACTACGCCAAGTTCGTCAAAGTCGACTTCTCGGTCTACAAGCCGATATCTGACATGGCGCAGACGCTCGGACTCACCAAGAAAGACATGGTGAAGTAGGTTGGGTACCGGTGTTCGTCTCGCCGGTGTCTCCAAGCGATTTCCGAATGGCGTTCAGGCAATTTCGGACGTAACACTGGGCTTTTCTCCTGGAGAGGTCGCCGTCGTCCTTGGTCCAAGCGGGGCAGGAAAGAGCACGCTCCTTCGCATGATCAACGGTCTGGAGGTTGCAAGCGAGGGAAGCATTGAAGTAGGTGACCTTCAGGTAAATCCCGCAACCCTTCGCTCTGTCCGCAGACGAGTCGGCATGGTGTTTCAGCAGTTCAACCTTGTCCCTCGTCTCAGCGTGATGGCCAACGTCCTGTGTGGTCGCTTGGCCTACCGGAACTGGATTACCAGCGTGTTCTTCGCTTTTCCAGAATCGGACTATGAAACGGCCCGCCATGCCATCAAGAGCGTTGGCTTGGAAGGACGGGAGTGGGACCGAGTCGATCGTCTCAGCGGGGGACAGCAACAAAGGGTGGCTATCGCCCGAACACTCGTCCAGGGAGCCCAGGTGATTCTCGCCGATGAACCGGTTGCGTCATTGGACCCTGCCACCAGCGAGGAAGTGCTCAGCCTCCTTGTCGCGTTGGCTAGAGAAAACCAAGTGACGCTGATTCTCAATCTGCACCAAGTAGATCTTGCCCAAAAGTATGCCGATCGAATCATCGGAATCCAGAAAGGGAAAGTTCATTGCGATGTCTCCGCAGACGCCTTGACCCCTGAGCTTCAGAAGAGCCTTTACCGATGAAGTTTGTCTCCCAGTCCGGGTATCCGAAGCCAGCAACATTGGGCGTGATAACGTTGGTGGCTGCGGTGCTGATCTCCGGCTGGTTCAGCATGCACGTTACGGGAAGCGAGGTGGTCCATGCCGGTCCTCTGCTGATAGGCTTTCTCGCGAAATTCTTTGTGAAGCCAGACTGGAGCTACTTGCCGACGCTGTTGATGCTGACGCTGGAAACGTTCCTGATCGCCTTTGTAGCGTCGGTGTTCGCTGCTGTTCTCGCCTTCTTCGGTGCCCTTTTCGCCGCCCGGAATTGCACGCCTCATCCAGCCGTGGGGGCAGCCGTCCGCGCAGCTGCCGGCATCGTTCGCGCCGTGCCGGACCTGCTGTTAGCCCTGCTCTTGGCATCAACTTTGGGTTTGGGAGATGTTCCTGGCGTCATCGCACTTTTCCTTGCAACCGCTGCCTACCTTGTGAAGGCGTATGCCGAGGTCCTGGAGGTGGTGGATGGCAAAGCGATAGAGGGCATCCGTTCCACCGGTGCTGATTCAGCAGCAATTCGAATGGTGGGGATCGTGCCGCAAGCCCGTGCCGATCTCATCGGAGTCACTTTTTACGCGATGGACTCGAACCTAAGGTCGGCCGCGATCCTCGGTGCCGTAGGTGCCGGCGGCATCGGCTATGACCTTGCCGCTGCCGTACGACATTTTAAGTTCGACCGGCTTGGGATCATGATCCTATCCGTCTATCTGTCCGTTTGGGCTGTGGATGCGCTCTCCAATTGGGTGCGCGGAAGGGTCGAATGAAACGACGCGTTTCTCGCTTGGTCTGGTGGATGGTATTGGGGCTGATACTCGTGGCCACATGGGGGGCTCACTTCTTGGGCTTTACCCCGGCTATCTGCAAGTCGCTCTTGGCAACGATTTGGCCCGAAATGGTGAAGTATTCGCGTCCGGCATGGCAGTCACCAGGTCGGCTAGCAGCGATGACACTTGAAACGCTTGCGATGGCAGCGGTAGGAACACTGATCGCTATTTCACTAGCAG
This sequence comes from uncultured Armatimonadota bacterium, assembly GCA_903927025.1. Classification (GTDB taxonomy): domain Bacteria; phylum Armatimonadota; class Fimbriimonadia; order Fimbriimonadales; family Fimbriimonadaceae; genus Fimbriimonas. The sequence continues at coordinate 131,149 of CAIYLG010000051.1, forward strand.
TGCCTGCTACTCTGTTTGCCGCAAAGAATCTGGCCCCCAATCGCCTCAGTTATATTGTTGTCAGGCAGGCAATGAACTTTATGCGATCAATGCCGGATGCGCTCATCGCCCTGCTTCTCGTTCAGTGCCTCGGCCTTGGCCCCCTTCCCGGCGCGCTCGCGCTGGGGCTGCATTCAGGCGGATTTGTCGGAAAGTCTCTCTCTGAGCGTATCGAACGGCTGGACGCTAGGATTGGAGAGGGACTCGTCTCATGCGGAGCAAGCTGGTTCCAAACGATTCGCTTCGGCATTTGGCCCAGCATCGACCGGGAGATCGTTTCCGATGCCTTGTACGTGTTTGACCGCAATCTTCGAGTTGCGGCAACCTTAGGATTGGTGGGTGCTGGCGGAATCGGCGTCGATTTGGTGACTGCGCTGCGAACATTCCATGCGGATGAGGCGGCGACAATCATCGTGGTGATCATCGTTCTGATATTGCTTGTCGATACCGTGTCTTCACACTTAAGAAGGAGAATGGCTTGAAGTCGGACGTTGTTATTGTGGGTGCCGGTATCGCTGGACTGTCCCTTGCCTGGACCCTGGCTAGTCGGGGCAAGTCCGTTGTTGTGCTGGAACGCGGAGCGATTGCCAAGGGAGCCAGCGTTCGCAACTTTGGCATGGTCTGGCCGGTAGGGCATCCTCTCGGCGAGATGAGAAAGCTGGCCCTGAGAAGCCGAGAGATTTGGCTTGACGTCGCTAGAGAAACCGAACTCTGGGTGCGGGAGTGCGGCGCGATGACGCTAGCCTACGAAGAAATCGAGATCCAGGTGCTTGCCGAATTCCTGGAGCAGGCGGACCAAGATCCCGGAGTCGGCACGCTTATCTCTGCAGGGGAAGTTCTGCGGAGAAACCCGCACGTGAAGTCCAAGGGTCTTCTCGGAGCGATGACAAGTGAAACCGAGCTGTGCGTGGACCCCCGAGTGACGGTCGGGCAGCTCGCTTCCGCCCTTGCGAAACGTGGCGTCCCGATTCACTTCAACACGCTTGTCGGTCGAGTGGAACCCGGTGTTGCGATCGCTGCGGATGGACAGCGCTGGGAGGCAGATCAGATCATCGTCTGCGCCACCCCAGACTCTCACCAGCTTGTGCCTGAGGCGAACGGACTCGAGAAGTTAAGGCGTTGCGACCTCCACATGATGCGCCTTGCCCCAAAGTCGTCGCTTTGGCCGGTGATGAGCACCCATCTCTGCGCCGGATTGACCCTGGGTCACTATGCCAACTTTCGTTCGTGCCCATCCCTAGATGCGCTCAAAGTGTTTCACGCAGAAAAATGGCCTAGCCAGACCAAGTACGGCATCCATGTGCTCGTTTCCCAGCATGGCGACGGATCGCTGACAGTGGGCGACTCTCATACCTACGGTGACGACAGCTCGCCGTATCTGCAAGCTGAGATTGAGTCCTCGATCCTTGAGGCCCTTGATGAATTCCTAGACACCAGCGGCTTTGAAGTGAGAGAGCGCTGGATCGGCACCTACAGCACCTCGCCCGGCCAATTCTACGCATGGATGCCGGTCGCGGAAGGCGTTCACGCCCTCAACCTCTTCGGCACTGGCATGACGCTCTCATTCGGCGTCGCCGAACGGATTGCAGACGAACTCGGTTGAAATGAGTCCCCATTTCCGTGACACAGCACGTTCACGTTGGTTGGCGGTATAATAGTTGACCGTTGGGGGCATAGCTCAGTTGGGAGAGCATCTGCTTTGCAAGCAGAGGGTCAGGGGTTCGAGTCCCCTTGCCTCCACCACGATTTAAATGAAGTCGCCAAGTCATCTAGGACTTGGCGACTTTATTGCGTTTCAGGGCCACTGACGCGGATTTCGCTCTGGCTGAGTTGGCGGGCGAATCACCGGTCCGTCGGAACTTACCTAGCTGATCGGGTGATATACCTTGCCATGATCCCCTTCGGCCGATGGCTTGCCGCTTCCATGATTGTTCATTCCGCCATCGGCGGCCAATCTTCAACTCTGGAGGACTTTCTGGCACGATCTGGCTGGGATTCGGCGAAGAAAGGAGCCCTGATTGTGCTTGACCCTGCGCATGTGCTTGCGACCTCTTCTGGTCAGGGCCTCGCGGCATTCAACCGTACCATTTTTCGATCTGGCAGCCTTTCGGCCATCGTGCCCGCCGAGATGGTCATCATCGACGACAATCTCCAAGAGCCGAACCTATACGACGGCATGACGAGCGATGCCAAGGTGCTGTTCCTTCTTGCCACGCTGACCAAGGACCAGCTGCGTCTTGCCACTCAGAAAGGCATTTCCCCCTCCGAACTATCCGGACAGCCGAGGGCTGCTCTCGAATCTCTGATCCATCAGCCCTTTGTCTATTCGACCTCTCCGTTTTCTCGGCCCGACGATACGGTCGAAAAGGTGTCCCAGGATAAGCTCGGCGAAGTCCGTCTCAAGATCAACCGCGGAATCTGCTTTGAGGTTGCTCCTGGAAATAGCCTCAATTCAGTGATGAGGTTGGATCCGCGGATCATGAGTGGCCGGCAAGCCCTGCAGGGCCTGTGGCACAAGCTGGGCGCGGGGAGCCCGAAGTTTGGGATCACTCCGAAATCTTCGAAACCGAACGAGCCCAAGCGCTCGGAGCTCCAATATGCGTCTCCAAATCTGTCTGCTTCTTTAACGCTGTCGCATCAATCAACTGTCGGGGATGTGCTGCGCGAGGTGGGGCAAGTTTCTCATTTGGCACTCTTCGCAGATCCTCGAATATCCCAGCTTCCGGTTGAAGCCTATGGCCCGCCGGTTCGAGTCAGCGATTTGCTTCGCAGCCTTGCGATGGCGGTCACCGGCACTTTCCGGAAGGTAGGAGGCTCGTACGTCCTGACCTCAGACATCATGGGTCTCGCCGAGCGCCAAATGCGCTTCTGGATTTGGGAGAACCGTAGCGGAGAGAAGCAGATGGACAAGACTGCTGAGTACTTGAAGCAGATCTTTGCTGGCCGGGCACTGGATGTGATCGAATACGACAAGTCGGATACCTTCCGGCCAGATGATGCGCTTGCCTCAAAGATATCAGCCGACGAACAGAGCGGTGTGACTCGGAAGATTGCGTCGTCTGAATTGTCAGCTGCAGAACGAGAGTCTCTCAATCGGATGAACGATACCATTGCTCAGGCGCAGAAGTTCGATTCAAGCCACGTTGGTGTGTTCTCAAAGCTTGCCTACTCTTTTGTTTTGCCGGACGGACGACAACTAAATCCGGAGATGAGCACTCTGTCCCCGATCCGTGACTGGAAGGAGTTGCTGAGCGGATCTGCGAGCACGGCGCCTGAGTTTGGGAGGTTCTCACTTGGCAAGGCTTCCGGTCCGCGCGCGCTGATGGTGAGAGTTGAAGATCCAAGCAGGATTAAGGCAATTGCGCACGCCGCCATTCCCTATGGCTTCACGGATCTGTGGATTCAGACTTCGAGTCGTGCGGTACTCGATGCGGCATCTCAAACTGGTCTGAAGGTTCGTTTTGTCGCGGAACCATGGAAGTCTGCCACCCGTCTTGCGGACCCAGATCGCGATGCAATCGGGGGGCTCGAGGGAACCGAGATGTTGGCGGATGAAAGGCCCCGAGTCAATCGCATGACCCTGTCTCCGTTGGATCCAAGCTTGCCGTCTAACTGGGACAGCTTAAAGGCTCTCGCGTCGGTCCCGAATGTGGAAGGCGTCGTCATCGCCGACACTCAGCCGACCGGTTATGAGCGCGAGCGACCCAGTCGCCACAACTTCTACGGCATCTCCTCCGAGAAGCTCGAGTTTGGATACTCGACCGCCGAGAGGGAATCCTTCCTCAAGCAGTTCGGTGCAGACCCGATCGATATCTGTTACGACGTCTACCTTGGGTACGACATTTCGCAGCCGTTTTTCCCAGATCCGGCACAAGCCAAAACCTTGGGGTCCCCCGCGGAGGGCCAACTGCCCAAACTGATGTCGAAGTGGGTTGCATTTCGAGCAGACCTCAATGAGGCTTGCACGAAGAAGCTGCTCGATTTGTTTGGCAAATCGATGAATCCTCCCCTCGTGCGCTTGCGCCGCCGTACCTACACACCCGACCCCACCGCTGCATTCCTCACACCCTGGACCCAAGGGCGATCCGTCTCGGATTTACTCGAACCGGGCCAGGCTGATGTGCCGTTGATGCCATTTCCAAACCCAGATATACCGGGTTGGGCACCCAACCCGGCACTTCCGTCGATCCCGCTGTTCCCCGAAAAGACCACAGCATTGGCGTTCGATCTGCGCGAAGTCGAGCCTCAGGATGTCATTGCGACGATCCAGCAGTGGTTTGTATTGCCCTTGCTGAAATAGGCTTCATGAATCTGAAGCGCAATCTCCTCAATGGACAGCCTTCCGTTGCAAACTAGGATCAGCGGCTCGTCCGCAGGTGAGGAATGAATGATTCTGTCTTTTCTATTGGGTTTGACAATGATGCGACCAGGCGAGCGGATCGTGGCTGACTCGGATCAGCCGAGTGCATCGCTAGCGGCTCAGCAGCCGGGGCCTCTGAAATTTGGGCCGCCGGTACTTGGACCGGATGATAAGCCTGCTTTTCCGCCAGCCCCGGTTGGGTTTGACCTGCCGAGGGAAGGCGTACCCAAGGGGAAGGTGGAAACGCTGGATTACGAGTCGAAGAGTGTAGGGACCACTCGACACTTGGTGGTTTACACGCCTCCCGGCTACACCAAGGAGAACAGCTACCCGGTGCTTTACCTCTTACACGGAATCGGGGGCACTGAGCGGGAGTGGCTGGACAACGCCTCACCCAACGCTATCCTCGACAACCTGCTCGCCGACAGCAAAATCGCGCCGATGATTGTGGTGTTCCCCAACGGCCGGGCTGAGAAGAATGATCGTCCCGAAGGAAACATCTACGCTCACGCTCCTGCATTTGCCAAGTTAGATAAAGACCTGCTCAACGACGTCATTCCGTTCATCGAGTCCAAGTACTCAGTGAAGAAAGGCGCTGAAAACCGTGCCCTTGCGGGGCTCTCAATGGGAGGGGGCCAGTCTCTCAACTTTGGCCTTGCCAATCTGGACACCTTCGCATGGGTCGGCGGTTTCTCATCCGCACCGAACACGCTGGCACCTGAAGCGCTCGTTCCCGAACCGGAAAAGGCGATCAAGAACCTCAAGCTGCTGTGGCTCTCCTGCGGCGATCAAGACGGGCTCATCGCCATCAGCCAGAAGCTCCATCTGTTCCTCAATCAGAAAAACGTGCCCCACATCTGGCATGTGGATGCCGGTGCCCACGTTTTCCCCGTCTGGAAGAACGACCTTTACCTGTTCGCTCAAAGGATCTTTCGACCTTGATTCTTTCAGTCGTTGCCCTGTCGCTTATTCTCAACCCTGGTCAATCCAAGATGTCCAAAACCCTCGTTGATTACTTCCAGCCAATGCCGATTCATGGTCATCTGACTACAGATGGGTGGGGCGCACCCAACGTTCAGCCGCGAGACCCGCTCAACGGACTGGAGGATCCGACCATGAAGCACTGGAACTATTGGGATGGGCAGATCATCAAGGGGCCGGACCACAAGTACCACCTGTTTGCCAGCAGATGGGATCAGTCAGTGGGGCATAACGGGTGGTTTGACTCGGTTGCGATTCATGCCGTCAGCGATCACCCCGAGGGGCCATACGTGGATAAAGGCCCCTGTTGGCCCACCAATCAGGGAGGAAAAGGGCACAATGTGACCGCTCTTGTCCTGCCCGACGGGCGATATGCAGTGGTCGTTAGCGAAACCCGTCCGGGTGACGTCTTCGTCTCAAACTCGCTCAATGGCCCATGGGAGCAGCTTGGGTCGATCAAAGTGGATGCGAACGGATTCAATGCCCAGGATGGAGCGATGTCAAACGTCAGCGTCATGCTGCGTCCCGATGGAGACTTTGAAATTGTTGCTCGATCTGGCGCGATTATGATCAGCAAGAGCGGCGTCCTTGGTCCTTACAAGATACAAGGCCCCAGCATTTATCCCACCATCTCAGGGATCCCCCAACACAACCTCGAGGACCCCGTCCTTTGGTTTAGCGGTGGGCTTTATCACATCGTCATGAACTGTTGGAGCGACCGAAGGGCGTACCATCTCACATCGACGGATGGCATCACCGGCTGGAAGAACCGTGGTCTTGCCTATGACCCCACTGTGGACTTCGTCCGCTACAAAAACGGCATTGTCAACCGCTGGAACAAGCTGGAACGGCCCAGTGTATTCATCGAAGATGGCCACGTAAAGTTCTTCACTTTCGCCGTGATCGACGTGCCAAAAGACGACGAACGCGGCAACGACGGCCACGGAAGCAAAGTCATTATCGTCCCATTCGACGGCAAGGCTCTGGATCGTGAATTAACTAGATCTGAATAGCCCAAATCTTCTCATTGCATCCTCGCCGCAGTTCGAGAGTCTCTCCCTGCGGCTTTGGATGTTTCTCCTTTAGCGGTCAAAAGGCGGCTTATTGGTGAAGGAAGACGGAGCCGGTTTGGGCGAAGTTGGCGACGTTTTGCCGACTGGAGATCTGTCCCAGCCGGGTTACCGAGGGTTGCACACGCATTGTCTCCTTCGAACTTCGTACCGAGCCGAGGAGCTTGATGGTGACTCCTGTGGTGAACTGGAAGTTGATCGTCTTGCTAACGTCCGTGAACCCCGCGTAGTGGGCGGTCAGCTTGACGCTGGAACCCGCTTTGTAGTTGGCGCCTGGCGTTGGTTTGAACGTCAGAATCGAGTACCCGGGGGCGAATGTCACCGTGCTAGGAACCGAAATCACAGTCGGATCGCTCGACTTCAAGTCCACCTTGACACCGCCGATCGGTGCTCCCGCATCCAAGTAAAGCCTTGCCTCGCTGACGCTGCTGGTGCTTAGCGTCACCTCAGACCCGCCGTTGCTGGACTGCTGCTCTGACAGCAGGGCAAAGTCGGCGAGACTGGGCGGATTGACTGTGAACTGGCCCACTTTTTGGTTGCCGCTTACGACACGCAGCTCAAATGTAGTGGTCTGCCGAACTCCCGGATGCACTTCAGTGAATTGCGCACTCGACTGTCCCCGTGGGATGACGTAGTAGTCTGGCAACGTCATCGTAGCGGCGGTGTCCCCGTTGATTGGTTTTGCAAACACATTGATGTAGGTGTCATCTGCGGCGGTGCTTGGAAGGTTAATAACGCCCTTGACCGCATTGAACGAAGCGCTCTTAACTGGTGTTAAAGCAAGGCTGTCCAGGTTAGGGTAGGCAATCTCGCCCGGCTGGTTCATAAACAGGAGTCGGTACCAAGCTGGGTTCGTCGCCAGCGGCATCTTGTTGGAATTGGCCTTCCACTGATTGGAGCCATCCAATGTCTCCATATATCCAAGGATCGGATTCGTACTGGGAACCGCTCCGCCAAGGTCTGACATCAGTTGGTGGTAGCCGTTTGCACTGAGCAAAGTCAGCTTGATCATCTGAACCGTATTGAATGCAGGTGCAAAATTCTCCCAGTCCAACTTGCCGTTGTTGAGGTTCATCAATGTGTCAAATTGACTTTGGGCGAGCTTGTATCCACCATCCTGATTGAACGAATCGGAGTTGTCGATGCTATCAAAGTAAGTGGCGGGACTGTGAACGTAGTTCTGCCAGTCGGTGTAGGATTTGCCGGTTAGAGCCAAGGTCACCTTATTCATCACTGCAAGTTCGACATTGTCGATCCAGGCTGCGAGATCGGCCAGACCAGTGATGTCCAGCGCCATGGTTCGCAGCGCCCTAATCACGTCTTTTGCCTTTAGCACGTCTCCCGCAATCGATCCAACAAAGTCGGGAAGACCTGACATGGAGAGGAGATGGTCGGTCGTGTAGTGAAGCAGGATATCGTCTGCGCCGCTAGGCTGAACGCCGCCGGTGTCGACACCTGCCCTCGGGTGCATCGTCAGCGATTTCACCAGTTCAAGGCTTACGGGAGGCAATGCCTTGAGACCCGAGTCAATGTCCTTGATCCAAGCGTTGATGTACGGCTTAAGGAAAGGATTCAGCGTGAATAGCGCTTCCTGGGCAATGGAAAGTTGCCCCGCCGCCTCTTTGTCGACCAGCGATTTGAGCGAGTCTCGCAATCTTGAATACTGGTAAGGAACTGACAGAGCCTTGGAAAGACCAGCGCCCTCAAGCAGCCCGGTCCCCTTGAGGTACCAGGTCGAGTCGTTGCGAATCATGTTGTCGTAAATGAAATTCGGCGCGCCGCCCGCAAGCTTGATGTCGTAGTCATTCACATCCAGCAGCGCCGGTGTCTTGCTCAGCACGTACTGCTCGGTCAAAACGTGCTTGACGGCATTGCCAGAAAAGCCATTGGCTCCACGGAAGTTGAAAGGTGCGCCGGTGAAATAGTTGATGAAGGTGTGCCCAAACATGTCGCCAGCGGCATGGGCTAGGAATCCGGCGACGAACGCCTTGTTCTCATCCGTGTTGTATCGGGTTGAGCCGTCCGGTGCCTGATTGAAGGCGCAGTTGTAGATGTGGGTAAGCCACTTATTGGCACCCGGTCCCTCGGGGCCGCTGGGCAGGTCGCGGTTGATGTCCGGCATGGAGGAATCTGGCCCTCCAATCACTCGATTTTGAAACGGCGTGATCTTGCCCGCCGGGTGGATCATCTCCTGGCCGGTCATCATGTCCGGAAAGGCGTCGGGGCCACAGACTCCGGCAAAGTAGGTCTGTCGGTTTGCCCGAATCGCGCGAAGCATATCCGCGTTCACCTCGTACCGCCCGAAAATGATGCGATTGCCAGCCGCATCCCGAAGGATTTTGCCGGTGAGGTAGTCCGTGGCGTACAAGGTGACCTTGTTGTCAGGGCTCGTCAGCGCTTCATTGATGGCAATTTCGGCGAGATAGACGTGGGTGGTGGGTTCCCATGCGAGGCTACAGGTGGTGACCGAAACTGCGGCCAGTGAGATGAGGATCCTGGTTTTCTTGATCATATGAGTTAGCCTTCGTATCTAGTTGGCTACGGGAGCGGTCTTGCGAATCGGGAGGAATTCCATAATGGATCGCCCTCCGTCGGAGTTGGCGACGTAGAGATTGCCTTCAGGGGAAACGGCAATGGAGACCGGCGTCGGGCACTGGCCCGGCCACGGCATGGTGGGATCTGGAGCTTTGGAGGCACCTCGCCCTAAACAAAAAAGGAACTTTCCATCTCGGTCAAACCCATCGACGCGTCCGATGAATTCTTCCTCAACGTTGCTGGCTACCCAAAGGGTGTTGGTTCGGTCGTCGAATGCCACTGCCTCGGTTCCGTGGATGCGACCTGGCTTCCAATCTGGACCCTGGAGGATTTTCCTAGGCGACTTTCCGCCCTCCGCAAATCGGAAGACATTGGAGCCGGAGCCGACGAAGATCATCCCATCCTTAGCAACTGCGAAATGGGTGTACTCGAAGAACTGAAATCCATTGGCCTCAGACAGCACAAATGCAGGCTTATTTCCGTTCAGCTGGGCAATCGTTTTCCCGAACATCACGTAGAGGCGGCCCTTGCCGTCATACGCAGAGTAGGAAGGGGAGCCGTCCATTCCAGCCACACCCTCGACCTGGTTAAGCATCCCCTTTTCAGTTCCGCCGGAGGTCATCAGGTGATATTCATGGCCGTTCATAAATGAGTAGATAACCGTGCCGTCTACCGGATTGACGGCAGGAATCGCCTTCGCGTCAGGGGTGCTGCTCACGACCTCAAGCGATGCCTGATCAAGGTTCACCCGGTAGATCGCGGCTTGTTGGCCACTGCCCACGAGCAGGCGTCCCTTCTGATCGAATGCGAGGTTGGAGTGAGAATGTTCTGGGAACAGCGCGCGGGAATAGACGAAACCGCTCAGTTGGAAATTGACGTCAATTTTGACCGTCTCCGGCTTCCAGGCAAGGTCCTTAGCAGATATCGAAAATGTCGGAGTCTTCTCAGATACCGTCATGTCGCCGAACAGGATGGGAGAGTCCTCGCGAGTGGCAACTGAGCGAGTCAGTTTAATGGGGTTGCCATCTTTGTCTTTGGCGTTGTAGGTTTCGGTTGCGCCAGTGATGTCCAGACGAAGGCCGGCAAGGTCCGCACTTCCGTTCTCGAAGCTGACCTTTCCATCAAGCTTTCCGCCCGCGTACTGAAACGATCCGCCAATCTTTCCGGATGCCTTGTCCTTTTTGAAAGTCCAGCTCGAATCCGCTGAGCCCATTTGAGCGGAAGTAAGGGTGAGGCAGTACTGGGCTCCATCGCCCGGGATCGCCCACTCCATCTCCTCTGGGGCTAAGTCGGCAAATCTGCCCTGAATATTGAAAGGCCCCACTTCGGTGAAGCAGATCGAAGCCAGCAACGCTGCAAACATGAACGGGAGTGTACGGGCGCACCCTGTAGGGAGGCAAATGACGATATAAAGATCGTGTTGAATTCAGACCATTAATGGCGGGTACGGTTAATGGCTTGTTTGCGCAACATGGAGGGTGACATTCCAGTTGCGGTGCGAATCAGCTTATTGAAGTATTGGAGATCCTGGCAGCCCACTTTGGTTGCGATCTCTTTGAGTGGGCTCAACGAGTCTGTGATCATCTGACGCGCAATCTCCGCCCTCATGTCGCGGATGAAAGATTGGATGGTGCAGTGGTGCTCCTCATGGAACAGTCGAAGCAAGTGGTTGTGACTGATGCCCAGTTGGGTGCTCATCTCAGCGATATTGATCGGCCCGTGAAGGTTCTTCATGATGAACGCCTCCGCTTCTGACACCATGTCCGACTTTCGAACCTGATTGGATGGTTTGGCAATCGACCAGAGGGTGTTGAAGGCGCATGCGAGTCCGCGCATGATGGAGATGTGGCCCCAGCTGTCAGCATCAATGAACTCCTTTCTGCGCAGCTCGGTGTACTCTCCCAGGTCCGCGACGGCAGGAATGACAACCGTTTCCGTTCTGGCCAGCAAGCCGAAGGTGAGGTCGTAGGTGAAGGTGTTCGCCCCGGTATAGAAGAACTGCACCTTCGTTCCGGGGGTCACAAAGCAAACGTTTCCCGCCTTGTATTCATGAGGCTTGTTGTTGATGCCCACCACTCCGTCATGCTCAAGGAAGAACAGAGTCCAGTGCTCAGGTTGCTGGAAATACTGCTTTCGGCTCGGCTTCAGCTCGCCAGCTTCGTGCCACATCCAGCCCCGAAAGCCACCTAATTCCACAACGTAGTGATGCATTCTGGTGATTGTATACCAGTGATTGTGAATAAATACCATTCGAATCGAACTGGTATTTGCCCACGGTGGGCACCTAGTCCCGTCGGTCGTGTCGCCGAAGGCTAATCAGTAAGTGTACGGGCTTCAGCAAAGGGTCGGACAGCAAGGCTGAAGGTTCGTGGCGCAAAGACCTGGACTCAAAGTCCAGGTCGCCAGCGTGATAAATCCCGCACTCCCCGGATGGGTGCAGGCGAACTTGCCTAGCTGTTGCCTTTTGCGATTGCCGCCAGCATCGCTTTCGCCTGGTCCAGATACTCTTTGCTTGCCGTCTTTTGCTTGATAAGCGCCTCTAGGTACGGCTTGGCTTCGGCGAGACGGTTCATGGAGGCGAGGCAGGAGGCGATGCTGATTCGGGCGTAGCCGGATTGCTTGTCATAGCCATCGGCAATCGCTTTGCCAAAATGGGAGATCGCCTTCTCGTACAGGCTGGCGTTCTGATATCCGTCCCCGACGGCGTTATAGGTGTCCAGCAGCTTCACCTTATCGCCGCTCCCGGCGATATCAGCAGCGGTGTCCAAATGCTTGGTCGCCGCCTCAAGGTCCCCCTTACCCGCCTCGACTCCAGCAAGGCCGCAAAGGGCAGAGACATCCTTAGGGTTGGCCTTCAGCGCTTTCTCGTACTTGGCAATCTCATGCCTTATATTGCTGGCCTTGACCATCTCGGCTGAAAACGTCTTCGCGTCCGAGTAGCCGACAATCTTGTACTGCATCTTCTCGCTGGCGTCGAGGAACAGCACCGTGGGGTACCCGTTGATTCCGAACTTCTTGGCAAGGCGGATACCATCGGCATCCTTTTCCGCGTTCAGCTTGATCGGCACAAAATTCTCAGATGCCTTCACGACCTCTGGCGCCGGATAGGTGTCCGAATCCAACTTTTTGCACCAGCCGCACCAATCGGTGTAGAAGTCGATCATGATCAGCTTCCCACTGCTCTTTGCCTCACTTGCCGCAACCGGATACGTTTTCTTCCAGCCGATCGAACTGGACCCGGTGCCGGCAAATGCCGAGACCACTGCTGCCGAGATCAAAACCGATACGATAGCGCGCTTCATCTTCTCACCTTTTCTACAATTGACTTACGGGCATTATACGACAGACCCAAATGGCCCGAGCCATACTCTCGCATGGGAACAGACAAGACTTACACCCTTGCCGAATGGCTGCCGCACACTCTCTCCGACTCCGAAGTTCAGCGCCATCTGGATGACCTCGGCGAACTCCTGAAGCAAATAGTTGAAGGTGGAGCAAGCGTCAACTTCATCCTCCCCTTTACGCATCAAGAGGCACGCCAGTACTGGGAGGACAATGTGCTCCCAAGCGTTGTCAACAGGAAGACCCGTGCTCTGTTCGCATGGTCTGAAGGAAGAATAGTTGGCACCGTTCTCCTCATGTTAGCGCCTCAACCCAATCAGCGACATCGGGCAGATATTGGAAAGATGTTGGTGCTTCCCGCATTCCAGCGGCGAGGAATTGCCCGCGCCCTTATGACGGCGATCGAAGACTTTGCCCGCGAGGAGGGAAGAACCCTCCTCACTCTGGACACGAACTTTGACAGCCACGCCGAACCGCTCTACCGCTCCGTAGGATTTCAGGTTCTCGGAACCATCCCGCGCTACTCACGAAACTCACTTGAGGATCGGCTGGATGCAGCCACCTTCATGTACAAAGAGCTCGCCTAGTCCTCATCCTTGTTGCCGCCAAAGCTGGCGGCTTCCACGGTCTTTGCTGAGTGCACGGGTATGGGTGCCAGCCCGGCCTTCTTGAGCCTGGCATTCAGCGGTTCCAGTTGAGATTCCAAGAGGTGTTCCCACTCCTTGAGTGCGGCCTTTGCCAATACCGACGAACCTTCGTAAGCGGCAATAGCCGTGCCAGTAGGCGTCATGTCCGCTTCCTCAACCAGGGACATCACCGCCATAAGCCCTGACTGGGGCGGACCCAGTTTAGGTTGAATCTTGCCAAAGCCTTCAAGGACCCTTTTGGCTGCTGTCTGATACTCCGCTGCCAGCGCAGAAAGCTTGGAGCTCTGCTCTGTGATCACCCCAGCCGCATCTCGCAGCTGATTGACGAGGTTGTAGGAACCGATCCCAATCTGATCCTGGAGGTGAAGACCCGCAACTGGCGTCTTGACTCGTGGGTCCATTCGGATCTTCAGAGGTTGAGCGTATGCCTTGCCACCAACAATGAGACGCACCTGATATTGGCCGGCCGCAGCCCATGGGCTGCTTGGCACAGGAGCTGTGTCATGAAAGATCGCGGCGATCGGGAATCCGGTGCGTCCCCCAAGTGGAGTGAAGTGCAGATCCCAAATAAATCGGTGGAATCCGGGCGCTGCGGAGAGCGGCTGAAGAGGGCGAATCCAGTAGAAGGGAACCTGGAGTTCCTTTTCCTCAACCTGGACCAACTTGTCTTCGCTGGAATATCGCCGAACTAGCTTTCCGTGACTATCCAGAATCTCGATGGCAACGGGGCCAGAGCTTGAATCTGGGAGATAGTAGTCCAGAATCGCCCCATCTGGCGGGTTCTTACCCGCTGGCTCCTCAGGCGGAAGTGGCGTGTCTGAGTTGTTGTTCCAGTGAACGCGCGTGGCAAGTTCCGGCTTGAACAGCACGGTGTTGGAGGTGTCCGAAGATACCTGTCGAAGAGCGGTGATGTCGTCGAGCACCCAGAAAGATCGTCCGTGGGTGCCCACCACCACATCGTCGTCATGAACCACAAGGTCACGGATGGATGTTGCTGGCATGTTGAGACGAAGGGGGTTCCAGTGGTCGCCGTCGTCTAGCGAGAAATAGACTGCATTTTCCGTCCCGCAGAACAGAAGTCCCCTTCGAATAGGGTCTTCCCGAACTGCGTTGACGATTGCACCATCGGGTAGGCCGCTGACAATTTCTTTCCAGTTCTTGCCGCCGTCATGGGTGCGATAGATGTGCGGATGAAGGTCATCCAGCTTGAACCGGTTGACAGCGGCATAGGCGGTGGAGGCATCGAACCGCCCCGCATCAATGAGCGCTATCTTGCTCCATGCGGTTAAGCCGCTGGGCGTCACGTTGGTCCAGCTCTTGCCGCCATCTGCGGTCACGTGAATCAAGCCATCGTCGGTCCCAGCCCAAATGGTGTTGATGTCCTTGTAAGAAGGCGCTACCGTGTAAACCACGCCTCGACGAGCCGGCCGCTTGAAAACGCTTCCGGTAGGGGGATCGGCAACTTCGCGCGTGAGATCGGGGCTGATGACATCCCAGTGGCTCCCTCCGTCCCGGGTCTTAAACACGACATTCCCGGCGAAGAACAGTGAGTGTAGGTCCACTGTGGAGAACACCAGCGGTGCTGTTCGCAGGAAGCGATAGTTGCCTCCTCTGCGGCCAATCTGTGGGCCAACATTGAGAACCTGACCGGTGACTCGGTCATAGCGGGTCACCTTGCCACCGTAGATCCAGTTCGGATTTAGAGGGTCTGGAGCGACATATCCGTACTCCTCGGTGCCAACCGGATGCCACTCGCGAAAAGTGATTTGCCCATCGTTTCCGCGGCTGGCGACTCCTGCAGATCCGCTTTCTTGCTGTCCACCGTAAACCCAATATGGAAATTCGTTGTCGGTAGAAACGTGATAGAACTGGGCCGTGGGCTGGTTGTACCAAGAGCTCCAGGTCTCACCACCGTTCACTGTGATCGTCGCGCCCTGGTCGAGACTGAGGAGAATCACCTTGGGGTCATTGGGGTCGATGTAGACGGTGTGGTAATCGTCTCCGCCTGGCGCGCCTTTCCACGCGAAAAAGCTCTTGCCACCGTCAGTTGATTTGTAGGTTGACGTGTTCGCGGAGTACACAATGTCCGGGTTCTTAGGGTCAACGCGAACCTCCGCAAAGTCGCTTCCTCGGCCCCAAATTCGCCCTTCATCGTCCGTCAGGTGCCAGCTTTCGCCAGAATCGTCGGACCGGTACAGACCGCCACCAACCGAAGCGTCAACGACTGCATAGAGTCGACTCGGCAAACTTGGAGAGACAGCAAATCCAATGCGCCCGAGTCCGTCTGCGATGCGGGGAAGACCCTTGGTAAGTTCCTTCCAGGTCTTGCCGCCATCCGTCGTCTTGTAGAGTCCGCTTCCCGGACCCTGCCATCCGCCATTCTCCCAAGGACCCTGCCGAGCGGCATAGAGATCAGCATAGATCGTGTTGGAGTCGGTCGGGTCAAAGGCAAGCGCAATTGCGCCCGTGTCCTGATCTTTGTACAGAACTTTCTCGAAGGTTTCGCCACCGTCGGTCGATCTGAAAACTCCGCGGGTCTCGTTGGGCCCGTAAGGATGCCCCAACACGGCTACAAAAAGGCGCTTGGAGTCGTGGGGGTCCACGATGATGCTGCCTATCTGCTGACCCTCTCTCAGTCCTAAGTGCTTCCATGTCTTCCCGCCGTCAGTTGACCGATACATTCCGTCTCCGGTTGAGAGGTCGGGACGCTGAAGCCCTTCGCCTGACCCTACATAGAGCGTGTTCGGATCCGATGGCGCCACCGCAATCGCGCCAATGGAGCCGGTCGGCTGGTCGTCAAAAATCGGATTCCATGTGCGACCGTAGTCGTTTGTCTTCCAGACTCCTCCGTTAGTCACGCTCATGAAGAAGGTGCCCGGTTGGGAGGGTACTCCGGCGGCACCTACCGTGCGGCCGCCACGAAACGGTCCGATCATCCTCCACACGAGCCCGTCATAAAGCTTAGAGGGCACGGTCTGGCCGAAACCTGCGCATGCAATGGAGGCCGCGAGCAAGCTGCACGCAAACCTAGAGGAAGGAAAAAACCGGGAAGTCACCCGAGCATCTTAACCAATGCTTGGCGGTTCTGTCGAATACTAGCTTCCGTTGCCCGGCGGCTGTAGGAAGTAGTAAACGATTCCGGCAAAAACCAAGATGATCAGGAGGAACACGGCCGATCGCTTGAAGATCTCTTTGAAGTTCCAATCTTGCCCCAGGCGAAAGCTCCCACGTCGGAGCGGTGACTTTGAGTCCTTTCGCTTTTTCTTGCGGCGAACTTTAACGACTTGTTCACCTGATTCGGTATCGATTTCTCGCCGGGTTTCTGGCATTGACACCTCAGGGTAGGCGAAAGCGGATCGATCCGTCTACGGCTGGGGACAAAATGTGGCCTTTGGGACGATTTCTTAGTGCAGTCTCACCGAAGCTAATGCCCAGTTTAGGCCCGTTGGATCATCGCGTAGACGAGATAGGTATTCAGAGCCGCAATCACAAAAGCCATGGACCAACCAATCGCACGTGTGAGCTTGCTGTTTGCGAACTCGCCCATTTTGTCTTTGTCAGACGTGAACTGAATCAGCGGCACCACGGCAAATGAAAGCTGTGCCGAAAGCACAACTTGGCTGAACAGCATCAGGCTCTCCAGACCGTTCTCGCCGTATTTCCAAACTGCCCAAAGGGCAGGCAACAGAGCGAGAACTCGGGAAATCATGCGCCTGAGCCAGGGTTTCAGGCGGATGCTGACAAACCCTTCCATCACGATCTGCCCGGCGAGCGTTCCGGTTAGCGTCGAATTTTGGCCCGATGCAAGTAGTGCAATGGCAAAGAGGGGTGCCGCGATGGAAGCACCCACAAGCGGAGAAATTAGCCTGTATGCGTCCTTCATCTTGGCAACCTCATGGTGGCCAGCCTTAAAGAACACAGCGGCGGCAACAATGAGGATCGCTGCGTTGACCAAAAATGCCAAACAAAGAGCGACCGTAGAGTCGATCGTCGCCATCTTGATCGTATCCTTCAGCTCTTCTCTAGACCTCCCGTACTTTCTGGTTTGGATGATCGAGGAGTGGAGATAAAGGTTGTGTGGCATTACTGTTGCGCCAAGGATGCCCAGAGCCAGATAAAGCTTGTCGAAGTTCGTCAGAATCGACGGCGATGGGACCATCCCCACGAGCACGGCGTGCCAGTCAGGCTTGGCAAAGAAGACCTCGATGCCAAAGATCACCATCATCGTGGCGATCAGTGTGATCACCAGGATTTCCAGCCAACGGAAGCCTTTCGACTGGAGTCCAAGGACAATGAGCACGTCCAGTCCGGTCAATGCCACACCGGCCCAGTAAGGAATCCCGAACAGCAGGTTCAGCGCAATTGCGGCACCAATCACCTCTGCTAGATCGCATGCTACGATCGCGATTTCAGCCGAAACCCATAGCGCGACGGAGACAGGCTTTGGATAGGCGTCGCGGCAGGCCTGGGCTAGGTCCCGTCCGGTAACAATCCCCAACTTTGCGCTCAGGGCCTGAAGGAACATCGCCAACAGGCTGGACATGACGATGACCGAAAGCAGAAGGTAGCTGAATCTTGCCCCGCCTTCGATATCGGTGGCCCAGTTTCCAGGGTCCATGTAGCCCACTGCAATCAAATAGCCGGGGCCGATGAAGGCAAATAGCCGACGCCACGCGGGTCCCCCTTTGGGAACCGCGATGGTACGAAACACTTCGGGCAGGCTTGCGATCGGTGCGTCCGATCGCCAATTTCCTGTCGGTGTTCCCTGATCTGATTCGACAGGGCCTTCCAAGACCTCAAAGGATACCTTAAATGTAGCGTGAGCTACATTTATTAGGCTGGGCGCAACTTTGGGGCCAGTGTTTCCGTACTGCGGATCCTCGGTCCTTTAAGAGAAGGCCATCCAAGTCATGTCCATGGCCGGAACTGTCACTTTGAATCGTGCCCTTCCGCGCGGATCCATCTTAATCGTGGTGATCTTTCCGTCTGGCCCCTTGGCGGAGGCCGTTTCCTTCAGCCCGGTGTAGTACAGCGGCAGGACAATTTCTTCGGTGATCGCATGGTCCGTGGGGTTATAGATCGAGACGAATCCCTTTTCTGCCAGTCCACTGTTGACGTGAAGGGCAAAGTCGAGGTGCTTGCCATCGGCCCGTCGCACATGCACGAGGTCTGACTCCAGAATCGCCCGATGCTGCTTAAACCAGGTGACCCACTTCATGACCGCCTGTCGAGTTTCTGGGCTGTCGTACAGCCTCGGGCCGCGATAGCAGGCCTGGACGCCGAATCCAAACGCACTGGAAAGGTGCTGCTGATAAACCTGCAGGTGCTCTTTCAGCGGTTCGATCGTGGCTGCCTCTCCGCCGCCTTGATATTCGGTCAGGGGCACAAACATCCAACCCATGGAAGGTGCTTTCGTCCAAGTGCCATCATACATGTTCTGGCGGGCATGAATCGGCTGCTGATCACGTGGCAAAGACCAGTTGGTCTCTCTGTATCCCATCCCCGTCTTGTTGGAGCCAGCAAGAACGTACCAGTCCGGAACGTTAAGGAAGATGCCACGTTCCCTGCACCATGCGTAGAGATCGATTATCGCTTGCCACTGCTTCCACTGCGAATCCTCCAAACCTTTATGTCCCGGATGGTTGGTGGAGGCGCAGGGGTCTCCCGGATAGCTTCCGTCATGCTCCAGTAGGTCGAACCCGGTTCCCTCAAGGAACGACTTAATGTGCTTGAAGTAGTCGATTCCCCATTGGCTTTGCAGACAGGGCGAATAGCCGAAGGTCAGTCCGCCTGGTTTGCCCGTTTTCGGGTTGATGGCATCGTTGGCTTCATCGATGTGACGGCTGGCAAGCAGGGAATAGCACCCTATCTGGAGCCCTTTCGAGTGAGCATAGTCTGCAAATGCCTTGAACTTGGCAATGTTGGCCGGCGAGGCGTCTTCCGCTTCGAGACCGCTCCCGAAGCTGAAGATCACCATTTCAAATCCGACATCGGCAGCCTGATCAATCGCGGCTCTCGCCTTGACCGGATCTGTTGTTGTCAAATGCAGCATGATCGGGTTCTCGGTGGTCCAAGGAGCCGCAGTCCGAAACAGCTTTCGGATTGCCAGAGTCTTCCGTTCACGCTCGGAGGAGTCATGCACAACCACAAAGGTCCGATGGCTTGAGAAGGACTCCCCACTTGGGATGGTTACATCCGGTCCCAGCGCCGGATAGCTCTCCAGGACACACGGAGTCTCCAACTCGTAGCTGACCTGGGTACCGTAGGCGGGGTCTTTCACCCAATGGATCGCCTTGTTGGCTCCTATCGCCGTCATCCCGTTGAACGAGTAGTCAGTAAAAGCATCGATGTTTGGCAACACCCAGTTGTGGAACGTGTCTACTTCAGAATCTGCCTCCACGAGACCAAGGATTTCTGACTTAAAAGAACCGATCTGAATGGCTGCGGCCGATCGGTTCTGCACGTGGATCTGCTTCATCATTGCAGGGATTCCGTCGTACATTTCGTAGTTCACGGTCACCGTAACTCCGGGAAGCGATGTCCTTGCATATTCAAATTGGAGTCCAACTCCGTGAGGCGGCCAAGTATCCAAGCCGCGCGGGCGCACCCGCTTCCATGAAAACGGAGCCTTGGGTACTGTCTGGTTCCAGCGGACAAGGTGAAATCCGTCCGGATCAGGAGTCATCTTCTCGAGCCAGTCCGGTCGGAGAAAGGCAAGGTTGGGCTGACCAACGAGCCCGCCCACGTTCCAAGGGTGTCCGTTCAAAACGACTATCGCTTCTGGCTTCACCGCACGCAGCATGGATTCGCCGGTCATGAGATTCTCAAGCGCAACGGTGGCCCCGTCAGGATTCACGCGAAAGGTACGTCGGATCAGTCCATTCTCCAGTGAAGCCTCGCTATTTAGCGGTTTTTTAACGGTTGCTCTAAAGGTGCCTGGCTCAATGAGCCAATCATGATGGAGGTTATAAGATTGAGTCGCAGATATCATCGAGGTCCACAGGACAGCGGAACATAGGCTGGTCACGGAATCACGATAGCATCTCGCACTCTGCTGCTTTCTTGTTTATGTGACGCAACGTGGCGTGCAACACCGCTAAAATTGATTCTGCGTCCGCCGCCTTATCCCATCAAAAGGTGATGCTGCAGACCCCTTCCGCATGGACACGTCGTCAGATTCGCGCGTTCGAGACTCACTGCGCAATATCGTTGATCTTCTAGAGAACATCAGCGATGGCCTTTTTGCGCTGGACCCCGAATGGCGGTTTATCTACTGGAACACGCCAGCGGAGAAGATCTTAAAGCGCGTTGGCGTCAATCTGGATGGTCGCAGCTTTTGGGAGGAGTTTCCCGAGTTTGCCAATTCAGAGTTTCGATCTCAGTTTGAAAGGGTTCTTCGTGAAGGCGCGGCATCTCATTTTGAGGCGTTCATTCCGGCCTATGGTGCCTGGTTCTCGGCGTCTGTTCACTTGGCCGACGAAGGGATCGCCGTTTACCTACGCGATATCACAGATTATCGGCGTCTTCAGGCTGAAGTCAGTGTAACGGACCTGCGTTTTCGAACGATGATCGACAGGCTTCCAGACTCTGCAGTTCTACGCGAGGGAGAGCACCTTTTGCTCAATCCTGCCGCCCAACGGCTCCTGGGGTATTCGCAGGATGAAATCGGAACGATCGACTCCTGGTTTGAGATCCTCCATCCATCCGACGTTGAGGAATCTCGCCAAAGATACGAGCTGCTGAGAGCGGAAGGTTTCCCGAGATTGCGCACCACCGCTCTTCGGACCCGCGATGGCGCGATTCTCCAAATTCAGATGATCGCCTATATCGACGATCGCTGCGAGTTCTGGATCCTCCAGGACCTTACGGAAAGACTTCTCACTGAGCAGAAGTTCCGAGTGCTGTTTGAGCACTCGAAGATGGCCTACTTCCTTTTCAGTCCGGATGGAATCATCGACTGTAACGATGCAGCCGTAAAGCAGATGCGGCTGTCAAGTAAGGAGCCTCTGATGGGCCGGAGCTTCATTTCCCTGTCGCCAGAAATGCAGGCAGACGGGCAAAGCTCTTTCGACAAGCTGGAGCAAGTCAATCAGGACCTCGCTCAGCAAGGCCAGATGAGCTTTGAGTGGACTCACCTTCGTGCAGACGGGACGAAAGCTGAGGTGTTCGTCTCCGTGTCTCGATTTATCGTCAACGATGAAACACTCGAATTGGTCGTCTGGAAAGATCTCTCCGAAATCAGGCTTGCAGAGGACAAACTCCGACAAAGCGAAGATCGCTTCAAGACGATTATCGACAATACGGATGAGATCATTTACACGCTCTCACTCGATGGAACATTCACCTTTGTGTCCCACAGCTGGACGCGCCACCTAGGACACGAAGTTTGCGAAGTAATTGGTAAGCAGTTTGTCGATTTTGTGCACGCTGAAGACGTCATCAAGGGCAAGGTCTATACCTACCGATTGGTGAAGGATCCTGGCTTTCGTGGATCGGTCATGTACCGGGCCCTTCACGCAGATGGCTCGTATCGATGGCACGAAACCACAGGTTCTGTCGTTTTTGACGCAGACGGGAATCCCCAACACTTTGTGGGGCTCTCCCGAGATGTGACAGAAAGGCGATTGGCAAGGGCTGCCCTCGAGGAAGCTCGGGACCAGGCGCTTGCTTCCTCAAGAGCCAAGAGCCAGTTCCTTGCTACAGTAAGTCACGAGATCCGGACCCCACTCAACGGAGTCCTTGGCATGACGAATCTGCTTGCGGACACGAGCCTGAACTCTGAGCAGACCAACTATCTGAGGACCATTCAGGCGAGTGGAGAGATACTTCGCCGAGTCATCGATGATGTTCTGGATTTCTCCAGTATTGAGGCGGGCAAACTTTCCATCGACGCTCACGCGGTTGATGTGATCGCTGCCATCCATGACGTCGTATCGCTGTTCGAAGGGCGCGCCCACGAAAAGGGGATTGGCCTCACCATGGACATGGGAGATCTCAAAGCCCTCCACGTCTACGCCGATCATGCCCGGGTTAAACAGGTCGTGGCCAACCTGATTGGCAATGCCGTGAAGTTTACGGAGAGGGGACGTGTTCGCGTGGTACTCACCCTCGTTCGAGAGACTCGGACGGCTATGGTCCTGCGCATTGAAGTTATCGATAGCGGCATCGGCATTGTCCCAAGCCGGGTAGAAGCCGTGTTCGAGGGCTTCACCCAGGCTGACAACTCCATGCACCGCCGGTATGGTGGCAGCGGCCTAGGACTCACGATTGCCAAGCGACTTACCGATCTCATGGGTGGAGAAATCGGTGTGGACAGCGAAGTCGGAGTAGGGAGCAGGTTCTGGGTTGAGCTTCCGCTTGCCAAAATCCCAGAAGCGAAGCCAAAACCGACAAAAGTCGAGCAAGAAGCTTCGCTAATCGACGTGAGGGTGCTTCTTGCCGAAGACAATGAAATCAATATTGAAGTCGCTCAGCGGCAGATCGAACTGCTTGGGTGTCATGTTGAGGTCGCACAAAACGGAGTGCAGGCGGTGGACCTGTTTCTATCCCAACCTTTCCATCTGATCCTCATGGATGTGCAGATGCCGGATATGGACGGCCTCGAAGCGACCCGCCAGATTCGTATGCGGGAAGAGGAGATAGGTGGTCACATCCCGATCATTGCCCTCACTGCAACTGCATTTGACGAGGACAAGAAGGCGTGCAATGATGCTGGGATGGATGATTTCCTCAGCAAGCCATTCAAGCGTGAAGATCTTCAACGGGTGCTGATCGACTGGTCAGCGGCTCGACGTGCCGAACCTGATCTCAAAGTTTGAACTCTGCTTGCCAAAAAATTCCGCCCGGGCCCAGCTACTTCCTAAGCCAGGTGCGTACCGTTTCCTCCAGTCGATTTGGTGGAACTTCCGTAAAGTCCATCACCACTGGTTTTGCAGACTTCTTGATTTGGCTGACAAGGTTCGCCGCCACACGCATACGCTGGTCGAGGTTATCGTCGTCTTGAATGCGGACGACGATGGTGTGAGAAGCCTTGCTGGTGGCGCTTCCTTCGTAATCCTCGGGACTCGATGGCAGTTCCTGCCCCGGAACCCAGGGGAACAGGTATGTCTGCGCAAAAGGAGGGGTGTGAATCTTGAGCGGTTGACCGGTGACCAGTATCGGCTTACCAGCAACGGCAAAGGTGCCGAGGAGCTTGGCGATGGCGTCATGATTCCATTTGGCTCGGGTTTGCTGCCATATTTGAAAAGGATCGCCAGGTGACCAAGCATCCCCCCAAACTTCTTCGAGAGATACTTGAGTCCGAGTAGTACGGCACTCAATGTCAAGCGGGTCTATTTTCTCCTGCCGCAGGAATTGGAGCCGCTGTGCGAACGAGTAGCCGTAGCTCAAATATAGATCGGTGGCGGGTGAGTAGAAGTAGGAGCCACTAACGTTGCTGATGTCCTTTGCGTAGCCAATGGGAGAAGTGTCCAGCAACGTGAATCCTGAAACTCCGGGTACGGCGGCCAGTGCACTTGCCCATTTCCATGAATTATCCAGTTCAGGTGATAGCGGAGAAAGCTGCTCCCTGGTGGCAGGCTGGTAGGCGCTGGTGTCCTGCCAGAATTGAGTCAGGGCCAGGTACTGATCCTTCTTCGTTCCTCCAAATTTGATCCAATCGGATAACCTAGCGTTAACAGATGATCATCAGCGCCGCGCTTTTTACTCTCTCTGCACTTCGTTCGTCTCAGGCTGGTCAGCCTATTGAAATTCGCGAGGGCCTCTCGATAGGAGGAGTGTCCGTCGGGGGCAGGGTGCCGTTCGCATTTGACTCCGTTCAGCAGGCAATCATCGGTGGAGCCTGGCACGACCCAAAAGAGGGTGATTCACTGCCCACCCCCAGCGGTGGAACGTCGCATTGGAGAAAGCGCAGCGCTGGAAAGGACGGAAGCTTTGGCGACCTTGCGAACGGCTACCTAGCCTCCTCGGTGGATGCCCAAGCCGAGGGGCCAATGCTTCTTGAAGCCTCAAGCGACGGATTTGTCTACGTGAACGGGGTCCCCCGGGCTGGCGATCCGTATGGATATGGCTATCTGAAAATCCCGGTGTGGATGCACCGTGGTGCAAATTCGTTCTTGTTTGGAGTCGGACGCGGGGCACTCAAAGCGCGGCTTGTAGCACCTCGAGCCGAAGTGCAGATTGAAACCGGGGACCTAACCCTCCCTGACGTACTGATTGACGGCCCCAGGCAACTATGGGCTGGCGTCGTCCTCGTCAACAGCACCAGGCAGATTCAGAAGGTGAGCATTTTTGCCAGGAATTCAGCCGGTGAAGCTCCTATGTCAAGCGCCGAGATTCCGGCCATGTCGATCCGCAAAATCCCCGTCAAGTTGAGCGTTCCAGAAGGAGACCTGGGCAAGCAGCAGAAGTTCCACCTAGAGTGCGTGAGGGGCAAGTTGCTGGATCAGCAGGACATCACTCTGGAAGTGAAATCCGCCAAGCAAACTCACAAAGAGACGTTTACTAGCGGAATCGACGGCAGTCTTCAGTACTACGGCGTCAATCCGTCGCAGAAACCGTCGAACAAGGACGCGCTGGTGCTCAGCCTCCATGGCGCAAGTGTGGAAGCCATTGGCCAAGCGAGTGCCTATGGATCAAAAGATTGGTGCACGCTTGTCGCCGCCACAAACCGCCGTCCGTATGGCTTCGACTGGGAGGACATTGGGCGACTGGATGGCCTTGAAGTTTTGGAACTGGCCAAGAAGCGATTTCCTCATGAGGCGAACCACGTCCACCTAACCGGTCACTCAATGGGCGGTCACGGTACTTGGGCGATTGGAACCCTGTACCCAGACCTCTTTGCGAGCATCGCACCAAGCGCGGGCTGGATCTCGTTTTGGTCGTACGCGGGCGGATATCAGCCTGCGAATCCAACTCCGGTTGAATCGATGTTCCTACGCTCGATGTCTCCGAGTGACACCCTTGCTCGCGTAAGAAACACGTTGGAGCAGAAGGTGTACATCCTCCATGGAGACAAGGACGACAACGTACCCGTGGACCAGGCGCGAACGATGAAGAAGGTTCTTGAGGGAATCCACGCTGACTTCGGCTACCACGAGGAGCCGGGTGCAGGACACTGGTGGGGTAGCCCGTGCGTCGATTGGCCCGGAATATTCGACCAGATCAAGGCGACGCGAATTGACCCGCTCAACGATATCGACTTTACAACTCCAAGCCCCGCCGTCTCCTCCCATGACCGATGGGTGACGATTCTTGAGCAGATTCACCCTCTGCAAATCTCAAAGGTTGCCATTCACGGCAGTGCGGGCGTCACTGAGAACGTTCAAGTCCTTCAACTTGCAAAGGCGTTTGATGGGCTGGAACTAGACGGGCAAAAGCTGGACCACATCCGTGCCGGAATGCAGCTGATCCGCGAAAATGGAAAATGGCATGTCGATCACCTGAGAGATGGAATGCGAACGCCTCAACTGAGTGGACCGTTCAAAAACGTCTTTCAGAACCATTTTGTATTCGTTGTGGCAACCCACGGCACGCCCCAAGAAAATGAGTGGGCTGCGAACAAGGCGAGGTATGACGCCGAGTCCTTTCAATATCGCGGCAACGGCTCGGTGGATATCGTTACGGATTCAGCCTACAGCCCAAACTGGCAGCGAAACGTCATTCTGTATGGCAACTCCGACTCTAACTCCGCCTGGAAACCGCTCCTGGCCGGCAGTCCGATTCAAGTCACGCGAAAGTCGGTCAAGGTGGGATCCAAGGAAATGATTGATGACCGACTCGGGGTTGTTTTCGCATACCCGCATCACGCTCGCGGCAGGTGGGTCATGGTAGGTGCGATCTCCGGAACAGGACTCGAAGGGTTGCGAAGCGGCGATCGCATGGCGCTCTTCACCAGTGGGGTCGCCTATCCTGACTGGACGGTTTTCAGCGCAGATGTGATGAAGAAGGGTGTCAAAGGGGTCAAGGGCTGCGGCTACTTCACAAACGACTGGAACCTGAGTTCTGACGACTCAGCTTGGGGACCTGACTAGCGTGGCAACGCTCGACGTGCTCAACGAACAGGCATTTGCTGAAGCAACGGTCATCTTGGTCAAGCTGGGCATTGCCGTCGTTCTTGGCGGGGCCGTCGGCTACGAGAGAGAGCGTCACGGGCGTCCAGCGGGTCTTAGAACCCACATGCTCGTTGCAATGGGCGTGACGCTGTTCTGCCTCGTGAGTGCGGCCTATCCGGGAAGCGATCCCACGCGAATCTCGGCCCAAGTTGTCACCGGAATCGGTTTCTTGGGTGCGGGAACAATTCTCCGACTAGGTGCCGAGATCAAGGGGCTCACCAGTGCGGCGAGCATCTGGGCGACTTCTGCAATCGCGATGGCGGTGGCACGAGGTGGTGCCTACCTTATCGTCGCCTGCGTCTCGACCGGCCTCGCTCTACTCACACTAAGCTACGTTGAGAGGATTGAGAAGAACCTTCGCCCCAAGGGTGCCGCATCGGAACTCATCGTCACGTTCTACGCCCGGTCTGGGCTTCACGAGTTGCTGGAGAAGCTCAGTTACGATGGAATTGAAGTGGCTTCCATTCGGATGATCCCAACTGACGATAAGTTCGAAGCGGGCATATCGGTCACAGCTTCAAGGTCGCTCGTGCTGGAATCGATCAGCAGCCTGGGCTGCGTTGAATTGGCAAAGTGGGCGGATTCCTGAAATCGGAATCCACCCTAGAAAGCACCCTATTCTAAGAATCGAGGGACCGGGTTGGGATCGACACCTCTCAGCATCATGCCCTGACCGCGTGAGCGGTGCGTGTCCACTGTCATCGGGTCCGTTGGATCTCGCATCTGAATCAAGAGAGTGGTTCGAGCTTCGTTGCTCACATTGATTCCGCTCCCGTGGATGGTTAGGTAGCTGAAGAAGAGCACGTCCCCAGCCTTTGCTGGAAGGGCCACAGCCGACTCAATCGGATATTTATCAAACGGCAGATGCCAGTTTCCATCCCCATCGTGAGGAAGAA
Organism: uncultured Armatimonadota bacterium; assembly: GCA_903927025.1. Lineage (GTDB taxonomy): Bacteria > Armatimonadota > Fimbriimonadia > Fimbriimonadales > Fimbriimonadaceae > Fimbriimonas. The sequence continues at coordinate 158,131 of CAIYLG010000051.1, forward strand.
TGCCTCCCTTGTGACTGCCAGGAACGACCCGAAGACAGCCCTTCTCCAGCGGAGCATCATCGAAATGAACGATAGCCGCCATCATCGAGTGATTGTCGTGAGGGAAGAACGGCGCATCTTGGTGCATCGGAAATGGGGAGCCCTTTTCGGGTGGCTTAATGAACATCTTGGTGTGATGTAGCTGGACATTTTCTGACCCGATCATTTGGGCCGCGTAATCCGTAAGGCGGGGGTCGCAGATAAGGCGGCTGACTAATCCGGAATAGAACTGAGCGTTATGGCAGTGAAGGATTTTTGTCTTTGCCGCCTCAGCGACGGACGCTCGGGCGCTTCCCCAAGTTGCGTCAATGTCTTGATCTCGCGACAATCTATCCGCGAGGTCGTGCATGTCTTGCCGCAGTGCTGCCGCCTCTGCTGGAGAAATGAGGCCGGGAACGAGGGCAAAGCCTTGCTCACGGTAGTGATCGACATACTCTTGCTGAACCATATTGAACCTGCAACGGACTCCGTTGATGGTAAAGGATCAGCGCCCGGATTCCGCTAAACAAGCATGCCTGGCCTTTGGATAATTTGGCCGCTGCGCGCACCATTCCTAAAAGCCCCTGGTGAAACTCCAAAGTGTGAAGTGAAGCACCGGGTGAAATATTGAACGTCTGTGAACCCAATTTGATGGGCGATTTCCTTAATGGGCAATTCTGTCCGTGTCAGCATAGCGCTTGCACGATCCAGCCTGGTAACCCTTACGTACTGGGCGGGAGATGTCCCTGCGAAGGTGGCAAAGAGGCGCGTAAGCTGGCGAGTGGAGACATTTACGTGCGTAGCGATCTCCTCTAGAGAGAGTTGGCGGTTGAGGTTGTCCTCGATATATCTCACCGCCTGACCGGCGGAAATCCTGCCAGCCCGAGTTGGATCTTCGGGAATATCGAGGCCGCGGTGGGGGCTTAGGGCCTGACCAATCGATAGGACAGTTGCCTTGAGGATGCTTAGGATCTGCTCGTCTGACCCAACTCCGTGCGAGTTGCCCGCCACAGAGCGAAGTGCCTCCCAAAGGAGCAAGAGACTGTCCTGGTTCGGCGCGACACACAAGTCTGAGTCCACAAAGGCTCGCATCGCCCTTTCTCCGTCCGATCGGTTTTGGCGATCCTCTGAACTCCACCCAAACGCCACCCAATAAAGCTCCATCAAGGGGCTAGCTGTATTTTCGATGCTGTGTACGACGCCCGGTCTTGCCACGAACAGTGTTCCGGGTTCCAAAACATGATCCATCCCTGGTACATGAAACACGCCTGCGCCATGTCTACCCACAAGACAGGCCTCAAAGTAGGTGTGACGGTGGGGCCGGTTGTCGACGAGATGCTCGTCGTGGGACCAATGAAGCAGCTCCACACGTCCGTTTCCGATGTGAAGCCGGTTTAATCCGCTATTCAGTCGATCGAGCCAGAACATCCGCTAGTGAGGGAATCGTATGTCGGTCCATCCTAAAGTATGCAGGTCCAGCCTCTTAAATGGGACCCCTGATCCAGTAGTTTTTGAAACCTGAATGGGAATTCAGATTCTCCAGACCTGGTGTCAGCCAAGCTCGTCTTCTGTCTTCTTCCTGCGTCGTCGATGCTTCTTGGGCGGCTCATCGCTCGTTGGAACTTGGCCTGGTTTGAATGTTGAAGTGCCAAGAGCGGCCGTAGTGGGATCAAGAGTGCCCAGAAGCACGATGGCGTGAGGGACTGGGCGCGAGGGAATGGTATCCGTGCTGTGCCCAGATGCCTTCACGTCTTCGCCGTAAACCAGGGAAGTCGAGAAGCCAGAATCCAGCAGCACAGCTTCCTGAATTCCAGCTGCGGCTGCGGCTTTGGCCAATTTCTCAGAGGAGGCAGACTCTGTGGACGCACCCAGAACCATGTGCCCTTCGGCATCTATGCCCATAAACGCTCGACGCCGAGGATCTTCGATATCCTTTGAGGCGAACTCATCCATGTCCTCTGCGTTTCGGGCGATCCCGCCGTGTACCAGCCACACTCCAGCAAGAAAAGCATCGGTGTAATCCGGCATGTAGTCCCGAAAGGCTTCTTCGGAGTTCACGGTTCCCGGTTCAAACGGCACGATTCCAAGGGAAGTTGGTCCCCACATCACCACCGGTCGATTGTGAAGCTTTGGCCAAATCTCCTCGAAGTGGTCCGGGATCAGAGTTGGAGCATCATGCACCTTGCAAGGGCCCACCATTTGGTTGTCAGAACTCTGAATTGCGGCCATCGCAAAGAATCCGCCGTTAATTCCTGCAACCGCTCCTGGGGTTCGGTGGATGAAGTCCAAGACGCCCTCTCGAGCTGGAGACAGAAGTGACTGCGGCTTGCCGCCAATCACCAACGCGAGTTTGGTTCCCGCGAAGGATCCCTCTCGGAAGGTAACCGGCCCGTCTTTGAGTGCACCGCTGTACACCCCAATTGCGCCGCCCTTCAGAGCGGTTTCCGTCTCTTCCCAGCCCTTCTCGATCTTTGTCTGGATGTACCGTCCGACCGCCATGATGTTGGGGGATTCCTCAGCGGGAGAATTTGCCATGGTGAATGCCATGGTGTAGCCCGCAGCCTTGGCATTTTCCTGCACCAGCTTGTCGTTCTTGCCATCTGGGTAGGCCAGGTATGGCATCGGCTTGCCCAACTCCTTTTCAAGGGTGGCTTTCGAGTCGGTGAGCTCCTTTAGCTGCTCGGATGGGCTGAGCTGAGTGATGTCGTCCGGGTGCGATACCGTGTGGCTTCCGATCGTGATCAGTGGATTCTTGACCAGCGTCTTGAGGGTTGGCCAGTCCATTTTGGGATGGCTTCCGTTCTTATCCCCAACGTATTTGGTATGAACGAACATTGCAGCCGGGAACCGGTACCGCTCTAGAATCGGCATCGCCACGTTGTTAAAGCCCTGGTAATTATCATCAAAGGTCAGCACGATCGACTTATCAGGAATCGCTTCTCCAGTGGTCAGATGGCGGTAGAGCTGGTCCAATGAGATCGGCTTGATATTCTGCTGAGCAATCCACTCCATCTGCTGTTCGAATTCAGCTTCGGTGGTGTCGAACCATACAGACCCCTTGCCGCGCTTGGAGATCACGTCGTGATACATGATCACGGGGACGCGCTGCCCTTGGCACTTCAGAGAGATCTCTGTGTAAGGCTTCACCTCAACGGTTTTGCCGTTGACGACCACCACGTTGTTTGGGGTTCCCTTGGCAGTCTTAGGCTGGCTACAGGAACACACCACAAAACCGCAGAGCACGGCGCAGGCAGGCAGGAGGGTTCGGATTGGATGCACTTTCATGGTTCAGACGTTCGACAGTCTGCTGAAGTGCGGGTTCCCATTAGAGAACCCGCAACTTGAAGGATGATGCTTTAGTAGTTGGGAACGAACTCGGTTGGGTCGACGTCCCAGAATCCGACTTCTCGTTCGTGGGTTTCAATCACCTTGTACAGTCGCTTGACCTTATCTTGGACTGTCAGGAAGTCGAGTCCATCAAAGATGGCAGTCTGGCGGAGGTTTCCATTTTCATCCGGTACCAGGCGGGATCGCTTTATTCCTGCTTCAAGCGCCTTCCTCCCCGCCACGCCAAGATTGCTTAGGGCCATCTGAACCACATCCTTTGCATGTTCCCGGGGACCGTATACCCCCGCGCGGTAAACCACCTCTGCGAAATGGTCGTAATTCGGGATGAGATTCCCGGCTGGCATCGAGAAGTGTTTGATCACGTCGTACATCGCTTCCAGCGCTTCCGCTGGGTAGTAGTACAGATAGAGCCTTGCTCCTTCTAGAAAGAAGTTGTAGTGAGCCGCTTCGTCAGCTGCAATTTTCGACGCCATCTTTGCCAGGACCGGGTCTTCAGAATTTGCAAACGTCGGGTTCAGGCTCTTGCCTCGCGCAATCACGGCCGTGTTGAGGTAGTTCACCTGGGTGGCTCGCTCCTGGAACACCGTGTAGAAAATCATGTGCATGGGGTCGTCCCACGGTAGATTCCACTCTTGACCTCGCAACTGGCCCATGTACTCTTTGAGCCATTCCGGCGATCGGTACTGCGAGAAAAGCACCGCGTTGTACCAGAGGTCCGCGTGTCGCTCTTCTTCAGAGCCCCAGCGAATGTGGAAATGAGAGCGGCCGTGGCTCTTTCGGATCACCAAAAGCAACTTGGTGACGTAGTCGGGCACATACTGCTCAACTGCAAAGAAGCCCTCTAAAATCGTGTTGACTTCCGGGTTGTGATCCTTTCGGAACGCTCGCCAGTCAAAGTCCTTGTCCGGATTCCAGTTTCGCTGAACCTGGGATTTGGCAACGTACCAGCGGTACAAGCCGAGAAAGCCTCGCTCAATCAAGCGGTCCTTCTCCTCGCGGCTCAGCATGCCAACTGGCACCTTCGGGCGCTGAGAATCAATCTCCGCGATGATCTCTGGATCGAATGAACTCAATTCCTGCTCCTTTCGCAGTCGCTCAGAAACCGTGTGTACATCTTTGCTCTAGTCTATCTGGTTTACGATATCAGCCTCCAAGCGTTACATCCTGCTTGGAATACCAGTTCAATGCTTCGTAAAACTGATCATGGTCATAGTCGGGCCAATACTGGTCCACCACGTAGAAGTCGCTGTAGACGCTCTGAATCGGCAGAAAGCCGCTAAGCCGCCTCATCCCACCCCATCGGACCAGTAGGTCGATGCGTGACACGTCGGCGGATGCCAAGAGGTCCTGAAATCCGCGCGTTTCTTCAGGCCGAGCCTGGGCTTTTACAGCGGTTTGAATGTCCCAATTCCACCCATAGTTCACCAGCATGTTCACTTTCAGCTTGCCGGTTCCAATTCTCTCCAGTGCGTAGGGTTTCAGAACTGATGGGAACATCGCTGAAGTGTGGTCGCCGACAATCTTGAGGGCAATATCGCGTTCTTGAGCGATTTCCACGAATTTCACGCAAGCTGCACCAAAGGCTAGGCGCTGCTCGCGGGGGCGCTTATTGTTGTCCATGGTGAATCCATAAACGCTGACCTCCTCGATGCCAAGGTCTAGGCACTCATCCATCATCGCCAGGCCGCGCTCCATCCCAACCATATAGCCTTGAGCAGGATGAAGTCCCTTCGCCTTGGCCCAACGACGATTGCCGTCCGGAATGATGCCAACGTGGCGTGGGAGCCTAGAAAACTGTCTTTTCGCGGTCATGGGGAATGATCGGGGCAACGGCAAACCAGAATCGGCTGCACGGGCTTTCAATTATTCCACTTTGTGAGCCATCCACACCGGCATTCATGCTGGCGAATTCGTTGAAACGCTCCTCTACTGAGGGATGGGGACCGCTAGAATTCTTTACCGCGCCTGAGAGCAAAGGCCGACCGCTACACTCATGCTGATCTCGAAAAGGAGGAGAATGAGGGTGATGAAATCAAAAGTCATCTTCGGTCAGTTATCCCGACACATTGGAAACGACACCGTTGAAGCCTGGGTGACGGATACGGGCGGGCAAGTCGGTCCGATCAAGTTCCGGCTGGAAGGTGGCGAGATCGAGCCGATGTCCGTGGCCCCATGGGCGGAGGAGGGACTGGACCTTCCTCCAATCCTCAATGTCTTGCGCGGGGACTTCTTCTGCATGCCCTTCGGCGGCAACGAAGAACCCTTTGGCGGCGAACAGCACCCGATCCATGGCGAAACAGCCAACGAGAGGTGGCATCTGGAGTCTCACACCAACTCAAGCCTAAAAATGTCCCTTGAAGCCAAAGTGCGGCGTGCCAGAGTCACGAAGCAGGTGTGGGTGCAACCCGGTCAGGCAGCCGTCTATCAGCGTCATACGATTTCCGGTGCAAGTGGTCCGATGTGCCTGGGACACCACGCGATGGTCAAGTTTCGGACGAAGGGTTTGATCTCAACTTCCCCGTTTGGATTTGGCCAGGTCTTCCCCGGCCAATTTGAGAACCCAGTGATGGGCGGCTACAGCAGCCTCAAGCCAGGAGCGCGATTTGAGGATCTGCAGAAAGTGCCGACGGCCAATGGAGATTTGGCTGACCTCACTCAGTATCCAGCGCGGGAGGGGTTCGAAGACCTTGTGATGATTTACTCACAAAAGGAATCGGAGTTTGGATGGACCGCGGTCCATTTTCCGGAGGAGGGCTTTACGTGGTTTTCCCTCAAAGATCAACGGGTGCTGTCCGGCACAGTGATGTGGCACTCGAACGGAGGCAGGCACTATGCGCCATGGAGTGGTCGTCATCGAGCTGTTCTTGGACTTGAGGAGGTGACTTCCTCGTTCCACTGGGGCTTGGCAGGTTCAGCCGCGCCGAGCGATGCGAGTCGGGAGGGATACCTGACAACCCATGAACTCCGACCTGATGTTCCGCTAACCGTGAACACAATTATTGGAGTCGTCAGAACGGGCCCTTTGGCTCCGAGCCCCGTCAATATCCTAAGAATTCCCTCGGGAATCCGGATAATTGACGCCAACGATCAAAGTATTGACGTCCAACTAGACGTTGAGCAACTTTACAGTTCGTAAAGTCGTGCGTCCAGATAGTGGCTAGGCCGTCGGAAGCGATTCCTCGCTTCGATGTTGCTGTGTCATGCTCCAACAGGTGTTTCGTTGACAATATTAATCACAGCTCTTGCACTCCTTTCCAGTTCCGTCGGCAAATCTGTCGCCCCCACGGAAGAGATTTACATAAGGACGAATCCAAGCATTTCGGTGGAAAAGCTTGCCGCGTTTGTTCGCCCGATGGGTCGTCTGGCGGCACGAGAGCGAGGATCGCGAACGTTCTTGGTCCAACTGAATCCCGGCCTGGATGCGGATAAGGTTCGTGAGCGCATTCAGGGTCTTAAGGGAGCTGTGGTCCTAGAACCAGAGCAGGAACCTGTCGATTTCAAGTCGATTAAGTCTCTCGATCGAAAGATTGCGCACCTCACCGCGGACGAAGCGGAAGAAAGAGAGAAGGATCACAAGAGCGGCAAGAAGCGACACGATGAAGCGGATTACCTAAAGGCTTACCGCTACTTTGTGGGTCAGAGAGCTTCCCCCAACGATACGGTGGACTGGTCAAGCTTCGAGAAGGGAAGGGCCCACGCAGCCAAAATGGCAGCGACCACTATCGGTTGGTCGGGAACCGGCGTCCATCCTTTGGCGACTCCAGCCTGGCAATTCATTGGCCCAACCAACCTGAGGGTTCCGTACGAAGTTTATTACGGAATCAGCCCTGTCAACGGGCGAATCAACACTGTCGCGTACGACCCAAACAGTTCCCAGACAATTTATATCGGCTCAGCCCAAGGCGGCGTTTGGTCAAGCACCGATAGCGGAACGACGTGGAAATGGCTCTCCAGCAGCTGGACGCAACTGGCAGTCAACAAGGTTCTCGTCGACCCGACCAACACCGCCACGATCTACGCGGCACGGGGTGACTACCACGGAATGATCGCTGGAAGCTACGGCATCATGAAGAGCACGGACAGCGGTGTCACATGGACCGAACTCGGGCTCAACACCTTCGGACAGATTGGTGTCGCCTCGCTGATGATGGATCCAACGAATCCGCAGATCCTGATTGCTGGCACAGGCGACGCAAATTCTTACGGCAGTCTGTATCGGTCAACTAACGGCGGCAGCACCTGGACTCAGGTTGGCCCAACAGGAAACGACTTTCTGTGGTGCGGTCTCACTTCGAGCACTGTTAGCAATTCAAACGCTCGGCTCTACGCGGTCGCTGGCGGATATGGTGTCAAAAACGGCGCCACTTCCCGAGTCTACAAGTCAGATGACCACGGCGCTACGTGGCAGCTATTGGCAAGCCCCGTCCCTGCGGATGGCAACTTCCACTGGGCATACGCTATCGCAGCGTCGCCGACAAACTTCAACAACGTCTACGTCTTGGACTCAGAGGGGCAGGCGCTGTATACCAGTACCAACCAGGGAGCTTCATGGACCAATCAGAGCGCCAACCTCCCAGCTGGCAACGACGTTCAGGCGAACTACAACTTCAGCCAAAGCTTCTATGACTATCACCTGGAATGTGGCAACCGCGTCATCAGCAATGTGAACACAGACGTTCTGTACCTCGGTGAAATTGACGTCACGGAGTCTGTTAATGGCGGCGTCACTTGGACTTCGCTGGGTGGACCCACCTACGAGACGTACGCGATTTCACACAACGATCAGCACGCTCTTGCGATCTCGCCGACAAACCCGAATCAGGGCGTGTTTACGAACGACGGCGGCATCTATAGCTTCACGTTCAACCCGTCGTCCGGCAAGAACACAATCACTCCGCTCAACAAGAACCTCGGCATTTCGATGTTCTATAGGATTTCGGCACATCCTACCAATCCAAGCTACATCCTTGGTGGTACCCAGGATAACGCCAGCCCCCTCTCGGTGGGAGACCTCTCCAACTGGCTAAATGTGGGGGGAGGCGACGGTGGCGGCTGCGCGATTAATCAAACCAATCCTCTCATCCAATACACGACCTCGGAGAGCCTGGGCGTGTATCGAACTGCCGACGGTTGGAATACAGAATCCGACATTTCGCCGAACCTTGGTGCTGGGGACACTTCGCCTTTTGTGTCGCCACTGGTTCTGGATCCCCAAAACCAAAAGCTGATGTACACGGGAACGAATTATCTCTATCAGTGGAATGAGACAACGCAGAATTGGACAATCCACCTGGGCAACACAGCACTGACCGCAGGAACTTCTGGTGCGACGATCCAGACAATCGCAGTCGCGCCAACCGACTCGAATCGAATTTACGTCGGATCCACCGACGGTGCCCTGTTCATGTCGACAACCCAGGGTACATCCTGGAAGCGGCTCAATCCATCCGCAGCAAGTCTCCCTGGTCAGACGTTGACATCGTTGAGCGTTAGCCCCACCAATCCGAGCGATATTCTCATCGGTTTCTCGGGCTCGGGCCAAAGCAACCCGCACCTCTTCCGATGCCAGAATACGGCGGCGAGCACGCCCGTCTTCACGAGTGTGTCTGGTTCGGGAACCACTGGACTTCCGGATGTGTCGCTGAATAGTGTCGTTCGAGACCTCGACAATCCCGCAACCACCTGGTGGGTTGCCATGGATGCTGGAATCTTTCAAACATCAAATTCAGGGCAGACTTGGACGAACGCCGGATCAACGGCGGGCCTGCCCAACGTCATTGTTGATGACCTGGTGATCACGCCAGGCACCCGATACCTGGTTGCTGGAACGTATGGAATGGGTGCATGGAGGATCAACCTACCGACCCAGACACCAACTGTGACCCTCACCGGGTTAACGGTTCTACCAGCGGCCGTCTCCGTGGGCGGAACCTCAGTTGGAACGGTGACGCTCAATGGAGCGGCTCCAATCGGGGGAACTGCCGTTTCACTGAAGTCCTCATTGACTACAGTAGCCACAGTCCCAGGCACTGTGATCGTGGCGGAAGGGGCTTCCTCGGCAACGTTTAGCGTCGCGGCAAGTGCCACGCTGACATTGGCGGGCAAATCCAACATCACAGCGACTCTGAATGGCGTCAGTTTCACCGAGCCCATTACGGTCTCGATTCCAACCCTCACTTCATTGGTGCTGTCGCCGACCTCGGTCATTGGAGGTGCTACATCGATTGGCACCGTTTCCATTAGCGTCGCTTCAACTTCGGACGTGGCAGTTACGCTGAAGTCCAGCAATCTGAACGCTCAGGTTCCTGCGACGGTCACGATTCCAGCGGGGTTGACCACTGGTTCGTTCACCGTAACGACCTCGGGAGTTTCTTTGGCGGCCTCCTCGACCATTAGCGCGAAGCTGGGAGCACTGACCAAGACCGCGATCCTAGCTGTTAAGCCACAGTCGGTTCAAAGTCTTTTGATTGCTCCCACGACTGTAGTTGGCGGATCTCAGAATTCGGTCAATGCCACAGTCACCCTTACCGGCCCAGCGCCGGCGACGGGCGCAAAGGTTGTGCTGTCTAGTTCGCTGCCAGCGGCGGCTGCGGTGCCGCTCTCGATCACGATCCCTTCTGGAGGAACGACGGCAACGTTCACGATCAATCACCTAAAGGTCGCCGCGATTTCGCACCCGATCATCAAGGCGACATTCGGCGGAGTGACGCAGACGGCCACCCTGACGGTCAATCCGTTCACGATCACTGCCTTCACTCTCAATCCGACGACAACCGTCGGTGGCACCAGCATATCAGGCAGCGTGACGCTCAGCGACACCGCAGGGGCGGGAAGCAAGCCCATTGCCGTGAGATTAGCCTCCACGTCGATATCCGTTGTAGCGCCGTTGACGGTGACGATCCCAATCGGGGCGAAGTCAGTGGCGTTTACAGTGGCAACCAAGGTTGTTTCAAAGAACACCGCTGCAACGGTTTCGGCCACGTTGGGAACGAGCGTTCAGAAAGTCGGGGTTACGGTCTTGGCACCAACTCTGGTGAGCCTGTCCGTTTCCCCGTCCACGGTGCAGGGAAGTGCAACGACGTTGGTGACGGGTTCGGTAACCATCTCCAGCCCGGCTCCAGCCACCGGATTGATCGTTGCTCTCAAGAGCTCGAGCACGTCCGCAGTGGTTCCCGTTTCGGTGGTTGTGCCTGCTGGCAAGACTGTGGGAACGTTCAAGGTGACTCACAAGAAGGTCACCGCAGCTATCGACATCACCCTCACCGCAACGCTGAATCTCAGCCCTCAAACGACTGTCATCACCCTTACACCGTAGGTCTGGCCCGGACAGCGAATAACGGGCAGCTCCGCTCCCCTTCCTCTCGCCGAGGCGAAAGGAAGGGAACGCTGGGTTCACCCGGCGCGCCGCGTGATGCTTCAGCGCACGCTCCGGAAGCCTCGGAATCTGCAAAGCCTTTCTCGCGAGCTGAAGCTTCGCTTCGTGATGCTTCAGCGCACGCTCCGGAAGCCTCGGAATCCGCAAAGCCTTTCTCGCGAGCTGAAACTTCGCTGCGTGATGCTTCAGCGCACGCTCTGGAAGCCTCGGAATCCGCAAAGCTTTTCTCGCGAGCTGAAGCTTCGCTGCGTGATGCTTCAGCGCACGCTCCGGGAGCCTCGGAATCCGCAA
>CAIYLG010000052.1 GCA_903927025.1 uncultured Armatimonadota bacterium
GCGGCATCATGAGACTTCAGCTAGGACGACAGATCGTTATCGATCCTACAGTAGGACCTGGCGTCTACGAGAACGTGGGAACCATCACGGTGGTCCGCAACTAAGACAGACACAACCTAGAAACGAAACAGCCCAGGCGATACCGCCTGGGCTGTTCTTGTGTTAACTGGAGCGCTGGTCGTGGGCGCTAGTTTGTCTTCGGCTTGCCGACTTTGATGAGCACGGCACCATGGCCTGGAACATCGAAGCTGTATCCTACTGCGCCTGGCTTGAGGTTGCGCCGCAGCCAGAGGTCGCGTACAGGAAGAGTCCCGCTCAGGCCGATGTCTGACCAGCGAACCACCATCTTGGTCTTCTGAGTACCTCGGTTGAAGAGCCCGACTGCCGTCGTTCCATCGAATAGAGGTCGAGTCCAAATTTCGGTTGTTCCGTCTTTCTTGGCAACCGTGGCAACCTTGCCGAGAGGATCCTGGTCGATTTCGATCACATCGTGATTCGTCAGCAGGTCCTTCGTAAAGTCGTCCAACTGCGTCAGGTCGCAGCCGATGATGAGAGGTGCGCCGAGCATGGACCACAGAGAAATGTGGGTGATCTGCTCATTCGGCTTTAGCCGAGTCGGACGAGGATGGTCTCCCCAGCCTAGCTTTCCAACCACCAGCATATCAGGATCGTTCCAGCCTCCAGGGCCAGCTCCGACTGCCTTGGGGCTATGGGCGAAGCCGATGCCTGCCATGCTGGTCCAAGTGTCGGTGATGTCTCCCGTTGTTCTCCACAGGTTGCCGCCAACTTCTTTGCCCCAGTTGAATACATCGCCCATGCCGTATTGGCACAGTGAGAAGACGATGTCGCGTCCACTGTCATCAAGGGCCTTTCTCATCACCTGGTAGGGCTTCTTGAGCCCATCAAGGTCGGGATGTGGCTCGATGCCGCCATAGGAGCACCAGTCGTACTTGAGATAGTCCACGCCCCACTTGGCGTATGTCTTTGCATCCTGACCCTCATGCATGTAGCTTGCGGTGTATCCAGCGCAGGTGGTGGGTCCAGGCGAGGAATAGATTCCCAGCTTGATTCCCATGCCGTGCACGTAGGTGGCAAGCGCCCCCATATCGCCAAACTTGGTGTTGGTCAGAATCTCGCCACTGTCGTCGCGAGCTCCTTCCCAGGCGTCGTCAATGTTTACGTACGAGTAGCCAGCGTTGGCCAGGCCGGATTTCACAAAGGAGTCTGCAGCCGCTCGAACCTTGTTGGCGTCCACGCTGGTTCCCCAGACGTTCCATGAGTTCCATCCCATCGGGGGTGTCAGGGCCAACTTGTGGTCTCCTCCAACGATGGTGAGATCTCGCGTATCCCGGCCAGACTTGCCAAAGACAATGATTTGAACGGTGTAGGAACCTGAGGCGACGAGCCTGCCCGAGATCACGCCGCGCGTCTGGTCCAGGCTGAGGCCGCTGGGCAGGCCTCGAGAAATGAAAGTGAAAGGCCCTTTGCCGCTTACAGGCACGCGAAATAGAAAGTCATGACCCGGTGTGGTTCCCACGATGCGCGGTCCATTGATCTCGGGCTTTTCTGAGGTGCTGTGGAAGATGCGCATTGGCGGTTCTGGAGCTACTGCACCCGCGGCGCTTGGCTTCTTCTTGCCATCGAAATACGAGAGGGTCGCTTCGCCCCAATCTGCGTGATCGTAATCGATTCCGTCCCCAGCATCGTCAACAACCAACCGAAGGCTGTTCCGGCCGGTCAGATCCACCGATACTGGCTTAGGAGCGTCGCCGCCCTTAATGACGCCCGTGTCTGCGACCAGCGCATTGTCCGCGTAAACCATGAATCGAACCGATCCCTTGCCTTCGGTCTCATCGTCAACGCCAACGCTGGCGGTAAAGCTCTTTGCCCCACCGTAAAGGTTTACGGTGTACTCACTATGAGCATGGGTGCCAACTCCGGTCGCAAATGGCTTTCCGCCAATCTTGATTGGGTGGCCGTCCGTGCTTTTGCCCTTGGTCGGAGGGCCCCAATCCTGAATCATCGTGGAGAGGTCCAGGTCCTGGAGGAGAAGTGTCTTGAGCTGTTGATGGCTGATAGAGGTGAAGGCGAGAATCGGAATGATCATCGTAACGAAATCCTTCGGGTCGGCTGCCGACCTCGGTTCGGTTTAAAGTTTGCCTCATCGTCCTCGATGTGCGCTCAACTCCTTGCTATCCGACCCGTGTAAAGCCCCAAAATTGATTCATGTCCACGCAGCAGCCAGTACGCGTCCTGATCTGGGACGAGAACCCTCACCATGCTTCCAAAGAACTCTATCCGAATGGCATTCGTGGAGGAGTTGCGGATGGTCTGATTTCGTCAGACGCCGCAAAGCTGCTTGAAGTGAAAACCGCACACCTCGATGAAGCATCTCAGGGTGTGACAGACGAATTGCTCGACAACACCGATGTCCTAGTTTGGTGGGGTCATGCTCGGCACGGCGAAGTTGAAGATGCCCTCGCGGAAAAGATTGCCAAGCGCGTGCAGGAAGGCGGCATGGGATTCATCGCCCTCCATTCGGCGCACTACAGCAAAACCTTCACTAAAGTTGTGAACGGGACCGGGCACCTGAAAGGTGGCTGGAGAGAAGCTGACGACTCCGAGGAGATCACTGTGTGCGCACCGTGGCATCCCATCGCCTCAGGCGTGGAGAACTTTATTCTTGAGGATGAAGAGATGTACGGTGGCCCATTTGATGTGCCTCCTCAGGAAGTACTCGTCTTCCAATCCTACTTCCCATCAGGCGGCGAGGCATTTCCTTCCGGCATCTGCTGGACGGTTGGCACTGGCATAGACCCTGAATTCACATCTGGTCCAGGAAAGGGCGTTGGCCAAGGAAAAGGAGTTGGACGAGTGTTCTACTTCCGACCGGGACACGAAACCTACCCGACGTATTTGGATCCTCGCGTTCGAAAGGTTATCTACAATGCGGTGAAGTGGGCAGGAAAGCTCACCGGTTAGGCCTACTTTACGCCAGCCATAAGGCGCATTACAGACTCCTCGCCAGGATTGGCGGGGAGTTCACCCACCAGATGCCCCTCTCTCATGACGATGAGCCTTGTTGCGAGAGACAGAAGCTCCGGCAGGTCGCTCGAAACAAGCAGGACGGCCTTGCCCTGAGCCGCTAGATCTCGAATGAGGCCATGGATCTCGGCCTTAGCTCCGACATCAACGCCTCTAGTCGGTTCATCCACTAGCAGAATGTCGGTATCAGCTGCGAGCCACTTGGCCAAAACGAGCTTTTGTTGGTTGCCACCCGATAGTCCGGCGCTGCTTGCGTCTATAGAGGGGGCCTTCACCCGCATTTGATCAAAGAACTTTTGAGCAAGCGAGCGCTCCTTGCCGGGTTCGATGACTCCAAGCGATGAGACCAAGTCCAGCACTGGAAGCGATACGTTCTCCTTTGCAGTCATGGAAAGCACGAGTCCATGATGCTTGCGATCTTCTGGAATCAGTCCGAACCCTTCATGCATCGCTTGAATAGGGCCCCGCAAGGCAACGGGCTTCCCTTTAACCGTCACTTTTCCTGATACATGGCTATCCAGCCCGAACAAGGCCTCGACAATTTCGGTTCTTCCCGCACCCACGAGGCCCGCCAAACCGACAATCTCTCCAGCGTGGACTGAGAAGGAGACCGGTTCGAATTTTCCTGGGCTGCTTAGATTTTCAACCTTGAGCAGCTCCTCGCCAACTGGAATCTCCTCATGAGCCTCCATACTGGCAGCCAACTCGCGGCCGATCATCATTCGGACAAGCGAGTCTCGGCTCAGGCCGTTTGTATCAACGGTATCCACCACCTGGCCGTCTCTCAAGACCGTGACGCGGTCACAGATGGCAAAAATCTCTTCGAGACGATGAGAGACATAGATACAGGTGACGCCCTTCGCCTTAAGCTCCCGAATCAGCTCAAGGAGTTTCTGCGCTTCTGCTTGCGAAAGGCTGCTGGTGGGTTCATCAAAGATCAGAACCTTTGCTCCGCGCCCAATTCCGCCCGCGATCTGCACGAGCTGCTGCTTCGAAATCGGAAGCTCGCCTAGGGTCTGGGTCGGATCAATCGACGAGCCGATGCTGGAAAGCCATCCTTCCGCTCGGCGAACCATCTCTTTGCGATCGAGCCACATTCCTTTGCGGGGTAAGTCGCCCAGGCAAAGATTTTCAGCGACGGTCAGATTCTCGGCGAACAATAGCTCCTGGTGAACCATGCTGATGCCCGCTGACACTGCATCTTGGGGGCCATGAAATTGGACAGCATGTCCCTCAAACTGGATGTTGCCTTCGTCCGGCTGATAGATTCCAGCAAGGATCTTGCCGAGGGTGCTCTTGCCTGCACCGTTCTCTCCCATGAGAGCATGGCAGCTCCCCGCCTGAATTTCCAGGCGGACGCCGCTGAGGGCCTGCACTCCGGGGAAGCGCTTGCTGAGTCCAGAAACGGCGAGGATAGGGTGCATCTTAGGTTTCTTGGGCGCACGCTTGAAGGCGCGCGCCCAAGCTTCGGCTACTTCTTGGCGGGCAGATACTTTGCATCAACGGGGAATCCCCACGTTTTCAGCTTGCCGCCCCATTCCGTCAGATTATCCTTGCTGACGCGGATCAACTCCATCTTGTTGATTTTCGGCACGTCTTTGCCCAGGATGATCTTGTCGACGATCAGCTCGACGGACTTATGACCCCAGTCGTAGACAGGCTGGGCAAGAAGCACAGGAGCGATGCCCTTGTCGATATAGCCGAGTTCGGCTGGAAGCGCATCGATGGATACGATCTTCACTTTGGATGGGTCCAAGCTCATTAGAGAAGTGCTGAACAGCGGCCAGCCGCCAATCATCGCCCAGGCAGTAATTTCGGGATGGGCGTTCATATCCTTGACCACTTCAGCCGTGGCATCCTCAGCAGTTTCGGCATGATTGAATGGGCCGAGAACCTTGATGCCGGGATACTTCTTGGCCTCATCGATGACACCCTGAGACCGCTTTTGGAGATTGGGCGCGTTGGGGTTGCCAGCAAGAATGCCAACGACGCCCTTTCCGTCGATGACTTTGGCCAACTCCGACATCACTTGAGTGCCAGCTTCGGTGTCATCTGCGCCATAGAAGGCAAATCGCTTGGAATCCGGTGCGTCACTGTCGAATGTCATGACGGGCACGCCGCTGTCGACCGCGCCATTGATGGCACCCGTCACTTTTGCCGCATCTGAGCAGGAGATGAGGACGGCATCCGCACCGTTGGTGACCGCCTGACCGATTCTCTGGGCCTGGACCGTTGCGTCATCCGAGTTCGGAGTCTGCCAGTCGATCGTGATCTTAACGCCGTTTTTAGTGCCGAGTTCCTTGGCTGCTTCTTCTGCGCCCGTCTTGGCTGCCGCAAAGACCGGGTTAGAAGAGCTCTTGGCGATCATCACGATCTTGTATTCACCCTTCTTCGCTGGTGTGCCGCCCGGTTTGCCTGAAGCGGTACTTGTCGAAGCAGAGGAGCCTGTTGCCCCTGCGTCCCCATTTCCACAGCCGCTGGCCGCCAACATGGCGACGATTCCGGCTCCCCAAAACAACTGATTCAACTTCATCGTTATCCGCTTCTCCTCAAGCCAATTCCAGCCCATTCGGACTGAGTCCTGAATCGCATATTACAGCAATCTTCACTGCCGAGCCCGCATAAGGTGCCGCTGAGCCTGGACGGTACTCCAGCGGTCCAAAACTACCGACACCACGATGGCGACGCCGATGATAATCCACTCGTAATTCTGGTCGAGGTTCAGCGTCCGTATTGCCTGCCGAATCATCACGATCAGCAGAGCTCCCAGCATCGCGCCCACTGCACTGCCTTTGCCACCATTGAGGCTGGCTCCCCCTACAACGGCGCTGGCGATGACGTACAACTCGTATCCTGAAGCATCGCCTGAGCTAGAAGATCCGTAAAAGCTGGTGCCGACAAAGGCAGAGATGCCGGCGCACAGGCCTGCGATCACGTAAACGCTTGTGAGGATTCGGTTAATGGGCAGGCCCGAATATTTGGCCGCCTCAATGTTTCCGCCCACAGCAAAAATCCGGCGTCCCCATGTCGTCTTTTGCAAGAACAGAGCCCCGACGACGGTGACGGTCAGCATCACCAGCATTGGGACTGGAAATAGATCTCTTCGCAACCCAAGGTTTGCCTTTGCAACGTGTGTAAGAGAGTCAGGAACAAGAATGCTCATCGCCTTGGTCGTGACAAACGCGATGCCGCGGTAGACCCACATCGTGCCCAGCGTGATGATAAACGGATGCACTCCCAGGCGGCACACCATGATGCCATTGAGAAATCCTGCAACGACTCCAATTCCACAGCTTAGGATCACCCCTAGCATTACCTGCTCGAATGGGGGCGCGTGGGTGAACTTTTGGAGAACTAGCGACATCAGCACTGCAGACATCGCATAGATCGATCCGACGGATAGGTCTATTCCGGCCGAGATGATCACCATGGTCATCCCAACAGCCATGATCGCAAAAAAGCTCGTGTCAGTAGCGATCTGAATAAGGGTCGTTGGATTCAGAAAGTTGTTGACGGTATGTCCGCTGAGCCGATCCACGTGAGAACCGGCAAAGATCGTCATCACCACGCCCAACAGCAGGATGATCACCACCAACCCTAACTGTTGAACACTAAACAGCGATTTGACCTTGCCCAGCATCGACCTATCTTGCACGATTTCAGCGGTCGCGTGTCACCGAAAAAGGTGGATGCCGAGTGGGAGAGAACAGCGGCACAATAAGTTGTGCCCGTTTACGCAGAGCTGTTGCCAGATCAGCTCGAAATCCTTTGGTCAGAAGGTTCCGCCGCGATAATTCCGTGGGGTGCCTTGGAGTGGCATGGATCGCACCTGCCACTTGGGCTGGACGGTATCGTCGCCCAGTGGTTCTCAGAAAAGCTTGCCGAGCGGACAAACGGCGTCCTGCTCCCCGGATTCTGGTTGCCGATGACGACCCTGCCGCACCCGACTTCCATTCAGGTTCGGACGGAAACCCTTCGGATGGTGCTGGACGATCTTCTCTCCGGTTTGTATGTTTCGGGTGCACGCACAATCTGCTTGGTCTCTGGCCACTATGCCCAGGGTCACCAGCTTGAATTGGCGGAAGCCGCCATGCAGACCATGGAGGATTACTCAGGTTTGCGAATTCTCACCGCCGCGCCCCTAGAGCTCCTGGGCGACGAGAACCTCCTGGACCACGCCGCCCATTACGAAACGGCTCAGCTCCAAAGCATTCGCCCTGACCTTGTTCATCTCGAGTTTTTAGCACCTCAGTCGGGTGGTGTTCATGCGACCGGCATTCTGGGCAAAACACCCCAAATGAGTTCAGCCGAGGAAGGAGCCGCCTTGCTGAGTGCAGGCCTGGACACTTGGGAAGAGTGGATCCGGTCAGCTGATTTCGACTCACTGAATCGCCACTACAAGGGTGTGTTTGACCAAAACGAGCACTATGTCAACACCTACTATCGCGGATCATGGGAAGATGCGATCAAGTCTTGGTGGACCGACAAGGGCGCAGAGATTCTCTAAGTTACGCTGGAAAACTCATTTGCATAGGCCGTGTAGCTCCGCGATTCGATCACGCGTCGCATTCTCAACACGGCCTCGGCTATCTCCCAGAAAGTTGTGTATAGGGGAGTGACGCCAAAGCGGATGTTGTCCGGGGTTCGGAAATCAGGGATCACGTTCATTTCCTTAATCAGCGCCTGGTCTATTTGGTAGGCGTGAGGGTGGCCCAGCGAGACATGGGACCCGCGGGAAGCCGGATCGGTTGGGCTGTTGAGGGTGACTCCGAGAACCTCGAGATGATCCTGCCAAAGGTCGACGAGGAACTCCGTCTGTCGGATGGATTTTTCACGTAGCGCGTCCATTCCTGCTTCCAGGATAAGGTCGACGCCTCCTTCGATCGCTGCCATTGAGAGAATGGGTGGCGTTCCTGTCATGAATCGCTGGAGTCCAGCTGCGGACTCATATTCCAAAGAGAAGCCAAATGGATTTTTTTGACCAAACCAACCCCAAATCGGGTTCGTCAGCTTCTCCTGAAGGCCGTGTCGCGCGTAAAGAAATGCCGGACTTCCCGGTCCGCCGTTGAGGTACTTGTACGTGCAGCCAACAGCGAGATCCACCCCATTTTTGTTGAGATCCAAGGGTACCGAACCAACAGAATGGCTGAGATCCCAAAGCACGAGGGCACCGCATTCGTGTGCTCTCTCCGTGACCCGCTGCATGTCGTAGAGTCTTCCGGTCTTAAAGGCACAGTGGGTCAGGCTCACAATCGCCACGTCTTCAGTGATCTGGGCGAGCACATCTTCGGGTTCGCAAATCTGAACCTTTCTCCCGGTTTCCTTTCCGCATCCTTGGAGGAGATAAACATCGGACGGGAAGTTGTCTGAGCTCGTGAGTATGGTGTTTCGATTCGGCCTGAGGGTTAGGGCCGCCATTGTGAGCTTGTACAGGTTCACCGAAGTGGAGTCGCACACCAGAACTTCATCAGCGCCCCCGCCAACCAGCTTTGCGATCTTTGCCCCTAAGCGGTTGGGAAGGCCGATCCAATCTTTCCACGCTTCAACCTGGTGTTCGCCCCACTCAAAATCGATGAGGTCGTGGAGCCTCTGCCGGGTTTGGACGGGCAACCTCCCGAGTGAGTTGCCGTCCAGATAGATTCGGTCAGGATTGCCAATCACGAACGCGCTGCGAAATCCTGCCAGCGGGTCGGCCCGATCTAGCTCAATAGCAGTCTGGATCGGGTCTCTAAACTTCATCGCAGGCAATTCTACGCATCCAGCGAAGCAGCAAGCTCAGCTTGATCCTCAAACTGAATGTGATAAAGCCGAGCATATTCCCCGTTGAGAGTCAGCAGTTCGGAATGAGTTCCTCTCTCCACAATGACTCCGTGCTGCAGAACCAGGATCTGGTCAGCCGCTTGGATGGTGGAGAGTCGGTGAGCCACCGCAAAGGTTGTTCGACCCTTCATCAGCGGCACCAGCGCCGACTGAATCAGCCGCTCTGAACTCGTATCCAAGGCTGAAGTCGCCTCATCAAGAATGAGGATGCGCGGGTCCTTCAAGATTGCTCGTGCAATCGCAATCCGCTGCTTTTCACCTCCTGAAAGCTTGTAGCCACGCTCGCCGACGATGGTGTCGTACTTCTCTGGCAAGGAGGAGATGTGGTCGTGAATGGCGGCAGCCTTTGCAGCCGCCTCCAACTCGTCATCGTTCGCGTCAGGATTGCCATACCGGAGGTTTTCTCTAATGGTGTCGTGAACCAGGTATGTCTCCTGCGTGACCACGGCGATCGCCTTGCCCAAAGATTCGAGCTTGATCGAGCGGACATCGTGTCCATCGATCTGTACGCTTCCGCTCACAACGTCGTAAAGACGCGGAATAAGGTAGGTCAGCGTTGTCTTTCCCGACCCAGACGCTCCTACAAGCGCCACAAGCTGGCCAGCGGAGGCCTTTAGACTGACCCCATCCAAGGTGGGACGATCTTGCGATTCTTCGTACTGGAACTTCACATCTGAAAATTCAACGTCGCCTCGAATTTGACTTGGGGACAGTGCGATAGCTTCCGGTGCATCAACAATGTCCTGCTTCATGTCGAGATACTCAAAGATTCTGTCGAACAGTGCCATCGCGCTGAACACTTCGACCTGGACATTGAGAAGGCTTGTGAGCGGGAAGAAGAGGCGGCTCTGAAGCGCGGTGAAGGCAACAATCGTGCCGATGCTCAGGTGGTTGTCCTGCTGACCGATCACCAGATAGCCTGCCAGCCAATACACCAAAACTGGCGTTATGGAAAAAGTGAGGGTGATCATGTTGAAGAACACCCGCATCGTCATGGTGATCTTCACGCTGGTGTCAGTCAGATTTTCGTTTTCCGTTTGAAACTTTTGGAATGCGAGCGTCTGACGGCCGCTGGTTTTGGTGAGCAAGACGCCCGAAACGCTAAGCGTCTCGTTCATCGTCGCGCTCATATCCGCCATTTGCGTCTGCATCTGGGTTCGGTACTTCCGCATTCCATCGCCAATTTTCGCGCTGAGCATGGCAAACAGCGGCAACACACCAATGGACAGCAAGGTAAGGCGCCAATCCATCAGGAACATCGCGATAAGTGTGGAGAGTACGGTTGTGACATTGGACAACACGTTCGCAGCGGTATCGCTGACGACAGACTGAATGCCACCTACGTCGTTTGCGAGGCGAGACTGGATTTCGCCGGTGCGTGTCCCAGTGAAGAATTTCAGGGACATACCCTGCAGATGCCGGTAGAGGTCGTTCCTCAGGTCTCGCATGATGTGCTGACCCACAAGAACGCTCACATATCCGAATCCAAGACCAAAGGCAACTCCGCCGATCGTGGCGAGCAGCGTGAACATGCTGTACTTCGTGACAATGCTGAGCTGCTTGTTCATCAGCCCCTCATTCACGATGATCTTCAGGAAGAACGGGGAGAGAATCCCGAGTCCAGAGGACAAGAGAACCAGAACAACCGTCCAGATCACGCTTGACCGGTAGGGTTTAAATAGCCCCATGACGCGGCGCATGCTCGCCTTGTTGATAGATTTGCCTTGAGGCTTCATGGTGTTGCCGCCGTGATCATTTCGAGATTCTATCCCCCTGGACTCTGTTTTCCAGAACTTCCAGTACTATGAAGCTGTTGCAGTCGTTGCGTCACAAAGCTCCAAATAGGAACCGATCCATGAATTCAAGCAAGCCCTTGCCCGTCATTTTGTGCTTGCTTGCGGGTTTTGTCGGATCTTTTTTGGTCGGATGCGGCGGCTCTTCAAACGTCAGTCTTTCTCATTCTGCTCCGACAGTGCCCGTTGCACTCACGATCCAGCCTGGGCAAATGACAATCGATTCGGCTGGAACCCCTCCGCTAGCCGTTGCGACAACCGGACCCATCGTTTTTGGAAGCACCAGCCTCACCGGTGAGTTCGCTCTGCTAGTGGGTGCCCATCAGTTTCGAACGGGGACCGGGCGATCTGAAACCACCGTTATTGGAGCCAATCGTGATGTCGCGATTCTCCATGTGGCGGGCGAGTCACAGATTTGGCCCTACCGAACCCTCGCTGCCCCTTTTAAATCCGGGGACAGCCGCCTTGCGGCCGTTGCACAGGACTCCAATCTGTTCCTGGAAGAGGTTGCAAACCGCTCCGGTAAAGTCGTCGGTCTAAATCTTCTCTCATTCAGCGGGAATTCGGCGGTCCATCATCCTTACTTCCTAGGTGACATTGCTGCGGGACGACATCTGCGTGGTGTTGGACTTGACGGCCGAGGCAACGCGCTCGTTGAAATTACATCGGCAGCCACTAGCCGGGAGGTCAGAAGGGTTCATTCCGGAACCTTTGATAGACGTCTTAAGGCGCTTTCAGCTTATATGAAAGGGTTGTCCACTGGCCGCTCGGATTCAAACTGGTACTTGGCGCCTCGGTTTGGAAAGCCGATTCCGCTCCAATGCCCTCCGCATGCCCTCGGCATCCTTGTGTCGGCCATTCGAACTCCTGGCAGGGCGGTCGGTGCCGTTATCATTGGCAAAGGGTCGGACGTGCGATCCATTCCGTGCTGGTGGGATCTCCGGGGCCAGATTCACGAGTTGCCACTCCCAAATGATGTCAACTTCGGGCTTGCAACCGATTCAAGCGCAGACGGTGCCGTGGTCGGAATGGTGGGCAACGAAATCACCAGCTACGCTGCTCTGTGGCCGAATGTAAGAAGCGAGGCCAAGAACGTCAACGGAATGCTTCCCACGGATGCGGACTTCGAGCTACGCTGCATCGACAGCATTGGATCGGACTACACCATGGTCGCCCTAGCCCAGCCCAAACTCAATTCGGACCAAAGCGTGATAGTAGGGCTAAGCCCTCGGTGAGCCTAAAAGTCTTCATCAGTGTTGATATTGAGGGGGCAACTGGCGTTGCATCGTTTTCTCAATGTTCACGTCCCGACTCGCAGTTTTTTGACTACCCGTTCGCGAGGCGCGCTCTTATTGGCGATGTCAACGCTGCCATTCGAGGCGCAAAGCGGGCGGGAGCGGAGCGAGTCGTCGTCAAAGATTCTCACGCTACCTGCAAGAACCTTCTGATCGACGAACTGGAGCCCGGCACGGAGCTAATTTCTGGCTTCGGTGCGACTCGGGATGGAATGATGGACGGGATCGATGATTCCTTCGCCGCCGCCATGTTGGTTGGATACCATGGACAGGCTGGAAGGACGTGTGCGATGATGGACCACGCGCTGGTCGGCGGGTTATATCGATTCTGGGTCAACGACACCGAATGCGGAGAAATCGCCGTGAGCGCCGCTGCGGCGGGTGCCTGCGGAGTTCCAACGATCCTAGTGACCGGCGATCACGCAACCTGCGCAGAAACCTCCGAAACAATCACTGGTGCGTTCACTTACTGCACCAAGCAGGGCTTAGGGAAGTACATGGGCAACTTGCTCCACCCATCTGAAACTATTCCTGGGATAGAGGCCGCCGCTGAATCTGCAGTCAGGGCCAGAGCGGGGATTTCCCCCTTTAAAGTGGAAGGTGCCGTAGAAATGCGCGCGGAGTTCCGAACGACGGAAGAAACTGACTTGGTGGCCACAATGGAAGGAGTCAGAAGGTTAAATGGCTACACCGTAGGTTGGAGCCGCCCCGACTTCGTCACGGCTCATCGAGCGATGCTGGCCATCTTCAATATGTCGATCCAGGGCAGAAGATCCGAATCTTAGGGCGCGATCGCCAGCCACTGACTCCATCCACTTGCCGTATCCCATGAGAGCCTATGGTAGTCGGCACTTACTTTGGTGAAGGAGCTGCTCGGAGAAAAATCGATCCCGAGCCCGTGTGATCCGGGCGAGTTGGAATTGTGCCCCTCCCAGATGACGGCATTGCTCACGGCGGCGCTTAGGTTCACGCACGCGGATTGGACTCCGGAGCTCGTCGAAGCCATGTTGAGCTGATTGCACAGATCGGTCGCGTCAAAAAAGAAACGGTTGACAGTCGGCTCATAAGATTGAACAGAAGTTCTTAGTGCTGGCGCAATTGTAATCAGAGAGCTCGCATTTGCTACCAGCTGCACACGAAGTGCCGCTGCGGCAGAAGCGACGTTTGCCATTTGAGTGGTGTCGATGACGCTCTCTTCGACCTTCATCGTATTGTAGGTCGGCTCGTTCATCATGCCGTCCACGAACGCTTTCGAGAGCGTTCGTGGTGAAGCATCTGGAGTAGCGGTGAATGCGCCAAGAACGCGCTGATACGGGTAGCCAGAGCCTGGAGGACTTTCTTCGCTTGCAGCCACATAGTCGGCCTTGCCTACGAATTGGTAGGCAACTTCAGCCATCTGCATCAAGCTGCAGTCAAAGGCCGCGATGTCGACGTGAAGTCCCTGGAATGCCTGGTTGAGTTGCCATATTTGGATAGAATGCCCGGTTTGATCGTCGTAGCTAAAGGCTGGCGGTGCCGTTTTGCTACCTCTAGACGCAGGTAGCCAACCATTTCCGTGGTCCCACAAAATGACTGCGGTGTGGTCTGCCGGATAGTGCGCCTTCCCCCACTGGATAAAGCTCTTCAGGCTTCCTGGAATGCCCATATCGACGCTTAGCCCAAGATCCTGCACAACCTGGCTAGTCACACCACCGCTTAGACTCGGCGTGATGAGATACCTGCGGGTGCCATTGAAGGTAGCAGTGGTACTCACCTTCGTGGACTGCTTCCATTGGACTACAAACCGAACGTCGGAACTCGCCGTGGCCGCCTGTTGCATCTGAATGATATTGAGCGGGCTGAACACATCCAGGTCGTTCGCTGCATTCATATAGACAAGCACGGTCCACTTCCCGTGGACGGGAGGCGTTGAGGGTGCACTGCCTCCCCCACCACAGCCGATTGCAAATGCAGCGGCGGCCAAACTGGCCGCGAGCTTCAGCAAGTGTGCGAACGAGGGAACAAGTCTTGTTTGCCCGAGCATAGTCGTAACTCGTATTTTGAAGGAACTAATCCGCCCGGGTAAGTCTTAGACAGAGCGAACCGGTGAATTTGAGAAGAACAGACCGCAATCGGTGTTACCCTGTTGAGCAGAAAGACGGATTCGGTGCGTCGACACGTTCAATTTCAGCAGTTCAGGATTCAGCATGAGCATTGCCGCCAAACGAAGAGGAACAGCTAAAGAGGCCAAGCGGCTTCAAATTGAGCAGAAGCATCCCCTTGCCATTCGATGGTTCCACTGGGTCAACTTTCCAGTGCTTGCCATCATGATCTGGAGTGGAATCCTGATCTATTGGGCAAACGGAGTTCTCCACATTGGGCCCTACGTGTTCTTTGCCGATTGGTTCTACCACCCTGGATACCAAGAGAAACCGCTTAAACCAGGGCTGTGGGAACTCACGGGCCGGCTCGCAGAAGGGATGTCTTGGCACTTCCTGTTCATGTGGATCTTTGCGATCAACGGGTTGCTTTATGTTCTGTTCGTAGCCCTATCTGGAGAGTGGCGGTTCATACTGCCATCCAAGGGCACTTTGAAGGATGCCATCCATGTGGTCCTCCATGACCTTCACCTTCGAAAGGATGAACCGCCAAAGCAGAAGTTCAACGGAGCCCAGCAGATTGCCTACACAGGCGTTATCCTGATGGGTTTTGCCTCTCTAGTGACAGGAATCGCGATTTACAAGCCAGTTCAGGCCAGCTTCTTCACCCAGCTGCTGGGTGGATATACCGTCTGTAGGTTCTTGCACTTTTGGCTGATGATGGGGTTCATCGGGTTCTTCTTTGTTCACGTCGGACAAGTTGTACGCGCCGGGTGGAACAACTTCCGAGCCATGGTTACTGGATTTGAAGTCGCTGAGGAGGAGCAGTCATGAGCGAAGAGCAGGTTCCAGTAAAGATCCCTGCAGATTTGAAGCGGCAGAACGACGAGGTTGAAAGCGCCATGCGCCACCTTTCACGTCGCAGCTTCATCTGGGCCGGCATCGCCTCCCTAGGCGCCTACGGTGGCATTCATTGGCTTGCTTCCAGGCTAGAGGACAACGGAACGCCGTGGCCATTTCGGCGTGTGTTGGATGCCAACGAAGGCTTGGCGATGGACTACTTTGGCCCGATGCGACTCGCGCCGACGTTCTCGAAATCGGAACTGACCGAACTTCGACAAAACGGGGATGAGGGAATCAATGACGAAGACTTTGATCCCACTCAGTGGAAGTTGACGGTGAACAATGTGTTTGGGCACGATTCTCCCGTTCAGCTCACCCTTGACGATATCAAGCGTCTGCCTCACACAACCCAGATCACCGAGATGTTCTGTATCGAGGGCTGGAGCATCAAAGTTGAATGGACGGGCGTAAGGTTCGTCGACTTTGTGGAGAAGTATCCGCCTAATCCGATTCGGGGAGACAAGCCGGACGTCCGCGGCAACCCACATGATCTGCCTTCCTACGTCGCAATGCTCACTCCCAACGAGGGGTACTACGTGGGCCTTGACATGGCCAGCGCCCTCCATCCGCAGACCCTATTGTGCTTTGAGATGAATGGCGAGCCGCTGTCAGTTGACCACGGTGCCCCACTAAGGTTGGCAATCCCGGTGAAGTACGGGGTGAAGAACATTAAGCGAATCGGGACGATTACCTATTCGAGTGAGAAGCCAAAAGACTATTGGGCTGAGCAGGGCTATGACTGGTATGCCGGCCTTTAGCAAAAGATAGTGGAACCAACGGTCGCCGACGTGCCTTTATCTCCTGGTTGAGAGAGAACGCACGACATGACACTCACAAGGGAGGATTTACCCATCAGTCAAAGTCCGATTGTATCGAAGCGGGCCGAGTTTGCGGCGATGGCTCGGCAACACGAGGATGCGCTCTTGAGAACAGCGCGCCGGATGTGCGGAGCGGACAAAGATTTGGCGCAGGATATTGTCCAAGACGCCCTCGTTTCCGCCTATCGGGCGTACTTGGATGGCAGATTTGACGGACGGCATCCGGCAGCCTGGCTCACGCGGATTCTTACGAACTGCTTTCTTTACGCCAAGCGCCAGAACCGCACTGAGACGGGTTTGGATGAGGAGGTGATTGCCAACATGCAGGGATCGATGGATCACGGCTGGAACAGCAATATTCCTGGCCCAGACACGAAATTGATGCGGGAAACTTTCAGCGAGCCGATGGAACGCGCGCTGATGAGTCTCCCGGAATCTCAACGGCTATGTGTTCTCTTGGCCGATGTGGAGGAGCTGCCTTATGCAGAAGTGGCGGCAGCACTCGATATCCCTATCGGCACCGTTCGCTCTCGATTGGCACGGGCGAGGATGCAGATGCTCACCGTGATCCGCGATATGAACCAACTGGAGGTTTTGGTATGAAGCTTCATAAAGACTCAGGAGACTCTTTGGAACCGTGCCCGCACATGGAATCCATGCTCAATCAAACTGCCGATGGCACCGCGTCCAAGCTAGTGGAAATATATGCCAGAGCTCACGCCGCAAGATGCCCGCGGTGCGGAACGTTCCTTGCCCGCCTCACCGCGATGCTGGGCAAGCTTCGACGAATGTCCACAGAGCCTGCGGAGCCAGAGAAGTTGGACGAAAAGCAGTGGGAATCTCTAGAAGCAAGATTTGCCGAAGTCGAGGGCTAAATTCCGATCTTCCTTCCTCTCGCAGCAGGCGAAAGGAAGGAAGATCGGACTGATTCTATTTACCTACGGTCTGCTTGCAGAACTCAGCGACGCACTTCGCGGCATAGGCGACCTGATCTACGTTCAGATGTGGCTGTATCGGCAAATTCACAATCTGCTTCGAGACTCTTTCAGACTCAGGCAACGAGCCTTCTCCAGATCCGAATCGTTGATACGGCTCGTGGAAGTGGATGGGCACCGGATAGTAGATCATCGTATCGACTCCGCGCTCCTTTAGATAGTCCCTAAGGGCATCTCGACGATCTGACTGGATGCTGAACTGGTGCCAGGTCGTGTTGTTGCCTGGAGAAACGATTGGCAACACGACTGGCGATTCGGAAAGGATGTCGAGATACACCTCTGCGAGCCGCTCGCGTCGCTGATTCCACTCATGGAACTTGGTCATCTTTACCCTTAGGACAGCGGCTTGAACCTCATCCATGCGAGATGTGTAGCCAACGTGGTCGTAGTAATATCGTTCCCGGCCCATTCCGTGCACTCGGATGGAACGGCAGGCTTCTGCAATGGTGTCGTCGTTCGTAAGAATCAGTCCGGCATCACCAGCCGCTCCCAAGTTCTTCGTGACATAAAAGCTGAATCCCGCACCAATCCCGTAGTTGCCAGCGGCCACTCCGTTGTATGAGCTTCCAATCGCCTGAGCCGCGTCCTCGATAACCATGAGGCCGTGCTTGTCTGCAATGTGGTTGATCGCGCTCATATCTGCGAGCTGACCGAAGAGGTGAACGGGTTGAATTGCCTTTGTTTTCGAGGTAATTGCCGCTTCAATCTTCTTTGGATCGATGCAATAGGTAGCCGGGTCGATGTCGACGAAAACCGGTCTCGCACCGGTCTGAACGATCGTTTCCACACTAGCGACGAAGGTGAAGGCGACGGTGATGACCTCGTCTCCTGCTCCGATTCCAGCGGCATCCATGATAATGCGAAGGGCATCCGTACCGGAGTTGAGAGCGATGCCGTGTTTGCATCCGTGGAGTTCGGCAAGTTCCTGCTCGATCAGGCCATGGTTCTTCCCCATGGTGTAAACACCGCTTGAGATGACCTCGTGAACAGCCGCATCCATGGGCGCCTGAAGCTCGTCGTACTGGGCCTTAATGTCGTAGAACGGAACTCTCATCAATTCTCCTGGAGATTCCTATTGTGGCCCAACCGTTAAGGCAATGCTGCGGTCTGGGCGATACAGTTCCCCTACCGCACGGAGAGACAGATCTAGTGGTCCAATTTCAGTGCGGGTCGGCGGATGAATAGGTGATACGTGACTCACTCATGGATCATATTGTCAGTCAGGCGATGGTGAGCGATGCAATGACTCAAAGGAGGAAACGGCCGCCTAACCGGTCAGTTTCTTTGCGGATCGGTTAAGTATTCTGAGAACGGGTGATATCGACGCTCCCAAATCACCCAGAAACTTCAAAACACCTCATGTTCCGGGGTTCAATCTAAGCCTATGCCTTTGTCTCGAAAGCCGTTCTTTGAGTCCTCAGAGATCGAGCTCATTCCAACGACCGCAATCGGCGTCCGATATCAGCGCCATACTCAGTGGCTGGAGGGCATCAAGTGATCCTAGGAAAAGATGTGGTTCTGGCCAGCGGCTCTCCGCGGCGCCAGCACCTTCTATTGGAATTGGTTGAGGACTTTGAAATATTTGTGCCAGAAGTCGACGAGGACAGTCTCACGACTTCAGATCCGGTGCAGACTGCAGAGACACTCGCGGAAGCCAAAGCCGTTGCCGTATTCGAAAAGCGGCAGGAAGGATTTGTCATAGGCGGAGATACCGTCGTAGCGCTACCGGATGAAAAGGGTGGCTTCACGCTCCTCGGAAAACCTAAACACAAGAAGGACGCTGAGAAGATCCTGTCACAGCTGTCTGGAAGGAGCCATTTGGTCATCACAGGTGTCTGTTTCGTTTGGAGCGGAGGAAAGAAGACGTTCAGCGAAACTTCGAAGGTAACTTTCAGAACCCTTGACCCTGCTGAGATCAAGGCCTATGTGGCAACAGGAGAGCCGATGGACAAGGCTGGCGCGTATGCAAGCCAAGGCGGAGCCGCAAAGTTCATCGAGTCGATTGAGGGCTCCAAGTTCAACGTTATTGGGCTGCCGCTCGAGCGTGTTCAGAAGGAAATCGAAGCGCTCTGACAATAAAGCGGCCCGGCCATCAATTGATGGCCGGGCCGAAATCTCTTGATTGAAAACTTGGGTAGCTTAGCTGCCCTTCTTCATCATGGCGCCCTTCTTCATGGTGCCTTTCTTCATCATTGAGCCCTTCTTCATCATGGCGCCCTTCTTCATCATGGTGCCTTTCTTCATCATCGAGCCCTTCTTCATCATGGCGCCCTTCTTCATCATAGGAGCCTTCTTCATCATGGCGCCCTTCTTGTCCTGCGCGAACGCGGAGCCAGAGATAACCACGGCCGATACAACGATTAGAGTGAGTAGATTCTTCATTTGAGTTTTCTCCTGCGATACGACAGTCCGTAACTGGTGCATCTTACCACTGTCGATATAACGTCGAATAACTTACAAACGAAGAAAGTTCCCTAATGTTTCCGAAAAAATGAAGGAAATTTGGGCGATTGGCGATTCAACTTGAAAGTAAGCCCTGCTGGAGCCTACAAGCTTTGGAGAGGCGACAGGCGACCTCTAGAGGCCATGCGATGCCTATCTGTTGCCTGAGCGGCGTCCATTTTCTTGCGCGCTTCGGTAGCCAAATCTGTTCGTCCAGCGTGATCGTACAGTTCCACCACGCGAGTCCACGCCTGAGCCACGTGGTGTGGTCTCCAGTCGAGAAACTCCTGACCCGGGAGAGATTGTGTGTCCACCTTCACGCTCAGGTCAATTGCGATCGCGTCTTCGAGAAGTTTGCCAATTTCCACGTCGGAGCCTTTGTCAAATGCGGCAGGAACGATCTCGTATGCCGTCGCATACAAAATCGGTGCTCCATCTTGGGGTTTCACGTCGAAGACGGATCGGGCAATTTTGATCGCCTCGGGTACCTTCCCCATTTCTGCGTAGACTCTGGCTAAACGCAGCGTATCGTTCACGACGCGGTCTTCATCATGATGCTGTTTTGCCCACTGAACCGCAAGCTCTAGCGTGACCTTTGCTTGGTCCCAATGCTTCGCCGTGATCATGATCTCGCCGATCTGCCAGGCTTTGGCCTCGTCAATTTTTTCTGGATTGAATCCCGCTAAAAGCTGATCCGCCGCCTGCTGCATCAGGGATTGAAATTCCTTGTTGCTGATTTCCCCTCGAATGAGTCGAGTCTGAAGCGAGTCAGAAATGCACCCGAGCTGCTCGCGGATATTGTCCGGAGTCAGCGACCCCATGTCCTTGGGGTCGTTGGGATTCGGCAACATGCCAGATTGGCAGCCACCCGCCACCAGCAATGCACCAAGAAGCAACAAAAGTTGGGGGCGTCGCATGTTTAGGAAAGAGTGTAGCGGCTATCAGGAAAAAGGGCGTCTCGATAGATTTCGCTTCCGGAGAAGGTCAACATCGTTTTCCCTTTCAGGTTCATCCCATCAAAGGGAGTGTTCTTGCTCTTGCTGAAGGTCTTATGCCGGTCGAAGGTCCACTCACAGTCAGGATCAATCACGCAGATTTGAGCGACTGGAGTTTCTCCTGGCTTTAGCGTGCCTGCTTCAAGTCGAAGAATTTCCGCCGGTTTGGTGCTTAGCTTGTTGATCGTTTCCAGCGGGCTGAGGACACCTTTATGAGTCAGCATGGTCAGGGTGACGCCAACCGCACTTTCCAACTGGGCGGAGCCAAAGGGCGCTTCTTCAAATGGAACGTCCACTTCGTGCGAGGCGTGCGGCGAGTGATCGCTTGCAATGCAGTCGATGGTGCCGTCGGCAAGTGCCTGAACGATCAGGTCTATATCGACCTGAGTGCGAAGAGGAGGAAGAATCTTGAACCGAGTATCGAATTCACCCACATGGTCTTCGATAAAGGTGAAGTGCATCGGGCAAATTTCGCACGTCACGGGTGCACCTAAGAACTTTGCCTGACGGATCATTTCGACGGCACCCCAAGTGCTGACCCGCATGATGTGAAGCTGACAGCCAGTGTGCAGGCTGAGGAGGCAGTTTCGGACGATGGCAATCTCTTCAGCCGAGCGAGGAATTCCTCGGAGACCCAGCATTGCGCTGATGCTTCCTTCATTCATGCTCCCGCCACGGGTGAGATTGGTGTCCTCGCAATGCGCCATGATTGGCAAATCGAGCTGCACGCAGAATTCCATGGCCTGCGACATGACTAGGGCGTTTTGGATGGGGAACTGTTCGTCGCTGGCGGCAATAATGCCTGCCTTCTTCATTGCCGCGAGGTCAGCGAGTTCCTCCCCCTTCATGCCCTTGGTCAGGGCTCCAACCGGTGCAACAAAGACTCCACCTGCTTCTGGTGATGCGGCTCGATCGAGGATAAAGTCGATCAGGGCAGGGCTATCTAGCGGCGGATTGGTGTTGGGCATGCAACAGATGGTTGTGTATCCGCCCGCAGCGGCAGCTTGTGTGCCGGTGATGATCGTTTCCTTTTCTTCGCCGCCTGGCTCGCGCAAGTGGACGTGGGGGTCCACAAGACCGGGGCAGATCCACATTCCAGTGCAGTCATAGGTTTCGTCAACCTCGACGTTTTCGAATTCACGCCCATATCCAACGATCTGGTCATCTTCCAGCAGTAGGCTGGAAACCTCGTCCAGGTCCTGAGAGGGGTCTAGAATGCGACCATTTTTTAGCAGTGTTCTCAATTCGTTTCCAGCTCCAGATTTTGAGAAAAAGCCCAGTAGAAGGATGCCATCCGCACGAAGACGCCGTTTTCAATTTGAGAGGTGATCGCAGACTGCTCGCCGTCGGCGGCAATATCGTCCACTTCAACTCCGCGGTTCAGCGGTCCCGGATGCATTACAAGGCAACCCTTGGAAGCGTACTTCAGCGTCTCTTTGTTGATTTGATACATCGACGCATATTCACCGATGGAACTGAGCAGTCCTTCCGACATTCGCTCTTTTTGAAGTCGCAGCGCAATCACGACGTCTGCATCCGCGATGCCCGTCGCGAGGTCATAGTGAACCGTTGCAGGCAACAGAGCGGAGTAAGGTGGAATCAGTGTTCGTGGCCCAACAAATCTGACTTCCGCACCCATCTTGCTAAGTAGCCAGGCGTTGGATCGGGCTACACGCGAATGATCCACGTCTCCGACGATGGCCACAATCTTGCCGGCAAGGTCACCCTTGCGTTCAATAATCGTGAGAGCGTCTCCCAGTGCCTGGGTTGGATGCTCATGTTGACCGTCTCCGGCGTTGATCACAGGCCCACCGAAATGTCGCGCGGCGAGGGTCGGTGTTCCAGACATTCGGTGCCGCATGACCAGCGCATTGAGCCGCTCGTAGCGAAGCGTTAAAATCGTGTCTTTCAGGGTCTCACCCTTGCTCATCGACGAACTGGATGCACTGAAATTTGCGGTCTTGAGGCCCAGGTAGTAGGCGGCCTGCTCGAAACTCACCCGAGTTCGAGTTGAGTTCTCGAAGAACAACATCCCAACGACCAGCTTCTCAAGCTTTGGAACTGGGCGGCCTTCGATCACTCGCAGCTTGAAGTCTGCGGAAAGGCTGAGGAGATCCTCAATTTGATTTTTGTCGAGATGGCGAATTCCCAGAAGGTTTCGTGACATTGCTAGCGCACTTCCTGGTGGACTTTTTCGAGGACCACGGCGTCTTCTCCGTCGTACTCGTTGACCTTGACCACGATGTGGTCTCCCTTTTCGGTAAAGACTTTCTTTCCGTAATAATTGGGCTCGATCGGCAATTCGCGGTGGCCGCGATCGATGAGCACCGCAAGTTGGACCGCGCGGGGACGTCCGTATCGCATCAGGCCGTCAAGAGCTGCGCGGATCGTCCTTGCTGTGAAGATGACTTCGTCCACGAGAATGACCGTCTTTCCAGTCACTTCAAAGGGAATTTCAGTTTCGTTGACTTCAACCGCCGGCTTATCGTCCCGAAAAGGGCGAACGTCGATCTTGCCGCAAGGCACAGTGGTGCCCTCAATTTGGGTCATTAGGAACGCCAGCCGCTTGGCAATTGGCCAACCTCTACGAAGCACGCCGACAACAACCAGCTGCTCCGCTCCCTGATTCGCCTCGAGAATCTCGTGCGCCATGCGTCCGAGGGTTCTCCGCATGTCGCCAGCATCGAGCAAGACTCCGCCCATCTGGGGTCATTATGGCTTCTTCAAGCGGTTTGATGCCGGGTGAGGGCCGACTATGCTCCACTTTGTTGACGCTATGCCGTCTGTTCTGTCATCGAGACTTCGCCGGACGGAAGGTTCGCAGGGGCAATCCGGAAGGCGCGTGCTGCTTGGGCTTGAGGTCCGGCTTGTCCCTTCGCTTCGGG
Organism: uncultured Armatimonadota bacterium; assembly: GCA_903927025.1. Lineage (GTDB taxonomy): Bacteria > Armatimonadota > Fimbriimonadia > Fimbriimonadales > Fimbriimonadaceae > Fimbriimonas. The sequence continues at coordinate 23,070 of CAIYLG010000052.1, forward strand.
ATGAAAGGCTTTTCGAACAGCAGGTAGAAGAACCAGCACAGTAAAAGGACTACAGGAAGGCACGCAGTCAGATAGAAAAACAGACTCACTTCGCCATTGGCCCACAGCGGCCGGTTCGCATATAGGACTTGGGCGATGGGGTGGTGCATCAGGTAGAGACTGTAAGAAAAGGTTCCAAGCGCGACGATGGGTCTTAGGGAGAGGAATCGATAGAGAGGGCCGCGAGCCGCTCCCGTCATGGAATAGCATCCAGCAGCCACTGCCGTTCCGAGGAACATGTCCGAGTCATAAAGCGGCATGTTCTTTGAAAGTGTCCACCAGCAGCCGACGAGGCACCCGAAGGTGACCAAGCTGCCGACAACAGGCAGGCGGCCCACTTTCCCAGGCTTGAAGGCAAGGTGGGCAGCCACCATTCCGATGACGAACAGCGGCATGTACCAGATGTACATTTTGGGAGCAAGCGGCACATTCATCACCACCAGGTATGCGATTCCGCCTCCGACAACCAGAGTGAGAATTCTGCCAATTTTGTTGATCCCGAGCACAAGCAGCGGAAACGCTATGTAAAGCTGAACCTCAATGGCGATGCTCCAAAGCACACCGTTGACCTTGTACATCCAGTCCATCGAAAAGTTGTGGATCAGCAGGACATGGGAAATCACAGCTGCCTGGTCAACCGGCACGTATTGGGCAAACGGGTTGCCGATCAACTTTGTCGTCACGTGGTTCGCGACGTAAATTGAGATCAGTAGGCACCCGTAGTAAGGCGGCAAAATCCGCTGTGCCCGCCGTCCGTAGAACTGTCCGACGCTCTTGATCGTGCCATTTTCCCTCGCGAACAGGGAGAGTTCAAGGCAAAATCCTGAGATTACGATGAACGCTGCCACTGCGAGGTGACCAAACGAAAAGCAAGCCATCGTCTGCTGAAGCCAAGGAGGAGCATGGCTAGTCCGTCCGAACGGAACGCTTGGGTCAGCAAGGGAGCACAAGTGGCCAATGACCACGTACATTGCCGCCACGCCGCGGATCCCTTCCAAAAAGGGCAGCCTGATTTTTGGCACACTTGGTTTGGACTTTCGGCGGATCATGGGGAAATGTCAGCATCTGGCTCGCTGGCAGAGGGCGTTAGACGTATGGACGTGTCGCAGCGGCAACAAGAACTTCGAGTTCGATCACCGGCGAAGAAAGCCCTGTTTATGAAGCCACTCCTTTAGGACTTCACGCCCCGTTAAGTAGCCGCTCCCCACCCGTCGACCAGATCGCTGCGACCAGGTGACGTCTCCTTTCATCTTCTGACTCTCGTAAAAACCCCTCATGCGTTCGTCGTACTCCGCAACGCTCGGGCTTTCCTCGTATTGCTCCCTGAACCAAACTGACTCCTGGGCTAGGCGAGGTTTTATCTCCGCCGTCATCGGCTCCGAGGGCCACCCGATGCAAAGTCCAAATACGCCAAACGTCCCCTCTGGAAGATGTAGGAGATTCTTGATACCCTCAGGATCGTTTCTGAGCCCACCGATGTAGCAGATTCCCATACCAAGTGCTTCTGCCGCACAAACCATCCGCTCGGCGGCCAGGGCTGCGTCAATTACCGCCATGGTAAAGAATTCTGTGTAGTCTAGGCCGTCTGCCTCGAACCCAACCGCGTGGGCGGCAGTGCGGATCCGGTGAATATCCGCAAGGAAGGCAAAGAACCAGCCGCAGTCGACGACCTGCTGTTGATTGCCGCAGAGTTGGGCGACAGTCTGACGCCGAGACGCATCCTGCACCGAAACGACGGACCACAGCTGAAGATTGCTGCTGGTGGCGGCGCTTTGCGCGGCGGCGACTAAGCCTGCGGCGGTCGATTCTGGAATTTCTCGCCCAGAAAAATGTCGAACCGAGCGATGGGTAAGGAACTGCTCGAGCTCCGGTAGATCCGGCGTCTCCGTCCCGTAGCGAAGCTTCCAAGCCTCTGGGGCCGATTCGTCAAACATATGGGTTCAGATCAAGGCTTTGCGGTGGAAGAAACGGCTGGTTTCTTGCTGCCGCTGTGGTCTAAGTAGGGAGTGAGGACTTTGGCGAAAAAGTAGGTGCCAAATCCCATAACTATCGTGAAGACAACGGATCCAACTGCCAGGCAGACAACGACGAGCTTGCCGTTGATCGGTTTTATCTGTTTCACATGGGCCACCTTATCTCTATGATGACTGATTCGAAGTGGTCTGGGAGACTAAGATCGGTCCCCAGCCAATGGCTGCCAATCTGAGACGGGGCCATTTGGAAGGATTGGGGATGAGAATCGAACCCGGCCGGTCCACGGTGTGCTCTGACCGGTCACTTCGAGCTGATAGTGAAGCACGCTGCAGTTGGTGAGATGCCTCTCTGTGAGCCTGGAAGCTGTTTCAGCCGTTAGATGCTCAAGAATGAGCTGAAGCGTCTTCATCGTTCCGCCGTGAGTCACCAGGATGACCTTGCCGCTCGGATGCTCTGTCCAGAGATCTTCCAAAAAGGCATGGCACCTTGGAATCATGTCCAGGACGCTTTCTGCGCCAGGGAACTCTCCTTTCCAACTAAAGCCGCCGCACATGGAAAGATCTTGAAGGTACTGGGTGACCGTGTAAGTGGGTAGCCCTGGCGTCCAGTAGGTGCCCCAATCACGCTCTCGAAGTCGCTCATCGAGAATCCAGTGGTCCTTTCGGATTCCTAGGTTTGCCGCCGTCTGTCTGCTGCGCTTAAACGGAGACACATACCTGCCGTCAAAGTGCGGAGAGATGTTCTCACGAATCCACAGGCCGGCCACCCTCGCCTGCTCGATGCCGCGCTGCGTCAAATCCCAGGCGGATTCGTCGGTTTCAAACCGTATCTGGTACTCGAGCAGAGTGGTATCGCCGTGGTGGGCCAGATCTGACGCATGATTCCTCACGGACTCGCCGTGCCTCACAATTGCCAGATCCAGCATAGGTGCCCTTACAGAATGAACTCGTTGATCAAGTTCTCAAGCCGCTCTTGACGTCCCGACTTTCGAACCGGCTCGCCGTGGCGAAGCACGTGGTCTTCGCAGTCGGCAAAGGTTCGATGGCCACTCATGACCTTTTCGCCAAAGCCGTGGCTCCAACCCGAATATCTTTCCTCTACGACGGCTTCAAGGCGGCCGTCGTCGATGATTGCCTGTGCAATTTCCAAGCCACGAGCGAAGGCGTCCATGCCGCCGATGTGGGCGTAGAACAGGTCTTCGGTATCAATCGACTGCCTTCTGACCTTTGCGTCAAAATTCAAGCCACCAGTGGTGAAGCCGCCCATGGCGAGGATCTCCAGCATGATCTGCGTGGTCAGGTAGACGTTGGTGGGGAACTGGTCGGTATCCCATCCGATGAGTTCGTCGCCCGTGTTGGCGTCAACACTACCGAGAATCCCAGCTTCTCTGGCCGCTCGAAGTTCGTGTTGCATCGTGTGCCCAGCGAGTGTGGCGTGGTTGGTCTCTAGGTTCAGTTTGAGGTGATCCATGAGGTCAAACTCCCGGAGGAAGTTGAGGCACGCTTCGGTGTCGCTGTCGTACTGGTGCTTGGTCGGCTCCATTGGCTTGGGCTCAATATAGAATTGGCCGGTAAACCCGATCTCTTTCTTGTAGTTCACTGCCATGTGCAGGAGCCGGGCGAACTGAGCGCGCTCGTGCTGCATCCGGGTGTTCCAAAGAGTGTCGTAGCCTTCACGTCCGCCCCAGAATGTGTAGCCGATGCCACCAAGCTTGTGGGTGGCATCCATTGCGTGCTTTACCTGGGCGGCGGCATAGGCGAAAACGTTAGGGTCTGGGTTGGTGGAGGCTCCAGCCTGATAGCGAGGATGGCTAAACAGGTTAGCGGTGCCCCATAGCAACTTTACGCCGGTCTCCTTCTGCTTCACCTCCGCGTAGTCCACGACCTCTTGAAGGATCTTGCAGGAGTCCGCGAAGTCGGTTCCCTCAGGAGCGATGTCGCGGTCATGGAAGCACCAATATTCGACGCCCAGCTTGGTGAAGAACTCGAATGCCGCGTCCATCGTGTTCTTAGCGCGCTCAATCGGGTCGGATGCCGCATCCCAGCCGCGTACCATCGTGGGAAGACCAAACGGGTCGCTTCCTGTTGCCTTGAAAGTGTGCCAGTAGCAAACGGTAAAGCGCAAATGCTCGCGCATCGTCTTGCCGCCCACAACCTTATTGGGATCGTAATGCTTGAAGGCCAGCGGGTTCTTGCTGGTCGGCCCCTCATAGGCCACAGTGCCAGAGACTTCAGGGAAGTATGCCATCGCTTTGTAGCTTGGCATACCCGATGCGTTTTGGTCCTATTTTGCTTCGGTTAAGTGTACGTACATGGACTGAACACCCAGTCTTCCGGGCCCCGTGAAGCGGTTAAACACCAACTGACCTGCACTCGCGAAGATCCCGGAGCTTAGGGACTGAACGACAGTTTCCATTCTCACACTCGGGTCCTTGTAGATCCATCCGCCCGGTTCGACATCAATTTGCTGACCTGGCGCGAGGTTCAGTTCAAATACGTTTCCGTATCCATGAAGCCAAAGGATGCCCTCATTGGCCATGCAGGTGAACGTGTCGATGAATAAGCCCGTGCCCGAGAACATGATGTTGGCGAAGCCCTTAATTCGATTGAATGTGAAATCCAAACTGTCAGTTGCGGCGAGCCATTGGTGCTCCCGGACGTCCAGAGACTGTCCCCTTTGCAGGTGCATCCCGAAAACATGCCCGGCACCATCTCGGCTGAAGCCAATCTGCCCGGGGCCGCCGGCCTGAACCATGACAATCGGCATTCCAGAGATCACTCGCTTAAATGCGCCAGCTAGCTTTTTGACCCCAATTTGAACCTGCGGATCCTTCCAAAGCAAAATATGATGTTCAAAGTAGACCGGCATCGCTGAGAGCTCAAGGTGAAGAACTGGAACGAGTTCTCCTTCGACGTGGTAGGTCACCCCGGCGAACATCTCATCATGAACCGACGTTGGTTTGAGTATGGGAACTGGCATGGTTCCCGCAGTCTACTACGCTAGTTGGCTAGCGAGCGACAGGAGGGACGGCACCCGCGACAGCATCCGGATCTGGCATCTTGTCCAGCATCTCTCGGGCATTAACCTGGTTCTGGACCTTCTCATCCACCTGAACTCGGCCGTCGCGGAAACGAATAATCCGCTTGCAGTGCAGGGCGATATCCTCTTCGTGAGTGACGATGACGACGGTCTTGCCCTGTTGGTTAAGGTCTTGGAACAGCGCCATGATCTCCTCGCTGGTATGGGAGTCAAGGTTTCCAGTGGGCTCGTCAGCAAGAAGAAGAACGGGATCGTTCACGATCGCGCGTGCGATTGCGACCCGCTGCTGCTGACCACCGGAGAGTTCACTTGGCTTGTGATCCATCCGCTGGCCGAGTCCCACTTTCTGAAGTGCCGCTTTTGAACGCTCAATTCGGTTCTTGGCATTGGCGTACATCAGGGGAAGCTCTACATTCTTGATCGCGCTGGTGCGGGGAAGCAGGTTGAAGTTTTGGAAGATGAAGCCTAGGTACCGATTTCGCACATCTGCAAGCTCATTGTCTCCCATTCGGGCGACAGCTTCGCCGTTGAGCAGGTACTCGCCGCTTGAGGGTCGGTCCAAACACCCAAGCAGGTTCATAAACGTGGACTTGCCCGATCCGGATGGGCCCATGATCGCGACAAATTCGCCTTCGTCGATCGTGAGATCCAGGGCACGGAGGGCGTGGACCACCTGGTCGCCCATGACGTAGTCTTTGCACAGTTTATGAACTTCGATAATGTGGGCCATGGGAGATTTCAGGCTGGAGTCGGTTTGTATTCTGGCTGGAGAAGCTCCGCCAAGCCTGTAGGCTTACGGAATTGTGCTGCAAAGAGTTTCAAATAGGGCTCATTCGTACCGCAGTGCCTCGATCGGCTCAAGTCGACTGGCACGAAGCGCAGGATAGAGTCCGAAGAACAAGCCCACTCCGGCACTGAAGCCAAAGGCGATGAGAATAGCTTGAGAATTGACGAGAGGCGGCACCTTGAGCAGACCGGAGATTGCAAAGACGGCAACCGTACCGAGCGCAATGCCGATGAATCCACCGACTGAGCACATGACCACGCTCTCAAGCAGGAATTGCCCCAGAATGCTCTCTCGCTTCGCGCCCAGTGCTTTTCGAAGTCCAATTTCTCGGGTTCGCTCCGTCACCGAGACGAGCATGATATTCATGATTCCGATTCCGCCAACCAACAGCGAAATGGAGGCGATGCCGGCAAGGAGGATGCTGAGAAGCTGGGTCTGCTTCTTCATCGTTTCGATCCAGTCTCCCTGGTTCATCACGCGAAATAGCGGTTCTCCGCTGGCATTCTTCCGCTTTTTAGCGAGCGAATCCTCTACCTGTTGCTGGGTGATGGGTAACAGTTCTGAGTTGCGCCCCTGGATCATGATCATGTCCAAGTCACGCCGACCCAAGAGGCGATGCTTGGCGGTGGCGAGTGGAATATAGATCTGATCGTCAGGATTCCAGTTGCCGGTGCCGCCCTTATAGGCGCAAACACCGACCACTTCAAACGTCTCGTTCTTAATGCGGATCATCGTGCCCACCGCATTCTCGTTCTCGCCGAAAAGCTCCGTGAACGCCACCCAGCCGAGAACGCACACACGGTTTGCCTTGGCTTCGTCGTTAAACGTGTACCAGTGGCCAGCGTGCATCTTCGTCGCATTTCGAATGATCGCGATCTGAGGCTCTCCACCTGTAATCTGGGTCATGTAACTGGTCGACTTGTGCTTAGTCATCGCCCGTGACCCTACGCTTCCGGTGATGAACGCAATCAGAGGGACGTCCTTTTTGAGCCGAGGAACATCCTCTTCTTTGAGCGTTGGCATGTCCGATGCCAACCCGACACCTCCTCTCCGCCAGTTGGGGAACACCATGAGCATGTTGGTCCCCATGACCTCGATCTGCTCCATAGACTTGCGCTTGGTACCCTCGCCGATTCCAATCATCGCGATGACGCTTCCAACGCCAATCACGACACCTAGCATGGTGAGGAACGATCTCAGCTTATTGGCGGAGACCGCTCGAAGTGCGGTTTGGATACTGTCGAGGAGGTTCATGGCTGCTACTTCGTGGTGGCGTGCTGCTTCTTGGTGCGTGAGGGGCCTCCGCCAACAAGACCACCGCCTTGTTCCGCTTCCACCATCTTCTTCTGCGTGGCCTTAAGCTCTTCCATGTCAATCTCGGCGATCACGACTTCTTCTCCTGCCTTGAGGCCCGACTTAATTTCTACGACGTCGTTGCCAATATCTCCCACAACGACCTTTCGAGATTCTGGTTTGAGGGGATCTTTGGTCTTTACACGAACCGTGTCTCCATCCTGAAGCGCCTGGTTCGGAATCGCGATGATATTGGTCTTCTGCATCGTGATGAATTCGCAGGTTGCGTTCATCCCCGGGACGAGCTGAATCTTGGCACCCGGCAGAACTTTAACCCGGACTTTGACGCTCGTGACATTATTCGCCGTAATCGCGGCTGGGCTCACTCGGGTGACGATGCCCGGCACTGACTCGCCTCGGTAGGCATCGGCCACGATGCGCACAGACTGGCCCACTTTCACATTGGAAACATCCGCTTCGTCCACAGCGCAGTCCACAAACAGTTTGGTGACGTCGCTGATCTGAACAAGGCTTGTGCCCTGCGCGAAGGTGCTGGTCCCAGGAGGAATGATCGTGCCTTCCTCAAGGTATTTGAGGGTAACAACGCCATCGCGCGGCGCCAGAACCGTGGTGCTGTCCAACTGCACCTTGGCGTTTGCCAGCGAGACTTTGTTTCGAACGGTTGCGGCTCGAGCTTGGAGGATGTCGCTGTGGCGAACCTCGATCTGCATCTCATTGTCGAGAGCTTTCTGGAGAGCAATCTCAGCGCTGCGGATATTCTTTTGAGCTTCTTGGTAGCTTGTTCGGCTGACGTCGTTCTCCGTTGCATTGGTCTTCGCCTGCTGCACGGCAGTCTGTAGCCTGGCAACGTTAAGTCTTTCTGCCTGAAGCTGGGAGGAAATGTCAGACTCCAGCGTCGTCATCTTCTGCTGGGCGGTGTCGTAGGCAGCTTGAGCTGCTTCTGCAGCGGCGTCTGCTTTTTCGACCGCAGATCCGGGCACATAGCCTTTTGCGTAAAGGTTCTTCTGTCGGGCAAGGTCGGCGACCGCTTCGGCTCGCTGAGCTTTGGCCTGGTTGACTCCACCGGAAGCGTCTCGCCTCATTTGAGGAATCGTAACCTGCTCAAGCCGATGGAGGTTTGCAACCTCGGCATTGTAGTTAGCCTGCGCAGTGTCGACTGCGGCTTGGCTAAGTGCGGGCTGGCGCTTGTATTGAATCCCAGCGCGCTCCAGCCGGACCTTCATCGTTTCCAACGTCGCCCGAGCATCGGAAACTTCCGTTTTGCTCTGAGCGCGCTGGAGTTCGTAAGTCTTGGACGCCTGCTCTGTTTTCGCGTTGGAACTGGTTAAATCCGCGTCGGCCTGGTCATAGGCTGCCTTCGTGTCGGCAGGGTCGATCACCGCGATGAGGTCGCCCTTCTTGACAATCGTTCCCTCGTCGACGGCAAGCTTGACAACGTTGCCGCCCGCTTTGGACTTTACGTCAACAGCAGTGAGAGCGACAACTTGCCCGGTCGCTGAGATTGACTTGACCAACTCGCCTGGCGCGACCGTCGCATACTTGTACTCAACTTCCGTGGTCTTTTCGGTTCCGCGAGATTCGTAGGCCCAACCGCCAAGGATAAGGACTAAGACACCAATGATTAGGGCGATTTTAATTTTCATTTGCGGTTTGACTGCTGGTGCAGCTCAACCCGCATTGGCTATTCGCCAGGAATGGGTCGTCCGGTAACCAGCTTTAGATTCACATCGGAGATCCGATAGTCGTACAGAGCTTGAATCTGATTCGACTCGGCTGTGACAAGGCTGACTTGCGCAGTAAGCACCTGCAACAGGTCATAGGCTCCCGCCTTTTGAGAGTCTACCGCCGCGTTGTAGTTTTTCTTAGCAGCATCCAATGCGATTTGTGCCGCATCCAGTCGCTCTGCGTTAGTCGCAATGTTCTTATACGCGGCTTCAATGTCAGCACGGACGGATCGCTCTGCCTGCTCCAGAGTTGCTTCGTCGGCACGGATGTTGTAGCCAATCTGTCTAGCGGCCGCTCGAAGACTTCCTCCGTCAAAAATTGGAATCGTGACCAGGAAGGTGAGTGTTCGATCCGAAAGCGATTGCGGAGTGATCTGCTCCGTGTACGTTGCGGCGACATTCGCGGAAATGGTCGCTTGTCTGTCTGCAAGGCGCTTCGAGAAATCTTCAGCCTGGATGTTCTTTCGCTGCGCGATGAGGTCCGGACGATTTCTAATGCCTTCAAGCAGGAGAGTTTCAAGCGTGTCTGCCGGAGCCGGCGCCTCAGAACCGTTGACCTTGGTCAGCTGAGGAAGTGGACTGTTCGAACTGAGTCCAAGGGTGGATTTCAGGGTGGCTGCCGCGTTCGTTGTCGTGTTCTTCGCGGTCAGCGCGCTTACACGTGCGTTCTGGTAGTCGGCGTTTGCCTGAAGCTCTTCGATCTGAGCGGCATCTCGGGCCTTGATTCGAGTTTGAGTCTGGTCGAGAATGGTCTGAGCTCGGCCGACTTCTGCCTGGGCGACGCGTTCCAGCTCTTGAGCTCGAAGTGTGTTGTAATACTGCTGAACGACGTTGAAGAGTGTGGTTCGAAGCACCTGCTTGGCATTGTAGGCGCGTGCGTCTCGTGCCCGCTTCGCGGAGTTGACGCTAAAGTTCCTCTCACCGGTATCGAGCAGCGTCCAACTCGTGTTTAGGAATGTCTGAGCGCCTTCAGTTTGCAAAAAAGCGGTGTTGTTATTGGTAGCAAACTGCTGGCGGTCGCTGGTGTATTGATACTGCGTGTTGATGGTGGGATAGAAGGCGGATAGCGCCTGAACCACTGCCGCGTCTCCAGCCTTGACCTGAAGGTACGCCGACTTGACGGTGCCGTTGTGGTCCTTAGCCAGTTTCAGGGCATCGTCCAACGTCAAAACGTCCTGAGTGGACGTCTGACCCGCGGCAGCCATGGCGCTGCACACCACTGCGAAAACGAGCGCGGTGGTTCTAATTTGAAGGGAGCAGGGGACACGATATCGCATGAGCGTATGACCTTACCGTTTAGAGGAACCCAAAGTTGCGATTGAATTTCGTTTGATGCAAGGAAGCGCAAACTCCCTTGCATCAAAACCGAGAATTCAGGAGATTTTGCCCCAGATCAACTCAGGCTTAACCACGATCGTCTCCTCGCGGTCCGGACCAATGCTGACAATCGCGACCGGAGTTTTCGTCTGGTCAGCGACGAACTCTAGGTAGCGGCGAGCGCTTGCGGGCAGGTCGCTAAGCGACCGGCACTGCTGCAGATCTCCATCCCAACCTTCCATCTCCTCGTAGTGAGGCTTTACCTTGGCGAAGTCCCAGACGTTGGCGGGGATGTGATCAATCTGACCACCCTCGTAGTCGTAACTGGTGGCAACCTTCACCTTCTCGATTCCACTGAGAACGTCGAGTCGGGTGACAACGAGTCCGCTGAGGGAATTGAGCCTGCAAGCCTGCTTGAGCACCACAAGGTCCAGCCATCCACAGCGCCGTCCGCGGCCGGTCACGGTGCCGTATTCCTGCCCCTTGTCTCGGATGAACTCGCCAACCGAGTCGAAAAGCTCCGTAGGGAACGGGCCTGAGCCGACTCGAGTGGTGTATGCCTTGCAAACACCCAAAACAGACTGCAGCGCCAGCGGGCCCACGCCCGTGCCCAAGCATGCGCCGCCTGCAACTGGGTGAGAACTGGTGACGTACGGGTAAGTGCCCGAGTCGAGGTCCAGGAATGTGCCCTGGGCGCCCTCAAACAGCACCTTCTTGTTGGCTTCAACAGCTTCGGAGACCACCACTTCGGTATCCACTACGTAGGGGCGAATTCGGTCCGCGTAAGTCGAATATTCTGCGTACAGCTGATCAAAATCGACCTGCGGAGATCCAAACATCTCAAGAAGCCGATTCTTGTAGGCGAGTACTTCGCGAAGGCGCATGGCGAACAGCTCCGGCTGGACGTACTCGCCCATACGGATGCCAAATCGCGCTACCTTGTCTTGGTAGGCCGGGCCAATCCCACGGGAAGTTGTCCCAATCTTGTTCTCACCGCGTGCCTCTTCTTCCAGAGCGTCGAGCATCCGGTGGTATGGGAAAACCACGTGGGCGGCAGATGAGATCATCAGAGTGCCCAAGTCCGACTTCTGAGCCAGGGTTCGATCCCACTCTTCCAGAAGCCCCTTGGGGCAAACCACCATGCCGCTGCCGATGATGGCAACGGTTCCGGGGTGCAGAATTCCCGCTGGAATCAGCTGGAACTTGTAAGTCTTACCTCCGGTGATAACGGTGTGTCCCGCGTTGTTGCCTCCGGCAAATCGCACGACGACATCGGCCTGACTGCCAAGGACATCTACAAGCTTTCCTTTGGCTTCATCGCCCCACTGGGCACCGACTATAACGAGTGTTGGCATGTTGCTTTCTCCCAGGAGAACAGCGCCGGCCGATACCTTCAGGCACAAAAAAACCGGCGCCACCCTCGCGTCGAGGATCCGCCGGCTTGAGGCGAAATCCCCCTCAGAGCCGTTGAGCCTTATCTCAACCAACCGAAATTATACTACTGTCGGGGTCCACTTGGGGGGTGCTATCTTGAACTGGCATCTGCAGATTGCGGAACTGACGATCGATCAGTCCGGTTAGGCCAGCAATCGCCATTCCAACACCCATCGCGATGAATGCAGTCGCTATCCCCAGCTTTGCCACCAAGACGCCTCCCAGCGCCATCCCGAGTGGCTGCATTCCAAATTGAAGCATGGCCAGGATGGAATTGACCCGCCCCTGATAAGCATTCGGCGTGGAGACCTGTAGCCACACCGTAATCGGAATTGTTGAAAACGGCAGCACAAGTCCGGCTACCAGATTCCAAACGAGAAACAGCCCGAAGGTGCGGCTGAACGCCATCGCCAGCACTGCGAGACCGACTCCGGCAATTCCGAAGACAAACCCTTTGCCGGGTGCATCGAACTTTAGCTTGCCGACGACAATGCTGCCAAGGACCATGCCCACGAAGAACATCAGCTCGCAGATGGCAAGCGTGACTGGGCGTCCCCCCAGCCATTCCTTATTCGCGGCAACGTACACCACAAAAAAGGGCGAGATTGATAGGGTGAGCCCAGCCTGAACAATGAACAGAACGATAAGGGCATGCCGAGTACGGATATATCGGATGCCGTCCTTTAGGTCAGTCCAAGGGTGAGGGTGATCCTCCCGGTTCCGGTCTGGCTCAATTTTAGGGAGCCGATAGATGAAGTAGGCGGAAGCCCAAAAGGACAGCGAATTTAACAGCACCGCACAGATGAGGAACACCGAAGGGGACCTCTCGTAAATCAAGCTGAGAATCCCCGCAGATAGGCTCAGTGAAAGTATTGGCGCAATGTTCTGGGTTGTGGAGCTGAGGGCATTGGCTTCCATCAGTCGGTCTGCCGGCACGATCGACGGAATTGCCGCGTTTTTGGCGGGCAAGAAGCAGGTCCGTACCGTCGAGAGCAGAAACGGAGTGACCAGAAGCGACCAGACCGGAGGCTTGCCAAGCACCCAAACGAGTGCGGCGAGTGCACAGAGGATGGCTCCGCACATCAGGTCTGAGGCCAGCATGATTCTGCGGCGATCCATTCTGTCCGCCAGCACGCCTCCGTAAAGGCTGAACAGTAGGTAGGGAGCGGTCTCGCACGCGCCAACGAAGCCGACCATGGCGTACGAGCCGGTGACACGCTGGACCATGAACATGAAGGCGACGTAAAAAAACGAGTCGCCCATCTGCGAGATGGTCTGGCCAAGCCATAGATTGCGAAATGCGCTGAGGCGCAATACGTTGGAATTCGACATGAAACTAACTTCTTTTTGGGGTTGAGAGTGGACGTGGCCACCTAAGTCAACGGGGCAGCGGTGACGGCTGCTAAAGAAGTTGCGGTTGCTTCATGAAGCTGACATTATGGCATAAACGGCCGGTGACCCGCTCAAAAGGTACAGTTCACTCCGTATGATCGCCGCAGTTTTTCCCGGACAGGGAAGCCAAAAGCCCGGTATGGGCCAGGATCTCTTTGACACTTTCCCAGGAGCCCGTGGGATCTTTGAGCGCGTTGCTGTGGCAACGTCGATCGACACCGCGAAACTGTGCTTTGAACTGGATGAAGAGACTCTTCGGCAAACTCAGAACGCCCAAGTTGCCCTCTACACCTGCTCGGTTGCGGCATGGGCGGTTCTCTCTTCTCACACCGACGTACGAGCCATTGTTGCCACCGCAGGCCACAGCGTCGGCGAGTACGCAGCTCTTGCGGCTGCCGGTGTGATCTCCGTAGAAGATGGAGCCCGGCTGGTTCAGACCCGTGGACAACTCATGTCTGATAGCGGCAAGGCTTATCCCGGAACTATGGCCGCTGTGCTCGGTTTGGAACGGGAAGCGCTTGCTGCGATCTGCGCGCAGGTGGACGGCGTGGTCGTGGTTGCCAATGACAACTGTCCTGGACAGTTGGTCATCAGCGGCGAAGTGGAAGCGGTTGGCAAAGCGGGTGAACTAGCTTCGGCAGCTGGTGCCAAACGAGTTCTTCCGCTCAATGTCAGTGGAGCCTTCCACAGCCCGTTGATGGACGTGCCCGCCAAGGAAATGGCGAAGGCCCTTGCCGGGGTCGCCTTTGGGTCCGGAGACCGATCCGTCTATGGAAACGTAACGTCCGAGAAGGTGGAGGATTCCGGCGAATGGCCCACTCTTTTGGAGCGGCAATTGGGAAGCCCCGTTCGCTGGACCGAAAGCATCCAGCACATGCGCCGGGACGGCATTGACACGTTTGTCGAGTGCGGCGTTGGCGACGTGCTGTCAGGCCTTCTCAGGCGCATCGACAAAGAAGCCACCGCGCTCAAAGTTGCCGATCAGCCAACGCTTCAGGCGACTCTCGCCGCCTTGAGCGCTTAAAGGGTCAGCCCGCCGTCTACGGTAAGTGTTTGGCCGGTGATGTAACCGGCCTCTTCGCTCGCCAAAAACACGACCGCCGGGGCAATGTCCCCGGGAAGACCTAGTCGGCCGGCAGGTGCAGTTTTGATCACGGACTCTCGCATCTCCGCTGGAAGAGTCTCCGTCATGTCCGTCTCAATGAATCCAGGTGCCACCGCATTGCAGGTGATTCCGCGAGATCCTAGTTCCTTGGCGACAGACATCGTGAGCCCAAACAGGCCCGCCTTCGAGGCGGCGTAGTTTGCCTGGCCAGCGGCTCCGGTTTGCCCCACTACGCTGCTTATATTGACGATTCGACCATAGCGTGCCTTCATCATGCCGCGGGTAACAGCTCGAATGCAGTTGAAGCTGCCTTTGAGGTTCACGTCGATGACCCTGTCCCAGTCATCGTCCTTCATCCGCATCAACAGGGTGTCCCGATTGATGCCTGCATTGTTGACAAGCACGGCCGGTGTCCCTAAGTCAGCCTGAATCCGATTGAAAAGGGCGTCCACAGCGGTGGAGTCGCTGACGTCGCAAGCGTACGCCTTCGCCTTGCCGGCCTCTGCTTCGATGGCCTGGACGCTTCCAGAAGCGCCGGCTTCAGAGGTCGCAACACACGCTACGGTGGCTCCTTTCCTAGCGAAGGCGAGAGCAATCTCGCGTCCAATTCCCCGGCTTGCGCCCGTTACTACGACAACCTTGCCTTCAAAGCTCATGATCCGGTTGTACCCCCTCTCTCGCTTCTCGATTGAGAAGCTTTAAGTTAGGGTCGCCATCCTGGTTCAAACGCTGTAAGATCTTTCCAGCGAGAATCCCATCAATGGCGACGACCCTTCCACCCGACTTTAAATACCTGCAGCAGACTTTTACGCTTGACCAGACCGAGGCAATGGCAGAAGCCATCCACGAGGATGGATTTGCTCTCATTCCCGGTGTTTTGAATGCCGATGAAATTGCTGAGCTGAGGGATGCGATCGATCGCCTGCGACCGTTTGGGTTTGATCACCACAAAGTCAATGAGCACTACAAGTGCGTGTTTAATCGGGAAAAGTGTTTTCTTGACCTTATTGACCGAGCCGGAGTGGTGGAGCTGGCGGAGGCGACGATGGGGGACCAGTGCCACATCATTGGAGAAACCGCATGGAAATCCCACCGAGGGCACAACGGCTGGAATATCCACACCGATCAGCTTTTTATGACGCTTCCCGAGGAGTTTGTCGCAGATCCTCGAGTGAAGCTCCCGATCTACATCTGCACTGCCCATTACTATCTCAGTGACATCCCAATGGAACTCTGCCCCACCTGGGTCATTCCAGGAAGCCATAAGTCGGGACGCTCTCCTCAGAAGGGTGAAGAGACTTGGCAGGGCAAGCCGCTTGAGCCGGTGCTGTGCAAAGCGGGAGATGTGCTTTTCTTTAGGAGCGAGGTGTGGCACACCGGAAGCGAGAACCTCACCGACGACATTCGGTACCTGGTGCAGGTTCACTATACGCACCGAACCGTAGCACAGCGGTTCTCGCCTTTCCCATTTGTCTATAACCAAGAGCTTCTTCTCGGAGCGAATCCCAGACAATTGAGACTGCTGGGCAAGCATCCGGAAATGGCATACGGCTAGTCCAAACGAGTTTATGATCGACCTATCTGGAAAACATGTCTTTGTCGCTGGAGGCGGCCGTGGAATCGGCGCTTCAGCGGCTCGTATGGCAGCTGCGGCAGGTGCCGCGGTCACCATCAACTACCTTAAGAACGCGGAAACTGCGAAGAAGCTGGAGCAAGAGATTATCGAGGCGGGTGGCCTTGCCCTGACCGTTCAGGCGGATATCTCTCAACCTGGCGAGGCGCAGGTTGCGGTGCAGTACGCCGTGGAAAAACTTGGCCCCCTCGGTGGGCTAGTTGTTTCAGCTGGGATTTTCCAGGGCCTTTCGCTCGGAAAAATGACGGTTGAGTTCTGGGATCACGTGATGGCCGTCAACGTTCGGGGAACGTTCCTTGCCGTCCAGGCGGCGGCGCCCTATCTGGACGCCAACGGCGGCGGAAGCATCGTGATCTACACATCGACCGCAGGTCAGCGGGGCTCAGCTGTATACAGCGCCTATGCCGCTTCCAAAGCGGCTCAGATCATGTTCATGCGTTCGATGGCACAGGAACTCGCTGGCGAGCGCATTCGCGTTAACTGCATTGCACCTGCATGGACTGAGACCGATATGGCCGAGGCCAGCATCGAAGCGATTGGACGTGAAGCGATCATGGCTGGGTTTCCTTTGGGGAGAATTGGACAGCCGGCAGACGTTGCTGGGGCCACTGCCTTTCTTCTCAGCGATCTCGCTTCATTCATCACCGGCTCCACCATCACGGTGGATGGCGGCATGGACATGCGGGGCTAGTTCGCGCAGTCTGGAGCGCAGGTGAAGAAAACTGCGGTGTTTATCCACATCGGGACTCCACTGCATTGCGAAAGGGGGTATCTTCCCAGGCATGTCGCAGGACATTCTGAACCGCGTAAAAAAAGTGACCGTTGAAGAACTGGGTGTGAAGGAAGAGGAGGTCGTGGAGGCCGCTTCATTCACTGAGGATCTAGGTGCGGACTCGCTTGACGTCGTTGAACTGGTTATGGCTTTTGAGGACGAGTTCGGCATCGACATCCCAGATGAAGAAGTCGGAGAAATCAAAACCGTCGGCGACGCCGTAACATATATCAGCAAGAAGCTCTCATGAGCGGACAGCCCGTGCCATCCGGCCGGGTTGTTGTGACTGGCATGGGGGCGGTAACGCCCCTGGCTACCGGCATTGAGAACTTTTGGCCGAAAATGCTCGCCGGAGAAAACGGCGTTGGCCCCGTCACGCATCTCGACCCCACAGAATTCACCACTCGTATTGCGGCTGAAGTTTTGGACTTCAACGCAGAGGATTGGCTCGAAAAGAAGGAAGCGCGACGAATAGATCGCTTCATTGCGTTTGCAGTAGCCGCCTCAACAATGGCGCTGAAAGATTCTGAGATCGTTATTGACGACGAACTCCGGGATCAATTCGGCGTTCTCATCGGATCTGGCATTGGCGGCCTAACCCTGATGGGAGACCAGCACCGTCGACAGGTGCTCCAGGGACCCAGCAAGGTCACACCATTCCTGGTGCCATACATGATTCCGGACATGGCGAGTGGCTTTACAAGCATCGTCCATGATCTTCGCGGACCGAATACCTGCGTCGTGACCGCCTGCTCGACCGGCGCCAACGCTATCGGTGACGCCTATCACATTATTAAGCGCGGCGATGCGGTTGCGATGCTGGCTGGTGGCACGGAAGCTCCCATCAATGAAATTGGCCTTGCCGCCTTCAGTGCCGCTCGTGCCATGAGCACCCGCAACGATGATCCTGCCCACGCATCAAGGCCATTTGATTTAGATCGCGACGGATTCGTGATTGCAGAAGGGTCAGCCGTCCTCGTGATGGAGGATTACGACCATGCCATCGCTCGCGGAGCAAAGATCTACGGCGAACTTATCGGCTACGGAATGTCTGGAGACGCCTTCCACATCACCCAGCCCAGAGCCGACGGTGGAGGCGCGATTCGAGCCATGAAGATGGCATTCAATCGTGCCGGAATTACTCCCGAGCAGGTTGGCTACATCAGCGCTCACGGAACCTCGACCTACTACAACGACAAGCTTGAGACGATGGCGATCAAGGATGTCTTCGGCGAAAAAGCCTACAGCACACCTGTCAGCTCCATCAAATCCATGATTGGGCACACATTGGGAGCCAGCGGTGCCATTGCGGCGCTGACCTGCCTTCTCGCGATGAGAGACGGCAAGCTGCCCCCGACGATCAACTACGAGAAGCCAGACCCGGAGTGCGATCTCGATTACATCCCCAACGTCTGCCGAACTGCAGATGTTGAGTACAGCATGCTGAACTCCTTTGGATTTGGCGGACATAACGTTACGCTGATCCTCAAGCGGCTGTAAACCCAACTCGGACCGACTTAACCTTGCCCGGTTGAGTCGGATTCCCGTTCCCCAGCGTCTGAACAGAAGTCGATACGATGACTACGAGTTTGGACACGCTCATCCAGCAGTTTCTTGATCACCTTGCGGTGCGCCGATCTGCGAACACCGTTCGGTCGTACGGCACGGACTTGGCCCAGCTGTCTCAGTTCATGGGCGGCAAGTTTGATTTGACGCCTGAGCGCCTTCGCGGGTACCTCCGGAAGTTTGCGCCAACACCGGTTACCCGCGCCCGCAAGCTGAGCACGCTGCGCACATTTGTGAAGTACCTGCAAGCGGCGGGGCATCTTTCCAATGATCCAACGGAGGTTCTCGAAGCCCCTTTTCGAAGGAAGAAGCTGCCAAAGGCTCTCAGCAGGCTCCAGGCCTCAGAGCTGCTCGATCAAGAAGATTCAGGGAGGCATCCGATGAGAGACCGAGCCCTGCTCGAGTTGACCTACTCTGCCGGAATCCGGGTTTCTGAGTTGGTTGGGGTGAACATTTCAGATATTGATTTCAAAAACCAATCGCTCCTCGTGAGGGGCAAGGGAAGTAAGGAGCGAATTGTACTTTTCGGAAAGACCGCGAAGAGCTCAATTCAGGACTACATTCAGCAGGAACGGATTCCTGCTGTCTCGGACAATGCACTGTTCACGAATGCAAAGGGGGCACGCCTTACGACCCGCATGGTCCAATACGTAGTGAAGAAGTGGTGCGTTAGAGTCGGGTTGCCACCCGAGACCTCGCCGCACACCCTAAGGCATTCCTTCGCAACTCATATGCTCGATGGAGGCGCCGATCTCAAATCGGTCCAGCAACTCCTGGGGCATGAGAGCCTGGCCACTACCGAAATGTACACACATGTCAGCATGGAGCGGCTTCGAACCACAGTGGACTCAGCCCATCCGAGGCGAAAACATTAGTCAAGTGTGATATATTACTGCTAGACCCAGGTTGACGCGCGCCTGAAAATCTTGTAGTCCACGGGCCGCTGAACGTTTCCCAACACGAAATTTGGCCACCCGGCCATAAAGTCGAGTTCGTAATCCTGAGGCGGTGAGATCACGACGAGTGGCGTTTTGCTCGCGGTCGGATGGTTCATCTTCACCTTGGCGAACTCCTCATATCCAGAGATCTTGTGCGGCTCGGTGAGAGTGGCCAACATATCCACAAAGAGCAAATCAGCATCAGAAGCGAGTTCAAGAGCCTCACTCCAGCTTGAAAGCACGGCGCATTCATCCGAAGGGTGAAAGCCTTGCACGGCTGCTTCGGCTACGACAGGGTCTTGGGTGACGACTACAAATTTCATGGGCTTTTACGCGGCCACGCTGCCGTCCTTTACAGAATACAACACATTGCTTGAACTGAAAAGAGCGGTGAATGGGGCCAAAGCCTGGCGAAATGTTAATCAATCAACGAATCATTCAAAAATAGCGCAATCAATCAATCATCACTGATATAATCCGCTCATAGGTTGTTGAAAGGTTTCGACGACATCCAGGGAGAAATGCCATGTGCGTATTGGAAAGCAGCGTTATCGAAGAACGGGCCCAAGCCGACTTTCAGAAATTTCATGAGATGATGACGGACACGAAGCGGCGAGCCTATACTCTCGCGCTTCAGTTGACGCGCAACCCCGCAGATGCTGAAGATCTCGTCCAGGAGACCTATGTCAAGGCTTGGCGCGGCTTCGAAAGCTACATGCCGGGACGCCCGTTCCTCAACTGGCTTCTGCGCATCATGCAGCGAGCCTATCTTGACTCGCGCAGACGGGACAATCCAATTCGAAAGGCCGAATCGTTGAACTCGATGATTTCGCCGTCGGACGGAGAAGTTCAGGAGCTTCCGATTTCCGATGGTGGCCCAAGTCCAGACGAAGAGATTCTTCACCAGGAATTTCGAACTCATCTGTACTCAGCATTGGATGAGCTTCCAGAGGTCTATCGCACCGCTATCGTGATGTGCGACCTAGAGGAGATGTCCTACTCTGAGATCGCCGATGTGCAGAAGACGACGATCGGCACCGTGCGATCACGAATTCACCGTGGCCGTCGCCTCCTCCGCGAAATCATCCAGAAGCGCGGCGGAATCGCCCAGCTCTGAAAGCAAGATGCCTGCTCAAGCACATGGCTTGAGCAGGCATCGTTTTGTCCAGCAGGTACACTATTTCGCTGTGAGCCGGAAGAAAGAAGTTGCCAGACCCGTTTGGTACAAGAACACCTACTTTCTCATTTCGGCAATTCTATTTGTGCTCGGCATCCTCGGGGCCATATTTGGCGACGGCGCGATCCGAGATCCAGGGCAGAAGCGTGAGGGCGGGCTCTACCTCCTTTACTTCGTGGCCTTCGTCGTGATGCTGGTCAATGGCTACATCAGCCACCAACAGACTGTCCAGCAGTTTGAAGAGGAGCATCCGGAGGCATTACGCCCCGCTCCCAGTACCGTAGAGGAATCAAAAGGAGCCTAAGAATGGTCACTTGCGTTTGTGGAAAGCCTATCGAGAAGCTGCCAAGCTGGCTTCAGGGAACGAAGGTCGACTTCGTTTGCAACAACTGTCCGAACCGACAGACAAAGAACATCGCCCTCATCAGCATGGAATTGGATGCCAAGCCATCGACAAAGGTTGATGATGATGACGATATGGAATTGGAAGAGATGCCCGAAGAGGATCTCGACGCCTAATCGGCTCGTAGACTTTCACTTCGGCTAAGCGTTCTCGTCAGCCAAATTTTAGGCGCTCCCAAATCGTGGAGCGCCTTTTTTGCGCCTTCCGCTAGCTTGCGGTCACCAAAGAGGCCAAACACCGCCGATCCCGAACCGCAAAGGGTCGCATTTTCTGCTCCATTGCTCTTGAGCGATTCGATCAGCTCGATGCTTTCAAAGGGAGCGGTCTTCTCAAAGTCGTTGTAGACCTCATCCTCTGTTGGGAAGTCCCGCCACGGGTAAGGATCCTCGTCTAGCTTTTGGTACATAAGCGGAGTGCTGCATCCAATGACTGGGCGCGCTAGCACAATCCACTGAGATGCAGCATCGGGAAGCGCTGTTACCTTTTCCCCATACCCTTCGCCCCTAGCGCGTCCGCCAATGAGGAAAAAGGGGACATCCATGCCGATAGCCTCTGCGATTCCCCTAAGTTCCCCTTCTGGAATCGTAGTCTTGGCCAGGCGCTGGGCGGCGCGAATGATCGCCGCCGCGTTGGAGCTTCCTCCTCCGAGTCCGCTCTCTGGGGGTATGTGCTTTTGCACGGATACGGTGAGCCTAGGAATGCTGACCACTTCGCTAAGGAGTCGGAGGGTGCGCGAGATGGTGTTCATCTCGGGGATGGATGGATCATCAAACAGAACCTGGTGCCGGTTCGTGGTGGAGGGTGCCAGCGTGATGACGTCGCATAGGTCGACGGCTTGAAAGATGGTCCGCAGCGGATGGTAATTCCGCGAGTCCTTTGGCCCCACCGCCAGGAACAGGTTCACCTTGGCCGGGCAGCGCAGCGTCATCAGCATGTGTTCCTATTGTGAACCAGTGGAACAAAAGGGGGTGCGCCGGTGTTCTATACTAATAGAACGATTGGGGGCGAACGGGCTCGACAGGGCTGGTTCGACTTTCGGTTGCGAGCCGAGGCGCCGTTGGCCTCGTAAAAAGCGGCAAAAACAGTAGATGCGAATAACAACTACGCCTACGCAGCTTAATTAACTGTGTGGTCCTCCACTTCCGAGCCGGTAGGAAGTGTCCAGGGCCTAATAAAATCCGGATCGTTGGGCAAGCTTCTGTTCGTAGCAAGCTCGACTAGATAAATCGAACTGGATGACCGCCCAGGTGACCTCGACAGAGGGTGGCGTCGAGATAAAGTACAGAGGAGACGCTCGTGGTAATTGAAGGGCCGACAGTTTTGGAAGGGAGTTCAACTCTCCCCGCCTCCACCAAAACTTTGAACCTAAAGCCAGCTAAAAGCTGGCTTTTTTCTTTTGTTCGCCACTGATTCCGATATCCTTGCTATTTTGGAATTGTTCCTAGCCTGTTAGTAGCGAGGCTACCGATGCAAGGCGACATATACTAGAGATGGCACCTTTGCTTTAGTGCGCCTTCCTTTCAGTAAATCGTCTCTTCTTCTGATTCGAGGCCATTGACATGGTCGGCGGACAATTCTGAATCATCGAACATTCGGAAATAGGATTGGTGGAGGTAGACCCGATTTCTTGACCTGCCCGTCATCTCTCTGAGGATATCGGCGTCAACCATTTGTGAAATAAGTCTATTCGCGGCATGAAAGCCCTTGCCGACGAGGTGCTGGGCTTGGGCGACATTGATATACGGATGTTGGAATAGCCCGTCGTGAAGAACCAGTCCGTCAGCGGTCATCCTTCCAAAGCTTGCTTGGATTCGCACTCGTTGCTCTTCCCGCAGATTGACTATCCGCCTCGCGACCTCGGTTGCTTCATTGGCAACCACCGTGACTCCCCGCAGAAAAAACTTCAACCATCCCTCCCAGTCACCTTTGTCACGAACGGCTTGAAGGCGGTCATAGTATTCGAGCCGGTTGAGCTTGAAGTAGTGAGAGAGGTACAGCAACGGACGTTTAAGGACCGCGCGCTCGCATAGCATGAAAGTGATGAGCAACCTTCCAATTCTTCCATTCCCATCAAGGAAAGGGTGAATCGTTTCCAATTGAGCATGTGCCAGTCCAACCTTGACCAAAATTGGCATCGGTCGTTCACTGTGCAGAAATTGCTCCCAGTCCCCGAGCGCCTGCTTCATATCGTCTGGTGCGGGTGGCACAAAGCGGGCCGTAGTAAGCGTGCAGCCCTGTGGCCCGATCCAGTTTTGGCTACGCCTGAATTCTCCAGGATTACGTTCTTGCCCCCGTGTGCCCTCCATAAGCCTCGCATGAATCTCGCAGAGCATTCTGAGTGAGATGGGCAAATTTTGAAGTCTCTCCAATCCGTAGTTCATCGCGCCGACGTAATTGATAACCTCGGCAACATCGGTCGGCGTCTGAGGCTCAAATACCCTTGCCTCAAGTTCGAGCACATCGGCGAGGGACGCTTGAGTGCCTTCGATTTGAGAACTCAGCACCGCCTCCTTGCGGACGTACATCATGACGAACAACTCGGGATTTGGTAAGGCTTCGGTAGAGCCATCGAGCCGCCCCAGCGCCCTATCTGCGCGAGAGAGCAAGTCCAACAGGTCGTCGTCATACTGTACGGGAGGGTTGGGTGGCAACGCGGCTGGCACGAAGGCTCGATAGCCCGTCGCCTGTTTGATGTAAACCCCCGATCTGGCCGATGTCTGTTGCACCCTGTCGATCATTATGACGACTGGAATGCGTCGTTATTGTCACTTCTCTCGTGTTTCGGCAATAAGAGCAGGCAATTGAGCGGTTTATGATTCGTAGTCGATCATTGTCACGTGGTCTGGGTTCCCAATGTTTTTGTGCTTGCCTGTGCTGAAAGGCGTAGAAACGTGCCGCAGATAGTGCCGCAATCGGTTGACGTTCTTGGCTTGTTCAGCATTTGTTCTGGAGTCCTCACAACAATGGTTAAGAGACAAGGCAGTTGGCACGATTTGAGGCTCTGCCCAACAAAATCTTGTCACACTTGTTGACCTAAAATGCCACACTTCTTGGTTGCAATTTACGGTGGTCAGACACTCTTCGTGAGACGCTTTTGAACTTAAATGGACCTTCTCGTGAAATTATAGGTGTCTTCAACTCTCCCCGCCTCCACCAACTCATGTGAAACTAGGCTTCGGCTGGCAAGACAAGCATTGGGCTAATTCTTCGTTTTAAAAGTTTCCGACCCGTGGCCGATGTTGCCGACGATATCGGTTGCGGTCATGGCCACCGTGTACTGTGTGTTCACCAGTTGGGCAACGCTCGGAAGACTGTTGAGGGTCCACTTGCCGCTGGTAACCGTCCCAGCCAAACTTGGGGGCGTTTGTCCCGAGGCGACTTTGACCCAAGCTGTTCCGTTCCAGTAATTGGAGTCCGTTGCACGCTTCAGAGTGCCGGTCACCGTGCTGATCGCATTGTTTGCCCCAACGGCAGCAACCTTGCCGGCGATCGTGATCGCACCTTTGACCGTAGCTCCCAAGGTTGGCGTCGTGATCGAGAGAGTCGGAGCCGTTGTTGCGGTGACGATCTTCTGGGTTTGAGTCACTTTCTGACTTCCCAAAGTGAGCGTCAACGTTGCCGTATAGATTCCCGGGGAAGAATAGGTGTGGATGGGGCTTCGATGCGTCGAATCTGTTGTCCCGTCTCCAAAGCTCCAGATCCAATTGTCTCCGGCAAGGCTGTAGTTGAAGAAAGTGACGCCCAAGCCCGGTTTTCCACTGGTTGGACTGGCATAGAAATAGGCAGCCGAACTCGAAGCGCCGTTGTAGTACCACAGTCGATTTGTTGGGTTGTACCCAAGCGTGTACTGGCCAAGATGAACAGTTCCGTTCGTGACCAGGACGGGGCTCGTGTTGGCGTGGACGGCAACTGTGAAATTACAGGAGATCCATTTGTTCGCGGCGTAGTCGAAAATGGCCGCGTTGATTAGGTTAGAGTCTGGAACGCCAGCGGTGTAGTGGGTGGATACCCATGCCACCACACCGTCCTGGACCGTCAACTGGGAGACCGCCCAATAGTTTCCGGTGCCTTTGCTGTTGCCCGCATACCAAGAGTAGTCCACCGCGTAAGTCCCTGTCGCGGCATTGTAGGCAGCGTAATAGACGTTACAGTTCTCCGTGTATAGGTTAGGAATCCAGGGAGTAAACGTGGCCAGCCACGAGGTAACGCCACCGGATGAACTGATCGTCTGAATCTTTGGCGCGATGCCAAGCGGCTCGTCGGCGGAATCTTGCCACAAGTAATTCTGCCAAGCGGTCTTTGCCGGGTCGAATGTCGACAAGAAGACCCCCGCTTGGAACGAGTTATATTGATACTCGTAGTTCATCTTGCCGAAAATGGAGCCGTTCATTTGGGAAATGCTGGCTGGGGTCCAGAACTTGCTGGTGGTCAGGATGTAAATCGGTGCGTAGTAGTCCAGCGCCAGATACTCCGTGACGGACGTCAACGGATCCAGAACCGTGTCGTAGATTTGATAGATTTTGTTGCCGCCAGATTGGGACAGCTTAATCTGAGCAGTTGGGTTGGTGAGTGCGGGCCATTGGGCACTGGCAAGCTGCGTCGCCACCAGCAACACTGCGGAGACGACAATGCGAGGATCAAATTTCAACCAGTTCATAAGGACGAACACTCCGACAAATCCAGCCTGGGTATTCATAACCTCAGGCATTCACTCAGCTTTCGCGAATGGAGACCTAAGTGTAACTCAGACTTCCCGAGCCTTCCCTTCGTAGGACTGGTGCCAGCACATCCACAGTTCTCATTTGTGCCGATGAAACCTCAACTCTTGAGTTAAAGCAGAGTCTTGATCAAACGCTAGGCGATGCAAACCGATTTAGCGGCATGAACTTGGCTAAGTCACATGGATCTGGCTGGGTTGAGCCACGGATAATAGATTGGTGAGACACGTCAACGCGGTGGGCGGGTTCCTCGGTGAATTCTTGTTGCTCACATCACTTCTGTGCATCGCCTGGGCTACCGCATGGATCGCGTCCGGAATCCATATAGAGCTTGAGGTGACCCTCACACTTTCAGCATTTACGTCACTTCTCTTTTGTGCTGTTCGAAGCACCGTAATTAGGCGGAAGCCAAAAACGTCGAGGGCCCTCATTCGTTTCTCACTGATCAGCGCAGTGTCTGTATTCGTTGGGGTTTGGTGCCTGCACAGCTTCAAAGATCCACCCATGCGTTTTGCATTTCTTGGAAGTCACCCCTTCACACTGTCTCTGGAACCCGGAATTTATGGACTTGATGAGGTGGCTTACAGTTTCCGGGGAAATCCCGAGAAAACCATTTCCGATGCAGCGAAAGAGCTCGGTTCGCTTGGGTTTAAAGTGGACCGCAAAAAGGATTCCCTGTTCGCAACTCTCGAAAGATCGCATCACGTGCCATTTGATGGTGTCTCGGTCCAGGTCAGCTCTGGCCGAGTGGTTGGCAAGCACTTTGTCGTAGATGGAGACATCGTTGACATTGAGAAGCGAGATGATTGGGTGACAGTGGACGTCACCCAACCTGATACTCGTCCAACGTGGGTCCGAGTTCTGGCACCGTAGCTCGGCTCGGTGCCAGACAGACTTCGATCTTTATAAAGTCCCTATCGGCTGTCGGAGAAGCTGTTGGTGGTCAGCGACCTAGTGGCTGGCGTGTTGTGCCCTCATCTGCTCCATCATCTGTTCGAACTTTTCCTTTTGGGTCGGGTCGAGAATCTCACTCAGACTGGCGGCAGCAACATTCATTTCCTTTGCCATAGCCTCCTGCTTCTTGGCGGGATCCATTGACTTGGTTCCCTGAATCGAGGCCACTTTGTGTTGCATTGCATCAAAGATCTTGCCCAATTGCGCCTTCTGAGACGCGTTCAGTTTGAGCTGTTCCGTGAGCTGCACCACCATGCCATTCGTTGCGGATATGGTCGGGCGATGGCGATTGGATGGGCGGCTGGCGGAGTGCCGGACGGCGATGGGGGCTGCCGTTTGACTCTTCACCCATGCGAAGGAGCCGCCAATGGCGCAGAGGGAGGCGATGACGAGTAGGGTTGCTCTAGTTTTCTTCATAGGATGCTGCTTATTCGAGTCCATCGAATCGGGTGTTGGAAAGGAACCAGTTCACGATTGCAGCGCAGTCGGCGGAATCCGGAGCGCTGCAGTAGCTGGTGAGGTCCTTGGAGTTGGAAGGGGAAAGGGTGTTGGAAGCACCAATGGCATGGGTTCGGTCGATGTTGCCGACAACGTAGGTGTCTGCGGCAGTGAACCCGTGGCGCTGATGCAGCGACTTGGCGTGCCCATCCGCGTAGGCAAAGTTGAATCGCTCCGCGTGGCGAGCGGAACCAGCGCCGTTCCAGTTGTCAAATACGGCGAGCGTGTATGGCGGTTGGGACCAAGTGTCTCCGGTCACAAAGGTTGAAGTGGGCTGGGTCAAGCTAGAGCTCGATTTGCCCCGCAACATGAATTCATGAAGCCCTCCCAAAGCCACAATGGGTTCCAGCAGGCCGATTCCATCGTCCCAGGGATTGTAAAGCCCCCAATTGAATCCGTATCCCAAGCATCGGCTCGATGCTCCGCTGCTGCCCAAACAGTCGGAATCAAACCGGGTTGGACACTGCAGCACTGATGACGATTTGACATAAGGTGTGAGGTCGCTTCCCATCGGGTCAGCCACCCCGCCGCCTGTGCCAGGAAAGACGGACGGATACGTGTCATCGGAATCCTGGAGATAAAAGGTCTGCGCCAGTGAAACCTGGCGTACGTTGCTGAGGCAGGTGGTTGAGTAGGCGGAGACCTTAGCCTGCACGAATGCTGGGAAGAGGATTGCGGCAAGGATTGAGATGATGGCAATAACCACCAGGAGCTCAATCAGGGTGAATCCGGTTCGTTTCATATTTTTCCTTCAAACCGCGTCAAATTTCTTTGCGGCTAAAAGCATGTTCTCAGAGAGAAATGACAGGAAGATGAACGTGGATAGACTGCAACGAAGAAACCATGCGACTCCTACTCGTAGAAGACGATGCACAGATTGCAGGAGGGATTCAGCGCGGATTTTATTCGGCAGGGTTCGATGTTGACGTCGCGACCAACGGCGCAGATGGCTTGGACTGGGCTCTGAAAACCGCTTACTCGGTGATCGTCCTAGACCTTATGCTCCCGTTGATGAATGGATTGGAAATCTGTGAAAGGCTTCGGTCTTCCGGGGTTTCCGTTCCGATCCTGATGCTGACCGCCAAGGACACTGTTCTGGATCGAGTGCGCGGCTTAGAGACCGGCGCCGATGACTACTTGGTCAAGCCGTTCGCTTTTCCAGAGCTGCTCGCCCGGGTCAAGGCGCTGATTCGGCGGGACAAAATTCATCGCGGCAAAGCCATCAAGATCGGCCAAGTGAATCTCGACGTTCAACAGCGAAGAGTGTTGGTTGAGGGAGAAGAGGTGAGCCTCAACCCACGCGAATTCGAACTGCTGGAGGCCCTCATGCTTAACGAAGGGAGGGTGCTGACTCGGGATACCATTCAATTTCGAGTATGGCAGGGGGAAGACAGCTACTCCAACGTTGTCGATGTTCAGATTCGCCGTCTTAGACTCAAGATCGAGCGACCTAATCTGCCCAAGCTGATTCATACCATTCAGGGAGTGGGCTACTCCCTTCGAAGACCCGATGAGGAAGTTCCTTGAAGAAGCGCTCCCTCCGAGGACGCCTGCTGGCTTGGAACGTGATCGTTCTCGTGCTATGTCTGCTCTTAGCGGGGGCTGCGGTTCACTTGGGAGTCGCGGCTGCAATCAAAGGTCAGAGTCCGGGCCGGTTGACCGCGACCCTAACCCACCTCGATAGCGTTCTCCTTCACTTAGTCCCGTTCGGAATTATTCTCGCGGGATTGGGAGGTTACGTTATCAGTGTGATGGGCTTGCGCCCTCTTGGCCGTATGGCTGCCAGCGCCCAGCAGATCAGCGCCCACAACCTATCTCAGCGAATCCCGGATCAGCGCGACCGCGAACTGGCCGAGTTGGGCGGGGCCTTCAACCAGGTTCTCGACCGGTTAGAGGGCGCATTTGAGTCTCAAAAGAGATTCATTGCCGATGCGTCCCACGAGCTTCGAACTCCTCTTGCCGCGATTAAGGTCAATACGAGCGTTGCACTCTCCGGTGCGCCGTCGCTTGAGGAGTACCGCACCGCGCTGGAATGTGTCGATGCGGCGACTGATAGGATGACTCGCCTCGTCAACGATCTGCTTTTCCTCTCTCGGTCCGAAGAGTTGCACGTGCCGATAAACGTGACGGCAATTGATGCTTGGGGTGCGGCCGCATCCGTGATTAGCCTTTTCCAATCCCCGGCTATGGCATTGGGTGTTGAACTTCACAATCTAGTATCGGCAGGAATGATTGTGCAGGGTGACGCCGACCTCATTGAGCGCCTGATCGCCAACCTTGTCTCAAACAGCCTTGCCCACACCCCACGAGGCGGTCAGGTTTCAGTGGATGGCCGTTTGGTGGGCGAAAATATCGAACTCACAGTCTCCGACACAGGCTGCGGAATCTCACCGGAGCACCTTCCCAAAGTCTTTGACCGGTTCTATCGCGCTGACACGTCTCGCTCGTCCTCCGGCGGTGGAACCGGGCTCGGGCTCTCCATATGCATGACGATTGTGGAATCGCTCAATGGATCGATCGAGATCACGAGCGAGTTGGGTGTGGGCACCAAGGTCTGTGTCGTGCTTCCAGCTGTATTGCGAAGCGAACTCTGAACCAAGCGTAGATGGGTTGATATCTCACATTTGGCCATTACAGTTGCCGGCGGAGGGAGCCTGGATTAGCGTCTTGCTGGCTTCAATTGAAGAAAAAGCATTCTGGGCTCCTAGTGCTTTTGGGTTAGCCGGTGCGCCGTAAATCGGCTCCCTCTCCCGCCTTCCGTGGCGGGCTGGAGGGTGGGGAGGGGGTGGCGAAAGTCAGCATTCCCGACTCCGCCGGGGTCCATATAAAACGCGATTAGCGACTTGTGATTCAATTTGGGGGGTGAAGCGATCGTTCCGCTAGCCACCCATTCGAACCTCTGAAATGGCAGTAGACGGAATCCGTCTGGACGATTTGGCCCTGAAGCGGAGTGGTCCAAGTCTAACTCTTCGGTTAGTGGAGATTCACTGGATGGATTCGCCGTTGTGGTCGGAGTCGTCCCCTCCGGATACCCCCAATAGCCGTCGAGCCGGTTTCCCATATTTGAACCAAGCGATGATCGCGGCACCGATCACGATCTTTGCAAGGGGGCCAATCACCTGCTGACCTTCCGCGCTGACCATGTTTTTGAAAACCTGCGACACGGTGTGCTTGACCACCATTACAGAAAGCAGCGAGGAGAACCCTTCGACGAAGATAAAGACGCCGAGGGCGCTCATCACGACGGATCTGATACTCAGGATGTTCAGCGTCGTGGTTTTGCTCAGCGGCTCATCATCGCTCGGAAACAGGAGTGTGGGTTTTGTCCACAGCATTGCACCGATGAAGATCAACCCTGCGACCAACATGAGGTCTTCAAGGACCGGCACAATCACATAGGGTCGGCTTTCCTCACCAGGCCGCATTCTCTGAAACTGGAGGTAGGCCAAGTAAGAATTAGGCAATCTGGACGCGTGGTTGACCACCACACAAAAGACCCAAACCGCCAACGATCTGCTGACAAGCATCCCTACATCAGAGCGCCGCATACCCTAGGATACGATCTGGGATAGACACTGGGTGCGAGCAAATCAAGCGCAAAATAATACAAGAGCGAGGGGCAGGCGGATCTCCCATTAATAGATTTGTGCCAACCCCCTGTCAATTGAATTGACCGAACCGGCGCATTCGGGACTCAACCGTAAGGCATTGAGGTGGGCCGGGTCGGCAAAGGCTTGTGCTGCCTATCTCTGGTGATCCATTCGGGCCTGGAGGCGGTTGATGAGGCTCTGGAGGTAGTGAACTTGTGCGCGGTTGTGGTGGGCGCGGGCGGCACGCTTGGCGGTTTGGAGCCGGTCCATTTGGGCGCGTAGGTCGCGATCGCCGTGATGCTGCGCAAACGCAACTCCGATAAAGCAGGCGCAAATGGCGCCCAAAGTGACGATTCTAAGCATGGTTGTCTTCATTGTCGTATTCCTCTGTCGGACGGACCGTGGGGGTCTTCCGACTAGTCGAGCCGCTTTTGGAATCGCTGGATCGCCGCTAGGAAGATGAGAATGCTTAGGACGGCCATCGGCCAAATCTGATTGGTCAATTCGCCGAACCCGTTTCCCTTCAACATCAAACCCCTCACCGAAGTGAGGTAGTAGCGCATCGGCAGCAGATACGTAATCGGCTGGAGCCATGCCGGCATATTGGAGACGGGGTACATGAACCCTGACAGCATCATGTTCGGCATCAAGATGAGACTGGCAAGCATCGTCGCTTGTTGCTGAGTCTTGGAAACGGTTGAAATCAAAAGTCCGATGCCGAGGGAGCCAAGCATAAATAGGCCAGACACGCCAAAGAGGGTCATCAGACTGCCGCGCATTGGAACCGCGAACAAAATTTGAGCTAGAAACACAGTCGTGGCGACGTTGACGAACCCCATCATCATGTAGGGCAACAACTTGCCAAGCATCAACTCCCAGGGGCGCATCGGTGTCACCAAGAGCTGTTCAATTGTGCCGAGTTCGCGTTCCCGCACGATTGCCAGTGCTGACATGAAGATGGTGAGGTTGCCCGTAATCAAGCACACTACCCCCGGCACCAGGCTGAAGCTGCTTTCCAACGTAGGGTTGTACCAATACTCCAGACGTGCATCGATGCTGCCCGCGGACTTGCCAAGACCCGTCGCCGCGAGTCGGCTTTGGACGATCGCCGCAGAGCGGGTCGCGATCATCTTGGCAAGGTATCCGGTCGCCACGGTTCCCGCATTGGGGTCGCTCCCATCCACTAAAGCTTGAAGTGAGCCCACCTGTCCTCGATTGATATTTGTCTGGAAGCCGCGAGGGATCACAAGGGCGAGCGAGGCACCCGATCCCTGAAGGTACTTGCGGGCGTCATTAGCGCTGTGAACGTATCCAACGACGTCGAAGTACTCCGGCGAAGCAATCACGGACTGGATGATCTGCCGACTCTCGTAGGACCCATCCATGTCGCAAATCACGATCTTGAGGTGGCGGATATCTTGGGTGACCGCATATCCATACAGCAGCAGCTGAAGGACCGGCATTCCAAACAGCATGCCCAGCAGCCTGCGATCTCGCCGCATCTGCCGAATCTCCTTCAAAACAAAATCCCACACTCTCATATCGTTAGATCTTCTTCTTGAAGGTCGCAATGCTTGCGCCGAGCAGCACAGCGGCCAACAGGGTCATCGGCCAGATTTGGGGCCAGAGGTCCACGAAGCCAGAGCCCTTCAGGAAGATGCCTCGGGAGATGACCATGAAGTAGCGGGCGGGTACCACGTAGGTAAACATCTGCACCACGGCAGGCATGCTGGAAATGGGAAAGACGAAGCCGCTGAGAATCACGCTCGGGAGTGTCGTGAGCAGCATCACCGTCGTCATGGCGGACCGTTGACTGTTGGAGCCTGCCGAGGCTAGTAGCCCCAACCCCAGCGAGCTGGCGATGAAAATGAGCGAGCATCCCGCATACAAAAGCACGCTGCCGCGCATAGGGACGCCAAAAAACAGGCGTGCCACCACCACCACAAGGATCAAGTCCACGAAGGCAAGGGCAACGTAGGCAGCCGTCTTGCCCAGCATTAGTTCGGTAGGAGTCACCGGTGAGGCAACGATCTGCTCAATGCTGCCTCGCTCCCGCTCTCGCGTGATCGTGCCCGCGGTCAGGGAAGCGGTCGTTGTCATAAGCACGATGACAACCACACCTGGAACGATGAAGTAGATGCTGAGGAGGTCCTCGTTGTACCAAACTCGAGGTTGCAGGGTCAGGGGCGAGGTCATTTTGGCAGGCAAAATGCCGCGTTTGGAGAACACTGCGCTGACCTGGGCGGTGGAGTAGGTTCCCACAATTGACGAGATGTACGACGACACTGAATTCGCGGTGCTGGGGTCGGAGCCGTCGAGGATTACCTGAAGAGTTGTGGGTCGTCCAGACACCATGCTGCGGCCAAAGTCGGGTGGAATGACCAGTCCAACTTGAATCCGACGGTTGTCCATTGCCTTGCCAAGGTCGTCGTATCGGTCCGTGCGAAAGGTCTGGATGAAATAGCCGGAGGAGGTAAACGACTTAACGAGGTCAGCTCCCTGCTGAGAGTGGCTCCAGTCGACCACGCCAAGGCTCACGTTTCGAATGTCGGTGGAGATGCCGTATCCGTACAGGAACAGCATCATCAGCGGGTTTAGCAGCGCGGTGACGAGGGACCTAGGGTCTCGGATGATGTGGAGGAACTCCTTGTTCATCAGGGCCATCGTCCGCCTCATGCCACTGCTCCCGCAACGGCGACAAAGACGTCATCAAGAGTTGCCTCACCAAGTTCGATACTTTCGACATGGATCCCCTGATCCGTCAGCTTCTTGCGAATCTCCTCCATGCTGGGCCCGCCTACAGCGGACCGAACATGCAGGCGAGAACCCGTCACGGAGGCATCCGGAACACCGGGCATCGTCAAGGCAACCGTAACGGCGGGGAAAAGTGGATCGCATTCCACGTTGAACACCTGCCCAGTAATCTGGGATGCCCGAAGTTCATCGGGCGTGCCCATACACACGACCTTGCCGCTCTGCATCATCGTAAGGCGGTGACAGTGCTCCGCCTCATCCATGGCGTGAGTGGTTACCAACACGCAGGCACCATTGTTGGTGATGTCGTAAATGAGGTCCCAAAGCCGCCTTCTAGAGAGAGGGTCAACTCCTGAAGTGGGCTCGTCGAGAATCAGGATTTCGGGTGAATGGAGAATCGACGCGCCAAGTGCCAGTCGCTGACGAAAGCCGGTGGAAAGTCCGGCGACCAGGGATTGGCGCACCTCTTTGAGGTCAATCAGTCCGATCACCTCGTCTAGCCGCTTTTTCTGCGCTTTCCCGCGAATGCCGTAGATCCCGGCAAAGAACTGAAGATTTTCCTGAACGGTGAGGTCGTCGTAGAGCGAGAACTTCTGCGACATATATCCGACACGGTTTCTCACGGATTCTGGGTCCAGCGCCACGTCGGTGCCCCCGACGAATGCAGAGCCAGAGGTTGCGGTGATGAGGCCGCAAACCATGCGGATGGTGGTCGATTTGCCACAGCCGTTCGGTCCGAGGAAGCCAAAGATCTCGCCCTTCTTCACCCCAAATGAAACGTGATCGACGGCAGTAAACGAGCCGAATTGCTTGGTGAGTTCCCGACACTCGATCTCATACTCGGGCAATCTTCTCACCTTCCTCAAGTGCGGCGATAAACGCATCCTCAAGGCTTGGAGCAACGACCCGGACTTCTGTGATGCCGATTCCATCGGCTTCCAACTCGGCGCGGATGCCAGCGGGATCTGTTCCTGGCAGCGCGGTCGCGTGTAGCCGCTGGCCAAAGGCTTCCACTGCGGTTACTCCTTTGCAGGTCTCTAGACGCACTTCTGCCTTGCGAGGGTCGGGTGAAAAGACTTCAATCACCCGCCGCTTCATGCTCTTGCGCAGGTTGGCGGGAGAGTCACACATCAAGAGGCTTCCCTTGTTCATCAGGGCGAGCCGCTGGCATCTATCTGCTTCGTCCATGTACGGGGTGCTTACAAACAGCGTCATTCCATCCGCAACTAAGCCGTACAGAATCTGCCAGAACTCTCGCCGCGAGATTGGATCGACACCCGTCGTGGGTTCATCCAAGAACAGCACTTTTGGGGTGTGAACCAGGGTGCAAACCAGAGCGAGCTTTTGCTTCATCCCCCCGGAGAGGTCTTCTGCTCTGCGTGTCTGGAACGCTTCCAGGCGGCTAGCGGCGAGGAGTTTCTTCATGCGATCTGCCAGTTCCTTTCGCGGCACTTCATGAATGTCTGCAAAAAATCGAATGTTCTCTGCAACCGTCAAGTCACCGTATAGCGAGAATCTCTGCGACATGTACCCCAGGTCGGAAACGACCTTGTCGACTTGGTCTGGGATCTTTGCACCGAGAACGGTGGCCGTTCCCGAAGTTGGATCCAAGATTCCGCACAGCATGCGAATCAGAGTGGTTTTGCCCGCCCCGTCTGGGCCGACCACCCCGAAAACTTCACCCGGCTTTACCGCAATGCTGATCCTGTTGACCGCGATCAGGTCTTTGAAGTTCTTGACCAGGTCCATACATTCGATTGCGGCATCCATGTTCTGCCTACTGGGTGCGAATCGTCGCATCTCCAGGCATTCCAGGCTTCAGCCGGCGGCCTGGGTTGTCAATCATGATCTTCACACCGAACACTAGCGTCACTCGCTCCTCCGGGGTCTGCGCATTCTTCGGCGTGAACTCAGAATCGGTGTTGATAGAGACAATGTGGCCGCGGAAGATTTCCTTGGGGAAGCTGTCGACCTTCACATCCACGGACTGGCCTAGCTTAAGCGCACCGTATTGATCCTCTGGGACAAACACACGGATCCAGATGTGGTCCAGGTCTGCAATCGTGACCACTGGGGTACCGGCGCTCAGGGTTTCTCCCAGGAGCGAGTCCTTGGTCTTCACAACCCCACTCGTCGGTGCATAGAGAACGGTATCCGCGACCATTTGCTTCGCATACTCGACGGCGTGACTCGCCTGATCTCGCGTGGCCCTGGCAGTTTCAATGTCTTCGGCTCGCGATCCCGCCTTCATGAGGTCAAGCTGAGCCTGGGCCGCTGCGACCTGCGCGATGGCGACATCGGTGGTGGTGGACTGGGATTCAACCTGACCTTGAGCGGTGAGTCGATCACTAAACGTGCGCCGTGCATCTATCAGTGCCTTGCGCGCTCCGTCCAGGTTTGCCTTTGCTGCAGCTACCGCTTGCTGGGAGCCACGAATCTCCTCTGGACGCGATCCGGCAAGGAGGTCGTTGTAGTGAGCCTGGGCCTGCTCGACCAACTTCTGATCCACATCCCGGACGGCGAGGGCATCGTCGTAGTTTTGAACGGCGATCGCACCTTGGTCAGCCAGGATCTTCATCCGCGCGAGATCCGTTCCGGCTTTGGCAAGGGCAACATTGGCCTGGAGCAACGCGACTTTTGCCTGGTCCACCTGCTCCGGTCTGGTTCCGGCCATGGTTAGCTTAAGTGCTTCTACCGACTGTCGGTAGGCTGCTTCGGATGCGGTTACCTTCGCCTCTGCACTATCAAGTTGGGTTTGGAGGTCGAGAACGGAATGCATATTGCGAAGGCTGGTCGCCAGGAGTCGGTGGGAGCCAGCGGCGGTTTGTTTGGCTGCTTCTAGCTGGGCAACGGCCTGTGCGATCTGCTCTGGACGATTGCCCTTGACGGCCTCGTCAAACTTTGCCTGAGCGGCGGCCAGGCCAGCTTCGGCTTGGCCAAGTTGGGCCCTTAATTCCGAATCGTCCAGTTTCGCCAGCAACTCCCCCTGCTTGACGTCGTCTCCCTCGTTCACTTTGAGGAGCTTTAGCCTGCCGGGAACCTTGGGAGCGATGGTTGTCTCGTCAGCTTCAATTGTGCCGCTTGCAAGAATCACGCCCTTTTCCGGCTTGGGTGCGAAGTACCGTGAGGCAAAGAACCCCCCGATTCCGATAATCGCTATCCCGATCAGGATGGGGCGGAGCCACTGGGGCCCCTTTTTCGTCTTTGCTGTGTCCATTGGATGTTGGGATTTGAACCCCTGTCTCGCAGCCGCAATGGTCCAACTTTCTGTAGAAGCCGTCCCACTGCGGCATCGTTGCCTGTCAACACTAGGACTCAGCGCCAATGGTCCCAGTTCCTCAGTTGATTATCGAATATCCTGATGTGCAACTTTCTTTAACTGTGGATCGGATCTATTCAGGCTCCGGCCGCGGATGCACGCTGTGTTTAGTTCGAACTGCATAGGTATATCTGCTGTCTGATAAATGGGAATAGCAATCACTCTCCGCTTCGTGCAATAAGAAAGTCACCGTGCAGTTTTTGATTTACGTTGAGTTGTATTTCCCATGATCCCCAGTTTTCAGCCCGAGTTTCAGGAAACGGATTGGCTCTTCGACGAAGAGTCGATTCAAGCTCACGCCGTTTCAATCAGAGAACTGATGAACACGGATTTTGCGGCGTTTTTAACGACCGCAAGCCGATTCCAGGAAGTAGCCAAGTTAAAGGGAGCCCGATTTGCTGAAGGCGTGTTCGCCAGAATTGTTGCCGACGGCTTGAAGCTGCAGTCCCTCTATGGGCCAAGCATTGAGGCCGCGATCCAGGCGAAGTCGCTTCTCAGTCGCTTCCCGGAGAGTGAGGAATACGTACTGAGTCTTCGCACCCTCGGGTCAGGGTATGCGGTAAGTGGGAATGTCGAACTGGGGATGAATTGCTTCCTGGACGGATTCGATGCGGCGATTAGCCGTGAGTTCTTCGTCGATGCCGTAATTTTTGCCTTTGACCTTTGCCATTGGCATCGCGAAATAGGACAGCCAGAGCAAGCCCTTGAATACCTTCGATATGTATCTGAGCGGCTTATCGACTACTGTGACAGCGGCCTCGAGAATATTCTTGCGGCGAATTACGGTGAGGTTTACCTTGAGTTAGGGCGCCTTGAAGACGCGGAACACGTCCTTTTGGAAGGCTTGCGAACTGGGGACGCTGAGGTAGAGCAGTACTACCTGCATCTGTACGGTGCTCTCGGCTGCGTCAGGGCTGCGCAGGGGAAACATGATGAAGCTAGGCGGCTGCTGGCCATCTCGCAGGAAATATCCCTGAAGTTCGCCGATAAGGGGATCACCGCATGGTTAGGATATCGTTTAGCAGAGACTTGCCTTGATTACAACTGTCCGCAAGAAGCCGTAGGCATTCTTTATGATTCGATCAACCTCTGTGAAAACTTAGGTGACGAATGGCTCTTGGTGGACCTCTACGAAACACTTTCCAAGGCCTATGTGAACCTGGGAGATATTGAAGCGGCGTTCGAGGTCCTCCAAACTGCAAACAAGATTCTACAGACGGCGCGCCGGCAGAAACTCGGTAGAAAATCGGCGCTGTTGGAGCAGCTGAACTACAACTGGACAACACGCGAACTTGAGCTGCAGAGTGAAATTCGGGATGCGCTAATAGAAGGCAAGGAAGTTGCCAGGCGGGCCAGTCAGTTCAAGTCGATGTTCCTCACGAAGATGAGTCACGAACTGAGAACGCCGTTGAATGGCGTTTTGGGAGTGACGAAGATGTTGCTCAGCCGCAACCTCAATAGTGAGGACCAGAAACTCGCTCAGACGATTTATGCTTCGGGCGAACACATCCTCCATTTGGTCAATCGTGTCCTCGATCTGTCCAAATTGGATGTTGGGGCTCTGCAACTCGATATTCAGCCTTTCCGTCTCATGGACCTCTTCAACGAAGTCACTGATCTGTATGATCCGCTTTGTAAGGAAAAGCAGATTCGACTAGAGACTCACCTTTCGCCAGAGTTGAACGAGTTGGTCATGGGCGATCGAACTCGAATTGCTCAAGTGATTACCAATCTGCTTGGCAATGCCATCAAATTTACGCAGGTTGGTGGAATCACCCTCCGAGTTGAGCGCTCTCCTGCCTCTGATGAGCCGTTGCGAGCTAAATTCACCGTCAAAGACACCGGGATCGGCGTTTCCCCTGAAGATCAGGAATGTATCTTTGAGTTCTTCGGACAGGGAGTCAAGGCAAGGTTCACCGGTGGCGCTGGCCTGGGCTTGTCGATTGGGCGGGAGCTAGTCACCCTCATGGGAGGCACGATTGGGGTGATTTCGGAGGTTGGCCAAGGAAGTGAATTCTGGTTTGAAATTCCCCTTCCCGTCGCAGATTCCGACTTTGCCACGTCCGAAGTTCCCACATTTGCGTCTCTACCGTCGCAAGTCAGTCCAAC
Source organism: uncultured Armatimonadota bacterium (assembly GCA_903927025.1). GTDB lineage: Bacteria > Armatimonadota > Fimbriimonadia > Fimbriimonadales > Fimbriimonadaceae > Fimbriimonas. Next base: position 61,626 of record CAIYLG010000052.1, read on the forward strand.
TCTTCGCGGCGTTAAGATCCTCGTCGCAGAAGACGATGAGATCAATTGGATGGTATTGGAGTCGATGCTGGACGGCCTAGATGCGAGCTCCATTCGTGCATCAAACGGCAAGCAGGCAGTGGATTTTTTCGCCGACGAGCAATTTGATCTGGTCATTCTCGACTGCCACATGGATGTGATGGATGGCTTTGAGGCGGCATCTGTTATCCGCGAAATGGAGACAAACTCTCGAGTCCCAATTCTCGCTCTGTCCGCTGATATTCTCGAGGCCAACCAGGAGCGTTGCCTGGCAAGCGGCATGGATGGCTTTGTGGGGAAACCCGTGCAAGTTCAAGAGCTCATCTCGAAAATTGCACAGGTGGCCCCTGGCCTGGTCTCAACTGGACAGACGAGCTCGGGGACTAGCGCGCCTGTAGGCGAATCCGTCAGGTGGTCAAGCGCACAAGTTCAATCCGGCTCTCGGGCTGAATTAGTTTGAGGTCGATGCGGACGCATGGATCCCTTCGCCTCAGGTCTGCACTCGAAAAGAAACACTCTCATCCAACGCCATTCTGTTTGCAGTTCCAAACTTATTCCCACGTGCATTCGATTGGGTAGTTATGCAAGTGCGGAAGCGATTAATTCTTAGAGGGCGAATAGTATCTGGCTTTCGACCGTGCAATCGTCAAAACGCCCGACTTTGGTTGAGGTCCAAAGTTGCCACTTAGTAGTGTTGGCGATTTCGGCGCGCTGTTCGTGACCTCTGCAGATTCACGAAACTGGATTTGTTAGTCCAGGCGGATGTACAGTCTCTAGTCTGCAGGCAACCGGCCACGGGAATTTATCCGCGCCTCCTCGATGTGGAGGTCACGCGTTAAGTGAGAAATAGGTGCTGAGGTGGCGGCATCCCAAGTGAAAATTGAATGATATTCTTCTGATACCTTACATCTTTTTGAAATTCTGCTCACAATGTCCCCTATCGTGCTGTCTCGAAACTCTGTCGGAAGGTTGGCTGTCCTGGTTGGGGCAAGCTTGGCCGCCAAGGTGGGCACCTGCCAAGATCTCCCCAAGCTCTCTGGAGTGGTTGAAACTTATTGGCTTTCAAACTCAAATGCGCGTGGTTCTTACCAGATGAACACGTGGGCGGAGCTCAAAGCCAGAATCAATTCAAATTGGTCTGCTGTTTGGTCAGGATACGATGCACAGAGCTTTGCCGGATACGATGAGTCGTATGTCCGATATGAAGTTGATGCTGGCTCTGTCCGAGTCGGACGGCTTCGCTCAAGCTTTGGATTTAGTGATTGGAGCGAGTTGCTTTATTCGGGAATCAATCATAGGCCACTGGTGAGGGAGTGCAATCTCGTGGGCAAAATCAAGTTGGACCGCGATGACTCAGGGGCTGAGGCAAGTGCCAACTTTGGACCCCTTCAGATTCAAGCCGCGATGATTGACACAGGACTGACGCGCGCACAGGTCGGTCCTGACAAATTGGATCATGCAACTGTGACTGCCCAGTACGGTTTAGGGCAGGTAATCCTTGGAGGAGAGTTCTTAGGGAAGACTGACCTAACGGAGAAGCTGGTCGGGGCCAATGTTCGATATACAGTTCCGCACTGGATCTTCAAAGGTGAGTTCTTCGAAGGCATTGGTGCTCAGTCTGGATCGGGTGGGTATCTCGACGCTATCTATCGAATTCCTTATCGGCTCCGAACCGAGGTCGTTGCGCGCGTAGAGCAGGTTCACCCGTGGAAGGCGGACGATGACACCGTTTTAACCACCTTGGGGATCAGACACATCGTGAATCAAAACCTAACTCTGAATCTCAATTACGGATGGGGCAAGGACTTGTTCTATAGCAACTATGCAACCACTCTCGGTGCAACTGGCTGGAGTCTGAGAGCGATGTTTCAGGTGCAGTTCTAATGGTCCTTTCTTTTGCTCTCTTGGCTGTCGCCCATCTCGACTCATCCGTGTCAGGGAAGGTAACGCTGCCGAACGGTAAGCCAGCCGGTCAGGCGATCGTTTGGTTTACAGGTTCGGCGCGGCCGAAGGCACTTCCAAAAGCAGTTGTGGACCAGCGTGACCGGACCTTCATTCCTCATGTCAGCGTCGTCACGGTCGGAACTCGCGTGGATTTCCCCAACAACGACGTGATCTTTCACAACGTCTTCACCGAGTTCAACAGCACAAAGTTTGACCTCGGGAACTATCCCAAGGGCACCAAGCGGACCCAGGTTTTCTCGCAGCCGGGCCTGGCGGTCATCATGTGCAGCATCCATCCCGATATGGGGGCCTATATCATGGTGGTTGATACGCCGTTCTATGCCATCGCCGACAAGAGAGGCGAGTATCACATCCCATCGATACCCAGCGGAAAATACAAGGTTGAGGTCTGGCACGAAAGCGGTGCCAGGGCCTCCTTCGAAGTCAATCCCGGTCAGAAGTCTCAGGTAGACATCCCGCTGCATCGCTGACTATGTCGCGCCTCAATCTCTCCACCAAAATAGCGGTCGTTACGGCGGTCCTGCTGATCGGTTTTGGCACCGTGATGCTGGCCACGTTCAGCGTCCTCTCGGCTCGTCAGATTGACAAAACCATTGAAGGAGACGCCGCCACATCCGGCCGGCAGCTCAGCCTTTACCTCACCCAGCGATTCTCCAACCTGAAGCGTGAGACTCACTTTGCAGCGAAAACTTTGACCAGGGTGCGTACCCTGATCTTTTTGCCCGATGCGAATCGGTCTACGATCAAGGCGGAAATCCCCCATCTAGCTAAGTAGTTCTCCGTGGATGCGGTGCAAATAACTGACGGCGACGGTGCCGTTCTCGCTGAGTCGCCAGAACTAGTTGCTTTGGCCTCCTCGGTCAAGCGGGAGACCGCGATTGCCTTGAGTTCAGGGAGTGAGCACAGCGCCATCGTCCACAGCGACACAGATCTGTATTTGATGTCCTGCGTGCCAGTTAGAAGCGACATCTACATCCGCGGTTCGATCAGTCTCTTTGAAAAGTTGGGTGCCAAGCAGGTAAAGATTCTTGCCGAACAGGCAGGCGTCGAACTTGGCTTGTCGGCTGGGAGCCGGCTGATCGCCTCGTCCCTCAACGCTACTTTTCCCATTCCGCCGAAGGCGGGTGTTAGGAAGGAAATAACCCTCAATGGGGAGACGTACGCTTACATCCTCGCGTCGATGCAAGGGGTCAATCAATCCGATCAACTCGGATACGTCATCTTGAGGCCAACTAAAGCGATTGTCGCGCCTTACGTAGAGGCGCGAGGTGCTTTTGTCGCAGTGTTTACTGTTTCCCTAGTGCTCAGCCTATTTGGCGCGGTTGCGGTTGGACGCAGAATGGCAGAGCCGATTTCATCGTTGGCAGAAGCGGCGAGAATTGTTCAGACGGGGGAATGGCCAGAAACCTTCCCGGTGAATCGGCAAGATGAGATTGGTGTGTTGCAGGCGAGCTTCAATGGGATGATCGCGGCGACAAAGCTCGCCCAAGAGCGTTTGCTGGCGATGATTGATTTGGACCCTCTGACTGAGCTTCGAAACCATCGAAGCTTTCGGGAGCGACTTGCCGAAGAAGCCAGACGCTGCGAATCCACGCAAAGCCTGATGACGCTTGCTCTTATCGATATTGACGATTTTGACAACGTCAACGAGTCGGTCGGTCGCAACCACGGGGACGAGGTCATCAAGCTGATTGCCGAAGTGCTGAGAGCATGCGTTCCAGAGTTCAGCATTCTCGCTCGTTACGCCGGTGACCAGTTTGCGGCTCTGCTCCCCAACACGGAGGCAGACGCTATCGAAGTGATCATGAACTTCGTGAGAGTGCGGCTTAAGCAGGCGGGTTGCTTGGCGACGGTGAGTGTAGGATGCGCTGAATTCCCCAAGAACAGTTCTCGCGAAGATGGACTGATTCTAGGGGCAGAGTTGGCATTAGTGCGGGCGAAGCAACTCGGAAAAAATAGGGTCTGCCTATTTGATGCAGTGCCAGGTGCTGATAAAGCGGCGGACCCGTTCCTCCTGTATCAATCGACGGAGAGTGGAAGCTTTGCCACAATCCAAGCTCTTGCGGCGGCAGTCGACGCAAAGGACTCCTATACGAATGGTCATTCGGAGAGAGTTGCAAGGTACGCCCGAGATTTGTCCTCAGCTCTAGGCGATGCCTCAGAAACGGTTGACCGTGTTTTTCGATGCGGCACCCTGCATGATGTTGGAAAGATCGGTGTTCCCGACACGATCCTAAAGAAGACAGGGGCGCTTGACCCTGACGAACCGAAGATCATGCAGACCCATTCCGTTTTGGGTGAATTGATCGCGGGGAAGGTGCCCCAGTTGGCAGACCTGTTGCCCGGCGTTCGGCACCACCACGAGCGATGGGACGGCCGAGGCTATCCTGATGGCCTTTCCGGTGAGAGAATCCCCTACATCGCCCGAATCCTTGCGGTTGCCGATACCTACGATGCGATGACGAGTGATAGACCCTACCGTAAGGGCCTTGCCCACGACATTGCCATTGGGGAAATTGAGAAATCTGCAGGGAGCCAGTTTGATCCGGCCATTGCGGCCGCGTTCGTTAAAATTCACCGCAGCGTTGCCGCGACGGAAGGCGTGGGGCCCGAAGCGATCGCCCCCTAACTCTTGGGAAGACTCATTTCAACTGGAATAGCGGCTGCCCAATTCCAACGCGGTGAGCTTCTTCGTGATTATTGGCATTCCCTGTGTGCTTCCGCGAGGGATCAGTGCAACCGGCTCCACAATATGTCGGGTCTCAGTGGACGGTTCTCCTGACAGAACATCGAGGATGGCGTGCATCGCTCGACGCCCAATCTCTTCAACATCAATGTCAACCGATGTCAGAAAAAGTTCCCGATCTGGACCTTCAACGTTGTCTACTCCAACTACTGCAATTTGATCTGGGACAGATAGGTCGTGGGCCCTAGCCCATTGGATGGCAGCCCAGGCAATGTAATCGTTGGCGCAGTAGATCGCGGTTGGAGGACTGCTCATTTCACTCCATGCCTGCATCGTGGGGCGCACATCCGGGAACTTCCATGGATGAGCGCAGGAGAATAGCGCTGGGTCAAAGGCACTGCGCTCTTCAAGGAACTGGATGGCCCCATCTCGCCGGCTCTTTGAAACCGGTTCCTCTCGCTCCAAAGTCCGCATTGTCCGGTCGTCTGGACCGTGCTCAAATCGGTAACAGTCCTCGAAGGGACCCGCTAAGTGGGCAATGCGCCGATGTCCCAAATCCCAAAGATGTTGGAGAGCCATTCTCGATACGGCGTGCTCATTCAAGTGGACCCACCCCGGAACTCGGTTATCCACCTCGGGGCTCCCAAAGCACACGACGGGCATGCCAGCACCGAGGAGATCTTCAACGATTCCGTGCCAACTGGATCCATACAGAAGCACGGCATCGACTCGACCATCAAGCAGGGCACGGTATTGCCTTTCGATGAACACCCGATAGGGATAAGTGAGCACGGAGTACCCGAGTTCGTTGGCCACCTCGAATATCCCCTGAATCAGCCGCATATTGTAGACGTCGTTCGGCCTATTGCCTCGCTCAAGGTCGTTTCCTGCCAGTAGACCAATGGTGTGTCTTACTCGGTTATAGGTTGCTCCAGCGAGCGGATTGGGAAAGTAGTTGAGCGCTCCAACCGCCTCGTCGATTCGTCTTGCGGTCGCCTTGGAACACACCTCTTTTTGCCCGCGGAGATAGAGCGAAACCGTGGTCACGGAAACACCGGCTAAATTTGCAACCTGGTTGATGGTCGCTTTCTTTTTTCCGTATGCTTCCATGAAGCTAAGTGAACCCCAATGCATGCCAGGTGAGCTACACCAGTAATTTAGCGTGGTTGATTCCTTAGGGTGTACGAATTAACAGGTGGATTTACTTGCGGATTTCCGATGTTAGTAAAGCACTTTACTTCCGAACCATCTCTAAACTTCACTTATAATTTCGAGTGTAAGGGCTTCAGATCGGGGCCTGAGAATAGCGCCAAAATAACGCTGTCAATGGAGACGAAATCATAATGATCAAAACTCGTAAGGGCTTTACGCTCATCGAGCTGCTAGTGGTAATTGCAATCATCGCAATTCTAGCCGCAATTCTATTTCCTGTATTCGCACAGGCGAAGGCCGCAGCCAAGAAGACCTCCAGCATCTCCAACCTGAAGCAACAGATTCTAGGGCTCGTGATGTACGGCGGCGACTTTGACGACACTTTCATCTGCGAGTGGCCATACAACAATTTCAATGGCCAGGTAAATACGCCTCAAGCCTACGACTGGGACCACAGCTTCCACCCGTATCTCAACCCTTATATCAAGAACACCCAGGTTTGGCACTCACCCGGTGCTGGATCCGAAGAGTACGTCAGCAAAAAGATTTTCGGAACGAGCGACCCAATTGGGTTTGACTCTGCCCTCACCGGTGGCTATCCGATGGGCTACATGATGAATGAGACGGGCTGGTCGGACAACAATTACAACGACCTCAGCAAACTCCTGAGTGCAGGTTTGCGCCAGTCACTTGTTAGCCACCCGGCTGAGCAGATCATTCTCGTGGAAGATACAGGATTGCCTGAGTGGGGTGTCAACGGTTACCAGGTCGGATTCACGACGGATGGCGGTTCCTCGTACATCGCTCAGCCTTCAGACCCTAACCAGACGCTCAACTGGAAGCAATTCTACAATGTTCCCGGATGCGACTGGGGATTGGCTGGCTTCTCGCAGGTAGTTCCGTTCCGCTATTCGACCAACGGCAATACGACAGCCTTCTTTGACGGCCATGCAAAGTTTCTAGTCTCTGTAAAGCTCAAGAATATTCAGCCCTACAGCTACGACTTCGACAACATCGCCACAAACTTCTAAATCCCCAAAACCAGTCATGAAGCCTTTCGTTGCTCTCTTTGTCGTTCTTGCCAGCCTGCTTGCAGGCTGCGGCCCTGGGAATCAGTCTCAGGTTTCGGACTCCTACCAAAAGCTTCCTCCCGGGGAAGGTGAGCGTAGGCTGAAAGATACGCTTAAGAGAAGGGCGGAAGGCAAAGTCATGGCCCATCCCTATGGTGCCGACGTTAGGGTGCCAACCGATTCCAAATAGGTTTGACAATCGGAAGGGAGGAGTACGGATTGATTCAATCCACGATTCTGGGGACGCTGTTGAAGCGTCCCCCATTCATGAGCCTCAAGGGTGTTGCCCCGATCCTATTCGGGTCGCTGTTGTTTGCGACCTCCGCTTACGGAGCACCAGGCGTGGGTAACGGAATGCATTCCGTTGGCAATTCGGATATTGAGATTCGAATTCAGGCTGGAGTTCACAGTCTTAGATTGGCTTCGATTGCTGTCCCCGGCACTGGAGTCAGTTGGAAGTCGTCCCCAAAAAATGAGAGTGGACTTGCCTTTCCTAAGTGGGTTCGCGTAGGAGACAAGGTACTTCCTATCCAGTGGAAGAGGAAGGCTGTCGGAAAATCCGGCTCCCATGATCTTGTGTTTATCTATGTAAGCGACCTCGCGAGTCTTGAGCTTTCTTCCCATTGGAAAGTGGCGCCAGCTGGTGGTCCCGTGGAGCATGAGATTTTGGTGTCGAATCGAAGTCAGACGCCTGTCGAGCTACCCATTCAGCGCAGCATCTTGTTCACCGCCGACGTTCCCGGAGAAAAAGGGCTAACTCATACCTGGGTTGAGAAAAGCGCAGGCGGACCTTCGGACGCTGGCACCCACATCGCCAAGATGGCGCCTGGCTATAGCTCCAAGCTTGAGTCGGGTCCCTATTCGGAAGATAAGCCGCACGACGCCATTCCGTGGTCTTCTGTCTGTATGGATGGCGACACCGCTGGAATCTACATGGGTGTGGAGTTCTCCGGAAAGGTGGATCTGCTCGTACGGCGCACTGCTGGCGGTCAACTCACTCTCGATGCGGGACAGTCTTCCCAGGAGGGAGATTCGACTCGATTGATGCCTGGAGAGGCCTACCATGTGCCTATTGTGTTCTTAGGGGCACACCTAGGCGGAACGGATGCTGGCGGGAACCAGATGCGCAAGTGGCTGCGCGCAAAAGTTTGCCCTCAAATCACGGATCCCAACTATCCGCTTCTGACCCTCAATTCCTGGGGCAGCGGAATGGCGATTGACGAAGGAATGGCGGCGAGTATGAGCAAGAATGCCGCCAAGCTCGGGTTGGAACTGTTTCACATTGATGCCGGCTGGTTTCAGACGGTTGGGGACTGGAGACCAAGCACGTCAAAGTTTCCAAACGGACTGCAGAGAGTTTCCCAGGCGGTAAAGGCTCAGGGCCTGAAGTTTGGGCTTTGGACGGGCTGGACCCAAGGTGGTCTCGGGGATGATCTGCCCGAGCCAGAGATGACGCTCAACGTTTTTTCTCCCCAGCGTCGAACCTGGTTCGCGTCTCCGCCAAAGTCAGGCTGGAAACCGGAAGACTTTGTGGGCTCCGATGTGTGTTTGGCAGACACGGATGCCCAAAAGTGGAGCCTCACCATGCTGGACAATCTGGTGAAGCACATTGGCATCGATATGCTGGAGCACGATCAGCGCATGGTGGTCAGTCATTGCGACCAGCAGGATCACTCCCACACTGGTAGCTCTACAGACATTGCCTACCGTGCCGCTCTAGGCTATTACGACGTGTACGACCAGCTCAAGAAGCGTCACCCCAACTTGATGCTGGAAGACTGCGTGAACGGCGGACGCATGGTCGACTACGGCGTACTCAAGCGAGTCAGCTACATCAGCATCAGTGACTCCTACACTCCTCTGGCCAACCGGCAGGCGTTCTACGACAACTCCTTTGCGCTGCCGCCAGCCGTTTGTGAGTGCTATGTCAGTGACAGGGAACTGCCCAAAACCGACGAGGAGTTCCTCACGATGCTTCGCAGCGGAATGATGGGGTGGTTTACACTGATGCAGGACCCCGCAACGTGGTCGCATCACCGATTTGAACTGGCCAAGTTGGAGTTCCATCGCTTCAAAACCTTGTTGAGGCCGCTGATTCGTAACGGAGACCTCTATCATTCGCTGCCAAGGCCGAAACTGGGGCAATGGGATGGAGTGCAGTATTGCTCGGCGGATGCCACCAAAAGCATCGTAATGGCATTTCGGGGCGGGTCGAAAGAGAAGCAGATGACGATTCCACTCCGCGGGCTCAACAAGCGGTGGACTTACCGAGTCATCGATCCAAAGATGAATGCCGACCTTCAGGATACGGGAGAAGCGCTCATGCGGAACGGCCTGAAGGTGAGCTTGTCGGAGACGAATGGTTCGACGATTGTCGAGTTAGCGGTTGTAAGGCGAAACCGAGGGGCAACCCCATCAGCTTCTGGGACTAAGCTGCGCTAAGAGTAGTTGCCACAGTGAGCGTGGAGAAAGCTTGTGGGATGGTTTCTCGCAGGGCGCCTCCTCTTCAGGAATAAAGATCAATCGAATAAATCCATCCTGAGCGGCGATCGTGGGCTTGGCTCTCTCTTTGAGGACGTAACCCTTCTGCCGATATTCTCGAACGACCAGCGAGGCGTCGCTTTTGTGGACGTGCACAGATTCTGAGCGGTCTTCCATGTGTTTAGTATTCGCCGTGAATCAGCCCCCAAGGGACCCTCACAGGGAATGGGGGCACAAAGGCCCGAACATTCAAAGCCATAGGTCCCAAAGATCAATCAGGTTCAACTGAGCCGCAATATTCGCCGTCGAACGGGATATGGCATCGCAAAATCCAAGCTCGACCACCTGGTACGTCGTTGTCGCCGATGCCCTCTTCCTGGGAGGAACGATCTTCCTGCGTGGAGAGTTCATCCCCGAATCCGAGATACTGCTCAAGCTGCAGCCTATGCTTGGGGGGATCCTTGAGGAGCTATCGGAACTTCAGAAGCAGGCTGCTTAGCCGGCAAGATATCCGAACCCTCCTGAAGCGGCTCGATCCGAGCCGGTGAACCGGTGACCTCTAAAAAGATGACAGGTGATTGTTCTCCGACTTGCCTAATATTCACTAGTCACGAATCCTCCGGATCGGCATGAGGGCCAAGGATCGGGCAGTCAGGGAAGAGTCAGGTGGTCAACATCGAGTATCTAACAAATAGGGAAAAGCAACTTCTGGATTTAGCTGGCAACGGGTTCACTGATCGCAAGACGGCGGAAGTTCTGGGAATTTCCGTCAATACCGTTTCGACTTATTGGAAGCGTCTCTACAACCGGATGGGAGTTGAAACACGCGCGCAGGCCGTTGCCCAATATATTCGACATGAGCAAAGCTCAGGAGCGATGCCGGTAAGCACTAAGGTCCAGGTGCCGGTCGCGAATCATTGCGTTAGCCGCCAAGTTCGCGTAGAGATCGTTTCGGCGACCTCTTTGGAACTCCCTGCTACTCGAGCTGAGTGGCGCGAGTGGATCAACATGCCCCTGCACCAAATCCTAGAAGTGTCATCCCAGTTGGCTTGTCAAATGGATTCGGCGACTCAGTTTGAAAACATCGAACTTATCGAGCTTTCGGCTGAGTTGCTGAGGATGAGGCTTTCCACGCTCATTGAGTGCATGCCGCTACCGTCGGAGAGCGCTGAGCATGTTCATCTTCCAGCGCCTGCTGGCTGCATTTAGCTCTAGCTGCTGGAGCCTCCACTCAAGTCACCAGAAGCCGAAGATTCCTGCTGGGGCCAGTTTCGTTGTCGATCTGGGCGGAGCTGCATAGCCTTTAGGTCTGATCAGCTCAATTTCAGGCGAGGATCACGCCGAAGCGTGACGTCGAAATGAACGGCCGCAAATGGGTGACATCCAAAGAGTCGGATTGTTGGACTCTTCATCGAACGGATACCTTGAACACATCAACAGAGCGAATCTGCACAAAGAACGAAAATGTCACGACCACGCTTTTCTATCACCTTTCGCGAACAAGATCTGCTTCAGCACGCAGCCGCTGGCTTTACCGATTCTGAAATCAGTGAAAGCCTTGGAATAGCCACCAACACGGTGTCCACTCACTGGAAAAGGCTATTTGCCAAGATTGGTGTGACCTCACGGGCACATGCAGTCGCAATCTTCGTTCATCACCGAAACAGCGAGGAAATCGATATGTTGAAGACCAAAGTCGCTTGCCTTGAATCCACGCTCTCCCAGCACATTGTCAAAGGAGGGCGAAGGTCGATGGATCAGCTCCCGGCATCCGTATGTCTTGAAGCCCAATTGGTTTGAAAGCCTACCGCTATGCCAGTTTCAGCGCGGCTGGCTCGGACACTAGATGCACGAAGTGAATCCTCGACCTTTGTTCAGCAAATGTTCGAAGCGCTTCGGGCAGCTGTCACTTGACGGTAGCACCACAGAAATCCTCGAGTGCGATTTGCCTCTTTGACGACTATAAAGTCCCTCTCGAGGATGGCTCCATTTGCCAGCAGAACCCGCTCGGAATATTGGCTTTCGTTTCCTCGAACGAGGCGCTCGGTTGATAGTCGGAAGTCGTTTGGATCCTTGAGGAGAGGCTCAGTTGCCGCCATTGCGATGCGGCAGTCCAGCCCTTCCAAATTGCCCAGGTCGGCAGTTATCCCAAACATCTTGCCTAACTGCTCGTTTGTGCAGATGATTTTGCGATCAACCGTTTCGAAGAGGATCCCAAAATTCACTTTGTCAAGAAGCGTCAACCTCAAGTCGTCCGTTTCTCGAAGTCGTCCAGAAAAGGACTCTCCATCTGACTGAAGGGCATGAGCGGCAAAAAGGGTCGAGCAAGTATTGATGATCGGCTGGAGGAAGTCGATCAGTTCCAAAGAATATCCACCGGGGCGGTTGCCCAAGCCGATCATTCCAATCAGCTCTGGCCCTGTATAGATTGGAATTCCTAAAAAGCTTTCAATAGGTGGATGACCCTCTGGCAGGCCGCCGCTTCGCGGATCGGTTGGGGCTGCGTTGGCGATGACGGCTACGCCGTCGGTCATCACTCGACCGAAGAGAGTCTTGAGGTTTCGAAACTCCAAACCTTGGGCATGATGCTTATCGTACAAGGCTGAGGTCTCTGCATTCCAAGAGATGTTGGTGAGAGCAAACTCCTTGAGGTAGGGAGCGCCGTTTTCAACCAGCACCTGGCCGATAAATCCGTACTCCGAGTCGGTCAATTCAAGGATATTCCCCAGGAGCTTTGTGAATATCTGACGGGCGTCATATCTGCTGCTGATGTAGGAAAGTGACGCATCTGAAATGGCCGCCAGCAGATTTCGCTGCGCAAGTTCCTTAGCCTGAGACGCCGTTCGTTCATTCACTTCGTGGATGAGCCGATTGTTGGAAGATTCCAGTTCAGAGAGGGAACAGAGCGCCTGCTGCTTGGCGAATTTAGCCACTAACTCGGTTCGACTCGCCGCATCGTATTTTCGAAGCAGACGACGCCAGTAGCTTGCAATCGTCGCACTTGAAATCCCGAGCTCAGCGCTGATCTGCTTGTCTGTGAGTCCGTTGGCGGAATGCTCCAGAAGCTGTCTTTCTCGGCCAGAAACCTGAGAATTGAGCTCAGGCTCTGAAGTTTGTTCGATGATTCTAGACATATGTGGTAGGCAGATCCGTGGGTGGGGTTAGTGAGTATCTTGACGAGATAGTGTCTTGATGTCACGTCCCCGAAACTGGTTCCGCCTCATTACGGTACCCACTCTGAACTACCACGGATCGACCCGGTTCTCGGCCCTATTGAAGCTATCGGAGAGACGGGGCCGAATGAAAACGGTGGAGCCCAAAACCTGTCATCGTGACTGAGCAATGTCCCGCAGTAGAACGCTGATAGGCGCCTGGATTTGCATGAATGGCGGATCGGCTCCCTCAACCTAGGACCTTGACAAGCGGTTTACTTCTTGTATTTCTTAAGCACGCTCAAAAATACAGGAAGCTTCGCCATGTAGTCCTTTTGGGTCCGCGAGCTTAGCGTGAAAATGCAGATGTATTCGCCTTCCGAAAGATAGGCAACTCGCTCCCAATTTCCTTTCTTGGTCGGAGTGAACTCGACGGACTTCACTTTTTGGCCGTTGGCGATAAGGACCGGGCCAGCATCGGCGCTCTTCTCACTGATCTCTTTCAGCGCCTCGGCCCGATCATCAGCGATGAACTTCGCCAGGGTTTTGCCGGGGCGGAAGCTGGCTCGTCCATAGATGACCGTCGGTGCATTTGAAAACGTCAAACCCTTAGGCACCAAGATGTTCATCGAGTTTGCGTAGCTGGATTCCTTGTCTTGAACCCACCCTGGCGCTGTGGAGAGCTTCGGCCACCAGTAGAGGTTCATCCCCTTTTCGCCCATCCGGCTGTTCTTTTCAATCTCGGCTGAACTAGCCGCGGAAACGAGGAGAAGGCAGGCGAAGGCAGATTCCCTAATCATCTTGCCGAAGAGTTTACGGCACTTTTCTGGGAAGATTTCGATTTCTTCGTCCTACCAAGCTCAGTTGCGATTTGTGCTGCAGTGTTGCGGGACCCTTTTCGGCTCACCAATTTTGAATGTCCCAACATTTCCTTGACAAATTCGCATTCAAACGATGATACTGAACCAAATGGATCAGTATCAAGCCGTTTCGCTCAGTGAGGTCTTTCATGCCCTCGGCGATCCCAATCGGTTGGCTATGGTCCACCGTGCCAGGCAGGGAGAAGTTCCTGCGGGAGAATTGGCGAAGGAACTCTCAATCACCCTGACCGCCACTCTCAAGCACCTCAGCGTGCTGGAAAAGGCCGGGCTGATGCGCTCAATCAAGGTTGGTCGGGAGCGCAAGTGCTCCTTGGAACTTCAAGCGTTGGGATCCATCGAGGCTTGGATTGAGGAGACGCGGCGCATGTGGAACCTGCGGATCGACTCCCTCGAAGCCTTCTTGCTTTCGGAGAATGAACAATGACTCAAGATGCCAAGGTAGTGATCGAACGGGAGCTAAAGGTGCCCGTCGACCGTGTATTCAGCGCGTGGACGGACCCCGCAAAGCTTTGCCGGTGGTTTAAGTCGTCTCAAGCCATGAAGATTGAGGCCGCAGACGTTGACCTTCAGGTTGGCGGAGGCTATCGAATCGTGCTCAAGGATGAAGACGGGGACACCATGGTTGTTTTTGGCCGCTACACGCGCATCGAGCCACCCCAAATCCTCGAGTTCACCTGGCAGTGGGAAGTGAGTTCCCTAGAGAAGGGGGAAACGCTTGTCCTTGTCGAACTACTTCCCCACACCGTCGGCACGCTGATGCGGCTGACCCACACTCGTTTCTCGTCCGAGCGTTCCTACCAGGCCCATGAAATGGGATGGAGCGGCGTTCTCGCGACCCTTACCGCCTTTGTTGAATCCGAGGACCCTTCATGACACAAACTCAAACATTCACCCCAGAAGCCGCTTCCGCCCTTCGCGGACTCGCCGTATCCAAGCTCCAGGTCGCCCTCAGGCGCGCCAACGCGAGCTTCGACGCAACTCCTGATGAAAAGCTAGACTATAAGCCGTCGGAAACCGCGAACTCTCCGAGACAGCTCATGCAGCACGTGGTAACTGGCAACGCCTTCGTGGCAGGCACGCTTGGATTTGACCTTGGCGTCAAAGAGCCAGCCACTGATAGGAGCGAACTAAGCTCCCAGCTGAATCAGACCACACAAGCCATCATCGACTGCATCGCTAATCTCAGCGACGAGCAGGTCAATGGCAGCGTCGATTTCTTCGGACATCCCATGCCGATGTCTAGCTTTATCCTTGTGGATGAGTGGCATCTCGCCCGTCACGTCGGCCAGTTGGACTACATCCAAACGATCTATGGGGATATGGAAGATCGGATCTAGCTCAGCAGTGCTTGGACCCACGGCGGAGAAATTGTTTCGAGATACGGCGTGACGCCAAAGTCCCGCTTGAGAGCCTGATAGTCTGCCACCAGGTCCGAAACATCCTCTCGCTTCACACGGCGCGCTCGAATCAGTAGGTTTCGCGCCGTGTGTTCAAGCGACGTGAACTCGATAATGTCGACTTTATAGCCCGCGATCCGAAGGATCATTGCCCGGAGTTCATCGGTGATAAGGTCTCCGAGCCGCTCCCGAATGATGCCGTCCCGCATGAGGGAAGCATGCCCCCCTCTTGGCTTCACTGCTGCCAGCTGCACCTGCAGATGGTGATGACAGCATGGCGAAGAGAAGATAAACCGAGACTCATGCCGCAGCGCCTGAGCAAGCGCCTCGTCAGTTGCAGTGTCGCAGGCATGAAGTGCTACCACGACGTCTAGCTGTCTCGGAGGGATAAAGTCCCCAATCGACGCCACTTCAAAGTGAATGGAATCCGACTCGAGTTCAGCCGCCTTCGCGCGATCCCGCTCGACTGAGTCCGCGTTTCGATCGACTCCGATCAGCTCACACGGGATGTTGAGACGCTCATTGAGATAGTGGTGGAGGCCAAACGTCAGGTACGCATTGCCACATCCGAAGTCGACGATCAGCATCGGGCCATTGGGCAAGGCAGTGAACTCTGCTGTCTCGCAGGCGACTCGGATGAACTCGTTGATCTGCTGGAACTTCCGCTGTCGGTCCGCCTTGATCCTGCCATCGGCAGTCATGAGCCCAATCCGCTGCAGGAAGAGGTCAGGAGTGCCCTCCGGGAGCGGTCGCTGGATCGTCCGGTTGTGGTCTAGTTGGGGCAGAGCGGCTGCCTGTTTTCGCTTGCGAGTGACCAAAGGTTTGCCCTTTTTGCTCACCTGGATGTGGACTTCTTCGTTCAGGGTAGCAACGAAGACGCTCCGGTAGGGAACCATGAGCAGCTCAGACACGGCGACAACCAAAGGCTCGCCGATGTAGTTCTTCACATCGGTCTTGCGTCCGTCGAATGCCGAGACTTGAACCATTCGCTGCCCCTTAATCTCGACGGGGCGAAGCGTGATCTTCTCGGTTCCTGTTCCGCGCTTCAGAACCGCAGAGACCAACTCAGGCGATTGAATGGCCTCAATCGCCTGTGCAGTGGCGGATTCCACGCTAATTTCTGCCAAAGTCCCTTCTCGATTCCACTAGAGTTGCTGCCATCGCTTTGCATGGAGCTTACCAATATGAAGTTCAGGAGTTGGGCACCGGTGTACCTGGCCCAGTCTTAGTGGCCGCTGCGGAGCTTGTCTTCCATGGCGGAAACGCGCTTGAGTTCTTCCTCGGTCCCACGGACAATAAGGAAGTTGTCATCGCCGCCGTAGCTCACGGTGTCGATGGTTCCGTGTGTGATGCTGGTGGCGTTGTTCAGGAAAGTCTTGAACAGGGAAGCGGGAACCCTATAAAGCTTGTTGTGCTTCTGTACCATCTCTGATTCCTGTAGGTTGGCGGGGATGTCGAGCCTTGTGAACACATCGGACACTTTGCGCTGGGTGCCATCTGAGGCACTAACGATAACGGCGTTGGTGCGCTTATCCGTCGAGATAGTGACCTGTTGCCTGAAGGCGGCTGCCAGGACTGCGGCAATATCTTCTGCGGAAGCATTTCGAAGCTGATAGATTCGAATGCTATCGGTATCCGATGGCTTTCGTTTGTTGTCGAGCGCATCAGGCTCCTGGCCCATGATATCAAGTTGTGTCATGACTTTTCGGATCTGAGGCAGAAGTGCTTCGTCGCAGCTCACGACCACTGTGTTCGTAAAGTCATCCGAAGACGCCCTTCCTGCCCGCTCTTTCCCGAGGGCAAGCACTTCATTGAGAAGCTTTGCCACGTGCTCTGACTTAGCAAACCGGAGCGCGAAAAGCGTGATTTGAAGGCTCGGTTTCTTGGCAGGAGTGCTTTGTGCCTGTACTGAGTGAGGTGGAAACAGGGCACTGAGAGTGTTGAAGGCATCGGCTTTGGCCCTGCTCGCCAGGAGATTTGGTGAGGGTTCGGAACCTGTAGGCTTCTTAGTCACAACCGGTTTGATTGCCTTCGATCTAAACGGAACTGGACTTGTGCTTTGGACCCTGTCCTGATTCAGTTGGGAGTTGTCCTCCTTGAACGCGTCCAGAGGATGGATTCCGACTTTCCCTGCAAGTGGATCCGCGGACGCCTCGCCTTGAAAGATCCTATGACGTACTTCTATGCTCGTACCGGGAGCAGATGACGATGCCGCGACCACGTAAAGAGGGGCCGCACAAATCAAGCAGGCGATCGCGGCGGCAAATCGAGTGTTGCGACGGGAACGGAGAGTTGAGGGGACTGTAGGTTGTTCGAGCATGGAAATCCTTCTGCGAAGCAGCTTGAATGTGGAGGAGACTCCGGGGGTGCAGAGAGGGGCCCGCATACTCGCCGCGCCGCTCAGCTTGAGCAGAAGACGGCCATAGAGTTCCGAGCCGACGTTGAGGGAACGAAGGGCAATTTCATCACACGCAGATTCTCGAGCGAGGAGATACTCGCGGCCAGCAATCCAGGCGATTGGGCTGAAACAGAGGAGCACTTGGGAAAGCATCGGGACGATGCCAAATAGGGAGTCTCTGCGATGGACGTGGGCAAACTCATGAGCCAACACGATTCTTAACTCATCGTCCGAGCACGCATCCAGGGTCGTAGCGGAAAGCACCACGGATGGATGCACAACCCCGACAGTGAAGTCCGTGCCGTCCTCATCGAGGCGAAGCAGGCGGGGCAGCTTTTGCAGGCCGATTTGACCGCGAATCTCCTCCGCGAGGGTCAGAAGCCTACTGTCGGCAATCGGCTTCGATCCCCTTAAGAGAATCAGTGCCCTCAGCATTTGGATCACCGAAGCCGTGCCGGTTGCGACAGCCGCGAGCAGCCAACAAAGCAGTCCTGCTGCTTCTAGACTAAGCGAGACAGAAGGTGATTTGGATGGGTGTGAGACTTGGACCTTGGGAACTAGGCTGCCGATTGCGCCTAAGTTCCTCTCCCCAGGAATCTGGGAAGAGAGTGCGGCACCGTTGATGGGCAGCGTTATTGGTGGTGAAGCAGCCACGACTTCAGAGGCTGAGACCGGACGGGGAAGGATCGGGAGCTGAATGGCGGCAGGTGTGAGTGCGAAAAGCATCCGCAGGCTGACCAGGAGCCAGAGGGTACTTCGGACTCCGCTAGGCATCCGCTTCCAAATCCGGGTCAATAACCAGACACTTCCTAAGGCAGCCGCGCCCTGCCAAGTCGCCCGCCAAAGCGCGCTCAGTACCGGTCCGGATAAGGAGTTGAGTGCATGCGCGAGACTGCTCAGGTTCAATTTTCCTCCCTCCTACCAGCATCAAGCTTGGCAACCAGCCGTTCCAATTCCGCGGCTTCATCTGGCGTGAGATTGGATCGCTGTACGAAGTGACTGACCAAAGGAACGAGCGACCCGCCGAGGGTGTTTTGAACAAACTGCTCGACGAGGCCTCCGACCACTTCGTGATGTTCCATCGCGACTTGATAGCGAATGAGCCCACTGTCCGCAACCTTGAGCAGGAAACCCTTCTTATGAAGTCGGGCGAGGACGGTCTCAATCGTGCTCCGCGCCAAGCCATTCGGCTCGCCAAAGTGAAGCGAAGCTTCGCCGGTGGTGGTGGGCCCGCGATTCGCGACGAAGCGTAAGAGGGCCAGTTCCTGATCTCCCAAAGTTGTGCGTTTCATAGCGGTCTCACTACAAGTGTAGGGATACTTTACGAATACGTCCCTACACTTGTCAAGACGACAGGGATAGAGTTTTCTAATTCCCCAGAGTTGGATGGGGAGTGGGAGTGAGGCCCAGTTCAGCTTCGACCTGTTGCTCTAGCCGATGAATCTCGGTTTCCAATTGAAGGCGGGCCACTTCGATCTCTTCTTCCGTGGCGTGGAGCGATACGTAAATCGGCTCGCCAAACACCATGAGGCATTTGGAAAAGGGAAGGGGAACCATGTAGCTGTCCCAAGACTTTGCGAGCAGCCTTGGCTTGGCCGTGATCCCGACGGGCACGAGACCAGCGCCGCTCTTTTGGGCCATGAGCATCACGCCTCCCTGAACCACCCCGCTGGGCCCACGAGGACCATCTGGCGTCATCGCCATCGTGCCACCGTCCTTTAGGGCTCGGATCGCTTCCACTGCGGCGCGAACTCCACCCCTGCCTGTGCTGCCACGGATGATCTGGTAGCCCAGCTTGGAAAAGATGCGTGTCTGCATTTCGCCGTCGCTGGAGTGGCTGATGATCACGTGCCATCCGCGTTGGCGGAAATAGTCTGAAAATGTGAAGGATCGTCCGTGCCAGCCGCAAAAGATCAGCTTGCCTTCTGATTCTGGAAATCCGCGCAGCTCAAACCTTAGGGTCGTGCAGATCATCCGCAGAACCACATAGGCGGTACCGCTTAGGAGCCTGGGACGCGCGATGCGCCAACGATGCTTCAGCTTATCCATCCACGCTGCCTTGCCAACTCGGTGGCGGGGTGGAGGGGATAGTCAGCAACAAGTGTAGCGAGCAGTTCGGTTGCTCTCGCAGGTGAGGAGTCTCTCTCAATACCGGCCAATGCCAGGATGGCATCGGGGTGTTGGACCTCCGCGGACGGGTCTTCAATCACGCTGTTCAGAATTGTCTTCGCCACGTCTGGTGAATCGCTCCGGAAGCTGTCAGCGGCTTGTAGCCGCTTAAGCGTCGGAACCTCATTCAGTTTCCCTACCTTACACAGTCTGCGAAGGGCTTCCATACGGTCCCCTTCTGGTCCGGACTCAAAAATCCGCAATAGCGCCTTGGTTTCTTCGTTAATTTCGCCTTGAACCCCTTGAGCATCGGCAAGTTCCCACATCGCCTTTAGGTCTTTTGGGTGCTTCTGGAGGTGAAGTTCCGCCGCAAATGCCGCCGCAGCAGGTCCTCGGGTGTTCATTTTGTCCAACACCTCGTGCCCTAGCTTCACCTGCTCCAAGTCTGGAGCTTTAAACGCCAAACTCAATATCGCTCCTGCTATAAATCCGCCGATATGAGCCCAGAAGGAGGTCCCGCCCTGTTCGCCAAAGCGGAGAAACGCCCCCAGAAACTGAAGGCCGATCCACACTGCGGTGACTGCGGCGACGCTGATCGCAAGCTTTGGGGCAACCGGTACGCGCAGCCGGGTGTACCGAACGCTGTAGTACGCGGCGCAGCTCGCAATGCAGCCGCTGGCACCAACGAAGGGGGCAGGCTCAATCGCTCTGCGAGTGACCAGATAGTGCATGAGAACGCCGCACAGACCGCCAATAAGATAGACCGCGATAAACCGCAGGGACCCTGTTGCCAGTTCAACCGCCGCCCCTACCGCCGCCATGAACACCATGTTGCCCAACAGGTGAATGAGGTTTGCGTGGAGAAAAAGCGAAGTGAACGCTGAGACGATGCTTGGGTGATTGGATCGAAAGCCAAGCTCCTGCACCAGCTCAGGATCGATAATCAGACTGAACGCGGCGACAAGATTCGCCGCGATCAGCAGAAGCGTTACCAGGGGCAGGCGGGCACGGGCGCTCACGCCTCCTGCAGCATTTCCTCCGTGATATCAACGTTCACGTGCGTCTCCTGGACGTCGTCCAAATCTTCGAGCGCATCCAACAGGCGCAAAAGCCTTGCCGCATCGTCAGAAGAAAGCTCGGTCTTATTGGTTGCCATGTAGGTCAGGGTGACTTCCTGAGTCTTGATGCCTGCCGCTTCAAGAGCCCCGTTCACCTTATGAAGGTCGCCGATGCTGGTGTAGACCGTAAAGGTTTCGTCGTCTGAAACAACGTCCTCTGCGCCGGCATCAAGTGCCTGCAGAGTGAACTCCTCTTCATCAAGGCTCCCCCGTACAACTTCAATCTGTCCGACGTGCTTGAACTGCCACATGACGGAGCCGTTTTCACCGAGGGCACCGCCAGCCTTTGTGAACGCGTGGCGAACTTCCGCAACGGTTCGGTTTCGGTTCTCGGAGTAGCACTCGAGTACGATAGCGGACCCACCAGGGCCCTTGCCCTCGTAAATGATCTCTTCGTAATCGACACCTTCGAGTTCACCGGTACCTCGTGCAATCGAGCGCTTGATGTTGTCAGCGGGGACTGACGCCTCTCGTGCCTTTTCAATTGCAACTCGCAATCGCGGGTTCATAGAAGGGTCTCCCCCTCCCATCTTTGCTGCAACGATGATCTCTCGTCCCAGCTTCGTAAACGTTTTGCCGCGAATGGCATCCTGCTTACCCTTTCGGATGCGGATGTTCTTCCATTTGGAATGCCCTGCCATGATTCCGTTATTGTGGCACGGAGTGGCAATGGCCCTCCGGAATACCTCGGTAGAGGTTACGCAAACAAGCCACGGGTTGGCGCGAAGCGGCTACCCGTGGATCAGATTTGGCAATGCCATATGGACGGAAACAGATTTAAACTCACCGATCCAGCTTAAACGTGGAGGCGGCGAATAACATAACGAGTGGCCAACCTACAAACAGGCACGCTAGCTTTGGGTTTGTCCATAAGAAGATCGCTCCCGCCATAAACGATGGCCCCGCCGATAGAGGCCAGACGGTCCAAAAATCGAACTGCGAATTTGCCGAGCGCCCAGCTTCGTTGCCCTCAAACAACCCCTTTGTTGACTTGCGAATCCAGATCCCCCTCAACTCGGTGGCAAACATCATGAGTCCGTAGAGGAACAGTGCGGCATCCAACCCTGCTCTCAGCACAAAGACCACACTCTCAGGACGAGCTCCGATCTCTGAGAGTTACGAATTCAGTTGAAGGCTTAGTTGCACGAAGTCTGTTGACGCCCACTACCGAGGATGAAACCGCCTAGGCATTGGGAGAAACCGCGCGACAAGGAAGACGACGACCGGCACAGCCATTAGCGCGACTGCAACCCACATATCTGTCCACAGGAAAATGGAAGCCGCCATCAATGATGGGCCAGACAAGAAATTGAACAGCATTCAGAAGATCAGGAATGCCTTCGCAGGGATCCTCTGGGATTCGTCAAGGGTCATGCCCAGGACCGATTTCCGATTTCGAACCGCCCGCAACCCGATTTCAACACATCTTGTATTGAATTCAAAGTTTTGTTAAGATGTAGGTACTATGCGCTTTCAATACCCCCTCACCCTCACTATTTGCTTATCTGTTCTAGCATTAGCACTGTCTTGTGCTGCGAATGCGCAAACTACTACCCTTCAAGTGTACGTGAATTCTACTGCAGTAACTGGGGCAGCCTTGATAGCCCCCTCTGGCGTGGGTGCCCAAAATGCAACAACAATCTCAGCGGTGGTTGATGCTACGCCGCATCCAAGCAATGGGACCGGACAATTGAATGGGAACTGGCAACTCTTAGTATCCTTTTCAGGGTTTTCGCACACTGCTCCTTCCATTGTTGGAAAAGTGCAGTATGGATTCGGAGAGACTTCCTCTGCTTATGCCGTGAACCATCAGTCTGGGGCGAGTGCAGCCTGTTCCTCGGACACGTTCGATACATCAAATAGCGCCTCAGAAGGTATCGGAGTCGATGCCCCATTGGACGATGACTTTGACACACCTACTCCTTACAGCTACACCTTCATAACGTCTGGCGCCGTCATGAGTGGTGTAGGAAGTACTTGGTCATACGTACAGACATTGGCCGCCACAAAGGTTTATGCTACTGGAACCTTGACAGGTACACCTGGGACGGATTCTCACGCAACCGCAAGTGCATCTGCTACTGAATCTATAAGTATGCCGTACACTAATATCACCGTCACCACCAAATGATAGCCACATAGTGGAAACCAAAATGATCGGACTCAGTTGCCTGCTTATCTCAACCGTTGGCTATGCATCCTTGGTGTTGCCAGCCAAAACAATATGCCTAGGCCTCAGCACAGAAATTGGACGGCCCGTGATCGTCTCGAAGGACCTGGGCGAACGATTTGTGTTCATGGCGCCGCACGGCAGGAGTCCACATGTCGTTTTGCAGGCGTTGGGGTCCTGTCTCCATGCATCAGTTGTGGATGACGGTCAACGAGTGCTCATCAGCCGCACAAAATCGGATCTCAAAGAAATTGAATCCCACGTCATCTCAACTCGAATAGAGTGGCTTAAAAAGAAAGTTGATGCCGTCGAGGAGCACCGGCGGCAAGTCTCTTTCCAAGGCGTCGGTGCGGTTAATGCACTCGTTCGAGAGTTTGAATCGAGAGAACGAGCCAGTTCAAATGGAACAGCAATCAGCGAAGCTCCTCCAATCAGAGAGTTCCTGCCATCGGAGAGCTTGTTGCTTGGGATCGTGAAGCGTATCGGCATTAGAGACCTTGCAGAATCATCCCTTAACGAGACAACCGTTTTTGAAGATCGCCCGGTGCTGGATAACAAGCCACTACCTGAGCATGCCGACCTTGACCAGGCCTACCAAAACGCGATGGACGCATTTTCCCAAGGTGGGCCCCTGAAAATCGGGTTATCAGGAAATAGAGACTGGGCTACCAACGTCAACAGATTCGCCCCGGGGTTGGGGATTCGTCCTGCCCCGATTGAAAGGTTGCGCCTTGCCGAAGTTTGCCTTGGAAATGAGGTGACCCTTTTGCTGAGTGGCTACGATTCAGCGGGCTATCTGGTCGCGAACGCCGAACTGACTGCGGGGCCAACTAATGCGTTAAAATCACCTGCCGAAATAATCGAACGAAGCAAGGTACAAGGAAAGAAGCAGAGATTCATCGAGCTTTCCGACGCAGGAGTCAGCGCTGCAGGCTTTGGCCAGATGCCAGAAGCGCAACCCTTTCCGTCCTGGTTTCTAAATCCTGATAAAGTTGAGCCACTATCCCTGTTCGTGCAGCCTGTGATGCAGACCCTTGCTCAAGAAGATCCTGAATCAAGCGTGGCCATTGAGGTCACAGACTCCTTCTGGAACTTGGTGAGGCAGTGTATTAGGGAGGGAAAGGTCAGCATCGAAACGCTGCAGGAGTCAATGACCCAGTGGACGCCATTCGAGAAAGTGAAAAGTCCAGGCGCACTAGTCTACAGGCCCATTGATCCCTATTCGGTAGAACATTGCCAGGCAGACAGAAAGGAACTTTCCAGGTTTGCGAGGCAGGTTTGGACCGAAAGGAAAGTGGGACTTCGTGTGACAGGGAGGTTGTACAAGTTCGGGAGCTTACGGCCAGGTTTCCTGACCAACACATGGGAATTTAACGCACGGGTTGCGCTTGATCAGTGGTCGACCCCAGGGAAAAACCTGCGCGCACATGTCTATCGCCTTATAGGTGCCATCGACGATCACGATTGGGACCTACTTGTGTCTGGGCGAACTTTGTCAGCAGATCGACTTGGCGCAACGGCCGAGCTAAAGGATGTGCTCTATCAGGAATATGGCGTGATTCCGGAGGGCCAAGGACCCTTTCCGGACATCTACCAGCATCCCTGCGAAGCATATACGGAATCGCAAATTTCACAATCGCCGATTTCGATCCGGGCTCTAAACACCCAAATCATCCAGGACTGGCCCCAGGCGAACGAGAAGGCGACGATGTGGGCGCCCCTTTTTGGAGATGATGGTAAGCCTGTATTGTTCAAGCGGATTCAAATGAAGTTTAGAGGCGCCCACCCCGAGCCCGCAAGTACACGTGACCAGTACGAAGCATCTCTTTCGAAAAGGCTGTTTAGGATCGGTCACGCTGACGATACGACTTTAACCATTGCAATGCCTCGCAGGCTTTTCATCCGTGCGCAGTCAAGGGGTTATGGCACCAGCGATTCCGATCCCATGCCCTATGTCGATCTTCCTAAGAATCTTCGAGACACGCTTTGGGGAGCCGCTTTTGACGATGTGATGAGCGTGATCCAGAAATTCGAATCCAACGCCAAGGCAAACGGGCAGGCTTCTGGTTCGCCGGCAATTCCTCCTCCCCCGCCGGCAGATTGAGTGTTTGTTCTGCGACTTGCAATGAGAGTGGAGTCTCCCCACTGATCGGTCGATGGTCAACCCTGACACTCCTGCGCGTGTTAATCCAACGCACCAAGCCAGGTGGCGACGCTGGTCAACTCGGGTCGACCGAGGTTGTGGCCCAATTCCTGCCATTCCAGCGTCACCGCGGCGCCGCGTTCCGAGAAGAGTTCGGCGAGGTGCTTAGGTTGCTCGACAGGGACAATCGGGTCGAACTTGCCTGACGATAGGAACACCGATTTTCCGGTCAGGTCCACACGATCCACGGGTTCAAACGGAATCATGCCGCGCAGGAGGATCGCTCCGCCCACTGTTTTGCTGCCAGAAAGGAGCAGGCTGCTGGCGATGTTCGCTCCGTTTGAGTACCCCAACGCCACTAACTGGTCAGGAGACCATCCGTGCTCAGCCGTCTTTGCGGCAAGAAAGGCCTCAAGCTCTGCGGTCCTAAAGTGAAGGTCTTCAAGGTCAAAGACCCCCTCTGCAAGCCTGCGAAAGAACCTCGGCGCGCCGTGCTCCAAGACTTTGCCTCGAACGGAGAGATAACCGGCGAGAGGGTCGATCAGCTCGGCAAAAGGGACCAGGCTGGCTTCATCTCCGCCCGTGCCATGGAGGAGGACGAGAATTCGGGAAGACCCGGGCTTGGGGGGTGCATAGCGGAAGACAAAATCAGAAGCAGTGCTCATCGATTCACTTTGGGAAGTCGCAACGGCTCCAACGCTCGTTGTATCTGGACTCGGTACTCCTCCAATCGCTCCGGGAGCATCAGCGACATTCCGAGCCGTTCCACTGGCTCATCTACGGTAAATCCGGGCGTATCTGTAGCAAGCTCCAACAAAACTCCTCCCGGCTCCCTGAAGTAAACCGACCGGAAGTAGGAGCGATCTAGGATCGTGCTGGCGTGAAGGCCCTGATTGACAACTTGAATCCGATCTTCAATTTGACCTGCTTCATCCGTGGCGCGGAGCGCGATGTGGTGAACAGCGCCACGGCCCTGCCTTCCAACCGGCCCATCCGGATCGATGCTGAGTGAGAGGGTCTTCCCAGATCCGCCTCCCTCAACCGCGAAGTCGAGACGATTTTCACTCTCTGAGATAAGCTTGAAGCCAAGAATATTCTCCAGGATGGCGCGCGTCGGGCCTGGCTCCCGCTCGGTGAGGGTAATGGACTCCATCCCCACAATGGCTTTTGCCCAAGGAATGGGGCCCTCCAATAGCGGAGCCGGAGCGGCAGAGCGAGTGGACGTCACCAGTTCGAGCTGCAGTCCGTCTGGAGCACGAAACCGAATACTTTCCAGCCCGTCTCTGCTCACGGGGCGATCGAAGTCGACATCTCGACGCTTAAATCGGTCCGCCCAATAGGCGATCGCGTCGGACGGGACCCCCAGGGAAATGAGAGTCGCCTGGCCCGATCCAGGGCGTCCAGGGTGACCTTCTGGATAGGGGAAGAATGTAAGAAGCGTGCCAGGTGTGCCCAGGTAGTCGCCGTAATAGAAATGGTAGGCGCTTGGGTCGTCGTAGTTTACGGTGAGTTTGACAAGGCGAAGCCCGAGCACCCCTGTGTAGAAATCGACATTCTCCTGTGGGGGGCCGCAAATGGCAGAGACGTGATGGATGCCAAGGATGTTGGCCATAGTGCTTTCAATCGCCTGCAGCAGTTCGTACGAAACAGCATTGGCTCAGATTGCAGGAATAATTACTTGGAGCAGGCATTAGATGTCAAATGAACTTCAGCATCGAGCCCGAAATCTCCTTCTCCGGTTTGGATGGAACAGCACCTGCTTTCAAATTCTTAATCCGGGTATCAGCCTTTGGTTTTCCTCCGATGGCCAAGCCGTCATCGGCTACGTCCTGCGAAAAGGTGTTCGGGTGGTGGCAGGTGCGCCGGTTTGCGCCGAATCTGAGCTTCCAGGCGTGATTCGTGAGTGGGAATTGGACGCTGCTTCAGCGGGCCAGCGCGTTTGCTACTTTGGTGCCGAAAGCCGTATCCAGCGCCTGCTCGAATCTGCGCCTGGGTACACCACCGTTACCCTTGGAGCTCAGCCGAGTTGGAATCCACAGCATTGGCCCGGAATCTTTGATGCGGACAAGAACTTGCGCGCCCAACGCAGTCGTGCCCTTCATAAAGGAGTTGAAGTTGAAGAGTGGGCCTGTGATCGAGCGATGAACAATCCTCAACTAAGGACTTGCCTGCACGAGTGGCTGACGACTCGCGGTCTTCCGCCCATGCACTTTTTGGTTGAGCCAGAAACTCTTGAGTGCTTAGAAGAGAGGAGAATCTTTGTCGCGCTCCAGCGCGGAGAAGTTGTCGGGTTCTTGGTTCTCTCTCCAATCCCCCAGCGTGCGGGGTGGCTCACAGAGCAGTTTCCTCGCTCCCTGAAGGCCCCCAATGGAACGGTAGAAATCCTTATGGATACTGCTATCCGAGCCATTGCCGTCACGGGCGCCGAGTACGTCACGATGGGGATCATTCCCTTGTCTCGACACGGCCTTCCGACCGGCGACAGCAATCCAAAGTGGCTGAGGCTTACGCTCTCCTGGGTTCGCGCTCATGGGCGTCGATTCTATAACTTTGATGGACTCGACCGATTCAAGCTTAAATTCCGCCCCGAATACTGGGAGCCCATCTGCGTGATCTCCAAGGAGCCTAGCTTTTCTCTTCGAAGTCTTTACGCCATCGCCGCCGCGTTCAGCGACGGCACACCGGCAGGGTCAGTTTCTCGGGGACTGATGAAGGCCGCCAGAAGGGAGGCTAAGTGGCTCTTCGATCGAAGTCGTCCTAAACTTGGTCCGCCCCCTCCGCGGACTGCACCCTCGCCGAAGGCGTAAAATAGGACGTGACGTCAAGCTCTTTGCGCATTCGTCCGCTCCTCTTCGCCGTTGCGATGTTGTCATCCTTCCTGGCCCGCGGTCAGGCTGGATTCCAGCAGCCGGTTGCGGTGGCACCCCTGAATCTGGATGTGTCGAGCGTCAAGATCATCCAGCGAATTGGAAACCAGGTCCCTGCTGAGGCACAGTTTAAGGATCAGGGCGGATCAACTGTCACCATCGGCAAGCTCCTCCACGGAAAACCGGCGCTCATGCTCGCCATCTTTTACCGCTGTACCGGCGTGTGTGGGGTGGAACTGGCCAATCTTGTCGGAACGCTTGAGAAGATGACCGCAAAGAAGGTTGGTCGCGACTTTGACGTGATCGTGGTGGGGATAGATCCTGTAGAAACCCCAGATCTCGCCTTGGCCAAGCTCAAGCAGACGATTGCGACCTCAGATTCCCTCAAGGACACAGAAGCTGGATGGCACTTCCTGACGGGATCGATCGACCAGATTCGGCTTGTCACGAACAAGATTGGCTTCTACTACACCTGGGACGCTTCAAAAGACATCATCAACCACCCTGCCGGGCTGATGTTCTTAACCCCAACCGGAATTGTGTCCAGCTATATCCTTGGTGCCCAGTACACACCAGAAAAGATTGAGGGCAACCTTGAGATCGCGGCGAAGGGCCAGCTGGGGCTCAAGTCTGCCGACATCTTCTTCGGATGCATTCACGTTGACCCTCTTACAGGCAAGCGAAGCATCGTGATCCAAAACGTGGTGAGTGTAGCCGCAGCAGTGACGGTGATCGCCCTGCTCATTTCGGTTCTCACCCTGTCCGGAAGGGCCAAATGGAAGCGCAAAGAGCCGAAGACGGTTGATGAATGGGGAGACCCGATCGACTAGGCGATCGGCGTCATCTCATTCCAATCCGGCCCTACCTTGGCATCCACTTCAACCGGTACGTGAAGAGGGAGGGCAGCCTCCATGTCGTGGCGGATCTTTTCGAGACCCTCCCGGTCGTTGGGCCTCATCTCGAACACGAGTTCGTCGTGTACGTTCAGCAGCATCCGGGTTGAGGTTCCCTGAATGTGTCGGTCAACGTGGATCATCGCAATCTTGAGCATGTCTGCGGCCGTTCCCTGAATCGGGGCATTCATCGCTTGGCGCTCGGCATATTTTCGCTCCATGATCTTCGGGGCGTGGATGTCTGGGAAGTAGCGTCGCCTGCCGCACATCGTGGTAGTGAAGCCTTTGCTCTTAGCTTCGCTGACGATGCTCTTGGTGAAGTCTGAGACGGTTGGGAATCGCTCGTTGTAGAGGCGAATCAGCTCTTTGGCTTCAGAGATGCTGAATCCGCCGCCTAGCTGTTGAGCGAGTCCATATTCGCTGACGCCGTAAAGCACCGCATAGTTGAGCATCTTTGCCATTCGCCGCTGCTCCTTGGTCGCCTGCCCCTCGCCGAGTCCAAACATCTGCTGGGCGGTGACGGTGTGCACGTCGACACGACGCTGGAAAGCATCCACAAGGGCTGGCTCCCCGCAAAGGTGGGCGAGGACTCTCAGTTCAATCTGTGAATAGTCGAGAGAAGCGAATTCGTAACCGTCTGTTGCAACAAACGCCTTGCGAATGCCTCTGCCCAATTCGGTGCGGATCGGGATATTTTGAAGGTTCGGGTCGTTTGAGGACAGCCTTCCCGTTGCCGCCACTGCCTGATTGTAGGTCGTATGGATTCGCCCATCATCCTGAATCAGCTTCTCCAGTGAGTCTGCGTAAGTCGACTTCAGCTTGGTGAGCTCTCGCCAGTTGAGAACCTCTTGAGCAATTTGATACTCCGGTGCGATCAGGCTCAGCACTTCCACACCGGTGGCGTAGCCGGTCTTAGTCTTTTGCGCTCCCGGAATCTGGAGCTTCTCGAACAGGATTTCACCGAGCTGCTTGGGTGATCCAATCGTGAAGGATTGCCCCGCGAGTTCATAAATGAGCTGAGTGGTCTGCTGGATCGAGACTTCCAGCGTTTTGCTGAACTCACGCAGCTGCGTTCGGTCCGTTCTCACGCCCAGGTTTTCCATTCCGGCGAGGATTGGAATCAGAGGCAGTTCAATGTCTCGCAGAACACTGATCTGCGACTCCTTTTCCAGCCGATCCTTCAACGTGCCTTCCAGCAGGAAGAGAGCCGAAGCCATTTCAGCGGCATTTGCGGGAGGAGCAACGTCCAAATAGCCCTGAACCAGATCCCGGAGAGCATAAGTCGTGCGCTCTGAGCGCAGCACGTAGGCTGCCAGCAGCGTGTCAAACCCGGGCGTGCCCAACCGCTTTCCGAGCCGGCGATAGACGGGCTTGGCATCATGCAGAATGGCGGACTCGGGCCGAGACTCGAGCAACCTGAGTGCATGGGCTTCGGGGACCTCAAAGACCCGCGACCCTACGGCAACGTGGGCCTTGCGATCCGCTTCCTCAAATAAGTCAGTCCGAGTGGCGATTGGTGGCAGAAAGAGAGCATACGGGCCTTCTTGAACGAAGGCTGACAGGGCAGCGTAGTCGTCCGATTCCTCCAGTTGGATTTCGAGTCGATCCTCGACGACCTCGACAGTTGCCTCTTCTGAGCCCGATTCAGAGCCCTCAAGATACGGACCAAAGACCGAGACGGCGCGGCGAGCGTGTGACCGGAACTCGAAACTCTCCAGCATGGCAATCGTGGCGTCAAGCTGGGTCTGTGTGAGCACGAACGGCTGGAAGTCGTAGCTGATCGGCACGTCTCGGACGATGGTCGCGAGATGCTTGCTCTGTAGCATCTGGTCGACGTTGCCTTCAATCTTCTTCCGGTACTTGGGCTCAACTTCGTCGAATTTCTCAAGAAGGTTTTCGACCGACCCGAATTTGAGAATGAGGTCGGCGGCACCCTTATCGCCGATGCCGGGAACGCCCGGGATGTTGTCGCTGGTGTCTCCCTTCAGCGCCTTCATGTCGGTGATGTGCTCGGGGCCAAATCCGTAGCGTTCCACAACTTCTTTGGGACCGTAGGTAACGGTCTCAGAGACGCCCTGCTTCATTGTTAGAACAGAGACGAACTCATCCACCAGTTGGAGTGAGTCTAGGTCTCCGGTGACGATGGTGGTGTAGTAGCCGTTCTGCTCCGCGAGCTTGCTGATGGTGCCAACCACGTCATCTGCTTCGAAGCCAGTCAATTCGATCGAAGGAATGCCGAGCGCTCGGATAAATTCCCGAGCATCCTTGAGTTGGACCTTCAACTCATCCTGAGTCTCTTTCCTGGTCGCTTTGTATCCGGAATATTCGGCGTGTCGAAACGTTTTGCCGGGGGCATCCAGTGCCACGACGATTGCGTTAGGACGCACCTTTTCCAGCAGCGTGAACAGCATGGAGGTGAACCCAAAGAGCGCGTTCGTGGGCCGGCCGTCTGCTGTGCTCAGGTAGCGCGTCGCAAAGAACGCTCGGTACAGCAGGGAGAACCCATCAATGACCACCAATCGGCGGTTTTCCATTCGGATAAGTTACCGCCATTGCCATCCATCGCGAATGCGCACTTTAAGTGGACCTGTGATGTCTGCAAGGAATCGCAGGGACTTTGTACCGATTTCACGTCAGGGGGAATTAAGAGATCAACAAAACCCGTCAATAGATATAACTGTTAAGTAAAAACATTTTCTTAACAATGGGAGACAGGAAATGATCTTTAGACCGACTCTGGCGAACGTCCTCAAACTTGGAGGATTCGGAATTGCTGCCACAATTCTGTACGTGCAGCCGTATCGGCCTCTCGTGGTCGTTGGAAGATCCATGGAACCCACTTATCAGAGTCATTCCGTGGAGTGGACGGAGCCAGTTGCAGCGAACGAGCTTCGACGGGGACAGGTTGTTGAGATCAATATGCCAACCGGCCCGATCATCAAGCGCATTGGCTATCTTGGCGGAGACAAAATTCAGCAGGTGAACATTGGCGGTCAATGGACTGACATGCTGTACGTTCACCCTCTGGCGCACTCTACAACCAAGCAAATGAAGTTCAGAAAGTACGTGGTGCCTCAAGGGATGGCATACGTTCTTGGAGACAACCAGGTGGTCTCTTACGACTCCAGAGAGTTTGGCTGCATTCCTGTAAGTCGCATCAAGCGAATCCTCGTTGACCAGGAACCTCCCCTGGTTGGCAACCACGATGCATCCTTTCGCGGTTGGAACTGAACCAGGTTCCCAAAAAACCTGCGAAGTGGTAGAATCTGTATAGGCGGGCAACATTCGACGTGGCCTAGCCGGAGCTGCAGATTTCTCGAGGAGTGGCACAGGAATCACATGGTCTATCGTCCACTTCGCTATGAGCAGATGATGCGAGCTGCAGAAGCCTATGACGTCCGCGCACGCAGGATGTTCGGAGGCATGGGTGTCTATACGGGCGAGAAGATGTTCGCCTTCCTGGTCGGCGAGGATATTGGATTAAAACTCTGTCCAGAAGATCTCGAAGAGGCAATGAACCTTCCCGGTGCAGGACCCATGCGACCAGACAAAGACGCTGAGCCGATGCGCGAGTATGTTCGGATGCCTAGAGAGGTGCTGGACAACCTCGAAGCGTTCATGTTCTGGGTTGAGCGAAGCGCCAACTACGCACGCAGAAAGCTTTCCAACACCGCTTAGAGAACCTTCTATCGTCTTAGAGGTGTCAGGGCATCAGCATGACGGTTGTGATTAATCGCAGGAAAAGGGTTCTGCGCTGGCTGATTGCCATCGTCGCCGCGTTGGGATTGGTCCTCTTTGTATTCTGGAAGAGTTCTTTGCTCTCCATGGCGCCGGATTTGCTCGCTCAAGAGCTCGTTCTCGCCGAACGTGACGGCATCCCTACAACACCCGAGGATCTTAAAGTGCACATCGGCGTGCCACCGGCCGCGAATGCCGGTCCCTTGCTCAAGCAGGCTTTCTCCGCGATTAAGAAGTGGAAGGCCACAGATGAAGGCAAAGCCGTCCTGAAAGTGACCGGAAGCTTTCAGCAAGTCGGATCCCTAAAGCCTGCAGACATCGAGAGGGTAGGCCCTGCAGTCTCAGAACAGCGAGAAATCTTTAGTCTTCTCTCCGCTGCGGTTGAAAGACCTCGAGTGGACTTTGAGCTCAACTATCATCGAGGAGCAGCAACAGAATTTCCCGAACTCGAGCAGGAGCGAGCCGGCGTGGCTCTGCTGGTCATTCGGTCCCGGTATGAGCTTCAGGAGGGCAAGCAACAACAGGCAATCGCAACCCTCGACCTCGCCGCCAAGGTATCCAGGCTGGTGACCCAAGACCCTTCGGTGATCGGCCTCCTGATTGGGTCCTCGACCCGCAACCTGGTTTGCGACACGGTGACGACATTTATTCTGGCCAATCCAACACGGCAAGATGTCCTCGGTTCCGCACGCCATGTTCTGGAGGACCTTGGAGGTATTCCGGACTTGGCGCCTGCCCTGCAGTCTGAGTTCGTGATGTCCCTCATCACGATCGATCAGGTGAGAAGTTCGAAACTGCCGGGAGATGCTTTCGGAACAGAGCGAAAGGGGCGAATGGTGTCGCTCGCCCAGTTCGGACCCATCGGCGCGGTGTTTGAGCTGAGGTACGTCCAAACGTTTCGGAATATGTATGAGCAGGTCGTTCACAGTCGCCGCTCTGTTCTACAGATGCACAAGGCCCTCATAAAGGTTCAGATCGACTTGGATCGAAACAGCAGAGCCGATTGGACCTACACTCTCACCGAATTACTGGCACCGGTTTTCGAGGGCATCCCGATGAGCTTAGGGGAAAGTGAGGCCAAGCGTCACGTCCTTCTCGCCGCAATCGACTTACTGGACCTAAGAAACCAGAAGGGTAAGGCGGTTGCGTTAACCCCAGGCAGCCAGTCCTACTGGATAGATCCCTTTACTGAAAAGCCGCTCAAGATTCGCGCTCAGAAGGATGGCTTCATTGTTTACAGCGTTGGACGAGATGAGAAAGACAATGGCGGAAAACCCCGTCCGAAGAATTCCTTCTATGAGGGCTACGACATTACGTTCTCCTTTCCGAAGCCAACGTCTCAAAATTAGGCAATCAGGCTAAAACGTGGAAATTGACACTCCCGTTCGGCCTTGAATCGCCCAAAACCAAGGGATGACATTCGGGTTCTTGCACCTCCAATCGTCGCTCCCATTGGGAGGTCGCTATGATTTGTAGCCTTCTCGTAGCTTCCACGCTCCTTGAACGGGCTCCACTCGATATTGAGAGCCTCATGATCGGCAGTTGGGTCGGAACCCTGGAGTATCGGGACTTCTCGGACAACTCTCGGGAAAGGCTCGGGACCCTCTTGAGGATATTCCGCGATAAATCCTCCGGACGGCTGGTGCTGCGGTACGTCTACGACGATGGACCCACGAAAGTGGTCCAGGACCGAGACGAAGTCACGGTTGACGCTGCTTCCGGGAAGTACACCGTGTTCGATTCGACCGGCAAGCCGAACGACATGTACTCCTTTAGCCCTCCCGTTGCTTGGAATTCGAAAGGAAAGAACTCGATCGTCCTTTCAGGGAGGGGCACTGAAAATGGATCTGCGGTTGAGATCCGTCAGACGCTAAAGATTGAGCCTGACAAGCTGGAGATCCTGAGGGAAAGCAGACTGGCCGGTCAACCCTTTGCCTTCCGTCATGAGTATCGGTTCAATCGAGTTTCCCGTCCTTAAGACGCGCTCTCCTGGTTGCCGGGGAGCGGTATGTCGGCGTTATTGGCTGCACCTATTCGGGCACTATCTCGATACTGGGTCGGCGTGCTCCCGATGACAATGCGAAACCATCGATTAAAGCTTGCCTTAGAGTTAAATCCACACTCAAGGGCAAGCTCTTGAATAGATAGATCTTCGGCTGGGTCGCTAAGTCGCCTTGCAACTTCAGTGATACGGTGGCGGTTGATCCATTCGGCAAAGGTGATTTCGTATCCCTGATTGATCGCCTTTGAGAGACGTGTTTCCGAAGTATTAAGCGCCTTCGCCGCCAACGAAATGGAGAGCTGAGGGTCACGCCAAAAGCTCAACTCTGCCAATTCTCTGCCGTATTCGTCAGCTGCGGCTCGCCAATCGATCTCTTTTGTCGGCAGTGGGTCTAGCACCACGGGAAAGTGAATCTCGGCGAATTGAAAGGCTGTGAACCCAAATGCGTAAACCGTCAGCGTGAGCATCACGTAAAACGGAAACATCTGAAAGTAATTGAGCTCACGGAAGCAAAGGCCCCAAACCTTTGCCCCGACAAAAGCCAGCAGGGTGGCAGAGAGCGGTACAAGGACGGTGCGCAGGTACCTGAGCCGGTGTGCATCAGGGTCGCCAAATTGATTCTTCAGCCAGACCTCGTATTGCAGATACCTGCGCCATGTCAAATATGTGTAGGTTGAAAGCGAAAGGACGACCAACACTGTTTCGCAGGTATTGAACGCCGTGCCGATGTGCGTCTCAAACCACTGTTTGAACTTAAGCGGTTGGGCGAACAGGACACAATAGATCGCGAATTGAGCGATTGGGGGCACCAGATGCAGCTTCCATCTCGGAGCTGCGTCCGGAAGAGTGATGCTGCAGATATAAAGATACAGCAACGGCCCTGTGGCGAGCCCCATATCGAAAGGGGCCAAATCCAACCAGGGGTACGCGTTATAGAAGCCTGCGTAGCCAATAATGTAAGGCACGAGTTTAAGCGCCAATACAAGCACGAGAGCGGCCAGAAGTCTGTTTGGTCTTCGGTTGACGTTCTTGCGCAGAAGACCTGCCGCAACAACGCCTCCTTGAATGGCGCCGAGCATCAGCACGAAGCTCATCGAACCGAATCGGATCATTGACTTCTATTGTCCGTACGGATGCCCGGATTTGGATGCTTGAAGTTTGAAACTCGCGACTACCAGCCGCGAGTTGCCATGAGTTCCTTCTGGCTAAGTGCGCCTACATTGATGCCGACCATCGGTTCGCCGAGGCCAGCGCTTATCTCTGCAAGCTTCTTCGCATCCTTGTAGAACAGCACCGATTCGACGATAGCTTTGGCTCGTCGCTCCGGTTCGCTTGACTTGAAGATTCCAGAGCCAACGAAGACAGTTTCAGCACCTAGCTTCATCATCATCGCAGCATCTGCAGGAGTTGCGATGCCGCCGGCAGAAAAATTGGGGACGGGGAGCTTTCCTCGCTCCTTGACTTCCCGAATCAGTTCGATGCTTGCCTGATGCTCCTTCGCCAGCACGTACAGCTCATCTTCGCGGGCATTTTGAACTTGGCGAATCTCACGCATGATCGTTCGCATATGGCGAACAGCCTCGACGACGTCTCCTGTTCCCGCTTCGCCCTTTGTTCGAATCATTGCCGCACCTTCTGCGCAGCGGCGCAATGCCTCTCCGAGGTTGCGGGCTCCGCAGACGAACGGAATGGTGAACGGATGCTTGTCCACATGATTCTCTTCGTCAGCAGGTGTCAGCACCTCGCTCTCGTCGATGAAGTCGACTTCGAGCGCCTGAAGAATCGCTGCTTCGACGAAGTGTCCGATTCGGCACTTTGCCATGACTGGAATCGAGACGACGCTCTTAATTGCGAGGATCATTTCCGGATCGCTCATCCGCGAAACGCCGCCGTCTCGGCGAATATCGGCTGGGACTCTTTCGAGTGCCATCACTGCAACAGCGCCGGCGTCCTCGGCAATCTT
Organism: uncultured Armatimonadota bacterium; assembly: GCA_903927025.1. GTDB lineage: Bacteria > Armatimonadota > Fimbriimonadia > Fimbriimonadales > Fimbriimonadaceae > Fimbriimonas. Next base: position 97,829 of record CAIYLG010000052.1, read on the forward strand.
TGCCTGGTCGGTATTGACGACATCCATGATGACGCCGCCCTTCAGCATCTCAGCAAGACCGACCTTTTCTCTCCAGGTCTTCAGCGCGGCGCCGCTATTTGAATTCAAAACTGTGCTCATTCGTTGCTCCGGGAAGCTCAATTATACCGTTGGCACCCCTAACGGCCCGGTTTTGGGTCAGTTCAGTGCTGCCCTAGAAAAAGGAGAACAGTGCAGTTATGTCCGCGTAACCAATGACAATTTACCGGGAAAGGCGCCGAAATCCTTGGCCTATACTGGGGAGGTCTAATACCGCTCAGGGAAGGAGATGTCGCTGTGCTCGTCGGATTGTTGCGCGAAGAAGCGTTAGGTGAGCGGCGGGTGGCCCTAGTGCCCGCCGGAGTCGCCGCCTTTAAAAAGGCAAAAGTTGAAATCGTCATTGAACAGGGTGCCGGAGTTGAATCCGGGTATTCGGATAGTGCCTATCAGGATGCAGGAGCAGAAATTGCTTCGGCAGCTGACATCGTTAAGAGGGCGGATGTCCTCGTTGGCGTTAGGCCCCCCAAAGTAAGCCTTCGATCAGGTCAGGTCTCGGTCGCAATTTACGACCCACTGTCCGCCCCAGCAGAAGTTCCCGCCGCGTCCGGCGCCACTATCTTTTCGCTGGATTTGATTCCCAGGACCACTCGCGCTCAAGCGATGGACGTCCTATCCTCGCAGTCCAATCTTGCGGGCTACCTCGGCGTCCTGCTGGGTGCGACGGAACTCACAAAAATTCTGCCGATGATGACTACGGCCGCAGGCACGCTGCCTCCCGCCAAGATCCTCATTCTCGGCGCAGGCGTTGCCGGTCTACAGGCTATCGCCACTGCAAGACGTCTGGGTGCGGTGGTAAGCGCTTACGACGTCCGTTCTGCTGTTAAAGAGCAGATTGAAAGTCTTGGAGCTCGATTTGTGGAGCTTCCAATCGACGCAGGTGACTCTCAGACGTCAGGCGGATACGCCAAGGCGATGGGCGAAGAGTTTTACGCCAGACAGAGACAGCTCCTTGGAGACGTTCTGTCTGAAATGGACATGGTCGTAACAACCGCCCTTGTTCCCGGCATGAAGGCTCCCATCCTGGTCACACAGGCAATGGCAGAGAGGATGCATCCTGGTTCGGTCATCGTGGACTTGGCGGCGGAACGCGGTGGAAACTGCGAACTGACTCAGCCAGGCGAAACGATCATCCACAACGGAGTCAAGATCCTCGGGCCACTCAACCTCTCCTCGAAACTGGCAACTCACGCCAGCCTGCTGTTCAGCAAGAACGTGGTGACGTTTGTGCTGAACATGGTGAAGGACGGAGCGATTGAAATGAACATGGAAGACCCAATTGTCACAGGGTCGATGGTCGCGAAGGGCGGAGAGATTGTCCACCCAGCGGTTCGAGAGAAGCTCGGACTGGGGAGCGCAAGCTAATGGGCAACCTTATTTCCAACCTGTTCATCTTCCTCTTGGCAACGTTCCTGGGCCTTGAGGTAATCCGCCGCGTTTCACCGCTTCTCCACACGCCGCTGATGTCGCTGACCAATGCGATCTCAGCGATTTCGCTCGTGGGTTCGCTCACGATTCTGGGGCGAGCTGAGACGAGTCTGAGTATCACGCTTGGAGCGATTGCAGTTGTTGCATCCACAACCAACGTGGTTTCTGGCTTCCTCATCACGGACCGAATGCTGAAGATGTTCAAGACGCGCAAGCCTGGCGCGGCGAACGGCTACTTCCTTCCAGTATTCCTCGTGGCGGCAGTAAGCACCGGAGGCGTTGACCTTGGAAATCACGCCTTAACCGACTTCGGCTATCTCATCGCTTCTGGACTGTTCGTCATGTCCCTGAAGTGGATGAACCACCCCAAGACCGCCCGAATGGGCGTTTGGGCTGGAGAAGTCGGAATGGGTCTGGCCATTCTCGGCACAATTATGGCGCTGGCAACTGATCCTTCACTTGAGGGTCGCCAACCCGCATACGGCTACATCATCGGCGCGCTTGCCCTGGGAACCATCATCGGCTACCCAATCTCTCGCGTTGCCATGACGGCGGTTCCTCAAAGAACGGCTCTCTCCCATGCCTTTGGTGGTCTCGCGGCCGGCCTTGTGGGAACCTCTGAATACTTCCTGGCGCTGCCTAAGGGCGGACCGGGAGGCCTCACCGTCGCGATCATCGCGTTTGAAGTTCTTCTTGGCTTCATCACCTTCACCGGATCGCTCATCGCCTTTGGCAAACTTGCCGAGAAGATCTCTGGCAAGCCGATTACCTACTCGGGCCAGAACGCAATCAACGGCGTCCTGTTCCTGATTGCAGTGGGATGCGCCGTCGGCGTGGTCATCAACCCGCAGCTCTCGTTCCTTTATCTGATCTTTGGCGGTCTTTCCCTCCTCTTCGGTGTCCTTCTGGTCATCCCAATTGGCGGAGCGGACATGCCTACGGTCATTTCGCTCCTGAACTCTTACGCCGGCCTCAGCGCCTGCGCAATGGGATTCGTGCTCAACAGCCCGATGCTGATCATTGCTGGCGCCCTAGACGGGTCCAGCGGTCTCATCCTCAGCATCATCATGTGCAAGGCGATGAATCGCAGCTTCACCAACGTGCTCTTTGGAGCGTTCGGTGCACCCACGGCCGCAAAGGCTGCGGGCGAAGTGAAGCCAATTCGATCTGCCAGCGCTGAAGAAGCGGCATCCATTCTTGGTTCCGCCTCTTCGGTGGTCATCGTTCCTGGTTACGGAATGGCAGTCGCCCAGGCTCAGCACAAAGTGCGAGAGCTGTACGATGCGCTTACAAAGAAGGGCATCAACGTTCAGTTCGCCATCCACCCGGTTGCGGGTCGAATGCCGGGCCACATGAACGTTCTGCTCGCCGAAGCCGACATTCCTTACGACAAGCTCATTGAAATGGATGGCATCAATGGCGATTTCCCGCAGACAGACGTTGCCCTCGTCATTGGCGCCAACGACGTCACTAACCCTGCGGCAAAGAATGACCCAACGAGCCCCATCTACGGTATGCCGATCCTCGACGTCTATCGAGCGAGAACGGTCATGGTCATCAAGCGATCCATGTCCAGCGGCTTCGCCGGAATCGACAACGAGCTGTACACCATGGACAACACTCTGATGCTGTTCGGTGATGCGAAGCACTTCGTTGGAGAACTCGTCAAGGAACTGGGCGCTTCTCACTAGGAAGCAATCAGCCAGGAGCGCGGGAGCCCAGCCATAAGGCTGAGGCTCCCGTTTCTCATTTAGGGATACTCTGGTGGAGTGGATGAACTGAGACTGAAAGCGCTGGACCTAGCGAAAGGGAAGCCCGCCACTCCCAAAGAGTTGGCAAAGGTGGCTGGCGCTACGACTCAAGAAGCTGCAGCCTGGGCATTTGGACAGTGGGAGCTTCGGCTGCGTGCGAAGGTGAAGTTCAGCCAAGCGGACTCCATGCTCTTTGGCAGAGAAGCGCTCGAACAGTCCACCCACGAAGCGGTCGCCTCCTACCACGCAAGACTTTTTCCTGTAGATCAGCTTGTTGTCGACTGCACCGCTGGAATTGGCGCGGATCTACTCGCTTTAGCGCGTCGGGGCCCAGCGGTTGGGTTCGAGCTGGATGCGGAACGCGCGGAAATGGCTCGGTTTAATCTCAATTCCCAGAACTTGGAGGCTGAAGTAAAGGTTCAGGATTGCCTTGAGAAACCTTGGGGTACCGAATTTGCTTTTGCCGATCCCGCTCGCCGTGTGGAGTCTCGCCGGACCCTGAACCCGGAGGAGTTCAGTCCGAACCCGACGACCCTAGCGGCAAACATGAGGGACCTCAAACTGGGCGTGATCAAGCTAAGTCCGTTGCTGAGCGACAGTTTCCTTGAGGACCTGGCCCCAAGATTGGAGTTCATTTCATATGATCGCGAGTGTCGCGAGGTTTTGGCCATCATGGGGATGGAAGCAAAACCGGGACGGTTTGCCATTCATGTGGAGTCCGGGGAAGCGATTCCTGACGCGTTCCCGCCCGTAGAGGTGCATACACCAGGCCAATACCTTTTTGACGTGGATCCTGCAGCGGTCAGAGCGCATGCTATTGGAACCCTCTGTGCCAGGTTCGACCTATCACCGCTTGGCACCGCATCGGGATATCTCACCGGTGAAGTCGCTATATTTTCTCCATGGCTCCGTACCTACAGGGTGCTCTATTCTGGAAAAGCTGATCTGAAGACAACCCGGCGCGCTCTTTCGGAACTTGATGTGCGCGTTGCTGAGGTGAAGCAGCGTGGTGCCAAGGCTGACGTCGATAAGCTGCGAAAGGAGCTTTCGACCTCAGGGAAAAGTGCCGCGTCACTGGTCCTGTGGATGGATGGGGCGAGCGTGAGACACACGCTCGCCGTTTTAGAGTCCCAATAGGGATCTATTCGTTTTCTTTGGCTTCTTTCTGAAGCTTTGCGTACTCTTCTGGGCTGAGCGGCTTCAAGGCATCCTCTGCGGTTCCTGGATCTGGGCTACCGACTTCTGTGCTGGATCCTTCCGAAGTCACGTCTGAAAATCCGTCTACTTCGCCATCGGTAAGAAATACGTTCATGTTTTTTGCTCCCAGGCGCACCGCGCCTAACATTGTTCTACGGATCGTTTTGGCTGTGCGATCCGTGGGAATGTTCCCGAGTGAATGGAGCCAACAAGAACTTAACATTTCATGAGATGGGGGGTTGGCGATACACTCGCTACACATGGGAATCCGCCACACCAGGGTCGTAGATGGATTGACCGCCGCCACACCCTTTGTGGGCCCCGAAGCTCTTGAGCGACGCTCAGGGAGCAAAATCGAACTCCGGCTGGGAGCAAACGAGAGTCCGTTTGGCCCGTCGCCGCAAGCCGTTGCTGCGATGCAGGCTAAAACAGAAATAGCCCAGTTCTACGGTGACCCCGAAGGAGTCCTGTTGAGAAGACGGCTTTCCGAGCTGCTTTCCGTGCCAGCCGAAAATATTGTCCTGGGTGCCGGAATTGACGAGCTCCTTGGCCAAGCTTGCCGTTTGGTTGTGGAGCCGGATGATGTGGTGGTGACCACTCTTGGCTCCTACCCCACTTTCGACTATGGGGCGATCGGGTGCGGAGCGCGCATCCTTCGGGTTCCTTATCTCCATGAATCCGTCGATGTTTCCGGCCTTCTCAACGCTGCCGCTGAATCCAAGGCAAAGTTAATCTATGTCGCCAATCCTGACAACCCATCCGGCAGCTGGCTGGAACCAAGGGTCATTCAACAACTGATTGAAAACCTGCCAAGTGGCTGCCTGTTGCTGCTAGACGAAGCCTACGTCGAATTTGCGCCTTCGGCGCTTCCACTCGATGTTGAGAGCCCGTCGGTTATTCGAGTCCGCACGTTTTCCAAAGCTCATGGGATGGCTGGGCTCCGCATCGCCTACGCTGTCTCGCACTCATATCACTGCATGGGACTCAATAAAATTCGCTTCCACTTCGCGGTGAATTCGGTAGCTCTTGCGGGTGCGCTTGCATCGCTGAATGCTCCCGAACACGTTGAACACGTCGTGCATGAAACGAAGCTGGGAAGGCAGCGAATGGCAGTTCGATTCGCTGCGTTGGGGTTTCGCTCGCTGCCATCGCATACCAATTTCCTAACCGTCGATATAGGCTCGAGAACGAGGGCGGAGGCAATTCTGGAGCGTTTGCTTTCTCTGGGAGTCTTCATTCGCAAGCCGGGACTCCCTCCGCTCGATACGTGTATCCGCGTTACCGTCGGACGCGTGGAAGAGCAGGACGCGTTCTTTCGGGCGTTCGAACAGGTTCTGCGAGAAACCGAACATGCCCGGTAGCCTGGAAGGATGGTAGACCCCAAGCAAATTCACGAACAGGTCGCAGCAAAATTTGGACCTGTTGCCGAAAAGTACGCCACGAGCCCCGGGCATGCCAATCAATCTGCACTTTCCAGCCTTGTCAGCCTTGTGGCTCCGAGCGCCGCGGCTGAGGTCCTCGATATTGCGACGGGTGCGGGAAATGTTGCACTCGCCTTTGCCCCCGATGTTGCAAGGGTTGTTGCCTTCGACCTCACGCCCTCGATGCTGGCGCAAACGCTTAAGACAGCAGCACAGCGCGGCCTCTCAAACGTTGAGGCCGTTCAAGGGTTGGCGGAAGACCTGCCGTTTGAGGATGAGTCTTTTGATGTTGTTGCGGTTCGTCTCGCGCCTCACCACTACGCCGACATCCAGAAGGCTATCGATGAAATGGCCAGAGTCGCCCGACGCGGGGGGAAGGTCGTCATTGTGGACACGACTGTCCCTGAAGACGATGAACTGGACCGGGAAATCAACGAAATCGAGAAGCTCCGGGACAGCTCGCACGTTCGCAACTACCGCCCGAGTGAGTGGAGGGCCATGGTTGAGAAGGCCGGTCTCCTGGTGGAGCATCTTGCTGTGGGCAGATACACGGACGAATTCAAAATGGAGTTTATGGATTGGGTCGAGCGAATCCGCACTCCTCAGGCTGAAATCGATGAAATCCGCAAGCGGTTCCTGGCGGCATCTCCGGCGCTGAAAGAATCGATTCTTCTTGAAGTTCAGAGCGATAAGATCGAATTTGTCTGGGAACAGGTCACCCTAGTTGCCTTAAAGCACTAATCGACGCAGGGCGGCTCATTTCCCACAAAGAGCCGCTCGGTAAAGCCGGCTGAGGGTTGGTTGATTATCTCCACCTTGACGGAAATCATGTCACGAGGCAGCGAGTCAAATGGAGCCGTCCCGATCAGCGTCACGCCAGCCCCGGCATTGTCTTGAGCTCGAAAGTTGATTGCAGACTCCGGAAGTGCCGACTCAACTCCGTTGCGGATCCTTCGCGAACTCACTATCACATCCCGTGGCGAAATCGAGTGAGCCAGATCTGGGCCCACAGTCCACTCAAAGGGTCGGCCACGGTAGATGACAAACGAGGAAGCGGCTCGCAGAGCAGTGGACCCCTCGGTTCCAGCCTGGGTCCAAGTGATCTCCATTGGATCAATCTGAGCAGGAAGTGGGTCTTCAAACGGACCCGCGATAAGCTTGACCCCGTAAACGGTGTGCCTCCCAGGTTCTGGAGCAGTAATTCGCTTTCCACAGGCGACCTGTGCCGTGGAGTTGGGTCGGATGAGGGCGCGTGTAGCCGCGAGGAGCACCGGACCGATCCGAATAGGATCTTTGAATTCCCAAAACTGGAGCTCGATCTCTTGTGCGTTCAGGCGATCTCCATTGACGACTTCGCATGCCAGCGAATACTTCCCTCTGGGAACTAACATTGCGATTCCGGATGGAGAGGAGTCGGTGGTGACTTCGCGCCCAAACCGGTCCTGAATACGGATGCTTTGGCTCTGAAACCCGCCTATAACCCTAACACTGGACGCACATTCGACTCCAATAGGAAACGCTGTCCAATCGGGTGTTTCTTTCGAAAGTGTCTGGGAGGGGTTCGGACGGTCTTGCACAAGGCTCACGCAAACTCTACCGGGTAACTCGACAGATTTCTATCATTAGTTTTCGGTCTGGTTAATAGTTCCTTTCCTGATCTTCATAACGACTTCATGAGTCGCCTGCACCATGGACCTGTAGGATTTGCCGTTAGACGGACGCAATCCTCAGTTGAGTTCGAGATGCAAAAGACCCGATCAAACCTAAAGCGCCTTGCCTGTGCGGCAATCTTCCTTCCCATCATGGCGTTTGCGCAATCAGACAGCGTATTCGATAGCGGAAGTCTGAGCGATCCTTGGGAGGAGCTAACCCTCAACCCCAAAACTAGGATCAAGCTGAGTTTTCGAAATGCGAACGTCGATAACGTGATCGCGATGATCGAGCAGGCGGCCGGAGTCACCTTGGTAAAGGACCCAACCTTGACGGGACCCATCACCGTCACAACTTCCAAACCCGTCAGTCTTACTCAAGCGTTTTATGTCCTTGACTCGGTGTTGCGGCTACACGGGTTTCAGATCAGTCGGCAACGACAAATTTTGGTCATCAAGGCGATCCCGAAGGCAACCGGGCGTCAAAACGGACCTCCAGGCGGTGGTGGTCCGGGTGCAGGCGCAAATGGGCCCGGCGGAGGTTCTCAAGTGAAGTTCTATCCGCTTCAATACGCTAGCGCAAGTCAAGTTTCGCGTGCCATCAACGAGGTGTTTCAGTCGGGAACCGCCAACGGCGGCGGACGTGGAAATGGCAATGGATTCGGATTTCCAGGAGGTAACGCAGGAGGCCCCGGAGGCAATATCCCTGGCGGACCTGGTGGAGGGCCTGGAGGCGGGCCCGGCGCAGGATTTCCCGGATTCGGCAATGGACAGGGGGGCGCTCCAACCATCCAGATTAACGTCGGCGCGGGAACGGTGAGAGCCTCCTATGAGGAGTTCAGCAATTCAGTCATCGTAAACGCTCCTGCCGCCCAACAGTCTCAAGTGGCTGATTTGATCAAACAGATTGATAAGCCGCAGACGCAGGCAGTTCACTCGAAGACCTACGCGCTAATGTATTCGAGCGCGACGGATTTGGCGACGGTCATGCAGAACGTCCTCACCGCCAATTCCAGTAAGGGGCGTGGCACGACCGGATCGACAACCACTCAGCAGGGCGGCGGTTTTGGTCCTTTTGGCGGGCAGGGCGGAGGCACATCTCAGTCCACAACCGTGGCCGTTGCAGACACGCGCACCAACTCCCTGATTGTTACTGGCAACGATGACCAACTCAAATTGGCGGATAAGGTTGTTGCAGACCTGGACCGTAAGGTGCCATTTACAACAACGACTTTTGTGTTCCAGCTTCAGAATGCTCGGGCAGACACTGTCGCTAACTTGCTGACGGCGGCATACGGGCAGCGTCAAGGTGCTTCTTCGAGCCGAACCACGACGATCACGCCCACCAATAACACTTTCTCGAGCTCCTCCTCGACGAAGTCCACCTCTGGGGCACCAGCTGCAAATTCGCCGACTGACCAGGGCATGGCGATCAAATTGCAGGACCCAAATGCTCAGAGTGGAGACTTGCTCACATCGGTGGGAGTCACCCAGGGTTTTGGGGGCGGTATGCAGCAGAGTAGCCAGGCACGGTCTGGCTCTTCCTCCAGTTCGTCAACCACCGCGAACGGTCAATCGATGGGTTACGATGCCAGCGGAAAGATCACTGGAGTTCACGACCTCACCGGGCAGGTGACCGCAATCGCGGATCCAAACACAAATTCTGTGATCATCGTGACTTCTCCAGACAACGCGGACCTTGTTAAGAGCGTCATGGATCAGTTAGATCGGATTCCAGAACAGGTGATGATCCAGACCGTCATTGTCGAAGCAACGTTGGACAAGAGCAGCCAGTTTGGTTTAGAGTGGTCGTTTGCACAGAGCAAGCTTCTCGGCAACAAAGGCGTCTCTGGAACCGGCACCCAGGGCTTTGGTCTCCAGAATGCAAGCCCTGCGCTTACCGGCTTTAGCTATGTTCTCAGCGGAGGCGACCTGTCTGCCTTCTTTAACATGCTCCAGACCAACACGAAGTATCAGGTGCTGTCTACCCCTCGGATCTTTACTTCGAACAATATGCAGGCTCAGATCAACATCAGCCAGAGTATTCCGTACATCGTCAGCACCATTCAAAACACCAACGGAACCACTAGCTACAACTATGCCTTCCAGGATGTGGGAATCGTACTTACTGTGACGCCGCACATCACCAGCAACGGATACGTGACGATGGATGTAACGCAGACAGCGAATGACCTTCAGGGCTACACCTCTTTCAACGCGCCGATCGTGAACCAGCGCGAAGCGACGACCACCATTTCGGCAAAGGATGGTGAGACGATTGTTTTGGGAGGCATGATCCGAAATCAGGTGACAGCGTCGGTAAACAAAGTTCCGCTGCTGGGAGATTTGCCCCTGCTTGGAAGCCTGTTCCAGTCGAAAACGAACTCCAATCAAAAGACAGAACTGCTGGTCTTCCTCAATCCAAAGGTGGTCCGAGATCCTGCCGAGGCTAAGAAGATTAAGGACGATACGCAGGCGCAGGTGAGCCCAGAGATCCTTCAGATGCTAAAGGACCAGACAAAGCCTGCCGACAAAATCGTTAAGAAGACCCCATCCGGCGGAAAGTGAACATGGCCCAGGGCAAGCGGCAGCTTGCCCCGGACGGTTACACTTTTCTAGTGGGCAGGGCACATATCTTTTCATTTGGAACCTTCGCGCTTATTGTTGCGGCCGGATGCTCCAACAAAGAAGAGCCCAAAGCGATGCCTGGGTGGTCGTTAACTTCGGCATCGGGAATTACGATTCAGTTTCCATCTGAACTCAAAGTTTCAGACCTTTCTTCAGGAGACGTTGACGAGATCCGAAAGCGCACGAAGGACCAGTTCTCGAAATCTCCTGAGATGCAAAAGCTGATTGAGGGGCTGGTCGCCAATGGTTCGATGAAGCTGGTGGGGATGATGCCCAACTCTGCATCCCAGCCGATGCCCAATAGCTTTAATCTGGTGGTGCAGCCAGCAGCCAGTTCGGTGACCGCGGTCCAGCTCATTGAGCCGAACCGCGCGAAAATGAAGGCTGCCGCAATTTCCGGCACCCTGACAGTGGAACTCCGCGACTACAAGGCCGGCCAGTGTGCTTACTTTGAATTTGATACCGCGTCGGGTCTCGCCGCCCACTCCCAAATCTCCTATATGTTTGTGAAGGGCGGCAGCCAGTATGTCTTCACTTTCTCGTGCCCAGTGTCAGAGAAACCCAAATGGTCATCCGTTGCCGAAACGGCGATTAAAACCATGCAGATCGGGTCCTAGCAACCTGCCAGAATTCCTGAATGGCAAAGTTGCTCGGCATCGACGTAGGTACGTCTGGCTGTAAGGTCCTGTTGATTGACGAATTCGGCACGGTCCTTAAGCAGGCGTCGGCAGAATATCCGCTTAGTGTGCCGCAGCCGCTGTGGTCGGAACAGAATCCGGAAGATTGGTGGGCGGGCGTTCAAAAGTGTCTTGCCGAGATTAATGAACCTGACATCGACGCAATCGGCGTCGCCGGGCAAATGCATGGATCGGTATTCCTGGATGATAAAGATGAGGTCATTCGCCCCGCCATCCTGTGGAACGATCAGCGCACCTCTGAGGAGTGCCGAGAAATTGATGAAACGATCGGAGCCGAGAGGGTTAGGCAGATCACCTGCAACCCGCCGCTCACCGGCTTTCAATTGCCCAAGCTTCTGTGGCTCCGAAACAATGAACTGAGCAACTACCAAAGGCTTAGGACGATTTTGTTGCCGAAGGACTACATTCGGTTCAAGCTTACGGGCATCAAGGCCACTGAAGTGAGCGATGCAAGCGGGACCGGCATCTTTGATGTGCCAAACCGCAGATGGTCCACGGAAATGATGGCGGCGCTGGAGATTGATCCCTCCATCTTCCCACCATGCTTTGAGAGCCACGAAGCTTCGAGCAAGACAGCCTCTGGAATCCCGGTGGTTGGCGGCGGTGGAGACCAGGCAGCGGCGGCGGTTGGAACCGGAGCAGTGAAAAACGGAGTGATCAGCGTCAGCCTCGGCACAAGCGGTGTGGTCTTTACCGCGATCGATGGCCCCCAATATGATATTGCCGGTGCGGCTCATACCTTCTGCCATGCGAACGGTGGCTGGCACGCCATGGGCGTGATGCTTTCCTGCGGCGGGGCGCTCAGGTGGTACCGGGACACCCTTTGTGCCGGCATGACCTATGATGAGATTGCTGCCGAGGCCGAATTCATCGAACCTGGCGCAGGCGGGCTAACTTTCTTGCCCTACCTGACCGGAGAGCGATGCCCTCACAATGACCCTTTTGCCCGGGCGGCTTTTGGTGGACTGACTTTAGGGCATACCCATGCGCACTTAAGCCGAGCCGTATTTGAAGGGGTCAGCTTCGGGCTCTTGGATGGGATGAACCTGCTTCGGGGTCTTGGAGCAAAGGCCGATGAGATCAGAATCACGAGTGGCGGAGCGAAGAGCCGATTTTGGGTCCAACTCCTTGCCGATCTCTTTCAAACGCCGTGCGTCACCCTAGCCTGCGATGAGGGGCCCGCATATGGTGCCGCAATTTTGGCTGGAGTTGGAATAGGGCTCTGGGGCTCAGTTAGCGAGGCATGTGAACAAACGGTTAAGATTCGGGCGCGATTTGAGCCGTCTGGAACCGATTACAGCTCGAAGTACGAGCGATATACAAAACTTTATTCCCAAACTAGTGGTTGGAATGCCCGATGACGTGGGATAATGGACAGCTTTCTGCCTGATAATGCGTTCTTTGAAGCGTGTGCAAATCAGGTAGCATTAGGCTCAATTCCTTGGAGAACTGACCACTACACACATGACGATCGACCAGAACCAGACGCCCGTGGGTGAGGAAGAAGCCCAGCAGTCTGCAACCGCGGCTGCCCAGGCGTCCGACCCAACTCCGGTGACCGATACGGCCACCGACCTCCCTACTGCTGAAGGCGTTGAGCCTGCAGCGGCTGTAGTTGCTGAACAGCAAGTGCAGGTAACCACCGACCCAGAACCGGCAACCGTTGAAGCCGTTGCTGTTGAGCCAGAAGGCCAGCAGGTTCAGGTCACGACCGAACCCGAACCAGTGGTTGAGGCTCCAGCGGAGCCAACTCCTGCTCCGGTTGAGGCCGCCGCCCCAGCGCCCGCTGCCCGCGATGAAAAAGCGGATGCTGAGCTGTTTGAAGCAGCAATGCGCGGTGACTTCGGCGAGGACATGAATCCGAGCGAAGGTGGTTTCAAGCGACTACAGAAAGGCGAGCGAATTGAAGCGACCGTCATTCAAGTGGACAAAGACAAGGTCTTTGTTGACCTTGGCACCAAAGCTGAAGGAATTATTCCTCTTGGCGAGCTGAGCGAGGAGAACCTCGAAACAGCAAAGGGCCACTTCAACATCGGCGATAAGATCAGCGTCATCGTAATCCGACCGGAAGGTGCCGAAGGCAATCCGATCGTTTCGAAGCGACGAGCCGAGTTTGAAGAAGCTTGGGACAAGATCGAAGAAGCTTTCAAGACTCAAGAAATGATCACAGCCCAGGTTGTTGATCGTGTTAAGGGTGGCCTCGTTGTGGACGTAGGAGTTCGAGGATTCGTTCCTGCAACCCACGTCGGCTCCGGCAAGCTTCGAAATATCGAGAAGTACGTTGGCCAGCCGCTTCAGCTGAAAGTGATCGAGATCGATCGAGAGCGAAAGAAAGTCGTTCTCTCGAACCGACAGGCTGAGGAAGAGCGAAGAGCTGCGGCTAAAGAGAACATCTTCACGGCGGTTAAGCCTGGCGATGCGCTCGATGGCACTGTTCGTCGACTAACGGATTACGGCGCATTCGTTGACTTGGGCGGAGTCGATGGTCTGCTGCACATCTCAGAAATGAGCTGGGCACGCATCAACCACCCCAAGGAGATGTTCAAAGAAGGCCAGAAGATTAAAGTCATGGTCCTTCGACTTGATGCCGGTGCGGGCAAAATCTCGCTCGGACACCGTCAGGTACTGCCTGATCCGTGGAACCTCATCAAGCAGAACTACACCGTTGGACAGAAACTGACGATTACGATTGGTCGAATTGTCCAGAGCGGTGCGTTCATCAAGCTTCCGGAAGGGGCTGAGGCGTTCATGCCGGTCAGCGAGATGTCGTTCCGACGCATCAAGAGGCCTCAGGACGTCGTTGAGGAGAATCAGGAAGTCGAAGCTCAGATCATCGATCTGCGGCCCGATGAGAGACGAATGGTCCTCAGCATGAGGGCGATTGGCGGCGGCGGAGAACTCCGACCTGGCGCAGATCGAAGCCTCGGTGCGGCTCCAGGTTCCAGCTACGACGATGAGATGCGACGTGGCGGTACCGACCGAAACGGTAAGAAGAAGGGCAAGAAGGGCGGTCGTGGTCGAGATGACTACGAGGACTTCGATGATGTGGGCGGCCGACGCGGATTCGCGACGGGTGGTGCCACCATCGGAGAGCGCCTTGGTCTGCTCAAGGGCTTCCTTGGACGAGACGAAGAGGAAGAAGAGACAGAAGAGAAGACAGAAACCGCAGAGACTACAGAAGAGTAGTCACGGAATCGGTTCAGGGGCCAGATCTTTCGATCTGGCCCTTTTTTTATTTTAGGCTCTCCCGGCAGTTTCTGGTACTGTGGCGAAATGCGAGTGGCGCTTACCGGTGGAGTGGCGGAAGGGAAGTCCACTGTCCTCCGGATACTTCAGGAAATGGGCCGTTCAACCTATTCGGCTGATGTCGCCGCCCGCCAGGTTTTCTCGGATGAGTTGGTAAATCGACGCCTCTCCTATATTGCCGGGGTTTCAGGAGGCCTTGAACCAAAGGATCTGCGTGACCGCATGTTTGCCGATCCTTCGCTCCGTCGAAAGGTCAACGCCGTCACTCATCCCCTGGTGATGAAGCTGGTTTTGGCAAGTGAGGCGGAGTTCGTTGAAGTGCCGCTCCTTTACGAAGTCTGTGCTCAAAACTGCTTCGATCAGGTTTGGGTCGTCACGTGTGGATCAGAAATTCAACTGGAGAGACTGGTGGCGCGAGTAGGTTCGGTGGAGCTCGCGAAGTCAATTATTCGCACTCAGCTGCCAACTGAAGTCAAATTGTCATTTGCCTGCCGGGTGATCCGAACGAATTGCGACCCCGAAACCGTCAGGCGTGGTATATCCGAAGCTCTCCGCGCAGATTCGAGATAGGTTGTTTGCAACGATTCGTTGATCGTGCTATACTCCACCCGATCTGCCTGTCCGAAGGTCTGCCGCACGCGGCTGACTTCCGGTGGGGCCAAGGATTGGATGGTTGTTCGATCGGAGTGAAATGGCCTGTAGAGGTTTTATGTCTGACATATCAGATAAGAGGCCCGTTCAGGGGTGGTCATCAGAAGCGCGTACGAACGCCAGAGGGGCAGAGCGCCCAATGCGAATGAGGATTAAGGAGGACGCGTCATAGTGAGGCGGTTCATCACATCGTTACCCGGGAAGGTTATTGGTCAGGTAGTTATCGCTGCCCTGGTCTTGCCTTCCGTTACACTGGCTCTATTCACCAGAGCAAGCGCGCAAATTGCGACGCTGCCGAGTTGGGCCGTGACAGAGTTTGTCAACAAGAAGTCCAGTGGCACGACGTATGGTGTTGTTGCGGCTAAAGCTCTCGCGAGTGAGCTAGCCAAAACGGGCCATGTCGATGTCGTCCCAGACGACACGATGAGCGGAGCCATCGGCCGATTGGCGATTTCATCGCCTCCAGACGGTCTTGTCAACCTGCTTCGGTTGGGTCAGGAAGTCGGCGCCACCTCGGTAACTCGAGGCGAGATCGTCGATTACCGCGTCCAAGCCGCTGGTGGGGGTCGACAGGCCTCGGTCATCATCCGAGTGGTCATCTATGATGTCGCTTCGGGACTTCCCGTCAATGGCGCTGCGCTTCGCGGCGTATCATCGGTTCGATCTGGAACCGTATCAGACGAGACGCTGGTCGGAGATGCCTTTACTCAGGCATGTTCCTCTGCCGTCAAGGAAATTGAATCACATCGCCTCCCGGTTGGAACTGTTCTCAACACACAAGAGAATAAGGCTCTGATCAATAAGGGTTCACGATCTGGTTTCGTTTCGGGCCAGGAAGTCATCATCCTTCGAAATCACGAGCAGGTAGCTACCGGCCACGTGACCGAAGTTGAGCCAGACAGTTCCTACATCGTTGGCAACAACGTGGTTCGAGGCATTCAGCCTGGAGATCGCGTCCGAGTTGTCTTCAAAGTCGCCGATATTGATGTTGACCCTTCCGGCGGACCTCACGTCCGACCAGTTAAGAACACTTCGTTCCCATCGGGTCTTCTTTCCCTCGGTCTGGTTATCGGACTAGTCGCAGCTCTCGTGGGCGGCGGTAACGGCGGTAGCGCGGGCACTGTTCAGGATGTCACGGCTAGCCCGTTCATCTACCTCAACAATGCACCTGCTATTCAGATCAACTGGAGCAACACCGCCTTCGCAGGTGGCACCTACCAGAAGGCTGCCTATCAGATCTGGAGATCAGACGTTCTGACGAACCCTGTGGGCGTTTCCCTTGGCAACGTCACGGACTTCGTGGATCCAGTTGGTTCTGGCACCTTGGCTGGCGGACTAACCTACTCCAGCTTCCCGCTTCAGACAGTTGGCAACAACACGGTCTGCACCTACAACAGCTCCGGGAACGCGTCCAATGCGGCTGCGATCCCAAGCATCACCCCGGGTACTTCTTACTACTATCAGGTAGAAGAAGTCTTCGACCTCCTTGCAATCGATCTTCCTAACGGTGGAACGAGTGTCACGGCAGGATCGACGAGCGGCGGAACAGGCTCAACCTCAACGGGTACAACCTCGACAGGTTCGACCTCCACCGGTTCAACTGGCGGCGGTACTGGAGGCTTAACTGGTTCCACCGGTGGTGGTACAGGCTCCACAGGCGGCGGTACTGGCTCCACGGGAACGACCTCAACGGGTTCGACTTCCACGGGATCCACAGGCACGACGTCTGGATCAACCTCAGGAAATCTGTGCTACTTCCTCTCCGCTCGTGTCACCGCGATTGGACAGGCAACGGCAATCAATCGGCCGGTTCTTAACCAGCCATCAGAGGGAACAACGGTTCAGGCTAACGCCGCAACTCAGTTCTCGGTCAATTCGGTAGTCGGATCACAGCCATTCGAAGCACAGTACGTCCTGGAGTTCTCCTCCACGCCGAACTTTGCCGCGGGTACGTTCTTCCGAATGCCAGGCTTCTACAGCTACGACACCGGAACAAACCTCAGCGCAGCTCAGAGCACTGTGAATCCGGCGTCCTACTTCCCGAATGCAACTCCGACCACCAATCTCTATTGGAGATTCGGAGCTCGCAATGCAGCCGACGTTCCAGGGCCATCGCCGGACGCACTCACGAAGGAGAGATTCATCTTCTCGACTCCGCGACTGTTCCACGTACCTGCATCGTCTCCTCCTCCTCCAAAGAAGGTGGGCACCCACCGACACGTTGGAACGGGCAAGGGTGGATAAGCACTTTTAACGAAGTGCGACCTAAATGGCAACCTGCCCCCGTCTTACTAAAGGACGTGGGCAGGTTGCTCCGCATTATTGAAGGAATCACGATGAATCGCAATTATCGCAAGGCGCTCGTCTTACTGGGCATAACGGGGTGTTTGGCCGCCAGTGCAGTAGGGCAGGTCAATCCTCTTCCATACCCCCCTATCATCATTGGACAGGTTCCATATGCTTCGGACTGGGTTATCAACTGTATCGACCCAACTTCGAAGACGAGCCCATATTCAACGGACTGGGCGATCGAATACCAATACGACGCCCTGTTTGGCGCGGTAATGGGCGTTGCTGGAACTGTCAACTATTCCAAGTACTGTTTCCCGACCAGTGGCGTCACGCTCAACATGGCGGGTCGTCTTGGTTTCTACGTTGGAACCGACCCATATCAGTATCAGACGAACGGTCTGCCTGATCCCAACTACGGAACGGGTGGTTCTTACCAGGACAACGACACCGGAAGCATTTTCGACGACGGTCTGGGACTCACCTTTGGCACCTATACCGGTGTTGCAGGCAACTTCTCGATCGCAAAGATTTTTCAGGGAGCTGCGACCGGAACCACCACTACAGGTTCTTACTTCGGTTCGACGGCTCTCTACCTCGCATACTGGGGCGCCAGTGACCGCTATTTTATCGGCGAAGCAGTCAACTCAAATATTGATGTTCGCCTGAGAGTCGACGTTCTTGGAGACGCCGCTCGATGTGAGTGGAGACTTACCAATACGGCCACATCGGCCGAAATCGTAGGTATGTGGTTTGGTCAGTGGGTCATGTTCAATGGTGTTCAAGGAGCCCACACCGCAGACTACGTCACGGTGCCTGGCTTGCCGCCTCTCACGACTGACTGCAGCTTCGCAACGAATCCTGGAACAGTTTCGAACGGCATCATCCAGAAGCAGCTGCCGCCGTACCTTAACTACGGCGCTGACCAGTCACTCGCTTATGGTCTTCAAATCGTCCTTCAGCCATCGGCTCAGATTCCAGACCAGACCCCAGCGGACAGCATTGACGTTGGTAAGAATGGTTGGCTCTTGGGCTCTATGACTGCTGGTGATGGAGCGATGCCGGACGTTATGATTCCGGATACACCCATGATCAACGGGGACGATGCCTACATTGAGAAGTGGAATCCAACCCAGGTTGGCGCTGCCGGTAGCGGAAACGAAGTTCGCACCATCGTTGCTTACTACCGAAGCACTTGGAGCACATCCGACTACGCAAAGCCGTATTCGGTGGTTCTCGATGCTCCTCCAGTCATCGCAACCGCTTCGGGCAATCCCAACACTTTCTCCAACGCAACGCCTTACTTCAATCTGATCGTCAACATTGACGATACGAGAGGCTTTTCAACCAACGATCAGTCGATTCCTCTACAGGGTGTTGAAATTGATGTCGACCTTCCTCCTGGAATGAGCGACTACAACAATGCAAACAGCAGCCACTTGGTGCAGTACCTGTCCACGGTTCCTCCTCAGACGGTTGAGCATGTGACCTTCAAAGTTGCAGTTGATCCAACGATCTTCGGCAACCAGCAGTACACCGTGACTGTGAAGCCAAATCCTGGTCCCACTAAGGTTCTTACTGGAACGATTGTGGTTGCATCACAGCCATATCTGAAGCTCAGCGGCACGGCAAACCTTGTTGCTGCACCTTGGCAGTTCCAGTCTGGTGACTGGGCGACTATTCTTGGAGCCAACAGCGGTCTCGTGCTGGACCAAGACTTCCAAGTCTTCGGTTGGGACCCAATCGCGCAGGACTACTACCTGCAGACAAACCCAGGTCGAGGATTCGGTGCCTTCGTTATCGCTGCTCAGGGAGTAGGTAACGTTGCTCTTGGCGGCAGCCCGACCCAAGTTCAGGACCTTTCGACAGACGCTCCGCAGATCTATCTCCAGCCAGGCTGGAATCTGATCGCGAATCCATACAACTATGCGATTCCGATTGGACAGATGGTCGGTGTTCCGACTGCTGACAACAAGAACACGTACACCTTTGCTGGTCTTGCCAACTCAGGCTACATCAGCGGATACCTCGCTTACTGGGATCCTCAGATTCAGGGCTACAACGAGTTGAACAACACCACTGACATGATGTTGCCCAACACGGGATACTGGATCTTTGTTCTCAGCTCTCAGCCAGTTCTGTTGGACTTCAAGGCTGTAACTCAGGCATTCCTTCCTGGAATCCCAGACAACTACAACAACCACCCGCCGAAGAAGGTTCAGACTGCTTCGCTGGACGTGGCTCCGCTCTGGTCCCTGCAGCTTGCGGCTCGCTCCAACGGCATGGTCGATGGAAAGACATCGATCGGTCAGGCGGCGAGTGCACAGGTTGCCAAGGTTCTCAGCAAGCCGAAGCCGCCAATCGCACCAGTCAAGAACGCTATCTCAAGTGCAATCGTCATTCCAAACGGAGTGCGAACCATGCGACTCGGATCGGCTCTCACGGCTCAGAGCGTTACCAACCAGACTTGGGAGTGGGATGTTTCCACTCAGAACTCTGGCGCAGTTACCCTCACATGGCCCAACCTGAGCTCGCTTCCCAGCAACGTTTCCCTTACCCTCACGGATACGGCAAGCGGCGCGGTGAAGAATCTGCGAACGAACACCAGCTACACCTACCAGAGCGGTTCTCTCTCGACCCACAAGTTCAAAGTTGCGGTTCGAGTAGGTGTGCCTCTACCTGTCATCCAGTCCGTAACTGCTAACGCAGTTCAACCAGCGGCCAAGGTCTCCTATGACCTCTCGGTCAATGCGACGACGACCGTTACCGTGAAGAGCGGTTCGACAATCATCGCTACCCTGGTTCGAAATCGGGCAGATGCATCGGGATCCAACACCACGACGTGGAACTACCTTGACACCGCCAATCGGCCAGCCAAGAAGGGAACCTACATCGTGACGGTCAGCTCAACCCCATCCGGTGGAGCGACCACAACAAAGACAACCACTGTTACTGTTCGCTAACAGCCTGTCGAACTCGAGGACGCTCTCAAGGCGTCCTCGAGTTACATCTTTAAGATCCTCCTCCCATTCTTGGGATTGAAAATGCGAACCGCACGCACGCTTACAGCCCTTTCCTTCCTTATGCTGTGTTGCGTCGCGTATTGCGATTCGACGATTCGCTTAACGTCTTTCCCCAGCCTCGGAATTGTTGCAGACGGTCACAGCACTGTGACCATCACCGCTGAGATTAGGGACCAGAGTGGCCGCTCAGTTGCAGACGGAACCCGAGTTGTTTGGACTTGTGACAAAGGGCAATTCCGAGAGAGCGTCACAACAACCGTCAACGGTTACACCAAAGGCATTCTTGTAGCCGGAACGGAACCCGGCGAGGCGACGATCACCTCGACTGCACTTGGTGGCGATGCGAGTCCTAGCACGTTAAAATATAATTTCGCCTCGGACCGAAACGAGCTGTCTTCCGCAAAGGAATATGTTGAAGTAGTTACGAACGGCTACATGCAGTACACGGCCGACCAGCATATTCTTGGAGCTGCAGGTCCCAAGGGTGGAGTCTCCGTTAGGTATCGCGACCTAACCATCACGGCAGACGACATTCAATATGATCTCAATAATTACGAGATTCGTGCTCGTCACGCTATCCTCACGATGGGCAAGGGTCCGAAGCGGAACTTCGACGAACTATTCATTCGCTTGAAGTCGCGAACTGGGTTTGGAACCACAGAGTACATGGGCCAAAGGTGGAGTTCTGTGGCATCTGCGGGTCTGGGAATTGCATTTGTTAACCAGAATCCAAAGGGAACTGCTTCGCTACCACCGGAGGAGAAGCACTATGGTCTGGTCCGAGTGACAAGAACCGATGTCTATCCTGTTGCGCTCAATGCCACAGCCTTTTTTCGATTTGAAGACCAGAGCCACTCTCCTTCATCTATTTCGGCGAAAAAGGCCATCGTCTTTCCCAAGCGGATGATTCAGTTCCAGCGGGCTGAGATCTATGTAGCTGGATCTAAGGTGATGAAGATGCCGCTCTACGAGTACAACATCAACCAGGCCAGTCCGCTAGTTACGGAGAGCATGGTTGGGGTTGTTAACAGCCAGGTGCAGGTCAACTATCCGTACATCGTCTCAATGAAGCCCGGGCAAACCGCGCTTTTCCGGTTCAGAACAGGCGACGAGTATGGCCGTGGCGCAACGACTGATCACGGTGCGTTCCTTGACTATGAACTGAACTGGGATCGTGGCGACGATATGCAGGGAGGCTTGGTCTTCTCTGGCATCGGTCGAAACGACTGGGCGATTGGGGCGAGTCAGTACATGCGAATTGACGATCGATCTTCATTCTCAACCCAGGTTCTCTCACCGACTGGAAGATCGTATTTGGGAAGCGGCACCGTCAATCGCCAGTTCGACGGCTTTTCGGCGTCGATCAACGGAGATGTAACCCGTACGGTTCAGGGGATCCAATACACATCCTCCCAATATGGAGCCTCGATTGATAAAGACCCCATCAAAATGGGAGCCCTTCCGTTGCGCCTTAACTTAGAGCTCACCGCAACTGGAGCCTTCAACCAGTTGATCAACGAGTCCCAAACTGGTGTAGGAGGACGAGCCCGGCTTCAGTCGCTGCCGATAGGCATTGACCCCAACACCAGCCTGCTAAGCAGTTTTACAACGAGCTACCTAACTGGCCAGAACGAACTGCATGGTCTCCAGTATCTTGCATCGGTCTCCTTGAGCCACCGATTCAACTCATCAACATCCTCGGTGTTCACTTACAACTTTACGGATGACGGATTCAATGACAATGTCATTGGAAAGCATGAAATCGCCATGAACGGGTTCTACACCCGCGGGCCCGTAAACATGTCCGTAATCGCCAGTAAGAGCCTGGATATTGAGCGAGCAACTGTTTTCGGTGACCTCTCCTACCGGGTTAGCAAGCTTTGGAGACTCAAGACCGGATACACCTATGATCGGTATCTGGGCACGACGTATCTCGACTATAACTTCGGATTCGGCTACCGCATGGGCTGGAAGGAAGTCGGTTTGATTTGGACGGAGCAGACGCAGCGCGTTGGGTTACAGCTACTTGGCACGACGATTTATTAGTGCCATCTCCATCGCAGCCGCTGTCTCCGCCGCATCCTTTGGTTACGGTCAGGCATTTGGTCGCTTCGGATATACCCAGTCCGCAGACATGCCGGGCCTTCGCGTTAACAAGGAAGGCTTCATCGCCAAAGATGTTGCTTCGGACAAGATCTATTTTAAGGAGCCATCCAAGCTTTGGAAAGCGGTTGCAACCACAGACATAGAGCAAATAGTGCAGCTCTCCGGCTTCAAGGGATCGCCGTCCAAAGCGAGCTTTAACCTTCTCGCTCCAGGTTTCTCTCTCTATTTTCAATCTGGACTGCAGCTGAGACTTCACTGTCAAAGTGCCCCGTTCCTGACTTGGCCCGATGGCAGTGTCGCCCAAGGGGTTGCCACGCCAAATGTCAAATGGCTGATCCTCTCTTTTCGAGACAATCAGCCACCCCTCGCGATCGGGTTTCCAGGTTCTCCTTCCAGTCTGACGATTTCCGGAAAGTCAGGAGATTGGACGCTAGAAGGTCCGACTGACTTCAAAGGCTGGGTGAGAATTGGGCTTCCTGTTGGCCTCGAGCAGAAGCCCGCCACAACCGCCTCCAGCCTCGGACGGCTGGCTAAGGAGGCGGGTCCAGGAATGATCAACTGGTCACAAATGCCGCCTCATCTCCTCAAGGTCAGCTACGATCAGGACCTGTACTCTGTGACAGCCACTTGGCAGTTTGATCATCCGGGCGCCGTTGTTCCGGCTGCGGCTCAGTTGGCGTACCTCGGTGGCTACCCTCTAACTGTAAAGTCGGAAACCACTCGATTTCCGGGGTGGACCGAAGCGGGTCCAATTGATGTTCTCAAAGGGACATCACTTTCCATTCGCTTTCCGGTGAGAAGGATCCCCACAGGTCGCGCGCTTGCTATTGGGCAATCGCCATCAGCCGCGAAGAAGCCTGTGCATTCTGCCAATATCGCGGGTATCGCCGAGTTGGCCGAAGCCGCGCTGACGGCTGACCGTGACGCCGACACGCGAAAGGCAGCTGAAGATTCCATTCAGGAATTTGTCAGCCAGGCCCCTTATTTTGCGGAGCCTTGGACGCGCCAGCAGCTGCCCTTTTCGGAGTCGGGAGAAGGCATTGACAGTACCGCGGCGGAAGCTATGTTGATGCAGGCCGTCACAAGCACATCCAGGGCAACCTCAGAATCCAACTCTCTGCTCACATCCGTAGGATGGAGATTGGATTGGCTTACCTGGCAGGTCTGGGTTGCCGACAAGGATGTTTCCGAACGCTCAGCTGCGCTTGCGGCCGTAGCGGCGGCTCTCTGTCCTGAAACTGAGCGTAGGTTGACTGCCGGCATGTTGCAGGCGGGGTTGAGTGCCATTCGAGGTCTGGAGCGGTGGAAGCGCCGTGAGGGGCTCGTGACGACCCCTTCGACCCACTTGGAATCTATGTTTGGTATCCGTAAGGCTTTATTTGGGCTCGTGGGACAACCCGAACCAGGCGAAGGTTACGTTCAAGTACTGACCAGCCCTCTTCGAGTCTTTAGCGATTCCGGTGTGGGATTGCTTCAAGTGGGTCAGGATTTTGTATTGAAGACTTCACTTCCTAAAGGGAAGAACTCGGTGCTGATGCTTGCAACGGCCTACCCGATTGAAGTCAGCGAGCGGAAGAACGTTACGATCCGCAAAGTGGAGTCAGCACTGGGCTTCACCGAAATTCATTGCATTTCCTCCGGTGGAGGCGAGTGCGAATTCAAGGTTGTCTTGCCAGCATTTGGGAAATTCCCACCGAAGTCCGTCCCAGCACCAAGCTATACCGAGCAACGCCGCTAATCTGCGGGGAGGTCTTCGTTGAAGTGGAGTCCGACGTTCACTGTTCGCTCGATGGCCCCTGAAACCACTTCTCGTGCCGCTATCAGCAGGTTGTGAGTTTCTAACGGGTGTGCAGAAATGGGCGATGCTGAAACCGAATCGTAGTCGCGGATTAGGTCCTCTATTGAACGCCGCGCAAGATTGAGCCCCTCGTTGTTGCGAACAATTCCGACGTAAGATGTCATTGCTCTTTGAAGCGATCTCCTGATGCGTACCGACTCCGCCTCCGGAATGCTCTTCACGGTAGTGGCGACTCCATCCGCCCCACTAGGCGATTCGTCGTCCTTAGAATGCTCCGCGGCTGCCACCGCAAATACCAGCGCCTCCAACAGGCTGTTGCTCGCCAGCCGATTGGCTCCATGGACGCCGGTTCTGGCCACCTCGCCTGCCGCATAGAGCCCAGGGATGCTGGTTCTGCCATGCAGGTCTGTCACGATTCCGCCGCAGGAATAGTGCTGAGCCGGGACGACAGGAGTCCAATCCTTCTCGATCTCCAATCCAATTTCTCTTAGCCGATCATAGATGGTAGGGAATTCGTGCCGCAGCGTCTCCGGTTGGAGGTGCGTCGTGTCGAGATAGACGCACCACGTACCGTGCTTTTTCATTTCCGCCTCAATTGCCCGAGCAACAATATCCCTCGGTGCGAGCTCAAGTCGAGGATCGTAATCGTACATAAACCGGCGGCCGAGGTGGTTTCGGAGCGTTCCGCCTGCTCCTCGAACGGCTTCAGAGATAAGAAAACTACGCATCTGAGGGTGAAACAGCGTGGTTGGATGGAATTGCATGAACTCCATCTGGTCCACCTTGGCGCCCAGCCTAAGGCCCAATGCGATGCCATCCGCAGTTGCGACGCGCGGATTAGTGGTGTGCTGATACATACGGCCGCAGCCGCCGGTGGCCAAAAGGGTTGACCTTGCCGTAAATCGCTTCTCACCCAGGCCATCAATTTCTGCAACCGCACCGATGCAGCGGCCATCCTGCTCCAGCAGGCTAGTGACAAATGCGTGCTGGAACACGTGTATATTGCTCTCTGCTCGAACCGCGGCAACCATCGCTCGCTCAACTTCCCAACCGGTTTTATCCGCATGGTGGACGATTCGGTTTCGGCTGTGTCCGCCTTCTCTGCCAAGCGATAAGGTGCTGCCCGCGATGTCAAATCTAGCTCCCACCTGCATCAGCCACTGAATGGCATCCGGAGCGCGTTGGACAAGGAACCGCACAGCGGCTTCATCGCAAAGTCCTGCACCGGCAATAAGGGTGTCGCGCTCGTGCAGTTCCCAAGAGTCGGCTTCACCGACAGCGGCCGCAATTCCGCCCTGCGCCCAAGAAGTGTTGGAGTCAGAGACTTCACCTTTCGTTAGGACACAGACTTTGCCCCAGGCCGATGCCTTAAGCGCGAAAGTCAAGCCGGCCAGACCGCTGCCGATGACAATGAAATCGTATTGATCTGGCTTCATTTGGTGTCGTGTCGCGTCAGCTTAATGGCGATATCCTTTGCAAACGTAGGGACCGGAACTTTGACTCGACCGCCAAAGGAGGCTTGAACTTCAAATTCACTGATGATGGAACCCTTCCAAGTGTCCCAGAGTTCACCGTGCCATTTGCCAGGCGCAACCCCGTCAAACTCAAGAAGGCTAGGCACGACCGGTGAATAAACTTGCTTATCGACAATCACTCGCCGCCACGTTCGACCTTCCGGTCTCGCCCAGATAAGCACCTTACTTTTGCCTTCTATCCCCCAAGCCTGAATGGGTGGGCCCGATCTCTTGAGCAGCTTCGGGAACCGGTAGCTCACCATAAACCAGTCATTTCCAATATTTTCTACGGTGATCGTATGCTCACCCGTTGGAACATCGATTCCGTAAACACCTGAGAACTTTGAAACGGATTGGCCTTGGGCGGCATTTTCTCCAGCCGCGAAGTCGCGAGTCATCACTGGATCCCCATCAAGCGATACCTGAAGAGTTGCACCACCGTAACCAGAAACCTCGCCCACCAGCACTTCAAATCGATTTGGCTGTTGGAGATTCACTTTGAACCTAACAGGGTTGTGCCAGTCGCGGTGGTTTCGGACGCCGTGGAGAATCCCGGGCAGGGGGATGTCGCCATCCGTTCTTCCTTTGATCACGCTGACTGTCTTTGGACGATTGGCCTCTCCATCCTTCCACTGAATGGGCCCGCCTTCAAAAACGAGGTCCTTGCGTTCGGCAATCTTGGGCGGTGTCTGATACGATATCGAGAAGTTCACCCTGCGAAAGTCTTCGCCGGGCCAGTCCACATCTTTCACAAAGGCTGCCGCACTCCCAAAAAGCGGATACAGCTTTTTCGGGGCGATCAGGCTGTCCCACCACCAAGGCATCGCGGATCCCGAACTTCCGGTTGCAATGCTCATCCAAAGTGGGTCGTGAATTTGAAGCCCCGTTGGATCTTCCTCGGTTCTGGGACCGCCGGCATCCGCGCCGATTTCTCCCACAAAGTGCGGCTTCCCCCACTCTGATTTGCGAGACTGCTGGTAGAGGACTCCACCCGCCACATCGGGATTGTTATAGGAGTGGGTTTGAAAGAAGTCGAGCTGGGGGAGGAGGTCCAGGCTGCGATTTCCCATACTGTCGCCTTGGCTCGTTGTCACCAGGTGGTGATACGGATCAGACGCCCTCAGAAAGTCGCCCATCCGTTGGTGCCAGTTCTGAACAACGTCGAGGGAGTAGTCTTCGGTCAAGTCGACCTCGTTCCAGAATTCCCACGCCATTACGTTTGAATAGGCAGAGTATCTGGCGACGAGATAGCGAATCTTTGCCTTATAGAAACGCTCAATTTGGCTGTTAGTCCAGAAATCCGTCCATATCCGAATTGGACCACCGTTGTCTTTGTTTTGGGGCGCCTTGTCCCACGCTGGGTACCCGGTGTGAGCGCGAAGTGTGTTGTACGAGTCAATCGTCAACATAGCATTCATCCCGTTTGAGGCCGCAAGTTCCAGGATGTGATCGAGCTTCCATGCATTGCCCAGATCAAGTTGACCCATTCCTTTCCCATCTTCTGATTTGCCCGTCTGCTCGAGGCCGCAGGTAACCCAAGCCGGTCCAAGCCAGATCCGCAGATAGTTGGCGTTTACCTTTCCGTAGTCGGGAATCCATGAGTCATAGCTGAAGGTTCCGGGGTCATTGCCCCACGCCATGTTCACACCGAGTGGGAAGTAGGATGTGCCGTCTGTCCACTCAAAATACTGGTGACTCCTTGGACTTACTCTGACAAATCCATGGTGGGCGGATTCAGTCACGGTGAACGAAACAGGCTTTGACGAAATGGTGCCAGATCGATCGCGAACGGTAACGATGACGCTATTTTCTCCCAGGGTGGAGGCGTTGACTCGAATTCGCCACTCAGGATCGCCTGATTTTGAGACAGCTTCCTTTCCGTCCTTGAGCGCGCGATCAAAGGCGCGATAGAAGAATCCCGGAACAGACACATGGGAGCCATCGGGCGCGGTGACTTCCGCATCGACCGCGACATCGGTGGGGTCGAACGGATTGTCGTAGGTCGCCGTGAGGTCGACTTTTAGTTCTTCAACATCATATCGACCAACCTTCGGTTTTACGACGACCACTTTCTGCACAGCGAGCGGGTCTCGCTTAAAGTACGGTGTGATTATTGGCTCGCCGAGCCCCTGCGCGGCGAGGGCGATGATGAGAAGACTAACGATAGCAGTGCTCCGACAGTTTGATCACAAACAATTGAGGGGCCGATGACATGGATTCACTCCAAACATCATCATAGCCCCTCATGAACCGGAACCGTTTTGAACCTGCAGCCTAGTAAAGGAACATTGGCTTGCCAAGCATGCCAGAAACCTTCGGTCGGTACTGCTCGCTGTCATAAAGTTGGTCCACAGCTACACGGCGCACGCCGCCAAGGATATCCGCAATCGGTACCACGCCGTAGCGACCATCGTGGAGAGCGGTCATGTAGCCGGAGTCTCCCTTGAGGATCATTTCGGTGGCCAAGTTTGCAAAGCTCATCGCGACCATTCGGTCTAGAGCATCAGGTTCGCCGCTTCGCATGAGGTAGCCGACCTGCTGGTAGATGATGTTCTGGCCCGTGTACTGCTTGACGAGCTCACCGGTAATCGAACCAATGCCGCCCAATTTCTTGTGTCCGTAGGCATCCGCCTGGCCGGTCTCGATGATTTCTCCGCCAACCATGAGGGCACCCTCTGAAATGGTCATGATCGAGTAGTGGCTGGGGTTGTCCTTCTTGTCCTTCAGCAGATACTCGGAGAGCTTCTGGGGATCAAACGGGACTTCTGAGATGATTGCTCGGTCCACGCCCGACAGGTATGCAGAAATCAGCGATGTCTCACCCGAGTTTCTGCCGAACAGCTCTACCACGCAGATGCGCTCGTGAGAACCAGTAGCAGTTCGGAGGGCGGTGATAAAGTTGACGCTGCGAGAGACTGCAGTGGAGAATCCGATGCAGTAGTCGGTGCCGAAAACGTCATTGTCCATCGTCTTCGGGATGGCAACGACAGGGAAGCCTTCTCGATCCAAACGGTGGGAATAGCTGAGCGTGTCATCTCCACCGATCGTTATGAGCCCATCAATACCTAGGGTACTGAGATTGGACAGCACGTGAGG
Organism: uncultured Armatimonadota bacterium; assembly: GCA_903927025.1. Lineage (GTDB taxonomy): Bacteria > Armatimonadota > Fimbriimonadia > Fimbriimonadales > Fimbriimonadaceae > Fimbriimonas. The sequence goes on from CAIYLG010000052.1 coordinate 126,399, forward strand.
CGTGAAATCAAGAATATCTGCCGATGGATCGACAGCTTTATTGACGCTGAGGAATTCGGGCTTCTTGGCCCTCGCGACCTTGCTTGGGTTGGTCCGCGAAGTATGAAGGAACGTGCCGCCAAATCGGTCAATCGTTCTAGTGTTGATCCTGTCTAAAGGAAGGGTCCATTCCGTTACGGACTCAGGATCATCGGAGTTGAAGTTGAGAAGCCCGCCCCAACCTCGTCGAAGGCCCACGATCTCGTGGCCAGCTTCGGTAATGTGGTGAACGGCGGCTTTGATGCACGCGTTAAGACCAGGGACATCTCCGCCCCCAGTAAGAATTCCAAATCGTTTCACTGCGTAAATGCTCCATGTTGCTCCGCTCATGTCGGAGCCAACTGACTTTGGCGACTGCGCTACTGTGAGACTGAGAACTACGCTGTTCGACCCGCACAGGAAAAACCCGAGCAGATCGCCTCGTTTGTGATTCTATCCTGCAACGCCAACTGTGCGCCGCGTTTAAACATTGTGGTTTCGTAAAACTCTGGATTCTTAAGGTTCACGTACCGTTTTCTGCCATCCGCCATACTAGAGAATATGCTTCGGGCCAACGTCCACTTTGGCGAGGGCCTCTTTAAAGAGCTTGAAGGCTCTTGGAGAGATCTCGTGGCCCACAGTTCAACTTGCACGCCGTTTCAGACCTTCGAGTGGCACTCCACTTGGTGGCAAATGTACGGCGGCGGCAAGCAGCCAATGGCTATAGCGGTGTATGAGGGCCAAGACTTAGTGGGGCTATATCCCCTCACAAAGAGTCACGGCATCTGGAGAACCGTAAGACCCATGGGAATGGGGCCCTCGGACTACCTGCACCCTTTGATTAGAAATGGCTATGAGGAACCTGCATCTGCTTGCCTCAACGAAGCAATCACGAATCTCAGTGGGGTGGATTTGATAGACCTCCACCAGATTCGGGAGACCAACCCCCTGGCATCATGTCTCGCGGCATCCCCGCTGGAACAGGCAACCTGTCTTGTTTTGGATCTTCCCGCAACCTACGAGGCGTACTTGGCCACTCTTGGGAAGAGCCTTCGGTACGACGTCCGGAAGCTGGACAAGTCCCTTTTTGCGACGGGAAGGGCCTCGATTGAACAGGTGTCACCGGACGATATCAGTGCGGGGATGGATATCCTTTTCGAGCAGCACCGGCTGCGATGGAGAAAGAGGGGCCTGCCTGGGGCCTTTTTGGGCAAAGGAATTGAGTTCCACAAGCGCTGGGCCGCCCAGGCTTCTCGCAACGGATGGCTGTGGCTCAGCGTTTTAAGGCTAGATGGCGAGCCGATAGGTGCGATCTACGCGATGAAGCTCGGGGAGACCGCCTTTTACTATCAAGCGGGGTTCGATCCTTCTAAGGGCTCCGTCTCGCCAGGTACTTTACTGGTGGCGCATACAATTCGCCGGGCGATTGAGGAAGGCGCTCGTCATTTTGATTTTATGAGAGGAGACGAGGGTTACAAACGGCGGTGGAAGCCACAGAACGCTTATCACAACTTAAGGTTCATCGCGCCAAGCGGGGGCGTTCTGGGTAACCTCGGATTGTCTTGGAATCGAGCCGCATCTTCTGTGGAAGGGCGTGTGAGGGCTCGCCTAGAGGGTAAGGGCCTCTTAGGTTGAGAACGGGATTGATCTGATCGGATGGCACAAGCGTCACCAAAAGAAGTAGCAGTCATCATCCCTGCGTATAACGAGGAGCAGCGAATTCTTCGCGTCCTGACTGCGGCCAAACAGTCTAAGCTGACCACGAAAATTATCGTCGTGGATGATGGCAGCCAGGATAAGACGGCTGAGGTTGCCCGAACTGTCGAAGGCGTCCACGTGATTCAGCTCAAGAAAAACGTTGGAAAAGGCGGCGCTATGGTGAAGGGCGTCCAGGCAACCAGAGCCCAATATCTTGCCTTCATCGATGCAGATCTTGGTGGCCTCACTGGGCAGCATATCGACGATATCTTGAGGCCCCTTCTTTCTGGCCAGTGCGACATGTGCGTCGGCATCTTCCGAGGTGGCAAAGTTTGGAGCGACATGGCTCAGAGAGTGGCGCCCTATCTCAGCGGACAGCGTGCTCTCAAGCGTGACCTGTTTGAAGCCGTTCCATACATGTCAGACCTTCGCATGGGGGTTGAATGGGCTCTGACCAATGCCGCGGACAAGCGAAAATCAAAGGTTGTTCGCGTGCTCATTCGAGGGGTCAGCAACTGTGCAAAAGAGCAAAAGCTCGGTATTGTGAACGGCCTCAAGGCGCGTGGCATGATGTACAAAGAGATCACCGAAGCAATGGTGAAAACTCGCCGTCGGCGTCCTCCCCGCCGCCCGCCGCGCCGCTGGTAGACCCATTCGTTTGGCGATCCCCTGGTAAACTTTTGCCCAGCCCGGTGGCAGGTGCCAATCGGGTGGGAAGCGTCAACGATGCCGTCTACCAACTCAATCTCCGACCTAAATTCTCCCCAACTTCTTCAATCTTCCGTCCAAAACCCCGACGTCGAACAGCTGATCCGGGACTGCTTAAACGAAGATAGTTGCCGTTTGTCCGCTTCTGGCGCTGTTGTCGCCTATTCAGGCAAATACACGGGCAGAACTCCGAAGGACAAATACGTCGTCACAGATCCTTCTGTTGAGCACAAGATTTGGTGGGGAAACAACAATCGTCTTTCCCGCGCTGACTTTGACAAGTTGCGCAGTTCGCTTCTTCACTACGCTCAAGGAAGAAAGCTGTACGTCATCGACGCCTTCGCGGGTGCTGATCCCCGTTATCGCATTGCCGTGCGATTCATCGTCGAACGCCCATATCACGCCCTCTTCATACGCCAGCTGCTCATTCGTCCAACTGCTGAGGAACTTATTGAGTTTTCTCCGGATTGGACCGTGCTCGATGTTGGAAAATTCAGCGTCGCTGCGGGCGGAGATGGGATGCGAGGCGATGCCGCAATTGCTCTGAGTTTCGAAGATCACCAAGTGCTTATCGCGGGCACCCAGTATGCCGGAGAGATGAAGAAATCCATCTTCACGGTTATGAATTTCCTTCTTCCTCAGCAGAGCGTGCTCAGCATGCACTGCTCGGCGAATATAGGACCGGCAGATGACACGGCGCTGTTCTTTGGTCTCAGCGGAACTGGCAAAACGACACTCTCAACCGATCCTTATCGCCGGCTCATTGGCGACGACGAACATGGATGGTCCGATGAAGGTGTCTTCAACATTGAGGGAGGGTGCTACGCAAAGTGCATTCGCCTGCGGGAAGATCGAGAGCGTGAGATCTGGAGGGCCATTCGACATGGAGCGGTTCTTGAAAACGTGGTCCTGAATTCTGAGGGGATTCCTGACTTCGATGATGAGTCTTTGACCGAAAACACGCGGGCTGCCTATCCAATTGACTTTATTGACAACGCCGTAGCTCCAAGCGTCGGCGGGCATCCAAAGAACATCGTTTTTCTCACCTGCGATGCCATGGGCGTTTTGCCGCCCATCTCGCGATTAACGCCTGAGCAGGCGATGATTCATTACCTAAGCGGCTACACCGCCAAAGTAGCAGGGACGGAAAGGGGAGTCGTTGAGCCCACCCTGACTTTCTCGACGTGCTTTGGCGCTCCATTCTTGCCGCTGCCTCCAAAAGTGTATGCGGAACTTCTCAAGGCCAAGATTCAGCAGCATGCAGTGCGCGTTTGGCTGCTCAATACAGGTTGGACAGGAGGCGCTTACGGCGTTGGCACCCGTATGGACCTCGCACATACCAGGTCGCTACTGAACGCCGCATTCAGCGGTCAACTGGATGAAGTGGAATATTGCGAGGAGCCTGTGTTCGGTTTAAGTGTTCCATTGACTTGTCCAGGCGTTCCGAGTGAGCTGCTCCTACCGCGAGCAACTTGGCCCAATCCTGACGAATACGATCTTCAGGCCGCTGACCTCAAAAGGCGGTTCGATGAGAACTTTTCGCGCTTTTCAGAGAAATAGGCATTCTCCAATTGCACGAATCACCAGCATGCGTGATACTCAGTAGCCATGGGCTATTACGTGCTGGGAGACCAGGGGCAAAAATATGGGCCGGCTGACGTTGCTACGTTAAATATGTGGGTCGGCGAGGGCAGAGTGGTGCCGCACACGATGCTGGAAGATGAGGTCTCCGGGGGCCAGATCGCGGCCGCCTCAGTGCCTGGTCTGCAGTTTCAGGTGGTTGCTCCTCCACCAAACAACCCGTACTCTCAGCCTCCAATGGGACAGCCAATGGGGCAGCAGCAGCCCTATCAGGGATATCCGCGTGGGCCCATGATTTCGGCGGATGCTGGAGCGGGCGATTTCCGGACGTCGCTTATGTGTGCTGGTGGCTCGGTGCTCCTAACGCTTTTCTTCCCCATCGGAGGACTCATCTGCGCCGGATATGCGCTTCGGGCTGCCCAGCGGGCAAAAGCCTATGGCCACCCGAACGGAACTATTGCAGTTGTTGTCAGCGCCTGCGCAATGGGTCTATGGATCGTTACGCGGCTGTTTCGATACCGGCACGGGTTCTTTTAGCAAACATCTGGACTCGGAGGAACTCTTAATCCGGTCCAGATTTGCTATCCTAAGTCGGTGCGCTACTTCGTAATTGGTGATGACGGTCAAAAGTATGGGCCAGCCGACGTGCCGACCCTCCAGGCGTGGATTGCGGAAGGGCGACTCTTGCCTACGCAACAGGTCGAAGAAGAGGGCTCTGGTGTCCGCAGTGCGGCTCGAGCCATTCCTGGTCTAACATTTCCGCTAGAGGCTCCTCAGCAGGCCCCACAAGGTCCCGGCGCGGCTCAGGGGTCTCCCTATGCTCAGCAACCGGGAGCAAACTACCAGGGTTATCCGCGACAAGGCGCCCCCTATGTGGGAGACAACGGCAGCAACGACCTCACGAAGGCTTGGGTGTTCGGCGTCCTTGGTTTCTTCTGTTGCTTCCTATTTGGAATCGGTGGCATCGTCTATGCCAACAAAGCGAAGGAAAAGGGCCACCCCAACGCACAGACCGCTCTCATCGTTTGTTCGGTCCTGTTGGCACTTAATATCGCCTACACCGCCTATAAGGTGGTCGCTGCTGTGAACATGGTTCAAAGCGGCAAAGTTCCAGGAATGGAACGTTCCATAACCAAGTAGCGCTCTGCGCCGCTAACGGTTTGTGCTGCGTCCTCTTCCCTTGGGGTGAGAGGACGCTTTAGTTTGGGTCTGTTCCGTAGGAATCGTTGATGCACCTTTTCTCTCCCCTGCAGATGCGCGAAGTTGTTCTTCGAAATCGCATCGCCGTTTCCCCTATGTGCATGTACTCAAGCACAGATGGCTTTGCCAATGAATGGCATTTAGTTCATCTCGGGAGCCGTGCCGTGGGTGGAGCGGGAATGGTGATGTTGGAGGCCTCCGCGGTGTTGCCAGAGGGGAGAATTTCACCTCAGGATCTTGGGATCTATAAGGATGAGCACATTCCCGGTCTCAAGCAGATCGCCTCTTTTATCAAAGCGAATGGTGCCGCTCCCGCAATACAGCTAGCGCACGCGGGCCGCAAGGCATCCATGAGTCGACCTTGGGAAGAGCACCGTGCTATTCCGGTAGAAGAGGGTGGTTGGAACCGTGTAGTGGGTCCTAGCCCGATTGCCTTTAACGAAACCTATCTAACGCCAGAGGAACTGACGGTCGCCGAGATTCTGAAGATATTCGATGCATTTGTAGCGGCCGCCAAACGTGCCCTCGAAGCTGGTTTTGAAATCATTGAGCTTCACGGCGCCCATGGCTACCTCATCCACGAATTCCTTTCCCCAGTCAGCAATCGCCGGGAAGATGACTTTGGGGGCTCGTTTGAAAAGCGGACCCTGTTTTTGCGAATGCTTGTCGACCGTGTCAGAAAAGTTTGGCCCTCACATCTGCCGTTGATGGTCCGGCTGAGCGCAACAGACTGGGTCGATCGCGGCTGGGATGTTGAGCGAACCGTCGAGCTCTCCAAAATGCTCAAGCCCCTTGGTGTCGACATGATCGACTGTTCCAGTGGCGGGAACGTCTCCGGTGCAAGTATCCCGGTGGGCCCAGGCTACCAGGTGCCTTTTGCCCATGCTGTGAAACATGCTGGAATTCCGACCGCCGCAGTTGGGCTGATTACGGAGCCATTACAGGCGGACAAGATCATCCGTCAGGGTCAAGCGGATGTCGTGATGCTTGCGCGGGAGCTGCTCCGGGATCCCTATTGGCCGCTTCACGCTGCCAAGGTGCTTGGAGTAGATGTTGAGTGGCCCGCGCAGTACGCACGAGCCAAGAAATAGGTCGCGGTCTACTCAGACACTGCGTCTACGCCGTCGATTCGCACAACCATTACCGTTGTGTTGTCGCTGCCTCCGCCTAAGAGGGCTTGGCCCACAAGCAGCCATGCCGCCTCTGCGGGCGCCTTCGTACGGAGAACCTCGGCAATCACATCGTCTGCGACGTGATTGATGAGACCGTCGCTGCATAGCAGGAAAGTGTCCCCCGGCTTGAGCTCATGGACGTCTACATCCGGCCGAACATCGCCTTCTGTGCCGATAGCACGAGTGAGAACGTGCTTATAAGGGTGGGTTTCAGCCTCTTCTGGCTTAATCATGCCTGCTCGGATTGCCTCGTCTACCCAGGTGTGATCGTGGGTCAACATGAGGAGCTCGCCTTGGCGCAGCCGATAAATGCGGCTGTCACCAACTTGAACGGTATACGCTTGATCCTGAATCAGAATGAGTCCGCTGAGGGTGGTTCCCATTCCTTTGCGGCTTGGAATTGCGCGACCGACATCGACTACAAACCGATTGGCGGCCTGAACGCCAGAGATCATCGCAGCGCTGGGATCTGTTGCCGGATGGTGGAGATAGACGTCGATAAACGTCTTGCATGCCAGTTCGCTTGCAATTTGACCAGCAGCGTGCCCGCCCATACCGTCGCAAACCAAATAGACCTGGCCGCGGCTGGCCAGTGTTGCTTCATCTTCAGAAATGAAGAATTCAAATTTGTCTTCGTTATTTTCGCGGACTCGCCCGAGGTCGGTTTTTGCTGCTACCGTGGTTCGGGGGATAAAGCGCAGTTCAACGCTGGGAACCAGCTGTTCTGTTGTGTACTCGGCCGTAATTTCATCCATATCAATTCAGTGCTTCAAACTCTTCGCCTACACCGTGGGCTTGGGCGGAGTAATGCGAACCTGGAACTCCATGCTTCCAAATCGGATTACATCCTCAGGGGTCACATTGGTTCGCATGTTGGGAACCAGCTTGGCGTCGTTGAGCATGGTGCCATTGCTGCTGCCGATGTCCGTCAAGAAGATGCCCTGGTCCGTGACTTCGATAAGGCCATGCTTACCGCTGATGTAAGGGTCTGCGATCTGCACATCATTGTCTGATTTTCTGCCAAAGGTGTTTATTCCGGCCCTCAACGGCAATTCTTTGCCCTCGCCAACCAAAGTTGCCGGAGCGACCTCCTTCTGAGGAGCGGCGGCAATCGCGGCGGTCTTGTTGGATCCAAAGACTTGGGTTGTATTGCCGCCCTTCGCACCAGGAAGACTGAGCTGGAGTTCAATCCCGCCAAAGCTAATTTTCTCACCGCCAACCAGGGGCTTCTTCTCGCCAGCGTTGATCCTGACGCCGTCGACCTTGGTGCCGTTGGTGCTGCCAAGATCCTCAAGCGCAAGCTTATCTCCGTCCAAAGTAATTTGGGCGTGACGTCGACTCGCGCGACCATCTGCCAGCATCACATCCCCTTCACGACCAATCACGGTGACGCCTGGGCGAAGTGGGTGCTCCCTCCCGCTTTGCTCCACCAGCATCGGAAGCTGAACGGCGGGAGCTCCAAAGGCATCTCCCGGCAGTGCACGATCAAAGATAAGTCCGCAATCGATGCAGAACATCACCCCTGCAGGATTAAATGTTTTGCAGACTGGGCACTGGATCGGCTTGATGGTCTGGGTCGCGTTCAGGGAAGGCGCGTTCCCCATAACGGTCTTATTGGGGTCCAGCATTGGAGCCACACCCATTCGAGTCTTATTGGGGTCGCCCGAAATGAGTTGGGTTTTGTTGACGTCGTTCATCGTTGTGGCACCTGATTGGACGGTTCGCCCTTCGCCTTTAGTTTGCACGGAATTGCGGCAACCTGGCGTGTGCACGTGCTGTTAGACTAACCACATTCCTCCATCTACCTATTCCAAAATGAAGAAAACGCTCGGCCTTGCCTTTCTCGTCACTTCGATCGCATGTTCTGCTTCAGCCCAGCGAACCCGTGGGGCAAATCCATTTGCTCCTCCGTCAGCATCGATTCACTACGCCTTGGATCGAGAGTTTGACCTCAAGAATCTATCAGTTGACCTAAACGTCGACTACGCGCATCTGACCATTTCAGGCTACTGCGTGAATACCGTCGCGCCCTTGCGGGATGGCTTATCCACCATTCATCTCATGGCTGGTACCGACCTGAAGATCGCTGCTGTTTGGGTTGCAGGCAAGGAAGCTAAGTTCACTCACGAGGGCAGAAGCCTCGCCATTACCTTGCCTGCGGAAGTGAAGAAGGGTGTCACCGTCGATGTGAAAGTGGAGTACAGCGCCATCAACACCAAAGCACAGCCATTTGGTGGAATCGGTGGCTGGGCATGGATAAAACCTACCGAGTCCAATCCTCAACATGTAGGCTTTTGGACCCAGGGAGAATCCGAATCCAACAGCAACTGGGTTCCGACCTGGGATTACCCCAACGACTTCACCACAACCCAGACGCGTGTGACGGTGCCTGCGGACTGGAATGTCGTGGGCAATGGAAATCTGATCTCGGATCAGAAATCTCCCGATGGCAAGCGTCGAACCTTCGTATGGCGCATGACGTTGCCCCACGCCACCTACCTCCTTTCTCTATGCGGTGGACCCTTTGACATCAAGACGGATACCTGGGAAGGGGTCAAGCTGATGTATGTGGTCCCAAAGGGAGACGGCTGGCTGATTGACGGCTCCTTCGGGGACACCAAGGACATGCTTTCGTTCTATTCCAAGATCACTGGCGTGAAGTACGCATGGCCGAAATATGCCCAGGACGCCATGTACGGGTTTGGCGGCGGCATGGAGAACGTCAGCGCCACGACTCTTCAAGAAACGGCGCTAACGGAGCCTCGCGAAGGTTTCCGGCGAATGGCCAGCCTCAACTCCCATGAATTGGGACACCAATGGTTTGGCGATTTTGTGACATGCAAGGACTGGGGCCAGATCTGGCTGAATGAAAGCTTTGCCACGTTCATGCAGTTCATGTACTTCGAACACAGCCGAGGTAAGAACGGCTACGACGAAGAGATTGAGTCGGCCATGCGGGAGTACTTCAACGAGGCACGTCAATACAAGCGTCCGATCATGACCCGGATGTATCCAAACGCAGATTCAATGTTCGATTCCCACACCTATCCGAAGGGCGGGGCCGTTATTCACACGCTAAGAAGACAACTGGGTGATGAGGCGTTCTGGGCCGGGATCAAGCTCTACCTCACCACAAACGCGCACACGCCAGTCGAGAGTTGGCAACTCTGCAAGGCATTCACTGATGCTAGTGGCGTCAATTGTGAGCCGTTCTTCAAACAGTGGATCTACTCCCCGGGACACCCTGTCCTGGATCCTCAGTGGACTTGGGATGAAGCGGCTAAAAAGGTCGTCGTCACCGTAAAGCAGACTCAGAACACGTCGGAAGGCACGCCAATCTACGATATTCCAGCCAAGGTGGGAATTCTTGTCAATGGGAAACTAACTCGCGTCTCGTTTCATATCACCGGCCTAACGAATGAGGCGAGTTTCAGCTCGGACGTGAAGCCAGACGCCGTCCTATTTGACCCTGACCATGATTTCCTGCGGGAAGTCCCCGAGAGTCACTGGTCCGCAACTGAACTCCCCGCAATCCTCAAATATGCCCCATGCTGCATCGACCGAGTTGCTGCGATGCGGAGTCTGCTCGCGGGAAGTCCTTCTGACGAGACGATCAAGATGGTTGCAGAGGTCCTAGCGGCCGATAATGAGCTTCAGCCCGCCTTCTCTAACATACGACCCCTAGCGGCTCTGAAGAAGCCCTACCTTCGTGCGTTCCTTGAGGCACAGCTTGCGCATCCCAATTTTGATCGCCGCGCCGAGGCGGTCGCAGCGCTGGCAGACCTCCCAGCAGACCCTGGCACGACCCAGAAACTGCGCGCCCTCGTCACAGACAAGGACCCGATCTCAGTTGTACGCAATGCAATCCATGCACTTGCAAACTGGGACAAGAAGGCGAATCGGGATGTCTTCGAAAAAGCTCTCAAAATCCCATCTCATCGAGATGTGATCAAGAACGCTGCCAAGTCTGCGCTTGAAGATTGATCTAAGGCACTTACCGCATCACGTCGATCTACGGTTTCAATAGGTCGACGTGATGCCTGAGTCCAGCGGAATCAATGGCGATGAGATCAAAACGATAAGATTCCGGTTGAATCTCCATGGCGAGCACATACAGGGCGGCGGCCTCAGTCAGAGCTGACATTTTCCCCTTCCCAACCGAGTCCTCTGGACGGTAGCCCGGTGCTCTTCGGAATTTGACCTCGACGAACACGAGTTGGTCCCCATCTAGGGCAACAATATCGATCTCTCCTCGCCGAGTCTTATGGCGTCGAGTGACGATGGTGTATCCCTGGCCCACCAGATAGTCCGCCGCACGATCTTCCGCTCTTGCGCCTAATGCTCGAAGATCAGACATCCCTGATCGCACTCCATAACCGGTCGAAAGCTCCGACGATGAATTGGACATGGCCCGTGGCGCTTCAATGCCTCAAGGTGGTCCGGCGTGGGATAGCCGAAGTTGCGATCGAATCCGTATTGTGGGTAGATCTTGGCGGCTTCGGTCATGATTTGGTCCCTTTCCACTTTGGCCAAAATCGATGCCGCCGCGATGCAGGCGTAAATTCCGTCACCCTTCACCACAGCTTCAGAAGGGACCGTCAAGCCGGGTGGAATTCTGTTCCCATCGATAAGGACGCGTTGAGGCATTGGCTCAAGGCGACCTACCGCGCGACTCATGGCGGCAAGGCTGGCCCAAAGAATGTTCAGGGTATCGATTTCTTCAGTCTCGGACAGCTCGATTGCATACTGAGCCGTCGCTTTAATGCGCTCGGAAAGAGTCCTTCGCATAGCGGGATCGAGTTTCTTCGAGTCGTTGATTCCAGTGATGTCAAAGTCTATGGGCAGCACAACCGCCGCTGCTGCCACCGGTCCAGCCAGCGGGCCGCGCCCCGCTTCGTCGGCGCCAGCCACGCCTGGAAGATGCAGAAGCTGTTTCGCCATGGTCGGTGTTTACCAGATCGGTCAGAGCGATTCGAGGCGACCCTCCAAAACCGCCCGATAGACGTGTTCTGAAATACGCGAAATCCAATAAGGGCCCGTAGAGGCCTCATCGAGTCCACTTGTCAATACCGTGACCACGTACGGTGCTCTTCCAGCCGGAAACACGATGGCGGTGTCGTGGCAAATTCCGCTTTGCCATCCGGTTTTATTTGCGCACGCGATTCCTTCCGGCAGGAGCACCGCGGGAATGCACCCTCGGTGCTCCTGCCGGAGAAGAATCTCCACCATTTGCCTCGAAGCCTCGGCAGAGCAAGCGGTGCCCAGTGCGATCTTTGCCATGAGTCGTGTAAGGTCGCCGGCGCAAACGGTGTTGTTTAGTCCCAACCGATAGGCTTTGCCGTCTTCGACGCCTCGAAGAACGTTTAAACCTGTGCAATCAAGGTTGCGCATGGTTTCAGTGATCTTTGAAGCACCTACCTTGTCCACCAACAGATTTGTGGCTAAGTTGCTGCTTTGGGTGATCATCGGCTCTGCAAGCTCAATAAGGGTTATGTCCTCGCCGATACGTCCGTGCAGAGAGGGGCATGAGTCATCTTCAACATCGATCGAGTAGGTACTGCCGTCCACGATGCTTCTGAATTCGTTTCGCACCTTCACAGAGTCGCTGAGGTTGAGAACGCCAGATTCTGCCTGTCTAAATAGCTCGACGAGGACGCACACCTTCATCGTGCTGGCGGCGTGAAAACTGGCGTCAGGGTAGTGCTCCCAGAACTCACCGTTCTCAATGTCCATAACTGAAATAGAAATCGCCGCGTCTTCGCGGTTCGGAAGTTCGTTCAGGAGCCTAGAAGCTGGCATCCTAGCCTTTCACAGACCCGAGGATGATTCCCCTGATCAAGTGCTTTTGCCCAAACAGGAAGAGGAGAATCGGAGGCACCAAACTCATCAGACTGGCCGCCATCAACAAATTGGTCTCCCTCCCGTAGATGCTGTCGAAAACCATCATGCCGACCGGCAGGGTCCTCAAGCTTTCAGACTTGATGAGGATAAGCGGCCAGTAAAAGGAGCCATAGCTCCCTAAGAAGGTGAGGATGGCGAGGGCCATGAGGCCCGGTTTGGATAGCGGGAGCACAACGTCCAAGAAGATGGACCAGTGGCTGGCCCCATCCATTTCTGCCGCTTCATCCAGAGCTCTAGGAATGCCGAGCATGTACTGACGCAAAAGAAAGGTTCCAAAGGCTCCGAAAGCCGATGGAATGATCAGTCCAGTGAACGAGTCCATTAGGTGGAACTGCACCATCAGTGTGTAGTTTGGAATCATCGTGACAACACCGGGGACCATCAGAGTGCCCAAATACAGTTTAAAAACAGAATCGCGGCCCTTCCAGTCGAGCCTGGCAAAGGCATAGGCACCCATAGCGCTGGTAAAGCAGGAAAGGAATGTCACCCAGGCTGCCACAAACACACTGTTCATGCAGTACCGCGCAAAAGGGACCTGTCGGAAGACTGCCGAGTAATTCTCGGGATGCCACGACTTGGGTAGTAGGGCGCCATTCTCAATTTCCTGGAGCGGCTTAAAGCTTGTGAAAAGCATCCATAGCAGAGGGATAACGGCCGAGGCAGCTAAGAAGCTGAGCAGGGCGATCGTCCCTGCATTTTTGAGAAGCGTCTGCCTAGATATATTCCGCAGCACGATTGCCAAACCTCCAATTCGCCAACGTGGCTATGAGTACAAATCCGAACAATACCCACGCAACGGCAGAAGCGTAGCCGATGCGGTATTGCTCAAAAGCAAGGCTATAAATGAAGTAGGCCAAGGTTGTGGTCGTGCCTGCAGGTCCTCCAGAAGTCATGATCTTCGCCTGCTCAAATCCGCCCTGAAGGCCACCGATAATAGACATCACGAGAATGAAGAAGGTCGTCGGGGCCAAGTGGGGCCAGGTAATGCTGGTGAAGCACCGGGTGGAGCTAGCGCCATCAAGTTGAGCCGCTTCAATGAGTTCCTCTGGAACATTGGTGAGGGCTGCCAGATAGAGGAGCATGTTGTTGCCTCCGATGGCAGTCCACACCCCCATGAAGTTAATCGCGTCACGCGCTCCTATGCCGAATTGGCTTCGATTTATGGAGGTTTTCTCCGGTTCGAGAGCCGCGAGATTTCGAGTGGACTGTAGCCATTGCGGCGCATCCCAGTGGACGTGGAGCGCCGAAAAAAGATGACGGAGACCGTCGTTGACTGGACCGAAATCTGGGTTGTAAAGGGTTTTCCAGAGAATCAAGATGGCGACTCCGCTGGCGAAGCTTGGGATGTAGAGGAGGGATCGAAACACTCCAATGCCACGGATCTTCCGCTTCAGAAGGATCGCCAGCCAGAGCGATCCGAAGATCGCAAAAGGCATCCCCAACATCAAATACAGAGTGTTTCCCAAGAATAGCCAGAAGCGGCGATCCGCAAGGAGCGATGTAAAGTTGGCTGTGCCGACGAACCGCATGGGAATTGTTCGCTGCAGGTTCCAGTTGGTAAAGCTTGCCCCAAGGGAAAACAGCAGAGGACCCGCCGTGAAAAGCAGAAAACCAAATAGGCTTGGGCCAAGAAAGAGTAGAGCCGTCCTGAAGTTGCGGCGCTGCCGCTTCAATGCGGGACCTCTTGAAGAGCCCGGTTGTATCTGGCTCTTAACTGTGGGTCTTCGGTGATGGCTCTAGCGATTTCCCCGTTGATACTTGCGGCGGCGTCCTTCATGGCATCCGCTGGCGTCTTCTGCCCGGACTGCACCATATCCAGTTGAACTTGGATCACCCCTGAGACCGTGCTCATGTCGATGAACGGACTGGTATCGTCTCCGACCCCTCGCTCGGTGATGTGCAGCCAGACTTCATTGTCTCTTTCCTTGGGGAACTTAGGATTAAATTGGAAACTCGGCTTGCGGTTGGCCCGGAGGAACGATGCCAGCCCATCCGCCTGATCATTGATCAGGTCTAGGTATGGGTCGGAGGCCATAAATCGCTGGAGTTCAAGGGCTTCAGCCATGTGCTTGGAGTTACGGTTCACCAACAGGCTTCTGCCGTAGCCGTGCGATCGGCGGAACAATCCAAACGGAGACTCGAACACCCTGAGGTTGAGGTCCTTCGCCTTTCGGAGTTCACCGAGCCACCAACGTCCCCCAAGTGCCAACGCACCTCGTTTCGCGGCAAACAGCGAGATAAAGCCCGATCCAAAGCCTCCCTCCGTCGCCATTGAGGTCTGTTCGATTGGTGTTGGAGAGACGTGGTACTTGTGAACCAAGTCGAACATCAATTGCACTGCAGCAACGGCGTAAGGGCTGTCCACGGAACTGCGGGTGCCGTTCTCATTAAACACACGTGCTCCAAAGCCGCAGAAGAAGTGTCGCCAGTTCGACCAATCGAACAGGAAGCCGTACCGCCGGATTCGTCCATCCGTGTCCCGGAGCGTTAACCTTTGAGCAATGGGGATGAACTGGTCCCAAGTCCATCCTCCTGATGGCAGCACAATTCCCGCCGCCTTGAGCGCATCCTCGTCAGCCCAGATTCCATCCGCCGCGATGTTGGTCGGAATTCCATAAGTTCTGCCGTCATAGATGCTCGAGGCGAGTCCGCCCGAGAAGGTTTCAGTTTGAACGTCAATTCCGTCCTTCTTCAATTCATCCGTCACATCGAGGGCGATGCCGGACTTTGCGAAGGCGGCAACTTGAAAGCAGTCCATCGCGTCGAACACATCTGGACCTACCCCTGCCATGGATTGAACAATGACCTTGTCTGGTCCGGCGTTCACAGGATCAATAACCACCTTGATGTTTGGGTGAAGCTTTTCGAATAGGCGAGCCTGCTGTTGACGCGCAGGGTTTTCGTCGCTCACCCAGATGAGCACGGTTTGGCCATCCGCCGATTGGGGCGGCTGAAGCAGCCAGACCGCTACGGATGCCGTGAGCAGAAGGGCGAACGATGCAAGAAGAAACTTCCGCACTGGGATGCGGTTCATGTTACTAGCGGAACCAACCGCTTGGGTAAGAGACTGCAGACTTCAGAATCAAATTTATCACCCACAAAATCAGACCAGCACCCGTGATTACAGTTCAAAATGGGTGCAGCTCGACACACTCAGAATGTGCCTCTCGCAACTTAGTCATGAACCCATTTGAACCCATCAATTCTCGGCATCCTGTTCTCTGGCATGGAGGGGACTACAACCCCGAACAGTGGCCGGCGACGGTCTGGACAGAAGATATGGAACTCATGGATCTGGCTCGATACCAGGTTGCCACGATCGGTGTGTTCTCATGGGTTTCCCTGGAGCCAGAAGAAGGGGTGTACACATTTGATTGGCTCGACCAGATCATGGATATGCTCCACGAATCGGGCAAATTCGCCGTGCTCGCCACGCCAAGTGCGGCTCCTCCAGCATGGATGAGCAAGAAGTATCCGGAGATCCTGAAAACTGGGCCAGACCGCGTTCGACGCCTTCACGGGAACCGGGTCAACTATGATTGGTCGTCACCGATTTACAGACAAAAGGTCCAAGAGATGGCGGAGGTGTTGGCGAAGAGGTATGGCAGCCATCCCGCCCTTCTTATGTGGCACGTCAGCAATGAATATGGGGGGGCATCCTATTCCGAATACAGTCGACTAGGATTCATTGAGTGGCTTAAGGCAAAGTACGAATACAGCCTCGATCGCCTGAATGCCGCCTACTGGACTCGATTCTGGGGACACTGTTTCACCGACTGGGATCAGATTGAACTTCCTGGACAGCCTTATGGAGAGACCGCTATTCACGGGCTCACGCTGGATTGGCACCGATTTCACACGGATGAGATCGTAAGTTTCTTCCTCCATGAGTCTCAGCCTTTCCGCACCTTGACCCCGAACATCCCGATTACAACAAATCTGATGGGTCTGTATGGTGGGCTGGATGCCAGGAAGATCGCTCCACACGTCGATGTGGTCGCATGGGATAGCTATCCCCAGTTCTCACAGGAACCCATGAACGAGCGTTCCTGGGCAAAGGTGGCCTTCACGCATGACCTCTACCGGAACTTGAAGGGCGGCAAGCCGTTCCTGTTGATGGAGTGCACGCCAAGCTCATCCAATTGGTATCCCACCATGAGTCTCAAGCCGCCCGGCATGCATCGCCTGGAGGGGATTCAGGCGGTCGCCCATGGTTCAGACAGCGTGATGTACTTCCAGTGGAGACAATCGCGCGGTAGCCAGGAGAAATTCCACGGTGCGGTTGTCAATCACGGTCGAACCGATAATTCTCGCGTCTTCAGGGAAGTAGCACAGGTCGGCTATGACCTAGAGCAGCTCAGTGGTGTGGTAGGTGGGGTGACCCGAGCCGAAGTTGGGCTAATTTACGATTGGGAGACTGACTGGGCGCTCAATGCCGCTTGCGGCCCTATTCAGCGGGACAAGGGCTACTTTGACACTTGCCTCAGCTACTACATGCCACTCTGGGATCATGGCGTCTCGGTTGATGTTGTCAGTTCGGAAGCGGACTTCTCCGGGTATCGATTGGTGATCGCTCCAATGCTGTACCTGCTAAAGCCGGGAGTCGCAGACAGCCTGAAACGCTTTGTTGACGGAGGCGGGACCCTTTTGGCCACCTACATGACGGGCTACACAGACGAGAATGACCTCATTTTTGAAGAGGGGTACCTGGGACCGCTTCAGGAACTGTTTGGGATCACCGTAGAAGAAATCGACGCGCGATTTCCGTCTGAAAAGGCTGAGATTGTAGTCGGAGACAGCTTCTTGGGATTCGATGGAGTCTTCCAGGCGCATACCTTCTGCGAAAGAGTTCAGAGCACGACCGCCGAGGTTGTCGCTCAATATTCCGAGGTGTGGTACAGCGGCGAACCTGCCATAACGATCAACAGAATCGGAGAAGGGAAAGCGATCTACCTCGCCTCCCGAAATGATGCCGAATTCACGGAATCGCTGATGTGGGCCCTAATCTCCCGGCTCGACCTCAATTCGGTGGTTCCGTTCCAGCTTCCAGACGGTGTTACGGCTACGAAGCGTACAAGCGGAGCAGGAGAATTCGTGTTCGTCATGAACATGACCCAGCAGACGCACTGGGTTCCGATGCCGCAAGAGTACACCGAGGTGCTTACCGGTCAATCGGTTCAGGACACGTTGGAATTGGGCCCCTACGGAGTTGCGGTTCTCAAACAAGCCTAAGGAAGGCTAGTTCATTGAGATTGCGTAGGTCAACGGCGTCCAAGATCCACAGTTGGTGCCAGCAGTGGAGGTTACTGTGGCGTTGAGGCCGGACACTGTGATCGAGTAGCCAGTTGTCGTTCCGGTGCACGGGTTCAATGGCAGCGCACCGCCCATATCCGCAGCAAAGTCCGCCAGGGTGGAATCGTATGATCCGGTTCGCACACCTTGAGCCTGTACAGAGATGGAGAGTGAGCGGGCATTGGCGTTAGCCGTGCCTTGGCGTGAGACGTTGACACTGCTGAGATAGGCTGGGAGTGCGATCGACGTCAGGATTCCCAGAATCAATACGACAACCAGCAATTCAATAAGCGTAAATCCCTTTCGAGACGTGGAGTGGACAGATGCTTTCATGGTGCACGCGTTGCTATGGAATCATTTTCGGCTGACCGAACGTGCTTTATAATCCCATAGTCGAGATTGCTGTGAAAGTAACCTCTTTACGGTACAGCCTTTCCGAACGACCTAGCTTAGGTTCAAAAGCTCGCCTAGCCAAGGCTCGAAGCTTCTCCATTTGCCAACCGAGCCGGAGTAAATGGGTTGCCGAACTTGCCACATGCTGGGTGTTTTGACTACGGCGCGGTTGCTTTGGTGCTCCAGACAATGAGAATCCCATTCGAGGCCGCAGAACCGCACCACTCGCTCGACGGTCTCCGCATGATTGGACACCAATTCTTCGTAGCTCACCTGTAAGATCGACTCCTCTGGAATGACGGAGTGCCAGTGCTGCATCAGCCGCCGATAAGTCTGATAGGCAAAGGCGATGCTCGACAGGTCGTGAGCGAAATCAGGCGACTGCTCGTACGGCGTTGAGTAGATTGACAGGCAGTTGTCAATCGGATCTCGCGTCATGTGAACGATCTTCGCGTGTGGAAACAGCAGATGAATCCAGCCTAGTACCTGAAAGTTCTGGGGAGTCTTATCGGTGATCCGAGGCATTGACCCCGCCGCTTCGACCTGCATCTTGAGGAAGGATTCTTGAACGGGTGAAGCTCGTTCCAGATTTAGTGGCTGTGTTAGCCAGAACGGTCGCTCTCCCATGGCTCCAACCTCAGGGTGACTGCTGAGAATCTGGTCCATGAGAGTGGTCCCAGATCGCATCATTCCAACGATAAAGATAGGTTGCGCACTGGCAGAGCCGACCGAGCGATGCGATTGAAAGAAGTCTCGGGTGAATGTCTCGATGGTGCGGTTTATATCGGCCCGGTATTGCTCGTTCGCAAAGGGGCGCCCACCTAAACAGACCTTTCGGGCAACCTGATTTGCCGAGTTCCAAAATTCCATCGCTTGACGGAATTCCCCCAAATCCGAGCTTGCTTTACCCAGCGAGTAAAGCAGATACATCCGGTCTGATTCTGCGAGGTTGGGGCTCTCAGAGGCGATCTGCATTTGAGAAACCAGATCCCCGTCCTCATCGGTGACCTTCCGTCCTTGGACTATGCCGTAGTAAGAAACTGCCTGAAGGGGTTGGATCTGGATTGATCGGCGAAAGTGGTGTCGTGCGTCGTCAAACCTTCCAAGTGTTTGGAGGCGGTACCCCAGCATCGCATGGGCATCACTGAGGTTGGAATTCAGCTCGAGTGCAGAACGCAGCTGGACTTCTGCCTGTGACTCCTGTTGGATGCTCAAGTATGCCTGTGCGAGGATTACTCGCCATGATGCTTCATTGGGTCGCAGTTCAATGGCAGTCTGGAGCGCGGGAAGTGCCCTCGCTGGATCTCCGTGAGCAAGCAAAAGTTTCCCGAGCGCAAGGTTGGCCTCGGATGATTGCGGGTCAAGGTTGACGGCCTGTCTGTACGCCTGATACGCGTCAGAATCTGCCAGAAGAATTTCGAGGCATTGTCCCGCTATCACAAGTGCCTCGGCAGCCTTTTGGGGGGCAGGGCGCAACGCCAAGGTGCGCTGACAAAGTTCTAGCCCTTTTCGGGATTCGCCAGCCGAAAGCGCATGACGCGCCTGATTCAGCAAACCTTCAAGGCTTGGTTTCACGAGTACCGGAAACCTTCGATGTGTTTGCAGGACACGCGGATTTGGCAGTTTTGGCGGCATCGGTGAGGAATGAAGACCATCGGTTCGCATTCCCCGCTTTGTCCTGCATACGCAGAATCGTCTTGTCGTTCACGTGGCACCTTACACATTTGTACTCGGTGTACACCACGTCAGGCTTCTTTGTCTTGATTTCCGCGACCTGATTAGTGATCGCAAACGCACTAACTGCAACCAGGAAGACAATTCCCGCAGCGGTGCTGAATCGAACTCTCTTCCTGAGCATTTGCCTAGTCTCCCTTCTTGGTCTTTTGGTCCGCCGCGCTGATGCCCTTATGGCGAGTTGATGCGGGAGCCGGGGTGGTATCCCCCGCGCAGCCTACAAGAATAGCGCCGAGAATGACGAAGAGAATGATTTGAAATCGCTTCATGTAAATGAAAACTGGGTTGATGCCGCAAGGCGGCATCAACCCGAGTTGGATTAGTTGGGGAAGTAAGTGAACGCGGTGCCAACGTTCTGCTTGAACCAGTCTGGAAGCTGGGCGCATGTGGTTCCGTTGGGAACCGGGATGCTGTCCGTGTTGCCGTCGTTGCCCTGATTGAGCACATAGCCTGGATCGAAGCAATAGTCAGCAATCAGATTCAAGTTTGCAGGAACAGCGAACTCGCCGTTCTCTGGGTTGCCCTGCATATAGCCGCCCGTCCACTTAATTGCCTTGGCATGGCCGTCAGCAAAACCGGTCGGCCACTGGCCGCCATATCGGAGCTGGCTCTGCTTATTGCCGGTGAAGGTGCACAGCAGGAATGTAATGTCCATCGTGATTCTCGGCGTGTCATAGCTTGTACCGAAGGCGAACATATCGGCTGGAGCCTGGATGGACGTCATCGATCGGCCCGGAATGTAATGGTGCTGACCATCTGGGGTCAACTGCTGATCGGCGAGAAGACCGCCGCCTCGTCGCTGAATCGGGCCCCAGTTGTATCCGTAGCCAGCGTAGTAGCAGTGAGGAATGTCGGTGTTGGAAGCTGGCGTGACGCCGTTGGTGCTCTGGTAGCCGTTCAAGCCGGCTTCAGTGCATCCGCCAACCTTATCGTTGCGCTCTGGATCCTTGAAAATGTCAACGTTCTTGGTGTAGGGATACAGCCAGTCGGAATAGTCGCCAGCGCCGAGCGACGGGGTGGTGTCGTCTGCATCTGCAACGTACATCTGCAGAGAAAGACCGATCTGCTTGACGTTGCTTAGAGATGTGGTCTTCTTGGCTGCTTCCTTCGCCTGAGCGAAGACTGGGAAAAGAATAGCGGCGAGAATTGCGATGATCGCAATAACCACGAGCAGCTCGATGAGCGTGAACGCATGGCGGACGCGTGTGGAATTTGTCATGTGAAACCTCAATAACCCAAAAAATTGAATGGCAGAACCTGTAAACAGGTAGCCCCGAACCCTCAGCACGGGACTCCCACATTGTCCTGTGGGGAACGTTAAGAGAACGGTAAGCCGATGTTATGGAATGGTTAAAGCTGGCAGTTGACGAACAATTGAGGGTGTCCAGCTAGTGAATTAGCTGGGCGTCACTTTGAATCAGAAAACGTATCCCAGCACAGTTGCGGGGATAGCCTGAAACCGCTATGATCTGCGGGATGGATATGGGAAACCAGTTAATCGAAACGTGGCAGATCAATGATCGACTCAATCGCTATCTGCTTGCCGAAACCGGTGCTGATCGCCTTGGTGTCGCCTTGGCAAAGGGAAAATCGGTGGCGGATCAGTTTGCCCACATTCACAATGTGCGCCTCATGTGGATTAAGGCATCTGCGCCCGAATTGATGGAAGGCATGGAGAAGATAGAAAAGGGAGACGGCACGTTTGACTTGCTCAATCAGCGTCTTGAGATATCAGGAGAAGCGATAGCTTCGCTCCTTCTGAAGTCGATCGAGGCCGGTGGGAAGGTTAAGAACTTCAAGCCCCACGCGACAGCTTTTGTTGCCTACCTAGTTGCTCACGAGGCCAACCATCGGGGACAAATTGAGGTCGCACTGAGGCAGGCGGGCGTGCCACTTTCAGACAAAGCCGGCTACGGATTGTGGGAATGGGGCGTTCGATAACGGTTAGAGAACATTCAGGCTGTTCTCTGTGTCTTGTACACCCATAGGAGTGGCGACGCTGATTTTTCGCGTATTGCCATAATCGTGTTGCGCCATCCCTCCCACTTTGTTATGACTACCGCCGTTTCAACCCGCAAAAGCGCTTCTGCTCACTTTTCAAAGCTCTGCGCACTGCTGATATTCATCCTAATGGCTGCTGTGAGCGAGGCGAAGCCCGCCTTTTTGGACGTATTTCTGTCCACTTACAAGCCAGACGGCGCCTCTGCGCTGGCATCAGCAAAGTGTGGAATATGCCACTCGTCGGTGCCCAAACGAAATCCGTATGGCAAAGAAGTCAAGAAGGCGCTCGATGCTTCTTCAGACGGAAAGATGACCTCGGAAATCCTACAACAAGTTGAGGGAATTGACTCCGATGGCGACGGATGGTCAAATGGAGACGAGATCAAGGCGGGATTTTTGCCGGGAGACCCTACGAGTCACCCAACGGGCGCGGCTCCCAAAGGCAGTGCGAAGCCATCTCAGGCGACCTCTCCAAAATCTGGAGATTCCACTTCGTCTTCGCTCATTCCGACCCACGCCTTTCATCCGGTGGTTGTCCACTTCCCAATTGCACTGTTCATCTTTGCGGTGGTTCTGGAATTCTTCGGAATCCGCAAGCAGAATCCTGCTCTGACCACTGCCGCACTGTGGAACCTTGGCGGCGCGCTGACTTCGATGGCAATCGTCACGCCGACCGGAGTCGCAGCGTGGCTGCTCGGCCAGCACAAGCTTGAAGGGGCGATGCTGATTCACCTGTGTCTAGCAGTGAGTTCTCTCATCCTGATGGCGGTGACCCTGACTTCGCGCAAAAAGTTAGGATCGGATTCAAAGGTTTACTGGGCAATCCTGCTGGTCTCAGCTGTGGTCATTGGCCTCACCGGTCACTTTGGCGGACAGATGGTGTACGGCTAACCTTTCTTTCGATTCGCCACGGCACCCTGGATTGCGTGGGTCAGGGACTCAAAGATCACTTTTCCAAAGTCGCCAAGTCCAGGGGCTCCCTCGGTTCGAAGGACAATCACGCTGTCCTTCTGCCGGGCGACGATGCCATAGCAGTCATATTTGCCGCGGTGCCGCATGATCAGGACGCCGTTGGCGCCGGGTACCGACGCGACCTTCTGAAGACCATCCGCGGTGAATCGCTTTTCGAAGTGGGCAAACGGGTCTTCGTGTGGTTGCAGGGTGTAGCAGACCACGTGCAGCTGGTGGAATTTGTCGAGCAGCGGTGCTAGGTCTTCAACCCGTAGGTCGATATCTCCCACGGAAGTCTTGACCGTGATTTTGTCCTGCGGAGGGGCAGTTGGGTCCGTCATATTGCCGCTAAGCAGATGCTTGATACTCCCCAGGAATTGCTTTCCTTCACCTTCCGCCTCAAAGTTGATCGATGCTTCCTTGGGGACGTCAATCGGTAGCCCGTGAGTCGTTTCCTGCCCTTTGGCCGAAACGAGCCCGGCCGAGACAAGCAGACAAGCGAAGGCAATGGAGCGAAACATCAACTTCAAGTACGGCAAACAACCCGAGAACGATCCCGGCTTACAGGCGCGACAGAAGGTGGTCACCGACCCGGAGCGCGTTCGCCATGATCGTCAGGGCTGGATTCACCGCCGAACTTGAGACAAAGAAGCTGCCATCAACAACGTAAAGGTTGTCCAATTCGTGTGCCTTGCAGTTCACATCGAGCACTGACGTGCTCGGATCGGTTCCAAACCGGATGGTGCCGTTCTGATGGGCGACTCCCGCAATCGGAATCTGCTTGCCTAGATAGATATCGTTATGAATCGTGTGATCTTCGATCCCAACGTGCTTGAGCAGCGACTTTAACTTCGCCTGAAGTCGCTCGTGCCCCTCAAGATTGTTGGGTGTGTAGGAGAGCTGGATGGAGCCATCTTGCCGCAATGTGACTCGGTTCTCTGGAAGCGGTAAGTCCTCTGAAGTTAACCAGAAGTCGATGGAGTGCTTGGCAAGGATGTCAAGTGCAAGATGGGGTGCAAGCTTGGGTGCGCCACTTTTAAGCACCTCGGCATCGGTCTTTCCAACCATCGAGATGTGACCTAAAGGGAAATCCCAATCATCGGAGCGGTGGTAGAAATCGTTCAGAGCGATCGTCTTTTGGAATACGGTTGGGTTTGGCGTCTTGGAGATCGCAAGAATCGTGGAGTTGTTGTGTGCCATGTAATGGCGTCCCACCATGTCGCTTCCATTGGCCAACCCGTTGGGATGCGCATGGTTTGCCGATCTTAAGAGTAAGGCTGCAGAGTTGACTGCTCCACAGGAAACCACCACCACATCGGCTGAAAGGGTCATCTCCTCGGAATCGACCTTCACCACTACTCCAGTCACAGATGTACCGCTGGGATTCGTTTCAAGCTGGCTGACGTAGGCGTTCCGCAAAAGCTCGACGTTAGGCTGGCTGAGAGCCGGGTCTATCGCGCAGACTTGAGCGTCTGACTTGGCATCGAGCAAACACGGATATCCGTCGCATGAGTTGCACTTGATGCAGCGGCTTGCATGACGGTCCGTCTCGTTGAGCATCACACCGAGGGGAACGTGGAACGGCGTGTGCCCCAACTTCACCAGGTCATCGTGAAGTTCTTGAATGCGCGGCTCATGACTCACCGCTGGGTGTGGAAAGGGGGAATTCTCGGGGGGCTCGGTTGGGTCCTCACCTCGGTTGCCGTGGACGTGATACAGCTCTTCTGCCTGGAGGTAGTACGGGGCCATTTCGTCATAGGAAATTGGCCAGGCCGGAGAGATGCCGCCCGCGTGCTTGATCTCGCCAAAATCTTCCCGCCGAAAGCGGAAGAGGGCCGCGCCGTAGAACTTGGTGTTTCCGCCAACGTTGTAGTTGGTGCCGGGGTGAAACCCGTTGCCATCTTTGTCGAACCACTCATCCTTGGCGTGGTAGCGGTTCTCCAGGAACACGGACTTCGAAAGCCAGTTCTCCTTCTCCCTCGGGACGTAGTCACCGCGCTCAATCAGGAGAATCTTCTTGCCCGACCCGGCAAGTCGGTGCAGCAGCGTCCCACCTCCCGCTCCCGAGCCGATGATGATAACGTCGTAGTGAGTGTATTGGGGCATAGGGATTTCCTTAGCTACAGGATAGGGGAAATAGAGCCGTTTATGGAGGACCCGTTTGTCCCAAAACCTCCGGTCCCCTTCCTTTTGCACCTGCGAGAGGAAGGGCTAGGGATGGAGAGCCGGGCCGTTCAGGCCCGGTACATACCAGGGCCTTGTAGTTTGAGCCGCCTCCGATAAGTTTTCTAAGGTTGGTTGCCTGAATCAAGGCAACCAACCTTAGAACCAAGACAACCTACTTCCCGGAGAGACAGGCCGCTTCGAACTTCTTTACATCCTCGTGAAGCTTCTCTCTCGAGCTCTTTTCGATATACATCATGTGCCCAGCTGGGTAGTACTGGAACGAGACGTGTGATCGCGTCTCTGGGTCCAGGCCCATGTGGTTCACGGTGTAGATCGATGCCTCCAAGGGACAGGCGAGGTCGTAGTAGCCGCAACAGTAAAGCACTCGGAAGTGCTGATTGCGGGAGAGAACGTTTCGCAGATCGCTTGCCGTTTCCGCGTAGCTTCCTTCTGGTTCCGTCCACGGTCGAACGGCGCCGGAGTTGAGATAGGGAATGTTGGATTTGATCGCGAGATCGGTTTCCAGATAGTCGTTGAGCGAGGAAGTGAAGGGTGCCGTTGTCGCATCGTCGCTTGGGTCGCCAGACGTGCGCTCGCCAATCTTCAGCTCTTCCTTTCCGACCAGTCGGCCATCGTATCGACCGATGGCAAGACCCTCTTTACGGAGCAGTTCGCGGAAGAACTGTCGTTCTGTAACTCGAAGATTTGAGTCGAGAATGTACTGCTTGTTAATCCCGATTAGGTTGGACATTGCCGCCGCAATATTCTCTTTCTGCTTTGGCGTAAGGCTGTCTCCCTGGGCAAGCGCTCCTGCGTACGTGTGGTCGACAAACTCCTGGGCGGCGGCAACAACGGTCTTCACATCCTTGAACCCGGGAGCCAGCTTGTGGTGATACCAGGCGCAGGCGGCGAGGGAAGGGAAAAAGCCGATGTATGGATAGTCGTTGCCCCGCATTCCATCCAGCGTCATGAAGTTGCTGGTGCCGGAGATGCTGACAAACCCGTTGAGAGCGATTCCAGCCCGCCAGAGAGAGTTGCTGAGACCTGAGCCGCGAATGCCGCCGTAGCTTTCGCCGGCGACGAAGAGAGGCGAACTCCAGCGCTTGTGAATGGTCAGCCAGTTCTTCACGAAGTTGGTAAACGCCGCGATGTCAGGCTGAATGCCAAAGTATTTGGATGCCAAGTCCGGACGAGCGATTCGGCTGAATCCAGTTCCCGGTGCGTCCACAACCACCACGTCCGTAAAGTCCAGCCAGGTGTCCATGTTGTCTACGGCCTGGTAGGGCGGATTCGGCAGGGAGCCGTCATCGTTCATTGGGGCACGCTTCGGCCCTAAGGAGCCCATATGGAGCCAAAGGGTTGCGCTGCCAGGGCCACCGTTGAATGCGAAAGTCACCGGGCGGGTGTGGGTAGCTGCCTCGTCCTTGGTGTAGCTCACGCAGAACATTTGGCACTCTACTTCGCCAGTCTCGTTCTTTAGCGGAACCTGTGCCGCGTTGGCAGTGTAGCTGAGTGCTCCGGTTGGCAAGTTGATGGTGTGGTGCGTGACCGAAGGGGGGATGTCGATCATTGGTGCAGTGGCTGCAGCTGCCGCGGCCGGCGCGTCGGCTGGTCCTCCGGGCTGTCTCTGTCGAGTTCCCTGTTGTGCGCGTTGACCTTGTGCCCCCTGACCAGGAGCACCTTGCCCAGGAGCGCCCTGGGCGGGTCCCTGGGCGGCCAAGCCAAAGATGAGTGAAAGCGAAGCAGAAAGCAGGCTAACCATGCGAGCAACTATACACCCAAGGTTTTACCGGGGCCAGGTTGGTTAGAGGGTTCAAGGAATAGCCCGATCATTCGGCACAAGTTATCGCGTTTATCTGCGGTACGATCCTAGCCGAGATGGAAGACATTTTCTCGGGCGAAGGTGCCTTGGGTCTCTTTTCCGCAGAGACAGAGATCGGCGATATACGCATTAATGGTGGCGTCAAAGTTGAGAATGGCCGCTACACCGTCTGCGGCAGCGGTGTCAACATGTGGTTTCGGCAAGATGCCTTCCACTTCGTTTGGACTAAGGCAAGCGGAGATATCTCGCTCAGCGCTGATATCACCTTCGTCGGGAACGGTGCCAACGCGCATCGCAAGGCATGCCTTATCATCCGCCAGTCGCTGGAATCCAATTCTGCCTATGCCGACGCCGCCCTTCACGGGGATGGTCTCGCCGCCCTGCAGTACCGAGATGAAGCCGGTTCCACAACCCATGACATCCACAGCAATATCTCATGGCCAACACGACTTCGGATTGAGAAGCGCGGCGCGTACGCAGTGATGTGGGTTTCAGACGCTGAAGGAAACATGGCTCCTGCCGGTGGCTCGGTTCGGGTGGAAATCGAGGACGAATTCTATGTTGGACTCGCGGTTTGCTCTCATGAGGCGGATGTGCTGGAGACCGCGATCTTCGAGAATGTGGAGCTAATTTCGCTGGATCCTGTCGAAACACCGGTGCTCTACAGCACCTTGGAAACGGTGTCCATCGCCTCAACGGACCGTGAAGTCGTCAAAGTGTTCAAGGGCCATATTGAAGCGCCGAACTGGACGAACGACGGTAAAACACTCGTCTACAATAGCGGCGGCCTTCTCTACCAAATTCCAGCCGAGGGCGGCGAGCCAACTCAAATCGACACCGGCTTCGCGACACGCTGCAATAACGATCATGGGCTCTCACCCGATGGTCACAGCATTGTCATCAGCGATCAATCCCAGGAAACGGGGCAATCCATCATTTACACACTCCCATTCGAAGGGGGGGCTCCGACTCGCATTACGGCCAACTTCCCGTCCTACTGGCATGGCTGGTCCCCAGACGGGCAGACTTTGGCGTACTGCGCCCAGCGGGACGGCAAGTGGGGAATCTTTACGATTCCAGTGAGCGGTGGCGAGGAGACTCGCCTTACGACCGCACCAGGACTCGATGACGGCCCAGACTACTCGCCCGATGGCAAGTTCATCTACTTCAACTCTGATAGGACCGGTCTGATGCAGATATGGAGAATCGCTCCTGACGGATCGGCGCTGGAGCAGATGACCTTTGATGATGCGGGCAACTGGTTTGCCCATATCTCTCCAGATGGCAACTGGATGGTGTTCCTCACTTACGACAAGTCGGTCAAGGGCCACCCAGCCAACCAGGATGTGATGCTGAGGCTAATGCGGCTAGGGGATAGGAATGTGACCGTTCTCGCCAAACTTTTTGGAGGGCAGGGGACCATCAACGTGCCTTCTTGGTCTCCAGATAGTCGGAATGTCGCTTTTGTCAGCTACCAATTGTTGCCTTAAGTCGTTAACATCTACTCGATGCCTTCAAACGCAAAGCCGCGTCTAGCCATCGTAGGGGTGGGCGCCTACTATCAAATGATCGGGTCTGGAATCCGGACCCAGTTCGAAGTCGTGCTCGCCGTAGATAAATCGGACTTTGAACACGTGCCCGGAGCGCTGCGAGCCTTAGTTGCGAGCGCCAAACCGGATGCAGTGATGATTTTGACTCCCAACCAGTTTCATGCCGAGCACATTGAAGAACTCGCTCCCCTGCGATTGCCGACGTTCGTCGAGAAGCCGTTGGTCACGAATGCGGAAGACCTTGCACGAGTCCGTTCCACGCTGGCAATCAACCCTGCGCTTTTCTGCTCAGACTTCTACATCGACGTTTGGGATGCTCCCATGCTCCAGTGGCTGGGTCTGCCTGTGTTCAATTGTCTCGAGCCCCACCTTGAATACTCAGATGGACCGGTGATAGAAAAAGAGGCAATTGGAGGTCTTGTGAGCGTCGAAGCGGTGCTGTTGGAAGGAGTTGGGCCGGCCAGCAGCTTCAAGGGCCGAGAGTGGCTCTGGGACCCAACCCACGGCGGAGTCCTTTGGGATATGGGATACCACACCCTCGCGATGTGGTATCGGATGGTAGGTGAGAATCTCACCATCAAGTCCGTGGAGCGATTCACCGTTCCCGAAGCTCCCGAAGGATCTGCAGAAACGCTTGGCACGGTCGAGTTCACCAGCACGAGCGGCATCGCCTTCCGTATGCAGGTTGGCAAGTATGTCCCCCACGACGATATCCGACAGTTCACATTGACCGGCACAAAAGGCACCGTCTGTATGGACTTTGGTGAGCCGAGTCGCTTGACTTGGGACGGTGACAGTGAATCCCCTCTAGCCACCCTCAACGGTCCGTGCCTAGACCACGCCGCCGCCGTATTTCGAGAGTACGTCGAGACAGGCCCATCGCTTCCATACGGCTTCGATATCGCGACAAAGTGCGTGAATACGATGCTACAGATTCGCAAGCGCTGAGTGGCTAACTTCCTTTTTTCGTCGAATGATCATCCACCGGCCTCGGCCGGTAGGCGGGTTTGCCCACCAATTCAATTCGCGTCCTTGCTGGCACCGAGATTTCTCCGACGAGAGTTGGGGACTCTTCGAACGAAAAGCCCAGCGACTCGAGGAGATGCTGCACCATCACTACGACTCGCTTCGCGGGTGGGTTCTGGTCGCCGCGAATTGTGGGCACTGCAAATGCACTTCCGAACAGGGCGAGGGGGGCAAGCACGGCGGTGGCTCTTACTGCAAACTTGCGCAGATTTTTGACTTGATCCCGAATGGCTTTGGGACACTGGCTGGTGATGATAGTGCCGTCCGGCCGGACGTAATATCTTGTGCAGAGCTTGCCGTCGGTGTCCTGGATCAGCTTCGCGGCCTCAGCGCGCGTCATGCCCGAAAGGTTGTATACGTTCTTGGCGCACACGCTGCAGTGGCGCACTTCATCGCCTCCCTCCATGTCCTTCCACTTCATCGGGCAGGGGGATGCAATTCGGACGTCGTTGAGAACCCTGAGATCTTGTCTCCGCATGCCAAGTGAGTGGCAAGCAGAGACAAGACCGTTCAAACCATTTTCACTTCTTTTTTGGAAGGGCGCGGGTGGCCCCGGTAGACATTCCACCATCAATCAGCAGAGTCTGCCCGGTTATGTAGGCGCTTGCTTCGGAGGCGAGAAACACCACCGCGCCGGTGAGGTCGGTGGGACGGCCAGGGCGCTTCAGCGGGATTCGGTCGCACAAGTAGTCCAGCCACTCTTCGTCTTGGTACATCACCGCATTTTGCGCGGTTTTGAACCAGCCGGGAGCGAGGCAGTTCACCGTGATTCCATGCTGTCCCCAGTCGTCGGCAAGGCTCATGGTGAGCTGGCGAACGCCGCCTCGACTCGCCCCGTATGGCCCAAGCCCGGCGGAACCCGAGACGCTGGTGAGACTCCCAATATTGACGATTCGGCCGTATCCCTGCTCAATCATGTGTCGGGCAATTGCCTGGGAGACAAAAAAGGTGCCGCGTAGGTTGGTGTCCAGAATGAGGTTCCAGTCATCCCAAGTGACGTCAAGCGCCGGCTTGCGCACGTTGCAGCCCGCGTTGTTCACCAGGATGTCGATCTTAGGCGCCAAACGAATTGCCTCGGAGGTCATCGCATCAATCGAAGCCTTGTCGCGCACATCGCACGGCAGCGCGATACAGCTTCGGCCGAGCGCCTCCATTTCTGCCCGAAAGTCAGAAAGGGTGGCCGCGTCTCGTGCAGTGATGATCAGGTCCGCACCCGCTTCCGCGAGCGCTCTGGCGAAGACCTGTCCCAAACCACGGCTGCAACCGGTCACAAGCGCGGTTCTTCCACTGAGATCAAACTCGGCTAAGGACAAACGATCACCTTCATCAGTTCCGGATCCTGCCGGTACAGCCGGTCGAAATACTCTTTGGTTTCCTCAAGCGTGATTCGCGCGGTGATCATCGGGTCCACGTTCACCTTGCCGCTTGCGATCAAGTCAATCGACTCTGGGTAATCGAGCTGAGATCCGCACGAGCCGAAGACGCTGAGTTCGCGCTGAACCACGACCTGAAGGGGAATCTTCACCTCGGGGGACATATTGCCGACCAGAGAAACCGTGCCGCCCTTGCGAACACTTCGAATGGCGATATCAACGGTGGGGGTGATTCCTACTGCCTCGATTGCGCAGTCCAATTCCATGCCTGCGCTTGAAGTTGTGGTGGAATCGGCTCCGATCGTCTTCGCGAGCTCCAACTTCTTGGGATCAATGTCCACCGCGATGACTTCGCCGGCGCCTTTTGCTTTGAGAACCTGAACGATCAGGAAGCCAATCATGCCGACGCCGACGACCGCAACGCGATCCCCCTGCTTCATATTCAGCAGGTTCACACCGTGGAGCGCCACCGAGACCGGCTCGACCATCGCGGCCTGCTCATAGGTCATGTTGTCAGGCAGTCGGTAAAGATTTCGGCTCGGCACCACGAGGTACTCGGCGAACGCGCCGTCTCGCTTGAATTCGTTGCAGGAGACACCCGGCACCTGGCGGTTGTCGCAGAGGTTGGTCTCTCCCCGGATGCAGTACGGACACTTGCCACAGTAGAACGTGGGGTCGAAGTTGACTCGGTCCCCTGGCGTCCAGCCTGTCACGTTCTTGCCGATCTCAGCGACTTCACCAGCGGATTCGTGCCCCATCACAATCGGAGGAAGGCGTCGGCCAGTGCTGCCGTCCATTCCATGCACATCGCTGCCGCAGATGCCAGTCGCCTTCACGCGCACCAGAACGTCATCGTCTCCGTAGGCGGGAACTGGCAGGTCCACCAGCTCAAACCGCCCGTACTCCACAAGCTGCAGGGCTTTCATTCTCGCAATGATGAACGAATTCTCCAGGTCGTAATGTCCCGAGCCCAGAGGAATGAGGCAAACTTCATGCCGTCATGACTCGCTTTTCCATTGTCGGCGGCGGTTGGCGCTCGGAGTTCTTCCTCCGAATCGTCCGGGAGCTTGGGGATCAGTTCGAGATTCCCGCGATGCTGGTGCGAAACCCAGAGCGTGCGGAAGTCATGCGCAAAGATTGGGGCGTCAAAACCGTCACCACCATCGACGAGATTCTCGCGGACCATCCGGATTTCGTGGTCACCTCGCTGTCATGGGACAGCAACCCCGTGCTCATGCGCGAGTTGGCTGAACGGGGAATGGCCGTGTTTTCAGAGACGCCTCCCGCGCCAAAGGTGAATGACCTGCTCGGATTGGTCGACCTCATCAAGGCGGGAGCAAAGCTCCAGGTTGCGGAACAGTACTTCCTCCACCCAGAGCACGCGGCCCGACTTTCTGTCATTGAATCCGGGGTCTTGGGCGACGTGTTCCAGGCCCAGGTGTCCGTCTGCCACGGCTACCACGGCATCAGTCTGCTTCGTCGCTTTCTTGGCCTGGGCTACGAGGCTCCCAGAATCTCGGCCTATCGAATGCCAGAAACGGTGACCGGTGGCCCCGACCGAAACGGTCGTCCACCAACCGAAGAGCGGACCGACACGATGACGCAGATGGTGGCCCACCTCGACTTTGGCGATAGGCATGGCGTGTTCGACTTTGTTGGGTCGATGTACCACTCCTACATCCGCTCTCACCGAATCCTCATTCGAGGTCCCAAGGGCGAAATCAACTTTGACGATGTCCGCTATCTCAAGGACTTCCAAACGCCGATCGAGTACACCTTCCGCCGGGTTGAAGCCGGGCACACCGGGAACCTGGACGGTCACTTCCTGCAAGGCATTCTCGCCGGTGAGCACTGGGCCTACCGCAACCCGTTCCCGTTCGCCCGCCTCATGGACGACGAAATCGCCATCGCCGCGATGCTCAAAGGCATGGGCGAATACGTCCAAGGTGGCCCCGATGTCTACTCGCTCGCCGAGGCGTGTCAAGACCACTACCTCTCAATCCTGATGAATGAAGCCGCCGACTCCGGTCAGCCCATACAGGCTGAGATTCAGCCCTGGGCAAATTAGAAAACAGAGGCCCCTTCATCCCTTCGGAGCGGAAGGAAGGGGATTTTTACGTTAGGGGGAGGACGAGTGCGGGGGCGGGGACGATGTGGTTGTCGCTAATTGGGATGACGGCGGTGCCGACCGCGAAGTATTCGATCACGTGGCTGCCCCAGCCGTGGTTGCTTTCTTCGACCCTAGCTCCCACAATTCCGACTGCCTGCTCGGCCTCTGCTTCGGCCTGCATTCGGGATAGCGCCAGCTCACGAGCATCGTAGAGGGCCTGGGTGAAGTTCTCCATCTCCGCGTTGCGACCGATGCGCTTGATGGCGGCGCCAAGGCCTTGGTGGGCGACGTGATAGACGCAGGTGCCCATCACGAGCGAGACAGGGCGGTATCCGGTCTTCAACAGCGTCCAGAAATCCTGGCCGGAGAGATCGGAGGTGAACGGGCGGTTATTTACGGTGCGGTAGTTGCCGCCAGCGGTGTGCTTGATCGCAGTGCCGATTGCCATAAACTCGGCGAGGTTCTCGCCCCACTGCTGTAGGGTCACCACGAGACGAACTCCGACGATGCCATCGGCGCCGAGGACGTCTGCTTCTTCTTCCATTCGGGTCATGGCGAGTTCGCGGGCCTGATACATTGCCTGAGTCAGCACGTCCAGTTCTTGGTTCTGGAACATGTTCGCGATCTGAAGTCCCACGTGGTAGATCGAGCTGCCCATCACCAGTCCGAGCGGCTCAAAACCAGCTTCACGAACCAGCATGAACTCGTTAACGGAGAGGTCACTGGTGAAGAGCTTGGGGGTTTCGCCCTCACCTCGCATATCTTTGAGGCGGCGGATGGCGGCTTCGGGAAGACCTTGCTGTTGTCCTGGCAAATACGGGCTGTTCATGGTGTTATCGATTTACGGATAGGTTTGTGGAAATCTCAATCGGTTCGCCGGTTGCGGCGGGATCGGGAGAAATCGCGGTGCCAAAAACCGTGCAGTGCATCACGAAGCCGCCCTGGTTCTGACTGCTCCCCTGCACTTGGGCAGACAGCACTTCAAAGTGGCTCTCATAGGTGACGCCTACCACGCCTCTAGCGCGGAGAAGGTGCGCCTCCTGTTCGAGGCGGCTCATGGCAATCTCTCGGGCGGTGTACATTCCCTGGCTCAGTGAGGCGAGTTCGCCGTTTGACCAGCTCAACATCAGGTTTTGGGAGCGCCAGTCTGGATACTGATACCAGGCGCACGTGCCGAAAACGAATCCGACGGGAGCCATCCCCATCTGACGCAGCTTCCAGTGGCTCTGTCCGCTCAGGTTGCTGACAAACGGCTCGACTCCGGGAGCGAGAGGAGGGGAATTCAGGCGACGGACGGCGGTGCCGAAGGCGATGTACTCGACCAACCCACTGGCCCCTTCGCTGTTCTTTCGGGTGAGCTGAACTCCCACCACTCCATCGGCACCCAGCAGTTTGGCTTCCTGTCGCAAACGGTTGAAGGCTAAATTTCTCGAATCGGTTTGGGCGGCGCTCATGACTGCCAGTTCGCCCGAGGCGTACAGCCAGGAGGACTGGGGCAGATACTGCCACCCAACTTGGAAGACACAGCTTCCCATCACTTGACCCAGGGGCTCAAAACCACATTCTCGGGTTAGCAGGAGCTCCTGAGGGCTAAGGTCGGAGGTGAAAAACGGACGGCCAGAAGCATTGCGCTTTGCCTGCTCGGTGAGACGATCCACCGCATTGAGGGGAAGTCCGCCAAGCGAAATACTCACGCGGCTGGCCTCTTCGCGTGCCTGCTTTTCTGGATCGGGTTTGGCACCGCTGCCAAAGAAGTTCATTGCTGCAATCCTAAAGACCGCGCAAGGGCGTTGTGGGTTTCAGCACTTGTTCGGGCATTTTCCTCAAGCACATCCCCAAGCTGCTGGAGGCATTCCGCCATCGAGATCGTTTCGGTCTTCAGTGCGATCCCTCTGACCATTCGCTTGCGGGATGCAACCAGCGAGCCGCTGCCGGGATCTTCGATCGCGAACACAAAGTCTCCGAGGGCGATTTCCACGGAAACCAAATGCTTGGCGCCGAACATCCCTTTCGTCCGTTTCTGGACGTTCCCAGGAAAGCTCCTCTCAAAAGTGTCGGCAAGGAGGGGGAGCAGCGAGCGCTGATCTGCCTGGTACTCCTTGGCAAGGGCGGCCGCTACGCCAAGCTTGACCCACTCCTGATCCTCAAACCCATCCGCCATAGAACCGAAGTTTAGCCGAAGGCACTATGGGATTGACGGACCAGAACACTTCTCCAAATTAGCCGACCGGTGTAGGCGGTTTCCAACTGAGGATTTCGGCAGGCTTGCGGCCTGGATTGGGCGGAAACTCCTTGGGGAAGCCAATGATGATAGGAATCACGGCTTGGTAACCTTCTGGAATACCAACCAGCGCTTTAATCTCTGGGTCATTCAGCGCCTTCCAGGCAGAACCTACTGTGCAGGCGCCCACTCCGCGGTCCCTGGCCGATACCAGGAGATTTTCTGCAGCCAGACAGCAGTCCCACTCGGCGTGAGGGAGCCTGGAGTTCGCGCAGACGACCACGAGGGTTGTCGAGTTGTAGAAAATGCTTCCTTCGCTCTCATAGTCGCCAGTCCCAAGCTCATGGGCCCTTGCGTTGATCTGACTCAACACTTCCACGTCCTGAACGATTGAAAAGGCCCATGGCTGCGAGTTCATGGCGCTGGGGGCCTGGATAGCGGCGTCGATGAGGTGCCGAATCGTAGATTCGGGGACGACGTCGGGCGTAAAGTCCCTTACGGAACGTCGAGCGTAAATTGCTTCTGTGGCCTTCATATTAGGCTGCTCCTTTGTGGTCGGGAATGAGAGTTGGGGGGGCGCTCTCCTGCTTTCCGGGTGCTGATTGTGAACCTGACCGGTCGCCGAGTCTTGCCACTGCCTTTACAACTTCGGCGGTTCCCCGAAGAAGCTCCTACAGACTCGGGAGAAGACCACATTCCCTCGATGGTCTCGCTAGGATCTATCCCGTGCTTTGAATGTTCCACGCGACGCCTACCCCCGCTAAAGATATTGCTACGGATGCAGATATCGGGCAAGTCAACGGTTCCATGTCAGGAATAGTCAGGACACACGGAGGTCCCTCAGTTTGGTTAAGGGGCTTGGGCACAAGAAAGTCGCTGGGTAACCTGCCGAAGTGCTAAACGCCATGGACGAAGATAGGCTTGAGCGCCTCGTCGCTCGGCACAAAGATTCCGTCTACCGTCAGATGGTGCGTGTTTGCGGCAATCGCACAGACGCGGAAGACGCCCTCGCCGATGCCTTGGTCTCAGCCGTCAAAAGTGCGGGCGATTTGAGAGACCAAGAGGCCTTTCGGAAATGGCTCACGCTCATTGCCTCAAGAGCGTGTGCAAGAACCCGAATTCGAGATCGCTTTCATGCCGCCCTGTCCCTTTCTGAGATGGAGTCCATCGGATTTGAGGCGGGTTCCGATGCTGCCGATCCCCATTCGGAAGCGGTGAGGAAGGACCTGAAAGCCTGCGTTGCCGCCGCCATCGGCCAGTTGCCGACCACCTATCGAGATGTTTATGTTCGCCGAGAAATCGATGAAGAGCGAGCGGAATCCGTCGCGGCAGATCTTGGACTTACGATTCCCGCACTCAAATCCAGACTGCACCGGGCAAGGCAGATCGTCCGTCAGTCAATCGATACGGACATCTCCTGCCAAGCAATAAGCGACTAAGAGAAAAAGGGGATGAAGCGCCAGCTTCGATCCATGTACTCCACGTATTCGGGGAATCGCTGACGCATCCACCGCTCTTCTCGGGTGGCTTTGGCCCCAAAAAACGCCATCGTGGCGACGGTGAGGTACCCCTGTCCGAAGCTTGGGAACAGTGCATAGATGCCGATGGCGATCAGGATCAGTCCCGCATAAATCGGGTGTCTCACCATCGCGTAGATGCCAGAAGTCTGAAGCTCACTATTCGACTTCGGCACTGGCATCGGGGAGAGGTTGCCTCCCAGCTGAAAGCACGCGACAAAGATCAGGATAAAGCCCAGAATCACGAGGATCGGCCCGAAATAGGGAATCTGGTGTGCGGGGGAGGCAAAAGGCATGAAATGCCAAATGAGAACTGCCACGAGCAAAATGCCCTGCAAAATCACCCACACTCCTCCCTTCTTAAGGAATCCGTCATCTTTGGCCGGTGTTTCCATAATATCCTTGCATTAAAGCTACACCATATTTTCGCTGCAGCCATGTCACAGATTTTCGGCTGAATCAGGTTGAGTCTTTAGGCCCCGTTCATACGTCAGTGCGAGGATTTGCGAGGTTGAATCCTTTCTTCCCGACGGGGCCTCTCCCATATCAAAGCCATCAGGTGTGGCAGAGAGGCAAACGATGATTCAAGTTGAATGGAAAGGCGAGCGCACGATTGAAGCGATTCCTCCTAGTGGCAATCGCTTCGTGATGGACGCTTATCCCGAAGCGGGCGGCCACAATCAAGGCCCCACGCCGCTGGAGGCATTCGTCGCTGCAGGCGCAGCATGCTCGGCAATGGATGTGCTCCAAATATTGGAGAAGAAGCGCCAAACCGTGACTTCTTACAGAGTGGAAGTTGAGGGGGAGAGAGCCGACTCTGGCCCGTATCCGCGCCCGTTTACGAAGCTGGTCTACAGGCACATCCTGCAGGGTGAGAACCTTGATGAAAGTGCAGTGGAACAGGCGGTTAAGCTGAGCGACGAGAAGTACTGCACCGTGATTGCCACCCTTCGCGCCGCCCCCGAAGTCTCGTCGATCTTCGACATTAACGTTGGAAGTAAATGGGCCCACCCGATATCCAGATTGTGTTAAAGCCATCAAGCTGTGCTCCCTAAACGGGCGATTTGACGCGAAAAAGGAACCACAATCTTCCTAGGGCTTCTTAGCCATAGAGACAGGCTGCCAAAGATGGACGCCTGGGGAGAACGCTATTTCGAATCTGAACACCGACGCGCTGGAGTATCACGAGCAGGGGAGACCGGGGAAGACCGAGGTCGTCCCGACGAAACCCTGCCTTACCGCGAGAGACCTTTCGCTGGCCTACTCGCCTGGAGTTGCCGCCCCGTGCCTGGCAATCGAAAAGGACCCCAGCCTTGCCTATCGCTATACCAACAAAGGCAACTTGGTCGCCGTCGTATCGAACGGAACCGCCGTGCTTGGCCTGGGCGACATTGGCGCCTTGGCGGGTAAGCC
Source organism: uncultured Armatimonadota bacterium (assembly GCA_903927025.1). Lineage (GTDB taxonomy): Bacteria > Armatimonadota > Fimbriimonadia > Fimbriimonadales > Fimbriimonadaceae > Fimbriimonas. The sequence continues at coordinate 164,246 of CAIYLG010000052.1, forward strand.
AGTCATGGAAGGCAAGGGCGTTTTATTCAAGCGATTTGCTCAGGTCGACGTTTTCGACATCGAACTGAACACCAAGAGCACGGACGAAATCATCAAAGCCTGCCAGCTTTTGGAGCCGACTTTTGGCGGCATCAACCTTGAGGATATCAAGGCGCCGGATTGCTTTGTCATCGAGGAAGAACTCAAACGCACGATGACAATTCCCGTATTCCATGACGACCAGCATGGAACCGCAATCATCTCTGGGGCCGCCCTTATTAACGCGCTCCTGATCACAAATCGAGATGCAGCTTCGACGACGGTGGTTGTCAATGGTGCGGGTGCCTCTGCCCTAGCCTGCGCCAAATTTTACGAGACTCTCGGTATCAAGTCGGAGAACATCACACTTGTCGACACCAAGGGCGTGGTGTACGCCGGTCGAACGGAGGGGATGAACAAGTACAAGCTCCACTTCGCCCGCGAAACCCATCTTCGAACCTTGGCAGAGGCACTCGTCGGTGCCGACGTGTTCCTGGGATGCTCTGTTGCAGACGTGATGACGCCGGAGATGCTGAAGACGATGGCGCCGAACCCGATCGTGTTTGCCCTCGCCAATCCCGATCCCGAAATCACCTACGAAGCCGCCAAGGCCGCTCGGCCCGACGCTATCGTCGCCACCGGACGCAGCGACTACCCAAATCAGGTCAACAACGTCCTCGGCTTTCCATTCATCTTCCGGGGCGCGCTGGATGTCCGTGCCTCAGGCATTAATGAGGAGATGAAGCAGGCTGCCGCCCACGCGCTTGCCGCCCTTGCCCGAGAGCCAGTGCCCGATGAGGTAACCATGGCGTACGGCGGGGCTCATTTTGACTTTGGCCCTGACTACATCATTCCCAAGCCATTCGATCGTCGGCTGTTGAGGCACGTGTCCACCGCCGTCGCCAAGGCGGCCTGCGAGACCGGCGTTGCCCGTCACTCGATCGAAGATTGGGATGCGTACGGCATCAGCCTCGATGCGATGACCAGCAAGGCCGAAGTCGTCATGCGGCGTATCCGATCGGGCGCGCGCAGCAGAGACGCTCGAATAGTGTTCACCGAGGGTGAAAATCCCAAAGTCATCGACGCCTGCCGCACGATTGTTCAGGAAGGTGCGGGCCACCCGATCCTGCTGGGCAGGGAAGAGGTTATCGATCAGGCCGCGCAGAGATTTGGCATCAACAAATCGGACTATCAGGTCATCGACCCTGCGAAGTCTCCCGATATCGAAGAACTCACCGCAGAACTCGCACTCGTCGGTGCCAGAGACGGCATCACCGCCCCAAAGGCGCACCGGCTGATCCTCTCGCCGATGTACTACGGCATGATGCTTTTGCGGCTCGGACGTGCGGAAGCGATGATCACTGGGGCAGACGATGCCTATGGCGACACCATGCGCACGCTGCTCCCACTCACGGAGACGCTTCCTTCCATCCAGCGCGCGGCTGGGTTCCATGTGATCCTCATCGAGGGCCAGGTCTTCGTGATCGGGGACACCACCCTCACGATTGACCCAACCAGCGAGCAGCTTGCCGATATCGCCCGCCTCGGCGCGGATTTTGCTGCGGAGCTAGGATTGACTCCAAAGGTTGCCCTCCTCTCCTTCTCGAACTTTGGTGCAAGCAACCACCCAAGGGCCAAAAAGGTCAGGCGAGCGGCTGAAATCCTCAAGCGCACCAATCCGGAGTTGCTTTCGGATGGAGAAATGCATGGTGACGTGGCTGTGCTTCCCGAGTTTGCCCGGCTGAACTTCCCCCATAGCCGCATCCAGGGAGATGCCAACGTGCTGATCTGCCCAGATCTGGACTCGGCCAATATCTCGTACAAGCTGCTCGCCTCCATTGGCCAGAAGTCGGAGTTCATCGGTCCCGTGCTGCGCGGTCTCAAGCAGGCCGTCAACATGGTTTCGTTCAACTCGACGGCACGGGAGATCGCAAACCTCGCCGCGTTCAGTGCGTTCAAGGCTCGGTAGCCGCGGTGTATCCGTCCATCGAGCCAACCGCCTCAGGCATGCTGGAAGTTGGGGGCGGCCACCTCGTCTATTGGGAGGAGTGTGGCAACCCCAACGGCAAACCGGCGCTGGTGCTCCATGGTGGGCCCGGCTCCGGATGCTCGGTGAATCAAAGGCGCAACTTTGACCCTGCTAAGTATCGAATCGTGCTGATGGATCAGCGTGGCTGTGGGCGCAGCCGCCCGCTCGCAAGCGAACCAGACGCCGACCTTTCTGCTAACACCACCCATCACCTCATCGCCGACATCGAGGCTATTCGGACAATGCTGGGGGTGGATCGATGGTTGATCTGGGGGGCCAGCTGGGGCTCTGTCCTCGCCTTGGTCTATGCAGAGACTTACCCGGAGCGGGTCTCCGAACTTCTACTGATTTCGATGGGCACTGGGAGACGAATGGAGACGGACCTGATGACGTCCGGTTTCGCCAAGCTCCTTCCAGCCGCATGGGAGGATTTCAGCTTCTTCGCGACTCGGTCGTCCGACCCAGGCAACATCATCGACCAATACGCTGATCTTCTCTTTCACCCAGACACGGAAGTTCGAGAAGAGGCGGCCAGTCGGTGGTGCGATTGGGAGACGGCAATCGTCCCGACCTCCCCAAGGAGCCCAAGGTTCGACATCCCCGAGTTCCGTCTCACTTTTGCCCGTCTGGTGACGCACTACTGGCGAAATGGCTCGTGGCTGAAAGAGGGACAGATTCTCGACAATGCTCATCGCCTAAAGGGAATCCCCGGAGTGATCCTCCAAGGCCGCCTCGACCTCTCGAACCTTAGCGGTAGCCCCTGGGAGCTCCTAGCCAAATGGCCCGAAGCCGAAATCGAATTCTTCGACGCCGGCCACGGAGGCGACACCGCGATGTCCGCCCGCATAATCGAGGTCACCAAACGGTTTGCGAATTCCGGATGAACCACATTCGGTGCTTGAGCCTCACTCCGCCCTTAACGGGTGGAGTGAGGCTCAAGCACCGGAAACCGGGTGATTTTGTATCTGGGCGACTTAACGGACCCCTCACGACTCAGCAAAACGCACAGCTTGGGGTCGGCGAGGACAGCGTCGACGGTCGTTCGCTTCCCATCCACTGTCATCGCCCGGCTTATCAATCGGATGCCGTGGCTATAGTCGGCCCAGGTTGCGGAGTGGCCGGTGTAGAGGGGTTGTATCGGTTTGCCGTCGAGTGTGTGCCATCCATAAATGGCCACCTTTGTCGGCGAGTCCAGAGCATTCGTGATGACAACGTCCTTCTTGTCTCCCGCCACGAGCTCACCGAGCGGACGGGCTGCGAGCAAGAGACCGCGCTGCTGGTCGACCAACTGGGTGTGCCTCCAAAACTCCGGCACTGTGACCATCTCTGGTGAAGGGGGAATGGGCTGCGGCGTCATCTTCAGCGACGCTGCATGGTAAATGGCATCCACCATCTTGGGCGTCGGCAATCGGCAGCCAAGCCGATCAGCGATGCGCTGCGCAGTGAAGGGCGTGAGAGGTACGAAGAGGTGATCCGCGTCCGACCCCACTGCAAGATAGTCGGGAGCGACATCCATCACCGCGGTCATAGCTTTTTCGTCGATCGTCTCGGTCACGGTGACGGGAACGAAGTGCCGGTAAAACGAGGGGACATTCCCGGAGAGAACCTCCTGCAGAATTCGCCTCTCACGAAGTTCTGGTGGCATAGGCGCCAGCAGCTTTGCAAGCTCTGCGCCTCCCAATGCGACCTTGGACCTGGACCTCAATTTCAACTCGGAGCCATTTCCAAACGCATTGCAGACAAGCACCGACGCGATAAGGAGCGTGAACACCCTTTTCATGGAATCTATTATCCGATGGTGGAAAGAATTTTCAGGATTCTCTTCACAGTCACTCAATTCGGTGTTACAATGCTCAAACGTTTGAGCACCGTGCTCAAACGTTTGAGCGATTTCGATGTTGAAGTACGCAGACCGACAGGCTGAGAGAACAACGCTGCAAGAGGTGGCAACCCTGGCTGGGGTTTCTATCTCTACCGTGTCCTTGGTCCTTGCTGGCAAAGCCGGTCACCGCAGAATCTCGGAAGACACCCATGCCCGAGTGAAGAAGGCGGCGGAAGAACTCAATTACGCTCCGAACCTGCTCACCCGATCTTTGCGCCGGGGCCGAACCCACGTTCTCTCGTTCTACAGCGCCTTTCGCTATCGTGAGGAAGCGGACGTCTACATGGACACCCTCTCCTCCGCCATCGAAATGGCAGGTGGGGAAGCGGGCTACGACATCCTGGTTCACTGCAACTTCAACCGCAGTCCCAAAGAGATTTATCAGTTCCTAAACGGCGGCCTCGCCGACGGCCTCATCCTCTTCGCCCCTCAGGAAGACGACCCCCTCCTCACGATGCTGCGAAAATCAGCGCTGCCGGTGGTCATCCTCAATGGTCGCGATCCCGGCCGAATCTTTCCGTCTGTCGCGGATGAGGTTGAAGACGGAATGCGGCAAATCGCCTCTGCTCTACTGGCAGAGGGGCACACCCGAATTGCGGTTCTCACTGATGTCGCGGGCTTGGCTCGGGACTCTCATCGCCGGGTGGCGCTTCTGAGAAAGTATCTCAGGATCGGTGGAGTCGAAGTGCCCGATAAGTGGATTTGTGCTTCGGGCGAGGATGCCACAGTCGTACTCGGCAAACTCATGGCCGAGCCTGAACCTCCGACCGCCATCTACTGTTGGCATGACCGACTCGCCTATGGCGTGCTCGCAACTTGCGACTCCCTAGGGATTCAGGTTCCCGAACAGCTTTCTATCGTTGGCTATGACGGTCTCCACTGGCCGTCCGCAACTCGGCATATTGCCGCGTCTGTGAATGTCAATCTTCCTACGCTCGCACGGATGGCCGTGCGGCTTCTCGACGACTATATCAACGGCTACGAGGGTCCGCTCCGAGAGGAGTGGGTCCCTGTTTCGTTTATGGCAGGGACCTCTTTGGGTCCGGCCGTGCCTTGCAATGGAGCAATTCATGAACTCAACTCATAAATCCAAAGCCTTTACGCTCATTGAGCTCTTGGTAGTTATCGCCATCATCGCCATTCTCGCTGCTATTCTATTCCCCGTGTTTGCCCAGGCAAAGATGGCTGCAAAGAAGACAGTCGACCTTTCAAACGTCAAGCAGCTTGCCTTGGGCGTTGCCATGTACGGCAACGACTACGACGACACCTATCCCTTCTGCTGGGGTTGGAACTCAGAGTGGAAGCCCTGGCATCAGCAGGTGAATCCATACATTAAGAACGTTTCCATTTGGCTCTCTCCGGTTGACAACTGGGGCCGAGGCAATGAGGGCAACGACGCAACCTGTAACCCAGGCAAGCCAGTACGTGGCGTCACGTACAGCATGAACTACACCTGGCCAGCATTTGGCAGCTCCAACGGCACTTGGTGGGGTCAAGGTTCGCCTCAGTGCGACATGTCGCCAACCTGCGATGACGGCGGAGCCAGCCAGACGGCCGTTCCAGCAGTCGCCAGCACGATTCTCATCGCGCCAAGACCCAACTGGTACCACCAGTACTGCGAAGGATGGGCTACTGAGGAGTTCTTCAACTATGGAGAATTCAACATGGTCGGCGGTGGCGCTACCATGTTCAACAACGGCGCCAACTACGGCCTGTGCGATGGACATGCGAAGTTCATGTTCAAGAGCGCAACGCTGAAAGCACAGGGATCGCAGTCGGGTTCGACCGCTCCCAGCTACTGGCCAAACGATCCAGTCAACTGGCCATGGCCAGTCGGCATGTGGGACAAGCGACAATAGTCGCATCGCGCGGCAGGGGGCTAACCCCCTGCCGCCAGCAATTTCAAAGCTATGAAAGCTCAAGTTAAGACTCCAATCGTCGTTGTGATCGTCGTCGTCGTTCTCGGCGCCGTCATCTTCTTCGGCATGAAGCAGGTCGGCAACGCTGGCGGATTGGATCATGGTCAGATCCAGTACACACCCGGCACTCCCCCGTGGAAAGAGACTGATCCCAACAAGAAGGGACCTGGCGGTCTTGGTTCTCGCAACGCTTCGACCCAGGCGCCTGGCGCGCCAGGAGCAGGCGCTCCCGTTGGGCCAGCCAATGTGGACAACACACCGCACTAGCGGCTGTCTCAACTCAAGCAGATGATTCCACTGTCCGCCATGATTCTCATGACGGCGGTGTCCACGCCGCTCTCTGTGAGCGTGGATCCCGCCGTCCAGTACCAAACCTGGGAGGGATTTGGGACCTCGCTTGCCTGGTGGGCAAACATCGTGGGGTCGTACCCCGAGCCCCTGCGCACGACCTTGGTGGACAAGGCGATTGGGGGACTCCAACTCAGTGTCCTTCGGTACAACATCGGAGGCGGCGAAGCGCCCGGTCTCAACTTCATGGAGGCCCGCGCCAAAGTTCCTGGCTACCTTTCTTCGAATGGGCAGTACGACTGGACCGCCGACCCGGGGCAGCGCTGGGTTCTTCAGCGAGGCATCAAGGACGGAGCCAATACGTTTGAGGCGTTCTCAAACTCTCCTCCCTACTTCATGACGAACAGTGGCTCCGTCACCGGCGCATCTGGTGGAGGCGACAACCTCAACCCAAACCGCGTTCAAGACTTTGCCAACTATTTGGCTACCGTCGTCAAGCATTTCAAGCAGTCTTGGGGCGTCTCCTTTGCTTCTCTTGAGTCTCTAAATGAACCCGCCGCAAGCTGGTGGACCTATGGGAACCGTCAGGAAGGCTGTCATATCAGCCCGGGGGCGACACAGTCTGGACTCATCGTGGCCACCGCAAAGGCACTACATGCACAGGGACTGAGGACGGCGGTGAGCGCATCTGATGAGAACTCCAACGATGTTGCAGTGTCCTCATGGGACGCGCTGACAACCGAGGCGAAAACCTCAATCTCTCGGCTCAACACCCACTGCTATTCTGGGTCCTCGCAGCATTGGGTGAACCATCGTGCGACACGAGACACCAAGCGAATCTGGATGAGCGAGTACGGCGACGGCGATGCGTCTGGCCTAACGATGGCGCACCAAATCGTCACGGATTTGCGAGTGATGATGCCAACTGCTTGGGTTTACTGGCAGGCGATCGACAATGGTGGCGGCTGGGGCTGCATCGACATGGACCTCAACAACCATGCTCAGACCTACACCGTCAATCCCAAATACTACGCCCTCGCCCAATTCTCCAATTTCATTCACCCTGGAGCCAGATTCTTATCCGTTACGGATCCAAACACGGTCTGCACCATCAGTGGATCTCAGGTCGTGCTGGTCACGGTGAGCGATATCGCTCAAACGGTGACGTACGACTTGAGTCGATTTACTCAGGTTGGTAGTTCGGCGTCGGTTTACCAAACTTCGCCTGGCGTTAATATGGCCAACGTTGGACCTGTCTCCTTGAGTAAAGGGGTTGCCTCCGTCTCCGTCCCCGCCCACTCGGTCACCACGCTCGTCCTCAATGGATGCAGTTACCTTGGCAAGAGCTTGTCTGGCTTTCAAACGCTAACTTCGGAAAAGTCGGGCAACCTGCTCGATGTCCCAGGTGGAACCTGGACCGAGGGGCAGGAACTCACCACCAACCCGGCAAACAATGCATACAGCCAGCAGTGGCGCGTAGAAGGGGACCTCGCCGGGTGGTACCGACTCTGCAACCGCAATTCCGGACTGTACGCCGCCCTTTGGGATTCGGCCGCCAACAACTTTCCCATCCTCCAGTGGGAAAACAACGGCGACACGACCCTACCTTGGCTGCTCACCCCGCTGACTGACGGCTCGTTTGAGCTGAACGCCTATCGGTACCCGTCCCAGTGCCTCACCGAGAATCCAACCCGTGGAAACGGATGGCCGGACGTTTCCCTCTACGGCTGGTACTCCGGTGCCGAACAGCACTGGCAACTGAAGCACGCCGCCCCCCTCTACCCGCCCCTCGGCCCCGGACGCGTCCCCGGCCTTTAGGCATAGCCCGTCCGGGGAGTGCGGGATTCATCACGCTTGCGGTCTGGATTTTCAATCCAGGTCCTCTTTGCCATGAACCCTCTGCCTTGACCGCATATTCGGAGGCCAAGATTGACGTGCCGATCGAGCCCCACGCCAAAGGACCCATTCTTGGTTCGTCACGGTTTTGTCACGCTGTTTGCGACGGTCGCCTGCGATAACTCATCAAGCGTGCAGCATTAAGGCTGGACGGAAAGGAGATATTGCTTTGGAACACAAAAGGACGCGAACTGCAGAATTGGGACTATTGGGGGATCATGGACATCTACCTCTCCAGGATGTCGGTACGATGCCAATCGTGCAGTTGAAGTCAAATCGATCAAGCGGGTTTTCAATGGTGAAGCGTGCGATGACGGTTGCCGCCGCCGCAGCGGTAGTGGCGTCTCATGCCTCGGCTCAAACCGTTCCCTACCCAGTAACGACCCACCCGCGATTGTGGGTAACCCAAAAGAACCTACCCAAGCTCCAGACCTGGGCGGTGTCCACAAACCCGATCTATCAGAAGGGAATGCTGCCGTTGCTCAAGCAGGCGGTCAACATCTACGAGACTCAGTTTTTCCCAGGCGGGAACGCAAATCCAAACTATCCTGACCTTGGAGACACCCAGGGATATACCGGACAGCTCTCAGAAGAAGTCGGCTTCGTCCTCGCCTTCAACTCGCTGATCGACCCCTCGGCTGCGAACCGCATCAAGTACGCAAAGTACGCAAGAAATCTGTTGATGCATGTGATGAATATCGCGAAGCTCGGACCCTTGGCCAACGCGCCATTCCGAGATCCGGCGTTTCCTATCTACAACAGAGGCGACTTTGCCGGACATCAGTTTGCGTTGATTACCGACTGGATCTACAACGCCAAGGACGCAAGCAACGCCCCGATTCTCACCGCAGCCGACAAGCTCACGATTCGAAAGGTCTTCATGATCTGGGCGAACGAGTGCATCAACGCCTCCACCACTGGCGGAGACCATCCTGAACCGATTGGGGCGATGAACAATCTGTCCCTCATCAATAACGGAAAGGCCGCCTACCGAATGGCGTCCAACAACTACTACCTGGGTCACGAGCGCAACCTGACCATGTATGCGCTGAGTATTGACCCGACCGATGACCCCGTCATCAATGCATCCAAGCCTCCGGCTCAGCTTGGAAACACCCTTCGCAGCTACATCCTTGATGCAACCGGCGCGTGGCTCTATCAGACCTACGCGATGATGGGTGATCCTGCAACGGTGAAGACCGACTACAGCTTGGCAAGTTCCACCGGGTTCGGCCTGGCAAGCGGTGGTCTCCCTCCCGAAGGAATGCTTTACGGAGAGTCCTACGCGACCCTTCTCCAGCAGCTCCTGGCGCTTCAGACAGCCGGTTTCAATGATCCAAAGCTTTCTGGCCCCCAGATCAAACTGATTGGTGCGCCGGTATGGGATCGATTTGTCACCGGATTCATGTCATCCATGACGCCGATCGCCCAGACCAACTCCTCCGCGACCTACCTTGGGCCCATCTTCCTGCTCGCCGCATACGGAGATGTGCTCCGCAACTACGTCCCACCGGAATTCATTCAGCCGTTTGCGACGCTTAGCTTGCTCGAGAGAGAGAACGGAAAGACGACGCACCTCAGCGCCGACTCCTGGTTCGTCAACAACGCCGTGCAGGGCGATATCATCACCAACGTCAGCAATCCGTGGACTTGGGGAACGGCACAGTCAATTCTCGCCTATATGCTGCTCGATCCATCGCTGGCTGCCGCGCCAGACCCAAGGCCGAGCTTCCCGCTGAACTGGTACGACGCCCAATCCGGCCGAGTGATGGCCCGCGACTCTTGGACGAAGAGCGCGACTTGGTTTGACTACCGCGCGAGTTGGGAATCCATCAATCACCAGCAGGGTGATGCCGGAGAATTCGAGTTCTTCCGCAACGGAGAGTGGCTCACCAAAGAGATGAGCAACTATGACAACAACCTCGTTGGGTTCACGCCGTACTACCTCAACTCTCTCTGTCTCAAGAACTGGTGCTCGGCAGGAACGCCCTCGCTGAGCTGGGATGAGACTGGCATCTGGGCAAACGGAGGGCAGTGGATGTGGGGTGCCAACGCTGGAGATCCTACGACTCAGCACACGTTCGGTACCGGCTACTCATACGCCACCAGTAACCTGACACCGCTGTACAATCGGCCAAACCAGTGGACGCCTGCACAAAACTGTGCGGACATCACTCAGGCCAACCGATCCATCATCTGGCTCAACAAGGACTACATCGTGGTGTACGACCGAGCGACATCCAAGCACACCGGCTTGTTCAAGACCTTCAATCTGAGCTTGGCCAACGCGCCGAAAATCTCGGGCAACGCAACGACGGAAACGATGTCCAGCGGTCAAAAAATGTTCGTCCAAACCCTGTTGCCATCCAACGCGACCATCACCCAGAGAAAGGCTTCCGGGGACCTGAACCCGCACTCTGACTTCGACACAATGAACTACGTGATGACCGTTCAGGATGCGTCGAAACCAGCGGACACTCGGTTCCTCCACGTCCTCCAGGGAAGCGACTCAAGCGGGCAGATGGTGAAGGCCACGCTGTTGAAGAACACCACCGGTGTCGGCTTCGACGGTGCATCCTTTGGAACCAACGCGGTGTTCTTCATCCACACGCTGAACGCATCGATTGGAACCACGAACTTCCTCGTACCAACCGCAACAACGACCCTGGCAATCGCAGGTTTGGCGCCCAACACGGCGTTCTCGCTGAAGGTCACCACCGGGGCCGCCGGAAAGACGATCACGCTGACCCAAGGCGGCACTGGATTTACCTCTGATGCTGCCGGGCTGATCAAGACGGGCATCTAAGCCGGTCGGATCAGTGATGAAATGGGTCCGCAGAGGAAGACTCTGCGGACCCATTTTTTGTTTTTAGACCTCGGCGGCCGTATTCGAAGTCGGTACATCCGGCAAAAACTGGTAGGTGGGGTCGGCGCTCTGCCGCTTTAGGATCTCACTGATCTGCAGCCAAGTCTGAATGAGTCCATTTGAAGTGGGAGGAAGCTCCCGCTCGATGAGCTTGTGGAGTCGGCGCAGGTTGTAGCAGGGAACTCCCGCGAACATGTGATGCTCGGTGTGGTAGTTCATATCCCAGTACAGAAACCGAAGGATCGGATTCAGCTCAAACGTCCGGCAGCAAACTCTGAAGTCGGGATACTCATCCACCAGACCAATGTGCTGGGTAGCGTTGCACATAAACTGGAGCCCGCTGCCAAAGAACCTTCCCAGGCTGACTGCAACTGCGACCGGCCAGTATCCAGCTGCGATACTGACCACCGCGATTGCGGCGTGCCCAGCCAGAACAATTCCCGACCACTGATGGAAGGAGCGGCGGAGTTCTGGCTTCTTCACCGTAAAGAGATACTTGTCCCACTCGCCGCCAAGATGGCCACGGGCGGCACGAATCGTGCCGGGAATCAGCCACTTCAGCCCATTGAGGTCGACAATTCCAAACTTGAGAATCATCTTAAGTGTCGCCTGCTGAGGGAGAACGACCTCCAGATCATCGGGTGGGTGGAGGGTGAAGCGATGATGCTCGGAGTGGCTTGCCCAAAAACCGATGTGGTTGTACCAGCCCAGAAAGCTGAAGATGTGCAGAAAGAATCGGTTTAGCCAGCGTGTCTTGAAAACCGAATCGTGAACCAGCTCATGAAAGCCGTTGATTAGGAAAGCGCAGCATGCCCCGTGAACAAAGAGCGCGGGTATCGCGAGCCATGAATGCGCGAGCGCCAGCCGCACGAAGAGCGTGCCTGTGGCAATCAGTGTCCCTAGGTACCCAAGCGTTTGGCCAAATGCCTTGAGATCGCTTTTGCGATTCAGGTCGGCAAGAACTTCCCGACCCAGTTTGGGTCTATACCACCGAATCGCAGTGCCGAGTTCGCGATCGGGCTTCTCAAGGGTTGTCCCTTCTGTAAGGTGTGGCTGCAACGGTGCATCCCGCATGTGCCAAAGCCTACAGCCATGCCCGCCCCATTGAGCCCTGGACCGACAAAAGCCGTGAATTTTTCGAGGCTTTTTGGGTGCGCCGAAGTTTAGCGTCCCCTGAAAACAAATAGCTCCATCGTCTGCTGGGCCTCGTTCGTCTTATCCGCGTTGAGCCTGTAAATGCCGGAACCTACCGGTTGCACAGGTTCTGAGGGTTCTATGACATTGAGCTGTATTACACGAGTTTCCGCGCTCCGGGCCTGGATGCTCTGCATCTTGTCTGGCATTTTGATCGCCAGTGGGTTTGGCCAGGCTGTATCTGGGATATCCATCTCTCCGGCAATCATCAGTGGTGGGGCATCGGCAAAGGGGACAGTTACCCTGACCAAGGCCGCTCCTACCGGTGGCTTCACGGTGACGTTGGGAACCAGCCAACCCTTTTTGGCAGCTCCAGCCACGGTTTCCGTGAGCGCCGGTTCCAAGACGGTTCACTTCGAAGTCTCCACCGATGCCATTAGCAAGACGCAAACGGCAAAGATGACGGCTTCGGGTGGAGGAACGACGAAGTCAGTCACGGTTACCGTCACGGCAGCTCCGCTGTATCTCGTCACAGTTTTCCCTCAGGCAGTGGCCGGCGGAAGTGTGACGATTGGTACCGTGAGCTTGGATGGCATTGCCCCGCCCTCAGGCACCGCCGTTCAGCTTCTTACGAACTCTCCTCTCGCTTCCGTCCCAAGCTCTGTCACAGTCCCTTCGGGTTACTCGTTCACCACATTCCTGGTGTCAACGTCAGCGACAACTTCTTCGGCTAGGGTCGTCATTACCGCCAAACTTGGACGAACCCTCAAATATGCCGGCCTTCTTATCACCCCGAGCGGACTCGGCGACTTTACGATCTACCCCGGCTCAGTTGCAGGTGGAGGTACCGCGGTTGGGACCGTAAGTTTAACCGGTTCAGCGCCAGCAGGCGGATACAAGATTGGCATCAACAGCAGCAAGCCAAGTGTGGCCTCGGTTCCAAGCTCAGTGACGGTTCCAGCAGGCGCGAACTTTGCAACCTTCAACATCACGACGAGCGCGGTGAATCCATCCACCTCCGTGATCATCTCGGTATCTGCAAACGGGATAGGCTTGTCCCAGCCGCTGAAGGTTCTCTACATCAATTTGGGCTTCCTGTCCGTGAGCCCAACCTCTGTGGTGGGTGGCAGCACTTCCACCGGCACCGTTAGCCTAGGCGGTACCGCTCCCGCCCAGGGATACACGGTTGCGCTTTCTAGCAACTTGCCAGGAGTTACGGTGCCAGCATCGGTCTGGATCGCTGGCGGCGGCACGTCGGCATCCTTCGTGGTTTCCACGAGCCCGGTTCCTGTGAACACGGTCACAACGATTACGGCGGCTGCTGCGGGCGGATACACAACCGCGAACCTATCGATTAACGCTGCCAGCGTTAGCGGCCTTACATTCAATCAGTCACAGGTTATCGGCGGCGGTTCGGTTACCGGAACACTTGGTCTCAGCAACCCTGCCCCGGCAGGATTCTCGGTTCAGCTAAGCAGCTCGGATCCCTCGGTGTGGGTGCCGACCAGCGTCACGTTTACAGCCGGATCAACGACCGCAAACTTCACCGCTATCTCCGTTCCAGTTGCAGTCAATACGCCGGTATCGATCTATGCGACATCGAACAACCAGACTACTTCGGCCTCGCTCACGGTAGATGCCCCCGGCCTATCGCTCGTCACATTCAATCCAAACTCAGTCATCGCAGGAGTCTCCTCGTACGGAACTGTGAGCCTTACCGGACCCGCACCTGCTGGCTTTGTTGTCCAGCTCACCTCGAACAGCCCCGCGCTGATCGTTCCGTCTTCGATCACCTTTACCCAGGGCGCTACCTTCGCAACGTTCCTGGCTCAGACCGGTCCGATTGCGATCAATCAGACCGATATGGTGACGGCGACTGTGAACGGTGGAACCGCTTCCGGTGCGCTGAACATCGTCACTGGACTCAGCAACGGTCAGGGACTTGATCTGACTTCTCCATGGGCACGGTTCCACGGCGATGCCCAGAACAGCGGCCAGACCGAAAACGGGCTTGCCTCGACGGACTGGTCTTCAGCGGTTGGATCCAAGATTGAATCCTCACCCGCAGTTGGCCTCGATGGCACGCTCTACTTTGGCGCCGACAACGGAATCATCTACGCCGTGAACCCGCTGACCGGCGGAATCCTCTGGCAGGTCAAGACAGGTGCTCGAGTGGTTGCCTCTCCGGTCCTTAGCGGAAAGGGGGCCCTGTTCGTTGGCTCTGCCGACTCCTGCATGTACGCCATTCGGATCACCGATGGAACCATCCTTTGGAAGGTGAAGACGGGAGCACCGATCACCTCCAGCGCGGCTGTCGGAGCGGACGGAAACATCTACTTTGGATCTTGGGACCACTATGTGTATGCCCTGAGCCAGAACTCTGGAGCGCTTGTCTGGACGGTGAAGACCTACGGTCCGGTGGAGTCTTCCCCGAACCTCAGCGTCGATGGCACCCTGTACATTGGCAGCGACGACTTCAATATGTATGCCATCGATACCGTGAAGGCCACGGTGAAGTGGAGCTTTGCCACTGATGGCTACGTGGCTTCCTCACCCGCCCTCGCAAACGGGTTGGCCTACTTCGGCTCGGACGGTGGCGACTTGTACGCCGTCAACGCCCTGAACGGTCAGCTAGTCTGGTTCCTTCCAACCGGCTGGTCCGTATATTCCTCGCCGGCGGTTGATCAGGCGGGCAACGTCTACGTGGGAAGCGAAGACGGCAAGCTCTACGCTGTCAATGGTGCGAATGGATCGCTGCTGTGGTCCTACACAACCGGAGACGCCATTGAGAGCTCACCGGCAGTAGATCGATCGGGCAACGTCTACGTCGGCTCATGCGACGGCAACCTGTACGAACTCTCCACCGCAACCGGCCAGGTGGAGTACAAATTCACTGAAGGGTTCGAGTTCCTCTCGTCTCCGATCATCGCGGGCACGTCAACGGTGGTGGTTGGAACCGCCGATGGCAAACTGATCCACAAGAATCTGTCTCAGGTCGCTGTCTCCGGATGGGGCAAATTCCACGGCAACGCGCAGAACACCGGCCAGTCCGCTGGATCAGGTGCCACTGGCATTCAGCAATGGGCGGCGTCCAACGTTGGCGGAACCTCTTCGCCGACAATTGGCGCAGATGGAACGGTCTACTCTACGTATCTGAACAACCTCTACTCGGTGAACTATCACACCGGCGCCACCAACTGGATCTACCAGGCAACCGCGGCATGGACGAACTCCTCGCCTGCAGTCGGTACCGATGGCACGCTCTACATCGGCTCCTCCGATGGAGGACTCTATGCGATCAGCGGCCGAACCGGGACCCTAAACTGGAAGTTTGCAACCGGCTCCGCAATCGTCTCATCGCCAGTGGTTGCCGCAGATGGCACTGTCTACGTGGGATCGAACGACGGCAACTTCTACGCCGTCAACGGTATCGATGGAACGCAGAAGTGGAAGGCAGTGACCGGCGGCCCGGTCCAGTCATCTCCTGCGCTGTACGGTGGCATGGTTTACGTTGGCTCAGACGACAACAAGGTCTATGCCTTCAACAGCCAAACCGGAAGCACCGTCTTCACTTTCCCCACCGGCAACAAGGTGAAGGGTTCGCCAGCCATGGGTCCTGACGGAACGCTCTATGTTGGATCAACGGACACCAACCTCTATGCGGTGAACAGCGTGACGGGCGCTCTGATCTGGACCTATGGCACCGGCAACCAGATCGTTTCATGCCCGGCCGTCAGCACGGATGGAACGGTCTATGTTTCCTCAACCGACGGCTTCCTTTACTCGATCAACGGCAAGACAGGTGTTCAGAACTGGTACTACAACACCGGCACTGCCATCACGGCATCCCCTGTTCTCGGTGCAGATGGCACCGTCTACTTCGGGTTTGCCTACTCCTTCGCTCAAGCGAATAACTTCTTCGCCCTGAGCTCCGCCGGAAAGTTCCTCTGGAGTCTCAACGTCCCTGGCGCTTCGATGTCGCCCGCCATTGCGGCTGACGGCACGATCTACGTTGGCTCCGTCCTGACTGCAGGCGGTTCCACCGTAGGCTCGCTCTTAGCCATCCATTAGGAATCTGCAACTAAATATCCCCTTCCGTTCGCTCGCCGAGAGGAAGGGTTAGGGATGGAGACCCGGGCCGTTCAGGCCCGGGAGCATGCCAAGGCTTTGGAGGACGAGCGCGCGCGAGTGGTCGTGGGCCCCGGCGCTGGACGCGCCGGCTCTCCATCCCCCGCCTTCCTCCCGGCAAGCGGAAGGAAGGAGCCCCGGATTGTTCAATTCCGGGACACAATGGAGGGCATGCCCGAACCTGAGTCGTCGAAGCTGTCGATCGAGCCGATCGGCTACGTGCGCACGTTTCGGCGATTCAAATTCGATGCCCCCAATCAGCCTGATGCGGAAGACCAGGAGGTCAACAGCATTGAGCTTTTGCCCGGAAAGCAGTTTGAGCTTGCCCTCCAGGACCTTGATGGTTTTGATCGAATATGGGTGGTTTCCTGGTTCCACCGCAACACTGCCTGGCGCCCGAGAGTGCTCCCGCCCCGCGGACCAGCCAAGCGAAGAGGCGTGTTTGCCACCCGGTCTCCCCATCGTCCAGCTCCGATTGGACTCACCTGCACACCGCTTTTGGCGGTGAATGGCCTCACCCTGGAAGTCGGCCCGTTGGATCTCGTGGATGGCACCCCCGTCCTCGACATCAAGCCTTATCTGAGAACCGTCGACTGTTTTCCGAGGAGTTCGCTGGGGTGGGTGGAAGAGATTGTTGCGGCGGAGGCGGCCCCTCCGAGTTTCGATCTACGCATCTTGCCGTTGGCAAAGATGCAGCTGGAATGGCTGAAGACGAACTGGGAAATCAACTTCACCGAGCGTGCCTATGAAATCCTTCGCCGGGATCCGTCGCCTCACCGTACCCGACGAATCCTCAAGCTGGAAGACAACCGCTTCCGCCTCGCTTGCGGGGCGTGGAGGCTCTACTTCCACCTTGAAGGCGAAGTCGTGGTTATTGAGGAGATTGCCAAAGGCTACGCCAATGAGACGCTACTTGCCCCAGGCAAAGAGAAGATCCTCGACCGAGCCGCCCAACTCGCGTTCGCAGAGCAGTTTCCATTGGTGAGCTAGTTAAAACCGCTGACCGCGGATGCGGTCGATGCTGAACGCGGCTGTATCAGCGATAGCCATCACCGCCATCGTGCCTGCCTGCACTGGGTCCGATACCACAAAGTCGGCCGCGGCAGGAACGCTGCCGGCCATGGCGAGAGAAACGACAGGAATGCCGCTGTGCTCCCTGAGTTCTCTAACCGCATTGGAGATGTCTCCGCCCATCAGACTTCCGGCCAGCACGACGATCTTGACGCGAGGAAGGCGCCCAACCGCACGAACCGCCTCTGCGATCCGAGACTCCCCAACCAAAGGGATCGTGTCCACGCTGATCCGTTCGCCTCGGAGGTTGTGTCGGTCTGCTTCCGAAACTGCCCCTAAAACCACCTGAGCAACTTGAGCGCCTCCGCCGATCACGATGACGCGCTTGCCGAAGATCGATTTCGCTGAATCGGTTTGGACCACTCGCGTGACCTGGGGGATTTCCGCAAGTTCGTCGAGAAGAGAACTTCGGTCGACGGTGCCCGCGATTTCTAAGTGAATTTCGGTTTGAACTCCTGGCAGGAGGTGCAGGCCCTCAATGTTTCCATTCGCCTCGGCTACACAGGTCGTGATGTCGCGCATCAGCCCAGGCCGATCTTCTGCGAAAACGCTGATGCCAACGGTGTCCATCTAGAAATACTACTCGGGCCGGGCATTGCTGCCCGGCCCGAGTGGAGGATCTTGGAATCGAAAGCCTTAAAGCTTGATGCCAGCCTTCTTGAGCGTATCTTCCAGTCGGGTGTCGCCATCGTCGTATCCAACGATGCTGTCCACGACGTTGCCATCTTTGTCGATGACGTAGGTGGTCGGAATTCCCGTCACGCCAAACAGCTTGGCCGCGATGTTGTTGTTGCCTCGGCCGGCTGGGTCAAAGGCAAACTGGAACGTGTACTTGTCCTGGTTCTTGGGGACCCATTCCTTGTACGCGTCTTTCTCATCCCAAACGCAGATGCCCAGTACAACCACGTCCTGGTTTTTGACCAGTTGGTTGACCTTTTCAATATGCGGCATCGACTTCTGGCACGGTCCGCACCAGGTAGCCCAGAAGTCTAAGATAACGACCTTGCCCTTATAGTCGGCGAGGTGAAGGTCTCCACCGCCCCACTTCTCGGCCACAAATGCCGGAGCGGCGGTGCCCTTCTTGAGCATCGGGGCAGGAGGAGCAGCGGCTTTCGCAGCAACGGCTACTTTCTTGGTGGTTGGCACCAACGTGATATTGAAGCCGTTCGGGGAGATCTTTGCCTCGTAGTTCTTCTCACCCAATTTGAAAGGTCCACGTGCGTCCGCCATTTCGTAGCGGCCGTTGTCTGCAAGGTCCACAAACAGCCAAACCGGTCGGCCCTTGGTGGGGTCAGTTGGGTTGTCGGTGGTCTTGTTATAGATGCCGTCAGCGTCATTCTCAACCAGACGCATATTGTGCGTCTTGCCGTCGACTGTGATGCGACCTTCTCTCGAAGTCTCGCGGTAGGTGATGAGGCTCGGGAGATCGAGGAATCGGTAAAGGCCCAGCGTGTACTCGGAACTACCCGTCTCTTTGGTGGCAGTGCCGTACGAGGCTCGGAGGGTGACGTCCATGACGCCGTACATCACGCGTCCCTTCGTTCGCTTCGTGCTCCAGGCTCCGTCACCGTCATCAGTGAGGTCGCCGTTGTTGTTCTTGTCGATGTAAATCTTGGCATCGGCATTGGCTGGCTCATCGAGGGCAAAAGCAAAATTGCCCTTTGGACCATTGCCGAGGTGGATCACGCCGTACTTTGGCTTGGCTCGGTACGTTGGCTCCTTGGTGACGTTGGCTGGCTTTTCGTCCGTGAGCTTGATCTGAACAGGGAAGTAGCCAATCCGAGCTTTGACTGCGCCCTTAGGATCAAGCGTGAGTGCACTCGTAGACTGGGCCGTAGCCGTTCCAGCAACGGCTACAGCAGTGCCTGCAAGGAGTAGTGTTCGGGCCAGCGCGTGAGGCGACTTTAACCGAAGTGGGTTCATAGCATGGGATAAGTTCATCGACAGCTCCAAGGGGTCATTTTAGCGCGATTGTGTCCACCTTGGCGAATGCAGTGCGCTGGTCACCCAATTCCAACCTGCGCGGCTTCCCGGATCGCGTCGGCAAAGCGGTCAACTTCGTCCGAAGTGGTGTAGATCTGGGGACTGACACGGATTCCCTGGAACTGTGGATTCTCGATCGGTGCCACCACGATTCGATGCTCCGACTCAAGCCATTCGGCTAAGTGGGGGCCCTTAATTCCTTCGACTTCCACACTGCAGACTGACCCCGAATGACCGTCTTTAAGGTTGGTATGGAACCGAACCTTGGCCAGCTCAGAAACCTGGTTGGACCACCGAGACTTCAAATAGTGAAGGCGAGCGGCCTTTCGCTCAATCCCGATCATCTCATGAAAGTCCAGCGCCTCCGCAATCGCGTTGTGGACGGCGGCTTGGTGCGTGCCAATCTCCTCGAACTTTCGAATGTCTCCGTACTGTGAAACCTCGTTGGGCATCAAAGCCCAAAGTGGCTCGATCAGATGCTTTTTGACAAAGAGCATCCCGGTGCCCACGGGCGCCATCAGCCACTTGTGAAGGGAAGTTCCGTAGTAGTCGCACCCGATTTCGTTAAGTGAGAAATCGAAGTGCGCCACCGCGTGTGCCCCATCCACGACCACCGGGATGCCGCGTGACGCACCCAGTGCGCAAATCTTCTTGATCGGGAAAATCTCGCCGGTCATAAAAGAGACGTGAGAGGCAAGGATCATGCGAGTGCGGGAGGTGATTCCCTTCTCGATCGCTTCGACCACTTCCTCAGAGGTCTGGGGAGCTAGCGGAACGTCAACTCGAACCATCTTGATCCCATCTCGCTTCTCTCGCTGGAGGATCGTGTTGATCATCCGCGGGTAGTCCTGGCTCGTGGTCAGCAGCTCGTCGCCAGGCGACATGGGCAATCCTTGAAGGCAGGTAATCAGGGATTCGCTTGCGTTTCGCGTGATGGCAACTTCTTCTGGGTCGGTATCCAGCAGTTTCGCCAATCGAGTCCGGACCTTCTCGATGACGGGGTCAAGGGTGCGCCACATGTAGATGCTTGGACCCTGATTGGCGTAGTCAATTTGGCGCTTAAGGCTTTCGGCAACGACCCTCGGAGATGGTGAACACCCGCCGTTGTTAAGGTTGATGAGGCCTGGGTGAAGCGAAAAGGCAGCCCGAATCTCCGTCCAGAACTCTTCGTCCCGCGCCGCAAGAAACGGATCGGTATCCAGCATAGAGGCGTGGAGCTCCATCACGTCCAATGAGGAGTCTTTGAAAGCAGCGAAGGCTGGAAGCTGAACTGGCATTAAGGATGGAGACGAATCGATGGGCCATCCTGAAGCCGATTATTGTCAGCGGCCCAGACATCACGATCCAAGCGCTGCTTAGTGGGCTCTTTAGCAGGAATTGCTAAGTAAATTTACTGTGACATTAATCTTGTACAAGCGCTTTGAACGGCAACGTCAACTAGCCAGACAAGAGATTGACGTATATTAGGAACGCAGTGCCATCACATACCACCTTCCCCCCCTCCTTCAGAGCTGAAGCGGAACTTTGGAACGATCTTCTCAAGCTCGACGACGGCTCTCTGCATCTGTGGTACGGGGTAGCACTGGGTTGGGGAATTGAGGCTCAGATCCTCTTGCTGGATTCTCAAGAGGGTGCCTTCTGCATCGAAGCCAAGTGTCTTCCGCTGAGCCAGATTCGGTTCTTGGATCTTCAGTCGATCGCTCGTGCCGATGGCGTGGCAAGTGTGGCCCCGTTTGGCCAGGCGATTGAAGTCACACAGTATTTAGCCTCTGTTCTCGACAAGACCTGGGATGATCGACCTGACATTGTTCCTGTCGCGGCATTCCCGTTGATCAGCCGCTCGGAGTGGAACACCAGGTTTTGCGATGAACCGATCGGAGAGTACGGTGCGAGGTGTCTCCTAATGGAAGATCTCGCAGATCTGGAAACGCTGCGAATGCGCCTCAAAGAGATCGCAGAAAAGCCAATTAACGGCCGTACCCGAAGTCGAAAATTTAAAGGTCTGGCTGATGGGGTCTTCTCGACGATGGACACAACTCTTGTCGGGCGAACGCGGCCGATGGTGGACCCGGCCGACAACTCGGAACCAGATGTACTTTCGCTGCTAGACGAAACGATTAAGGTCGTCAAGGGACCCGGTGCCGCCTACCATTCTGCTGGCCTCGACTCGCTCGTGCTCTGGAAAACAGCGCTCTCTCATGTGAACGAACGACTTAGGATCAGCGTCGTCGGGGAGTTCAAGTCAGGCAAATCCTCGCTTATCAACGCTATCCTCGGCTGCGACGCCTGCTACGTTGACGAATTTGAGGCAACCACGATCAACGCGACATACAGGTCGGGTCCTGCGGAGAAAGTAGAAGTTCTCAACCAGCAGAACATTGAAGAGACGTGGACCCTTCAGGAGTTCTTGGAGCGATGCGCAAACCGTGACCTTGGTGATGTCCGCCAGGTCGTCGTCACTTTGCCCACAAAGCTCCCATTCGATCTTGTCGACAGTCCTGGATTGGGCACTCGAACTGAGGGGCATGCCGCTGAAGCGGAAATGGAAATCCGTCGAACCGATCTCCTCCTTTGGACGGTCGACTCGAACGACCCAGGAAGTGCCCGTGAAGGCGCCTTTATTCAGCGAGCCCGAGAGGTGGGACTGCCCCTCATTGTGCTCCTAACGAAATGCGATCAGCTCGCACCAGACGAAGTCGCAGCGTTAGTGGAATATGTATCCAACGAGACCGGCATCCCTAAACACGATGTGCTGCCCGTCTCCGCGTACGACCACGCCGCCGGTAAGTCTAAAGAGATTGATCATTTGGTTCAGCGCCTCAA
The DNA here is from genome assembly GCA_903927025.1 of uncultured Armatimonadota bacterium. GTDB lineage: Bacteria > Armatimonadota > Fimbriimonadia > Fimbriimonadales > Fimbriimonadaceae > Fimbriimonas. The sequence goes on from CAIYLG010000052.1 coordinate 186,283, forward strand.
CAGTGCGGCACATCAAAAAGTCGAATTTCAGGCGGATGCCTACGAAGCAAAGCTTCGGGAAGCGATAGACGGGAGCATTTCCACCCTGCGGTTCCTTGTCGAGATCAATGCGCCCAACGCACGGTATCTCGCCGCGGAGCGTGGCTATCTCGAAACCAGCGCCCTGGGGATCGGGACTGCCGCGAAGCGAGAGTGGATTCGCGCCCTGCGTGAGGAGTGCGCCCAAGTCGCCCATTCGATCGCAAGCAAATCGATTGAAGACGCCGACGTTGTGGAACTTATGCTTCGCAAAGCACTTCCCCCAGCTGTGAACCGAGCGACGACCAATTTCATGCAGACCCTCAGGAAACTCGTGCGTGACGAGTGGCGAAATGCTTTGGAGCAGCGGTGCCGGGACCTAGAGGCACGCCTCACCGAGTTGACTATCACGCGTCCGGATGCAAAGGCTGACCTCGATTTCCTTCGCGATGAGGCTGAGGCATTCCGCATTCGCGCAGAGGTCGTATTTGCCGAAACGGATCCAGCCCCAATCGACAACCGACTCTTGATTGTTGGACTCGGTGCCGCTGCCTCCGTGATCACCGTTTCAATTCTTCCGATCGCCGTTGCTGGCGTCGTCGCCGCAGTTGCTGTGCGTCAGAAGAAAGGGCTCACCGGAAGCGGAGCCGATTCTGTGATCGCCGCCCACATCGAGGAGGCGCTGATCGCCGGATTCGAAAAGGTTGCCGACCAATTCGAAAGAGCCATTGAGCGAATCGTCATTGAGGTTGCTCAACGATCTCTGATCACGCTCGTCAACCGGCGCGGCGGACCGGATTATCAAACCATACAGGTGATCGAAAGGCGAGGATGCCAGCTAATGGATGACCTCGTCTCCGTCCGACGATGCTGACCGAGAGTCCACTAAGACGGGTCGTTTCCACTTTCGATCTCAGAGAGCATGCCGACCGGTTAGATGACCGAGAACGCGATGCGTCTCTTGGCCTAATTGTGATGGTCATAGGGGCTGGCAATTTTGGCAAGTCCAGCCTTATCAACGCGCTGTGCGGACGGGAGGTCGCACCCGTTTCCGTGATTCCTAAGACGTTTAAAATCGACGTCTTTTCCTACGGCAGAGCCGGAACAGCACTTGTCCGAAGGGTTGGTGAGGCCCGTCCCAACGAGATGACGACGGAGCATGCCCGGCTCGTCGAGTCGGAGGCGGAGCGGCAGTTCAGCGACCGCAATCAGGTGCGCCTCGCCGAAATCATCTGGCGATATGAGAACCTCAACCTGCCGAGAGGCATTTCCCTCGTGGACACGCCAGGCATCTCCCAGGCCATCGGAAGTGGGGCGAAAGGTATTTCGCTCACAACAGTTCTGGGAAGCACATTTGAGGTGGATGAAGTTTGGGCTCGGTGGTTTCACCGCGCAGACCTTGTGCTGTGGGCGTTTTGTGCGAACAAGATGGAAGATGCCGACACGCAAAGTGCCCTTGAATCTGCACTGAAGCTCTTTGATAAGCCAATCCTTCCTATCGCCACAAAAGCTGACCTGATTCCCCAGGAGCGGTGGCCCGAAATTCACGAGCGGTTCAATGCCGTGTACGGCCCCATCCTAGGCGAGAGACAGGCTGGTGAGCTGCAGCTGACCGTGTGTGGAGGGAAGCGCCCAGAACTGTCAGGGACAGGAATCAAGGAACTGCGAGACACCCTGCTTAAAGTCGGCTCAGAAGCAATGGCGATAAAGCAGTACGCCGACGAAGCCTTTCTCCGCGATGAATCAGCAGCTGTCTCTATGCTTCTGGATCAGACGGCAATGACCCTTGTCACCAATCTGCGCGCCATCGCTTCTCTAGGGGATGCGTTGGCTGAGGAGGCAGAGAAAGAAGCGGAGCGAGGACGCCAGGAAGCGATTAGGCGGGTCAATAATTATCTCGGCGAGGTTCGCCGAAATCCGATGTTGCCTGAGGTCGCGAGATCGGTACACGGATTGACCAAAGGAGGGCGCTCCGGCAACATCGCGACCGAGGCGAAACAAAGGCTTATCTCCCTGATCGACGAGCGCCACATCGAGAGAGAGGTAAACGAGGCCTTCGCCGAGAGCGCAAGATCCTTGGAAGCCACCGCGACCCGCCTTTCTCAGGGAACAGACATCACCCGGCTCAGCTTCAAGTCCAGCGGGAAAGTCACCAGCCAGGCGGTTCCTCTTCGCCTGAAGCTCAAAGCATTCGCTGTCACCTCCAAGCTGGAGTTCCCGATGCAGCTTGAGAATCCTTCCGGATTTCTCGGGAATGCATGGGACGTGATTAAGCGCGTCTTGGGCCTTGACCGATTTTCGCTTTCAGATATCCAAGTGGCGATGTCCAGCGCTCTTTTGGTCCCTGAAACTGAGATGGAGGTCGCGATGCTGCAGGCTCTCCACGAAGGGTTTGCACCTGCTCTGAAGGATGCCGTTGAAACGGCGCTTCGAGATCATCTCAATACTTCTGACAGCGAGGCGCTTAGCCTGCTTTCTGCCGTTGATGCAAGTCTTCCTCTCCTTGCCCCTGCTTCAGCGCAGCCTGAAGTCACCACCTATGGACCCCAGGCGGCCTATTGGTCCAGCCTTTCTCCAGACGTTGACATCCTGATTGGACTCGCGCGACAAGAATTGGCCAATGAGCTGGACGAGTTCCGACTGTTGCTTCAAGAGCCCTTCGCTTTTGAATCTCCGCAGGTGTTTCCAGCCTTCGATCAGATTTGGCCGCATCGAAAGCTTTCGTCCAAGCGAGTCTCTGTGCAGATCAGACTTTCAAAGGTGATGCAGGAGGCGCGTTTGAGCGAAAAATCAAACGAAGACTCGGAGGATGATGGTGCGTTCCTGCCGGCGCTTCTGGCGGCACAGTTGGGTCACCTGACGAATTCCGACCTCGTGACCCAATTGGATGAACGGCTCGCGGAGAGCGTAACGGGAGTGGAGTATCAGTCCGCTGGAATTGCCCTCGCCGAAATCGGCGCCAGGGAGTTTGCATCCGCAATTGAAGCCTCCTCACGCACTTGGCGAGCAGCTTCTTCTCGCGAGAGATTGTGGAACTGGGATTTTGGCGGAGGCACTCTCTTTGGCCTCGTTGCGGCAATGTTGGTTGGAATCGTGATGATGTTCATTCGTCGCGATGCCGGATTCTCTTGCATCGCGGTTGGAATCATGTGGTGCATCATTGGGTTCTTTCGCCCCCAGATAGAACTGTCCACTCGGTATCGAGCAAACATCGGCACCGCTGTTGAGTTGGAAGTCGTCGCCTGCCAAAAGGATGCGGCCACCGCAATGGGCCCTGCTCATGTGCAGGAGATTCTTGAGTCGATGGCTGCGGAGATTTCGCCAAGACCTCTTCAGAGACTTCTCGTGGCCGCAGAGCTTCTCGAGATCTAGGGAGTTCAATCTTTCCGCCACTTTCACAAAACTTTCGCGTAGTATCTTGAGTCAGATGGCAGGGAATGGGCACAATATGTGCATCTCTGTCTACTAAGTTTCCGTCCCTCCTTTAGCCATGCCTCAAGACAAGATCGTTGTCGTCGGTGCTCGTGAGAACAATCTCAAGAACATCACGGTGGAAATTCCCCGTGATCAGCTCGTGGTCATCACTGGCCTTTCCGGGTCAGGAAAGTCGTCCCTCGCGTTTGATACCATCTACGCCGAAGGCCAAAGGCGCTATGTGGAATCGCTAAGCGCCTATGCACGGCAGTTCCTGGGGCAGATGGATAAGCCGGATGTGGACCACATTGATGGCCTTTCGCCAGCTGTATCAATCGATCAGAAGAGCGCCAGCAAAAACCCTCGCTCAACGGTGGGAACCGTTACCGAGATCTACGACTACCTCCGAATCCTATTCGCGAGAATCGGCACACCCTACTGCATTAACGGCCACGGCCCGATCGAACGCCAGTCGACTGACACCATTGTCGATATTGCGAAGTCCCTTCCCGAGGGAACCCGAATGCAGATTCTGGCCCCCATCGTTCGCGGACGAAAGGGTGAATACAAGTCCGTTCTCACCGACATCAACAAAGCTGGCTATGTTCGGGTCCGTGTGGATGGAGAGACTTACGAAGTCACCGACGAGATCCCGATGGATCGGTACAAGAACCACACCATCGAGGTGATCGTCGACCGAATCGTGGTCAAAGACGGGATTGAGCGCCGTCTCTCTGACTCGATTGAAGCAGCCCTTAAAATGGGCAAAGGGTTGGTCACGCTCTCCATCGAAGCCCCCAAGGGCGCGGAACTTCCCGAGATCGTCAAGAGCATCGCTGCCCAGCAGGCGGACATCATGCCTGAGAACGGCCCGGACGTCAAGGATCTCCTCTTCTCCGAGAGCTACTCCTGCCCCGTTTGCGGCTACTCGCTCCCTGAACTTGAGCCAAGGATGTTCTCCTTCAACTCCCCGTACGGCGCCTGTTCCGAGTGCACCGGCTTGGGAACTAAGACCGAGTTTGATTCTGACCTCATCGCTCCAGACCCTAAAAAGTCGTTGAGAGATGGCGGCATTCTCCCGTTCGTTTACAAGTCTGGAGAGGTCAAAGACTGGTGGCCAGAGATGCTGGATGCTGTTGGCGTGAAGCTTGGCTTTGATGCGTCCCTACCAATAGGAACACTCTCTCCAGAAGCGCTGGATGCGGTCTGGAATGGCCTCAGCGAGCCCATCACCGTTCACATGAAGTACTCCCGTGGAGTGCGGACGTTCCAGAGCAACTGGGACGGCGTTCTCGGTGCCCTGCGTAAGCGGTACGAGCACACAGAGAGCGAGTGGGTCAAGTCTGACCTCGAGCAGTACATGTCCACCAAGCCATGTCCGTCCTGCAAAGGTCGAAGGCTGAAGCCCGAATCCCTGAGTGTAAGGGTTGCTGATCGGGATATGTCCCAGGTAACGACCCTTGCCATCGATGAGGCTCTGGAGTTCTTCCGAGGGCTCACCGCAAAATTGAGTAAGCGCCAAATGACGATTGGTGAGCGAGCCGTCAAAGAAGTTCTGGAGCGCCTGCGATTTCTCACTGACGTTGGTCTCGGCTACCTGACCTTGGATCGAAATGCGAGAACCCTCGCAGGTGGAGAAGCCCAGCGAATTCGCCTTGCAACTCAAATCGGCTCCGGTCTCATGGGGTGCCTTTATATTCTCGACGAGCCGTCGATCGGACTTCACCAGCGCGATAACCGTAAGCTGATCGAAACCCTGATTCGCCTCCGCGACCTTGGCAACACCGTCCTTGTGGTAGAGCACGATGAGGAAACGATGCTGGCGGCGGACCACCTGATGGAGTTGGGTCCAGGAGCCGGAGAGCATGGCGGAAGAGTTGTAGCCCAAGGAACAGTCGCTGAGTTCCTCAAGAGCGATGCCGTGACCGCCAAGTATCTCACCGGTGAAATGGAGATCGAAATCCCAGAGCACCGTCGAGTTCCGGCAAGCAAAATTCAGCTCACGGAAGTCCAGCCGATCGAGCGCATCACGAAGAAGAAGAACAAGGCACCCAAAGAGTCGGTGATGCTTTCGCCGAAATGGATCACCATCCAAAATGCCCGAGGGAACAACCTTAAGAACATCGATGTGGAGATTCCTCTCGGAGTCTTTGTCTGTGTTACGGGCGTGTCCGGGTCTGGCAAGTCCACCCTGATTCAAGACACGCTATTCCCGCGCCTCATGTATGAAGTGTACGGAACCCGGACGGTGTGGGAACCCCATGACGGTGTCTCCGGCCTCGATCACTTTGACAAGGTCATCGACATCGACCAGTCTCCCATCGGCCGAACTCCGAGATCCAACCCGGCCACATACACTGGCACGTTCGACATGATCCGAGAGCTGTTCGCGATGACGCAGGATGCCAAGATTCGCGGATACAAGAACGGTCGCTTCAGCTTTAACGTCAAGGGTGGCCGGTGCGAGGCATGCAAGGGCGATGGCGTGCTCAAGATTGAGATGGTCTTCCTGCCCGACGTCTACGTGCCGTGTGAAGTCTGCAAGGGCAAGCGATACAACCGCGAGACGCTGGAAGTGAAGTACAAGGGAAAGAATATCTCGGAGGTCTTGGGAATGACCATCGACGAGGCCTGCGACTACTTCCGCCAGATTCCCAAAATTTATCGCAAGCTTGAGACCCTCCAAGAGGTCGGGCTGGGCTACGTTCGTATGGGACAGCCCGCCACAACGCTATCCGGAGGAGAGGCTCAAAGAATCAAGCTGGCTGCGGAGCTATCCAAGCGCTCGACCGGAAATACGATCTACATCCTTGACGAGCCAACGACTGGGCTCCACTTCGAAGATGTCCGCAAGCTTCTCGCCGTCCTTCATCGCCTCGTCGATCAGGGCAACACCGTGCTTGTGATTGAGCACAACCTTGACGTGATCAAAACAGCGGACTACCTCATTGACATGGGGCCAGAGGGTGGACACGGTGGCGGGCAAGTGGTCGCTTCAGGAACTCCAGAAGATGTTGCGCTGGTGAAGACCAGCCATACCGGCCGATACTTGGCTGAGATCTTCCAACGCCACAAAGACAGGGCACCTGGTCTCTTAGCCGCCGCTGAAGCAAGGGCGAGCTACACGCCAAGCTGACTAAACGCTAAGGGCTAATCGAAGCAGGTTCAGGCGAACCTGCTGGTCTAGGGCGGCTTGTTCGCGAAGCTGAAGGGACTCCTGAGCCGTGACGAGTTGGAAGGTCACGGAGTCACCTGGCCGCAGCTGTCCAATTCGACCCAGATCAGACGAGCAGATTGCGGCGGCCATTGGATAGCCTCCAATGGTTGGTCCATCCGGTCCCAGCATGATAAGGGTCCCGTCGTTGGACACTTGGATGACGCCAACGCACTGTGGAGTACTGGTCAGTTCATAGGTGTGCGCGGCAATTCTCGGCTCCAGGCGAATCCCCACTCGGTTGGCACTTCGGCTGACTTTGAAAGTGGAGAGAATCTGCTCAATCCCGATCAGGCTCTCATTTGGCCCCGCCATCACCCGAATAAGATGCCGTTGCGTGACATTGTGAAGCGGCTCTTCGGTCCTCCGTACCCATCCTTGCGGGTGCTGAACCGGGCCGCAGGCGATGTAGGCTCTGGCCCCGGTAGGGGGAGGCTCGATAACGAAGGTATCGCCTTTTTGTGCCGTGAATACCGCACTTGCCTCGGTCAGTCCCGACGCGAGCCTTATTGGGGCAGGGGCACCAGCAACGCCCACCGTACAGCTTTCAACCACCTCGAATTTCGCCTGCGCCATGCTAAGTTCCCAGCAAGCTTGGCCAATGGAAACCCCTGCCAACACATTGGCAACTTGCCATGACTCCTCATCAAACGCGCCGCCAACAGGAACACCAAAACGGCGGCGGCCGAGGATAGGCTGGCCGAGGACATCGACCGGACCAAATGCCTTGACGAGTCTAAGGCTCACGCACCAACCCCGAATCCTGCATCAGTCAGGGTCTTAAAGACGAGTTCTGCAAACTCAAGGCAGTTTGGAGTGTCGCCGTGGAGACAGATGGAGTCGACATTCGGAGCAAGCTCAAGAACCTTGCTTTGGATTTCCTCCGGATCTCTTAGGACCGCACCAGGCTCGGTTCTCGGCATGAGCAACCCATTCGAAGTCAGTCTGCGGTCAGCAAATCCCTCCCGCAGAAAGGATTGCCCTGCCCGCACCGCAATTTCCTTGTGCGCGGTTGCCTCAAGTCCCATCAAGGGCATCTTGTAGATTCTCAGCAACAGGATGAGAGATTGAATTCCAGGGAACTGGGAGAGGAAGATCCCGCTTGCCTCATACGCTGATGTGGGAGGTGGAATCTTGCGGATTGCTGTCCTCCAGTCTGTGGGAAGCAATACCGCCGTATCGTTGTAGAAAGCGCCGTGCGGCTTGACGTAGACGGGCGTTGCGAGAGACCGGAAGTTTTGAAGCTGATCGAAGATGCTCTTTAGGTAGGTTCTTTCATCGCCAGGTTCCATGCTTGTACGTCCCATTGATTCTCGGTCGGGATACCCGGGGTGGGCACCGATTCGAACGCGCTGTGTTTGGCACAGTTCAACCGTTTCGCGGGTGGTTTCTAAAGATCCCGCGTGGGAGCCGCAGCAGATATTGGCGCTGCTGGCAAAGCGGAGCAGCTCACGATCATAGGGGAACCCTTCGCCGATGTCGACGTTAAGGTCAATAGTCTTTTTCCCGATGATCTGTGACACCTTCATAGGCGCTGTCCCTTAAGAGAATCATAGTCGGTCTTGGCTATGGACACAAACCGAACTTGATCTCCAGCCTTAATTGGAAAGTAGTCGTCATCTGGAGCGACTAAGCACAGAGGTGTTTCGCCGATCAAGGCCCAGCCACCGGGACGTTCGAGGGGATAGATCCCGGTTTGGCGTCCGGTGATTGCGACCGAACCGGGGGTGATGCGAATCCGTGGGGCAGGTCGCCTAGGCATTCCGCTTAGCCGAGACGGAAGGTAGCCAAGGTAGGGAAAGCCAGGGCAGAAGCCCACCGCAAAGCATCGATAGATCTCTGACTGATGAAGTCGAACGACTTCTTCTGCCAAAAGTCCCAGTGCGGACGCCACCACCTCAAGGTCTTCACCCAGTTCGTAGCAAACTGGTATTTCGTGCAGTCTGGATACGGTTTTTCCGAAACTGGCCTGAACGCTTTCTAAGCTACTTGCCTTAAAATGAGTTGGGTCAACGTAGACCGCAACTGTGTCGTAACTGGCCACCGCCTCCAGCAATCCGGGAATAGCCATGCGCATGAGCGCATCGGCCAGTTCGAAGGCCGGATGATCGAGGTCTCTCAGCAGAAGGGCGCTGTCGCCCAGCGGCTCAATGGTCATTGAGCCTCTATACTATTCGACACTTGCTGTCGCCGTCTCAAAAAGTTATGCTTGAATCGCCTATGGTCGAAGTTCCCATTCAGTTATCTGATGCCGCTACCCTGCCGGCCTATCAGACACCGGGTGCTGCCGGCATGGATCTTTGCTGTTCAGAGGAGTTTTCCATCTGCCCGATGGAGCGAAAGCTTGTTGGCACGGGAGTTCGAATCGCCGTGCCAGAGGGCTATGAAGCTCAAGTTAGGCCCCGATCGGGTCTGGCGTTCCGTCACGGCATCTCTTTGGTCAACACTCCTGGGACTATAGACTCAGACTATAGGGGTGAAGTGAAGCTCATTCTGATCAATTTCGGCTCAGAGACAGTCCAATTTAGCCAGGGCGAGCGAGTCGGTCAACTGGTGATCTGTCCAGTGATCCGAGCGAGCCTGAAAGTGGTGGATGAACTGGATGGCACACAACGCGGGGCAGGCGGATTTGGGAGCACAGGCACATGATGCACACGTGCTGGATTGGGGAGTACACCCGATGAGTTCAACGTTTGACGCCGACCTCGCACGCGCTAACTTGATGCGTGTGCGGGCTGACTATGTTGAGGCAGAGAGGATCTGCATCCAGATTTTAAAGTCGTATCCGAAGAGTGCGGCAACCCACTCTCTTCTGGGTGACATCCATGCCGATCGAGGTCATCTCGAACAGGCAGCCCACTGGTACGAGCTCTCTCTCGATCTTGATCCCAGTTCGGCGGCAGACAGGCAAAAGCTGGATGACGTCAAAGAACAAATTGCGGAGCGTGATCACATCTCGTCTGCCGTGCAGCTTGGCATCCCAGATGACAAAGCCGTGAAATCCGTTTGGATCGCGGCAGGGGCCGTCTGCCTGTTTGTCGTCGCTATCGCCATGGGATTCGCGATTCGCTACGGCAATGGAGGTCCACGTAAGGATGCTCCGGTCGTGAAAACTCCGATTCGAGCGAATTCGGACGTCATTGTCACTCAACCCGTTGGCGCTTATGCCGCCGCGGTTCCTCTCCACACTTCGGTCGTACCCGTCACCCCTATTGCCATCGAAAGTGATAAGCAGCCTTCGCCAACCGGGTCCACCCTTGACGAACAGAGCCTTGAAGCCGCAGTGGTCGATCGAAGTCCATACGGAGCTCAGCTCGTCAGCCTCGTTCAGGACCCGCGAACTCATGTGGTTCTGATGACATACCTTGCGGGACCCAATGACGAACCCCGAGCGATTGGCGCAGACCTTGCTAAAACGCTGTTTCAGCTAAGCTCCGAGCCGCAATTTGTCACGATCCGAGCCATGCGAAGCGAAAAGCTGGTTTACATGGCAGACGTGCCCAGAGACCGGTATGAGGAGACGCTGACCGAAGAGTGGCAGAAGAATAATCCGGGAGAGAACGCCTGGATTCCGTACATCATGACCAACGAATGGCCGTCCAAAGATGGCAACGCGAGAACTCCGACCACCGACATGGCCGGTATGGAGCCAACACCTTCAAAGGATGCCCCGACCAGCCCGTCGTCGGCTGGATCTTCCACCCCCCAGACTCCTCCTGGTAAGTCTGGCGGCTAGCGAGAAGTTGGGACGCAACTCGGGCCATAATCCGGTTAATGCGTCTCTCCCTTCAGCTCTACACTCTCCGCGATGCCCTTGACAAGGACCTCAAAGGCACCTTGGATCAGGTCGCGGAAATTGGTCTCAAATACGTCGAATTTGCCGGATTCTATGGTCTGTCAGCCGCAGAGTGGAAAGCACTCGCGGACGAGCGTGGCCTCAAGTTCAGCTCTGCTCACATTGGTTACGATCAGTTCGTCAACGAGTTTGACGCGGTGGTTGCCGACGCCAAGACCCTCGAACTAACTACTGTGATTGTGCCCTGGATCGGTAAGGAGCACTACGAAGAGGGATGGGCGAGTTTCGGCAAGAAGCTGGAGCCGATTGGAGCCAAGCTCAAAGAGCACGGCCTTCGACTTGCCTATCACAACCACGCATTCGAGTTCGAGACCGACGGCCTAGACGGCCTCTACGGAGCCACCAGTCCCGACCTTCTCAAAGCCCAGCTAGACCTCGCCTGGGTCTCAATTGGCGGCCACGACCCTGTTGCTACCATCCAGAAATTCGCGGACCGAACGCCGATGGTTCATCTGAAAGACTACGACCCGACGAAAACCCCACAGTGGCGACCAGCCGGACAGGGCATCCTCAACTGGGATGAGATCCTCCCAGCCTGCGAAGCCGCCGGAGTGGAATTCGGAGCGATCGAGCTAGATGAGTCGCCAGGCGACCCTATCGACGCCGTCCGAGAGAGCTATCAGTACTTCGCTTCGAAGGGCCTCTCCTAAATCCGGCTCCCTTCCTTTCTTCCTCCCGTTGAGCGGAGGGAAGGGGCCCCGGAAATTTCTAGTTAGGATCGGGCGGATCAGCGCCAAGATCGTCTATGAACATTTTGGGCGTGGCTCCGCCTTCGCTGATTCGGGTGACCGGAGACCAGCCTGCTGGGCCGGGTCCCGTGGCAATCTTCAGCCATTCCTCGGCAAAGGCGCGGCGGGAGCGGTTGACCAGCCAGTGGTCTCCCTTATCCTTGGACGCCTTCTGGTATTCCTTCCATCGGCTCAGCCAGATGAACTGAACCCCGAGGTGGGACTGCTTCACTCGCCAAAGCAGGGTCGGATTGTTGGCGACCTGTTGCTCCGCGAACTGCCAGATCAGTTCTGCATCGTGCATCGTGTCATACGACAAAAATTTGGCTTGCATCGAACTGGCAAAGCTGAGGTGAAAAGGCTTGGCGCGGTCCTGCATCAGCTTGAGATAGGTATAGATGGGCTGTCCTGCGGGACCGTAGTATCCATCCAAGAATTCATGGATCAGCGCATCGTCATCCAGGTTCGGATTCCACATTAGCTTCGCCTGCACCCATGCCTTTAGCGCGGCCATGTCCCCTGCAGTGGATTCGTAGGCGCCCTCTTCGAACAGGCCAACGGTGCCATGGGTGCTGAGGAATCGAATCGTTTGGCCAAAGGTGAAGTAGTTGGGTTGAGGAGCCAAGTACCCGGCGAAATTGGTGGCGTAGTCCCAAACGTAGAGTCGATTGGTCAGCTTGCTCCAGTTCTTCACATCGTCCGCAAATGACTTGTTGATCTCGGCATCCAAAGGGGAGGAGAAGCTGCACTCAATGCTGCAGAGCCACATGATTACGTTGCTGCGCGGTCGCATCGATGTCGGCGGCTTTCGTGACCACTGGTAGGCTAATGTGTCGAACGCAACGTTCGGGAACTCCTTTTCAAGTCGCTCCGCTACGAAATTAACTAGATCTAAGACGAGTGCCGAGTCCGAGCCTTCCTGCTTGGCCTGCGACCGGCATTTTTCGCACTGGCAGGGCTGATAGCAGTCGTTCTGGGATATTGAGACGAGGTTGACGGCCGGACTCTGCTTGAGCCGCTCGCGAACCTGTTTAACGACATACTCCCGCAACTCCGGATTCGTCGTACAAAGCTGCGCATCGTGATCGACGCGCTTGCCGTTGATCAGGCTGTACCACTCTGGGTGGGTTGCAAACAGCGTAGCGGGCGGCACCAGAACGTAATAGGTGTGGACGAAGTCGTTGGAAACGATCTTCCCTCCCTGGGTTTCGTCTAGGCGGGTGTTGATTCCATTGTCAGCGTTGTGAGCCGCCCAGTTGGCATCAAAGGCGTGAAACCAGTAAGGGTCCCTGTACTCGAACGTGGGATGGTCGTTAACTGCCAGCTTTGGAAGGACTAGGACAGGGCGGCTCGGGATCGTGGTAGCCCAAGGTGCCCAGTAGCGAACGCCGGCAAGCTGAAGCAAACGAGACGCCGCATAGACCGTTCCACGGGGTCTGCCACCTGCCACAACCAGCTTGGTGCCCACGGATTGAATGACGATGTCCTCTTGGCCCAGCCGAGCCCACGCCACCTTGGGGAGGAGTTGCGACGCGAACGAGCCCTGTCCAACAACAATGGCGATCTTGGGCAACCGGAGCGGTGAGGATACCAAGGGAATGGGGGCGCCCGTGATGTGCGAAAGAGTGTCCTGCAGGTCTTTGGCGGCGTGGAGTTCAGCGGACGTAGCGCCCGCTTGAGTCACCACCGTTACTAGAGCTTTACCATGGTCTGCCACCTTTATCTGTGCGGGGCATAACGAGCCCACGGCGAGGCCCAGAAAGATCGCTGCGATGCGCTTCATCCCTCCATTCTTCCCTAAACGGGTCTGGGTAGTATCGGATCAACCGCAGTGTCTCTATGAACCGACATAAGCTTCTCTTTTCGACCCTGTTGCCCCTGGCATTTCTAGTGGCACATGCGCAGCAGCCCGCCTACAAGAACCCCAAGCTGCCCATAGAAGCTCGAGTCGAAGACCTGCTTCGCCGGATGACGACCCAGGAAAAGCTGAACCAGCTTCGCTGTGACGGCAGTCTGTGGGAAAAGTACATTGAGACCACCAGCTTCGGAGAAACGCTTGACGTGCTGCGGCCCAAGACCAATCTTGATGCGGCGAAGTACGCCAACGAAATACAGAAGCGTGCTCAGAAGTCTCGTTTGGGCATCCCAATGATCATCCACGATGAGGCACTCCATGGCCTTATCGGCAACGGGACCACGAGTTTTCCTCAGTCCATCGGTATGGCTGCAACGTGGAATCCGGACATCGTGGGAAAGGTCGCTACTGCCATCGCAGAAGAAACTCGAGCCCGCGGCGTTCGGCACGTTCTCTCCCCCGTGATCAACGTGATCCGCGATGCAAGATGGGGCCGAGTCGAGGAGACGTACGGAGAAGACCCTTTGCTGTCTTCAAAGATGGGTGTCTCCTTCGTCAAGGCGTTTGAGTCGCACGGCGTCGCCACAACCCCAAAGCACTACGTGGATAACTCCGGAGATGGCGGGCGGGATAGCCACGCTGTCGAAATCTCTGAGCGTTCGCTGCGGGAGGTCTATCTTCCCCCGTTTGAAGCTGTGATCAGAGAAGGCGGCGCCAGCACTGTGATGTCCAGTTACAACTCGCTGAATGGCGTCGCATGCTCTGCCAACCATTGGCTGCTTACTGATATTTTGCGCGGCGAGTATGGGTTCAAGGGATGGGTCGCTAGCGACTATGGCGCAGTGGACGGCATCCTCAACCTCCACCACAATACCGGCTCTGCAAAGGACACTGCGGCAGCCGCTATCAACGCGGGGATGGACTCAGAATGGCCAAGTGTTTACATTTTTGGCCAGGGTCTAGACGATGCGGTCAAAGAAGGACTGATCAGCCCCAAAACTCTCAATGAGTCCGTTCGCCGCGTTCTGCGAATCAAGTTCAAGGTCGGAATGTTCGAGGACCCGTACGCGGACGAAGCGCACGTCGAGCAGATTGTTCAATCTGCCGCCCACAGAGAAACTGCCCTCGAAGCCGCTCGACAGGCGATGACGCTTCTTAAGAATGACGGGCACACGCTTCCGCTTAAAAAGTCGGTTCGCTCCATCGCCGTTATTGGCCAGGGTGCCATGGGTGGAGACTCCCAGCTTGGAGGCTACAGCGGTACGAACGCTCCTGTCATCTCAGTCCTGGATGGCATCAAAGCGAAGCTTGGCGCTGGTGTAAGGGTTGAGTACGCGAAGGGAAGCGACTACCATGGCGCCGATTCCCTGCCTGCCATTCCAGCATCGGCATATCGGAACCTGAAAGGGGAGTACTTCACCAATCAAACGCTCTCTGGCCAACCCGAGATTATCCGATCAGACGACCAAATTGACTTCAACTGGGGCGAAGGCTCTCCGAATGCCCTAATCCCCAACGACCACTTCTCCGCACGTTGGACGGGAAGCCTGGTTGCTCCAAAGACAGGTGACTACACTCTCTCCTTGAGCTCGGACGATGGAGCGCGTCTGTTCCTCAATGGAAAGAAGGTTCTCGACGACTGGACAGTGCATGCGGCAAAGGCATCTACCACGACCATTCACCTGGAAAAGGGCGAACCAGTGCCATTCAAGTTGGAGTATTTCGAGGAAGCTGGCCAAGCAAGCTGCCAACTGGGTTGGGGGCTTAAGGGAGTCGCCAGTCCTGAGATTGAAGAGGCGGTGGAACTTGCCAAGAATTCAGACGTGACCGTCATCGTGGCGGGAATTATTGAAGGCGAGGGCCAAGATCGAGCTTTCCTCGACCTTCCTGGCAATCAAGAAGAGCTGATTCAAAGGGTTGCCGCCACCGGTAAGCCGGTAGTGGTCGTGCTGATGGCAGGGGCTCCGGTGACGATGCAGCATTGGATCGATCGTGTGCCCGCCATCTTGGATGCCTGGTATCCCGGGCAGGAGGGAGGCACCGCCGTTGCAGATGCGCTTTTCGGAGACGTGAATCCTGGTGGAAAGCTCCCGATGACGTTCCCGCTCAGCGTAGGGCAGTGCCCAACCTACTACAACCTAGAGCCAACAGGTCGCGGCTATGACTACGTCGATCTGAGCGGCAAGCCGCAGTTCCCATTTGGCTTCGGTCTCAGCTACACCTCATTTGAGTACAGCAATCTCACGCTCACGCCGTCATCCATCGGTAAGACCCAAAACATCGAGGTTTCATTTGACGTGGTAAATACTGGCGAAGTGGCCGGAGATGAAACTCCTCAGCTGTACCTCCACCAAAGCGTCTCCTCAGTCGTTCGACCGCTCAAGGAGCTCATTGATTTTAAGAGAATCAGTCTCGCGCCAGGTGAGAAGAGGACGATAAAGTTCACGGTCAAGCCCAATCAGCTCGCCATCTGGAACGCGAAGATGAAGCGAGTGGTGGAACCAGGCAAGTTCGAATTCATGGTCGGCAGCTCTTCGTCAGATATTCGTCTGAACGGTACTGCTGCCGTGAAGGAGAGGTGAGCCTTTCAAGCTTGGGGATGTCGTTTCTTGACCCGCACCGAGGGGCTCTAGTCCAGCGACTTGAGCGTCTTCACGTAGGTCTTCAGGACATCACGGACGATCGCTCTAACGTCCGTCGCGTGGTGATGGTCACTTGCCGTGCTCTTGGCTATCTGCCCGACCGCTTGGGCGGCTGTGGTTTCACCGGTCTGCACGGAGCGGTACCAGGTGCCCGCCTTTGCATCTGTTAGATTGATCTCAAGACCATTTAGCTTGAGAAATGTGATCAGCGCCACGAAGGTGGTTGAGTCATTTCCCTGATCCAAAGGCTGCATCTTGGGGAAGCCCTTTAGGAACCTTGCCGCTTGGGATTCGATCTGCCGACTCTCTCCGTAAGCGTACTGGTAGTAAGTGGCCTCTTCCAGCTTAGCAAAGCTGTAGCCGTTCACCTTTTCGGTGATCTGGAGGTTGATCCATAAAATGTCTTGGACCGTGAGATAGTGCAGCTGAGATGCCATGTAGCTCGCTCGAACCGGCGACTTCCTGAATAGCAATGGGAGTCCGCAGGCAAGCGCAAGTCTACTTTCTTTCCCGTCCCCACCGCCATTGCAGGCAATGTCCCTAGGTGGGCTGCCTCCAAAAGTTGGGTACCGTAAATGTATTGGCTAAACCGACTCGGGATACCCTCGATTCGAAGTTGCCCAAGCTAATCCAGGCACTTCGGAACTACAGCCTTCAGACGTTTTCGCATGACCTTGTTGCCGGCGTAACGGTGGGCCTTGTTGCGTTGCCCCTTGCGATGGCATTTTCCATCAGCAGCGGCATGAGTCCGCAGGCAGGCATATACACCGCAATCGTGGCCGGCTTCATTGCTTCGGCTCTCGGCGGTTCGCAGGCACAGATCAGTGGTCCGACTGGCGCTTTCGTCGTGGTGGTTGCCGGCATCGTGGCGAAGTTTGGGGTGAGCGGTCTCTTCGTTTGCACCCTGATGGCTGGAGTGATGCTGGTTGCTCTTGGCGCGACTGGGCTCGGATCTGCCGTCAAATTCATCCCTCGTCCGGTTGTGGTTGGCTTTACCAACGGTATTGCCCTCCTCATCGCCAGCACCCAGGTGAAGGATTTCCTGGGATTACAGATTGATAAGGTTCCCGGTGACTTCCTGGGGCGAGGGGCGGCGATAGGCCGTGCGATTGGCACCATCAGCCCTGCCGCTACCGCACTGGCAGGTGTCGCGCTGCTCACACTGATCCTCTTCAGGAAATTCGCACCAAAAATCCCAGGAGCCATCGTCGTATTGGTGGTTGGAACTGCGGCGGCGTCGCTTCTGCACCTCCCCATTGAAACGATCCAATCGAAGTTTCACGGCATTCCCCGCGGCTTGCCCGGCTTCAGCTTTCCGAGCGTCTCGATGGCGACCGTTCAGGCGCTGCTCTCGCCCGCGATTACGGTGGCGATGCTCGGCGCGATTGAGTCTCTTATGTCCGCTGTCGTCTCAGACAGGATGATGAAGGACAAGCACAACCCGAACGTTGAGCTTATCGCTCAAGGGTTGGCCAATATCGCTTCGCCCCTCTTTGGGGGGCTCCCCGCGACGGGAGCGATCGCCCGGACCGCGACCAATATTCGGTCTGGAGCGAAGACGCCGGTCGCAGGAATTATTCACGCAATCACTTTGGTGGTGATCCTCTTGGTGGCAGCGCCACTTGCCAACCTCATCCCGCTTAGCCTGCTGGCGGCGATTCTGATGATGGTCGCCTACAACATGGGCGAGTGGGCGGAAATCCCGCAGATCCTTCGCCTGGCGGCGGCAGATATCGCGGTATGGGGCGTCACGTTTGCCCTCACTGTATTCGCCGACCTCACGGTTGCCGTTCAGACAGGCATGATTTTGGCGGCGCTGGTCTACATCACCAAGGTGACGCGAACCACAACCGTCTCCAAGGTGACCGACGACTATCTCACCGATGGTCATGACCATAACCTTCTGTTCCACGAACTCCCCATGGGCGTTGCCATCTTCCGAATTCACGGTCCGTTCCTCTTCGGTTCGACCGACAAGATCGCCGAGATCACCGATGAAATGGACTCGCTTCCGCCAGTCGTGATCATCCGGTTGCGCAACATGACTGCCATTGATGCCACTGGAATCCAAGCGCTTGAAGAAATGACGCGCGATTTGGTTTCAGGCGGAAGACACGTCCTGTTCTGCGGCATGCGAGAGCAACCGGAGAAGCTGATGCGCAAGAGCGGCTTTGAGCACCACGTTGGTGAAGAGAACTGTTGCGCCAACGTCAAGGTGGCGCTTTCACGCGCCGAAGAAATCCTAAACGGCTCAACCGGCGCGCTCGCTCTCTAGGCTTCATTGCTCGCTCTGATCGGAATTATGTGACGATGGAGCACAGTTAGGAGCCGATGTTATGAGAGTCAACGCGAAGAAGCGTGAACAGGTCTCCCACGAACGAAATGGGAAAACCGTCATTTAGGCGGGAGAACAGACCTAAAACATGAGGACGGCCGCAACCCGCTTCATCGGGCTCCCGTAGCTGTGGCGATTACTAGGAAAAGTTCCGCGATACTAGCGGAAGTCGAATAAGATGAGTTACGTCAGAGAGGTCTAACCGTGAAGTCCCTATCCCTTATAACCCGCAAACGAGGCCGATTAGCGGCTGGTATCGCCCTTGGTGGCGTTGTATTTGTGTCCTTGACCGGTGCCTATGCGCTGAGATCATTCTTTGCCCGGCCTGGAGAAGGGGCGCTGCAGTATGTGCCCGCAGATTCTCTTCTCGTCGCCAGCATCGACCTTGTCCCTTCTCCCACCCAAGCTCTGGCATTCAAGCGAATTGATGACAGCCTGGATCGAAACACCTTTGATCACTTGTTCGAGAAGTCCATCCTCGAGCTCATCGACCACAGCAAGTCTGCTGAGGCGCTTCGTCCGCTTATCCTGCGCAGCGGTGCTGTATGCATGACCAACAACGCAGAGAACCCGAATAGCCAAGACGGCATTCTCTTCCTCGCTGTCAAGGATGGCAAAGAGGCGTTACAGATCCTTCAGAAAAACGCCTACCCAAAGTTCTATAAGGGTCTCAAGTATTTCAAGACCGGAAAGGGCTCCATGCTCGTGATGGTAATGGATGATTTTCTCGTCCTCAGCGACAAGCCGCAGCAGTTTGCCCGCGTACTGGCGGTAAAGAACGGCGAAGCCAAAGCGATCACCTCAGTTCCAGAGTTCGAAGAGGGCAGACACGCCATTGCTGAAGACTCGAATCTAGTCCTGTACGTCTCTCCGAAAATTGTTGCCAGCGTCGCAAAGGGGTCTGAAGACAAAATGTCGCTTCCCGAGTGGGCCACAATCGGCCTCTCCATCCGTGATGGCGGACTCGGCATGAGCATGGCTACCAAAATGGATCCATCTAAGAATGCTGGGTTCCAAGCGATGAGCCAGATCGCCCCGGTGAGAACCGACCTGTTCCAGGTGCTGCCAAGCGGCTCCTACGGAATGATGGTGCTCTCCAATCCGTCGGAATATTTCAATGCGATGAAGTCGGGTTGGAAAGACGGAAAGGAACTCGACAAGACGATCGCACAGATGGAAGATTCTGTCCAGAAGGGAATTGGCCTGTCGATCCAGAAAGACCTTATTCCGGCCTTGAAAGGTGATGCTGTCGCGGCGGTTTACCCTTCGCAGGATGGAGCCCCAGCGGGCGTCGATCTGCTCATGATCGTGGACGATTCAAACGGAGCCAATCCGGCAGACGCTGTCGACCGATTCCAATCCTTCGTGGAGGCGCAGGTAGCCAAAGAGGGCAATTCGCCTAAGCTGTTTGTCGAGCAGAAAATGGTCGGCGGTCGGGAGTTCAAAGTCAACGACAAGGTTGAAACCGACATGCGAAAGAGCATCGGAAACGGCATGAGCCCTGACTCCGTTCGTAAGGACATCTTGGTCGGCAAGAAGACAGTGGTCTTCGCAATGGTCGGCAAAGCTGTCATTGCCTCCACCTCTCAGGATCTTCTTGATAAGGCGGTCGCCTCTTACACTTCCAAGACGAACGGTCTCAATGGAGACCCTAAGCTCGGAGCGAGTGAGAAGACCATGCTGGACGGCTCTCAGTCATTCGCTGTGTTCAGCCTCTCTCGCATTGCTGAGGGAATCAAGAACACGATGGTGACGTCCAAGATGAGCGCTGACGATAAGAAGCTGTTCGACGGCGTCATCAGCGCCTTTGAGTCGCTCAACGATCCCCTTTACCTCAAGGGTAAAGCCTCACCCGACGGGCTTTCAACTGGCGGAGTGTTCATTCCGCTGGACTATGACAAGCTCATCGACATCATTGGCGGCGCAGTCAACAAAAAGCACTAGTCGCTAGGGGGACAAAAAAGCGGGGTTGCTCCTTGGAGCAACCCCGCTTTTTTGTGGCTTAGTTCTTTACGTCGTGGACGGGAGGAACCGGGTTGTCGCTGATTGCATAGGCAGTCAGGTAGTACAGCTTTGCAGAGTTGGCCAGCTTCAGGAAGTCGATCTTGTCGACCGTATCCGAAGGCTGGTGGTAGTCGGGCGTGAAGCCATCAAACAGGAAGGCGATGGGGATTCCGCGAGACGCAAAGTTGTAGTGGTCACTACGGGTGTAAACGTCTTCAGCGTCGTACTTGAACTTAAATCCAATGCATTTATTCGCTTCCTGAATCACCTTGTCGAGTTCGGTTGAGATTCGCTTGCTGCCGACGAGGCGAATCGTGTCGAGGTTTTCCTTCTCCACATCGATTCTTCGCTGGTCGCCGTTCTGCGCTCCGTAGGAGTCTCGGGCGACCATGTCCATCTGCAGCTCCGACACCATCTTGTCGAGGGGAATCATCGGGTGGTTCACCAGATAGGAGCTTCCGATGAGTCCCATCTCCTCTCCACAGAACGTCATGAACAGGATGCTCCGCTTGGGCTTCTTAGGGTTGATCGACATTGCGTGAGCAATCGAAAGGACCGCAGTTGAGCCAGAGCCATCATCGTCCGCACCTGGGTAGATGACGGTGCCCTGCTTGCCAAGGTGATCCAAGTGGCCGCCTATGCCGATGTACTCCTTGCTGAGGTCTGCATCCGAACCAGGGAGGAGCGCCACGACGTTCGGAACTCCAATCTGGTGGGCATCAACGGTTGCCTTGATGCGCACATAACCTCGGCTGTACTTCACTGGAGTCGCTTTGCCAGGCGTTAGAGTTGCATCGGTCAGTTCGAGGCTTCCCACGAGATCGGCCGCCGCTTTGGCAGAGATGACACCCATCGGAACTCGAATCCCTCTTCGGCTTCCTGCATTCGCGGACCCTGTGCTCACTCGTGAAGACGTATATGCCGCCGGAGGCACTTTTGCGGCCACAGTGAGAACCGCCATCGGGTTTTGGCGGAAGATGGCCATTCGAGTAGCGGTCGGAATGTTGTCGCCGTAAAGCAGAACAATGCGTCCCTGAAGACTGCCGTCATCAAACTGCGTTCCTTCCGTCCCAGGCTTCACCACGGCAAGCACGCCCGTAAGCGTTGAGCTTGCCGCGGCCGTGGTCATTCGGAAATCTGGACCAGCGGCAATCGACTTGTCTGAGCCCAGTACGTCCAAGCTGCTGCCGGCATCCACGAAGTGAGAAACATTGAACGGGACGTTTTGGAAGTAGGTGCCATTGTCGCCCATCGGCTTCAGGCCCCATGCCTTGAAATGAGCCGCAACGTAATCGGCTGCCTTCTGGAACCCAGGCTGGCCTGAACCTCGGCCCTCGCACTCATTGGCCAAGAAGGTGAGGATTTCTCTAGCCTGATTCATCGAGATGGAATCCCATCCCTTTTTTAGGTCGGCAGGAGGAGGAGCTGTGGTTCCCGGAAACTGAGCGAAGGCGCATGCCATTGCCGCTGAAAAGCAGGCAGATGAGAAAAGCCGTTTGAATTGAATTGAGGAATGACGCGGCATGGCGTCTAATTTACGCGGTTTGAACCTAAAATGGGCGATTGCATCGGCATCATTTGAATGGATTGTGCCGGAGGGTCAGGGAATTCTTACCCTTTGGGACCTGAATGAACAAAAAGGCCCTGCCGAAGCAGGGCCCAATCTGTTGATCTGAACTTGCGCTTACAGTCGATCGCCAACAAACTTGGCGAGGTCTGCGATTCGCGAGCTGTAGCCCCACTCATTGTCGTACCATGCGACGACTTTGATGAAGTTGCCCAAGCCGATCGTGTCGACTGAGGAGAAGATGGAGGAGTGATGATTGCCCTTCAGGTCGGTGGAAACCAGTTCCTCGTCGCTGTACTGAAGAATGCCCTTCATCGCGCCATCGGCATATTCCTTCATCGCGGCATTGATCTCTGCCGGAGAAGCATCCTTGGAAAGGAGAGCAGTGAAGTCCACAACCGAAACGGTCGGGGTCGGAACTCGGAAAGCCATGCCCGTGAACTTGCCCTGAAGCTCTGGGATAACCAGGCCGACAGCTCGTGCGGCGCCCGTGGAGCTTGGAACGATGTTCTGTGATGCGGCTCGCGCGTCTCGGAGGTCCTTGGCGGCGGTGTCCTGAGTCTTCTGGGTGTTGGTGAAGGCGTGGACGGTGGTGAGCAGGCCCTTCTCGATACCGAACTTCTCGTGCAGAACCTTAGCAACCGGTGCGAGACCGTTGGTGGTGCAGCTGGCGTTCGAAATGACGTTGTGCTTGGCGGTGTCGTAAACGTTGTCGTTGACGCCGAGAACGATGGTGAGATCTTCGTTCTTAGCAGGAGCTGAGATGATGACCTTCTTCACGCCGCTGTTTCGGTGAGCGGCTGCCTTGGTGGCGTCCGTGAAAAATCCGGTGGATTCGATGACGATGTCAACGCCCGCTTCATCCCACTTGATCGCGCCTGGGTCTCGCTCTGCGAAGACTTTGATCGCCTTGCCGTTTACGATGAACTCGCTGTCTGAGTACTCAACCGTGCCGTTGAACGGACCGTAGGTGCTGTCGTACTTAAACAGGTGAGCGTTGGTCTTGGTGTCGGTAAGATCGTTGACCGCAACGACTTCGAGTTCGCCTGGATACCGGGCTAGGATAGTTCGGAGAGACAGTCGTCCGATGCGTCCGAAGCCGTTGATTCCAATTCTTGTTGCCATTAGTTTTCCCCTTCAGGTCGGTTGGCGGCGTTGCCAAACAACTTGCAAGTTTACCGTGTCAAGGGGTGCAATCCGGCATCAAAAAGGTTGCCAATACCCCTAAAAAGCACGCTTCCTAAGAGTGATTTAAGCTATTTTGCTGTGTTCTCAAACTGTTAGAATCAACGTGTGCCAGAGCTTCCGGACGTTGAACTTTACCGAAGCCTAATCGCCGAGCGATTAGTGGGGAAGCGATTGCTCCGGCTAAGGTTTTTCACGCCATTTGTTCTCCGCTCCGTAGATCCCTCGCCCGCAACGTTTGAATCCCTCGAACTGCTAGAGGTCCGTCGGCTGGGTAAGCGAATCGTCTTGGGGATGCAGGGAGGCTTCTTCCTCATCGTTCACCTTATGGTTGCCGGCCGATTTCGTTGGCAGGAGGGTGGATCTGCCGACGTGAAGCTGGGCGGAAAGATCGCCTCCGCCGCGATGGAGTTTGAAAACGGCGTTCTTTACCTCACGGAAGCCGGTTCCAAGAAGCGTGCCTCGATCACGCTCGTTCGGGGGGAGGAGGCGCTCGCCGCGTTGGACCCCGGTGGTATCGATGTGATGACATGTACCGTTGAGGAGTTCGGAAAGATGCTCAAGAGCGAGTCGCATACCGTGAAGGACGCACTGACCAACCCACACCTCTTCAGTGGCATCGGCAACGCCTACTCGGATGAAAT
Source organism: uncultured Armatimonadota bacterium (assembly GCA_903927025.1). Lineage (GTDB taxonomy): Bacteria > Armatimonadota > Fimbriimonadia > Fimbriimonadales > Fimbriimonadaceae > Fimbriimonas. The sequence goes on from CAIYLG010000052.1 coordinate 209,745, forward strand.
CCTTCATAGCGCCAAACTGTCGCCGATGAAGCGGACGGGCAGCCTAACTTCTGATGAGGTTGCGACCCTGCACGCTGTTGTCCAGGACACGACGTTGCTTTGGACTGAGAAACTAAAAAAGCAGTTTGCGAAAAAATTCCCTGGTGCAGGCGACATCACCGCGTTCCGTCCAGAGTTTGCCGTCCACGGCAAATACGGCCAACCGTGCCCGGTGTGTGGAAAGCCGGTGCAGCGCATTCGGTATGCGGACAACGAGACCAACTACTGTGCTGAGTGCCAGAACGGAGGCAGAATCCTCGCAGACCGAGCAATGTCGAGGTTGTTGAAAGACGATTTCCCGAGAACTCTGTAAATCCACCATCCCCCAGTCCCCGGAGCTTTATCTCTTCGCGTCCCGAAGAATGTGAAGACTTAGCACGAACCCAAAGGTAAGGCACGCGGCACACCCGACAAACGGAGAGTAGCGGCCAAAGGCATGCCCCAAGCCCAAACTGGTGCCGACCGGCTGCATCTTCTCATACAGGAACGAACCGATGGGGGCGCCAATGATCGCTCCGATGCCTTGAGCGGTCATGACCGCTCCCAGGTTTGCGCCACGGCACTGAGGGTTGATGTCGCTGACACTGGCCATCCATGCTGGAATAGCGAGGAGGAAGCCTATCCCCAGGGGAATGCCGCACAGGGCGAAAATCCATGCCTGACGTAACGGCGGGATGAAGGCGGCGACCGCTATGATCCACATGCCAGCGGCGGCGAGCCCGAGGCCGAGATGGACTGCGTTGGAGCGTCCGATTCTCTCACCTAGGCGGGACATCGGCACACTTGCGGCTCCCATACCAAGCGCACAGGGCAAGACGAGTGCTCCAATCATGGATTGACTCATGTGGAACTGGTCAGAAGGGAACAGTGTGAAGATAGCGAGCGGGAAGCCGATTCCTGCGAAGGTGATGAGTGAGAGCAAAAGGTAGGTTGGGATCTGTTTGAGCGAAGCCTTAAGGCCGCTGAGACTTCCTTCACCCTCCTTTTCAACTTGCCCATGCCCCTTGCTGATCTCGGGGACAAGCCTCCAAACACAGATCGAGACGGCAAGGAAGAGAATTCCAGCCAAGACCATTCCCGCGTACTTGGTGTGAGTCAGGTCGTTCGCGGCACCACCGACACCAAATGCAATGGCGATGCCAACCATATAGCAGAGGTTCAGGTAGGACATCGCCTCCTGGCGTTCTCCATCCTCAACCGCATCGCTCACAGCAGTAAAGGCGGCGGGCCAAAGCATCGCGGCTCCAAGCCCATCAATGGTCCTCAAGCCAAGGAATGCCAACAGTTCTGGAAAGGTTCCTCCTGTCTTTGGGACGAGAAGGCTTCCGAAAGCAGTGAAGACGCTAAGGGAAGGTCCGATCAGCATCAGCCGCTTGGGACCTATTCGGTCCGAAAGATGGCCCATTGGGCTTTTGAAGAGGGCTTCGCTGAGGAGAAACGCGACCACTACAAGACCAATCGTGCCTGCGCCAAACTGACGCTCGTCACGCAGGTAGTGCTGCATGGTGGTGAGATTCATCACCGCATAGCCAGTCTCGGCTAAGAGTGCGATGAGCAGGAGTCTCACAACTGCCGGGCGTTTGAGAAGGGAAGGTCCCTTGCCCGAGGTTGGAGCGTTCACTGTTGTTGCCATCGACCTAATTCATGCGGGATCTAGTTCGTTCCCGTTGCGACCAGTTTACAGATGGGGACTATTGAGGGCCCAAAAGGCGGAGAAAAATCGGACTTCGCCCGTCATAAGAGTCGTTTAAGATCCGAATGTTCCTCGAACAGTGAGGCCTACGAAAAGAATTTGGGCGACATTGCTGTCGCCCAAAAACAAGTAAGGAAGGTTGATCTGTCTGAACGATCAGCGCTTAACGAACTGGAAGCCACGTCGCGCTTTCTTGCGGCCGTACTTCTTGGATTCCTTAATGCGCGAGTCTCGAGTGAGATAGCCGCCGCCTCGAAGCTCTTTCTTGAGCTCTTCGTCGATTTCTAGGAGGGCTCGGGAGATACCGAGTCGGATGGCGCCTGCCTGTCCGGTGATGCCGCCGCCCTTAGCCGTAGCCTTGACGTCGTATCGGCCTTCCATACCGAGGTGGACCAGCGGGCTCTTCACGAGGATCTCAAGGACAGGTCGTCCCAGGTACTCCTTGAAGTCTCGGCCGTTGATCGTGATCTTTCCCTCGCCGGGCGTAAGCCACACGCGAGCAATGGCGCACTTACGTCGCCCTGTTCCATAGTTCTGATGCGTAGATGCCATCGGTTTAATTCTTATCCTTCTTGATGTTCAGGGGCTGAGGGTTCTGTGCCGCGTGTGGATGCTCGCTGCCGGCGTACACCTTCAGTTTCTTGAAGAGCGCTTTGCCGAGCTTGGTCTTGGGAGTCATTCCCCACACTGCCTTCTCAACCAGCTTCACTGGATCATCAGCAAGCATCTTGCCTCTGCTGATGTTCTTGAGACCGTTTGGCCAACCACTGTGCCAGTAAATGATTTCATCGGCTTTCTTGCCAGTGAGAACCACTTTCTCCGCGTTGATGATGACGACAAAGTCACCGCAGTCTGCGTTGTAGGCAAAAGTCGGTTTGTGCTTGCCGCGGATAATCTGGGCTACCTGTGCTGCGAGTCGGCCTACTGGCATGCCAGCGGCGTCGACCACGTACCACTTTTGCTCGATCGTCCCTTCCTTATTTGTATATGTCCTATTCATGTTCGGTTTTCCGTCCCAGCTCAGGGCGGACCCTGTCTGATGTTTTCTCAAGTTCTCAGAACAAGTTCTGAAGTGAGTTCGTTTATGGAAGCTGCACGGTTTTTGCCGAGCGATTGTCTTTGGGATGTCGACCGTAGCGTACGCGCATGAGGCAAAGCCCCTTCGCAGGCAGCACGACTGGCCAATTAAGTTGATTCCGCTCCTCAGTAAGGAGTTTGCCGACCTCTTCGACGGGTCTGTATCCGCGTCCTACTTCTAGGAGCGCACCAGCCATTCGTCGCATCATTCCGCGAAGAAAGGCCGTTCCGACCACGTCCACCCACACCTCATCTCGGTAGTGGCGCACTTCAAAGGAGTAGAGCTCTCGCCTCGTGTTTTCCACGTGCGGGTCCAGTTCCTCAGTAAACGCCTTGAAATCGTGATCGCCAACAAGAAACCTTGCGGCTTCCTGCATTTTGGGGATGTCTAGCTCTCGACCGTACTCATGCACGAATCGGGAACGGAGCGGATCGCGCAGATCAGTTTGAATTCTGTATCGGTAGAACCGATCAAACGCGCTGAAACGACTGTGGAAGCTATCCGAAACATGTCGGGAAGCGATCACAGCGATATCCGGCTCCAGCACATTGTTGACGATGCGCGCCCACTTTTCAGGTTCGATGTTCACTCCGGTATCGAAGTGACACACCTGACCTTTCGCGTGCGCGCCGCTGTCTGTGCGGCTAGCCCCTACGATCTCGATATCCTCGCCCGAGACACGGCGAACAGCTTCTCTCAAAGTGCTCTGAACGGTTCTCCGTCCAGTTTGTGCGGCCCAGCCGCAAAATTCGGTGCCGTCGTATGAAACGACGAACTGAATTCTCTTCATCACGCTCGGCATATCTCTATGCCACAAAAGTCAGGCTCACCTCTCGGCGAGCCCTAGAAACATTAGGCAACCAGTTCGAGAACGGCTTCAGGTGCTCCATCGCCGCGTCGTGGTCCGATCTTGGTCAGGCGAGTGTAGCCGCCCGGTCGATCCTTGAATCGAGGTCCAATTTCGTCGAAAAGGTGCTTGACGAGATCTTCGCCGTTGATCAGGCTCATGGCAGCCAGAATCTGCGTCTTCTCACCAGGGGTCTTGCCGGCAAGCTTCTTCTCTGGCTTAGGAGAGGAGGAGCTGTGGCCAACGAGAACCTTTCGTGCTCGGCGTCGGGCTTCAAGGCCGTCTTCCATCTTGGTCAGCGTGATGAGCTTCTCAACGAGTCTCTGAAGCTCTTTGGCGCGACCGACGGTTGTACGGGTGTAGCCGTGTCGAATGAACTGGCGCTGAAGGTTAGTCAGCAGGGCCATGCGCTGATCGGACGGAAGCCCCAGCTTTCTATGGTCAATCTTGTGTGTCATGGTTCTCTTTCTTTGGGCTTGGGCGTTTCGCCATCAATCAGAAATCGTCGTCGTCATCGTCGTCGAGCGTGTCGAGCGAGCGGTAGCCACCCTTAGGCGGCTTGAGCTCAAGACCGTGCTCTACGAGCTTGTCTCGAACCTCAAGAAGCGACTTCTTGCCGAAGCCTCGAATCGCCGTAAGGTCAGATTCGGTAGCCACTGCTAGATTCTTGAGAGTGAGGATGCCGGCACGTCGCAGGCAGTTGAACGTTCGCTGTGAGAAGTCCAGCTCTTCAATTCGAAGATCCGGCACATTCTTTAGCAGCTCATCGTTGCTCTCTTCGTCGATGTCGAGATCGGCCTCAAAGCCTGCCTCGCCAAGATCAAAGAACATCCGGAAGTACTTATCCAGAATGTGAGCGGACTGCGAAAGCGCATCGTTAGGTCGAACAGTTCCGTTGGTCCAGATATCCAGAACCAATCGCTCATAGTCCGTTCGCATACCCACACGGGTCTGCTCGACGGTGTAGTTCACCTTCTTGACAGGGGTGTACTGAGAACCAGTCGGGATAACTCCGATGATTCCTCGGTACTTCTCCTGCTTCTCAGGAAGAACGTAGCCTGCTCCCCAGCCGATGTAAAGCTCGATGGCGAGCGTTACGTTGGGGTCGCTGATGGTAGCGATATAGACCTCAGGGTTGACGACTTCAAGGCCTTCTGGGCAGATGATGTCGGCACCGGTCACTCGACCTGGTCCCTTTACGTCAATTCGTACAACCTGCTCCTCGAAGGGGCCCTCGCCGTTGGATCGGATGGCGACGTCCTTGAGGTTGAGCAGAAGCTCTGTCGTGTCTTCCTTAACTCCGGCAATCGGTGCGAACTCGTGGAAAACCTTATCGATGCGAATCGCGGCGATAGCGGCGCCCTGGATCGAGCTTAGGAGGACGCGGCGAAGGGCATTGCCGATCGTCTGTCCGTAGCCCCTCTCAAGTGGCTCGAGAACGAACTTTCCGTATTCCTGTTGGAGGTCAAGGGTGGATATGTGTGGCATGATTTCTTTTGCGCGCCCCGCTCCCGGGACGCTGGGTGGCGGCATCCCCTACTAGGGATCCGCTCTTAGACACGGCGTCGCTTCGGAGGTCGGCAACCGTTGTGCGGCACCGGAGTGACATCGCAGATGCTCGTCACATCAAGACCAGAAGCCTGCAGCGCTCGAATGGCGGTCTCTCGACCTGAGCCTGGACCCTTCACCTGAACGTCGACTCTTCGAAGGCCATGCTCCTGCGCCAGTCGGCTCGCCTTGTCGGCGGCCACCTGAGCGGCGAATGGAGTGCCCTTTCGGGAGCCCTTGAAGTTGACGTTGCCGGCGCTTGCCCAGGAAATCGTGTTGCCCTGGGGATCGGTGATCGTAACCAGCGTGTTGTTGAACGACGCGTGGATGTGCGCAACACCAACCGGGATGTTCTTGCGCTCCTTCTGTTTGCCCTTCTGTACTTGCTTTCGTGCCATGTTTTGTGGGTGCCCGGCCCCAGCCCCAGGCGAAGAACGGTTCGTTCTTCGCCTGGGGCCAGAAGCCTAATCTTTACTTCTTCGCCTTCTTCTTTCCGGCGACTGTCTTCGGCTTGCCCTTTCGTGTTCGAGCGTTGTGCCGAGTGTTCTGCCCCCGAGTCGGGAGGCCTCGTCGATGGCGAAGGCCACGGTAGCAGCCGATCTCCATCAATCGTCGAATGTTGCCATTGACTTCTCGGCGGAGGTCTCCCTCAACCTGGAAATCGCGGTCCAGGATCTCACGGAGTCGTCCGATCTCGGTTTCGGTCAGATCCTTGACCTTCGTTCGAGGGTCAATGCCAGCTTTTTCAACGAGCTCGTGCACGTTGTGCTTTCCAATTCCGTAGAGGACTGGCAGTGCGTACAACACTGCTTTCTCGCGAGGGAGGTCGATACCTGCAATTCTTGCCATGCTTTAAATTCTCTTCCTAACTGTTTCCTGGCGTATCAGCCCTGGCGCTGCTTGTGCTTCGGCACTTCGCAAATCACCCGCACTACACCATTGCGCTTGATGATTTTGCACTTGTCGCAAATTTTTTTGACGCTGGCTCTAACTTTCATATCAATTTCGCCTGTTTGGTCCGTCTCTTTAAAAGAGACCCGGTTTTGGATTTCCCATAACCGGCAACTTCCGCTGTCTGACGCAAGAGAGAATAATACCCAACTCTCAGCCGGTCGGGCAACCCTGGGAAGGGATTCTTGTGCGTGTCGCGGATTTGCGCGACGATCGCGGCAGTTGTGTCCTCTAGTTTAGCCGCTTTAAAGGCTGCTGGATGCCCAGCAGCCGGCCCAGGTTATCCTCAGCTCTCGCGTCATTCGAGAATGGTGGCTTATCGGATCGGGATAGGTAGTGCTTCGTTCGGCTGAATGTTGGTCGTCGCTTCCAACTGTCCCTTGCCTCCAAATTTACTCTCGCTGCGAACTAACGCTCACCACTTCGCTGATCATGCCAGAGGTGGAAGTGAGAATGAATGCGTAGTCAAGCGACAGCTGAATGTGACGACCAACCCAAAATCATGCAACAACCTATGGATCTCCATCCGATAGTCACGGCCGCAACGAAGCAACGGGTGTCGTGCTTCCCGGCCCCGCGCGTTAGCGCGGAAACTTGGTCCAGGGTTGGTTCGGGATATCCCGAAGAAACGGCATCAGGTTGCTCTGCCCGGCATGGCTCTTGAAATAACTGGCAGCGCTGAAGGTGCTGCTGTCGGAGAAACCCATCTTTCCCCAGAAGCTCATCTTCGAAACCATCGCGGCATCCACCACTTTGGTGTTCACGGCTCCCGCAAGAGCGCCATCTATTCGACCACACAGGGTTCGGTCGCTGGCACCCTTGGTTTGGTTTGGCTGGTCAAAGGTATCTGCCAGAAAAGTCTTGGCCAAGTCCACGGTGACCTTCCCCTCATTCTGTTTGAGCAGATAGTTCCAACGTGCCCGGCGCGCCTCACATCCATTAGAACTCGGATCTGCGTTCCAGCCACCAGGCACCTCCGTTGCAATGAGGTTTGGGTCCTCGGGGAAGTTGCTGCCCACGAAGTAGCCGTCCGTTTTGACGAGCGAAATCATGTTCTTCAGACCCAACTCAAGCTTTCCGATCTGATTCGTCTTGGTATCGCCGATGAGCCAAGTGTTGGCATAGCCACCGTTGTTGCCTTCCTTGAAGATGCGAATGACGTCGCTGACCGAATTGGAATACTGAATCGCCTTTCGCATTCGCATAAATTCGGGGACGCCTTTCGGGTCAAACCCAGAGAATCCAGAGATCGTGGTTTCACAAAGCACCATTCCGGCCGAGTTGATGGCAAAGTCGCTTCCACTGTGGATGAATCCGCAAAACGCGTCCATCTCCACTCGGTTCCCGTGAATCGGGGTGATGTCGAGAATCGTGTTGCAGCGCTGGCCCATCACATAGTCCCACCACAGGTTGTGACCCATCACGATCTTTCCGCCTTTGGTCGTTGAACCCGTCGCAATAAATGCGCTACAGGAGGTTCTTGTTGTGCCGACCTGCTTGCCCGATTTGAGGGAATCCAAATAGGGTGCGTAGTAGTCCTTTAGCTCGATGTAGGCGTTGTAGGCCAGCACGTCCCATGTGTCGTAGTGGTAGCCCTTCGCAGCCAGACCCTCTGCCTGCCCCTCGATTTCTTGCTGGTACTCGGCGTCTAGCTTCTGCCAGAAAATCTCTTTGGCCGCCTTTCGAGCCCATGCCCAGTCGTAGGGTGTGCCGGTAAAGCTGAGTTTGAGCGCCTTGTGGGCGTTGTCAATCTCTGCCGCCTCCAAGGTGCCGTACTGGTAGCCGATATCCCTTGGCTTTCCGACCAGATGCAGGTTAATCCAGCCGTTCTCGTCGATACGGGTTGCACCCGCCATTCTTGCGGTGTGGGAACGGGATGTTAAAAGTGCAACCAGACCAGTCAGAAGCAGGCTCATCGAAACATCTTACAGCTTTCAATAACCGTTCCAGACGGCTACAATTCTCTAACCCGTCGCGGGCTCTCAATTAAAGTGGCCGCCAATCGCCTAGACAACCTCCGAAGCCTCCGACTTGCCAATGCCGATAGTTCTGTCGCTACCGCGTTTGGCACCCTCGTGTCCGGCGCTTTTCTCGTCGGATTCATTCAGCGGCTGGGCGGTTCGGACCTGTGGATTGGCCTGCTGACTGCAATTCCCAATCTGGTGGGCATTCTGCAGATTCCGGGTGCTATCTGGGGCCGCAGCTTTGGATCCTATAAGCGCTTCGTGATGCCGGGCGGATTGATCTGGCGGGCGATGTACGCCCCACTTGTCGTCCTGCCGTTCCTTCCCATCCCCAACGCCGCCAAACTCACCGTCCTGACGATATGCGTGCTCGTAGCCTCTGTCTCGTCGATGATCGTCAACCCGATCTATAACGACTGGCTGGCCGAGATGGTCCCTGCAAACTCGCGTGGCTTTTACTTTAGTCGCCGCAACGCGATTTGTACTGCTGTGGGTGCGATCGTCGGCATTCTCGGTGCGGTCGTCCTAGATCAGATCCGAACCGCGAAGCATGACGACCTCGCCTTTTCGGTGATCTTTGGTGCCGGCATTATTTGTGCCGCCCTCAGCATGAGCTTCTTTCTGCGAATGCAGGATCTGCCTCGAATCAACCCTGTCCGGCAGAATCTCCGCGAGGGCATTCGTGCCATTGGCGCCCCGTTTGGCGATCAGCACTACCGAAACGTGCTCATCTTTCTGGCAGTGGCCACCTTTGGCCAAACGTTCGCTGGCAACTTTTACTTTGCTTTCGGCAGAGAGACGTTGTCCCTCAGCTTTGTGGTCCTCGTTGGTGCCACCACGGTGCAGGCGGTTGGCCAGGTGCTTTCCGCGAAGTTCTGGGGGTTCCTCTCAGATAAGTACGGCAACAAGCCGTCGCTGATTCTCGCCGGACTTGGATTGGCGCTGAATCCGTTGCCCTGGGTTTTCTGCATTCCCCACCACACGATGTTCAACGAGTGGCTGCTGATTATCAGCAGCTTCTTCATGGGCATCTTCTGGAGCGGGGTCAACATTTGCCAGTTCAACATGATGCTGGCCACCGCCAACCCAGATGACCGTGCAAACTACATCGGCTCGGGAATGACAGTCACCGCGATTTTGGGCGGAATCAGTCCCCTGATGGGTGCATTCCTGATGGCGGCGCTTCGATCTCACGGTTCTCCGGAAATCGCATACAAGATCGTCTTCATCGTTGGCTCCGTGATTCGAGTCGTTGCTGTTTTCTGCCTCGCTCCAGTTAAGGAAGAGGGCTCGTCCGGTGTGCTCACTACCTGGCGAGACCTTCGCACCGTGACCCCGCGCGGCATCCGGGCGATGCGAAGTCTCAGTCGTACCTCGGATGCTAGTGAAAGGGAAGAGGCGATCGAGCGCGTGGGCGAAGAGGGGACGTCGCTTGCATCCGACGACATCATTAAGGCACTCCATGATCCGTTACCTAGGGTTCGCCGCCAGGCCGCTGCCGCCCTCGCGCGCTTGAAGGATCCAAGAGCGTCCATTGAGCTCATTCACCAAATTGAAGATCACCCCGATCTCCTCGAAGAGGAGACGATCTGGGCGCTGGGAATTCTGGGAGATCCTGCCGCCGCACCTGCCCTCATTCGTACGCTGGAGAGCCCGCGTCCGCTCCTGAGACGTGCCGCCGCCAGCGCGCTCGGGCGAATCGGGGCGAGCGAAGGCTCTGGTGTCAACGATGCTCTCAACCGCGCGGCCGCGGACCCGAACGATCCGGATCTCCGCCGTGCTGCTCTTCAGGCGTTGAGGTGGCTCGGGTCCCAGAATTCAGGATCGGTGATCTGCGAGGCCCTGCATGATCCGCTTCCCAGTGTTCGAATCGCCGCCGCCGAAGCCGTCGCTGAGCTCAATATTACGGAAGCGGCGCCGGATCTGCGCCAAGCAATCGAGCGATTCTCAGATGAAGCCAGCAGCGAGGCTGCCTATGCCCTTGGGGTCGTCGGCACGATCGACGACCTGCCCATGATTCTTGCCGAAGCAAATGAATGTCGGTCTATGATCACCCGCCGAAGGTGCCTCTTGGGCGTCGCCCGAGTCTTGGATGTCGAGCAGGCAACTTATCAGCTCTTCCTCAAAGAGGGTATGGATCGTGACACCGCTCTCGTGGAGATGCTGAAGCCCATCACTCGGCGTTCCCAGCGAGTCCAGGTGGCCCTCCAGAGATACGCGGCCAATGACGAGGGGAATGCCATCTCCGCGCTCCACAGCGCTACTGGATACGAGTGGCTCCTGCCTCTTGCCGCCAACCCTGTAGAGGAACTGTTCTTGGTTGCCGCGTGCGCCGTCGCCAAGCGATAGCCCTAGCGAGTCAAAAGCGCCGTAAACATCGCATCCAAAACTAACCCTGCGGAACCGTTGGCCACGATTCTGCGGTGTGCCTCAATCATGCGCTGCGTCCAACCTTGCGGACAGCTGGGTTCGCGTGCGAAGTAAAGGGCCAGGGCGTCAATAGCCTCGGCATTCGCGGCTCGTGCGCCGCCAGGAACTACCTTTTGAAAGCTCTCCAGAATCCCCGAGAACTCCTCAGAGACCACTAAGGCCTCGCTGGCGCGACGTGTTGGCAGCTTCTGTGCAAACGCAAGCAGTCGGTCGTACTGATCCTTGCGGTCCAGCACCGTTCTCAAGCGGCCGGGCGCACCGGAGGCAAATCGAATCTCTTCAGGGGTCGCTTCCGGGAATGAGAGAAGCAAATCCTTTTCCAGCGGTACTTCACAGGCAACTGCAAGGCATCGCGACAGGATGGTGGCAGGCAAAGACCCAACCGAGTCCGTGGTGAGGATCATCTTTGCAAAGGCGGGAGGCTCCTCCAGCGTCTTCAGGAGGGCGTTGCAAGAGGCCCCATTCATTCGGTCCGATTCAAATAGGATCGCCACCTTGTGTCTGGCGCGAAGGGGAGGGGTTCGGAAGAAGTCCAAAAGCGGGACTGGGTCGTCAGGCTTTTTGTTGCTCGGCTCGGTGATATCGCGATTCATAATCATCCGGCTTGGGCCAGATGGAGCGATCGTCAGCAAATCCGCGCAGGTGCCACGGTCCAGCGAGCTGCATGTTCGGCACTCGCCGCAGGCACCCGCCGGGGTTGGGTTCGTGCAGAGCCACATCTGGGCAAGTATGCTCGCCAGTTCCGACTTGCCGGCGCCTTGGGGGCCGTAAAGCAAAATCGCGTGATTGCCGCTCTCCTCAAGGGAGATCCTGCGGATCACGTGTTTGGCTGAAGCCAGGCCAATGAGGCCATCGAGCCTAGAAGCGGTGGAACTGCTCAACGTTCATCACAAACATCACCGCGCCACCGACGGGAACCTTGACCGGACTCGGAATAAAGGCACCAGGGGGCGCCGCTTCAAACGGCATCACATTGACGAGCTGTTCGCGGCTCTGCGAATTTTGCGCGATGACCTTTTGTAGCGAAGGAAGCTCTGCCTCCTCCACACCGATGAGGTAGGTCGTGTTGCCTTCACGCAGAAAGCCACCCGTAGAACCAATCACGGTGAACTTGAAACCCGCTTTCACAAGCTCATCAGTGACCCGGCCTTTATCCCGGTTGTGCACGATGCAGACGGCTAACTTCACGGCCCCATTATACGATGCCCCTGACCGGGAACGGTGTAAGGATCAGTACAGCATATGATGCGCTCGCTCCGGTTCGAACGCAGAGGATTCTGCTCGAAACCGCTCGCGTATCTGTCCAAGGGGCGAAAGGCTGTCAATGGATTCCCGAACCCACGTATTTCCGGCGAGGATATCAATTGGCATCTTCACGAATTCGTACTCGTACGGTGGGGAACTCCACCGGAAACCGTCTCCAGCCTGACGTCGTGCGCACTGCAATACCGCAACGTACGCAAGCACCGGCTCAAACGACTTTCGATCCACCACGTGGAGAAACGCCCCTTCGCAAAGGGTTTTCGCGTGCTTCTGGAAAGTCGGCTCAAACTGAATCGCTTGGAACCAAGCGCCGTGCAGCTTCAATGCGTTCAACTCATCGCAGAATCGCTGGCCGTGCAGAAATGGGGCGCCAAAGATTTCGAACGGCCGGGTGGTGCCTCGACCTTCGCTCAGATTGGTGGCTTCAAGCAAGCACCCTCCCGGGTAAACCACGGCGGTGTCCACTGTCGGCATATTGGGAGAAGGAAGTGCCCACGGAACACCGGTTTCATCGTGATAGAGACCACGGTCCCACCCCTGCATCCGCTCCACCATTAGCTTCGACCTAGGAAAGAAGTTTTTTTGCAGGTAATGGGCAATCTCCCCAATCGTCATCCCATGCCGGATCGGCAATGGATACAGTCCCACAAAAGAGGCGAATTCAGCCGAGGTGATTGACCCTTCGGTTTGAGTTCCATCAATCGGGTTCGGACGATCCAGGATAAGAAGCTCAATGCCCAATGGTTCGCACGCCTTCAGGCAGAGCGCCATCGTCCAGATGAACGTGTAGTACTTGGCACCGACATCCTGCAGGTCGATCACAAGAACGTCGATCCCCGCCAGCATCTCGGGCGTCGGCTCTCGATGGGCTCCGTACAGACTGTGCAGCGCGAATTCCCGAGATGGGATATCCCCCGACTCCCACTCGATCATGTTGTCCTGAGTGTGTCCAAATAGGCCGTGCTGTGGGCCAAATACAGCCTTCAGGTGCAACCGCCCCGCGTGATGCTCTGCCAGGATGAGATCGAGAATATGGTGATAGTCGCGCGCCACCGTCGCCTGATTGCAAACCAGGCCGATGCTCCGACCATGTAGCGGCCTGAACTGATCCCGTCGCAGGCAGTCGAGCCCCGTGAGCGTCTGCATTCTGGGTCGAGGTTACCTTGGCATTCTTCGGGCGAGCGAGGCGGATTGGTGCCTGCCTATCCCCCGTATAATAAGACGTGTATCAGGAACCTTTACCTCGCGAGTATGCCGACCTCGATAAATGGGAAGCGTTCACTAGGATAGGGGCGGCAAGGCAGGCGCTGGGAAGCCGGTTGGTTATTCTCGGTCACCACTACCAGCGAGATGAAATCATCTGCCACGCCGATTTTCGCGGGGACAGCTATAAGCTCGCCAAGGATGCCAGCCGATGCCCGGACGCAGAGTTCATCGTCTTCTGCGGCGTGCACTTCATGGCGGAGAGCGCGGACATCCTCACGCCGGAGTCGCAAAAGGTGATCCTCCCCAACCTTGCCGCCGGCTGCTCGATGGCGGACATGGCCAACCTGTTTCAAGTGCGTGCCTGCTGGAAGGCGCTGGAGGCAGTCCTTGGTCCCGATGAAGTCATCGTCCCCGTCACCTACATCAACTCCGCCGCCAACCTCAAGGGGTTCGTCGGAGAGCACGGAGGCACTGTCTGCACCTCCACCAATGCCCCCGCCGCCGTGTCATGGGCGCTGGATCAGGGCACAAAGGTTCTGTTCTTTCCAGACCAGCACCTAGGCCGCAACACTGGCGTGAAGCTTGGCTACGACCCCGAGACGCAGATGTGCGTATGGGACCCGTTCAAGCCTCTTGGTGGCAACACCTCAGAAGCACTGAAAGCTGCCAAGTTTATTCTCTGGAAGGGGCACTGCTCGGTGCATCAGAGGTTCACCGTCGATCAGATTCAAAAGGCACGTGCCGATTACCCGGGCATCCAGATCCTGGTCCATCCCGAATGCCCCCTCGAAGTCGTTGAGCAAAGCGACGTGAATGGCTCGACGGAAGCAATCATCAAAGCCATCGAAGCGGCACCAACGGGCTCAGCATGGGCGATTGGAACGGAGATCAACCTCGTGAACCGCCTCGCTGAAGAGCATCCGGACAAAACCATCATCTGCCTGGACCCTCAGATTTGCCCCTGTTCCACCATGTATCGTATTCATCCCAGCTTCCTCTGTTGGGTTTTGGAGAATCTGGTGCAGGGCAACGTTATCAATCAGGTCACGGTAGCCCCGAAAGTGAAGGAGTTTGCCCTTCTCGCTCTTCAGCGAATGCTTGAAGTTGGCGGCTAGAGGTCGACGGTGCCGCGAACGAGCGTGCTCAGCTCTTCTAGAGAGATGTCGTTGATGAACACCTGTTTGTAGGCGGCATCAATCAGATCAAAGATTTCAAGCAGAGCCTGTAGGCGGGCCCGAAGCGTTTGAACCTTCTCGTCCATGTCGGAATCGGGAAGTTTGGAGAGCACTTCGCGGATCGCGTCGTTGGTCGGGTCGATCTCTCGACGCTTGCGCTCCTTCACGATTCGGACGAACATCTGATAAGGGTCCGTCTCGCTTAGGTAGGTGTCCTTGCGGTCGCCCGGCTGTCGGAAGCGACGAACAACGCCCCAGTCCATCAGCTCGCGCAGATTCATGCTCGCGTTGCCGCGACTGATCTGGAGGCGATCCATGATCTCGTTGACTTCGAGGGGAATGCCGCTGACAAACAGCAGAGCATGAATCTGGGCCATCGTGCGATTGATGCCCCAACTGCTGCTCATGCGTCCCCATTCGAGGATGAACTGGTCTTCGGCGCGCTGAAGGTTGGAGCTAGTCTCGCACTCTGGGCGCGGACAGGCCTCTTCTAGGCTATCAAGGACAATTTCATCCATGGAAACATTATCGCCCGGAATGCCCTCCGCTTCAACCAGCAGAGAGAGATCTGATGAAGGCTCCACCGGGGAGTTACTTATCGGCGATCTGCTTGGACTGGACGGCGTTCTTCTGGATGAAGTCCTTCCAGTTGGGCGGAACATCCGTATCCACAAAGATCGCGTTGACAGGGCACTCTGGTTCGCACAGACCACAGTCGATGCACTCGTCTGGGTTGATATAGACCATGTCATCGCCTTCGTAGATGCAGTCGACTGGGCAAACAGTCATACAGGACTTGTCTTTGACGCCGATGCAAGGCTCGGTAACAACGTATGGCACCCCTATATTGTCCCGATTGCGGAACCAGTTCGCCATAGCAACGAGGGGATAGGGGGCAATGTGAGCGTAAAGGTGAACAACAAAAGGCGATAAATCCGTTCTGCTGACCTATTCGTGGCCCAATGGCGAAATGAAGTTTACGTTCTAGGGATCCGTAGCCCGCAGCTCTTTCTCTTTGGCCGACCGAAGCATTGCTGTCGCCTGAAGCTCCGCGAAGCGAGCGAGGCAGAGGGCGATAAGTACAGGAAGCACGAAATGGAGAAGGGTGTTGGAAGAGGGGCTGAAACCCGAAAGGACAAAGAAAACCCCCATCGCAACCACGACGCCAGTGGCCCTTGCCTTCCGACGGGGAATGCCCAAGAAGTCCAGATACTCCGCATCAATCGAGCTCTTCAACGCCCAAAGCTGGCCGTTCGGGGCGACCTGCGCGTAAACGGCATCTGGCGTTGCTCCCTTTTCAAATTCCTTGCGGGCGTAGGTGCGCACCTGATCCCGAAACGCGATCAGAGCGCTTCGGCTCGCGTTGGGTGGTAGGGTCGGAATCTTTGATTTGCTCATTCGCGGGCTTTTCCCAAGGTTATTCCAGCGCGGCGATTCCCCGTTCGCCAGTTCGAATCCGCATTGCGTCTATCACCGGAATCACAAACAGCTTTCCGTCTCCAACTTCGCCCGTTTCTGCGGCTTCCTTAATCGCCGAGACAGCCTCTTCCAATCTGGCGGCGGCAACGAACAGTTCAACCTTGGTGATCGGTGCTAAATTTCGGCCGTATTGGGAGCCGCGAAAGGTGTGAGTTACCGCCTGACGCCTTCCGCTGCCGCGTGACTCCGTGACAGTAAGGCTGTCGATATCAATATCGTGGAGCGCTTCCTGCACAGCTTCGACCCGGTTGGGACGAATGAGCGCCTCAATTTTGTAAATGGGTGAGTTCATGAGGTCTAGGTCGCCGGAACCGATGCCTGCCGCTCAAATCGAAGCGTGGCAAGTTTGAGAATCGGCGGGGTGATAAAGGTGGTCGCGATAACCACAAACACTATGGAAGCATAAATTGCCGGACTAATGAGGTGCTGGGTCTGCCCGATGCTGGCAAAGATGAGGCTTACCTCACCTCGGGGAATCATCCCCACTCCAACGACCCATCTCCCAATCCCCTTACCCGGCACACTAAGACCGGCAATCACCTTAGCTGCGCAGGCGATGACCACAAACAGCAGTGCGGAGAGTGCCACGCTCGGGGTGAGCGCTGACAGGTCCATCCGAGCGCCGACGATGACGAAGAATAACGGCACGAACATGTCGCCAATGCTCTTGACCTTCTCCTCAAAGCGAACCTTCTCTTGTGTCTTGGCCAGGACGACCCCGGCAGCGAAGGCGCCAATAATCGGAGCAAGCTGGACCATCTCGGCGACGCTCGCCATGAGCATGCACAGCACCACAGCCGCCATCGAAACGGCCGCCCGAGTCTTCATCTTCCGGGCCCATTTGAGAAGCAGCGGAGTGGCTATCCGACCGATAACAACCGCCCCGACCAGGAAGATGATGGCGAACGAGGAAGTCCGGAAGACGTCTGACACCGCAAAGGTCGTGGTGGCAAGCCCAGAGACGATGGCAAGAACGATGAGGCCAATGACATCGTCCACAACCGCGGCTCCGAGCACGATCCTCGCCTCTCGGGTTTGCAGCGCACTCAGATCCGAAAAGACGCGAGCCGTGATGCCGACCGAGGTTGACGCGAAGGCGGCCGCGATAAAGAGCGCCTGCGATGACGGATGACCGAGGAATCGAGCCGCGACCACACAAGATCCAATCGTGATGGTAACGCCGGCGATAGCCACCCAAAGCGATTGGAACCCCACCCGGAAGATCTCATCGAGGTCGCACTCCAGTCCGACTTCAAACAGGAGAAAAACGGCCCCGATCCCGGCTATCGCCTGGAGGATCAGGTTTCCGCCATCGACAACGCCAAACACGCTCTTGCCGAGCACAATGCCGACCACGATCTCGGCGAGCACGGCTGGCATCTTAAGAAACCGCTCGCTAGCCTCGCCGAGGATCTTAGCCCCGGCAAGCATGAGTGCGATCGGTAACAGGATGTGGGTATCCATCGTGGGCCAATAAATAATCTGCAGGGATTCGGCTTTCCGAATCCCTGCAGAGGTGCGTTCTATAAGGTTAGCCCGACTGGCGTCGCACTAACCGATGTTATTCAGCCGAAGGGCTGAGGTCGGTCAATTGGAAGTCTCCATAAGCGGGAACTCCAATCTCTTCGATGTCCAGTCCTGCAAGCTCCTGCTCTGGAGTCACGCGAATCCGCATGAACTTGCTAAGCACTTTGAAGAACAGATATCCCGTTCCAATCGACCAGATGATGCAGACGATTGCCGCAATGCACTGAGCCTCGAACTGGCCAAAGTCTCCGTGGAGAAGGCCCGTTACGCCCTGGCCGGCAACGCCCATGTACTTGTCCGCACCCACTCCGTTGAATCCAGCCCCGAACTTGCCGTCGGCAAAGATTCCGACGGAGAGGAGTCCCCAGATGCCGCACGCACCATGGACGGAGATCGCGCCAACCGGATCGTCGATGCCCTTCTTCTCAAAGAACACCATCGAGTACACCACGAGCACTCCCGCAATCGCACCAATGACGACCGCACTGACGGAGTCGATAAACGCGCAGGGCGCCGTTACTGCGACAAGTCCGCCAAGCATGCCGTTGGCAGCAAAGCCAGCGTCGTACTTCTTCGTGATATGGAGCTTGCTCACCGCGAGGGCGGTAAACGCGCCACCTGCGGAGGCGAGCATCGTATTTGTGGCAATGATAGCGATGCGTAGATTGCCACCGCCAACCGCGCCAAGGGTCGAGCCTGGATTGAAGCCAAACCAGCCGAAGGCGAGGATGAATGTTCCGAGGACGGCGAGTGGGATGTCGTGGGCTAGTATCGTCCTAGGCTTGCCACTCTTGTCGTACTTGCCAATTCGAGGGCCAAGAACGATGACGCCTCCCAAGGAGACAAGTCCACCGACCGCATGGACAACGCTCGATCCGGCAAAGTCCACCGCACCATGACCAATTCCGTGGTCCAGGCCCAGGCAGGCGAGACCGCCTCCGCCCCAGATAAGGTGACCATAGATCGGATAGCCGATGATGGAGATGAACAGACCATAGACTAGGAACGCCGAGAAGCGCCATCTCTCAGCCATCGCTCCGGTGGGAATCGTCGCTGTGGTGTCCATGAACACCATCTGGAACAGGAACATCGTGTAGATGCCCACGTCGTACATGTTCTTGGAGAGGAACGGCGTGTTCCATCCCGCAATCCCGAAGCCGCCCAGCTTGAACTCAGGGCCATTTAGGGTTGCCAGTCCACCTAGCGTGGCAGGTCCACCCACCTTCGAGGCGGCGAGGCTGCCGAACATAATTCCAAACCCCGCCAGCCAGAAGCCCAGCGCTCCCAACGGGTAGATCATGAGGTTGGTCATGACAATATGCGCGGCGTTCTTGGCACGACAGAAGCCGATCTCCACCATCGCAAAGCCAGCCTGCATGAACATGACCAGGAACCCCGTGAGAAGGGTCCAAAGGATGTTCATTGCGATTTGAGTCTGACCAACCGAGTCGGCCAGCTTCACCGCGAGAGGCTCCGCCTTGGCCTGTTTGTTGTAGGCGTCTAGAGCTTCCTGCTTGGATTTCTTGGTGGCGGCATCGTCGCTGTCCGCAGGTGCCTGAGGAACAAAATGGTTGCCTCCGCCGTCGATGACGTCTGCCGCCGCGCCAGTATTGGCACCCGTCGGGTCACCTTTGGGAGTTGCCGGAGCGGTTTGGGCAAATACGGACGAACTGCCGATGACAAAGACCGCCAACAGGGTGACGAGAAGGACGACCAGTCGCGAAGGTCTGCGAATCGCGGAAGAAAGCGAGGTCAACTTGGATACCCTCCGCTAGTGTCAACAGACACCATGGCAGGCAGAACCTTCGATTCAAGCGATCGATTAATGTGGTTACAGCGACGCAGAGCTTCGCACCGATCAACGGTGCCGCTCGCGGGCGCGAAACAAGGCTGGGCGTAGCCCATCATGCAATCCTCCAAGTGAGTTGAGAGTGGGCCGCCCCGTTGCGGGTACGACATTGTACGCAATCTTAACGGAAACGTGAAGTGCTCCACCTCCGATCCCCCGCCTTGCTCCCGTCGAGCGGAAGGAAGGAGCCCCGGACTGATACTAGGTCACAGTGAGCGCAACCGTCTTCACCGACCCACCGACCTTCACCGTCAGCGTCACCGACGTCTTCTTGCTCACTTTCGAAGTGGTCACCGTCGCCGTCACCGAGCCCTTGCCGGCGGGGACGGTTGCCTTGGCAGGCACCGAAACAACCGACGAACTGCTCGACAGAGCCAAAGTGACGCCCCCAACCGGCGCATACGCGTCCAAGACAATCGTTATCGTGCTGGAAGCCCCGCCCTTCACCGTGTAGGGGTTCAAAACTACGGAGTCGATCACGGGTGGCGTGATCGTCAGAGTCGCCGCTTTTCTGGCAAGCCCGTATCCGGCGGATATCGTCACGCTTGTGCTCTGAGACGCCAACCCCGTTTGAATATAGAAGCTCGCCTGCTTGGAACCGGTCGGCACCGTAATGCTCAGTGGCACTTGCGCAAGGGTGCTGTTGCTGAAGACGGGAACGATCACGCCTCCTTTGGGTGCTGCCTGGGCGAGGCTCACCGTTGCCGATGGGGTTGCGCCGCTTTCCACGGACTTAAAGTTGAGACTGATTGCAGAAATGGGGATCGGCCCCGCCGCAGGATTTGGGGCAACCGCGGATTGCCATTCATAAGTGGTGTAGGCGAGAAGAGAGGCGTCGGCAGAGAGACTCAGTCCTCCAACTCCGCCAAGGCTGAACCCCTTGATCGAAGATAGGCTGGCGACATTGAAGATCTGGAGCATCGGATTGGTCGCCGCGTAGAGAAGCTGACCATCCGGCGAGAACTGGAGGGCGGTAACCGTCTCCTCGCTCCCGTCAACGGGAAGCCATCCGATCCGGCTGATCGAGTCCAGGTTGAACAGCTCGATCCCACCGATCAGGCTGTTGCTGGTCTGAACATACTTCTGCCCGCCGACCGCAACCGTGGATCCATCTGGAGAGAACGCAACGGAAAGGGGGTAGAGCAGCCCGGTATACGGAGCGGGTAGTGCCGTGCCGGTGGACACATCCCATACTTCGACCAATCCTGCCTGATAGCTGCTGGGGGCCTGGGCGTCTCCGATATCGATGAGCGTTTGGCCGTCAGGGGAAAAGGCGACCGCCGCCACTCCGCCAAGGGCAAGCGTGGGAAGTTCGCGGATCACTTTGCCGGTGGTGGAGTCCCAAAGCTCAATCACGCCAAACGATCCTTTGCTGTCGGCAGTATTGCTCAAGCCGCAGGTCGCGATTTTGGCGCCATCGGGTGAGAAGCAAATCTGCGAGATCTGGTTGGTTGCGGCTGTGGCAAGGGTTCGAATGAGCTTGCCGGACGAACTGTTCCACACCTCACAAACGGGTTTGGAAGGAGACGCCCCCGTCATTCCTGCCGAGGCGATAAGGGTGCCATCGGGTGAGTACGCCACGGAGCGCGGAAAACCTGCAGTCGGCAGAGACTTCACCAAGGCACCGGTCCCGGCATCCAGCACGCTGAGATATCCGGCAAAGGAATCGTTTGCAGAGACAGCCTGTGAGCCCCCAATAACGACTGTTTTCCCACTTGGAGACAGCGAAATCGGTCCGGCGCTGACGTACTGGATTGTATCTATAGTTCCAATCGGCTTTGCCGTAGCCGGATTCCATACCGTGATGGCAAAGTTGGATCCCGTCCCTCCAACGAAGGTCGAGCACACCAAAAGCTGCTTGCTGTCTCGGCTGTAGCTGAGCGCCACCGCATTGCTGTGTACTGTCGGCGTCAGTCCTCCCAAAATGCTTCCGGTGGACGCGGAGACCAGCAGAACTTCTCTGGCCTCTGCCGTGGGTGGGGAAATACCAACCGCCAGCGTCTTGCCATCTGGCGAATATTGCGCGCAGTACACCTCGTTGCTGGTCGTGGTCAGGGTCGACTTTAAACTGAACTTGATCGGGTCCCAGATCTCCAGATTTCCCACCGGAACGAGATTCTTGCCCGGCTTCCAGCCTCCAGCCGCGAGGGACTTGCCGTTGGGGGCGAAGGCCAAATTATTGACGAGAGTGTTTGCGGTGGGGAGCATCACCAAGCGGGACTTGGAGGCAACATTCCAGAGCTCCACGACGCCAAAAGCGTCGAATCCGCCCACCGCCAGCGTGGCTCCATCCGGCGAAAACGCTATCGTTCTCACTTGCCATGCAGACGTATTGAACTGCTCAAGCAGCTGACCGGTTATTGGATCCCAACACGCGATAAGCCCTGAGCGTGTGCCGTAGATGCTCGCCCCGTAGGTGCCGCCTTCCGCGACCTTGGTTCCGTCCGGAGAGAACGCTACGGCACTGATGTCCCCGGAGGGAGTGTCGATCTCCTGGATCAGCTTGCCGGTGGCAACGGACCAGGTCTCCAAAACTCCAAGGGTGAAAAAGAGGTTGCCGCCCCCCGTCGCCAGCGTCTTCCCGTCTGGAGAGAACGCAACCGATTCGACCAGCGTCGCCGACGTCGGAAAAGTGCGAATGTACGTCCGAGTCGCCGAATAAAACAGTTGAACTCCGCCGGTCCCGCCAATCGCGAGATAACGACCGTCCGGTGAATAGGCCGAGCAGTAAGCCGGATAAATCGGTTGATAGCTCCAATTGGCGGGAGGCGGCGCCTGGGCGATTCCTGCACAGCAGAGCGCTAAAAAGAGCAGAGCGGCCGCCAAACGTGGGAAGCGCGCTCCAACTGGAGACAAAAAGCAAAGCAAACCAGGCATAGGGGGTCGCTCCGATTATCGCGTATCCCCGACGCAACGACGGATTTTCAAAGGTCACGTTTTTAAGTGACTGCAACAATCACCATGTTGCTAACAACGCTCCTGACGCCAACGGCGTCACTGGAGCGGTCGCGTTTCCGGAACAACCTTGCGAACCCTCATATCGCATGACCGATGCGTCCAGCCTACGGCGATTGGTACTCGTAGGCGCCGGGGGCGGAGATGTAGTCGACTGCGGTTTCCACGAACTCGGCGTGGGTGATGAGGTCGGGGTGGGTGAATGTGTCTTCGGTTCCGGTAGGGAACTTGAGGGCCGAAGTGGGCCACCAGGAGACGAAGTGGATCATCGCGATCATCGGCCTCGGATTCTGTGTGTGGTTTGGCATTCCCGCGTGCCACATGCGGATGTCCCGGAGGACCACGCTGCCCAGCTTTACGGTGGGCTGGACGGGTGGCTCGATCGCGCGGCGTGCCTCTAGCGCTTCCGGGCTGACTTTGATATCGCCGGTCTGCATGATCACGCTGGTGTCGGTGTGGGTGCCGGGCCACATCTCTGTGACGCCATTCTCGGCCGACATTTCGACAAGGCCGACGTTGACCACGATGGCGTAAGCAGGGTGGGCGACCTCGAGGTGGGGCCAAAGCTGGCCGGAATCGGCGTGGACGGGCTGGCGGTGGGGGCTGGGCAGGGCGGTATTGCCGCTGTAGAAGGCACTCTTGAGTCCAGCGCCCAAAATCCCTTTTGTCACCGCAATCACGGCATCGTTCACCAGGACATCCCGGAACAGATAAGGCGGGAATGGAGGCGGGTCCTGCTGAAGGTTGCCCGGGTTCCAGTTGAACGGCTTGTCCTTGCGGTTCAGCAACAACTCGACGTCAGCAAGGCATTTCTCGCGCAGGATCGCGATGTGCTCTAAGTCAATCGCATCTTCCAAAACGACGATTCCATCGGTTCGAAGCGCTTCAATCGCTTTGGCTAGGTCGGGGGAGCCGATGAGGGTAGGGGCTTTGAAGGTGAGAATGGGCATGAGAGTGCTACTTGATTCCGGACATGACGATCCCTTTCACAAAGAACCGCTGGGTGAGAAAGAATAGGACGATGAGCGGAAGCGTGACCATAACTGACGCTGCCATCACAAGGTGAAACTGAGAACCTGCGAGGCTTTGGTAGCTTCTTAAGCCCACTTCCAAAGTCTGTTTCTGCGGGTCGTTGATGTAGATGAGCGGACCCATGAAGTCTTGCCAGGTGCCAACAAATGTGAATACCCCGACCGTGGCCAAAGCGGGCTTCGCCAACGGCAGAATGACCCGCCAGAAGGTGACGGCGTTGGAAGCGCCATCCAGCATCGCCGCCTCATCCAGTTCCTTGGGGATGCTGAAGAAGAATTGCCGCATCAGAAAGATGTTGTACGCCCCTCCCCCAAAAAACGCTGGCACGATGAGCGGATTGTACGTGTCGATCCAGTGCAGATACCTAAACAGCACGTAGTTGGGGATCATCGTGACGATGCCGGGCAGCATCATCGTGCTGAGAAGCAGGGTGAACAGGCGGCTCTTGCCATCGAACTCCAACCTAGCAAATGGAAACGCGACGAGGGCACTGGTCAGTACGACCCCGGTGGTCACGCAGATAGCAATGAACGCGGTATTCCGAAAGAACAGCGGGAAGCTCACGTTGGGGTTGGTGAGCACGGTGAGGAAGTTGCCCCACTCGAGATGGCGCGGCCATTGAAGGTAGGTGCTAGTAGCGAGGTCATCGGGCGACTTCAGCGCCATCGTCAGCATGATGTAGAACGGCACGAGCATTGCAAGCGCCCCTGCGCACAGCACGCACCAGGTGATGACCCGCGCCAGCTTGCCCATGGAAGATCGGTCCTTCATCCTGCCTCCGTGTGGACCCACTTACTGCCCTTGAACTGCAGAACCGTGAAGCCTAGAATGAGGAAGAAGAGGATCCATGCCAGCGCCGAGGAGTAGCCCATACGCAGGGAGTTGAATGCCTGGTTGTACAGGTTGAGCATGTAGAACTGCGTCGCGTTGCCAGGGCCGCCCGAGGTAAGAATGAACGTCTGGGTGAACGTTTGAAAGCTGCCGATGAAGCCCGTGACCAGTGAGAAGAATATCGCTGGAGTTAGCAGCGGAAGCGTGACGTGCCGAAACCGCTGCGGGGTGTTGGCCCCATCGAGGAGCGCCGCCTCGTAGTAGGTTTGGCTGATCCCCTGAAGTCCCGCCAACAGGACGATGACATTGGCAAAGCCCCAAAGCGACATCATGATGATGCCGGCGAGGGCGGTTCGCTCGCTGCCTAGCCAGTCAACCTGAGTCTGCCCCGGCGGCACAAATGGCTTGAGCAGGGTGGCCAGCCCGAGGAAGTTGCCCTTGCCATCAAACCCATAGATCACAGAATTGATGAGGCCAGTGCCGGGCTGAAGCAGTCGCTTCCAAATGAGTGCGGAGGCTACCGCGCTGCCAACGGTGGGGACGTAGAAGCACGTCCGAAAAATCGGGATGCCCTTCACCGGCTGATTGAGGAGGAGAGCGAGCCCCAGCGAGGTCATTAAGCCGATGGGTACCGCGATAAACGTGTAGGTGCACGTGACGCGGAGGGAAAGCCAAAACCGCGGGTCGGTGGTGAAAGCCTCCAGGTAGTTGCCAAACAGCCTGTTTTTTGCCGGCAGGATCATGTCCCAGTCCGTGAAGCTCATCAGTAGGGACAGGATCATTGGCCCTGCCGTGAACACGGTGAACCCGATGATCCACGGAGCGAGGAACTTATAGGCGGAGCGGTTGATCGTCGTCTGTCGCAGCGTGCGCGGTTTGCCTCGGCTCGGAAGCCAGATCCAAAGCACAAGTGCACCCAGCACCGCAAAGCCGAAGCCCACGCCGAGGGGCCAAGGGAAGGGAGGAAGGTTCTCAATCCGGTTGATCTGATCGAGCCGCTGCTGAGCCTCTGTCGTGCCGAGGTCCAGCGCCTGCTTGGGCGTCATCTCATGGGACCAGATGCTGCTGATGCGGTTGTTGAGGAACGATTCAAGGTCGTCCCAGTGCTCGGAAGTGGGAGGGAAAACGACGTACTGAACGGCGGTGTCGGTGAGAATTCGACTCGGTGGCCACTTCATCGGTTCCGGTGTGTTTGGGCCAGGAATCCATGGCTCGGAAGTAGCAAGGCGGCGGATGGCTGGCTGGGCGATACCGCTGGCGGCAAGACCCGCCATCCCTTTTGGCCCTGCCATCCACTTCACCAGTTCCCATGCCTCTTTCGGGTGTGCCGTTGAAGCCAAAATCGCATATCCAGATCCGCCCGTAGTGAACTGCAGGTGGTGATCCGCCGTCGCCGGCATGATCGTGATGTCCCAGTCGAAGAAGCCGGGCTTGCCCGGAACGAGGCCGAGGCGCATGTTCGGCACTTCCCAGATGCCGCTCTGCACCATCGCGATCTTTCCGCGGCGGAATAGCTCACCCGCATCCGTCTGCATCACCGACTGCATTTCAGACGGGGATGGCATCCAGTGTTTGTTGAACACCAGGTCGTAGACCAGATCAAATGACCGCTGGGTAACCGAAGAGTCGTAGGTGATCCTCTTTGGATTCTCATAGTCATCCAGCAGCGTTGCACCTTGGCTGAACGCGAACGTTTTGGCCATGAAGGTTGGGTCGCTGGCAAATCCCCACTGGACAGTCTTCCCGCTGGCATCTTTTTTGGTGAGGGCGTGAACCATTGAGAGGAAGTCCTCTCCCTTGAGTTCCGGCCGCTCCTTGTAGTCCCAGGTCCAGGTCGGCTTGGGATACGGAATTCCTGCTTCGCGAAACAGCTTTCGGTTGTAGAAGATGAGGCCGTGGGGGGCGATATCGCGGGGCAACACGTACAGCTTGCCGTCGTATCGGTGCGCTTGGACGATTTGCGGATAATAGTCGGAGAGGTTGAACCCCGGAGTTTGGGCGCAAAGGTCGTCCAGCGGCAACAGGACACGGCGCTTGCCGAAAGCCTGGAAATGCTCAAACGTCATCATCGAGACGTCGGGCGCAGTCCCAGAGGCAACTTGGGTCAGGATCTTTTGGAAGTAGACGTTGAAGTCGTTCCCCTCGACCTTCACCTTGATATTGGGATGCGCCGCTTCAAATTCGGCAAGAGCCTTCCGCTGAATGCGCAGCCCTTCATCGCCCTCCCAGGTGGAAAGGCGCAGTGTGACCTTTTCGGCAGCGGCAATCGATGCCGCCAGCACCAGCACAAAGGCTAAGAGGAGACGCACGTTGGCTTAGGCCGCTTTCCCATCTCGGGCAATCGGAGTCAGTCCCTGCACCAGCTCTTGGTTGTGCGCGTAACGCAGGCCGGCTGCCGAATACTGAATGACGTACGCCTTGCGCATCTGGTCAGAGACATTCAGGCCGCTCTTGTGCATCGTCTGCGACCAGAACACCGCGGCGGAACCCGCTTTCAGCGGGGCGGGTACTCCCTGGTCGGGCTCTTCCAGCGAATAGCAGGCTTTTCCGATGGGTGTGTCCTCGTGCTTGATCACTCCTCCTTTATGGCTTCCGGGGAGGAACCAGACACAGCCATTCTCCACTGTGACGTCATTGATGGCGAGCCAGATCGTGAGATAAGGCGCTGGCGTCACCTCCATGTAGCCGTCGTCCTGGTGCCACGGGAATTCTTTGGTGCCCTTCCCTGCCTTATAGACGGACTGGTTCCAGTAGAGGTCCACATCTGGGCCGAGGAGAGCGGTGCAGATATCCAAGAACTCCGGCCTTGCGACAAATTTCATGATGTCGCTATCTGCTTCGGCGAGATGATCGGTAAAAGTGATCTCGTCGGCACGCGAGATGCCGCCGTCTGTCCCGCCTTGGGCCTTGAGCGCCTCGACATGGCGGCGCTGGTGGTTCTCGATAAGGATGGCGAGTTCTGCCATCTCGGTGACGGGGAATAGGGATTCCAATACGGTGTAGCCGTTCTCTGCGAGTTCGGCAAGTTGACGATCTTGTATCAGCGTTGACATAGAGATTTGGGAGTCGGCTACTGTGCCGGGGGAACGCGCAGGGCTGCGCTGATGGGGGCCTTCTTCAGACCTGCTCGCTCAAAGCCTCGCTTGGCGATGGGGGAAGATTTCGTCAGCTTCCAGACGAAGCTGTTTCGGTGATTCTCGGTGGCGCAGAGCATCATGCCGAGGTCGATGGCAAGAACATCTCCATCGATCCAATCACGAGTTGGATTCAGGGAGTCGGGGAACCCATATTTGCCCCAAGCCTTGGGATAGTCACGGTGCAGTGCCACCACAAAGGCACTGGCCTCTTCCGGAATCGCAGGCATGGCCGCGAGTGGGCCGGTTGGACACACTGTGCCGTCATCGTTAATCCAGCTCGGAGCTCCGTAGGCGTTGTAGCCGTCGGGGCCATCACTGGCATTTAGCCCCCAAAAGTCGGGCCCATAACCCTTGAACTTCTTAGGATTATCAATGCAGTAGGCGCGGTTCGCGAGGGCATCGTTTCGCTCCTCGATGCTGTAGTCATAACCCAGACGGTCTCTGTAGCCTCGAAAATCGTAGAAGCCCTCCGACATCTCGTGCATAAAGATGGGGCCGCCGGTGATGAGATCAAACCCTTTGTAGGACACTGGCGGGCGTACGATCTTGTCCCATCCGACATTGGTGACGTCGGAAAGGCCGTAGGCTTGGACATAGAGGAACTTCGCCTCGTTGTAATCCGACCATCGATTCTTGATGAACCCTGATTCAGGGTGCCAGCCCATGCTGAAGTGGTACGCATTGGGATCTTCGCCGCCCGAAGTCAGCATCCAGTTCCAATCGATACGCTTCTCAAATCTTTCGGCGTCCCGGGTGAATTGGGGATCTTTCCAGTACCGCTCGGCGGCAATGATTCCAGCCAGGCAGAGGCTTGTATCGATGCTGCTCGCCTCGCTCTTCCAGACCCGTTCGCCTG
This sequence comes from uncultured Armatimonadota bacterium, assembly GCA_903927025.1. Lineage (GTDB taxonomy): Bacteria > Armatimonadota > Fimbriimonadia > Fimbriimonadales > Fimbriimonadaceae > Fimbriimonas. The sequence continues at coordinate 237,605 of CAIYLG010000052.1, forward strand.
TCTTCCAATTTGCAAAGTGGTATAGCCAGCCGTGCGACTGCTGCCAGTCTGTCAGCAGGTGGGACATAGTGGTCCGGCTGCGCTCAAGGGCTTCCTTTCTGCCGAGCCACTTGTGCTCCACACCGATTGTGTAGGCGATGAGGGCATAGCCGACCCCCGCGCAGGTCGCCACATCGTGGGTATCTGGGCCCTCACTGTTGGAGGCCCTATCTTTAGTGAACCCGTTGGCCGCGTATGACTCGTTCCAGAAGAAAGAGACGGCTCGGTGCTGGACGTCGTCGATAAGCTGTGCGGCCGAAAGCTGCAGGCTGAGGCCAAGTATTGCAGTGAACATCATTGTACTGAATGCATTCAGCATATCAGGTTTGAGCGCAGCGTTCAAGTCGGTTGCCTGATGTAGGGGGCTTCAACCGCAGTCCCTCTTAAATCTCTAGGTGATTTATGGACATTAAATTGAATATAGTCATCGTTTTCAAAGGGGCTTTGGTCGCCCTACCCATAGAAACTGGCAAAACAGGCCTGCTGATTGCGTTCAGCGCTCGCTATGACCTGTAAAATAGCTTCTTATGCTGGATAGCGTTGCCCGTGCATACCCCGTCGATGTCGACAAGCAGAATCGAACCCTCAACAATTCGTATGGCTACTTTGAAGCGGATTCTGGCGCCTTTGTCATTACCGATGTAAAGACGCCAAGGCCGTGGATCAATGTCCTCGCCAACGACCTCTACGGTGTGGTTCTGAGTCAGGCCGGAAGCGGCTTTTCCTGGTCGGACAACTGCCAGCTTTTTCGATTGAACCGATGGGATCAGGATCTGGTTCTGGATCAGCACGGCCGATACCTTTACGTGCAGGACCTTGAACAACCCGAGAGTCTTTGGTCAACCACCTTCCAGCCAACGCGCAAATCCGCCAAAGTTGACCAAGTACGGCACGAGCTTGGGGCGACCACTTTCACGCGTGAGTTTTTAGACCTTCGTACGACACAGACCGTCTTCGTCCCAATGGGTGAGACTGCCGAAGTTTGGATCGTTGAGATCAAGAATCTCGTCGACCAGCCGAGAAAGCTGAGGCTTGGCAGCTACCTCGAATGGCACCTCGGCAGCATTGGAGATTGGCACCGCGAGTTCCATCGGCTATTTATGGAGAGCCGATCCGATGGCAATGCGCTAGTTGCCTGGAAGCACCCAGGACTGACGGAGAACTGTCGAAATGTTGTTGAAGAGCCGGTTCGAGCCGTCGTGGCTTGGAGCGGAGTCGAGAATGTTCAGTGGATCACGGACAAGCAGGAGTGGTTTGGCAGGGGCGGTTCGCTGGATGCTCCCAACGCGTTCTTTATGCCGGTCGCTGAGTCCCAAACTCCGCGATGGGATGACCCAATTGCGGGAAGCCTCACCGAGATCACCTTAGCGCCGGGCGAAATTGCCACCTATGTCTTTGTGATTGGCACCGCTCCCACCGAAGCGGGCGCGCATAGCCTGGCGGTGCGATGGAATGCCGAATCAGCTGCTAAGGCCCTTGAGGAGACGCGGGCGTATTGGCAGATCAAATGTCGCGGGGCCAACGTAGAGACCGGCGACCCAGCAATCGACTTGATGTGCAACACTTGGCTGCCGTACCAGGCCATCGCGGGTCGGCTCTTCGCCAAATGTGCCTATTACCAGCAGGGAGGCGCCTACGGGTTCCGGGATCAACTTCAGGACAGCCTCATGCTGTTGGACTGGGACCCCGCCCACACCCTGCTGCAACTCGGTCGGCACGCTGAGGCGATGTACGAAGATGGCGGAGTGCGCCATTGGTGGCATCCAGACACCGATATCTTTGTTCCAAGTCACCACAGCGACACCTGTCTTTGGCTGGCTTTTGGTGTCCTCGCCTATATTGAAGCCACTGGAGATAGAAGCGCACTTGATCGTGAGTACAGCTTCCTCAGCCGAGAAACTCAAAAGCCGGGCTCTTCCGGAACGCTCTGGGAGCACTGCCTGCGCGGAATCGACCGAACCCTCGGCAAACTGTCCCCCCGCGGGCTGCCTCTCATCGGAGCAGGAGATTGGAATGATGGCCTCAGTCATGCCGGAATCGACGGGAAGGGAGAGTCGGTTTGGCTAGCAATGTTCCTGTTCGACATCTTGACCAGATGGCGTCCTTTCCTATCCGAGTACGGTATGACCGACTTGGGAGCCAAATTTGCTGATGCTGCAGAAAAGCTCAAAGTCGCAGTAAATGAGCACGCCTGGGATGGCGAATGGTACATCGGCGGCACGCGAGACGACGGCAAGCCGTTTGGCAGCCACACCTGCGAGGAAGGAAAGATCTTTCTCAACCCGCAAACGTGGGCCGTAATCTCCGGAATCGCGCCGCCAGAACGCGCAGAAACAGCGATGAACTCTGTCCGAAAGCATCTGCTTCGCCCCTTTGGTGCGCTCCTGCTCCAGCCCGCCTACAGCAAGGTGGACCCTTACATCGGCTACATCACCCGCTACGCACCGGGCCTTCGGGAGAACGGCGGCGTCTACAGCCACGCCTCAACCTGGGCGATCAAAGCATTCGCGATGTCCGGCGACGACAAGACCGCCCTCGACATCTTCAAGGGCATGCTGCCCCCGCTCCGGTCAGAAGCTGACGCCGAACTCTACGCCGCAGAGCCCTATGTGATGCCCGGCAACGTCGATGGCCCGGACTCTCCCTATGAAGGGAGAGCAGGCTGGACATGGTACACCGGCAGTGCTGCGTGGATGGTGCGAGTCGCAAGATTCCTGAAGGTCTAGCAACCCTCCGGTCCGCTTCCTTTCGCTCGCCGAGAGGAAGGGCTAAGTCTTGTAATTTGAGCGCGTACAGGTTGGTCGTATGCGACCAACCTGTACGCGCCGGCTCCCCCTCTCCGACTCTCACTCTCGCCGGGGCGAAAGGGAGAGAGCTCCGGATAACTAAATGGGGGTTGATCGCCTTGATCAAGGCAACCAAACCCCAAAATCCATTTAATGACGGAGCGAGCGCTTTGTCTTAGTTGCGCACCACCGTGATCGTTCCGATGTTCTCGTACTTTCCAGGTCCAACCGTCGGGTCGATGACGATCTGACGTCCGAGTTGGAGTCTCATGAGGCCGCTGGTCTGTGAGACGTGGAAGTTGGGACCGCTGGCCGTGAACAGAGTGTTGAGCTTCGAGATAGGAACCATTCCGCTGTCGTACAGCTTGTTTCCGCTTTGGTCGTTGTACAGTGCGAATTGGCCATTGAGAACGACTGACTGTGCACCAGTTCTAGTCCCGCTGATCTTGCCTGGATTTCCGAATCCTGCACAGACTAGAGTGAGAGTCTCAATGTGATAGAACCGGATGGTATTGGTCTGGGTGTCTGTGCCCTTGCCCCAGCCTGATACTGTCCAAGCCGCGCCGAGGTTGCCCGTGATGTACAGGTAGGAGTTGACATTCACGTCAGTTCGGACCTTGAAGGTTGTCGTTCCGGAGGCACTGTAGTCTCCGTTTACCGAGTCCATGCTCGTGTAGTGGAAAGTTCGCGTCCCATTCTTGTAGGAACCACCGTTGTCGCCACCATCTCCGCCGTCTCCGCCGTCGGCGCATGCAGATGCGGCTATGACTGCGAGTCCAGCGATTGTAAGAAGTGTTCGAAGTTTCATTTTGTTGTTTCCGTTGCTTTTAGTTTGTTTTGGGCCTTGTTGTTGCCCGATGACGATATGATGCCGGACACCCCAATCGCTTCGAAATCGCTTCTTTTAGGCCCCGAAGATGCGGGCGTTCACGACGGGTAGTGTGTTGAGGCCACGATGAATTACCGGGATCCTTGGTAGCGGTGGCCGTAGGCGTTCTCTGGCTCAATCCGCGCCGAATACTCACCGCGTCAGCCGTCTACGGCATGAGCCGTTCAAACTCACCTAGCCACGGCGAGTACTGTTTCCACCGATTGGTGGAGCCTCGATAGAGCGGCTGGCGGACCTGCCAGAAACTGGGCGTCAAAACCGGGCGAGAATTGTTTTCAGGGTGCAGGCAGACGGGGTCCCAGTCCACCCCGCAGAACTCGACGGCGTCCTGAATAACTGCTTCCGGATTGCCTACCAGCTCTTCATAGGAAATTGCCCGAAACTGATTGCTCGGAATCGCCTCTTCCCAGTGCTGGGAGAGCCTTGCGTACTGCTGGTAGGCAAATACGATGTCTGAACGGGTTCCAATAAACGGTGCCGTCGTTCGCATCGGCGTCATCCAGATGGAAAGGGCGGTGTCAACGGGGTGACGCCGCATATTCAGGATTTTGCCTTTAGGAAAGGCAATGGCAAGGAGTCCAGCGAGCATGGCATTGGCTGGGTTCTTGTCGATAATCTTTGCGAAGCCTGGCGCCGCGCTCTCTAGGAGGGCGAGATATCTGCAGCTCAGCGACGAAAACGAGTTGCGCCACTCGGATTCGTGCTCATGCCAAAACGCCTGCTCTCCGGCACCGCCGATGTTCGGGTGGCAAGAGAGGATTTGCTCCATGAGGCTGGTACCGGATCGCATCATTCCGAGCACGAAGATTGGCACGTCGGATTTCGATCCATCGCCCTGCATTTGGCGGATTGCTTCAGCGCTGTAAATGCTTCGCTGGCCCTCAAAGTACGCCTTGAATCGGTCGCGATCAAACTGTTTTGCTCCCGATGTCTTGAGCTTTAGCGCGTTCGCCTCGTCAAAGGACTTTAACGAGGCTTGGAACTCCCCAAGGTCTGTTTGGGATTTGCCGAGGGCATACAGGAGAAACTCTCGATCTTGGGCGCGAACGTCGCTGCACGCAAGCTGGACCTCCAGTTTCGCAAGAATGGGAAGATCCTCTCTCGAGGTCCGCTTGCAAGAAAGGTACGAGTAGTAGGTCTCGCCGAATTTAGGATCGATTTCGATGGACCGAAGAAGGATTTCCCGAGCCCGATCGAAGTGTCCCAAGTCGAGATAAGACTTTGCCTTCGCATTCAGAAGTCTGGCTGGCTTTACGGCTCCCCTCTCCGCTCGGGCCCAAATCTGCTCGGCCTCATCAAGTCGTCCCATAGCCGCGAGGGCATTTGCCGCTGTAGACAGGGCTTGGGTGTTCTTCGGGTCGAGGCGCAACGCGCGCTCAGCTTGGCTCAGCGCTTCAGAGGATCTGCCGAACCTTTGGTGAATCTCCCCCAAAAGTGCAAACCCCATTGGAATCTGCTTGCGCTGCAGCGCAGACGAAAGGTCAGCCTGGGCTTCCTTAAATCGGAGTTGCTCCAGCATGCAAGTGGCGCGTGAAAAGAGGAGATCCGGGTTCCCGGGCATGAGTTCCAATGCGATGGTGTACGCCTCAATGGCGCCAGTGATCTGTCCCAGTTGGAAGCGACACTGGGCGAGCGGCAACAATGTCTGAACGTCTCGCGGCTTTGCCTTATCTGCTGCCTCTAGGTAGGAAATAGCAGACCCAAACATGCCTTTGTGACTCTGAAGCACCCCGGTCCAAAGCAACGCCTCGGGTTGATTCGGACTTAGATCGAGCACCTTTTGAAAGCGCTCTAGGGCAGTATCTGATCGCTTTCCCAGTACCGCCAGGTTTGCCAAATTGAGCCATGCGTCGGCATGATCTGGATGTTCCGCGACCAGGCGAAGCAGGATATCTTCTGCCTTACCCTTCAGCCCGGAGTGCAGCGCAACCATGGCCTCCTGCATCGTTTGTTGTGCGTCCATGCCTGTTTGATTCTAACTGAGCCATGCCAACTGGCTCAGCAATGAAGCCCCGTTATAAATTTGCCGGGGCCAAATCGCATCTAAATTGAGGTTTAGCCGGGCAATCTCGTGGTCGGGACGGCGTGATAGAACGTGTGGGAACCTACGACAACGGAGTTGAAACCCGTTTCTAGAGGCGGACTAAACTTCCGCGCGCCCACCGCTCTTGCTCGATCGCAAAACCTCAAACTAGATTGCATCAGACCATAGCCGCCATTGCCTCTTTGAGTGCTTTGTTATTCTCTCGCTCCATTTCTGCAACTTGATCTGGCGTAAACACGATCGACCCTCCGGCCTGCGGATTTACGTTGATCATTCCTCGCCTGTCATCCCACCAACCGTAGTAGAAGATCGTCGGCGTGGCCACGATCTTCAGTTGAGGCAGGCTTGCATCAAAGCGGCCAATCACCCAGTGTTCAGACAGCATTGCCTCCAGCGTTTCGCATCCGATCCAGAAGCAGGCATCGTACTGGGTGACTACACCATGCTTCTTAAATTCAAAAACAAACCGCTCGAGAACCAGCTGCAGTTCCGATTCGCGCTTCAGCGCCTCAACCATCGCGCCATAGGCAAGGTGCAGAGGCAGAATTGCTGCTTCCCGCTTCAAGCACTTGATCGGTTTGATCTTGCCATTGGAGTGTGATCCGACCATCACTTCGGCCGTGTTGGTTGAGTCTAATTCGAAGACGTTGTTCTGCTCGATGCCCCACTTTGTGTGATAGCCGGCCATCTGGTCGATGTTATAGCGCAGTGAAGAGATGCGGCAGTGAGCATTGGATGCCGCCCCTAGGTCATCGTGGGCAAAGCCACCCGTTCCCAGCCATTGGAAGGCCGATTCCGCATCCAGAACCAAACCTGACTTCCTGGCAATCTCGGAGCAGTACTCCTTGAGGTCGGTAAAGCAGGCATTGGCGGAGTACCAGTAGTCGGCAAACGCCATGTGGTTGTGGATTTGGGCTCGCTGTGTCGCTTCATAGTCGGCCCGAAGCCAAGCCTCGTCTAAGTTGCCCCGCTCCATTTCAAGTATCGTGTCGGCAACCCGAACGGCTCCGCCCTGGGCTAGGGTGAGTCCCGCTGAAAGGATAGGGTCGGCAAAACCGGCCGCGTCCCCGGCCAAGAACCAGTTTTCGCCAACGATTCGGTCTGAGATGAAGTTCCAGTCGTTAGTGGTCTGAAGGATATCTTCCCGTGCCGCGTTCTTGAGCAGTGCCTGAATTTCAGGCTCTTCTTCTAGGGCACGCAGATAGAGTTCTTCCGGACGGCATCCAGACTGTTTCAGGTAATCAGCCGGTGTCACCAGTCCTATGGAAGTTCGGGTTGGCCCAAGAGGGATAAACCAAATCCAGCCCCAACCAAGGCTCAGCACCCGAATACGGGTGCCTCCAATTCCAATGTGTTCCGCCCATTCTGCGTTTTGCCAGTAATCCCATATCGCGATGTTGCGAAGCGTTGTTGGCGAGTTGACCCCAACTCCAACCGCACGTCTCAGAAGTCCACCGCTGCCAGAGGCGTCTACGTAGTACCGTGCCTGGACGGAATCCGCTCCTGCTAACTCAGTTGCTCCAAGTTCGCCACCAGCAACTACCGAGAACCCGAGGACTTGATCCCCTTCCGTCAGCACCTGCTGGACCTTTACGTCTTGGTAAACCTTGGCACCCATCTCCTCCGCGTGGTCGAGAAGAATCTTGTCGTAGATGCTGCGGTCCACCTGAAACGCTGTCTGGGTTCGCTGGCCTTGGAAAGTGCCTGGACGTGGAGCATCCTTGAAGTCGCCACCGGCAATGAAGTCGAAATGCCACAGGTTGGAAGTGTTTCCCCAGCGGTAAGTTGCACCCACCTTGATCGCAAAGCCGGCTGCTTCCATCTTGTCCCAGACCCCGATGTCGTGCAGAACCCGAGTTACCCGGGGCAATAGACTCTCCCCAACATGGTCTCGTGGGAAGATCTCCCTCTCAAAGATTCCAACTTTGAGTTCTGGGGCGTACTTTTTGAGCACGCAGGCTGTCGTTGCCCCCGCGGGGCCTCCGCCGATGATTGCGACATCGAAATCTAGCTTCATTTACGTACCTAACTTAATTTTCGAGATGGGGCGACCGCTGAGACTGAGGTAGCTCAAGGTCGCGATTGACCTGGAAATTCACGTTTGCACCCTCCACTCGGTCGGGCAGGACATCCCCCTTATAGGTTTTGCACTCCACCCAGCCATCTCGAATCAGAGACTCGAGCGATTCCAGCAGTCCGTCGATGACCGCCTGGCTGAACGCCGCTCCCCGTACCTGGAAGCTGTGCTCGATGTACCCCATCGAGTCGGCAAACCTTGGCGAGGCTTTGAGACCCTCCACCATCCATGCACGCAGGCCATGAAGCGGCAGAATCTTTCCATTGCGCTCGTATCCTGGAACTCCGGTGACTCGGCCATTTTCGTAATGGGCGAGGTCGACCTTTTTTGCACCATCAAGGTTCAGGACGAAGCCGTTGTAGCCGCCAAATGCGGTAGTTGGAGCTTCGGCCGATAGGCGACTACCAATCTGATGAAGGCTCGAAATACTGTACGCGGCAAAAGACGCCCCGCCAAGATCATCGTCTACAAATCCGCCGGTTCCGAGCCACTGAAATGCCTTATCCGCGCTCAGCTCCAGCCCGGCATCCTTTGCCAGCGTCCTGGTGAACTCCTTCAAGTCACTGAAGTGGGCATTCGCCGTGTACCAGTAGTCGGCAAATCGAATGTGCTGCATGATGCGACGATGGTTGCGAGACTCGTACTCCGATTTCAGCCACTTGGCATCTCCACCACGATCGATCTCCATCAGGGTGAACGCAGCCTCGCGGGCTGACGCATGAGTGAGGGTCATTCCTGCGGCAAGAATGGGGTCGGCGAATCCGGCGGATTCACCCACCAGCATCCAGTTCTCACCGGTGAGGCGTTCCGCAACGAAAGACCAGTCTTTGGTTGATTCGAACTTTTCCTCGCGCTCGGCGCCAGAGAGCAGTCCGGAAATTCGGCGGTCATCCTTTATTGCCTGAAGATAAATCTCCTCTGGCTTTAGCCCTGTGCTCTTGTAATGCTCAGCAGGACAAATGAATCCTACCGAGGTGCGGGTTGGGCTGATGGGAATAAACCAAATCCACCCGTAGCCAAGCGACATGACTTGGACGCGAGTGCCTCCGGTGCCAATGGTCACCGCCCAATGGGCGTCCGTCCAGTAATCCCAGAAAGCTACGTTCTTCAGATTCGTTGGCTCAGTTGTCTGCACGCCCATGTTCCTGCGAAGCAGGCCAACATGACCGGACGCATCTACGAACTGCTTGGCAGATATAAGGTCGCCTTGATCAGTTTCGAGGGTCGTGATGTGGTCACCCTCTTTCGAAACCGCGCGTATTCCTGTTGCTTCGAACACTTCGACTCCGAGGCTTCGGGCGTGGTCAAGCAAGATCTGGTCGTAGACCGACCTGTCCACTTGGAGCGCGGTCTGCATCCGCTGCCCGGCGTAATGTCCCGGACGCGGCTCGTTTCGAAACTCTCCGTTTGGGACGAAGTGGAAGTCCCAAAGGTCTTTGGTGTTACCCCATCGATAAGTGGCGCCTATCTTGATCGGGAAGTTGGCGGCCTCGATCTTTTCCCAGGCACCCAGCTCATGCAGGATTTTGCCAATGGCGGGAAGTTGGCTCTCACCAACATGGTCGCGGGGGAAGGTTTCTCTTTCGAAGATGGCAACGGACATCTTCGGTCGATACTTCTTGATAAAGGCAGCGCAAGTGGAGCCGCCTGGACCCCCGCCAACTATGGCGACGTCAAACGTCTTTGTCATAGCCAATTGGCTTACTTGCCCGGAGGTGGGGCAGCCGTACCTGCCTTTCTGGACATTGCCGCAAAGAGGCCGTCAATATTGACTCCTCCCTGGACTTCGGAGTAAAGGCTCTTCAGCTTGGCCCTATCCTCTGCCGACAGTTTCTTGGCGTCGCCGCCAACTTTGTCAAATATCGCGCGGGCTTCCTTGTTGCGCTCGACGTCAGACTTTGGGGTTTCCATTGCCTTCTTCGTCTCCGCTTCCTGGTTGCCGCAGCCTGCAATGAATCCGCCAGCGATAGGGAGCGCGGCGAGCAGCAGGATCAGATTTCGAAAGTTCTTCATTGAATAGGTTCGGTTAAAGCTTCGGGTGGGTGCCCCGCTGCCGGAGCACCCACAAGTGGATTTATTCGCCGTCTTGGCGAGCTTCGTTGCACCAGCTGTCCATCCAGGTGATCTGAGCGCCGCCCAGGTAGCCACCGTTCAGGAGGTTTGGTGTATAGCCCCAAGTGTTCAACTGGCTTGGGTCGCTGTTGCAGAATCCGCCGAGAGGCAAGATGCCTGCGTGACCATCGTAGTAGCTGATCAGCGAAGCGTGACCCTTTGGACCCTTGGTCTTCAGTCCACCAAAGTTTGGCTGGGCAGAAGTCCAGGTGATCGGAATTGCGCCACCAGCAGACTCGTTGTTGTACTGACCTGTACAACCGTTGTTTGCATCGTTGGTGCTTCCCGTGCAGAGCGGGAGATAAGGTCCGCTGTCCACGTAAGGATCTCCGGTCTCAAACGTCTGCATGATTTTTGCAGACTCTGGGACCTGGCTTTCGTTGACGCCTGGGCCGCCCCAGTTGCCGGTCAACCAGAAGTTGTTGACCATTGCATAGCCACGAGTGAATCGGGGCACGCCAACGGGCAGGTCTTCCGTAGCGCCGTTAAGAATCTGCGAGTAGCCGAAATTCGACGTATCGTCAGCGTACTTAGAAGCTGGGTTGATCGGATCCGTGAAAACGCCAGCGTTCTTCACGTAAGGGAAATCGACTGCCTTCCATGACAGGTAGTAGGTACCGCCACCGTCAGTTACTGGAATTCGTCGGTTGGGAGAGGTGCCGTCATAGTCGTTTGCATACATGTGCAGAGACAAACCAATCTGCTTCATGTTGCTGACGCCCACCGTCTGCTTGGCAGCCTTCTTGGCTTGAGCAAACACTGGGAACAGGATGGCGGCGAGAATCGCGATGATGGCGATAACGACGAGAAGCTCAATGAGCGTAAATGCTTTCTTGCGAATAGAACGATTCAAATGATTTCACCTCTTTGTGAGTGAGAAACAAGGCTAATGAAGAACAAACATCCTCATTTGAGTGGGGCGTAAGGCGAGGTCGAACCTCGGACGTCGAGTTTGGGAGAGAACACTATTTGTCTGGGACCGCTCAGGGGTTCGCCCTTTACGACTTCGACTAGCAATTGCGTCGCCCGTCGAGCCATCTCCACGATTGGCTGACTGACACTGGTTAGAGCCGGCGAAATTCTCTCGCAGGCGGCGGAACTGTCAAACCCAACGACGGAAACGTCGTCAGGAACTTGAAGCCCCATTTCAGAAAGCTGTTTGATGCGTGCAAATGCATCATCATCGGACCAGCTGAAGATGGCAGTAGGACGATCAGGGCGATTCATCAGTTCCCTGAACGCCTGCGGAGCCTCCGCGAAGTCGCCCAGAACAAAATCCTGATTGGCCTTGATGCCGGCAGATTCGAGCGCGTTTAGGTATCCGCTGTAGCGATCGTTTGAGGAAACAGAGTTGATGGAACCTCGGATCATCGCGATGCGGCGGTGGCCAAGATCTATCAGATGCTTGGTGGCCAGCTTGCCGCCCATGAAGTTGTCCAAGTCGACAAAGGGAAGCGATGGATCTTCGGACCGGCTAAAGAAGAGGACGACGGGGAACTTTCGAGCAATGAGCAGCTCCATCATCTCGTCGTGCTCGTCGCGAAGCACCAGCGCACCGTCCACACGGCCATCGGTCAGGGCATCCGCTTCCGCAAGGAGGTCGGAAGCGCTTTTTGTGTGGAGCATCAGATCGACGCCCGCTTCGACGCATCCGTCGCAAACGCCTCTCATTGCATCGGCGATGAACGATGACGAAGAGCGGAAATAGTCTGCGTACTGGAAGACAACAGCGATGGTGTCTGTCCGCTTTTGCAAAAGCATTCGGGCTAAGGCATTGGGTCGATAGTCCAGCTCACGAGCCGCCGCCATGACACGTTCTGATGTCTGTGGACTGATTCGAGCCTGGGTTGCTCGGCCATTGAGAACGTAGCTGACCGTGACCTTACCAACACCCGCAAGTCTCGCGACATCATCAAGCGTGTTTCGCTGTCTCAAATCTCGGTCTCCGTGTGAGGACAAATTGGACTTAGGGAAGATTGCACCCTACAATTCTGCAGTACGGAGAATCTGCACAATGCGTTCAGCAACTCACTGCACCTTTGCGAAAGAAGAGGTGCATCTTGGGGGCCTAGGCTGACTTTGCCTATCGTTGTGAGGCTGGAAAGCATCATTGCTCGCTCAAAAACCAGAGAGCCGACATATCAGCCCAACGGAGTGAACGAATTCTACTGAATGCGTTCAGCAATGTCAAGCTGGAGCTTTTTCAGGTGGGATTTCCAGCAATATCGCTAGGGATTGGCCGCCTCCGCCTGCCCATGGTGGCCCCAGTCAAGAACCGGAACGTCGCCTTGCAGTCACTGCCCAAATCCACCCATACTTACCCCTATGCCCCGAATCATCGTAGAGGCCGCAGAGGCGCTGCTCGATCAAGAGATCAAAGTTTTGGACAAGGGATTTGTTCGCCTCGTCGACTACATGGGCGGGGATCAGCGAATCGTTCAGTCTGCGCGCGTCAGCTATGGTTCGGGTACGAAGTCGTATCGCCAGGATCGCGGACTGATCCACTACCTGATTAAGAATTGGCACACCAGCCCATTTGAGCAGGTTCAGCTTACGTTCCACACGAAGATGCCGATCTTTGTGGCGCGCCAGTGGGTCCGTCACCGTACCGCTCGCCTCAATGAGATTTCCGGCCGATACTCCGTGATGAAGGACGAGTTTTACGTACCCGAGCCGGAAAATATTCGCCCTCAGAGTCAAGACAACAAGCAGGGCCGTAGCGACGAGCGGTTCACGTCAGACCAGGAGCAGGAAATTATCCGCCTGTTTGCAGATGAGCAAAAGAGCATCTACTCGAATTATGAGAACTTACTGGAACTCAATGTCGCGCGTGAGCTTGCCCGGAACAATCTGCCCCTAAGTCTCTACACCGAATGGTATTGGCAGATCGACCTGCACAACCTCTTTCACTTCCTGCGGCTTCGTATGGACCCTCACGCCCAATACGAAATCCGTGTGTATGCGGAGGCAATGGCGCAGTGTGCGAAGGCGGTCGCGCCGATAGCCTATGAAGCTTTCGAAGAGCACATTCTTGGCTCAGTCAACTTCAGCCGAGCGGAATGCGAAGCGCTTTCCGCGCTTTTGGCCGGCAAGCCAGTTCAGTTGGAGGGCCGAAATCTAGCTGCGTTCGAAGCCAAGATTTCGAAGCTCCAGGCGGCTGTTCCCGCTGAGGCCCCCGACGAACTCGCCCCGCCTACAGCCTGACGTCCCCGTTCGATGTAAGGCTGTGCAAAGTGTCGGTAGCTCCTTCTCAGAGGTATTTCAGAACCCTACACATCCGAATTGCCGTTTAGCCCTTTTCGTGCTTCACGGCATCGCGAATCCCTGGTTTCGCGATGAGATATTGGATTGGCGGGTAGGACTCCTGTAGCAGGTTCATCTTGGGTTCGTGGACCCAGACGGCAACACATTTGTCCTTGGCATTTACGGATCCATCTTTGGCCGCTTTGAACTCAAATCCTATCCCGGCGGCGCTATCGTCATAAACGGCCACCCGGCTAGAAAACTGGGCGGAAGCGTACGAAGACAGCTTCACCATTCCCGGATATTTCTGCCTGACCTCGGTATAGCTGACGCCAACCTTCACCTTGGTCTTCGTGGCAAAAGTTGGCGACGTGGAGCGGATCAAACGAATTGCGGACTTGCCCGCCTCATTGATCGAGACGTAGACATCGAGGCTGTTGAGAATCTTCCCATTTCGCGGATCGGGCTTTTTGGCCTCCCATGTCTGCCATGAGTGACTCATCCCGGCGTCGCCATAGTCCGGCTTCTTAAGCCATTTAAGGTCATCCATCAGGTCGCCAATGTTGAGCTTGCCCAGGCGCTTGCCGGGTTCGATCAGCTTGGAATCTGTCTGTGCTCCCGCGAATGCACAGGCCGCAGCCAGGCTCATGCAGAGCATTTGTCGTTTCATAAACATAGGTCTAGACGTTTCAAATCGGTCGAAGTATCAAACTGCCCGGCGGGAGCGGATATTCTCAGCGAGACATATGGTTGCACACCTGCTTCTTCTATCGCTCCAGACCCCCTTTGTGCAGCCGGCGGAATCTGAGTATCTTCACATCGACCTAGCAGAATTCCGAGTTTTGGTGAGCCCAGGTGCCAGCAAGGAACCCAAGACTCTGAAGGCGGTGCTGGAGCTGCTCAGCTTCAGGCTGCGGCAAGTCAAGCAGGAGATTCCTTCGCCTGCATTCGAGCGCCTCAAGGCGGTGAGGATTTGGGTCGAGGCGAATGATCCGCGAACGCCAGCAATGGTGTACCACCCAGACCCGAGATGGCTTCGCGACAACGGCTACAACCCCGCGATGGCCGAGTGTGTCGAGATCGGAAATCTTCGCAACTTCCTGAGATGGCAGCACATTCAGCCGTCGATGGTCCTCCACGAGCTATCCCACGCCTATCATTTCCAGGTGCTGGGAGAAAATCCAGCCATCAAACAGGCATTTGAGCATGCGGTAGGCGGCCACAAGTATGACTCCGTCCTGTTCGTGACGGGTGGTCGTCGCCGGGCCTATGCTTTAACCAACGAATATGAGTACTTCGCCGAATGCAGCGAGGCGTACTTCGGCAGAAACGACTTCTATCCATTCTTGCGATCCGAATTCAAGGAGTTTGATCCAGAAGGATTTGCCGCAGTGGAAAAGGCCTGGATTCGCTAGCCTTGTAACCTGCCGCTACCAGCCCAAATCGGTTTTGATGGCCGCAATGAGCCTGTCCGCCATGTTCTGATGGGTTTTAAGGTTCGGGTGCCAATCCGATCCGATACCGTCCCGCTCCAGGTTTTGGGTCTCAAATTCAAGCATCGCAACATTGCTGTCACCCGCATCATTTCGCATGTTGACGATCTCACGAAGATAGGTCTTGAGCGTGCTGAGGGCGTGAACGCGGGGTGGCCAGGTGTCCGTCATCATTGGCCCCATCGCGCAGTAGATGCGGGCGGTAGGCGCGCGCTTGCGGAGACGATCAATGAAAGCACAGTAAGCCTGCGTCCACTGCTTCTCGTCTGGGTTCACCTTTCCGAAGTCGTTAGTTGCCAAGTTGATGACGATCACATCCGGCGTCTGTTGCGACAGATCCCAGGCAGATGACTTATCGGGCGGAAGGGCGAGGTCGTAGATTTCGGGGATCGAGTTAGTGGGCCACATCGTGCGCCCGGACCATGCAATGTCGACAAGATCTGCGTTCAACGCTCGTGCGGCGATCGCTCCGTATGTCATGTAGGCATTTTCAGTGTTGACGGAGAAATGCTCTTCCTTTGTCTTCCCTTCATTTCCGTAGCCACAGCTGATTGAGTCACCGATCACTTCAATCACGTGAGCCGGCTTTTTGGGGTGGATGAGTGTGCCTTCAAGCTCGAATCCTTGGAACTGCGTGACGCCAGGGAAAACCTCCGTTCGCTTTACGAGCTGTACGCTGTGGGCGCCAGGGGTGTCATGGTGAGCGATAAGATAAGTGTCATCGCCTTTATGAAGCCGGATGATCTGCGTGGGCATCCCGTCTACGACGACCTGAAGCTGGTTTTGCCCCCCATCCGCAATGTGAGCGCGAAGATCATTGCCCCAATAATCGATGGTGACGGTGCTGGCGCTCCACGCGCATCGCGGTCCCTTTGGGTCTTGGAAGTCGAATCTTCCGACGTAGCGGATGTGAGGGTCAGTGGGAGCAATATCCTCAACGAGAGGGTGTACTCCGCCAAAAAAAGCGGGAAGGAATACCAGCAGACCAAGTTGCGGCGACATCTGAGGCAAAAGCATGCACTATGAATCCACTTCTGTGCAAATGAACTTGCCGGCATCCCGCGTAGAATCGCAGGTGTCGAATTGCGTGTACCGTGGCCTTTGCTGGATTCGTCGCGACCTGCGACTAAAGGATCACACTTCTCTTGCACTCGCAACTGCCGCAGCGGAATCCGTTGCAGTAGTGTTTGTGTTTGATACCAACATCCTCAAGCACCTCCAGGATCGAAATGATCGGCGCGTGACCTTCATTCATGAGTCGCTAAGGGAGCTGGATGCGAAGTTGAGAGCCCTGGGATCAATGCTGGTTGTGCGCCACGGGAACCCGGTAGATGAGATTCCTGCTTTAGCCAGTGCGCTTGGATGCGAGGCAGTGTTCACGGCGCGAGACTATGATCCCTACGCCATTGCCAGGGACCAAGAAGTTGGGGGAAAGCTCGCGGCTAAGGGAGTAGAGTTTCGAACCGTCAAGGACTCGGTCGTGTTTGAGGGCGGGGAAGTTCTTAGTCAGGCCGGGAGTCCGCTTCGAATCTACTCGCCATATGCGAAAGCCTGGCGGAACCGATTTCAGGCTCGAACCGACGCTGATGAACGTACGCCTGAACTCACTCGACTTATCTCCGCCATCGAACTAACCGAACACAGTGTCTCATGGGAAATGGCGGACGTCGGGTTCGAGCCGAACTCGCTTTGGCTAAAGCCAGGTGAGGACGCAGCCAATGAACTGTTAGAAGCGTTTCGTCCCAAGGCATCCAGCTACGGAGCGGACCGCGACTTTCCCGCAAAATCCGGCACCAGCGCGATTTCCACCCACCTCCGCTTCGGGACGATTTCGATTCGAGAGTGCGTGAGAATGGCCCTTGAGGTTGGTACCAGCGGAGCCGATAAATGGTTTGCGGAACTCATTTGGCGAGAGTTCTATCAGGACATCCTGTTTCACAACCCGAAGGTCGTTACCGACACGTTTCAGCCCCAGTTCAACAGCCTTGCCTACCCGGGTGAGGATGCGTGGTTTGAAGCCTGGAAGGAAGGAAAGACTGGGTATCCGATCATCGACGCTGCAATGAGGTGCTTCAACGCCACCGGCTGGATGCACAACCGGCTCCGAATGGTGGTTGCCAGCTTTCTCACCAAAGACCTTCTCATCGACTATCGGCGCGGGGAGGCCTACTTCGCTCGATACCTTTTGGACTTCGACCTCGCTTCGAACAATGGCGGGTGGCAATGGGCCGCTTCCGTAGGCGCCGACCCTCAGCCCTATTTCCGAATCTTTAACCCCTTTCTTCAAAGCGTCAAGTTCGATCCCGATGGCGAGTTCATTCGTCAGTGGGTGCCAGAGTTGGCTCATCTGACAGGGAAATCGATTCACGTTCCGACCGAGGCAACTGCGATGGAGCTTGCCGCTGCCGGCATTGAGCTCGGTATCACCTATCCCTTGCCCATCGTGGATCACTCCGTCCAGCGCGACCTTGCCATCGCGCTTCTGGCTGAGTGTAAGGGGAGCGCTACGCCCTAGGATCGGGACGTTTCCGTTGCTAGGGATCATTAGGCAGCGGCTTGCCTTGCGTCTCCGGAGCGAACGGGAGCGCGATCAGCCCCAGGATGTAGATGCTGACGGCAATGAGGACTCCTGCAACCACGCTGCCGCCGAAGGCGGCAATGATGATCCCCGTCAGCCAGGGGATCGGCGCGGAAATAACGCGGCCGACGTTGTACGCAAGCCCAGATCCAGTCGCGCGAAGGTGAGTTGGGAACAGCTCCGGAAAATACAGGACAAACCCTGCGCTCACGCCGATTGAGAAAAAGGTCGAAACCGGGAGCAAAAGGAGCAAACGGCTGTACTCAGCGCCTCCATAGAGCGCCAATAACACCGTGAGGGGGCTCATCACAAAGAAAACGCCGAAGGACAGCTTCCGCCCAATCCGCTGAGCTAGCCATGGGAAGACGAAGACACCGAGAAGCGTGCCGATGTGAATGACCATCGTGGCAACACTTGTCCGAGTGCTGATCTGAGTCAGGGACATTCCAGCGCTACCTTGCCTCACCAGGTTGGGAATCCAAAACGGAATGACTCCGGCACCGGTGACCCCTACGACGCCGAGCGCCATCGCTACCAGCGTATTTCGTCTGAGCACTCGATCCTGAAACAACTCAGCGAGCATGCCCAGAGGGCTCCCTTGAGGCTTCATCCGGGCGGTGGTAGGTGGCTCTGGCACATGGGTGCGGATCAGAACGCAAAGGAAGGCTGGGGCTATGCCCACGAGGAACAGCGTGCGCCACGAGCTGCCAGCCAGGCCAAGATTTGCCAAGGCAGCAAGTACCGGCCCCACCGCGGCGGCACTCTGCAGAAAGGACGCCGCAAAGGCACGCAGGTCGTCTGGAAGAGATTCAGCGATGAGCGCCGCTCCCGCCGCCCATTCTCCTCCGATGCCCAAGGCAGTCAAGAACCGAGCGGCCATCACCTGCTCAGGAGTGCGGCAAAGGGCAGTCGCGCCGGTAAGGACGCAGTACATCAGAATCGTCACAATGAGCGTGCGGGTCCGCCCCCACCGATCGGCGAGAATGCCGAAGATCAGCCCGCCCAAAGCCCAGCCGACAAGGAACCACGTTTGAATCTTTCCCTCGATTTGAGGGCCGATGGCCTTATATTGGGTCGATCCCACCATCTCCGAGATCATCGGCCCCTTGGCGAAATTGAACAGCGCAGTGTCCATCACATCGAACACCCAGCCGAGCCAGGCGACGACCAGGACAATGCGCTGAACCTTTGTGAACTGGGGTCTCGACGTCATCGAGCCATCACTTACGAATCGGTGGGTATGCAGTTGATGTCTTGGAGAGAACGATCTGATGAATCCCAAAGAACAACCCAGACGCCTCGCCTGACTTGCCTTGGCATGTGAACTTCAGCGTATGGGTTCCCTTAGTGAGGTCAAATCGCCCCAGGGGGTAGCCCTGCGGCATCGTCACATCGCTTGAATATAGGTTCATCGTGTTCCCGACCGGCTTGCCATCCAATTCGGCCGTGTAGATGCCGTAGTCGTAGCTGGACAGGAGGGTTGGCATGACCTCGTATCGTCCGGCATCGGTGACCTCGAACGGAATCCTGACGGAGGATCCCTTCGCGTTTCCGTGGAAGAAAATGATGTTCTCTTCCCAGAAAACACCTCGCTGAACTTCCGCATTACCGTTCTCTGTCGTCGACTTTGGAAGCAGTGTCTCTGCATCAATAACGGTAGCGTTGCCAAACGGGAGTCTTGCTCGTCCCACGGGAAGCTCTGGCAAGTCGGTGCGAAACGGGGTTTGATACCAAAAGGCGACGCTGCTGAAATCATCAGGGCGCTCCTCAAACGAAGAGTGGACCGAGCCGTCCGGCTTATTGGTCCATCCTGCATGTTCGATCTCGGCATGCAGGCTCTTCTGGAACGGAATCGGGTCTGCAATCTGCCATCGGTAGGCGGAAACGCGGTCTCCCATCGAGAACCCGCCCGCGGCAGTAGTTCCGGCATACAAACTCTGTTGGTCCTGAAGACCCCATGCGTCGCTGAAGAAATCTTCGGTTCCGGTTCCAGCCAGTGACGCTTCCTTTTCACCGTCCACAAAGAACCAGTCATCCCCTTCGCCAAACCAGGAGTCTTCATTGGTGATGACATTGAGAAGCGTGCCGACGTACTGACCGCGCCCTTTCGTGTCTAGGAGCGTGTAGTTCCGGCCCGAAATAGCGGGGAGCTCTTGGCGATAGAGGGCATGAAAGTAGAGGGTGTCCTTTGGAAGTGATCGATACTTTCGGTAGTCCACCTGCCAGTAGGTCAGCGCCGCCGGCCTCGCCCCTTCGTTGGTCAGCGTCATTGTGATGTGCTTCTGGTAGGGCATCTTCCAATAGCAGTTTTTGGCTCTGCCTTGGCTGGTATTGCGAACCATGAGTGAGTTCACATCCTTCTCGCGACCGTGTCCCACTGCAAAGAAGTCTCCGAGAGGAACGTCCACACTTGGAGACTTGGCACCATCGTAGTAGACGCGGAGTCTGAGTAGGCGTGGCCAGCCATATTCGCTGTCCGCGATCGTGAGCCAAAAGTGGGTCACCATGCCCGGCCCATCGGCGTCCATCAGAGTGAGGGACTTGCCCGCGTTAAGCCGCTTGCTGTCATTGTTGCTCTTTGGGTCAGGGTTATGAGATCCCTGCCGCATCGCCTTGTAGTCGGCTGGCAAGAACAATGAATCCGGGACGAGAGAACGTCCTTGACCGAACAGGGCGAAGGCAGCAACAATGAGCATAGGCACAGAGTATCTTAACGAAATCGTGCGATCCCAAACAGTTCTCGTGCTCGCGATTTCCTTTGCCATCACTTCAGCGGCTTCGACTCAGCTGAACAACCGAAGTGCGAAGGGACTGTTTCAGCAACGGTACGACCGGCTGAATCGGGCCATTGAAATCAAAGATCTCACGGTGTTGGATGCTCTAATCGCACCCGACTACTCCGCTGGGGACTACACCCATCCGATGGGAAAGACACAAACCCTGGAAGCGATCAAGAAGTTCAAGGGCTCTGCCAAGGTTCAAAAGCGCACGGTGCTCAACGTGATCCTCAACGGCAAGAAGGCAACCGCGATTGTGGACATGGTGACGGAGAAGCACATCTCTGACCAAAAAAAGGATCATGTGTATATCATCGCCACCAAGAGCATGGACACTTGGGCCCTCAACGCAGACTGGCAGCTCCGCCATTCGCAGATCATTCGCCAGGCTGTCACAAAAGACGGAAAGCCGCTGCCGCAGCGCCGATTAGGCGGCTGATTTGACGCAAAAGCGTAGACACATGCTAACATCTACGCGATGATTGGGCGACTTCGTGGGGAGCTGCTGGACGTGGAAGGTTCCTTGGTTGTGGTGGACGCCGGAGGCGTTGGCTACGAGGTCCAGGTGCCAGACGCAGTGATAGTCCAGCTGCCAAAGATTGGTGAGCGCGTGGACCTCCTGATCAGGCAGATTTTTCGGGAAGATGGGGTTTCGCTCTATGGCTTTTTACTGCCTTTCCAGCGGCGACTCTTTGACTTGCTTCTCAGCGTCAAAGGATGTGGCCCAAAGGTCGGGCTAGCCCTGATCGGCCAAGTCGGAGAAGACGCCGTCGCCAACGCCATTCTTGGTCAAGATTCCCGGTCGTTGATCCGGGCGACAGGAGTGGGAGCGCGCCTGGCCGAGCGAATCATCTTAGAACTTAAAGACAAGATTCAGGAAGAATCTCTCCTCCGAAAAATCTCCTCCGCGACGGCACCGAAAAAGATTGCGGTTCCATCCGATGAACTGGTGGATGCGCTCCTCAGTCTCGGCTATCGACGAAATGAAGCTGAATCTGCGGCGGATGAGGCGCGAAGCCAAGCTTCGGACGTTCAGGATCAGCTAAAGATTGCCTTGCGGCTTCTGCAGAGATAGGGGTAACCGATGCGCGACAATGAGATGAACCCCGAACAGTTGCCAGAGGATCGAGACATGGACTTATCTCTGCGCCCCAAGCGCTTGAGGGAGTTCATTGGGCAAGAGAATCTAAAGGAAAACCTGGCCGTGTTCATGAAGGCAGCCCAGCAACGGGATGAGCCGCTTGACCACGTCCTCCTCTACGGCCCTCCAGGCCTTGGAAAGACCACGTTGGCGCACATTATCGCCAATGAGATGAACGCGACCCTCCACGTCACTTCGGGCCCCGCTATCGACCGTCCTGGAGACCTCGTCGGCATCCTTACGAACCTCGATCCTGGCTCCGTGCTCTTTATCGATGAAATTCACCGCCTGAGTCGGCCGGTCGAGGAGATCCTCTATCCGGCGATGGAAGACGCCAAGGTCGATATCATGATCGGAAAGGGGCCTGCGGCTCGATCGATTCGTCTGGATGTCCCGAGGTTCACGGTCGTTGGAGCAACCACACGACAGGGGCTTCTCACTGGCCCGCTGCGAGATCGATTTGGAATCATTTCGCACTTTCGGTTTTACGATCATCAGGCACTGTACGAAATCATCAGTCGTTCTGCGAACATCCTTGGCTACGGCATCGACAAGACGGGCGCCGACGAAATCGCACGCCGATCTCGAGGTACTCCGCGAATTGCCAACCGTGTGCTGCGTCGAGTCCGCGATTTTGCTCAGATCGCCGACCTGCCCGCGATTGACCGTGCCATCACCGAAAAGGCATGCAAGGCGCTTGAGATTGACAACCTTGGCCTTGACCGAGTCGATCGGACTCTGCTTAGGATCATGATTGAGAGGTATCGGGGCGGTCCAGTAGGACTGGACACCCTCGCCGCCAGCACCGGTGAGGACTCGACCACGATTGAGGATGTGTACGAACCGTACCTGCTTCAGATCGGAATGCTCCAGCGCAGTCCACGAGGACGCATCGCAACCGATTTGGCCTACAAACAGCTTGGAATCAAACCACCGAAGCGAGCTGAAATGCCTGAGCTTGAGTTCGATGAACCGACCGATTAATACATCAGCCGGGCCAGGATAAAGTTCGAAACGTAGATCAGGACCATCGAGATGACCACGGTGTTCGTGGTTGCCTTGCCGACTCCAACAGCGCCGTCCTTGGTTCTCATGCCCTGCTGGCTTGCGACGAGGGCGATGATGAGGCCGAAGATGGGGGTCTTGAGGATTCCCTTCAACATGTCCTCTGGGCGCACGTAGTGGATGATTGAGGTCATAAACGTGGTGTAAGGAACATGTTCTGTTCCAGCCACGATCAATCCACCGATCACTCCCGACCACATGCACACGAGGGTCAGCACTGGCAGCATGCTCACGGCGGCGACAATCCGTGGGATCACGAGGTACTTGGTCGGGTGGACGCTTAACATCTTGAGCGCATCCATCTGCTCCGTAACCGCCATCGTTCCAATTTGAGCCGCCATCGCGGATCCGCAGCGCGCGGCGACCATGATTCCGGCAATGACCGGGCCAATTTCTCGGGTGACGGTGAGCCCTACCGTCACGCCGACGAACGAGGACTCGTGGTACTGGTTGAGAAGTTGGGACAGGTAGAGCGAGAGAACGGCGCCGGAGAAGAAACCGGTGAGGGCAACGATAGGCACAGAGGCGACCCCGATGAATGCCATCTGGTTAATCGTCTCCTCCAATTCGAAAGGACGTCTGCCGAACCGCTTGGCTGCGTCACCCAGGATGATCCCTACCTCACCCACAAAGGTGAGGAAGTTGATAACAGGAGTAACGACAGGTGCTAGCAGGTTGGAGGGCTTCGCCGCCATTCCGAACATGATACAACCGGATTCGCTATGTCGACCGTTGCTTTCGCGCAATCGCATCCGCTTCAACCCTATTGCTATCATATTCATGATAATAATAGTGCCTATGTGATACGATTGGGCATGCTTTCAATTCTAGCGACGTTGACAACGACGTTGGTTGCTTCTCACGTGATTCCCATCCACTTTGTAGGTTCTGGCAACCCGTTGCTCTATGTTGAGGCGACGCTCAACGGAGTCCCCAACTGTCGGCTCGTGCTCGACACGGGCAATGGTACGGAACATTCGCTCGTGAGCCAGGCCGAGGCTGCAAAACTTGGAATGGTCACTAAGGAGTATCACTCCACTCACAAAGGGTTTGCCGTCGGAAATGACAAGATGGCTGCTGGCAGGCTTGGCAAACTGAAAACGCTTCAGCTTGGGGACATCAAAATGAAGGATCTCCCGGTGCTTGTTTCCCAGACTGTTGACGGTCTCGCTGCGTCTACCCACTCACCTTTCTGTGGCGTGCTTGGGTACAGCTTCTTCAAATCTTACGCGCTTACTTTTGACTATAAGGCAATGACGCTGACGCTAGAGGTTTCATCAAGACCTCCGAAGAAATCCATCCCATTCACGATAAAGAAAGACTCTCCAATCATCCTGATCGACGTTCCCATCGCGGGGCTGGGAGTGAGAAAATTCGTTTTGGACACGGGCGCGGGGGCGGATGTGATCTCTCGTGAAGTCATGAAGGATTTGCGCCTCACAAGTATTCAGCAAGTTCCGATGCGGGGTGCAAAGGGATTGGCTCAAGCAGACCTCGTGCATATCCCAGCCCTCACGTTCGCGGGCAACTCGTTCAAACCTCCCTTTGCTGTCGCTGCAGACTTCCTCCCCGACCTTTCAAAGGTCGTTGGTGTGCCTCTCGATGGAGTCATCGGGCAAACAACCCTGCGCCAGTATCGATTTACGATTGACTATATTCATCGCCGGGTCTGGGCCGAGCCTGGTGAAAAGGAAATTTGAGCTTCCAGCAATCCGAATCCTTGGAGGTCCGTGATCCGCTCGCCATCCGATTTTTGGGAGATACCCAGAAGCGGCGAATCCTGCGCGAATTTATGGAAGAGCCCAAAACAGCTCTGCAGGCCGCGCGTTCGCTTGAGATGAGTCCTCCCACCGTGTATCACCACGTGTCACAGCTCACTCAAGTGGGCCTTCTCGTTCTGGTTGAAGAGCGGCGGAAGCGCGGCACGGTTGAGAAGTATCTTCAAACGCCTGCACGTCACATGATTGGTGCTGCAAGATTGGGCGAGGTCGACCTTGCCCTAGAGGTCTTCCGCCAAAATATGGATGGCTGTCTTGCCGATATTCAGGCGACGCTTGCTGACCCTGCCGAAACTCCGCCGCATATCGCCATCCTCCACCTTAGTGCGAGAGTTCCACAAGGTCGTCTCACTGAATTCATGGAAGGGTTCGATGCCTATTCCAAGCAGTTCAGCGGTCCGGAAGGCAAGGAGATGAACGTGATGGTCGTTGTCCATCCTCAGAGAGCATCGAAACCAAACCGCTAGGATCGAAGAATTCTTGAAAATATGCTCGGAGGTATTCTCCGACTCGTGGGACGATCTCCAAACTTCTCTTCGCGCAAAAAGGAGCGATTCCCATGGCTGCTGCTTCTGGCGTTAGCAGGATCCATCTACCTCTTCTGGGGTTTGCCAGCACAGCTTGGTCCGAGACCTGTGGATGTTCGTTTTCCCAAATCAAAATAAAAGCTCCCTGCTTCGAGAGGGGCAACTCAGTCTTTGCGCCCGTTGCTAGGTGTCGCCTAGGCCATGCGAATGCCTGAAGCTTTTTATTTGTAACGGTTGAATTCGGCCCCCTGATAGCATTCGAAGTCTTCACAGCAGTGACCTTCCCGGATCGTGCAATTCCTGATTAATCGGAAGTCCCTGAGTCCAACTTCGAGACGGAAGGAGCTAATCGATTGGAGCATGTGGACGTGAATCTTCCTTTCGGTGTGGTTTGACGGAAGCCAGGCCGTATCCGGTAAGTACTGGCAGAGGAAAGACAGTAAAATGCGGCGATGTTGGCTTTCTTGGCCTGTGCCTTTGCCGTGACCAGTGCGGATGCTCCCCCGATTGAAATCAAACCTGGGCTTGTCATTACGAGAACGACCAATGTGGTAACTCGAACCTACTCCCTGCCAGTAGCTCAAGGAACCAGGAAGGCGGGTGAAGAGACGATTCCCGCTCTCACGCCAGCGCTCATCATCCGCGGCAACAACATCACCGTTAACTTCAACAATTCCCAGCTTTATGGCACGCCATCGACGGCTGAACCAGACGATCGAAAGGGCTTGGGAATCCTGGTTGAGGGGAACAATGTCACGATCCGGAACCTCAAGGTTCATGGCTACAAGGTCGGTCTCATGGCAAAGGGGTGCAAGGACCTCCATATTTTCAACAGCGATTTCTCCCACAACTGGAAGCAGCACCTCATGTCCACGGCAGATCGTGAAGACGAAAGCGACTGGCAGAGCTATCACCACAATGAGCACGATGAGTGGCTGCGCTATGGGGCTGGCATCTACCTGGAAGACTGCACAAAGCCAGTCATCAAGAACAACACGGCCACTGGCGGACAATGCGGATTGATGCTCGTTCGGACCAACAACGGCACCATTTTCGATAACGACTTTACTTTTCTCAGCGGCGTCGGGCTGGGGATGTATCGTTCAAGCGGCAACCGCGTGATGTACAACCGCCTGGACTGGTGCGTCCGTGGGTTTTCCTACGGTGTTTACAATCGAGGCCAGGATTCGGCCGGCATTCTCATCTTCGAGCAGTGCAATGACAATGAGTTCGCCTTCAACTCCGTCACCCACGGTGGAGACGGTTTCTTCCTTTGGGCGGGTCAGACCACGATGGACACCGGCAAAGGTGGCTGCAACGGCAACATCCTGTACGGCAACGATTTCAGCCACTCGCCCTGCAATGGCATCGAGGCCACGTTCAGCTCCAATGCATTTGTCAACAACAAGCTGATCGAGTGCTGGCACGGGATTTGGGGCGGCTACTCGTACGACACTATCGTGGCGGGCAACCTCTTCGCCTACAACGGCGAGGCTGTTTCCATTGAGCATGGCTACGCACTGAACTTCAACTGGAATCTGTTTGACCACGAAAATACGGCGATCAACCTGTGGAGCAAGCCCGTGACGGACAAGAATTGGGGCTATGGGAAATTCCACGACACCACAAGTCACGATGTGACCATTAAAGGGAATGTGTTTCAGCAGACAGCGGCGCCTGCCATCATCCTGCAGGGCGGCAAGCGCGTCACCATCGCGGATAATCTCTACATCGGATGTGCTTCTGCGCTAAAGCAGGTCGGAGACAATCCCGGATCAAGCTTTTCCCTAACCAATATTAAGCCAGGAGAAACTGTCCAAAAGACCATTACGCCGGGTGGATTGCCGCTTGCGGGAACAAGCGACGACGCGGTGGCCTATGCAAAGAGATTTGATATCCCCTGGGAACCGTTTGCCAACACCGTCCAGCTACAGAGACTGAATCGAGAGCTCACCTACGCTGAGCAGCGCGTGGTGAACGGTGGACTCAGCATTGTCGGACTGCCAAATCATCGCGACCCCTTCCTCAAGTCATGGCATCCGCGGGGTCAGAAATATATCCTGGTCGATGAATGGGGGCCCTACGATTTCCAATCTCCGAGGCTTGTGCCGCGCCAGGTGATGTACAAGGTCGGCGATATTGCCCACCGCAAGTTTGAGATTCTCGGTCCCGGGGGAAAGTGGCGCCTTCTCAGTTCAAAGGGAATTGCGAGCATCTCGCAAACTTCTGGTGCGGTCCCAGGTTGGGTCAACGTGGACCTTCCGCTGAATCAGGCTGGGACGACCGAACTTCAGCTTGAGTACGTGGGTGGACCCACGGTTGACTATCGAGGGATTACACAACCAGCGGGAACTCCCGTCAAGTTTGGGTACTCCAAGTTCCGCACTCCAATCGATTGGAACGTGAGCTTCTTCAAATGGAACAAATCCTCCGACCCTCGAACCCAGGCGGCGGCTTTCAAGGCTGTGATTGAGGGGAGCCCCGTCAAAGAGCTGAAGGTGGACACCCTCGAGTTTGCGGGCGCGTCGTTTGACCCAGCAGTCGGATCAGACCATTTTGCGACGGTTGCCAATGGCACATTCTCCGTTCCTGCTGGAACGTACACCCTTGAAGTGACCACTGACGACGGGGCTCGGGTTTGGGTAGATGGCAAGCAGGTGATCTCGGACGCTTGGAAGTATCAGGGGCCAACGCTATACACCGCGAAGCTGGTGCTGGATGATTCCAAGCATCGGATTCGAGTGGAGCATTTTCAGATTGATGGCTATGCGGCGCTTAAGGTGAACCTGCGGCCAAGCCGCAAGTAGGCGACCTCGGAAATCAGCCGCGCAGGTCTTGTCTGAGTTCGGACTCGGCTTCTTCGATTTGCCTGAGTTCGGCAAGCGTGGCTTCCAGCGCGGTTCCAGGCTTGGGGACCCCGGTGATCAGCTCCTGACCGGCGATCTGCTTGGAGATTGTCTCTACGTGGTCGGCAACATCGACGATCTTTTGGGCGACGCTTCGGGCTTCGTCGAAGTAGGGAGAGATGTGATCGAGACGACTTCGGGTGGTGAAAAAGTCGTGTCCGATAGCTTCGTCCACCAGCTCACGCAGAGACCACTTGCCTGGCTCCTTTGGGACAGACGTGGCAAATAGGACCAACATTTCCTGCATTCCCTGATCGATTGCCAAAAGCGACTGGTCTCGGACGGATCGGTAGTGGGATGGGAGGTCGGCTCGCTTCCAATAGGGTGACTGAAGCACCGTGCGGGCTCTGTGCCAGTTTCTCGCCGCTTCTTCGAGCAGAAACACCACTTCGTCGCTAACATCGCGGTGCGCCCGTTTTTCGTGAATCACGTGCTCAAGTCGCTGGGCCACCTGCCGAGCTTCGCGTCGGAGTTCGAGCTGGGGATCCGCCTCTTTGGACTTCCGGGTCTGAGCGATGCCAAAAACACCCAACATGTAGACGGCAAAGGTGCCGCAGAATCCTTGAACCAGGGGTGTTCCATCCCAACCGCCATGGTCCTTGATCAGCATGGCAATAATTCCCAGCAAGATGCTGATGCCAAATCCGAGCGTCACCGTGAACTGGGGGAGCTCGTTGTACCACTGGCTAAAGCGCGACTCCACGGCGTACTGGATGTACTCCGTGAGGTAGGCAGGCTGCTTAGATCGCGCCGGGCGTCGCATTGTAACCTAGTGTAACGGCGACGCAGCGAACTGGGTTGAGGGAATTTTTACGCAGACGGCGTTTTTGCTCCAGCCTTGGGTCGGCGGGGCAATTTGCCTTTGGCGTCTGGCGCACCGTGGCTGGATTTCGTCTTGATTCGGATCGGCGTCCCAGCGAGCGGGAATTTTTCGCGAATCTTGTTCAGCAGGTACCTCTCATAGCTGAAGTGAAGCAGCTCTGGGTCGTTCACGAACAGAGTGAAGGTTGGAGGACGCGTGGAAACCTGCGTGGCGTAATAGATTTTCAGAGCCCGTCCCTTTGAGGTGTAGGGCCTTGCGAATGTCGCATCATGGATCAGCCGATTGAGCTGACCGGTGGAGACTCTGAAGCTGTAGGCTTCCTGAGCTCTAAGGATTTCGTCCAGCACTGGCTCGAGGCCCGCGCTCTCTTTGGCTGAAGTAAAGGCGGCAGTTGCGTAGGCGAGCTCGGGGATCTCGTTGGAGATGACCTTTAGGAACTCCTTCTTTTGAGGGGAAGACTTCTTCGGTTCTCCGTCTGGCGGCTCAATCTTGTCCCACTTGTTCACCGCAAATACGCAGGCCCTGCCGGCATCATGGGCAAGCTTCATGATTCGCTTGTCTCCGTCCGTTAACCCGTCGCTTCCGTCGACCACAATCATGGCGCAGTCCGCACGGTCGACTGCCTTTTGAGCGCGGTCCACCATGTAGTACTCAACAGAGCCCTGAATTTTTCCACGTCGCCGAATTCCAGCGGTATCGATCAGTCTGAACTTCTCGCCTCGGTACTCAAGCTCGGTGTCGATAGCATCTCGCGTTGTTCCTGCGATGCTCGAGACGATCATTCTCTGCTCGCCGGTAAAGGCGTTTACGAGGGAAGACTTACCAACATTGGGCCGGCCAATAATCGCGACACGAATCTCTTCTCGCTCGTCCCGCTTCTCAGAGCTGGGAGGGAGGAGTTCGACCACGACGTCCATGAGGTCCCCAACGCCGCGGCCGTGGAGTCCGGAAACTGGATAAACCTCACCGAGACCCAACGTATAAAATTCATTGGCATAGTTGTCCCTCTGAGGATTGTCAGCTTTGTTGACCACGACAAGAACAGGTTTGTCGATGGGTCGAAGCTGGTTGGCGAGGTCTAAATCGTCAGGATTCACCCCGTCGAGAGTGTCTGTGACGAACATCACGACATCGGCTTCCTCGAGGGCGACGTTTGCCTGAACTCGAATCTGCTCGGACAGTGGGTCTTCTTCCTGGAAGACGATACCGCCGGTATCCACCACCTGGAATTTTCTGCCGTTCCACTCGGTTTCCGCGTACAGTCGGTCGCGAGTGATGCCGGGAGTATCTTCCACGACAGCCACGCGTTTTCTTACCAGTCGGTTAAAAAGAGTGCTTTTTCCGACGTTCGGACGGCCAACTATGACGACAACAGGCAACGTAGAACGCATGGGGGTTGCGTGGGACTGTACCTTATCTGTCAGGATAGCCTTCCGAGGGAACGCCCAAATATCCGGCTTTTATGAATATTATTGCTTGTGCGGCTAGTGCTGCACTGATTTCTACAACGGCGTTTGACGATGATTCAGATTCGAGATCGAAGCCCTCTCATTACGTGACCGCCTTTTTCGGCCAAAGTCAGATTATTCTTGGGAGTGAAGACCCGAGATTCGGCGGAGGCATCTCGTATGCATATGGCGGCCCTGAGAAGAGGTTCACGAAAGGAAATGTCTCGGGACAGCTCGTGTATGAGGGCTATTTGGATCGCACTCAATCGAACGGCGGGCAGGGCTATCCGGGAAATTCATCCTATGCACTTGGTGGTCTCGCCTACGGACGATGGTATTGGCCGATGGATCATGTTGGAAATGGCGTCTATGCCGACCTGGGATGGGGATTGCAGATTGCTGATCGAACCACCCTTGACCTCGAGAGTTCGATCAACTCGACTCCCGTGCTTGGCTTTGGTGGTGTGTTCAAAGACGGAGCCAAGGAGTATCTGATTGGTCTCCGGTACCTGCACATCTCCAATGGCGGTTTGGTGAAGCCGAATTTTGGTCAGAACGAACTGTTCCTGACGATTGGGTTCCGCTACTAGAGCGGAACCACGACGATATCACCCGGGCCATGAACGCCTCGCACGAGGATTCCCTCGATGTCTGCCGTTCGGCTTGGGCCGGTGATCATCACCGTTGTTCGATCACTCAGGCGAGTGAACGCTTCCGCCATGGTAGCCACAATTCGGTCTTTGGGCACCAACACCAGGTGCAGTACCGGACACAGGCTCACCAGCCTGGTTCGATGGGGGCCGGTCGCGAGGATGAGCGATCCGGTTTCTGCAATCGCCAGATCCGCTGTAGTCACTCCAACTTCAGCATCCCAAATGGGTTCGCCGCCGGAGTGGAGTCCAAGGATTTCCGCAGACTCGTGATCCAGAATATGTGGACGGGCAAGGATGACTTCGGCGTCCTCTCGAGTCCCAATTCTTCCGCCAAGCTCAGCGAGTCGAATCCCAAACTCAGCCCACAGTTCGTCGGCAGAATGTCTCGGCAGCGGGGGTTGCGCGAGCGGCGGACGAGACTTGCGACCTGCTTTTGGTAGCAGGGACAGTATCAGTTCACGATCTTCCATTCCACCACTTCCTAAAATCGCGCCCTTGCTTTTCTGGCAGGTCACGGAACTCAGTCCATCCGTTCTTCATCGGGTGCTGTGCCATTTTTGACATCGGCAATAGCTTCAAGCCGGTGCGCCAGCGAAGGCCGCTGGTGGCTCCAAAGACGAACATGGACCAAGGAATGGGTTCCTTGAGGACCCCTTTCCGCACCGCCTCTTCGCGAAGCTGTAGCAACATTCGCGGGATGGGGATTTTGACCGGGCAAACCTCTTCGCAGGAGCCACAGAGCGTGGAAGCCTTTGCCACATCTGGCAACTGCTCCACACCTTCTAGCGCCGGAGCAAGGACGGCACCAAGCGGTCCCGAGTAAACGTGCCCATAGGCGTGCCCGCTCACCTGGCGGTATACGGGGCACACATTGAGACAGGCGCCACATCGGATGCAGCGCAGGATCTCTCGGTACGGGCCATTGAGCACCTTGGTGCGGCCGTTGTCCAAGATGACGAGATGAACGTTTGACGGACCGTCGTTTTCATCCTTGCGTCTTGGGCCAGAGATCATATGAACGTAAACCGTCATCCGCTGGCCGGTTGCGGAACCCGCGAGGAGCCGGAGGAAGAGGGGAAGGTCTCCCTCGCTGGGAAGAATCTTCTCAAGGCCCATCACCGCGATGTGGGTGTCCGGAGCAGTGGTGGACAGTCGGTTGTTTCCTTCATTCTCAACCAGCACCAGCCGTCCGCTTTGAGCGATGGCGAAGTTGATGCCGCTGATGCCAATCTTTGCTTCTTTGAAGCGATCCCGAAGGTGTCGGCGAGCCTGAGCCGCCAGCTCTTCTGGAGACTCGGTGTATGGACCCAAGCCTTCACGGGAAAAGCTCTCTGCCACCTGTCGCTTGTTCTTATGGATGATTGGGGTGACGAGGTGGCTGGGAGTGTCGTGGTCAATCTGAATGACGTACTCGCCTAAGTCCGTTTCCACCACCTCGTAACCTTTCTCGATGAGGTGCTCGTTGAGGTGGATCTCCTCTGTCGCCATCGACTTCGCCTTAACGATCGTGCTGCCGACCGGTGCCGCTTCTTCGCACAATCGGGCAATCAAGTTTCGTGCCGATTCCGCATCTTTTGCCCAATGAACCTGAATGCCGTTCATCTTGCACTTTGCCTCAAGCTGAACGAGGAGGCTGGAGATGTTGTCCAGCACGAACTCTTTAATTTGGGCGGCTTGAGTTCGGGCCCCTTCCACATCGTGGAAGGCAATTTCTAGGGTTGGAATTCTAGATTCTGTTTTTGACTTGCTTGCGGCACGGACACTCTTCGTCGTTTCTGCGGTGACGCCTCTTGCGAATGCCTCAACGCTCGGCTTCTTTCCCTTTGGCATCAGGCAATACCTTCTGCGAGGAGTTCTGCAAAGTGGCGCGTGCGAAGCGGGATCTTATGTCTCTTGATCAGACCGTTGAGGTGGAGCAGGCATCCCATATCTCCACTCACGATCTCTTCGGCGCCCGAGTCGACAATATTGTGAAGCTTCTCCATTCCAATCCCGGCGGAGATGCTGTTGTGGGTGGCGCAAAAGGCGCCTCCAAAGCCACAGCACTGCTCCTGCTGGCCAAACTCCATCATCTCGATCCACGGCAGACTGGAAACCAGCATTGCCTGTTCATCCTTGAGGCCGATGGCACGTCCGTGACAGGCGCGGTGCAGGGCAATTTTTCGCCTTGCGGGCAAGGTCTTAACGGTTACTTTCCACTCGGAAATCTTTAGTTGATGCACCAGGAACTCTGAGAGTTCAAACACCAGAGGGTGATGCATGCCTTCATAAAGCATCGGGTATCCCTCTCGGACCATGGCGGAGCAGGATCCGCTCGGTGCGACGACGGGTTCAGGGTGCTCCAGTAGCGCGCGCATCGTAAAGCCTGCCGCCTGACGAGCGGCGGTCCAGTCGCCCGAATTAAAAGGGGGCTGACCGCAACAGGTTTGGTCCTTGTCGAACAGCACTTCGCAGCCGGCATGCTCCAACACTCGGACGCTAGCGATCCCGACTTCGCCAAAGAAGCTGTCTACAAGGCACGTGAGCATGAGGCGAACGCGCTGTTTGCCCCCGATTGGGTTTAAGGATCGGAGGTCCTCGCCGATCTCTGCCTTGGATGACACGAAGGTGAGCGTACCCCGTGAGTTTGACGGGACGTGGTTCACACGTCCCGTTTCATTCAGTTTGAAGTCGGGTAGAAAACCAGACTGTCGGCGCTGACTAGGTCAGCTTCGCCGGGAGCCTTCACGCGCAGCGCAAGTGCGGCCGCTCCGCCTCCCTGGTAGTAGCCAACTTCGATCTTGTGCCAACCTTTCGGAAGCCAAATGCTTCCTGTTTTCTCGGACGCCGAGTGAGGGCCATCGTTGTCGATAGCTACTGCGCCACCAACCTTGAGCCAAGACCCATCATCAGAGGACAGCCCGAATAGGTACGAGCCGGATTTCTCCGCCCTGAAGTACCCGTTAAGGTGGATGGCGTAGAACTCCTGTCGCTTCGCCATCGAGATTCCGATCTGATCAAGATCGCCGGTGGTGATCGGCTGGAGCTTGCTGAAGTCCGGCACTTTGCTCCACTCACCCTCGTAGTAGGCTGCCTTCCATCCCTGCTTTGGGGAGGTCACGGACTCTTCGGTAACGGGACGGCAGTCCACCTTGGCGACTTCGCCTGGCTTTCCGGCCGGAGTGACGTAGGCGAAGTTGACGGTCGTTAGCTTGGTGACTGGGATCGGTGCCTTGTAGATCGGTGATTTGCCATTTGGGACGGTACCGTCTGTCGTGTATCGCAGGTAGCCGGGCATCTGCGAATCTTGGATCGCGCTCACGTTGGCTTTGCCTTCGAAGATAAGGGCCGATGACTGGACACGAGGAGCCGGGAGGTAGTAGCTGGAACCTAATCGATCTAGCCGTGGGAAGATCGAAGACAGTCGCGGCAGGAACTCATTGATGTCCCGTCCCTTTTTGGGCGACCAAAGCACTTCTGCCATCGCGCCCATTCGGGGCCAAATCATGTACTCGGCGCGAGCTTCGGTGGGGATCCACTCCGTCCAAACGTTTGCCTGTCCGCCAAGTACATGCTTGGCTTCCGCACGAGTTAAAACAGGTGGGACCGGCTCAAACGTGTAGACGTGCTCGGTGGATTGGCCCGCATAGGCCGCATCAAAGTAGGCGTGAGTACCGGGCGACATCACAACGTCGTGGCCGGACTTTGCAGCGGCGGTGCCGCCATCCATTCCGCGCCAAGACATCACCGTTGCCCCGGATGCGAGGCCGCCTTCGAGGATTTCATCCCATCCGATCAAGCGTCGGCCCTTGCTGGCCAGATACTTGTCGATGCGGCGAATGAAGTAGCTCTGGAGTTCCTCTTCGTTCTTTAGACCCTCCTTGTGCATCTTCTCTTGACAGAGAGGACATCGGTGCCAATAGACCTTGTCGACTTCGTCTCCGCCAACATGGATCCACTTTGAGGGGAACAGGGCCATTACCTCGTTGAGCACGTCTTCAACGAAGGCGAAAGTCTTCTCATTGCCAACGCAATAGACGTTGGAGGCGGGCTGACCTTTAAGTGGAGGGGCGGGCTGTCCCTTGCACATGAGGGCAGGGTAAGCGGCGAACACTGGCATCGTGTGCCCGGGCATCTCGATCTCAGGGACAATGTTCACGCCGAGATCATCGGCGTACTTCACGATCTCTTTGACCTGCTGCTTGGTGTAGAAACCGCCGTATTTGGGCAGCCCGCTGCTCGGGTCAAACCGCATCTTGCTTTGATCCCAGCCGGTGGTGATGCCGTAGCGCCAGGCGCCGACGCTGGTGAGCTTGGGGTACTTGGAAATTTCGATTCGCCATCCGCCATCGTCCACTAGGTGCCAGTGGAACGTGTTCATCTTCATCATCGCGATGTAGCCGATGTACTTCTCGATGAAGGCGGAATTGAAAAAGTGCCGGCTGACATCCAGGTGCATTCCGCGCCAGGAGAATCGGGGAACGTCGCGAATGTCGATCGCTGGGACTTTCCATTCCGTCTTGGAAGGCTTGGGGCCCTCGATAGCGGCAGGCAAGAGCTGTCGCAGGGTCTGAGTGGCGTAAAGGGCTCCTGCCTTGTCGCTAAACCAAATCTGAATCCCGTCCGCTCCCGCATGAAGTCGATATTCGCTGGCGGCGATGATGTGGGGGTTGGACTTGATGTACCGAATCGAACCCGCGGAGCCGGAGTGAGTGCCGTGCTTCAGCGTAAAACCGGCTCCCTTGGCCAACAGGGAGTTCAGTAAGTTGCCCCCTGCGCTGTGGGAAGGGTCGATGAGCACCGTTGAACGACGAATCACAAACGGCCCGTCGGATCCGGCGTGCATCGAGACCGGTTTTGGAACGATCATGGGAAGCTGCGGCTGCGTCGTCGCGGCGGCAGAAGAGAGGATTAAGGCCAGGGCAAAACTCACAACGCTCGCATTCTACACCTCGCGCCATTTAGAACGGCTAAAATAGAAGAAGCACGCCCCCGTAGCTCAGCGGATAGAGCAACTGCCTTCTAAGCAGTGGGTCGCATGTTCGATTCATGTCGGGGGTGCCAACTTTTCGTTTAACCTAGAATAATCGAAGGGCCCGACAATCCTAGGTCGGATCTTCTCTTGACTGTGGAAGATGAGTGACTGCAACTAGCGTGCTGGGTTCAAATGACTGGCTTGGTCCGCTACCAAGTGGAACGTGGTTCGCTGGTTCGAACCGGTAGTCGGGGCCGTAGTATTCATTGCTAGTCGCAATTTTGATCCACTGGGTTCCTAGGGTTTGCCTCGAGCCGCATTGTGCAGATCTTCGAGCACGTTCCAGTCAACCTCGAAGTCGATCCTCTCAAGAAGCATCGAGATTTGCTGCTCGTTGCCTGCGTCGTACCCAAACTTGGCCTCGTATGCGCTGGTGTAACGGTTGAGCCAGTAGTAGCGATTGTAGAGAAGATCGTCGGGTGCTAGGTCTTTGCCGATCTGGCCATCTGAAAGAGCCAAAAACACGCGGAGAGCCGGCCCGCAGGCTTCGTCGTGGAATGGTTCGATCGCCATGTCAGGGGGTGGCACGGCGACGCGATCAAGAGCGAGCTGCACTTCCTCGGGGGTCAGCATTCGAGGCATGGCTCACTATACGGTCAACCTGATCTGGAGTGCTAGGATCAGGCGTGGATTCCCTTGATTAGCGAGCACGAGGGCGTCAAAAGAAGACGTTGCACCCCCTTTAACTTCGAAACCGACTCGGCAGCGCCTTGCCCCTTCATGCTGCCCAAGGGGGGGCAATACATGGACGCGCGAGCTGATAGGCTACAGGACCTGAGTGGTTGAGTCTGGTGGCCAGACCTCTCCAGGGAATAAGTAAACGAACGGGTAGTCGTTCACTTTGCTTGGATCGACAGTAAGCGTCCACTTGTCTCCTACCAGATACATGTGCTGCACCTTACTGCTGCTTAGTCGAAACACTGAGCCATCCGATCGCAGCGCAGTCCAAAATGTCGCGGGATCTGTGAGATTATTGTTGACAGTGTGGTTCCAGTCCCAAGCCAACACGTTCGTCGGGCGGGGGATGTAGGAGTACTTGCCTAATTTGGAAGAGCGTTCAGTCAAGTCAATCGTAAACTTGGACATGTAGTCAATTCGCGACGGGCCCAAGTTCGCGGAATAGATGGGAGGAACGCGTGGGCAGTGGCCAACTTCCAGATTCAACCCGTATTGCCGAAGTGGATGAGGGAGGGTTCGACTTATGCCCGTCGCTGGGTCAGTTGAAAACTGGAGCTCCGTAAAATTGACTGGCGGCAGGAAGCCGTCGGCGTCGGATTCGTACAGCTCAACACTTCGGCCTGCGGCGTGCAGATGACTGACACAAAGCGCGACATTTCCGCGCTCCTTGGCTTGTGCCATTACTGGAAAAAGGATGGCCGCCAACATCCCGATGATAGCGATCACAGCCAACAATTGGACAAAAGTGAATCCTGCTGTTTGCCTCAGGCGGTTGGTGACTGTCGGTCGATTTGGGATATCTAAGTGCGTCGAGAGTGCCATGATCAGTCTCCGAATCAAGGGAAGTCACATTTGCCACCCGAGATTTGCCGCCTATAGATATCCTTGCCCCGCGTGGTTGGTTGCACACGGTTTCTTCGCAACCCCAACTGGACATCGCCGTGCCTCATCGCCCTGATGGACATTGACATTCGAGAATTACCTCGGTTCTGTCTTTGAGGTGAGGCGAGGAACTCCATTGGAGGTACGTCCGCATCCGCAAGCAAAAGGAAATCGACTAGGACATCGGCTACGGAGTGCCTTGCTCATAATTGCGTCATCTTTGTGGGATAACTTGTCCTGAACGAATGAAAATTCTGATCGTCGAAGACGATGCCGAGATAGCGATGGCTGTCCGGGAGGGGTTGGACGACGCGGGGTACACAACTCACGTGGTGCGTGATGGCGAGCGTGCGCTAAAAGTAGCTGAGACAACCGCTTATTCGCTCATAGTGCTGGACTTGATGCTTCCGTCGATGGACGGCATGGAGATCTGCCGCCGGCTCCGCCGGGCGCGACACAACCTCCCGATCCTAATGGTGACGGCGCGAGACACGATTCCCGAGCGAATTGCTGGACTTGAAGCAGGCGCAGACGACTACCTTGTCAAGCCGTTTTCTTTCGACGAGCTCTTGGCACGAATCCGGGCATTGCTTCGCCGCGAAAACGTCGTCAAGTCCGGCCGCATCGAAATAGCGGATCTTGCCGTCGACACCCACGCTCGCACCGCTTCGCGGGCAGGTCGGGAGATCCCGCTAACCGGGAGGGAGTACACCCTTCTTGAAGCACTGGCGGGCCACCAGGGACAGGTGCTCTCTCGAGAGGCGATCCAGGAAAGGGTCTGGTCGGACGACATCAGCGTCTCCAACACCGTGGATGTTTGTATCAAGAACTTAAGGAAGAAGATCGATGACGGATTCGAGGACAAGCTGATCCATACGGTCTACGGCCTTGGGTATGTGCTGCGAGAGGAATTGACCACGTGATCCGGACGCGCCTAACGGTGTGGAATACGGTGGTTCTAGCAACAGTTCTCACCTTAGTCGGCTTGGTGGCGTTTGTTTACACGCGAGTCGGCCTCTACGGAGCGGTCGACCAAGAACTTAACATTCGCGCCGACTTCCTGACGTCGACATTCCAAAACCTCCCGAAAACGCCCCCTAAGAGCCCTCCGATGTCGACTGCACAGCCAGTTGGTGTTGATCCAGCGCAGTTCCGCAAGATTGAGTTCGAATACTACATCATTCGCCCTCGCCTCAATCTCGTTGGTTTCACGGGGACTCCGATGGACGGTGGCCCTTGGGATATTGCAGCCGCCAACCGATCGCTTAAGGGAAATAGAGAGCTGTTTGACTATCGAATCGAAGGTCGCCGGGTGAGAGTTCTCTCTCTACCTTTATACAAGGACGGACGTCTTGCTGGCTCAGCCCAACTTGCGGCCAATTTGGAGCATGCCGATCAGGCAGTGGCGAATCTTGGGCGTGTACTTCTACTTCTGTTGCCACTCGCACTGCTTTTGACGGGAGTGGCTGGAGTCTGGCTGACGCGTAGAGCATTGCGCCCAGTTGGGGAGTTCGCCGATGCAGCAGGACGCATCGGAGCGACGAACTTCTCGGGTCGGATGCCGGTCATCGGCACGGACGAATTCGCTCACCTGGGCAGCGTGTTCAACGCGATGCTTGATCGGCTTGAGACCGCTTTCCGGAACCTCGAAGCGGCGAACAAATCGCAAAGACAATTTGTCGCGGACGCTTCGCACGAATTGAAGACGCCGCTCACCGCGATGCGGACTCGACTTGGCATAGCTTCGCAAAAGGTTCAAACGCCCGAGAAGTACGTGGATCACCTCAATTCGCTGACGCGCTCAACGGAGAAGATGTCGTCGATTGTCAATGATCTCCTCTTACTGGCTCGAGCCGACGAAGGTATGTTGCTTGGCAGACGCCGCACAATTCCTGTTGGATCCCTTGCGGAAGAGGCAGCTTCCATCGTTGAGGAAGCATATGGGCGCGAGATCGAGCGTCAGGTGGAGGATAACCTAAAGGTCTCAGCGGACGCAGACGGGCTTTCCCGAGTGCTCACGAATCTACTTGACAACGCGGCTCGCCATACGCCGGAAGATGGCTTGATTATCCTTAAGGCTATGAATCGCAACCAAACTGTTGTTATCCAGGTTACCGACACCGGAAGTGGCATACCTCACGAGCACCTTCCCCGGGTCTTTGATCGTTTCTACCGAGTCGATGCCTCTCGCGAACGCGAGACAGGAGGGACCGGGCTGGGGCTCGCGCTCGTCAAGGCGATTGTCGAAGCACACCACGGCACGGTGAGCATCGCGAGCGATGTCAGCAGAGGTACGACCGTTACAATCAAGCTACCAACTGGCAGATAGCTCTCTGGCCGGCAATCCTCATTTTTGACTCATTTCTCGCCTCCAGACTCTTAAGGAGTTAAGGAGATGAGAATTGAAACCCTGGAAACATTCGACAACGCCACTTGTGTCCGTGCTATTGGTCGTCGCTGCCGTAAGTTGTGCTCCCAAAAAGGACTCCACCCCATCGATCGCGGTTGAAAAACTGGCCCCTACCGTTACCGTTCAAAAGTCGCTTGTAGGGGAAGTCTCACAGACTGTGCCAGTTACAGGTTCGCTAGTTGCACTCCAAGACGTTACTCTCTCCGCAAAGCAACCCGGGCGCCTTACTGAAGTGTTGGTGCGAGAGGGTGACATCGTAAAAGCCGGCCAGGTTTTGGCACGTGTAGACGAGACGGACCTTCGCTCCCAGCTTCGATCCAGTGAAGCTGCTGTCACTTCGGCGAGGGCCAGGCTGGAACAGGCACAAGCCGCTTATTCACAGCAACTGGCACAAAGTGAAGCATCGATTGACTCTGCTCAGGCGGCGCTAATTCAACAGACCTCGACTTCGGCTGCCCAAGTCAGGTCTGCTGAATCAAAACTCGCGAGTGCTAAAGAAGCACTCGCGACCGTTTTGGAAGGCGCTCGTCCCGAAGAACGCAAACAAACAGAGGCGGCTCTCGCCTCGGCGGAAGCAACCTACCGAAAGGCGGAATCTGATCTCCAGCGGTACAAGAAACTTCATGATGCAGGCGCGATCTCAGATGCGGAGTACGACAAATACGTCAACGCTCGAGAAGTGGCGCAAGCTGATCTGAACTCAAAGCGTGCGGCGCTCCGGCTTCAGCAAGAGGGCAACCGAAGGCAAGATGTTCAACAAGCGAGAGAGACGGTTAAGCAGTGCGAGGAGACGTTGCGTCAAGCAAACGCCGCTCGCGCCACCGATGAGGTGAAGCGGGCCGACCTACGGACTGCGATCGCCGGCCGAAAACAAAACGGCGTGAAGCGCGCAGACATTGATGCGGCAAAAGCCTCTCTCCAAGAGACGATTAGTACGGTCGCCATTGCGCGACAAGCGCTTGGCGATGCCCTCGTTCGGTCACCTATTTGGGGCCGCATTTCGGAGCGAACAGCAGAACCGGGTCAAGTTGTGTCTTCCGTGACCAGCCTGCTTCATGTCGTGTCTCTCGACTCAGTCTATTTTGAACCGGCCGTATCTGGTTCCGAGCTCGCGTTGATCAAAGTTGGTCAGCAAGTCTCCCTGCACGTGGACACATATCCGAACGAGACGTTCCTGGGCTCGATAACCAAAATCTATCCTCAAAGCTCACTCGATTCGCGTACGACCTCACTTCGCGTGACCTTACCGAATTCCGGTAACAAGCTGCGTCCGAACATGTTTGCCCAAGGAGCAATTTTGGTTCAAACCCACCGAAACGTTATGATCATTCCGACCACAGCGGTCGTCACGAAAGGTGACAAGCATCAGGTTTTTGTAGTCGAGGGTGGAGTCGTCCGCATTCGAAATGTCACCCCGGGGATAAGTACCGATAAGGGCGCATCTGTAGAGGTAGAGGGCTTGGCGGCTGGCGCTTCCGTTATTACGTCGGGACAAGCCGTTCTGGAAGACGGTCAAAAGGTTCAAGCGGCGGACCAGAACTCCGGGACCGACAAAGGAGGCAACTAGCCATGCAATGGCTTGCGCGAATTTCCATAAAGCGGCCCGTCTTCGCTGCGGTGTTGATTCTCACGTTGTGTGTCTCTGGCCTGTACGCCTACTTTGGGCTTTCCATTGATCAGTTCCCTAACGTCGACTCGCCAACCATTACGGTGACTACAAACCTGCCGGGTGCTTCAGCAGAGGAAATGGACACCACGGTAACTGAGGAAATCGAAAAGAAGGTCAACACGATTTCTGCAATCGATTCGATTTCTTCAACATCTTCAGAAGGCATATCCATCGTCACGATTTCCTTTCTTATGACGAAGACAGCCGATGTGGCTTTCTCAGAGGTCCAGGCTAAGATCAACTTGGCGCTTCCAAATTTGCCTGAAAACGTGAAGCAGCCGACGGTTCAAAAGATGGGAGCGGATGCGGCATCCGTGGTTTCTTTTGCTCTTTCTGCTCCGGGGGTGGATATTCGCACCCTTTCGGAATACGCGGACAAGACGTTGCGTCCCCAGCTCGAATCCGTAAGTGGCGTCGGCGAAGTGTCCATTGTTGGCGGCAGACTCCGCCAAATCAACGTAACCCTCGATCCCCAGCGGCTCCGGGCATACGGGCTAACGGCGATCGCCGTACGCGACGGCCTTCAGAGGCAGAACGTCGAAGTGCCCGGAGGTTCACTGGAGACCCAGGAAAGGCGTATATCCGTCAAAACCATGGGCAGGTTTTCTACCGCCAAAGAGATGGAGTCGCTTGTTCTCACGCAGAAAGGCGGCACCCCGGTGTACCTTCGCGATGTCTCGAAAGTTGAGGACTCGCTTGAAGATGCCCGTTCAATAGCGCGATTGAACGGGCAGAGCACCGTACTGCTTCAAATTAAAAAGCAGAGCGGATCTAACGCCATCGCGGTCATCGAAAGCGTCAAGGAACGGCTCGCGG
Source organism: uncultured Armatimonadota bacterium (assembly GCA_903927025.1). Classification (GTDB taxonomy): domain Bacteria; phylum Armatimonadota; class Fimbriimonadia; order Fimbriimonadales; family Fimbriimonadaceae; genus Fimbriimonas. The sequence goes on from CAIYLG010000052.1 coordinate 279,453, forward strand.
ATATCACCAAAACCGTACCTTCAGGCTACAGGGTGCAGATAACCAGTGACCAGTCGACGTTTATCAATGCTTCCGTAGACACGGTTAAAGAGCATCTCGTTCTAGGGTCGTTTTTAGCCGCTGTTATCGTCCTTGTCTTTCTTTGGGATTGGCGGTCGACGATTATCTCTGCACTCGCGATTCCTAGCTCGATCATTGCAACATTTCTCCTAATCTCGGTGGCGGGTTTCACTCTCAACACCATCACCCTATTGGCACTCACTTTGGCGGTTGGAATCGTCATAGACGACGCCATTCTCGTATTGGAAAACATCGTTCGCTTCGTAAATGAAAAGAACATGTCTCCTCGCCGAGCTGCCCGAGAGGCAACTCAGGAGATCGGACTTGCGGTTCTGGCGACGACACTTTCGCTGGTCGCGATCTTCATTCCCGTGGCCTTTATGTCCGGCATTCTTGGTCGATTCTTGGCTTCTTTCGGCCTTACCATGTCCTTCGCGATTATGGTCTCGCTGTTAGTCGCCTTTACACTTACCCCGATGCTGTGCTCGCGATGGCTCCGCGGCAAGCGAGGTGCGCTGCTATCGGAGGACGAGGAAGGCTACGATCCCTCGCTGGAATCCGTACCTTCCGGAGGGGCGAACGACTGCCACATTTCTAGCGAGCCGTCCCCTACGGACGATAAAAAGGGGCTTTACCATCGGATTGAGGCCTTCTACTGGCGCGTGCTTCGCTGGTCGCTTCACCATCGATGGGTCGTTGTCCTTGCCTGCATCGCTGTCTTTATCAGCATTGTGCCGTTGATGGCGATGGTCAACAAGGGCTTTCTTCCCGATGACGACCAGAGCCAGTTCGTGGTAAGCGCTCGAACTGTGGAGGGCACCTCCCTACAGGCGACGGGTGATCAGCTTGAACGGATTGCGACCCAGATCCGGGCATTGCCTGACGTCCGATTTACGGTCGTTACTGTCGGCTCCGGTTCCGACGGGTCCGTCAATAGCGGCGACATCCTGGTCCAGATGAACGAGATCAAGGACCGAAAATCTAGAGCGACCCAATTCACGCTGATGCAGCGGGTCCGTGATGAAATCGTTCCCAGGTACCCGAAGAATGTGCGCATCACCGTCTCTTCGACGAGCGCAATCGGCGGCGGCGCGGCCCAGGCGGCAGTGCAGTACATCGTCAGTGGTCCAAACCTCGATAAGTTGCGTGAGATCTCTGATGCGATGGTGGCGAAGATCGCCAAAATCCCTGGGGTATCCGATGTGGACACCTCCGCGACATTCGGCAATCCCGAGTTGCGACTCGAGTTGCGGCGGAGTGAGGCTGCGGACCTAGGAGTCTCCGCCTCAGACATTGCGAACACAGCCCAAATCGTGGTTGCCGGTGTAACCGCCTCCAACTTCACGGAGAACGGGCACCGTTACGATGTCAATTTGCGTGCTGAACCGCAGTACCGCCAAAGTGGTGCTGATCTATCGCTCTTTGCTGTGCCGAGCTCGAAGGGAGGCGTGAAGACTGTCGATCTGAGCCAGATCGCGTCATTCAAAGACGGCACGGCACCTGCTTCCATAAGCCGATTTGCCCGGTCGAGACAAATCACGCTTAAGGTGAACATTGCAAAATCCGCCTCTCAACAAACCGTCCAGAACGAAGTTGACAAAGTTTTCAAGAGCCTACAAGCGGGTCCGGAATATATTGGGCAATTCGGAGGCTTCAGCAAGGAGCAGGGCAAAGCATTTGCCTCGTTTGGAACTGCTCTGGTTCTCTCGTTCGTTTTCGTCTATCTGATCTTGGCTGCCCAGTTCGAATCGTGGCTGCACCCAATCACGATTCTGATGTCGCTTCCTCTGTGTGTCCCGTTCGCGTTGATCTCGATGATCCTAACCGGCGTGTCCATCAACATCTTTTCGATGCTGGGCATCCTAGTGCTCTTCGGCATTGTCAAGAAGAACTCAATTCTTCAAGTAGATCATGCGAACGGGCTGCGCGCAAAGGGCATCGGTCGGGAACAGGCGGTGCTGGAGGCGAGCCGAGACCGGTTGCGACCGATCCTGATGACGACGTGCGCCTTCGTTGCCGGCATGCTGCCGCTTGCCTTTACGCAGGGGGTTGGCGCTGACACCAACCACTCGGCAGGTGATGTTATCATCGGCGGCCAGACCCTCTCCCTTGCTCTTACCCTCATCGCGACACCGGTTGTCTATACGTTGATGGACGACTTCTCCGCCTTCCTCACCCGTGTGAAAAATCGTGTTCTGGGCTTCGTGAATCGCCTATCTCGCAACTTGGAGACTCATTCCTGACGAAGGTGAACCTTATGAAAACACATTCAATCGCCGCGAGTTCTCGTTTCTTGGGCAGGTTCTGGGTTCTGGTTGCGGCACTTGCTGTCCTGCCATCTACTCCACATGCGCAGGATTCGAAAACTGTCCCACAAGGCCCCATTCCAAACCCCGTCCTTGATCCGCAGGTAGCGGATCGCCCGCTTACTTCGTCGCCTCGACTTCCTGAGTCGCTTAAAGGAAGAGTACTGACTTTGGACAACATTGTCTCCATAGCCTTGGCCACAAACCGAGATTTGGCGCTGCAGACCGAAGCATATCTGCGAACCCGCGGTTCGACAACATCGGCTCGAGCTGGCCTTGGCCCGACCCTCAACCTAAATTACAATTTGTATGGCTACAACGTGGCTCAAACCAGTAATCTTGGCGGCCAATCGATCGTGACGAACCAACAATTCCAGAATCAGGTGAATGCGATCGTTAGCGTGCCAATTGATATCAGTGGTGAATTGCGCGCAGCACGGGATCAAGCTAAATTCAACGAGATCGTCGCTAAACTTGAAATCAACCGAACTCGCAACGAGATTGTGCTTCAGGCGAAGACAGCCTTCTACTCGGTGCTGCGTGCGCAAGCACTGGTTAAGGTTGCTCAAGATGCCCTGCAGAACGCCGTTGACCGCCTTTCAGATGCGCAGCTTCGAGTAAGTGCCGGTACATCGGCTCGATTTGACGTCACCACCGCCAAAAGCGATGTGGCGACCGCAGAAAGGACACTGATAGGGAACCGCAGCTCACTTTCCCAGGCGTTTGCATCTCTGAATAGCGTCATCGGGATTGACGTTGATACTCCAGTTATGCTGACCTCGGCCGGGGCGGTTGAGATACCCGAGAGCGCAAAATCTGCCTACGTTGGTCCGGACATCAAGCCGTCGAAGGCACCCGAGAACGACATCAAAGTCGGTGCCGACGGAACGGTTAGTGATCTTGGCGCTGCGCAAGCCGCAGCCGCTCATGATGTGGCCCTATCAAACCCGCTGCCTGAGAATGCTGAATACCGGAGCTTGCTTAACGATTCGATCAAAACAAGACCCGAAATCTTGCGGGATGACGCCGCAATTGCTGCAGCAAAAAAAGGCGTCACTGTTGCGCATGCGGGACTTAGGCCCTCCTTGAGCCTTGGCTATAACTATGCCTACACGCCAAACACCGGGGCTTTCGGCCAACAAACTACGGGGTATGGCCAGCTGACTTTGAGCGTTCCAATCTTCGATTCGGGTGCAGCTCGCGGTCGCGTCACACAGGCGAACGCTGGCGTTGCGACTGCTGAAACAAACCGACGGGGAACAATCGATTCAATTACGCTCGAGCTTAGGAAGGCGTACCTGAATCTTCAGGCCGCAGAGCTGTCAGTAAAGGTGGCTCGCCAGAGCCTTGCTCAAGCGGATGAGGCTTATCGACTGGCAAGGCTTCGATACACAACTGGAGTTACCTCACAAGAGGGTATATCGCCGATCGTCGAGCTTAGCAATGCCCAGCAGACGCTGACCCAAGCCCAAAGTGACTACGTCAACGCGCTCTACGACTACAATAACGGGCGCTGTACGGTCGATAAAGCAGTGGGTCGCTATGCCTACACTCAGAACAATAGCGGCCACTCCGCACCCCCTCCCACTAAGGAAGTGGGTAGGTAAAGCCGCAGAACCTCGGGCTCTTTAATCTGACATTGACTCAGTCCGAGGCTCTTTATAAACGAGAGATTCCCATCAAATCGAGGTCTGCGCGCGGTACCTTTCTATGATCACAAGACCCTTAATCGGTTAACGCTTGTTGCGATTTCTCGAATGAGCGAGTTTGCGATAGGATGATCAACCTCATGCAGCAGACCTACCGAACCCGCGGTAGACCCGTAAATTGTCGCCATTCGGCCTGCCACGAGAGGCGACCGATCTTGACTGCGAATGCGCGGTCCAGCTTGGTCATCATGTTGTAGAAATTCGCTTCAGCCCTGTCTCGAAAATCTCGATCCTCATTGAAGGTTTCTAGTGTGGACTCAGTGAAGCTTTGTGTTCCCAGCGTGGGGATGGTCACTGTGATCGATACAGACCCGTCAATGGTTAAGTTGCGATCGAAGGTGATTCTTTCCGAGACGCTGATCTTTGGGCCGCCAGCGAACGCGGGAACCCACGAGGTTGATCCGCCGCTCTCGATGAAGCGACGTGCGCGACGTCGGATACTTCGCTCAATCTCTTCCTCGAAGTCGGGCTTGCGCGGATCGGTCCGGACAGTTATGTCGAACCCAGCGACGGGCACTTGGGGCAACACCGCGAGTGGAGTCGGAGTCCGGTCCCAAAGGTCGAGGTTCTTAGCGAGTGGCGCGGGTGGGGACAGTAGAACGCGTTGAACCAGCGGGCGGCTTCCGTTCTGGATGACGGCCGCAATGCCCTTTTGAGACCAAACGGCGAGCGACCAGTCGCTGTAGCGAATGGGAGGATATGCCTGAAAATCCGGTTTTCCGAGCTCGGTCTGAAGTGCATCGAAAGACTCAATCGGTTGATCCTTCTCCATTTCAACCACGAACCCTGAAACGTGGCCCTTGTTGTTGGTGCCCGTCAAGATGGCGGTGAGGATACAGCCCTTCCGGTCAACGGCTACTCTGACCGAAGCTGGATCGGGTCCAACCGTTTTGCTCTTCCTGGCCAGCTTTCCGAGCTGAGGCTCAGATAAGCCGACTTTCAAGCTAGCCAGGTTTGTCCCATCCCAAGCTGAGAATTCCGGCAAAACGATGGGAGCCTGTCGGATGGCAACGGCAAAAAGAATCAATCCTAGCATGCCGTGTATTGTTGCATTGACACATCCAAATAGCAACACTAACGCGCCTGCACATCCTCTGACATAAGCACTTAGCACCATCCTTCCGGTGGCACGACGGAGACTCATTCTCAAACCTTCAATGAAAGGCAATTTTGGCTTGCGTGATCAGAGTTGAGCTGGTCTTCCTGGGTTCACCACCTTGTCTTCGCAGCGGACATCGCAATTTGCATTTATCACCAGCAACATAATCAAATTGCGGCACAGTCATTGCCGTAGACCGCCATGATTCATGGCTTTAGGTTCAAACCTGTGTAGCTCGCAAACCTCAAAGTGGACACCCAATCAGCGAAGGGGACCGGTGAGAAGCTTGCCAAACCCACGAGATTCTCGGAGTGAAATTGCATAGCCAATTTGAACGTGTTTTCTGAATTTGCCGGAACATGTGACTGGTTCGCTTTGCCTGATGTGCAAAGAGATTGAATCAACTCCATTACGTTGCTATGGCGTCGCTGGCTGAAGATGATTCTGAGACGGACCGACTCCGATGATGTGACGCATTCGCGACCCTAAAGCAGACTCGATATGACAAAGGCACAGCAGTCCAAATCAGAAGCCAACGCAACTCATGCGTCCAAGGCATCGCCTTCGCACCAGGGCACCGGCGATCACAGGACTCGATCAAAACCCGCAAAATTTGATATTCCAGATTCGATATTCCGCAAAGTATTTGAAAACGGACCAGCGGACTATCTACTGTTGACTCCGACATTTCAAATCGTAGCGGCCTCAAATTCATTTCTCGTCAAGCAGGGAAGGAGTTGGGAGGAAATCGCTGGGCAAGTCGCTTTTGACGCATTTCCAGGGAATTCCCGCTACACGGTCGTCACGGGTGAGTGCAACTGGCGCGACTCAATGAAGGAAGTTTTGGCCACCCGGACGATGCAAACGATGCCGCTTCGCAGATACAGGGTCGACCCTTCAAACAAAGATGGTGTCGTTGAGACACGCGTTTGCGTCCCGAGCAACACCCCAATCCTTGACCGGGCAGGAGAGATCCAATTTATCCTGCATCGCCTGATGGACGTCACCGAGATTGTCAATTCTAGAAACTCCCAGGAAGATTGGGAAGAAGTTGTTAGATCGCTTCAGGGACAGGTTGTTGAAATGGAGGCAGAAAGGAGTCTCCAAAGCGCCAAGGCAACTAAATTGGCGAAAGAGGCGACGGTGCTTGCCAAAGAAAAAATCGATGACCGTGCGACGAGTTCGGCCAAGGATTTTGAGATGCAGGAACGTGCCAACGCGATGGATGCGGAACTAGCTCGCGAGGAAGCCAAGGCAATCATTTTGGCCAAGCAGAAAATCACGGATAGGGCGACCACCAACGCTAGGGAACACCGACTTCAGGAAGAGGCAGAGTTGAAGTTCATGGGCTTACTGGAAATGGCACCCGACCCCATGGTCATCATTGATCAAAGCGGCACGATCATCCTAGTGAATGCTCAGGGCGAGGCGCTGTTTGGATACGAACGGCAAGAGCTACTGGGTGAGACAGTGGATATTCTCCTGCCCTTTGGCTACATTCTCGAAAATGCGGAGAACGCCGCTAAGTTTTTTGCCTCCTCGCAAAACCAAATGGTGGGAGTCGTAACTGAACTGCAGGGACGTCGCAAAGACCTGACCGACTTTCCCTTCGATGTGACGGTTCGCCCCTTGCATTCCTCGGATGGAATGTTGTCGATTCTCGCAATCCGCGATCTCACTGAGAGGAGAAAAGTCAATTCACAGATCATTCGAGCGCAGAGATTGGAAAGTATCGGCACATTCGCCGGAAATATCGCCCATGACTTGAATAACGCGTTGGCACCCGTCCTGATGGCCCTGGAATTGTTGCGAAAGCAGAATCCGAGCGCGGCTGTTCTGGTCAATACGATTGAGTCGGGCGCCAACCTGGGGGCTGAGATGCTGCGGCAGCTTTTAGTTTTCTCCAAGGGCTCGTATGTAGAGCCGCAATTGGTTGAATCGAGAGCGATTGTTGCGGAGATTGAAGGCCTTATTCAGAGCACATTCCCCGATAGCATCGAGGTGAAGATAAGTGTCGCCGAGGACCTTAGCTCGGTGTTGGGAGATCCAACTCAGATCCACCAGATCTTGCTGAACTTGTGTGTCAACGCTAGAGATGCCATGCCAGCGGGAGGGGTCCTTTCAATCCTGGCGGAAAACGTCGAGATCGATTCATCCTACGCGAGCGCCTTGTCTGGAGCGGTGCCGGGAAGCTATGTCATGTGGAGAATCTCTGACAGTGGAGTTGGCATTCCACCGGAGATTCTCGATCACATCTTTGAACCATTCTTCACGACAAAGAGCCTCGGAAAGGGCACGGGTCTTGGGCTGTCAATCGTTACCGGGATCGTGAAAAGCCACCACGGATTTATCAACGCTTACTCCACTCCGATGAAGGGCTCCACATTCGCCGTGTACATTCCCGCATACGTCTCACAAGCAGAATCGTCCTGGGTGCCACCCGTCACACCGAGTTTGTTCCGAGGGAAGGGAGAGATGATACTGGTTGTCGATGACTCTGCGGGAATGCGCGAAACGACAAGTTCCGTTCTTGACTCCGTTAATCTTCACGTGATTACGGCAAACGACGGCATGGATGCTCTGAGCATTGTCAAGAAGCATGGTCACCGATTGAGCGCAATTATCACCGATATGCACATGCCAAACATGGATGGCCTGGCATTTGTAGGTGAGTTGCGTGCTCTTTTGCCAAATGTTGGGATCATCGTTATAAGCGGAAATCTGGATGAAGAAGAGGCCAGAGTTTTCAGTGATTTAGGCGTTCAAACATTTCTTGATAAGCCCTTTACTCAAAACAAACTGGTGAGTGCCCTAAGCCGTGTGCTAGCGGTTTAAACCCTTGGAAATGAAAATTAATTACTTCTCGACGCTGTTGGTTCTTAGCAGTTAAAGGGGATTTGGAGACTACATGGAGAATTTTTCGAATGGACGCCTTCTCGTCTTAGATGACGAGCCCCTGATCGGAAGTGTTCTGATGCTGATGGCGGAAGAGTTGAAGATTGAATCAATGTCTGTTTCGAATTCAGATTCCTTCTTCAAGGTGACTAGTCCCCGGATTCTGACCCACCTAGAGTGTTAGTGCCTCTGCCTCCATTTTAGTCTTTAGATTTGCCTTGTATGTCGCGGGAGAGAGCCCTCCGAGTGCCGAGTGAGGACGACGGTTGTTGTAGAACTCCGAGAA
>CAIYLG010000053.1 GCA_903927025.1 uncultured Armatimonadota bacterium
ACTGACGCTATCGCGCCGCCAGCTTCGATTTCCTTCAACACCTTCAGGATCTCGTCCTCGGTGTAGCGCTTGCCAGTTTTCTTCATGTGATTCCAGACGGATTTCACACTTCAAGTGGGTCAAACTACGGGGGACATGTCACGGTCTACACGATGGGTTACGACAACATGTTGCGGCTGAAATACCACGTCGGAACCGCGACTTACAATACTTACACCTATGACGCAGCCGGGCTGAAGCGATTCGAAGACGGCCCAGCAAGCCGAATCACGATTATCTGGGATGGAAGCAACTACCTGGGAACGAAGAGCTAATGGGAACGATTTACTACTACTCGGTTAATGCAGAAATTGTCGGAGAGCACGCGTTAGGCAATTCAAGGGCAGATTACGTTACAGACGCACTTGGAAGTGTAGTTCTCACATTGGCTCAGGACATGTCTGTGCAGGCTACTGCCAGATATAAACCCTTTGGGTCAACTCTAGTCTCCTCCGGGCAACCTCTCATCTTTGGGTGGGTTGGGGCCAATGGATATCGCAAAACGTCTCTGCCACACTGTGATTACTATGTTCGTGCCAGAACTTTCGCAACAACATCCGGGCGGTGGACAACAGTTGATCCGCTATGGCCGAGGCAAAAAAGCTACAGGTACGTGTCAAATTCGCCTGTTTCATACATTGATCCACTCGGGCTCCAATGGCCAATTATTTTTCAGTCACCTCCAATCATCTTTCAATCTCCACCAACGATCGTTGAGTTTCCTCCGGTTGAATTGCCGCAAGTGCCTGCTCCGCCTGATATTTCTTCTCCGCCGAACTGGTTCCCAAATCCCACAAATTCCCAGAACTGTCCAAATACGCCTAACCCCGTGTGGCCAGATGTCGGATTTCCGTGGGAGAACGTGCCGCTCTTCCCAACGCAGCCAGTAGGTCAGCATCTTCCGCCGAACGGTCCGCCGCCTCCTGGGTTTAGGCGCCATGATCCCGGTGAGCCTTACTGCAAAGACCTTGCCGACAAGTACCACAAAGTCTGTCCGTATAACCGTCTTGGTGGTTCGTCTTATGAAAAGTGCCAGGAATCAGACTGGATAATCTCACTAATGCTAAAGACCATAGCTTGGTGTGAATGCGCTCAATTGCGAGACGAATACAACAGGCAGTGCGCACCGTTTGGTCCGCCGGATCCTGGTCACTACCAGCAAACTATCGATGCGGCGACTCAATGCGCAAACTGTCTTTCTATCATCAATGATCGACCGTCACCCCCGCCAGAAGATGGTCCACCATGTACTGGCTGGCAGTGCATAGAAGCTTAATGAGTGAAATCAATTTGAGGGAGAAAATTCTGCTGATAGCCAAGAGACTTCCGGTACCGTACGATTGGCAACTTGAGCGGCGCCGACAGGCTGATTACCCTTCTCACATAGAGCTGGGTCAATTGCTCCAAACTTCGCCGGAACAAGTCGAGTCATTTGGCGCAGATGTTATTGTTTGCGCGGAAAGAGAGGAAATGCCACAGGTTTTGGTGCGATATATGATGCGTTGCACCATGCCAGAACTACACCTTAGGTCCAGCGACATTCATACGGATTATCTAATAAGGGCATGCACGTACGATGGCCGTATTCCCAAGGGAGACTTTCTTAGACTTTTCGGGGAGTGTCCAGTCGATCAAATGTTGTTGCTATCCAAATGCTTGCACCTCATAGGTGAACGATACGCAAACAAGTACAGTCCTGCAATCGATGACTGTTTGGTTTCATTCTGGTCTCAGTTTCAGAACTTATGCGGAGGGTAGTTATCAAGTAATTCCACAGATTGCACAGCGCACAATTCTCGTACCGAACCTGATTGGCCAGCCATAGAGAAAGAACGTTTGCACAGAGAAGTACGGCAGTGACTGATAAAATCTATAAGCGTCAGTTTGACCCAACATCTGAGCTCCTCCTGAAGGTTGGACTCGTCGTTCTCGCTTTTGTCGCACTCGCATTGGGTGACATGGTCTTCATCGTGCCGTCTTCTGGCTGGGGGCCCGTCGCATCGAATTTCGTACCTTCAGGAGTTTTCCTGGTTGCTCTCTGCTTAGCTGGCCTGATGTTTCTCAAACAGCATCGCAGCGAGAGACTTGAAGCCGATGGATCTAAATTCAACTATTACCGATGGACCGGCCGGGCAACGGGAACCTTCGATTTAAAGGAAATTTCTGGAATCAAATTCCGAATCTCAATTCTCGGGCGCCGATCTTGGGAGTTGGCGCTTCCGGATCGGACCGTCAAAATCCCAACTGCCCTGTTTAGTGCCAAAGAGTCAGCCGTGAGTCTGTTCATGCCTGATCGCCCGAATGCTGGCGATTTAGACGGTGATTACGTATGGCAGGACAGATTTCACAAGAAGTACGGCGCAGTTCTCACGTCAGTGGCCACATTCATCCTTGCTATGTCCTTCACCTATCCACCCTTGACAAAGAGCGTTGTAAACCTGGCAGAGAGAGCGTGCATTGTCCTTGGATTCTTCGTATTGGGCTTCATTGGGCTCCGAGCCGCTGGAACGATGACCTTTGAGCGCGTGGAAGTGCTTTCCGGCACTTACTCGTATTTCGATTGGAAGGGTTCTCTCGTCCGGGAGTTCACGATTGAGGATGTCTTGAAGGTCGAACCATCTAGCAGCGGGATTAACCCGTGGGAAGTCTGGACGCTTTACTTTTCAGATGGCAAGATTCGGTTCAGTGAAATGCTTGGCGTGAAGGCAGTCGTCGATGATATCCAGCGACAAGTTGAGGCAAGAGCAACCTCAGTCTGAGGAATCCTGACAGTGAAGTTGGATACCACAATGAATTCACATATCAAGAGAGTCCTTGGATGGCTTCTCGTTCTGCTGTGCGTCGTCGGTGTTTACGGATTCATAGCCGACTACCAGTTCATCGTCGGACATATTCATACGATATAAGGGATCCAGACCATCCCGGGCACCTGATCGAAGGGGGGCCGTCGAGAGAGCGACTGCTGTTTGAGTACGCTGCCGTGCTGATCAGCTTCGTCTTCTCCATGAAGCGGCTCATAGCGATTGTTCGGAAATGGCCTCAAAGATAGCGAATGCATAACCCGCAGCCAAGAACAAAAAGAGGCACCCCAACTGGCTGGGGTGCCTCTTTTATCGAGATCGGCAAAAGCCCGAAACTTACTGCTTCGGAGCGTCCATCGCGGCCGGCTTCTTGATCTGATCGGCGGGGGCTTTGGAGGCGAGCGTGTTGTCGGCTTTCAGCTTGGCGAGGCAGTTGCCGCAGCAGGTGTAGAACCGGGTGCCGCTGATATCCACGAATCCGCCGGCGGAGGCGTAGTTCTTGATCGGGTGACCAGCAACCGAGCAGAAGAGGACTTCTTTGGCAGGGGCTTTGGTGAACTTTGCTGGAGTCATGTCAAACGTCTTCTTCTCCTCTGGAGTGGCGAAGAAGTAGCGAATGCCCTTGTAGTCGGTCGAAGCCTTGGCCGCTTTCTCGGTGATTCGTGCGTTGGAGATTGGGTCGAAAAGGAACTCTCCGAAAGTCTTGCCTTTGAGAGCCGTTCCCTTAAGCGCCTTCGCTGGATCTTTCTTGAACTCTTCGGGGCAGCCTGCGCAGCAGGTGACGAATCGGGTGCCCGCGTAGTCGATCGTGCCAGCAGACATGGAGACTTCCTCTCCCGTCATCGGGCATACGAGCGGGGCGAGCTTCGTCTGCGGCTGCAGCATTGCGAATCCTAAGGCGAGTGTGATTACCATGGTGATTTGATTCCTCTCAGTTACTATACGTCAATCGCCGGTGGTCAACTATTCAACCACGGCGCCAAACTTTCGGGTCCTCTTTTGGAATGTCGCGACGGCTTCCAAAAGTTCCTTCTTTGAAAACTCTGGCCAAGGAACGTCTGTCACAAAGAGTTCACAGTAGGCCGACTGCCAGATTAAAAAGTTGCTCCACCGCATCTCGCCGGCAGTTCGCACCATGAGATCAGGTTCTGGATGAGTTGGGTTGTAGAGGTGTTGGCCAACCATCTCTTCTGTTACCGATTCGGCAGGAACTCCGGAATTGATAATCGCCTTAATCGCGTCAACGAGTTCCGCACGTCCGCCGTAGTTGATGGCAAGGGTGAAGGTAATGCCTGTGTTATTCTTGGTTGTCTCTATCCCATGAAGCAATGCCTTTCGAAGACCTTCGGGAACATGGTCGATTCGGCCAGCAACGCATATGCGGACATTGTTCTGGTGCATAGCCCGCAGCTCGTCTTTCGCGGCGGTCTCAATCAGCTTCATCAACCCAGCGACCTCATCTTCCGGACGTCGCCAGTTCTCCGCCGAGAATGCGTAAACCGTGAGGTACTTGACTCCGAGTTCGCTTGCGTTCAGCAGTGCGGACCGAAGGGTGCGATAGCCTTCGCGGTGACCCAAAAGGCGCGCAAACCCCTTTCCTTTGGCCCACCGACCGTTCCCGTCCATGATGATGGCAACGTGGTGGGGAAGGGCATTAAGGTCAATCCCCTTTGCCACTGCTTCCTTCTGGATAGAAGTCAATTTGGCAGGTGAAGAAGCATGAGATTCCTCGGCATTTTGGCTGGGGGATGGATTTCTCATGCTTCTATCGTTCGGACGCCACTTTCACGGCGTTTCTTCAATCAATGAACGGTTCGTTCTAGACGACCATCAATTCGGCTTCTTTCTTCTTCCCGAGGTCATCTGCCTGACCGACAAATTGATCGGTGAGCTTTTGAATCTTGGCTTCCTGCCCTTTCACTTCGTCTTCAGTGATCTCTTTCTTCTTCTCGAGAGCTTTAAGCTGCTCAATGCCATCTCTTCGAACGTTTCGGATGGAAATTCGACCTTGCTCGGTTCGCGCATGAACCTGCTTCACCATATCTTTTCGGCGATCTTCCGTCATCTGAGGGAAGGTCAGGCGAATGCCAGTTCCATCGTTCACGGGGTTGATGCCGAGGTCGCTCTTCATGATCGCTCGCTCGATCGTGACCACCATCGACTTCTCGTATGGCTGAATCAGAAGCTGGCGCGGTTCTGGAATGCTGATATTCGCAATTTGGCTGATCGGCGTTTCGGTGCCGTAGTAGTCCACATGGACTCGCTCAAGGACAGCGGGAGAAGCCCGTCCTGTTCGATAAGTGGAGAAGTCGTGCCTCATCGCATCTACCGCGGCCTGCATGCGGTGCTCTGTGTCTTTGATAACGTCTTGAACTGCCATTGTTATTCTCCTCCTACGAGAGTGCCGGATGTTCCACCAGTGGAGGCATCCACCAGGCTTCCCGGTTGATTGAAATCTAAAACGATAATCGGAAGCTTATGTTCCCGGCACATGGTAAAAGCGGTTTGATCCATGACTCCGAGACGCTGTTCGATTGCTTCGCTGTACTCAAGGGTGTCATACCGGACTGCGTCTGGGTTCTTCTTGGGATCCTTGTTGTAAATCCCGTCGACCTTGGTTGCCTTGATGAGAACTTCAGCGTTGATTTCGAGGCCCCTGAGTACCGCAGCCGTATCTGTTGTGAAGTAGGGATTTCCGGTTCCTGCGGCAAAAACTACCGCACGACCCTTTTCAAGATGGCGTACGGCACGGCGGCGGATGAAGGGTTCGGCGACTTGAGCCACATTGACGGCACTCTGCACACGAGTCTCAACTCCTGCGTTTTCAAGCGCAGATTGGAGTGCAAGCGCATTCATCAGAGTGCCAAGCATTCCCATTTGATCGGCAACCGTTCGGTCGATTGCCCCTTCAACAGAAAAGGTTTCGCCTCGAACAAAATTTCCACCGCCGACGACAATCGCGACCGCTACGCCAGATTGGCATACGGCCGCGATTTCGTGGGCGATGTATTTGAGGATGACAGGATCGAGACCACTATCGAATGAGCCGGCAAGCGCCTCACCGCTGAGTTTGATCAGGACGCGCTTAAAGGCTTTTCGTTCGATATTCATTGCTCCTCAAATACAGGTTTACCGCAGACAGGACTCTTAAGAGCCCTGTCCGACTGCGAGATAAGTGAACGACGTGACAGCGGTGCCCTTAGCTTCTTCAGCAAGGTACTGCGAAACGCTCTTGCTGGGATCCAGATAGAACGGCTGCTCCAAAAGAACAGCACGCTTAATGAATTCCTTATTCACGCGACCGGTTGCGATGTTTCTCGCCAGCTTCTCATCCTTGCCCTCGTTGACAGCTCGCTGAGTCTCGATTTCGATCTCTGCATTGAGCTTCTCCTGGGACAGGTCTTCCTTCTTGAGCACGTCAGGTGGGAAGGCAACGATCTGAATCGCGACCTTTCTGACGGCCTCGCTGGAAGGACCTTCGCTTACAACGATGGAACCCTTGGTTCGGTCGTGGTGAACGTAAGTTGAGATAGGCGTGGCAGACGTGATGCGCACGTGCTGAGTCACCTTAATGTTCTCACGAATCTTGGCGACAGCCCCATCCGTGATCTCTTTCAGCTTCTCGACGTCAACCGTCTCACTGTCCCGCACGAGTTCGGCGATCTCTTGAACGAGAGCAACGAAATCATCGTTTCGGGCAACAAAGTCTGTCTCGCACTCTACGACGACTCCAGCAACCACTGTGGAATCTGCATTTGCAGCTACCGCGACCACGCCGGCGGCTGTGGTGCGGTCAGTTCGCTTTGCCGCGGCGGCCTTACCCTTCTCTCGAAGAATGCTCTTCGCCTTTTCAAAGTCACCATCAGCCTCGTCGAGGGCAGCTTTGCACTCCATCATGGGTGCGTCTGTCTCTTCGCGAAGCTTTTTAACGTCCTGCGCTGAGTAATTTGCCATGTTTCTTTCTCCTAAAAAATCGTTTCTCTTGGCACGGCCCCAGAAGGGACCGCCCTCTTGGGGTTTCCCTTCCAGGTTGGTAAGGGCCGTGCCCCTAGATCATTCCTCTTCGGCGCCAAATGCGCGAAGCAGTTCTGCGTCGAGCGGTGTTGCCGCATAGTCGAGAGCAGACTCGGCTTCTAGAGGATCGGTGCCTTCGGCAACCGTACCTTCGGTAACAGCATCGCTGAGCGGGCGAGCTTCAAGGATGACGTCACTGACCTTCTGCGTCACGAGTCGAATCGCTCGGATGGCGTCGTCGTTGCCAGGAATCACGACATCGGCAAGATCAGGATCACAGTTCGTGTCCACAATGGCGACGATGGGGATACCAAGCTTCTTGGCTTCCTTTACCGCAATCGATTCTTTGTTTAGGTCAACGATGAACATGATGGTTGGGGCAGCCGCCATGTTTCTAATTCCGCCAAGGAACTTTTGCAGCTCATCTCGCTCTTCGCGTCGCTTGAGCGCTTCCTTCTTCGGCAATCGATCGAAGTAGCCTTCGGCTTCCATTCGGTCGAGTTCTTTAAGACGACCGACTCGACCCTGAATTGTCTTCCAGTTCGTGAGGGTTCCGCCGAGCCATCGCTCGCTGATGAAGTACTGTCCGCTTCGCTCGGCAGCCTCTTTAACGGCAGCCTGAGCCTGCTTCTTCGTACCAACGAAGAGGACGGTTCCGCCATCTTCGACGACCTTCTTGACGTAGTTGAGGGCGTCTTCGAACAGCTTAATCGTCTGATGAAGATCGATGATGTAGATTCCGTTTCGAGCGCCGTAAATGTAGCGCTTCATCTTCGGATTCCAACGTCGCGTCTGGTGACCAAAATGGACACCGGATTCAAGAAGCTCTTTCATGCTGAGCTGAGCCATATTCTTCCTCCAGGTTTTTCCTCCGAGGCGGTTTGATTTTTGCGCTGACACCCCACGATTTCTCGGGGACCCGGTCGCGCAACCGCACTCGTGTGAGATGGGTAGCGACGGGGAGTATACCTCGCCGAACTTATCGAGTCAGCTTTACCCAATCAGCCGTGACGGTAGATCGAGTAGGGATTCCATGTGGGCTCGGTGGCAATTCGCAACGAGGCAATCTGTCCAACGTGGTAGTACTCATGTCCAACCATAAAGGCCGAGGCAAGCTCAAATGCCTCGGAACTGGCTGGATTGGCGACTAGGCCCAGAGCTTTAGCGCGCAGCCCGTTAAACTTCGTCTTCAGTTCATCGAAGGAGTCGTACTGGATGACATATTCACCCCAGGCATGCTTGAGACCGCGAGACTCTTCATCAACGGCAGTGTAAACCTCGCAGAGATGCTCGATCTGCTGACGTATGGACATTGATGTTGGGCAAAGCTTCACGTCCAATTGCCCCTCCTGAACCCCCTCTAAAACCTTCTCGATTTGATAAGAAGCGTCTGCAAGTTGAATCGTAAGGAGTTCCGTCGCCGTCATGCCATCGTTGTACCATCTAACCATCGCAGTTTCTGCGGATGGAAACACCAGGATCGGGACGAGTTGACTGAGCACAGATCGCAAAAATGGATAGGCGAAAGGGTTGCCGCGCACGGCATCCAAAAATCAGGCAACAAGATGTTTGCGGCCTCGGCTTTCGCCAACACAGTAGTGTGTCGTACTAACCGTGGAGCTCCAAACAGATGCTAGGAGAAGAACTCACTCCTTGGCTCCTTCGTTACGGCTACGAGCGTGGCGCGTTCCCAATGACCATGGACGATGGTTCCGTCGAGTGGTTTCAGCCACGCAAGAGGTGCCTTTTCCCGATTGAGGGAATCCACGTCAGCAGGTCGCTTGAAAAGCGAATCCGGCGGCATGACTACCAAATAACCTTTGATACTCAGTTCGAAGCCGTCATGCGCGGGTGCTTCCGCCCCACTGATAACTGGCTCAGTGAAGACTTCATTCGTGCTTACGGGCAGGCACACATCGAAGGCTGGGCACACAGCGTAGAGTGCTGGATGGACGGTGAACTTGCTGGAGGCGCCTACGGTGTGGCCCTTGGATCCTGCTTTTGTGCAGAATCGATGTTCCACCGCAAGACTGACGCTTCCAAGCTTGCTCTTTGGGCGCTGGTGAGCAGATGCGAGGACTTGGGGTTCACGATCTTTGACGCGCAAATCATGAATCCCCACCTGCGATCACTCGGAGCGTACGAGGTTCCTCATTTGGCGTTTGAAATCATGCTCAGCGATGCCTTACCGCGACGTACGGCTTGGAGTGCCTGATGGTCGATTCCGAAGGACGCGGCGGAGGGTATGGCAAATACCATGGACTCTCCATTCCAGAGATTCAAGACCTGTACGATAAGTGCGTGAGCGACCCGTCGATGCGGTCGATCTCCGCAGTACTGCGAGTGGCCAGAGAGCAGTTCGAGGCGCGAGGTCAACTAGGAGTCTATCCGCGATTGGCATGGATGGCACTCGCCAGCGTCGGAGCCTTAGTTCCAGTCGCCGTCTTTTCCGCTGGCACGCTTCACGAATTTGCGACGAAAGGTGCCATCGGCGCGGTCTGCGTATTCTTCCTTCTCCTCCTAAGCGTGTTGCCCACGCGCCAGGCTAGGCTCTCCAACCTAAAGCAGGAGGAAAGAATTCGCGAGATCACTACAGTTGCCCTGCGCGAGATTCTAAAGCACAACCCGAAGCTCAAGGCACTGACGATGGAGCAGACCACGACGATAAAGGACCTTTTGAAGCGAGTACCAAACAGCGGCGACCTAGCTATCCTACTCGCAGAGAAGGACTGAGCCGATAGACGTCAACGTCAACGCCTGGGCTGAACAGATAATGGTGAAACGGCTTCGACGGAATCTCGGCGGCCTCCACAAGAGTTTCCTTAATGGACACAGATTCCAGGCGCTGAAGGCGATATGGCGTGTGAAAGACACGCCCCGTATGGATTCCCCTTGGTGACCTCGAATAGAGCAAGTACCGCTCAGCCAGAAAGAATTCCAGCGTGCCCGGCTCTGCGCTGAAAAGGTCACCCACTGGGACGCAGTTCGCTTCGCATGTCGCGCCACCGCTTCGCCTTGAAGATCGATACGCGATTCCCGAGGGTGACTCCTGAACACTCATTCTTGCTTCGAAGTAGGGAAGGTGGAAGAACTTTCGTGCAATCTTGCAGGCCAGAGTATTCGCCGCATCTAAACTGAAAAACCAAACTCCAGGTTCCTGCGCATCTCTATGGACATAGGTTCGGATGTTCGTCTCGGGGAAGGCGTGAATTCCGGGAATCTCGGGGATATGGCGTGGAGTCACCCCTTCCATGCGAAAAGGAACTAGCCCGAGCCACGCCTGCTCGTTGCCAGAGTCATCAGGATAAGTATCCACAGTGAGCTCCTTTGGCAGAAGACACTGAATCACTTCTGGTTTGAGGCTAAGGTGAGCAAACAGCAACGAGCGCCACCGCTGGTGCATCACTGGACGTCCAGGCGGTCTCTCTCGGAGCGCTTCGTACTTGGCTAGCTCAACCATTTAGCTGTATCTACGCAGAGGCTATGGCTAGAGCATCTTGCCAGGATGCGAGTCCCTGCTGTGCCTGCTCCAGCTTCCACTGCCGCTTGACCTGCTTGTCCTTAATCGGAGTTTCAGGGTCAGGGAACAGTCCCCAGTTGATGTTCATCGGGGCGAACTCTCTCGGTGTGGCATCCTGCAGGTGCGCAACCAGCGCCCCATAAGCTGTGGTCCGAGGGGGTTGAACGGGATACAGCCCCTTGGCAATCCGCGCTGCGTTGATTCCAACGTAGATCCCCATCGCGGCAGATTCGACATATCCTTCCACGCCGGTGATCTGTCCAGCAAGATAGAGCCCCGGATATTCTTGGAATTCAAGCCAAGGCGTCAGCACCTTCGGCGAATCAATATAGGTATTTCTGTGGATCACACCAAACCGAACGAACTCCGCATTCTCAAGCCCTGGAACCATTTGAAAGATTCGCTTTTGCTCGCCCCACTTGAGTCGGTTCTGACAGGCGACTAGGGAGTACAGGGTCTTCTCAGAGTTTTCAGGTCGAAGCTGAAGCGCGGCGTATGGACGCCTGCCAGTCCTCGGATCCGTGAGCCCCACCGGCTTGAAGTTGCCAAATGCCAGGGAGCGCGGCCCCCCTTCTGCGATCGCCTCGATCGGAGTGCAGCCGGCAAAGTACTTGATTTTCTCAAGTGTCTCATCGTCGGCAGATGCACCGTGGGGCAGTGCACGTTCTGCATGAACCAAGGCATCCACAAAGGCAAGATAGCTGTCCTTTTCAAACGGACAGTTGAGATAGTCATCTCCGCCTTTGTCGTAACGACTCTGGGCAAACACAACGCTCATGTCCAGTGTGCTTGCGTCGACAGTTGGACTGACCGCATCATAAAAATAGAGGTGATTTCTCCCCGTCAGCTTCGCGAGCCACTCGCCAAGCGGCTTGCTCGTGAGAGGCCCAGTCGCGATGATCAGTGGCTTATTCGCCGAGAGCAGGTCAGCCGCCATTTCCGGCGTGAACTCCTCTCGAACGATTTCAATCAGCGGATGTGACGAGATCTTCGCCGTCACTGCCTGAGCGAATTCATCTCGATCCACACAGAGCGCTTCTCCTCCTGGGACGGTATGCAGTTCCGCCGTTGGAAGAATTAAGGAGCCAAGTGCGGTCATTTCTGCTTTGAGTTGCCCCGCTGGAGACGTTGGCAGCTTAGACTTAAATGAGTTCGAGCAAACCAACTCGGCCAAGAACTCTGTCTTGTGGGCACCGGTCTGCGTCTTTGGGCGCATTTCGAAAAGCCTAACGGGAATCCCAGAGTTCGCAATGGCCCAAGCGGCCTCGACGCCGGCAAAGCCGCCGCCAACAACAGTGATCATGCCTTCATTGTGAAGCATGGATTTTTTCGCAGCGCAAGACGAATATCTCCAATGCGTCGTCTAACTGATCATCCCAGAATTTGTCGGTAACTATGAAGCTCAAGCACTCCCGGGAACTTCACTGCCCAAGATTGAATCGAATCCTTCCAATCGCCACATCTTTAGGGCTGTTGGCCATCGTGCTTTTGGCACCTGGATGCGGGGGTGGAGGGAGTCATTCCGCTGCGTACACCACGTCTGGAGGAAGACCACCTTACGCGACTGATCCCGTGTGCAATGCGGTAGCCCTGCCTGCTGTCTCCATCCCCTCTTTGCAGGTGGCCGCTCAAACGCGAAACGTTTTTGTCCCTCCGACGTCAAGGGAGACCCAGGAAGACTTGGGATATCGAGTCCATACCAATCATGTCATTTCGCTGGGAAGTGTCTCTCCAGCCCTGGGCGGCGCAAACGGATATGCCCCAGCAAAGATTGCACAGGCCTACGGCGTTGGGTCGTATCCATTGGGAGGCTCCGGTGCCATTGCGATCGTTGATGCCTACAACTATCCAACCGCTTTAGCGGATTTCAACACGTTCGCCTCCAGCTTCGGGCTTCCTACTGAACCGTCAACAAATATATTGGCCAGCACGAACCAGGTGCTTCAAATGGTTTATGCCACCGGCAAGCAGCCCGTAAACAACGGTGGTTGGTCTCAAGAGATGGCCATCGACATTGAGTGGGCGCATGCAATGGCACCGGGCGCAAAGATTTATCTTGTGGAAGCGGCGACAAGCTCCTTCTCGGACATCGTCGCAGCAATTCGTGTTGCCAAGGCTTTACCTGGAGTCAAGCAGGTTTCCACCAGTTTCGGCGGAACGGAAACCTCGTGCTACTACGTCAATTACGACGCGGCGTTCACGCAGCCCGGCGTCGTGTTTTTCTCAGCTTCCGGCGACTCCGCCGCCGCCCGTCTGTATCCTGCGCTCTCGAGCAATGTGGTTTCTGTTGGTGGAACAACCCTAGCGACTGACACACTAGGCGCATGGGTTTCGGAGTCGGTCTGGGCAGATATGGGCTGTGGCCCTAGCGCCCATGAGCCGCGCCCCGTCTTCCAAGATGGCTATTACTCGAAAATTGGTCTGTACCGGGGCGGGGTCGATATTTGCGCCGTTGCGGACCCAAACACTGGTGTCGCCGTTTACGACAGTTATGCCTATCAAGGATTTCAAGGGTGGTTCGTTGCTGGAGGAACCAGCGTTGCCTGTCCCATCGTTGCCGGGATCGTAAACGCATCAGGAAAGGCATTCAGCAGCTCACAGGATTTCAATAAGAAGCTCTACAGCCTTGCAGGAAGCTCCTCTGTTCATGCGATCACTTCAGGAAGCGCCGGCCCCTACAAAGCTGGGTCTCCGTGGAGCTTCGCCACCGGAGTTGGAACTCCCAACGGACTGGCTGCCGGGCTCTAGTTTTTTGCTACGACTGCGGCATACTGTTTGGCGTGCATTTGGAAGCCCTCCAGTACGTTTTAGGCGCTGTCGCGGCTTTCATCATTGGCTTTTCCAAGACGGGAGTTCCCGGCACAGGCATTCTGATGGTGCCTCTCATGGCCATCGTTTTCGGCCCTCAGCTATCTTTAGGAGCCACGATTCCCATGCTGGTTGTCGGAGACTGCTTTGCGGTCGCCTTCTACCGGGCGAACTGTAAGTGGGAACACCTCAAGCGTCTCGCTCCGTGGGTCGTTACTGGGCTCATATTGGGAACGGTTCTGTTGGACTATTGGCTGGACCACAAATCCAAGCATGACTTTCTTGGCCCACTCATTGGCACGATGGTGTTGGTGATGCTGGGCTTGAGCCTACTAAGGGGCAAGCTGGGCGACCGTCTAGTCCCAACATCTCCGGAAGGAAGAGCCTTGACAGGACTCGTTGCAGGGTTCAGCACAATGGTATCTAACGCTGCGGGACCCGTGATGGCGATCTATATGACGGCGACGGGAATGCCTAAAGAACAGCTGATGGGAACCAGCGCTTGGTATTTCTTCATCTTCAACCTGTCCAAAATTCCGCTTTTGCTGATTCTTACAGTGAGGCACCCGTCTATGCCAATGATTACGGGCCCAACCCTGCTGTTCAACTTGGCGATGTTTCCCGTAATTGTGGTGGGAGCGTTTGGAGGGAAATGGCTGCTTCCCCGAATTCCTCAGAAACAGTTCACTAGCTTGATCCTGATCTTGGCAGCCATTGCCGCCTTAAGCCTATATCTCCCCAAAAAGTAGCTGCTGGGGAAGAGATCGCAGGTAAACAGATGCCCGTGGGGGAAGTGAATATTCAATCGGCGCTGCTCGCAGAGCAGGCAGAGTATTACCGAGCCCGAGCAGCAGAATACGACGAGTGGTTCCTCCGGAAGGGCCGATACGATCGAGGGCTTGAACACACCCTGCAATGGTCTAAAGAGGTTGAAGAGCTGCGCGGAAAGCTCAACACTCAAGCCCCGTTTGGGGAAGTGCTTGAGTTTGCGGGAGGAACCGGGCTATGGACGGAGTATCTTGCCAAATCGTCCGCTAGCCTGACCGTAGTTGACGCCTCTGAGGAGATGCTCTCCCTCAACGCGGCCCGAAATCCCGATCCCTCCATCCGATGGGTACACGCCAATATTTTCGACTTCCAGCCAGATAGGCTGTACGAATTTATCTTCTTTGGCTTTTGGCTGTCTCACGTCCCGTCGGATCGATTTGAAGATTTCTGGAGTCTCGTGACCAAGTCTCTCAAACCGTCTGGCCAAGTGTTTTTCATAGATTCCATTAAGGAACCGCAGTCCACTGCCGCTGATCACGTGCTTCCTGACGAAGATGATTCAGAGACTCTGGTGAGAAGGCTTAACGATGGCAGGGAATTCCGCATCTACAAGGTTTTCTACCAACCAGATACCCTTCAGGAGCGATTGGCAGACTTGGGATGGATCGCGCAAGTCAGTCGGACCGACACATTCTTTTTGTACGGCTTTGGGTCGATGAAGGAATCGACTCTTGCAATTGATTAGGAGAACGAACTCACAACATGGAATATACGATGCTCGGCCGAACAGGCCTGAAAGTTAGCCGCCTTTGTCTGGGAACCATGAACTTTGGCCCGCAGACCACCGAGGAAGACAGCTTTGCAATCATGGACCGAGCCCTAGAGCTTGGGATCAACTTCTTCGACACCGCCGACGTTTACGGATGGAAGAAAGGGGAAGGAATCACGGAGCAGATCATCGGGCGATGGTTTGCCCTTGGTGGCGGCCGCCGCGAAAAGGTCGTCCTTGCCACCAAAGCGTATGGCGACATGGGAGATTGGCCCAACACCAGCCGGCTCAGCGCACTCCACATTCGACGCGCATGCGAAGCCTCGCTTAAGCGAATGCAGACGGATTACATTGACCTGTATCAGATGCACCACGTCTTCCGAGAAGCTCCATGGGAAGAGATCTGGCAGGCTTATGAAGTACTTGTTCAGCAGGGCAAGATCATCTACGCCGGCAGCAGCAACTTTGGCGGATGGCACATTTCGAAAGCCAATGAAATCGCCAAGAGCCGAAACTTCCTCGGCCTTGTCTGCGAGCAGTCACTCTATAACCTGAACGCCCGAACCGTCGAAATGGAAGTGGTTCCGGCCTGCGAGGATTACGGCCTCGGATTGATCCCTTGGAGCCCCCTCGGAGGAGGCCTGCTTGGTGGCGTTCTGAAAGGCGATCTCACCGGACGACGAGGAAGCGACCACGTGAAGGCTGCCATCGAAAAGAACCGTGACAAGCTAGAGAAGTGGGAAGCGCTCTGCGACGAAATCGGAGAGAGACCGGCTGATGTCGCCCTAGCCTGGCTTCTACACCAGAAAGTCGTCACCGCCCCCATCGTCGGCCCTCGTACCATCGCTCAGCTCGACGAATCGATCCGAGCCGTCGAGATCAAGCTTGACGCCGAAGTCCTCGCCAAACTCGACGAGATCTTCCCAGGCTACAAGACATCTCCCGAGCATTACGCCTGGTAATGCTCGGTGGTTGGACTTGGGAGATACATATCCCAAGTCCAACTCGGAGATTCATTTGGATCGCCGCTTAATTGGGGTGAATCGTGGTTCCCTGGACACCCTTTTTTCGCTTGAACTCGGACATATCCGTTTCACGAAGGGACTGAACGTAATCAAACGCCGCTCTGCGACCAGACTCCCACGCTTCATCCTTTTGGGCAGCAGTAAGGTCCATATAACGAATGGCGGCTTCTTCGGGCGCGATGGTACCGTGTACGATTTGGGAGATAATCTTGTCAGGCGTCAGATGGATGCGGACTTCGTACGATGTTCTAGAAGCTAGGAGAATCTGTATGTTTTCCAGCCGTTTTTCAGCTTCGGTGCGTGAAAGCGTAAAGAACAACGATCCATCCTCCTTTTTTCTGACCAGCTCAGCCGGGCAAAGCAGTGCTCCGAAGCCCCTAAATGCATCCCAACCGTCCGGAATCTGCTTTCCGCTTGTAAAGATCTTCACGAGTCTCTGAGGTTTAGACAGCACTTCTATCAAACATTCTCCGGTTACTCCGTTCGGAATGTTTTCTGGTGCAAATTTAAACACATCAGGCAGTGGAAACCGCGATACTAATTGGATGGAACTGTCAGTTCGCACGTAGGTGCTGACTGAACTCTCAATTCCCAGTCGACCGATAGTGTCAGATCCTCGAAGCACTAGGGATGACCACGCATCATCCGATAATGCGCCCAACAGCCAAAAGAACTGCCTTGATGCATCTATTCCAAGCGGAACCTCGCGGGGGCTTTGCACGAGCCTTATCCAGGTTGAATCCAGAGATCGTTGGACAGGACCAGAGTTGTGAAATAGCGCCGCCACGTTCCTGAAGTCCGGCGAACGGAGCATACTTTTCGCGAACTGAGCGAGCGCCTTTCGGCTCGATCGCTGCATGAGATCTCCCTCCGAATCTTCAGGGCGAAACACCACCGCACTCGCAGTTTCAACCCTTTCGTAGGGAAGCCAAGCTTCTAGTTCAGCCTTGAGGGCTGCAACGTTGATGCGAGTTCCATCTATGCAAGGCAGCGCTGTCCTCCAAAGTCCATCCGATACACAAGCCGCGAAGCACTTTTTTGAAGGTTCTCGCCGCTGCAATCCGACAATTGCATCCCGCACAAATAGATCTAATGGCTCGTACCTATCAGGCTGAAGCAGCCATTGAGGCAATTTGGCATTGCCGGTACGCTCGTAAGCGGCTGCTGCGGCGGATTCCTGCCTAAGAGGGGCATCGTCTGAGACATCGCGATTCACAAATCGGCTGAGGATTGCCTTGTCACTGAGAACTACACCCGTCGGGGAGGAAGTGAAATTCACTCTTAGAACCCGTTGTCCTTTGTCATCGAATGCCTCGACCGAAATAATAACCGCGTTTGTGGTATGAGCCACGCGTACTCGTGTCTTGGCCAGTCGGCTGTCAGAGGATTCCGAATTCAGTTCATCCCCATAGCCCAATGCCGCTACTATTCCGGCAAACTGAACCGAGAATTCGGGCATCTTGACCCTTGAACGCTCCAGAAAGTAGCCCGAGTCAAGGTCTTCATGCGATGGCAGGGGATCGGTTCCGGCGACGGGAAAATCCTCCCATATCGAGACCGAGCCGGTTGGCTGGGATGCAATTTTATCGATCCCGATGCGCTTCAGAAGCCGCTCTGCAAAAGCTTCAGAAGGTAACAAGTAGATGCTCCCGAAGTTGCCGAGCCTATCGGCCGATAGCCTGCCCGCCCTGAATTCTTCCTGTGCATTGGCGACTCGCTCTACATCCTGCACAAAGGACTCTGACACGGAACGCCCCGCGAGAGCCTTTGTTCTATAGGCTCCGATACTCTCAAGAGTGTTGCTTATCCATTTGGCTCTGGTAGATGAATGCGCACCTCTAATTCGCCTCAGGTCGTTCGAGGTCTGCACGATACTGGTTATATTGCCTAACTCTATTGCGGATGCGTTCAGCGCGGTTGCCAAAGCGGCAACCTGCGCGTTTTCGCTACTGCCTTTGGGGTCAAGGAAGACAAGTTGGTATTTGAGCGGCTCGGCGACTACAACCTGCTTGGAACCCTGGCTGGAAATGACCAGTGCTTGATCACAGGCATTCAATACCCTAGGCGATTCCTGAGCGGCAACAAGAACTAGGATAGCAAGTAGCGTCATGATGGTCCTCTCCAGTCCGCAAACTAATAGAATGATCCTGATTTACCAAGCTGGTCGCTTTACGATTCACTACTGTGTGACAGTGATTGAGTTACTGGTTATAAGCCCCATCGAACCCGGCGAGATTGTGCCTTTTGCGCTGGATTGATCGCGCGAATCGCCGCTTCCAGCAGGGGTGTAACTAGCTGAAAGGCTTATGGAAATTGTAAGGAGCGACTCAGTACCTACCCAGCGTGCGTTTGATGCGTCGTATGTCCAGCTTAAAGCAGAGCCTACTGCTCCGATCCCAGTAAGTAGCACTGGTCCGTCAGATTCAGGATCGGTTCCACCACTAGATTTGGAAGAGTGGCATGTCGTTTCTCCACATGTCGCTGTCGCAGAAGCAGATCCCGTAGAGCCAATAATCAATGCTGCAGTGTCTGACTCCTCGTCTATATTCACCGTCGCAACGCCATGCCCAACTGGTACGTCCAGAGAGTCGGCGCTCGGATAATAACAAACAAAGCGAAATTGTAGCGATTCAGAATCGCTGCCCGTACTAGCGGCCGCACCATGTGCTTGGGCAATGAATGCAGACTGCCCACCAGCGCCAAGCCAAACACCTGACAACTGGTACTGAATATCGAAAGTGGTCTGAGAAAAACCCAGCGTAGCGAAAAGCATCGCGAATAGAACAACAATAACTTTCATCGTGAGTGAATGGTAACATGCCCCCAAAAAAAGTAAAGTACTTTCTCGAAAGACATTATAGATCTATTTGATTCATCGTTTGTGAAGATCAACAAGCTCAGTGTCGTACATATCTGACTTCGTTGTTACGCTGCCGATAGGCTTTTCGGCGATATGAACGTTACAGGAGTTGGCCGTTGGAATTGCGCCGCCACTACTTGAGCTCAATAACGTCGACGCTAAGCGGAGGAAGTTGCAGGTGCAGGGCGGACTCTGTTTTCTCCGCAAAGGTGCCCGGTACTAGCTGTGCCTTGGCTGAAGTCAAGGAGAACTGGCGCATTGATCCATGCGATCCATTCTTGAGTGCAAGATTGGCCATCACGGAAGTCGACTTCTGATTTGTAAGAATGATGACGATCCGATGGGTCTTTGCTGAAGTGCTTGCATAGCACCCGAGGAACGCCGGGTCTGGGTTGGTGACCTTCAACTCGACCTCCCCGAAGTGCCCGCCGGCTCCATCGTAGTTCCGAAAAGCATCGAAGCCCGCGTGCACAAAGGAACTGTCTCCCGACAACGGCCAAAGAGCTGCCGCAAACACACCCTCTCGACCAAATATCCCGAGTGCATCGGCTTGAGCGATTGCTCCCGAGATGTCATTTCCGCCGCCGTACTGATACTCGGTAAATGCCAGCTTCGTCCCCGGATAGCATCGGGCGATCTTGTCCTTCATCCTGGGAATGAGGTTGATGGGAACACCGCCGATGCTCTTCGCGATCCAACTGTCCTCGACAAAAGTTGGATCCCAAAGGGATCGAGTCGACTGCATGCGTGCTTTGGCGATACCGGGAGTGGCCAACTGCTCCACAATTCGCTTACCATCCCCATAGACCTCGGGATACCAGTGAAGATCGAGGACATCGAGGAGCCGCTTTCCAGACACTGTGTCAGCCTGCTTGAGGCTCGACAGGTAGAACTCCAAAAAGTCCCTGCCCGCGGCATCGGGAGCGCCCTGGAAGTTGACATAGCCGCCCCAGCCATAACTTGCCGGACCAAAGATCAGCGTCCTCGGCGCAACTGCCTTGATTGCCTTGGACATGGAGACGCTCTTCTCGACAATCTCAGCGTAGGTTGGCTTTTCTGGATGGATGCGCGAGTGGGTGCTGCCCCACAAATCCGGTTCGTTATCCAAGCTGTACCAAATGTTGGCGGACTCCTGCCTATTCTGGAATTTGTGCTCAAGCCAGGAGACAAACTCGTCCTGATAGACAACGCCATCGGTTAGGTTGGGTGGATACGTAAAAGCGCTGGGCTTCTTCGGAAGGGACCGATTAAAGCGAGTCTGAAGGTAGTTTGGAGTTTGGTTGACGTCTCCATCCCCACGCTTGTCGGCGGATACATATCCGGCAAGGGGAATCGTCACAAGGAACGATGCTCCCGCTTCCTGAGCTTCCGCAACCGCTTTGCGCGGAACTTCACCTGGGATATCGCCGCCACCTAAATAGGAATCGCTCTGGTTGCGGTAGTCGCTTCCTGCATTGCTTGCATTGTTCTCCCAGTTATAGGCGGTCATGCGGTTGCCACCCTGACGCCCAAAGGTGAGATGACGGGGAACTGCTGCCCAATCACCCTCGTTGGAGCCGTAGATGTACGGAGAGATCAGTCCAATCTGATTTGCCTCATCAACGGTGAGGTGAATTGGGGTTTGGGGAAGACGAGAAACGGTGAGAAGCAACGCTGCCAACATCACCTTTCATTATAGGTTAACGCGTTTTATTGCATTGCACGACGAATGAAACTTTCAGCCTCGATTGATGTTGCTTCTACGGGCAACTAAATTCTTTGGGCAGGCGGATGGAACCCGGTTGAGAATCGAATTTATTGAGAGAGAAGGAAAAAGGGCGGTGTATCAACTCCGCCCTTGCGCTAGCCACGACCGGACTTACTTGGTCTGTCGCAGACCCAACTCTGCCCACTGCTGAGCGTCGATGGTGCTTGGGGCGTCCATCAGTGGATCGTAGCCACTTCCAGTCTTGGGGAAGGCGATCACTTCGCGGATATTTTCTGTATCCGTAAGCGCCATCACCAAGCGGTCGATACCCGGCGCGATGCCGCCGTGGGGAGGCGCACCAAAGGAGAACGCTTCCAACATGTGGCCGAACCGCTCCTGTTGAGTCTTTTCGTCAATTCCCAGGAGAGTAAAGATACGAGCCTGTACATCGGTTCGGTGAATTCGAATGGAGCCGCTGGCAACTTCCACACCGTTGAGAACGATGTCGTAACAGTCCGCTCGAATTCGACCTGGGTCGGTGTCCAGATAGATGAGGTCCTCGTCCTTGGGGGCTGTGAAAGGGTGATGCGAAGGGCTCCATCGGCCCGATTCGGCATCCCACTCCACAAGGGGGAAATCCAGAACCCAGCCATACTTCAGTTTGCGAGGATCGCGGAGACCGCATCGGTTGCCAATTTCAAGCCGAAGCCGATAGAGCACGCTATTCGCCGCGGCATAGTGGTCCGCAATGAAGCACAGCAGATCACCCGCTTCCGCTTGAGCCTTTTCGAGAATCGCCTCGAGTTCTTCATGAGTGAAGAACTTGGAAATGCCACCTCGCACGGCGAGCCCTTTGGAGCTTACGAAGGCATCAGCTGGCGCATCTGCGGCTGGTGCTTCCACGTAGAAGGACGCCATCCCTTTTGCCCCCAACTCCTTGCAGAACTCCTCAACCACGCCAACTTCCTTGCGTGAAAGGTTGGAGCCACCTGGATAGCGAACCCCTCGGATGACGCCGCCAGACTCGATTGTTGCCTTGAAGACACCAAACTCGGTGCCGGCGACCGTCGAGGTGAGATCGAACAGCTGAAGTCCGAATCGCAGGTCCGGCTTGTCGCAACCATACAGGTACAGCGCCTGGTCGTAAGTGATTCTCTCGAACGGCTCGATCTTCTCCTTGTCAAGCTGGAATTCGTCGATGAGCCCATTAACAACATTGGTCAGAAGAGACTCTGTGAGGTTGAGGATGTCCTCTTGAGTCACAAAAGACATTTCCATGTCGAGCTGAGTGAATTCAGGCTGACGGTCTGCACGCGAACTCTCGTCCCGGAAGCACTTTGCAATCTGATAATAACGGTCAATGCCGGCCACCATCAGCATCTGCTTGTACTGCTGAGGACTTTGGGGCAGGGCGTACCACAGACCGGCTTCGAGTCGGTAGGGGACCAGGTAATCGCGTGCTCCTTCTGGAGTGGACTTGGTGATGATCGGAGTTTCGACTTCGAGAAAGTCCTGTGTCTCAAGGAACGCGCGAATGCGTCGAAGGGCGGCCGCACGAACTGCCATGCGGCGATGCATCACCGGGCGTCGAAGGTCGAGGTACCGATACTTGATTCGCAGCTCTTCGTTTACCGAATCCATCTGCTCTTCATCGCTGAGCGGGAACGGAAGCGGTTTGGCGGCGCCTAGAATGCTGTATGAAGTCACGATGACCTCGACATCTCCCGTCGCCATCTTCGGGTTCTTGGTCTCATCCGCCCGGACCTTAACTGCGCCGGTGACGCTCAAACAGGACTCGGGACGAATTTGGGAAAGATTTGGCAGATTGGCAGGATCAAGCGTGAGCTGGACGATGCCGTTGCGATCTCGAAGATCGATAAACACGACGCCGCCTAAGTCCCGGACCTTGTGAGCCCATCCGTTGAGTGAAACCTGCTGACCTGCGTGCGCAGCTCGAAGCTCGCCGCAGGTTTTCGTGCGCTGAACGAATCCCATTAGAAGCTATCAAGATACCCGTCCAACCAACAGTGGGCTCGCTCAACCTGGGTTCAAATGATGGTTGACAGAAGCTATGCAAAGGGAATGTCAAGAACGGCAAACGAAGTCTCGCCAGTTTCCAGCATCTTCTCGATATAGGGTCGACAGAGGCCACAAGAGGTCGAACATCCGTAAGCGGCCGCGATAGCCTCAACAGATTGAAGTCCAGACGCCTTCAGCTCCTCGAAGGAACGTTCGTGACAGACGCATCTGACGATAGGGCGAAAAGGGTCAGAGCTCGGCATTCGGGAACACATCCAAGTCGTACGAATCGTCTTCCCCTCGCGCGAGTCGAGTTGATGCCGCTAAGCCAATCATGGCGGCGTTATCCGTACACAGAGCCAGAGGAGCCGGATAGAAGCCAAATCCGTTTGCCGAACACAGCTGGGCTAGTCGTTCTCGCAACGCTAAGTTCGCGGCAACTCCACCGACTAGGGTTAGGGAAGTGAAATTCATTCGATCCACAGCCCTCATGGCGCGTTCTGCCAAGACGTTTACAATGGCTTCTTGTAGTGAGGCGGCCGCGTCTCGAATATCGAGGTTTGCACCCTCCTTCTCGGTCAGCCTTAGAACCGCGGTCTTTAATCCGCTGAAGCTGAAATCAATCGTGTCTCCGGATAACCCTTTCGGCAGTGCGTATCGACGGGGATTTCCGCCCACCGCAGCCTGTTGAATGGCATAACCGCCTGGATAACCGAGACCCAGCAGCCGCGCTCCTTTATCAAACGCTTCACCAGCCGCGTCATCACGAGTCTCTCCCAATATCTTATAGACGCCAGGTTCCTGAACCGCCACGAGCTCCGTATGTCCACCAGAAACGATGAGGCAGGCGTGAGGAAAAGGTGGTGGCTCTGCTAAGGCGAGCGTACTGAGCAGATGTCCTTCGAGATGATGGATCCCAATCAGGGGGATCTTCAGGCTAAAGGCCAGAGCCTTGGCTGCCGTGGCGCCGACGCTCAGCGCTCCAACCAACCCAGGGCGATTGGTTACCGCAATCGCGCCAAGCTCGGAAATCGCAAATCCAGACTGTTGAATGGCATCCGAGATCACGGGAATGATTGCTTCGACGTGAGCTCTGGCGGCGGCTTCCGGAACGACTCCACCCCACTTTTGGTGCATCTCAATTTGACTGGAGACGACGCTAGATAAGATGGTCCGACCCAAAATGACGGCCGCGCTTGTTTCATCACAGCTGGATTCCACTGCGAGTAGCGGCTTGTCAAACAACTTCAAAGGCGAGGCGGCTCCCACGAGGAGAGGTCGTACAGCCACATTACTACCGCGTCTTCCTGATTGTCTGGATAGTATTTCTTTCGTGTCGCGGCAATGGTGTATCCAAAGCTTTCGTAGAGTTTTATCGCCGCTTCGTTACTGGCTCGGACCTCAAGTGTCGAGCAAACCATGCCCTCCGCTTTGGCCTTTACGAGGAGTTCAGACATCAGTCGACGTGCAATGCCTTGACGGCGATAGTCCGGAGAAACTGCGATTGTGGTGACGTGCGCTTCGTCGATAACCAGCCAAACGCCGCCGTAAGCCACCACTTCACCCTGCAAGATTGCGACAAGGAAAATTCCGTGTGGGTGGCCAAGTTCATTGCGGAAACTTCGCTCTGACCAGGGAGCCGTGTTGGAGACCTTTTCAATTTCCAGGATCGCCGGTATCTGGCTCTCTTGGATTGGCTCAAACCGAAGCGTTTTGAGGGAAGTGGTCTCCACGAATAAATCCTTGTGACAAAGTTCGGCTCTGCCCTAGCCGCCGAGGTAGGCCTCTTTGACCTTGGGGTTGGAAAGGAGTGCCTTTCCAGTATCGCTAAGCACGATCGAACCCGTCTCAAGAACGTAGGCTCGGTGCGCAATTTCGAGGGCTCGGTTGGCATTCTGCTCAACGATCAGGATCGTTCGCCCTTCCTTGTTGAGGTCTAGAACGATGTTGAAGATCTCAGTGACCAAGTTCGGAGCCAGACCGAGGCTGGGTTCGTCGAGCAACACGAGATCGGGTCGGGACATAAGGGCGCGTCCAATCGCGAGCATCTGCTGCTCTCCGCCGCTCATCGTTCCTGCGTTCTGCTTGAACCGCTCTCGCAGGCGAGGGAATCGGTCCAAGATCGCTTCCATGTCCTTGTGGATCTCCTGATCCTTCCGGATATAGGCACCCAGCTGCAGGTTCTCGTGAACCGACATATTGGTGAAAATTCTTCGACCTTCTGGAGAGTGAGAGATGCCCAGTTTGACTATCTCATGTGCCGGGGTTGTCACCAAGTTGGTGCCCTTAAAGGTCATGGAACCGTTGCGGGGCCTAATCATTCCGCTGATCGTTCTAAGCAGCGTGCTTTTGCCCGCGCCATTAGAGCCGATGATCGCCACGATTTCGCCTTGATTTACATCAATGCTGACATTGGTGAGGGCCTGGATGGCACCGTAGTAGACGTTGATATCCTTGATTTGAAGCATGCCGCGTCCGTAGGTTCTACCAGAAATGACCCAGCTTTCGGGGTCAATCAGCCAAGAGTGCGTTCACACGGGCAACGAGTCTCTCCTTCATTGCCGGCCATTCGTCATCCGTAACCGAGAAGTAGACGCTGTTTCGCACATAGCCATCCGAGTTGATGCAGTGCTTTCGCATCACTCCTTCCTTAACAAGGCCAAGCTTAAGCATGGCGTTTTGACTCTGCAGATTCCTTTCATCTGTCTTAAGCTCCACCCGAACGCATCCAAGTGTCTCAAAGGCGTGCTGGATCATCAGCAACTTGACTTCTGGATTCACGATGGTCCCCCGATAGGGCTCCCCAATCCAAGTAGAGCCGATCTCCAATACACGATCGGACGGTCGAATGTTCATGTAGGACGAGTGCCCGACGGCCAGACCGTCTTCCTCCAGAACCATGGCGAAGCTGACTGTGTTCGCCAACAACAGTCGCTCCCGCACGTACTTTTCGACCGCCGCTTGATCAGACCCCTGTAGGACGACTCCACCAAAGAACTTGAACATGGACGGGTCTGCAAACCTTGCTAGACCCTCGACGTGGGCAATTGAAAGTGGCTCCAAACGAACCTGATTCCCTTTGAGAACTTTCGGCTGAACATTCATAGCAAGTGCCAATGAGTCTGACAGCGCGCAGCCCCATCTGGAAACCCGACGTTGAGAATCAAATGTGATTATCCAGTCGGGGATTGGTTTATTCGTCTAGAATCATGGGGAGCTATGAAGAACCCGAAGTTCTCCCACGCTTTTGAGGTTGTCACCGATCTTCCGGAATCGCTGTTGCCCCTTAAAAAGCTCGCCTCGAACTACTATTGGTCTTGGGATCACGAAGCAAGGGAGCTTTATCGGTCAATTGATCGTGAAGGTTGGGATGCTGCTGAGCACAACCCGATCTTGTTCATCAACAACTTGTCCAAAGAGCGAATCGACCGCCTGGTAAAGGACAAGGCGTTCATCGCAAGACTGAATCTTTGCGCCAAGCATCTCGAAGAGTATCTCACTGCGGAAACCTGGTTTGAGAAGACCTATCCCGAGGAAGTCGAACGAACAAAGATCGCCTATTTCTGCGCTGAGTTTGGTATCTGCGAAGGCTTGCCAATTTACTCCGGCGGCCTTGGAGTTCTTGCTGGAGATCACCTTAAAGCAGCGAGTGACCTCGGCATTCCGCTTGTGGCAGTCGGTCTGCTTTATAACCGTGGCTACTTCCGTCAGCGCCTCAACCATGACGGCTGGCAACAGGAGGTCTACCCTCAGTACGACTTCTACCAGATGCCGCTGACGCTGATTCGTGACAACTCGGATCAGCCGCTTCGAATTGAAGTTGAATTTCCAGACCGTGTCGTGACGTGCCAGGTATGGCGCGCCGATGTTGGCCGCATTGCCCTCTATCTGCTGGACAGCAACGTTCTCGAGAACCAGCCGACAGACCAGGGGATTACGGACACCCTCTACGGCGGCGATGAAGAGATGCGCATCCGCCAAGAGATTATCTTGGGCATCGGAGGCATGCGCGCACTTCGTGCGGTGGGAATCAAGCCGACCGTTTGCCACATGAACGAAGGGCACGCGGCTTTCCTGTCTATCGAGAGAATTCGCCAATTTATGGCCGACCACGAGTGCGATTTCCGTACGGCAAGACAGGTCATCGTTAACGGAAACGTCTTCACGACGCATACGCCGGTTCCAGCAGGATTCGACCTCTTTTCTCCTGGTCTGCTTGAGCGCTACATGCGCAAGAACGTGGACGCCACTGGCCTAGATTTCGATGAGTTCGTTAAGCTCGGCCGGATCCAACCGGAAAATAGCGGGGAAGCGTTCAACATGGCGGTCCTCGCCATGTCCAATGCGGACTATGTGAACGGAGTCTCCAAACTCCACGCCGCCGTTACCCGAACTATGTTCGGCTCCAGGTGGCCCGGTTACCCAGAAGAAGAGGTGCCGATCGGCGCCGTCACCAACGGAATTCATACCATGACTTGGGTGAGCCGTCGAATGACTACACTGTTTGACCGCTATCTCGGCCGAGAGTGGCGACGAAACCCTGAGAATCCTGAGGCCTGGAAAGACGTTGACCAGATTCCAGACGAAGATTTGTGGACAGTTCTGGAGGATCAGCGGGCCTCGCTCGTAAGATTTGTGCGCAAGCGTCTCCAGCGGGACATTGAGCAGCGCACCCTCAACCGTGCCGATTCTGGAGCGCTGAACGGGGTTCTAGATCCTCGAATTCTCACCATCGGCTTTGCCCGGCGCTTTGCTACGTACAAGCGTGCTTCGCTGATGATCACGGATCGAGAGCGGCTCAAACAGCTTCTCTTCCACCCAGAACGGCCGATTCAGATCGTGATCTCTGGCAAGAGCCACCCTCGAGACGATGGCGGAAAGCGGCTTATCCAAGAATTGGTGCACTTCATCAACGATGGCGGAGCACGATCCCGAATGGTCTTCCTTGAGGACTACGACATGCAGGTCGCTCGAGCCCTGGTTCAGGGCGTTGACCTGTGGCTGAACAATCCGAGGCGACCGCACGAAGCTAGCGGCACGAGCGGAATGAAAGTGGTCCCCAACGGAGGCCTTAACTGCTCGATTCTAGACGGTTGGTGGGACGAAGGCTACGAACCCGGGCTCGGATGGGCAATCGGAGATCGGTCAGATGTCGGCGATGAGGGCCACCAGGATTGGCTAGACTCCCGTTCGCTCTACCACCTCCTCGAAAACGAAATAGCTCCCGTGTTCTACCATCGAGTGGAAAACGGCGTTCCAAAGGGTTGGCTGGACATGGTCCGCCGATCCATCATGTCGCTCGGCCCCAACTTCTCCAACAACCGAATGCTTCGGGAATACACAGAGATGTACTACATCCCGTCGGCACAGGCTTATCACGGGCTGGCAAGCGGTCGTCTCGAAAACGCATACAAAGTTCTCGGCTGGCGAGACCGTGTCCGCGCAAGCTGGAAGTCGGTACGCGTCGCCCGTGTTGAAGACAACGCAACCACTTCGAACCCAATCGGCAAGAAGATCTCGATTAAGGCTTACGTTGAACTTGGTGGCCTGACTCCAACCGACGTCCGCGTCGAAGCCGTGGTCGGCAAGATTGGTCCCAACCGGGAACTCACCAACTCTAAATCGACATTCTTGTCGGCGAGCGGTAAAGACGGAGAGCGATTTGTGTACGAAGGAACCGTCGCCTGCGACACTCCTGGGCACCAGGGCTACACCGTACGCGTAGTACCATTCCACACCGACATCAATGTGCCCAGCGAGCTGAACCTCATTTCGTGGGAGTAGCTGGCGGGAAGAGGAATTACGTAGAAAAGGCAAACCTATGAGTTTCGAGGCAACCTATCCCCGCAGGAAGACGACACCGTGTCGCATCGGACCCGTGACGATTGGGAGCGGGCACCATGTGCTCGTTCAATCCATGATTACGGAAGAGACGCGCAACGTTGACGCATGCGTTGAGCAGATCATTGGGCTTCACCGAGAGGGTTGCGAACTCGTGCGGGTTACTACGCCGAGTATCGGCGAGGCCGAAGCAATGGGAGAGATTCGAGCCAAGGTGACGGAGCGATACCAATACGTTCCGCTCACCGCCGATGTCCACCACCAGGGAACCGCAATCGCGGTCGAGGCTGCTAAGCACGTTGATGAAGTCAGGGTTAACCCAGGACTTTTCGTGTTCCACAAGCATCGCAACCAGCTTGAATACACAGAGCAGGAGCACATCGAAGAAAGACAGGCGATCGAGGATAGCTTCGTCCCGGTTGTAGAGGCCTGCAAGAAATTTGACCGGGCGATGCGCGTTGGCGTGAACCACGGATCTCTATCAGAAAGGATGTTGGTTACCTACGGTGACACCCCAGACGGAATGGTGGAGAGTGCGATGGAATACCTTCGAATCTGCGAGAAGCACGGCTACACCAACCTGAACATCTCTGCCAAGGCCAGCCGCGTGCCGGTAATGGTGGCAGCAAACAGAATCATGGTGCGCAAGATGGACCAGGAGGGTATGGCTTATCCGCTTCACCTTGGGGTCACGGAAGCTGGCGATGGGATGTACGCTCGAATCAAGAGCACAGCAGGAATCGCAACCCTCCTGATGGAAGGAATTGGCGACACCATTCGCGTTTCTCTTTCTGAGGACCCAATTAACGAAATTCCGGTGTGCTACGACATCCTGCAGGGACTAGGAATGCGCAAGACGAAGGTTGAGTACATCGCCTGCCCTTCTTGCGGTCGAACTAAGTTTGACCTCCCCACCGTTCTGCACAAGGTTCGCGAAGCCACCAAACACCTTGTGGGCCTTGATATTGCCGTCATGGGATGCATCGTGAATGGCCCTGGAGAAATGGCGGATGCCGACTACGGATACGTGGGAGCAGCCGGCGGGAAAATCACTCTGTATCGCAAGAGAGAAATCGTGAGGAACGGAATTCCGCAGGAGCAGGGAGTGGAAGCTCTGCTGGAACTCCTGAAAGCCGATGGCAAGTGGGAGGATCCGCCTGAAGGATCCGCCAAGCCGCAGAAGGACCTGATCGCACTCAGGACGGTTTAATGGCATCCGCCCGGCAAACTGCTGTTACGCGCGTTAAGGCTGCTGGAATCTCCTCGGCGGCTTTGCCTGACCTTGTCAACATCGGATTCTCGAGACGGGAAGAGGACGTGGAAGGAAACGAGAGAGCGACTCACGATCTCGTTGCCAAATTCGGCCAACTCAGCCGATTTGGAGACATCGCCGCCACAGATCTCAGCGGCTTTGGACTTGATGGCTTCGAAAACCTCAGGAGCCTTGCTCTCGTTGAGTTGGGCAG
The DNA here is from genome assembly GCA_903927025.1 of uncultured Armatimonadota bacterium. Taxonomy (GTDB): domain Bacteria; phylum Armatimonadota; class Fimbriimonadia; order Fimbriimonadales; family Fimbriimonadaceae; genus Fimbriimonas. The sequence continues at coordinate 29,618 of CAIYLG010000053.1, forward strand.
GCGAGCCGGTAGCGCCGTCCAAGGTGAGAAGACGCATATTGAGACCGCCCAGGATGTGGTTCGCTACCTGCGTTCTAAGTTTCAGATGCACAAGAAGGAAGTCTTCGTTGCTGTGCTGCTGGACGCCAAACACGCAGTGATGCGGGTCGCTGAGGTCCACATGGGAACACTGACGATGAGCCCAGTAGGAGGCAGAGAAGTGTTCCGAGAAGCCGTCAGAGACGGTGCGTCTGCGATCATCGTTGCCCACAACCACCCAAGCGGAGACCCTACCCCAAGTCCAGAAGACAGAATGGTCACCGAGAAGCTGAAAGAGATTGGTGAGCTGCTGGATATTCCAGTATTGGATCACCTGGTTATTGGCGAGCGGTACGCTGTCAGCGTGATGACTGGGGGAAGAGTTGGCTGAAAATTGGGATGAGATCGTTTCGGACCTGCGTGACAAGGCACAGGAGATGCACACGGCTCGTGAAGCCGTGCTTGTGCAGTGTCGAAAACTGGGTCAGCTTTCAGCGAAGTCGATTCGCCATGTGCACCGACATCAATTCGAAGAAGCCGAGACTCTCCTGGAAGAAGCAAAGGGAGTGGCAATTGCCGCCCGCGAGCTGCTTGTTCCACATCCAGAGCTGAACCCTGCCTACCTCCATGACACCGAGAAGGAGATGGTCGAAGCAGCTGCAGTTCTTGCGATCGTTCTGGGCAAGCCCTACCCGACCGCACGTGAGCTCGGAGCACAGGTGATGAGCTACCTGAATGGGATGGGGGAGGCAGCGAGCGAAGTAAGACGGTTTGCCCTCGATGAAATGCGGCGCGGCAATATCGACGCGGCCAGTTCCATCCTCAAACAGATGGAAACGATCTATGACGACCTCATCACCTTCGACTACGCCGACAGCATGACTGGGGGCCTAAGACGAACCTGTGACGCTCTCCGAGCTGTTATCGAGCGAACACGAAGCGACCTGACCGCCACGGCATCCCAGCAAGAGCTGGTGCGAGAGCTACAGGCAGTGCGTGCACGCTTGGCTACCGAGTAGAGCGGTACCTCGCGGGAGGAACTCCCACGAACTGCTTGAACTGTCGATTGAAAAAGTGGACGTTCTGGTAACCCAAAGCGTCTGCAATCGCCTTAAGAGGCAGATCTGACTCGGTGAGCATAGACCTCGCCTTTGCAATGCGGGCAAGCACCTTGTGTTTGTGGATTGGCGTTCCGGTAGCCTGACGAAATCTTCGCCTCAGCGTGCTTTCTGCGACTCCCTCTGAAAGCGCAAGGTCTTCGATATTTTCTTCCATCGATTCCAGTTTTTGGATGACGCGAAGAAGCCACGGCTCTTGATTTGCGTGAACATCCCGGGATTCAGCCAGCCTGAGCAAAAGAGCTTCCAGCATATTCACCGCTCGAAGTCTCCCCCACCGAGTAGGCGTTTCGGCCAACCTGCGCATTTCGTCGAAATATTCCGCCCAATCCGTTCCTTCTGGCGCAAGCTGTGGCTCAACGAGCCAAAGCCCAGTTGCCATCCATCGCCCCAGAAGGGGTCCCTGGAACGCAAGGTGTCGGTGAGACCAGCTATCGCACTCAGGGGCGCGGTGGAATACCGTGTATGCACCTGGGAAGGCGGGCCAAAACCACTCCCCGCTCATCTCGTAAGTTCTGTCGTCGTACTTGGCGACGACACTCCCTCGGTCCATGTACTGAATCGTCGCATAGCCGATGAGGTGTTTGGCAACACGATGGCGAGCTTCTGGAATGTGGGATGAAACGATGAAGGACAGGTCATCCATTGTGATCAGATAGTATAAAACAGAGGCATACGAGTGCATTTCGAATCTGCACCAACAGGCGTAGTCTGATGATCAAATGCATAGTTTTCTTACCGAAGATCAATGGGCCCAGTACGATGAAGATGGCTACATCAAACTTGGCAAGCTGCTAAGCGACAACGAGCTCGGAGCGCTCCAGCAGCGAATTGATGACATCATGCTAGGAACCGCCGAAATTGACTACAGCCGGATCCTGATGCAGCTCGACAGCACAACCGGTAAATACAATGATGCCGGTGAACAAAGCAAGGGCTGGAAAGGGAAGACTCTGGCTTACCGAAAGATCCAGGATCTGGAGTTGGACTCTCTGTTTGGTGAGTATACGAATCGCCCAATCTTCAAGGAGATTTGCGAACGCATGTACGGTGACACAACCCCTATTGGCTGTTTCCGGGCAATGTTCATGAACAAGCCATCCAAGCAGGGAACCTATCTGCCCTGGCACCAGGATGCATGGACCGCTCTGGACCGACAGCCTCTGATCACGCTCTGGACCGCGCTTGATCCTGCCACTAAGGCCAACGGATGTGTCGAAGTCATTCCTCGGAGCCACAAAATGGGATTGATCAATCCCAATCACGCCTCCGGCTTCCTAACCGAGGAACTTGCCGCCGAGTACTGTCCAAAGGACAAGGTGGTCTACCTGGAGTTGGAACCCGGTGAGGTTGCTCTCCTTCACAATTGGCTGCTCCACTCCTCCGACATCAACCACACGGATGTGTCGAGACGGGCCTTTAGCGTCTGCTATATGGACGGCAACACGGTTGCCTCAAACGGGGAGACGTTCACAAGGCTGTTTGAGGCAGTGCCCGCTTAAAGGGGATCACTCGAATGGCAGGTCGACGGGCGGTTTGGGCCTATCGACCATTTTGTTCCGCACGACCGTCTTGCTGTTCGAACCGCCAAGGTCAACCATCGAAGTGATCCACACCGCCAGCATTCCGATGAGCGGGAATAGAATTTTGATATTTGGCGCCCCACCTTTTCCTTCGATGTAGATCATGAGACTCTTGAAGTCCTTGTTCCAAAGGCACACAATCGCAATCAAAAGCGCCCAAAGGCCAATCAGGATTCCACCCTTCACGTTTCTGCCAATAACCATCTGACCCACGCCAGGAATAATCGCTGAGAGGAGCCTTGCCGCTGTAAGTCCAGCAACTGCATCTTCGCCGGTGATAAATAGCGAGTCACTCATCCCGTAACGAAGCTGGTCCTCTACAGACATCGTCGTCGTGGTTTTGAGCACCGTCTCAGCGTACTTCCGCTCTAGACCCACATTCTTTGGGTCCAATTTAAGCGCGGTTGCATACGCCTTGCGCGCCTGTTTCGAGAGATTGCGTGCCACAAGGTCGTCTCCCAGGGCCTCCAGGACCACTGGCGAGCCTGGGGCAATGGCTGCGGCCTTCTTGAGCAGGTCTGTGGCTCCGTTAACGTTGTTGCGGCGCTTCTCCAGCATCGACTGGCGAATGAGGTTCTCTGCCTGCTTGGCCTCCTCATCAGTGGGAGGCTCAGGAGGCGGTCCCATCTCCTCTTCCTCGATTTCTGCAGCCTTCTTTTTGGGCTTCGGCTTAGGCGGAGCAGGCAATAGAGGTCGAATCTGCATGATCCGCATGTCGAGGACTGAGTGAATATTCTTGTCCTTTGTTGAGGCGCGCTTGTCTTCCAGCCGCTGCAGCTCAGCCCTCAGCCTCTGAATCTCCTCAGATTCCACGACTTCAGCAACATCGTCTGTGGCGCTCTCCGGTCCGAGCTGAGTTTCCAGTTCCGTGAGGCGCATATCCAGAACCGCAATAATATCAGGATCTGTCGCCTCACTTCGCTTGTGCTTGAGGCGATCGTATTCTGCCTGCTTTGAACTTACCTCTGCCGTTTCGGGCGGTTGGATCGGGGTGACCTCATTGGGATCTGAATCCAGCATCTAGAGTTCAGACGGAGGGAGCTCGATATTTTGATCCTTCATCTTTGCAATGACACAGCTTTCCGCCTCTTCTAGCCGGTCGAGAAGGGCATTGTAGACGCGGATGGCGTGATTCTCCTCAAAAGTGTGCTCCATCGAGTACATATTCTCGATTAGTGGCGGCATCAAATCGGGCATAAACATCCTTTCGAAGTTGAGTTCACGCATCACCATCCTCTTCCTCTCGCGAAGCAGAGTCAGCATCATCGGAAGTTGCCAACCGTCAGCTTTCGCGGCGTGCTGCAGAATGGTTTTAACGCTGTCTGAAATCAGACGCCAAGTCGGTTCCTCAAAACCCTCTGGTGAGGAATCAAAGGTTGTAGTCGTAGGCGGGTCAATGGGGGGACGGCCGCCAGAGGTTCGAGGCTGAGGATACGGGATTGCATGCATCGCAGATCACCTGACACCAGGCCACGTCGCATGTGGACGAGGGGAATACATTACTTTACAACTGATTTCCCAAATCCCGCAGCACATTCTGCGTTATTAGCAGATTCTTATCTAGCGACTCGCTGCTTTCGTCGGATTGGGGCTCGAGCTCCGAGCCGCCTTCTGCTAGGCAATATCCGGGCATGACCCGAAATCAGAAGACCATCCGGGCTAGGGTTCTCGGGTGGATCTGGCTGTGCGTTCTTTAGCAGTGATTCGATAAGATGCCCACCAAAATTGGCACCTGAGAAGGTCAGCCGAATTGGATTGGGTTCTGAGGGGCGCGGCTGCAGACAAAGCGCCGCCACAATCGCCACGGCTCCAATGGAGAAGCATCGTGACACCGCAAGATATCCAATCCGAAATTCATGCATACCCGTCTCACCGCGATCGGATCGAATCCGTATGCGTGGAGACCGTCCGATATCTAACGATCTATCAGATATTTATGCAGAATCCAAAATGGGCCTAAAAACCCAGTCAAATTCCCAGGGAGTCCGCGAACACTCCCATCTTGCGGAACCGATTGTAGCGGTCAGCGTAGATGGCGTCTGGCTGAAGTTTGTCCAACTCACCCAGCGAAGATAGAAGCGCCGTTTTAACGTTCGCGCAGATCAGAGGAACATCTCGATGGGCTCCTCCTTTGGGCTCAGGAATAATCCCATCTACCAAGTTGAAATCAACCGCTGACTGAGCAGTGAGTTTGAGTGCTTTGGCGGCATCTGCACCCCTGTCCGCCTGCCTCCACAGAATAGAGGCACATCCTTCGGGCGCAATCACCGAATAGATCGAGTGCTCCAGCATCAACACTCGGTTAGATGCCGCAATTCCAATGGCTCCCCCGCTTCCGCCTTCGCCGATGATCACGGAAACGGCAGGAACGGTGAGTTCAAACATTTTGAAGATTGCGGCTGCAATCGCTTCGCTGATTCCGCGTGATTCAGCTTCGACCCCTGCGTCGGCGCCGGGTGTGTCGACGAAGGTAATTACTGGCATTCTGAATCGCTCTGCCATCTCGAAGAGTCGAATCGCTTTCCGGTATCCCTCAGGACGTGCGTAGCCAAAGTTTCTGAGCTGCCGTTCCTGAATGCTTCGGCCCTTTTGGTGACCCACGATCATGACCGGCCGATTGTCAAGCATGGCTGGGCCGCCAATGATCGCATGGTCCGTAAAGCCCTTTCGATCCCCCTGGAGTTCGATAAAGCCATGGAAGATTGCCTGAACATAATCGAGAGTGTAAGGACGCTTGTCTGCTCTAGCTACCAAGACTTTCTCCCATGGCCCTAAATTTGCGTACATCACGTCGATGTACCGGTCTCTGCGGGCTTCATAGTCAGAAATCCTGGTCTCTTGTTGTTCGCGCTTCGATGGGTCTTGCTCCTTCCGGGCAATCTCCTTCAGCTTGAGGATCCCGTCCTCAAGTTCTACCAGTGGGCGCTCCCATTCCTTGTGAGTCTTAGACATAGTTACTTCTGCTCCCGTTCACCGGAAGAATCGCCCGAAGCTGAGGAGTTCAGCTGGCGCTTTTTCTCAAATTCAACCCAATGTTCGTACTCTTCGTCACTCAGTTTTGCCTGTAGCTTCGCGTTGAGTGCCTCGGGATCCACGGGACCAACAATTCTTTCTAGCTGAGTTCGAGCGGCTTCCAGCTGCTCGGCAAGCCTCTGGGCAAGAAGTCGATACTCGTCAAGATCAACATCTTCGCCCGCATGCACTCTGCGGCTGAGCGATTCGGCATAAGCCGACAACTCACTCAATGGCTGCTCAAAGGGATCCGTGGACGGACTATCGGACACGGGTACTTGTGCCTCCCAGCATTCGGGTCAGCTGAATCAGCGTCGTTCGCATCTCTTTGCGCGCTACGATCCGATCGATCATGCCGTGATTGAGGGCAAACTCCGCTGTTTGGAAATCGTCAGGAACCTTACCGACGCCGGCCTGCTTGCTGACTCGCAAACCAGCAAAACCCACGAGGGCTTTGGGTTCGGCAAGGATCACATCCGCAACTGAGGCGTAGCTAGCGAGAACGCCCGCCATCGTTGGGTCAGTGAAAACGGCAATATATGGAATCCCAGCCTTAGAACATCTCTGAGCGGCCGCTGTGGTTTTAGCCATCTGCATCAGCGAGAGAAGCCCCTCCTGCATTCGTGCGCCACCCGAAGCACAGAAGATAATGGCAGGTGCTCCCGATTCCGCCGCTCTCTCAAGAGTTCGGGTGATCTTTTCGCCATTTACAGAACCCATGGAACCGCCCATGAAGTGGAAGTCTGCAACAGCAACTGAGACGGGCATGCCGTCTAGCGCAGCGGTTCCGCTTGTCATGGAGTCATTGGTCTGCTGCTTTTCAACGGCAGAAGCGAGCTTCTCGGCATACTCCGGGAAATCCAGCGGGTTCAGCGAACTCAGCTCCTGATCAAGCTCCGAAAAGCTTCCTGGATCAAAGGTGATCTCAATTCGCTTGTGCGCGGACAGGCGATGATGATGGCCGCAGTAGGGACAGACGCTCAGGTTCTGTTCAAAGTCAACCGAGAAGATGATCTTTTTACAGTGTGCGCACTGCAAAAACCCTTCTGCTTTGTTCGGCTCTCTGTTGCTCAAGGGTGTGAGGATACCTCCCAACTATGAATTCAATTGCGGACGAACGCCCTCGCTCCTCCAGTAGTATGGAGACGTATGGGTAGGTTGCCTGGGGATCGGATATTTGGTGTAGAAACGGAATTTGGGTGCCTTGTCGCCGACCCGAGCTATGGAAGTCCCGAAGCTGCGGTTGAAACGATCAAGGATTGCCTCTTTCATGAGCTCAAACTTGGTGCCATTGACCTCCATGCACGTGACGATGTCTTTGAACCTGCGCAATCAGGTGGATTCCTGCTTAACGGCGCACGGATGTACATCGACGCAGTGGGCTCACATCTCGAATACGCAACTGCAGAATGCCGAGAGTTGAAGGATCTGGTCGCAAACGACCGAGCTGGACAGCGCCAAATTGTGCGCGCCATTAAAGAGCTGGGCCTCGAGGACATCGTCAGCGTCTACAACAACTCGGTAGACCACTTTGGTGGGCATACATTCGGCTGCCACGAGAACTACCTCGTAAGGGGCGATGACGACTTCCTGAATGTGTCCATTCACACGCTGTATCCCTTTCTGGTCACCCGACAAATCTTTGCTGGAGTCGGACGTGTTGGAGGCCACATCTTGACCACCAACACGGCTAAGCCCTCGTATCAGGACGTGATGGACCACCCTGTCGACTACATTTGGGTATCTCAGGTGTACGGAGTGGTTCCAGACGACTCCGTGAAGTTTCAGCTCAGTCAACGAGCAGATCATATCCTCAAGACCATCGCCACTCGAGTCCGCTTCAACCGAGCCCTTATCAACCCCAAGTGGGAGCATTTCTACTCACATGAGGGGATGACAAGACTGCATTTTCTGTTCGGCGAGTCCAACCAGAACGAATTCGCCTACGCCCTTAAGGTGGGAACTACACTGCTGGTGCTTCGACTCGTCGAGGACGATGCCGTGCCGCCCCGGCTGATGATGGCCAGCCCGATCCATGCGCTCAGGGACGTCAGCCGAGACGAAACCTACCGTTGGATGGTCACTCTGGCAGACGGCACCGAGATCAGCGCCATTGATCTCCAAAGGGAATACCTGGCGTTGGCAGAGTGCTACCGAGGCGAATCAATTCAGACCGATTGGACGCTCAATGAATGGGCGCGCATCTTAGATGACCTCGAGAAGGATCCTCTTGCGTGTGGTGACCGCGTGGACTGGGTAGCCAAGCTCAAAATCGTTGAGGAATACCGTGCCGAGGAGGGCTTAGATTGGGATGACGACGCCCTGCACTCCGTTGATTTGGAATATCACAACATCGATCCCGATGCAAGCCTCTTTCATGCCTGGCAAGGAATGGGCAACACGAAGCGGATTCTCAACGACATCGACATCATTTCAGCGATGACCGATCCGCCCCAAAACACCCGAGCAAAGGGCAGGGCCCAGCTTGTAGAAAAGGTCATTGGCCGAAAAGGGCCTAGATTCTATCTATTCGATTGGAACGGCGTCGCCCTAGACAGGCATACCTACGTAGAAATGCTGGATCCGTTTGAAACCTACGAGAACGCGACGGATTAACTCATCGTCGCGAGCTGAATCAAATCGCGAGGCGGCTTGAAGCTGACGTCCTCTTTCACCGTTTCAAGAATATCAAACGGAACGTTAAAGTTTCCGTCGAGCAGGGCTCCGATCACGTCCTGCACCAATTGTTCGGGAGTTGAGGCGCCCGAGGAGATTCCAATAATCTTGTGATCAGACCTCCATTGAGGCTGAATTTGATCGGGGGTCATCAGTAGATGCGCTTCAGCACCCAACGATTCGGCAACTTCTCGAAGGCGGTTCGAGTTTGAGGAAGTGGTCGACCCGACGATCAACACCAGATCACACTGCTTCGCCAATTCTCGAATGGCGGATTGTCGGTTCGTGGTGGCGTAGCAAATATCTTCTTTTGTCGGGGTATGGATGTGCGGAAATCGTCGTTTGAGCACTTCCATGGTTGCCCGGACTTCGTCAACACTAAGGGTTGTTTGAGTTAACACCGCGAGCTTGTCGTAGTGAGAAATCTCCAGGGCTTCTGCGTCTTCAGGGGTCTCTACCAGAACCATCCTGTCCGGAGCCTCTCCCATGGTTCCTTCAGCTTCAACATGGCCCTGGTGGCCAATATAGATCATGAAGTAGCCCTTTTTGGCGAAATGCTTGGCCTCGTTGTGAACCTTGGTGACAAGCGGACAGGTGGCATCAACCACGGTAAGGTTTCGCTCCGCCGCCTGAAGCCTCACTTCCGGAGAAACGCCGTGGGCGGAGAATACAACTGGCATCCCCTCAGGAATATCACTAATGTTCTCGACGAAGATGACTCCGCGGCTCTCGAAGCTCTTGACGACCCATTCGTTATGAACGATGGCGTGCCGCACGTATAGGGGCGCTCCATGGATCTTTAGGGCGAGGTCTACTACCTCAATCGCAAAGGCAACCCCAGCGCAAAAGCCTCTCGGGGCAGCAAGAATGATTCGCTCCACATGAGTATTGTAGCCGCCGCAACATCCCCGGCAATTTCTCACGGCTGACGAACATAAAGCCGATATGCTTAGGCGGTGGACGCACAAGTCATCAATCGAATGCTTGAAGCCAGAGTGAAGGACTTGGCCCAACGCTCATCGGGCCAAGAACCAGAAGAAGCACGAAGGCTCCTTTTGAAGTCACTGGGACTGTATCCCCTGCCTCGGAGAACTGATCTCAGAGCGCAAGTGGTCGGTTCCATTAAGCGAGACGGATACCGAATTGAAAAGCTGCGCTACGAATCTCAGCCCGGACTTCTGGCCACGGCCCATCTCTATATTCCGGATGGCAGCGGTCCGTTCCCGGTAGTGCTCAGCCCTCACGGACACTTTCAGTTCAAGAAATCCCAGCCAATGATTCAGGCTCGCGGAATCTCATTGGCGTTGGAAGGCTTCGCAACCCTCATTGTGGATTCGCCAGGCGTCAGCTGGGATCGAAATCCACAGAACGAGCGGCTTGCGATTGGTGAGCACAACGACTGGTTCCTATCCCTGGGGGTCTCCATCCAAGGCGTCTACGCATGGGACTTGATGCGTGGACTCGATTATCTAGAAACGCGAGCCGACATGGATTGCTCAAAGGTAGGGATTACCGGTGCCAGTGGAGGCGGAACAGCCGCTCTTTATACATTTGCGATTGACGATCGCATCACTTGTGCGGTGCCCGTCTGCTTTGCAACCAGCTTGGAGGTTAATCCGCACAATGGGTGCCTGTGCAACCATGTCCCGGGTGTGCTCAACTGCGGAGACCGGACGGATATTTTGGCCATACGTGCCCCTAAGCCAGTGATGTTGGTTGGAGCCACGATTGACGAGGAATACCCACCAGAGGGTCACCAGCGAGCGTATGAAAAGCTTCGAGCAATCTATCGTGGGAGGAAAGCTGAGTCAAATGTTCGGCTCGAATTGATCGAAGGAAAACATGACTACAACCGTCGCATGCGCGAAGTCATGGTTGCGTTCATGAGAGAACATCTGCTCGGAGAGCCGTCTCGCCCGTTTTGTCCAGAAAAGCGGCCCATGACGGACGGTGAGACGAATCCTTACCAGGTCGGAACGGCAGATGTTGCAGACCCCAGACTCCAGGTGACCACCTGGTATCAGCGTGAGTCGAAGTCCTTTCGAGACCTTCTGGAGGAATCTCTTCGGGAGGAGACAACTGACCCGTTCGAAGCTCACAAGCGACTGGTAGGGTGGGGAAGATACGGTCGAATTGAGCGCGTCAAGACGACAGACAGCGTTTCGCTTCACGATGGGGGAACACCAGATCCGACTCCAGGATCCATTGGGCTCCCATTCCAAGATTTGGATCAGCGGCTGGCGATCTACCTTGGACTCTCACTCCCAGAAATCATCGCCCAAATTCTCCATTACACTTTGCCCGGAGGTCCGGAAGGCTGGGAGGCATCAACATTGAGCGGAAATCCTACTGATGCCCTAACATCCATGATCGCATCGGTAAAAACCCTTGTCGGCAATGCTCAAACACAAATTGCTCCGAAGAAGATCATCGCTGTTGGCGCGGCCTCCAGCTTCACTGCGATGTACATCAAGCTTCTTCGTCCCGACCTGGAGATCGAAACAAGCCATTCACTGGGAGGCTGGCAGGAAGCACTTGAAAGGAATGATCGCCTGCTTATTCAACCGGGAGCGCGATACCTGCGCTGGCCTTTTAACCAGGCGCAAAAGGATTAGCTTCGAACCATTTTGATTTCAATGCCCATTTGCTCTGCGATGACCGGGGCGGGGGGGAGTCTCTTAGCGATTCGAAGCGTCAATTCAAGCACAGCGGGGAATTCGCTCAGGAGTGCCGTTCCGACCAAATTCGCGAATCGCTCCAAAGTTTTGCAAGGAAAATTCTCAGAGGTCGAGAGAATCAAATTCGCGACCCCCGCATAGTCAACAGTGTCGCTCACATCATCGGAAAACTCTGCCTTTGAATCGACTTTTAGTTCGACGTCCGCAGTGTATCGGTGACCGACGGCCCGCTCCTCGGCAGGAACGCCGTGGTAGCCGTAGAACTCAAGAGAGCGGATGAACACCGTGATCATTCCAGAATTAGACCCTGTTAGCGTGCTATACTTTCACTAACAAATCAGAGCGACCGGACGAAGGGTGGCTTAGGCCGCCTTTTTTTATTCCTGTCGAAGGGTAACAAACCAATGGATATTCTGCAGCAACTAAATCAAATTGCGCAGGAGAGGGATATCCCACTCCACGATCTGCAGCACGAGCTGGAAGAATCTCTGGCGGTTGCGTACAAAAAGTTCATTGGAATCCAGAACGACGTAGCTGTGACTGTGACAATCAAGCTGAGTCCGCTCAGTGCGAGTGTCGGCAAAGAGGTCGTAGCCGTCGTAACGGAACCGAGGTACCAGATCAGCGTCGAGGATGCTCGAAAGCGACAGCCAAATGCGGAAGTTGGAGACATCGTTCCGATTGCTGTCGATCCGAATCAGTTCGGTCGGATTGCAGCCCAAACCGCAAAGCAGGTTCTAAGCCAGAAGCTTCGTGAAGCAGAAACGCGCCGAATTCATGACGTCTTCCATGAGAAGATGGGCGATGTCGTTACTGGCGTTGTCAGCCGGAAAGATGGCCAGAGCGTTTACGTTCAGGTCAACAAAGTCGAGGCAGAGCTGCCACGACGCGAACAGGTTCCGACCGAACCATATCGCCCGAATGACAGACTCCGAGTTTACGTTTACAAGGTGGATGACAGCTCGAAGCGACTTCGAGTGATCGTCAGCCGAACTCACCCCAACCTTCTTCGCAAGCTGTTCGAGTTGGAAGTCCCTGAAATTGCTCAGGGAATTGTTTCAATCAAGAGCGTTGCAAGGGAGCCAGGGCAAAGAAGCAAGGTTGCCGTTCAATCGTCCGACGAGCGAGTAGATCCTATTGGGGCATGTATTGGTCCAAGAGGCGCTCGCGTCCAGGCGATTGTTGACGAACTTTACGACGAGAAAATTGACGTCGTCCCTTATAGCGAGGACGCAAAGACATTTATCACCGACGCCTTATCCCCGGCGAAGGTTAACTCGATCAAGTTGAGCGAGACTGAAAAGAGCGCCTACGTGGTAGTTCCAGACAATCAGCTTTCGCTTGCGATCGGCAAAGGGGGACAGAACGTGCGATTGGCCGCACGACTGACAGAATGGAAGATCGACATCCGCAGCGAGAGCCAAGCCGCTGCTGAGGGCAAGAAGTAGCGTGCTGCGTCTTCCTACGAGAAATGCAGGCCACGATGCCGGAAAGAACATGTATCGCTTGTAAACGCAAGTCGGACCAAGGTTTCTTTTGGCGCGTCGCTCGAGATCTCGAGGGGCGCGTCGCGCTGTGGAAGGGTCTCGGGAGAAGCGCTTATATTTGTCCCTCCGCGGACTGCCTTGAGAAGGCGATGGGGAAGGGACGGCTTGAAAGGGCACTGAAGTGCCCGGTTGGGGAAGAGAACAGGCGAATCCTGCGAGAAGAATTGATATGCAAACTGAGGTAAAGAAAGCAAATATGACGGTGAACATCGCGGATCTCGCCAAAGAATTTGAAGTGGCGCCAGGAACGGTGTACGGAGTCCTGAGCGACCTCGGCATCGATCACGACGGCATTTCCTTTGAGTCCGACAAGGATTCGGTTGAGCTCGTCAACGAGTCGATGGCCGAGCACATCGGCTCAAAAGAGATCGTTCTCAAACCGAATCCAACGCTGCGGGACATCACCAACGCCCTAGGTGTTCCCCAAACTGAGGTTCAAAAAACACTTCTCACAAAGCTGAAAGTGATGGCTACCCTCACCACCAGCCTCAAACCGGACGTGGTTGAGAAACTGGTTGATATCTTTGGATATTCGGTTCGCCTTCAGGACGCAACTCCAAAGCCAGTTGCTCCCAAATCTTCTGCTCTCGGCAAGAAGGGTGGTGCACAGCCGAGACCGCCAGTGGTTACTATCATGGGCCACGTTGACCACGGCAAGACTTCGCTGCTGGACTACATCCGAAAGGCAAACGTAGCCGCCAAAGAGCACGGTGGAATCACCCAGCACATTGGTGCCTACCAGGTAGCTCTGCCGGAAGGGCTTATTACTTTCCTTGACACTCCTGGACACGCTGCCTTCACAAACATGCGTGCCCGTGGTGCCCAGGTTACGGACATCGCGATTCTGGTTGTTGCAGCGGACGACGGCATCATGCCGCAAACCCGGGAAGCCATCCAGCATGCCAAGAACGCGAAGGTGCCCATCATTGTTGCCATCAACAAGATGGACAAACCGGATGCAAATCCGGATCGTGTCATGCAGCAGCTTCCAGAGTTTGAGGTTATCCCTGAAGCCTACGGTGGAGACACCATCACCTGCCCAGTTTCCGCCCTTACGGGTGAGGGCGTTCCTCACCTGCTTGAGATGATCCTCCTCCAAGCTGAAGTCCTTCAGCTAACCGCAGATCCAAAGGGCACGCTTGAAGGATCGGTTATTGAAGCGAAGCTCGAGAAGGGACGCGGCCCAGTCGCTACTGTCCTCGTACAGAACGGCACCCTCAAGGTGGGCGAGAACATTATCGTCGGTCAAACCTACGGCAAGATCAAGGCGATGACCGATTATCGTGGTCAGCGCATCACCGAAGCTGGTCCTTCTACTCCGGTTGAAGTTCTCGGATTGGATGAAGTTCCACAGGCAGGAGATCGCCTGGAGCTAGCGACGGATGAGCGAAGCGGACGAGACATTGCCGAGCGACGCTCCGTCACCGCCCGAGCAAAGTCTCTGGAAGCGCCATCTCGAGGCATGACCCTCAGCCAACTCCGCGAGCGACTCAACACCCAGGAACTCAAAGAACTCAACCTTATCATCAAGGCGGACGTTCAGGGTTCTGTTGAAGCCGTCAAAGGAATGCTTGAGAAGGTTAAGAACGACGAAGTTGAGGCGAAAGTTATCCTCAGCGGCGTCGGTTCCGTTACCGAAAGCGACATCCTACTCGCCAGCGCATCAGACGCCATCGTCGTTGGATTCAACGTAAAGCCCGAACCAGGTGCAAAGCGAGAGGCTGAGAGACGCCGAGTTGAAATCCGAACGTACACGATCATCTATGAATTGATCGAGGATATTGAAGCGGCCGTCAAGGGCATGCTTGAGCCTAAGTACGAAGAGCAGCATCTTGGAACCGTCGAGGTTCGAATCCGATTCCAGTTCTCCAAGAAGGGAATCATTGCTGGATCCTACGTCACGGAGGGCAAGGTCACTCGAAATGCAGAGTGCCGAGTTCGACGCGGCAACGACTTGGTCTACACGGGCCGAGTTGGATCCCTGCGACACCTCAAGGATGACGTTCGTGAAGTCACGCTCGGAATGGAGTGCGGTCTCACGTTCAACGATTGGACCGACTTCAAGGAAGGCGACATGGTTGAAGTCTTCGAGATGATCCAAATCAACGCCTAGCTCCGTCCTATATCCATTGCTGGTCCAATCAAACCTCGTGATTGGACCAGTCTGCTGATTCGGAGACTTTCTAAATGGCTGGACAACCCCCTCTTCAGCCGGATTCATCCGGCTTCTCCAATTACCCCCGCAATTCGTACGGCGGAGGCGGAGATCCTAGCTACAACCCCAACCAGCGCCCGCCTGGAATCTACTTTGATTTCATCAGCATTGCCTGGAAGCTTGTCCAACAAAATCTGGGAACTTGGGTTATTGCGGTCCTCCTCAGCTACGCAATTGGCTATGCTGCAAGCGTTCCATTCAGCCTTTTGGCAAATTTGCTTGTAAATGGATCACTTGCATCTCCTCGACAACCGACGCTCACCCTCCTGGGCGCTCAGTTGGCGCTCAGTCTGATTCCAAGCATGGCGGTTCAAGTCGTCCACACCGGCTTGCTGTATATGGGTGTTAAGCAGGCTCGGGGACAAGTCATTGAGATTGGGGATCTCTTTTTCGGGTTCAGGCGATTCGGATCATTGGCAATTTCCGCTCTACTCTATTCGATCTGCGTTACAGTTGGCTTATGTCTGCTGATCATCCCAGGAATTCTTCTTGCGGGAATGCTGGTGTTCGTTCCGCTGTTGATCCTTGAGAGGAATATGACGCTTCAAGAAGCCTACAACGAATGCATTTCGCGTATTGGCACCAAGGGCTTCAGCATCTTCGCGCTCATGTTCGTAGCGGGTCTTACTGCGTGCCTCGGCCTATGTCTGTGTGGCGTCGGATTCCTTTTCACCTATCCCATCTACATCGTAACCATGGGCCTCACCTACAACACGTTCTATCCTCCAATGGATCAGCCAATGGCTTATGCGCCGATTGGAATCGAACCGCCGAGATACTAGGACCTACTGGTTGAAAAATCCCAAACGATGATCGGATTGCTGGCTGTCTCGCTCTGCGCGACCTTCCAAGAACATGTTGGCTACTTGGACAATGGGCTGGTTAAGCTTGGGGTCAACCTTGACCTTGGAGGTGCGATCACCTATATTTCCAAATCGGGTTCAGACGCAAATGTAGTCAACAGTGCCGATTGGGGAAGGCAAATCCAAATGTCGCACTACAGCGGGCCCATTCCGTTTGCGCCAAATGGCCAAGCCCCGCGTAAGGATTGGGCTGGCTTAGGCTGGAATCCAATTCAGTGCGGCGACTGCTTTGGCAACCGGTCAAAACTAGTCACCTATCGGAACGATGGCAAATCCATTTACGTGAAATGCATCCCAATGCAGTGGCCGCTGAATAGCGTTCCTGGCGAATGCACCTTTGAGTGCTGGCTCAAGCTAGAAGGGAAGGCGGTGCTTGTTCGATCTCGGATGGTGAACGCGAGGACTGATCACACCCAATACGAAGGCAGAGGCCAAGAGTTGCCAGCGGTCTACACCAATGGCCCATGGTATAGGTTGATGACGTACTCAGGCGACAAGCCGTTCACGCATGACCTGTTGTCTCAAAAGCCGCCGGTGTTTATGTGGACGGGGTGGCAATCGACAGAAAACTGGGCGGCACTGGTGGATGATCGCGACTATGGGCTGGGAATCTGGAATCCAGGCGTGTATTCATTCATTGGCGGATTTGCGGGGAAACCAGGAGCCGGTGGCCCTAAAGATGGTCCTACCGGCTACATCGCTCCTGTCGCCAACGAGATCATCGACCACAACATCGATTACACCTACCGTTATGTTTTGGTCCTTGGTCAGCTCGAGGAGATCCGAGAATACGTCTACGCACACGCGAAGCGACCTGCGCCTCCCCAGTATCGATTCCGAGGCACTCGGGAGCATTGGATCTATCACAACGCTACGGATGAGGGCTGGCCGATTCGACGCGGATTAGAAATTACTGCAAATGGGCCTACGGCCAGACTGGACGGACCAGACGGCTTCTGGCTGGCAAAAGATGCGGGTCGGGTGGTGATTGAAGCCGCATTCGACAGCTACACAACTGGCGTGGATTTTGAATGGAAGCTAGCCGACGGCGTCAAATACACGTCAACGAAAACAGTGCCCCTTAAGTTCATCGGGGATAGTAAGGTTCGTCGGTACACGCTCGACCTGACTGCCCACCCCGATTACAGAGATGCGATTACTGGAATCTCCCTGACCGTGCACACTCGAGATGGCCAGAAATCCCGCGTAAATTTAAAGAGCCTGTGTCTCCAGAACTAGAGGTCAGGAGGCACGCACGAAAAGAGCCAAATCATTGACATTGCTGCCTGTGGGCCCGGTGAAGATCAGCCCGTCGCATGCGTTGAGGAATCCGTATGAATCATTGTTGGCCAGCGATTCCTCCGCACTAAACCCCGCGTCTTGGGCTCGGAAAAGTGAAAGAGGGTCCACGAACCCACCAGCCGCATCAGTAGGTCCATCAGCTCCGTCGGTTCCAGCCGCAAGGAAGCAGACATCGAGATACCTGGTCATGGGTGATGCAACCGCAAGCGCCATCTCTTGACACCTCCCACCGAGACCAGTGCCCCGAAGAGTCACCGTAGTCTCTCCTCCAAAAATCATGCAGGACTCCTGGCGGCGCCTCTTGACTCCGTGTTCCAAAATTGACTTCGCCATATCTCTGGCTTCGCCCAACATCGGGTCACCAAAAGGTAATGGAAGCAAACCAATCGCCTTACAAGCGTCCACGGCCGCATGGATCGCCAGCGAAACGCTCCCAATCACGTGGTGAGGGATCGGATTAAATTGATGGGGGATAGGGAAGTCATACGCGAGCAGACTCTGCACTGCCGGAGAGAATTGTGTGATTGGGGTCTGAGAGTAATTCGGTGCTTGAAATGGTTTGGTGATGAATGGCCCAGAACCGACCGCTGAGAGGTCATTGCCGACAACGTCAGATAGGACAAGCGCAACAACGGTTGCAGGCGCAAAAGTGGCCCCTAAACCCCCTCCTTTGATTCGAGACAACCTGGTCCGAATCGCATTCATAGCCTGGATGTTCGCACCTGAGGCCAGCAGCACGCGGTTGGTATCTTGGAGGTCACCGAGGTCTAGGCTGGGTCGGAGGCTTTCCATCATCGCCGAGCTTCCGCCCGACAGCAGATAGATGACAAGGTCCTTCTCGTTGAGCCCACCTGCAAACTCCAGCATTCGGTCCCCAGCATCCAAGCTTGATTGATCTGGAATAGGATGAGATGCCTCCAGGACGGTGATGCCATCCATGGGTTCGGCGCTGCCAGATTTTGTGATGATTAGGCCACCTGCAAGACGATCCCCAAGGATCTCTTTTGCGGCCTTTGCCATCGATACTGATGCCTTTCCTGAACCTGCGATCCATACGCGGTTGAAGTGATTCAAATCAATGTGCTGCCCCTGGACAAATAGCGCGTCACCCACTCGCTCCAAGGCATTTCCGACCAACCGATCCGCCCGCACTGCATCTAAGACTTTCGAGTAGATGTCCAGCGCCAATCCAGACGCTGTATTGGCTGGCTTGGCGATCAACTTCATTAGTTTTAGTCTAGCTGAACGCGTTGTCGCTCATTTCTGAGTTCAAACGCTTGCATTCGATCCGGTCTGCGGGTATAACATCTCCCGTAACGCGGGAGTAGCTCAGTGGTAGAGCTTCTCGTTGCCAACGAGAAGGTCGCGGGTTCGAATCTCGTCTCCCGCTCCAAGTTTCAAGGAATATAGGTCGGAGTTGCCAAGTGCAGCTTCGGCTTTTTCTTTTTATCTACTTGGGCAATCTGCCGATGTGAGTGCCCTGATCGGTGGCATCCAAAATCCAGTAGCGCGCTTCAAGTCCTGAATCATTGAAGACCTGCTTCATCGACCGTCCGATGCGATCATAGCTTTCCCTCGCAAAAGCGATCACACCCGGGCCAGCGCCGCTCAGGCTGACGCTGATCGCTCCTGCTCCCAAAGCCACGGATTTGGCGTGCATTGCGCCAGGAATCGCTCGCAATCGATAGGGTTCATGGATTCGGTCATTCATGGCCTTAGCCAAGAGATTATCGTCACCTAGGCGGAGCGCTTCTGCCACCAGCATCGCCCGACCGATGTTGAAGATGGCATCTGCCTTGCTATAGCTGTCAGGCAGAGCCGCCCGTGCCTCAGACGTGAGATAGAGAAACTCTGGTACGCACACCACGGTCTTCACCGGAACGTGGGGAATTCGCTGTGTAAGAACGCCTGTCGCGTCTGGGACAACGATGACCATTCCTCCCAATAGCGCGGGAGCCACGTTGTCACCATGCCCCTCAATCGCCACGGCTCTCGCCAATACCGCTTCACGGTCGATCCCAGCCGGATCTTTCCCCTGCGCGTCCAATGCCACCGCCTGCGCGAAGAGCAACCCCGCCAGAGTCGCGGTAGAACTTGAACCCAAGCCGCTGGCACAAGGGATTGTGTTGTGGCATACGATCCTGATTCCTTTTGGCACTGGGATCCTTTGTGCTTTGAGCTCCTCGATCATGACCGCCGCAGTAAGGTTCGTTTGATCGTTGGGAAGCTTGGACGCGCCCTCACCGTGAGACTCAACAACAACGCCCTCACCCTCAAGGTGAAGTTCAAATGTGTTCCACAAGTCAAGAGCAAGGCCCATGCAGTCGAATCCAGGGCCAAGGTTTGCGGTGGTTGCGGGAATACGAACTCGAATCATGGGTACCTCAGGAAGGCTAAAGCTTTAGGACGGAAAGAAGCTCGTCAACGGACGGCGAAATAGAAATCGGCGGAGCGGCCCCTTCGACCGCTGAATCAGGATCCTTCAGCCCGTGACCAGTGAGGACGCAGACAAATATTTTGCCTTCGGGGTCAACTGAACCTGTCGTGACAGACTTGATCAGTCCTGCCACTCCAGTTGCAGAAGAGGGTTCACAAAAGACTCCTTCCAAGCGAGCAAGTCTGTGATATGCATCAAAGATCTCGTCGTCCGTGACAGCTAGGATGTGTCCATTCGACTGATCCAGCGCTTCTAGCGCCTGGCCCCATCTTGCCGGATTGCCAATTCGAATCGCAGTTGCCTTCGTTTCGGGCTGTTCTACTACCTTCCCAGTCACAATCGGTGCAGCTCCAGCGGCTTGGGCGCCAAGTAGCCGAGGACGCTCCTCACCGGCTTCGGTGAACCCAAGCCAGTAGGCACTGATGTTGCCTGCATTCCCAACTGGCAGGCATAACCAGTCGGGGACTTCGCCAAGCTGCTCCGTCACTTCCCATGCCGCCGTCTTCTGACCCTGCAGTCGGGCTGGATTCACTGAGTTGACGAGAGCAATCGGAGCACGCTCTGCCGCTTCGCGAACCATTCGCAGTCCATCGTCGAACGTTCCCTGGATCGCGATGACGTGTGCGCCGTAGGCAAGAGCACCTGCCAACTTACCCAGGGCAATCTTTCCATCAGGAACCAGGACGGCGCAGCTCATCCCGGCTCGTGCGGCATAAGCTGCCGCCGATGCCGCAGTGTTGCCCGTGCTGGCACATATGACCGAGCGTGAACCTTCGTGGTATGCCTGCGTGATTGCCGTGGTCATTCCGCGATCCTTGAAGGAACCTGTCGGATTCAGACCCTCATATTTCAGGAACAGCTTCCCACCAGGAACAATTTCCGCCCCAAGCCGGGGAGCGGGAAGCAGCGGAGTGTTTCCCTCAAAGAGCGTTACGGCTTCGGCAGTCTGAGAAATTTCCAGCCGAGAACGATAGCGGTCGATCAAACCGCTCCAGGTGTTCATGAAAGATTATGTCGCGTTTGTCGAAACGAACATCCAGCTAGTTCTGGCAAAAATCTCATTAAGAATTCACTTTCATTAGGTTTCATGGACGTTCCAATATCGATCCAAATCGATAAAATAATCTCACCATGTCAACAGCTACTTGGAATCTTGATTCGACTCACTCCAGCATCGACTTCACGGTGAAGCATATGGGCCTATTTACGGTTCGAGGTTCCCTCGGAACGATTACGGGCTCAGCGACCACCGAAGAGGAAGCACTCACGGGAGTTACCCTGAGCATCGATATCTCCGTGATCTCGACCGGCAATGAGCAGCGAGATGGTCACCTCAAGTCGCCAGACTTTCTTGACGTCGCTCAGTTCCCGACGGTTGAGTTCAAAAGCACATCGGTTGAAGCAAAGGGCGGAGCAGATTATTCCGTCAGCGGAGACCTGACAATTCACGGCATTACCAAGCCAGTCACCCTTGCCGTAAGCACGGTGCCTCCAGTGAAGGATCCATGGGGGAATACTCGAGCAGGCGTAACCGGCTCCGGAACCCTCCTTCGCTCTGAGTATGGATTGACTTACAACTCGGTGATGGAAACGGGCCATGCCTTGATCTCCGACGAGATCAAGTTCACGTTCGACGTTCAGGCTGTTTCAGCCTAACGATAGACACTGTCGAAAAGGTACGAGCCGCTTGAGATGGTCACCGGCTCGTATCCATCCACCGGCTTCTGGCTCACAAAAACGCTAAAAGCCTTAGAGGTCCCGTGCGTCATCCGAATCGCGGTCCCTGCTTTTGCAGGAACATAGACGGTCGCTGTGGTATTCGCCGGAATCGTCACCGATAGTCTGCATCGATCTCCTTCCGTCTTCCAGTCATCTCGAATGTTGCCACGAATGGACTGGTAGGAGGAATGGACCCATGTGATCTGCGGGATCAGATGGGGCCGAATGATGATCTTCGAGAATGCAGCTCCAGCGCTGTCCGGCTTGATCCCTGCCAAGTCCCCGTAGAACCAGTTCATGAGGTGTCCGAGCATGAAGTGGTTGTAGGAGTTCAGAGACGCATCCCAGCACTCCGCAAGAGTTGTGAGGCCCTTCTTAATCTGATAGCCATATCCGGGCCGTTCAGTTTGAAGATGAATCTTCGCAACGAGGTCGGCTCTTCCAAACCTGGTAAGCACCCTCAGGAGCGCCGGATGGCCGATCTCTCCGCAGTCCACACCGTATCCATGCGCCTCAACGTCCGCAAGCAACTGTGCGAACGCTTGGGGTTCATCGGCCTTGGCAATCAAACCCAAATCGAGGGCCGTTGCTTGAGCAGACTGGGAACCCGAGCCGACCTTGCCAGTAGCCTTGTCAAAGAAGCTCGCCCGAAATCGGGATTTGACGTGCTCCGCCGTGCTTAAGAGTCTTTCTGAATCCGTCTTGCCGCCCGTCATCAGGTCGAACGCTGCCCCGGTATTCAAGAGGGCAAAATAGTACGCGGTATCAGTGATCGCAACGGGAGTTCTGGGATCGGTTCCGGCACCGTTCCAATCACCCAATCCGTTGGAAAGAATTCCATCCTTTGCGACGGTGCCGAGGTAGGTGAGGTACCTCTTCATGCTGTCCAGATGCGATGCCACGAGCCATTTCTGCCCGTAGAACCGCGACGCTAGCTGAGGCAGAAGGAGATAGCAGCCACCCCATTCAACCGAGTCTCGAAATCCTCCGTCGTAGATGAAGTATTCGGGTGCCATCGTCGGAACCATGCCGTTTGGCAGTTGGGTATCGGCCATATCCTGAGTTACTTTCCGGAACATCGTCGACATGTCAAATGAGTACATCAGGCCCTCACCGACGAGATGATCTTCCTCCAACCAGCCACTCTTCTCTCTGTGAGGGCAGTCTGAGATCACGCTCGCAAAATTTGAGAGCATCGCCCAACGGATGAGCTCCTCGGTCTTATTGAACAAGTCGCTTGAGCAGGTGAAACTTCCAGCGCCCGGGATGTCGGCGCGGACCATCAAGCCAGAAAAGCCGCGAAGAACACTCTTGGGGTCTATTGGTTTTCCATCGGGGCCATGTGCTTCTATCTGCCAATAGCGGGCGCCACAATACCAAAAGGCGGGATGCCAAGTTTCGACACCATTGCCCCCAAGCGTATAGGTGCAGTGCTTGCCGGCACGCATTGTCTGCTGTTCCATCGTGCCGTCCGCCTTAAGCACCTCCGCCGGAGACATGGTTATCGAAGCACCTCGAACCCCCATCACAGATATCTGCGGAACATACGGAGCGTTTTGGCCAAGGTCCAGAACCAACACCATCGGCTTCGGCTCAGTCGCGTCAACTGGCTGGCGCACTTCCATCACTCGCAAAGGGGGATTGGCGTGGGTCAGACCACGAAGCTCACCGTCAGGAGCAACCGCATATTGCGCCTGTGCCCAAGCATGATCATCGAACCCAGGCAACTTCCAACCTGGAACCTCCTTTCTAGCATCCCAGTCTTCACCGCCATAAACGCCGGAGTAGCTCTCCGGTCCCTCATGCACCTTCCAAGAAGGACTGCTGGTCACTAAGTCGCGTGAGCCATCCTCGTACCACACCATCAGCTGAAAGAAGACCTTCTTCGTTCCCCAGGACCGAGTCTGCTGACCTCCACGTGCGTCCAGCGACATATCGTACATCCCGTTTCCAACGTGCATCGCCACGCAATTGGCTCCTTGGCGAAGGAGGGAAGTGACATCGTATGAATCGGTGAGTACCGTCTTGGCGTACTGAGTCCATCCGGGCTTAAGCCAATCTTTACCAACCTGTCCCCCGTTGAGCCACAACTCGTACTGACCAAGTCCGGTTGAAAACGACACGGCACGCTTGATCGGTTTTCTCAGACGGAACTGATTGCGAAAATCGAGTGTGACCGCCTTGCTGGTCGCGCCAGCATCGATCCACGAGGCTCTCCACTCACGCACCGAGTCCAGGATCCCAGTCATCCAATGGGCGGGTTCACTCCAACCGGACGGGGTACCTTGCGAGTCCCAAACCCGAACCTTCCAGTAAACAGAAGAGGCTGACTGCAGCTTGGCTCCAGCGTACGCGATTTCAAGCGTCTCAGAGCTTGAAATCTTGCCTGAGTTCCACAGATTGCCTTGGTTTTGGCTAAGCGCGCCGAGGTTGTCTGCGGCAATGATTTGGAAGCCGGTTTGGCGCTGGCTCTCCTGGTCAGAACCCACTTTCCAAGATAGGTGTGGAGTTTTTGTATCCACATTCATCGGATCGACCGAATACTCGCAGCGGAGATCAGAAATCTTAAGTGCGGGAACGGCGACAAGAAGGAGGGCAGCAGTTATGAACATCCTGAAACAATTTCCGACGCAGGCATCAGATTCGGCCGGGGTTCGGAGACCCCGGCCATAACGAGCCTATTTGAATCCTGGCAGAAATTCTGCTTCAGCTTTGAACAGGCGGTCCACCATCTCCGTGATCTCAGCTGGAGAACACACAGCGGCAGTAAGCGGATCCATCATCAAAGCCCAGGTCGCGAGCTGCTTGGATTTCTGAATGGCGGCATCCGCCGCGAGATCGAACATTCTCATGTTCGAATCACAGATGGCGGCCATCTGCTTTGGAAGTCTTCCGTAGCGGATCGGCTGAATGCCGTTATGGTTCACCAAACACGCAACTTCCACGCAGCCGTCTGCGGGAAGATTCTCGATGCAGCCGTTATTCTCCACGTTTCCGTGGATCTTGAAGTTCTGGTTCTTCTCAATCGCTTCGATGATCCAAGCACCGTACTCCCAGCTTCGCTCCAGTTTGATCTTCTCTTCGCCGGATAGCTGTTTGGCACGAGACTCGTCCTGTCCCTTTCGCCAATTGGGCCAGTTGTCCGCATAGAAGCTTTCTTGGCCACGATAGCCGGTGTCCGTGTACTTTTCGAGGAGATCCTTTCGCTTTCGGTAGTAGGGAAGGTATTCGCTGAGGTGACCGCTTGACTCCGTAATGAAAGCTCCGAAGTGGAGCATCATGTCCGATCGGACTGGCTCGTTCTTGGCAAAATCACTCGAACGGTCTGTAGCCTTCGCCATCAGAATCGGATAGAGACTCTCGCCGTTTGGTCCGTTGAATTCGGTGAACCAGGCGAGGTGATTGATTCCGGCGCATTTCCACTGAATTTGTTCGTACGGCGTTTCCGCGTAGTCAGCCAGCATGTGCGACGTCCCTTGAACGGAGTGGCAAAGTCCAACAGTATGCAGGCTTGAGGTTCTAGCCGCCGCAAGACACATCATGTTCATCGGGTTTGTGTAGTTCAGAACGATAGCCTTGGGACACAGTCGCTGAACGTCTCTTAGAATCTCGATGTAGACCGGAAGTGTCCTTAACGCCTTCATCAGTCCACCCGGGCCGATCGTGTCGCCAATGTTTTGGCTCACGCCGAACTCTAGGGGAATATCATTGTCGTACCGAACGCACGCCACTCCGCTGACTTCGATGGCATTTACGATGTAGTCGGTCCCTGGAAGCAGTTCTGCCCGATTCGTACTCGCGGAGATGACCCACTTGTCCGAGGCCCCTGCCTCTTCAACGATCTTGTGCATCAGCTTCTCAGCCAGAGCGAGCCGCTCCCCATCGATGTCGATCAGGCGGAGTTCTCCACCGAGAGTTCCCGGTGTCAGAACAACATCCTTAAGGATGGAATTGGTAAAGAAGCTTCCCGCCCCCATCATCGTGACGTTAATCTTGCGGGGCATTGTGCCGGGGAGTCCCAACTGGGTGTCGGCTTTGGTGTGATCGGCGTGTGAGGTCGCGAGAGCCATTGTGAAAACTTAGCAGATGCGCCCCACCAACTGCGACGGTTTTGTGCTTGAAATAGGGCTGATTGATATTCTCAGCGCCGTGATGGAATTGCTGGGACTATAATCTCACTAGCATTTGGGAGACTGCCTTTCCGAATTGCCGGCTCCATCAGAAGCCTCTAGCAAATCTGGGCAGGAATCCTCTGGAGAAAACAGCCAACAGTGCAATTGTCCAACTTAGACAGCAAGCTCATCCTTCTGATTGAGGACAACATTGACGACGAGCGACTCACTCTTCGAGCCCTTCGCCGGAACAACATCATGAACGAGGTCGTCGTCGCCTGCGATGGCCAAGAGGCGATTGATTACCTCTTTGGCAGCGGCAGCTTTACGGGCAGAGATATGACGGTAATGCCAGCTGTTATTGTCCTGGACCTTAAACTTCCAAGACTGAGCGGACTCGAGGTCCTCAAACGAATTCGAGCCAACGAACAGACCCGTCGGATCCCCGTCGTTGTTCTAACGGCATCGGAGGATGCAACCCAGGTTGAGGCAAGCTACGCCATCGGCGCAAACTCCTACATTCGTAAGCCAACCGATCCTGCGGAGTTCTCAGAGATGATTCTCCAGGTAGCCATGTACTGGCTTCTACTGAATCGAACGTCAAGTGAGCGGATTCTAGCTTGAGAAAGCCTCTGGACCCTTGCAATCTGCTGCAGCTGATGCCATAATTCACCTCTGTTCGCGGGAGTAGCTCAGTGGTTAGAGCGCCGGCCTGTCACGCCGGAGGTCGCGGGTTCAAGTCCCGTCTTCCGCGCCATTTTTCTCACGTGCCGCGATAGCTCAGTCGGTAGAGCATAGCACTGAAAATGCTAGGGTCCCCGGTTCAAGTCCGGGTTGCGGCACCACCCTTTTCCCCGTTCGAATTTTCCAACGGCGTGGGCAAATGGCAGCTTTCCGAAACCCGTCTCGATGATCAGCAGTAAGCTGTCGATATGCTGTCGATATGCTATCGATCGCAATCGCATCCCTTGTCCTGGCCAAATCCGGCCCGGTTCACTTTTCGGACCAGGTGACTCTGCGATTCCATCCGCCAGTCGGAAAGAAATACCCCTTCAAAATGAAGATGGCCATGTCCATGTCGTTTGGACCGAAAGCCCCTCCGATGGAAGTAACCACATCGATGGACGTGGTTATGGCCGTTCTCGCCGCAAGCGCCGGCGTCACAACGATGTCCACAAAGATTTCCAACGCTCATGTAGCGATGCCGCCAAACAGCCCAATGGCCGGAATGAAGTCCAGCATGGAGCAGCAGATGATGGCGAAATCAGTGCAAATGAAGATCGACACTCGATATCACATCTCGGCAACGTCGGGTTTAGGCGCAGATGCTGCCCTGACTAATTTGCAGACGCTGTCGTTCCCGGAGAAGGCGATCAAGACCGGAGACGAGTGGGGTTCGAGTCTGGACATCTCCAAGGCCATGGCAGGAATCATGTCTGGCAAGACTCCTGGAATGGAGATGAAGGGCAGTATTCCCATCCGCTTCAAGCTTGAGAGAATTGGCCAAGGACCTAAAGGAAGGGCCGCCTTCATCAGCCTAACGATGGAGGGGACAATGTCCATGTCGATGCAAGGACAGCTCATTCCGGTGACCATGCATTCCGTGGGCAACTTCATCGTTGATGTTGCCACTGGCATGACAATGGGCATGAAAGTGAACTCCGAGTCTTCCTCCAAAATCGGCGGCAACTCGATGAGCCAGAAGATGCTCCAAACCATGACGCTTCAGTAAGCCTCGAGAATTCTCTCTCGTCAGCGTCGAGTGAACTCGATAATGTGCTGGCGGGGGAGGATTTCGACCGTCTTCTTATAATCCAGAGGAAAGATCGCCATCTCTTTGCGTACCTGAGCAACCGACATCTTGTGAACAAGCTTGATCGGCACATCAGGATCCTCCTGCCTATACTCGACAAAAACAAGTCGTCCGCCCTTCTTGAGAGCTGGGACCATATTCGAGATCATTTCGTAGGGCTTATCGAACTCATGATAGACATCCACCATGATCATGAGGTCGATCGAACCCGGCTTTAGCTTGGGGTTTGTGGTTGTGCCCAGCCAGGGCTTCACGTTCTTAAAGCCGTTCTGCTTGGACTTTTCTCGAACGATGTCGAGCATCTCGGGCTGGATATCTTCTGCGTACACCACCCCAGTAGCGCCTACCGCTTTTGCCATGATGAAGGACAGATAGCCGCTGCCAGCGCCTATGTCTGCGACACTCATCCCGGGTTTGAGCTCCAGGTGCTTCACCAAGATGGACGGAGCTTCTTCTGCCTCTCGCTCAGGTCGATCAAGCCAATCAGCCGCTTCGTGCCCCATCACCTGCGCAATCTCTCGCCCCAGGTAGAACACGCCAATCCCGTCCGGATCGTGATCCTCGCGGTGGACGTACGGTGGATGCGACTGAACCTGGGCAATTGCCAGCAGGGTCAGGGCTTTCAGAGCAAACGGTTGGAGTGTCATAAGAAAAGTCCTGCCCCATTTGCGGGGCAGGACTCTATTCATAGCGCGTTTGCTCGATTAAAGCTAGATCCTTTAGTTGACGCCCTGAATTACATCTGGAGATGTCCCAACCTGCGTGAGGGTCCACTGTCCGCTGACGTCCTGAAGAACGAAGCTCATGTACACAATTCGCTGAGAACCGTCCGTAGCGGTATAGGTCTGCGAGCCAGATGCGCAGAAGACTCCCGGAGATCGCTCGTGCAGGTAATTCAGGTTGAGCTGAGTGTTCTGCATGTTGGCGATCGCGTCTCGAGTGAGGTCAACATAGTTGCTAGAAGTCAGCGAATACTGATACCTGCCTCTCAAGAAAACGGCAATCGACATATTTGGGGAGACAATCGAAGCCAAGCCATCAATGTTTCCGCCCTGAAACGTCTCAGTGATTTCGTCCAAGGCTCCGTTGAGTCCTGGCTCGTTCTGATCTAGGTTCGGGTCGTTGATGAGGTTGTTGTCCTCTACATTCGCATACCCGCTCCAGTAGTTGCCACTATAGTTCGGCATATCAATGAATGCCACCGTGGGAGGGTAGACGGCGCAGACGCTGATGTCGATGTACGGCAAACAAATCCCGAAATAGAAGCTGTAGGGCGAGTAGTAGCACGCCCCAGCCCTATATTGCTGTCTGTAAAAAGGGAAGTGGACATAGCCATGGGGGAAATACCGCTTCTGCCAGCCCAGGCGCACGGCGAGGCCTTTTCGAAGATTGAGACCATTGTCATAATGGCGACCTTGTCCGGTCTTGGTGAACTTTCTCTCAGCCTGGAGGTGAGGAAGAACCTGCCTGTTTCTCGCTGGGGCTTGCGCCACCGGACGTACTCGTGGAGGCGGAGTGCGATCTGTCCCGCGTACTGGTGGCACCTTTTCAAACGTACCCTGGCCATTTCGGTTGACGTAGTTCGGAGTTCTCACACCCTCTCTTCTCGCGTGCACAGGTGGAGGAGTATCCGCTCGCTGTGGCGGGTTCTGTCTTTGAGGAGGTGGAGACTGTCTCTGCGGAGGATTTTGCCGCTGCGGGGGCGGAGACTGGCGTTGCGGTGGAGGAGACTGCCGTGGAGGTGGCGATTGTCTCGGTGGAGGCGACTGCTTTTGCTTATCGTCCCGTCTCTGCCCTCCAGCGCCCCAACTCGAAGAGGATAAGGCTATGGCCAAAAGGCTTGCGGCCAGTGCGGCATATTTTCTAGTCTCATGAAGATGAATCATTGTGTTCCCTCCATCATTGAGGCGTGATTTGTAGGCCCGTCGTTCCATCCTTTGAAGATTGCAAGTGACAAACTGAAGAAGAAGACCCTTTGTGGGTCAGCCGTTTCCTCCACTCAGCCAGAAACGAGCGTCACAAACGGACCACCCTGGAATTCAACTTCATCCCCAGGATAAAGCTTCTTTCCTCGTCGGTTTTCCAGTTCGCCGTTGACTCTTATGGTTGTCTTCGCCAGGTAGTCCTTCACCTCTGAGCCGGACCCAATGAGGCTTAAGAGCTTCACCAACTGGCCAAGGGTTATCAGTTCAGTGGAGATTGTCTGTGTGATTTTGTTTTTCGGGTTTTTACCCATTGCTAGCGTTTACCATAGTTGGGCGCTTTGCTACTTGGCACCGGAGGCCAGCTTCCACAGATCAAAAAGTTCAAGGACGGGTTGCTGTCCGTCCCGCTTGAGTGACGCTGCAACCTGACCCCGATTATAGGTAAGACCAAGCCGAGAAGGGTAATTTGCCGTCCAGTAGCCAAGGCACCCAAGAATGGCCGTATTGGTAGAGAGATTCTTCTTGTTGACCTTATCAACCGTATCTGCCGCGGAATGGCCTATCTGTACATAGTCCGGTGAATTCTGAAGGAAGGCAACTCCAGGAATCCCTGCCAGAGTGAAAGAATAGGCATCAGTGAATACGAGGTAAGAAGAGTCAACTGAAAGTTGGGCTATGTCGGAAACGGTTTGGGTGAAGTGCTGAAGGGGAGAAACAAGCTCCTGATGCCCTGCCAGGGGAATCTTCGTCATCGGTCCGGTGCCCCAATCGCAAACGTAGGCAGCAACGATTTTGCCTGCCTCAAGACGATGCATCCGCATATAGGCAAGTGAGCCCAGAAGTCCTTCCTCCTCTCCAGTGAACAGGACCACTCTCACCGTGCGCGTTGGGCGCACTGATTGAGAAACAATGGCATCTGCCGCCGCCATCACGGTCCCAACTCCGGCAGCATCGTCGACGGCCCCGGGCGACAGGTCCCATGAATCCAAGTGAGCCGCCAAAATCACGAATTCATCTGGCTTTTCTGCACCGGGAATGTCGGCAACGACGTTGAAGCACTCGGTGCCACTTGGGACTACCGTGTTGTCGACGTCAAGCTTCACACGAACTGGACGCTTCAACGCCAATAGCCTTTGGATGGTGATCTGATGTTCGGACGCAACGTCCAGAACAGGAATAGGGAAGTAGGAATCCTTAAACGCCGCTGGGCCAGTGTGGGTCAGCATAACCCCGGGACGCCCGGAACCGGTAATCACTCCTGCTACATGTGCCTGAGACGCGGAGTTCAGAAGCTTCGGCAACTGGCTGAAGACTCGAAGCGGGTTGACATGCTTGGCACTCAGTGGAGCAAGAAAGAGCACCTTTCCAGACCATCCCTGCGCCTTCTTTTGGATTTCCCCAGGTAGGTCATCACTATTGACCGCGACCACATCTGCATTGATGCCACCTCTTTTTGTAGAACCAGTCCACCCGTAGGACACTACGTTGAGATCCATCGCGAACGGAGCAGTCACCTGACAGAAGGCATGGCCACGCTGCCACCCCTTTGACATTCTCCAGGGCTCCATCCGGACGTCTTGAAGGCCTGACCTTTTCAATCGGTTCATCGCCCATCGACACGCAGCGTTTGCGGAATCGGTCCCTGTAAGTCGTGGCCCAACTGCATCGCAAAGCTCCTGCATATATCCATAGGCTCTTGCAGAGCTTTGAACGCTGTATTTGATACTCTGCAGTGTCTGCATCGAATCTGGGTCCGCCGAGTTTCTCTGAGCAAAGCAGAGGGACGGGAGGACGACAAGCGGCAGACAGATGACCCTGGGAAGTGAAATAGGCATAGACTTCGGTGAGATGGGGCGGTTTTGGTGCATTTGAGCGCAGACCCCGCTCTGCGATATACAATCGACTGAATTACGATGTTCCCCCAAATGGGCTCAGTTTTGAAAGAATTAGAGACGGAAGCCGTCTACATCATGCGCGAGGCAGCTGCACAGTTTGAGCGGCCTGCGCTCCTATTTTCGGGAGGTAAGGATTCTATAGTTCTCCTTCACCTCGCGAGCAGAGCTTTCGCACCCGCACCCATCCCGTTTCCCCTCCTGCACATTGACACCGGGCACAACTTTCCCGAGACGATCAAGTACCGGGATGAAGCCGCTCAGCGATACGGAGTGAATCTGATCGTCCGGCGTGTTCAAGATTCAATTGATGCTGGCTTGGTTTCGGAGGAAGTGGGGCCACACAGCAGCCGGAACGCGCTTCAGACCGTGACCCTTCTGGGCGCGATAGCCGAGTTGAAGCTGGATGCATGCTTCGGTGGTGCCCGACGAGATGAAGAGAAGGCGAGGGCTAAGGAACGATTCTTCTCTCATCGAAATTCCTTTGGACAATGGGATCCCAAAAATCAACGCCCAGAGCTATGGAGCCTATACAGTGGTCGAAAGAACGTGGGTGAAAACTTCCGTGTCTTTCCCATCAGCAACTGGATGGAGATCGACGTTTGGCAATACATCAAAGCTCAGGGCATCCCGATGCCGAGCCTTTACTTTAGCCATGAGAGACCCATCGTCGTGCGAGACGGGGTTCCGCTCGCCCATACGGAGTTTCTTTCCCCAATTGCGGGAGAGACGGTTGAAACACGAACCGTCCGCTTCAGAACTATTGGCGACGCCACTTGCACGGGTGCTGTCTACTCAACAGCATCAGATATCGATGAAGTCATCGCTGAACTCCTAGATTCAAAGACCAGCGAGCGGAGCACTCGTGCTGATGATCGTCGGTCCGATTCAGCCATGGAAGACCGCAAGGCGAAGGGGTACTTCTAGTGGCAACAGAATTCAATCCGGATGCGGAAATCATACGAATCTCAACCGCGGGCAGTGTGGATGATGGCAAAAGCACTCTTCTGGGAAGACTCCTCGTCGACACCGACTCAGTCTATGAAGATCATTTTGAGAACCTGAGAAGGACCAGCGAACATCGCGGGGAGACGGAAGTCAACCTGGCTCTGCTGGCAGATGGCCTCAAGGCCGAGCGAGAGCAGGGGATCACCATCGACGTTGCCTACCGCTATTTCTCCACACCCAAGAAGCGATTTATCCTTGCCGATACTCCCGGTCACACGCAGTACACGCGAAACATGATTACGGGGGCATCCACCGCCGATGCCGCCATGATCCTCATCGATGCGCGGCACGGCATGACCGAGCAATCCAAGCGACATGCCTTCATCACGTCCCTCCTGCGGGTTCCTCAAGTCATTGTTGTGATCAACAAGATGGATTTGGTCGAATACAGCGAGGAGGTGTTCCGTGAGATTGAGGCGGCTTTCCGTGTCTATTCCCAGCGTCTTACCATCACCAACCTGTCTTTCATTCCGGTATCGGCCCTCCTCGGAGAGAATGTCGTCACAAGGAGCGAGAAAACACCGTGGTACCGAGGACCCAGTGTGTTGGAACGTCTTGAGGAGCTGACACCTGAGGCCAAGAGGACCCCGCCAGACGTTCGATTGCCTATTCAGTACGTGATTCGACCCGATCAAAACTTTCGCGGGTACATGGGGCGCTTAGAATCTGGCGTTATCCGGAAAGGGGATGAGATGACGGTGCTACCGTCAGGACAGTCGGTGACGATCAGGCAACTGTTTGAACTTGATGGCGAGGTCACCGAAGCTTCAGCGGGTTCAAACGTGCTAGTCACGTTTGACCGAGAAGTGGACGCAAGTCGCGGCGATATGCTCGTGCGTCCCAGGAATCTGCCCACCATCACCCAACGCATTGAAGCAGTGATCTGCTGGATGGCGGAGGAACCATCCTCAACCGCAAAACCTTACGTGCTTCGCCAAACGACTCGAGAAGTTTCAGCCTCGTTGGAAGAAGTGGTCTACCGATTCGAAGTGGAGACTCTTCACCGTGACGAGGTCGGTTCTCTAAAGATGAATGACATCGGCAGAGTGGTGATTGGAACAGGACGTCCGATCTTCATGGACACCTATGAGCACAATCGTCCTTTGGGCAGCTTCCTTCTGATCGACCCCGTGTCCAATGGTGTTGTCGCGGCGGGAATGGCCAATCGGGTGAATGCATCTGAGGTCTCAAACGCCAGCCGAGAAAAGGGACTGGTGGTCTGGCTAACCGGCCTGTCAGGAGCAGGGAAGTCCACGGTTTCCGACGCCCTGGTTGACCTCCTGAAGCGCGAGGGATTGGACGCGGCCAGGCTGGATGGCGATGACCTCCGCACCGGACTGAACAGCGATCTAGGATTTACCCCCGAGGACCGTGCCGAAAACCTTCGAAGGTCAGCACATGTTGCAAAGCTCTTCGCGAATCTGGGCCACATCACCCTTTGTTCGTTCATCTCTCCTCTCAATGCGGATCGCCGAAAAATCCGCGAGATCATAGGAGACCGATACGTTGAAGTCTACGTTCGTGCCAGCCTTGCGGAATGCGAGAGACGAGATCCAAAGGGGTTGTACAAGAAAGCTAGAAGCGGAGAAATCCGACAGTTCACGGGCATCAGCTCAACATTCGAAGAGCCTGAATCTCCCGATTTTGTTCTCAACACCGAAGGCGTCAGCATCGACGAGGCCGTGCAGGTATTAGCCAATGTCATTCGAAAGCGGCTCGAGAACCACTAACAGCCGGATCCATCCGATTAGCGGCGCCCGGTTCTATGGCCTTGGCATTGATGGCGAGACTCGGTGCGAGCACTACCACAGCAGCCAGGATGTGATCGCCATTCGGTTCAAGTGCTGTGATATGTTCTTTGCCTGCTCAGCCTGCCACCAAGCGCTCAGCTCGCATTCCCCAATTCGGTGGTCAACTGCAGAATGGGGAGCTTCCGCAATTCTATGCGGCTGCTGCGGCGAGATCCTGACCATAGGTGAATACTTGGACTCTAACTTCCAATGCCCGATTTGTAAGGCCCACT
Source organism: uncultured Armatimonadota bacterium (assembly GCA_903927025.1). Classification (GTDB taxonomy): domain Bacteria; phylum Armatimonadota; class Fimbriimonadia; order Fimbriimonadales; family Fimbriimonadaceae; genus Fimbriimonas. Next base: position 63,559 of record CAIYLG010000053.1, read on the forward strand.
TCAATCCGGGGTGCAGGAACCACTTCGACCACTACTTTGAGCCATTGTAGACAATTGTTCGAATAAATCTCCCCACGCACTATCCATTGCACCAGCCAGAGACTCTTCTTAAGCTGAGGAGACGATGACAGTCAGACCAGAAAGTGATGGCATGGAGGAAGAGCTGGTGCGTCGAGCACAGATTGGCGACCTCTTCGCCTTTGACCGTCTGGTTCAGCGTTATCGGAAGGGATGTGTTTGGCAAGCCAAGCAACTCACCACATCCCAGGAAGTTGCCGAAGATGCGGTTCAAGAAGCATTCTGCTCCGCGTACAAAGCACTTCCGAAGCTATCCAATCCAGCTGCCTTTCCTGCATGGCTTGGTGCAATCGTGAGAAACACAGCACTGAGACTCGCAAAAGGAGACTCTAAAAGTTGGTCTCCAATCGATAGCATCATTCTCGCTCACGCGCCCTCACTCCAAACTGAATTGGAGCAGCGGGCCGAACTTAGCGAAATCTCCGAAGGAATCGCAGAGCTTGATCTGGACCTCAAGCTGAGCCTGGAGCTCTACTACCTAGAAGGGTGGAGCGTGAAGCGAATTTCAGGCTTCACGTCACTGCCTGAATCGACGATCAAATGGCGCCTGCATACCGGCAGACGGTTGCTTCGCCTGAAGCTTTCCCACATGATGGAGGACCGAAAATGAACGAAGAAAGAGAACTCGAACCGATTAAGCAACTTCTGACGGAAATTGCCGAAATGTGTGATCACGCGAGCTTGACGGGAAGTCTTGCAGGGGGAGAAAGGCGAACCGCGGCGCGGTACAACTCTATCCTCGAGCAACTCTTGGATAGCGGCACCATTCCCGAAAGTCTCTTCACTAAGATCCCAGAAGGCTCCGGATTTTCTGAAGTTGGGGTGGAAGCCAGAATGCTCGCGTCCTACTTGGCAAAAGGCAAAAATAAAGGCAAATCAAGGGGTGAGGATTCAACGGATCGCAATGTGCTCGTGCGTCTTGCTCCATTTGTAGACAAGGAAGAACTTGGCCTACTGATTCGGGAGCACGCCCGCCAAGGGGGAGAGCTCGATATGAACACGGTCAGCGTGCTTGCGCCCTTTTTGGGTTCAGATATTTTAGGCTCGCTTCTCCGCGAGCATCTCTCTAGGACCGCCCAAGAGTCTCCAGCAGCGCCAAAGGAGTCGGAAGCCCCTGCCCCTCACTCTCAATCAACAGTGCCATCTGCGCAAGTCTATGAACTTGCGGTTGCCTCCTCGGGCATCCACCCCACAACGGGAAAAGCTGAGTCGATAGAAGACCTGCTCGATCTGCTGAAGAGCCCCTACCTCTCTGAGGAGGACCGCTCAGCCGCAGTTAAGCGATTGAGGGCGGCAACTGGCCGAGGGTAAAGATTGCGTCAGGATTTAGCGCAAATTGCGATTGTTAGAGCAGTCTTACTTCACAAGATCGGTTTCACCTGTTTTAATCAGATTCGGCTCAACTGCCGCACCCACTGCTTAAAGGTGAGTTTGCGAGTACGGCAGCGGCCATAGACATCTGAGAAGCAATTCGACGCTTAAAGAGCCACCCCGGTTATTTTTGCAAGTTCAGATGGTTCCGCAATCATTACTTTTCTTTGGCTTCGGTGATCGCGTTGTGGATCGCCGAGGCCTTTTTTGTAACTTTCCCATGCAACCGAGGGCCCGACCATGGAAGAATCCTATCGATGTTGATTGCAGGCTGGGTTCTTTGCACCTCGGCGTTTCACCAGAGCGCTATTCCACCCATTTTCTTTGGGCGGAATGATTCGGTCTATCTCTTTTCGCAGGGCAAAGAAAGCCTCGTCGTGAAGCACGCCACCGCACCAGCCCCGTCACCGGACGGAAAGCAGCTGGCCTTCCTTCGAGAGGGGAATCTCTACCTCTGGGACTTGGCAAAGGGAACAACCAAGCGGTGCAGCGAATTGACCGAGCGGGCAACGGATCTTCCCAGTCACGACGTCACCCCATCATGGGACGACAAGTCGAGGTTTGTTCTCTTTTCCCACGCCGACCGCTATTCAGTCACGAGGCGCGGCATCGACGTTAAGCCGATGTTTGGTGAGGAGAAGAGCAGTCGATCGATCTGGAACGTTTACTGGTATTGGCTGAGCAAACCCCCAACTAAGTCGGGTCTCAGTCTGTTTCTCGGTAACTCAACGAGCGGTTCCAGCAGCTTTAGTCTCGCCTCCTCCCTCGCCGCTGCATTCTCTCCGGATGGTCGGCGAGTCGCATTCTGCCGAAATGGAGATCTTTGGATGGCTTCGCTAGAACCCAGTTCCATTCACGGTGGAATAAAAGAAGCGTCGTGGGACGAAGCTCGAGTGCTTGCCTCTGGGACGCTTGAAGGTGGTACTCGTGCCACCAACGAGACATCCATGATCTTCAGGATTTCTTGGTCCCCGGATGGAAAGCTTCTCGCCCTCTCCAGCGACCGCTACGGCGCTTCAGGCAGCTCTGAAGTGATGATTCTCAAGACGGATCATCTCAGCGAGAAGGCTGCCTCCTTCTCAGGCTCGGACGCATCCTTCATCGACGGCGACCGCGTCGTCTACACCAAGGCAAGCAGCCGCGGACAAGATGTTTGGGTGCGATCGCTAGATTCTGGCGAGGAAAAGCTCTTGATATCGCATGCCTCTGACCCTGCGGTGGCTAAGTAGTCGATGCTTAGGTGGGACCGAACCAAAGGTAGGCCCGAGCCGATTCGATTGCTCAATCACGTTAGGGAGATTGACAATGGTGAACCGCTCGTAGACATGAGGGAGGTTTGTCCCTCTGTTAGAATTCTACGTCCTGCCGTAATCCCGTTCGTCCGAAAGACAGTAGCCGAGATGTGCGAACAGGCCGCTCGGAGCTTGCCACATGGGTATCACCTCGGCTTGGTCGAGGGCTGGCGCCCAATTGAACGCCAACAGCGCATTTACGACTTTGTCTGGAAATCAGCGGTTGAAGCATTCCCTAATCGGGATCATGCCGCCCTTAGGCGCACTGTTTGCCGCTGGGTAGCTCCCACGGATCAGAAGGCACCACCCGGACATTGCACGGGCGCTGCTGTCGACGTATGGCTCGTCACCGAGGAAGGAGAGGACATCGACGTCAGCTCACCGTTCGATCGGTTTAAGTCTGCACCTACCTACTGCCTTGACCTTTCCAAAGAGGCAACCAGAAATCGAATGATTCTGGTTGACGCCATGCTCGGTGTTGGGTTCAGCAACTGCCGGGACGAGTGGTGGCACTACAGCTACGGAGACGCCGGCTACGCCGTCCGAATGGCCCAAAAAGAGTGCTGTTACGGCCTAACTCATCTGGCGGCAGATCAGTATCTGGAACAGGAGCTCCTGTGGATCGAAGCGGCTAAGACCCGCCAGAGCCCTTTCGTTTCGACTTCTTCTGAGGCTTATCAATCACCGTCGGAAAGCGTATTGGATCAGGTGGAGTAATTCCACTTGGAGTGAACGGGTTTGGTGTGACGAGAATTGTGTCGATTGCAACCTCAGAATTCCCCGCGCTTGAAACCATAAATCTCAACTTAGCTAGGTTTCCAGCGAGTCTCGTCGTTCCTAGTCGGTACCACCCAAATCCGCCGCCATACAAACTCAGCGGCTCCCCTCCGATTCGGAAGGTTTGACCGGAAAGGGTCACGACGACATCTCCTCGCCTCTCGGCCGGAATCTTTGCCGCAATCCAAACCTCTTGCTCCTCTCGAGTTTTTACGGGGACGTTGTAATCTGCAAAATATCCGCTGGTGCCAGGAAGCACCTGAGTTCTAAGCGATAGTGCGGCCCCTCCCGAGCAGCCTGCGGATGCGGTTACTTCGCTGAAGTTGTTCTCCACGCTGTGTTCGCCTTCGATCCAGCTATACGGAGCAACCCTTCCCGCCAGAATCCAATACTGCTTTCGCATGATATCGAAGCTCCCGCCTGGGTTTCGCTGAAATCCTCTAGCTGCCTCGTTGAAGCTCATCTCTTCTTGTCCGTTTTCCTTATGACTGCTTTCCGCCACTCTTAAAAGGAGTTCAAACCTCTGCATCGTTTCAAGGAGAGCTGCGTCCGGAACTGGAATTTCCTGCGTGTTGGAGATGATAAGTGGGAACTCACTGATGGATAGGGTGACGCTGTCCTTTTCGTACTTGGGCATTGGATCAGATCCGTCCATGGTTTGAAAGCGGACGGTCTTTGGGTTGTTCATTACCAAGCGATAGCGGCCTGGAATCTTTGCCCACAGCGCAAACGTGCCCTGGCTCAAACCCGAGCGATAGGCAAAGAATCCCGTGCCCAGGTCAATTCGGTTGCCATCGGATGGAGCGGGAAGCCACCAGTGGTCTCCCGGCAACCTTTGAGGAACGGCAGGGTTATAGGCGTTCTCGGGAAAGAACACAGGTTGGGGAGAGAAATTCATCGAGGAAGTATCGGCGTCCCTTGCCTTGCCTTCCTGAACTTGCGCCTTCATGAGCGCCGTAGATTCGGTCCGGACAAACACACCCCGGACTCCCATCGAGCTTAAGGCATCCAGTGCCGCCGTGTACTGAGTCGAGCTTATCGCGCCGGTTCCGAGGTCGAAGTCGGTGGCGACCAGCCAACCATGAGTGTTCCATCGAAGCACGCTGCTTGCTGCTCGGCAACCAGAATCGGCAATCGCTGAAGGGCTGCTTCCAATTGCACGCATACCCACTCCATCAATTGAAGGATTGCTGACCTCGAATGGCGACTCCCAGCCTATCCAGTCCTGAATGATCGGTACGTTTGCTACGGACCTTATGGCGGGCACGAGTCGGGCAAACCGCCGCTCCTCCGCGCTGTTGATCACCTTGGTGATGTCATCCCAAATCTGACTTCTGCGGTTGTCGCATGGATACATCATGTTCGACACCGGATCTAGCAGGGAAGATACGCCCCGATTGGAAGACCACATTGGAACGAGTCGTGCCAGTTGGTCAAACGTGATGGTCAGCTTTTTCGTTTTGTCGTCGATCTCTGAGAGGTTGGAGCCAGAAACTGACCAGTTGCGCAACACCGTAACCACGCTGTGATACTTGTCCTCAAGGTACTTGGACAGTTCCATTTGAAAATAGGGGGAGATCGGAACGAACCGGCGCTGCTGGTTGACCGACCCAGGCGTTTTGCCCATAGGATTGATGATTCCACGGAGCCCTGCACCGAGTCCGTTTCGCTTCAGTGCCGCAAGGAGCGAATCGCGCTGCACATCCAAATCTCCCCAGAAGTCCTGCTGGTCGTAGCTCGTCATTTCCGGATAGACGAGCAAGACGTGCTCTACCTGAGGACCGAGCTTCACGTAGTAGCTCAGCTTTCCGTTGATCACTGGCACCCGCTCGCCCTTATTTTGGGTCGCATCACTCTTTGAGGCAACGACTACGAAGGCGCTGGTTGCGCCAGGTAAATCCAGATCGACCTGGCGCGACTCGGTGATTCCTGTGATTCGGTAGCTTTGAGGCTCCACCGCGAAGCCATAAGCCATCGGTGCAAGCGAATTGACACGGACGAGATAGCGCATATTCGCCTTGCCGAGCGCCTCGATGACTTGAGACCAGCCAATTCCACTGGCTGGAAGATCCACGACAACGTCTGTAACTCCTGCGGCCTTCGCGGAGGCTACTGCTTCCGGAGTTCCATCAATTCGTATGCCGTAGGGAATATAAGGCTGACCTCCCCAGATAAGGGTTTGATGGTCGTTAATCGACCAAGACACCGGGCTTCCGGTTGCAGGTTTGTAGATTCCTTCTCGAAGCTGAGCGAACGCGGCACCCGCCACAAGCATCAGTGAAGCGGCAACAATGGTTCTCGACACTTTTTGAAGACTACCTTAGCAGTCGCTGGAGTTCGGCCGCGTGCTATGCCTTCATCAAAGTCAGCAAGAGGTAACCTCTTATGCGTGGGAGCTGATATGACAGGACTCGACGCTTCGTGCATTAACGCCATCCGCGGCTTATCAATTGATGCCATTCAAAAGGCAAACAGCGGACATCCCGGGTTGCCGATGGGGGCCGCACCAATGGCCTATACGCTGTGGACTAAGCATCTGCATCACAGCCCGACCAACCCGCATTGGTTCAACAGGGACCGGTTTATCCTTTCCGCCGGTCACGGTTCCATGTTGCTGTACTCGCTGCTGTACCTCACGGGATACGACCTTCCATTAGAACAGCTCATGCAATTTCGCCAGCTTGGCAGCCAGACTCCGGGCCACCCAGAAAACTACACGACTCATGGCGTGGAGATGGCAACTGGCCCATTGGCTCAAGGCTTCGGCCATTCGGTCGGATTTGCGCTCGCTGAAACTTGGCTGAGAGCCACCTTCAACAAGCCGGGATTCGACCTTGTGGACCACTTCACCTACGTCATTGCTTCAGATGGCGACATGATGGAGGGACTCTCAAACGAGTCTGCATCGCTTGCCGGCCACCTCCACCTCGGACGGCTCATCGTTCTTTATGATGACAACGACATTTCTCTGGATGGCCCAACCTCGCTGTCGTTCACTGAAAACGTTGGTGCTCGATTTGAAGCCCTCGGTTGGCACGTTCAGCGAGTTGATGGGATGGATGTTCATGCAGTGGACAATGCCATTCATCAGGCAAAAGTGGTGACGGACAAGCCATCCCTCATCGCGTGCAAGACGATTATCGGATTTGGTAGCCCCAACAAGCAGGGAACCCAGAAGTCACACGGGTCGCCTCTTGGCGCCGAGGAGGCTCGCCTCACCAAAGAAGCTTTGGGACTCCCTGTCGATCAAGACTTTTACGTTGCTCCAGATGCACTTGCTGAGTACCGAAAGGCGGTTGACCATGGCAAGGCCTTGGAAGCAAAGTGGAACGAAAAGCTGGAAGCCTACAAGACTGCCTATCCAGAACTCGGCCAACAATTTGCCGATGCCATCGCCGGAATCTTCCCAACTGGATGGGAGGAGAACCTTCCCAGCTTTGACGGACCTGTGTCTAGCAGAAAAGCGGGCAAAGAGGTACTCAACGCAATTGTTGAATATCATCACCTCCTTATTGGAGGAAACGCGGACCTGTCCGAGAGCACTTTTGCGATTCAAACGAAGTCGGGTGACTTTGACTGGGACAACAGAACCCAGAAAAATTTCTACTTCGGCGTTCGTGAGCATGCCATGGTGGCAGCGCTTAACGGCATGACCCTCCATGGAGGAATTCAGGCTTACGGCGGCACCTTCTTCATCTTCTCAGACTATTGCCGTCCCTCTATCCGTTTGGCTGCGCTTATGAAGTGCCCAACAATCTTGGTGTTCAGCCATGACTCCATCGGTTTGGGTGAAGACGGTCCTACCCACCAGCCTGCCGAGCAGCTCATGTCCCTTCGAGCGATTCCTAACGTCAACGTATTCCGCCCCGCAGATGGCAATGAGACTGCCGTGGCGTGGAAGGTGGCGCTTGAGTCTAAGAAGACGCCAACCATCCTGGTGCTCAGCCGACAAGACCTGGCACCCGTCAGCCCGGCATACTCGCTCACCCATCCGGCGCAAAAGGGTGCCTACGTGGTCAAAAAGGCATCTTCGCCAACCCCGAAGATGATCCTAATTGGTACTGGAAGTGAAGTTTCGCTGTGCGTGGGTGCCCAGGAGAAGTTGGAAGCGGAAGGTATTCCCACCGCCGTTGTCAGCATGCCCAGCTGGCATCTCTTCGAAAACCAGTCGGACGAGTACAAGGCATCTGTATTCCCCAAAGGGATCAAGAAAGTCTCTGTTGAAGCTGGCGTGACCCTCGCATGGCCGAGATACTCTGACGCACAGGTTGGAATGGATCGATTCGGAGTCTCCGCCCCAAGCAAGCAGGCATTCGCCGCACTCGGGTTCACCGTCGACCATGTGGTCGAAGTCGCCAAGCAGACCCTAGCCTAAGACAAAACCAGGGCCGCACTCACTTCCGCACCTCGCGAAGTGGGTGCGGCCCTGGTTTACTTTGGAGCCACCGCACAACCGGTTCGACTGCTCTCAATCGCGGCATCAAGGATCCTGCATGCATCTGCCGCAATGACCGGGTCCCGAAAGCCAGTCGGCTCCTCGCCTGTTTCCATGCAGTGAAGGAAATACTTGGCTGGATTTGTTTCTTCCAGTGGAGCCGAAACAATATCAATTGGATCCTGGCCAGGCAAGTGACGCTTGAGCTGGTTGCCATAGACGGCCAGCGTGCCTGCCTTGCCGTGAACAACCGGATTCGCACTGGCATCAAAGGCCGCCGTAGCCCAAGTCCCTTCAAGGCTAACACTCATCTTGGGGTACTTCAGCGTAATGAGGGCATGGTCATCCACCACATCGTAATCCTTGGTGTAGTTGCCGCGAACGCAAAAAACAGACTCCGGCATGCCAAACAAGAACCGCGCAAGCGCCGCGCCGTAAGAGCCGAAGTCAGCGATCGCTCCACCACCATTTAGTGCTTCGTCGTAAAGCCATCCCACAAAATATTCGTCGCAGCCGATCTCCTTAGGGCCACTGTGGCCAATTCGGAATCTCATATGGAATGCATGGCCAATCGCCCCTTGTTCGATCTGCTTCTTGAGTTCATACACCCAAGGGTTCCAGGCAAGTGGCCAGTTGATCATCAGGGCTTTACCGCTCGATCTTTGCGCAGCCAGCATCTTGTCAGCATCCTCAGCATTCGCCGCCATCGCCTTCTCAACCAGGCATGGAATCCCTAGTTCGAGCGCGGCAACCGTAATTTCTGAAGACTCTCGATTGTTGCTCGTCACAAGGAGAGCGTCAATTTCTTCGGACTTCAACATCTGCCGCCAGTCGGTGTAGGTTTTCAGGAAATCTGGTGCGGCTTTTTCCAGTAGCGGAGTCGCATCCGCGCAGGCCACGAGTTTGGCGTTCGGCACCTTCTTCCATGCATCAATCAGGCCCCAAACGTGGCCATGCGTCAATCCGGCGACGCCTACCCGTACGATCTTGTCCATCGGCTTCTTATACCAGTTGCCTCATCAAGTGTTCTCATCTGGATGAGAACACTTGAACGATGCAGCACCCTAACTGGGTATTATTTCTTGCCGGCCGGGGTGGCGGAATGGTAGACGCGGTGGTCTCAAACACCATTGGGGTTAAACCCGTGCGGGTTCGAGTCCCGCCCCCGGCACCAGCTATGCATCGCTTGCTGTAACGCGCCCACCCATCGTTTTGATAGCTTCCTGGATTGCCTGAACGGCAGTCTCAAGGCTCGCATCGGTCTCGTCAAGCTGACTTCCTGCAGGGTCTGGCGGATGGCTGTCTAATAGATCGCCAACCACATCCTGCGCATCCAAGAGATCGTCTAGTGCCTCATTGGCAGCATCGATCGTTTCAAGTTTTCTTTCGTCTTGCGCGGCGAAATCAGATTTGAACTGCCCCAGCGCAGGTGGCTCCGATCCAAATTCCGCAAGTAGCTTGCCGGCAGCATCGACCTTGACACCGACTGCAGTGAGCGCCTCTTTGGTCAATCCGGCCTGCTGGGCCGCCATCTCTTTGGCAGTTTTTCTTATCTCTTCAATCGCATCCAGCGAAGCGCCGATTTGGTAACTTGCAGAACGCATCTGCTCATAGAGTCGCTGCACTGGATCTTTTGGAACTTCTGCCTTCGCAGGCGCTGTAGACACACTCTGAGTGGTCGCGGGCTTCGAACAGCCCACAAGGCACACGAGACACAACAGAAGAGCGGAGCGAGACACGGCCACGATGCTACCTTTTGAATGCAGGTGTCCAGCCGTCCCGTTAGCCGCAAAAAGGACCAATTCTGAGAAATCTCTTGCACAGGTATTTGAACCTGAAAGGTACCCCCATGGGGTATGATCAGCCCCACATGGAAAGACTGCTGGGGAGACACCGCGCTTGAACGTTGTAATGGAATTCATCAAGAACGGTGGGGTCATGATGTACCCGCTCGTTCTTTGCTCCATCGTTATGGTGTCGCTGATTATTGAGCGAGTGATTGTCCTAAGAAAGGCAGCTGTTGATGGAGATGAACTTCTCGAAGAAATCAAAAAGGTGTTCACTCCAGGTGGCGATGCAACCAAGGCAATGGAAGTCGCGAAAGAGTTCGGCGGTCCTCTTGGACGAATGTTTCAGCGAGGTCTGAAAAACTCCCAGCGCAGCGCCGATGCCATCGAAATGGCCATGGAACAGGAAGCGGCAAATGAGACCCCAGCGCTTGAAGCCAATCTTCCCATTATTAAAACGATTATCAATATCGCCCCGTTGTTGGGACTACTCGGAACGATTGCTGGAATGATCTCCTCCTTCCGAGCCGCATCACAGCAGGGATTGTCCAATCCGACGCAGATTCTCGGCGGAATCTCTGAAGCATTGATCTCAACTGCGACGGGCATTACACTCGCCGTTGTCGGATTTGTGATGTACAACTACTTCGCAAACCAGGTTCGCAAGCTGATCGAAGACATGGAGTATTACGGCGCAGAGCTCGTGAACTACCTTACCGGCAGGTTGGACTAGTTCGTGAGGAAGCGAGTCCAGATAAGCCGACGAAAGTCGGTGGAAGAACCTGAAATCATCGTCATCCCGATGATCGACGTGATGATGTTTCTGCTGTTCTTCTTCATGGTTGCATCCTTAGCCATGGTCACTCAAAACGCCATCCCGGTCACGCTTCCAAAGGCGTCCTCCTCTCAGGACGAAAACGCACAAACCATCACCATCACCATTCGACCCGATCAGTCGGTGTATCTCAACACGACACCGATGACGATGGACAAACTTGAAGCAGGACTTGAGAAGCTCAAGGTCGGCCCCAAGAACGTGGTGACGATCAATGCGGACGAGCGCGTACCGCATGGTACGGTGATCGCCGCGATGGATGAGGCTAGAAAAGCTGGCGTTGTCGCCTTCGGATTTGCCACGAATAGGAAGTAACGATGTCTAGAAGAAGGCGCAAGAACCCGCTTCTCGCTCGGATTATCACGGGCACGATCATTGCTCACATTATTGTCTTGCCGATCGCTGCCCATTTCGGAGCGTTCGACAAGATCAAGAAGCAGTTTAGTGACTCAAGGGTCACGTTGGTCCCCGCTCCCAAGCAGGTGAAGGACAAGGATCAGGCAAAGGAGCACAAGTCCAAGCCGAAGCCAGCGAAAACGGCAGGAAAGTCTGCGGCTAGGCGCGGCGGACCGGTGAAGGCTGATCCAAACCGTCAGAAAGTTGTTGCCGATAACTCCTCAAATCCTGGTGCGACAACAGACGGACCAGGAATCGTCCAGGGCACGAAAACGGACGCTGGCGCTATTCCACCTCCTTCAGCAGGGGCAGGAACACCAAAGAACAATGCCGGTGGTGGGGGTGCCCCTGAGACGACACCACCCGTTAAGCCGCCTGTAGCGCCACCCCTAACTCCACCTGCGCCAGTTCCGCCCAAGCCAGAGGAAACCCCTAAGCCGAAACACATTCCTGTTTATGCAGAACCCGCACAGGACTACTCGCCCCAGCCAACCATTCCCAACGACCTTCGGAATGAGCCGCTTGAAAAGAATTTCGTTGCCTTGTTTACAGTTGGAGCGGACGGAAAACCGATAGACGTCAAAATGACCCAGTCCACTGGGAGCCTAGAGCTGGATGAGATTGCCCTCAAGACCGCCAAACAGTGGCGATTTAAACCCGCAACGCTTGATGGCAGCGGTGTGACGAGCAAAGTAAAGCTAACGATTGAGTTTAAAGTCGAATGAATAAACCGCGCCTTCTCGTGCTTGCCTTAGGGATGGTTTCTGCGTCTGCATGTCAGGCTGCAACCGCCTCCCTAATGAGGGTGGTTGTGGTGGATCCGTTGACGTCACTTCCGGTCGCCGCGAGAATCACCCTTTCCTCTCCCAACCCCCATATTCAGCCGTTAGTGGCAGCCGTACCGATCGAAGGGCTTCTCGTGGACGCCCATACGATGAGTCTTGGAATCCAAAGCAGCGGCAATGCAAGTTCGACCGTTCTCGTTCCCCTCGGGACGTCGTCCGTCATTCAGGCTGGCCAAGATCAAGAACGTCCGATCAAAGAGATCACCATCCGAGTAACGGCACCCCTCATCAGAGCCAAGCAGGCCGTGCATGAAGGTCAGAGTACGGTTCGAACCAGCAACGATATCAAGACGTTTAGCGGATCGATTGGCGCAGGTGCGAACAGCTTGACCAACGGACAAAAGGGCGTCGCCGAAGACTCTGGCGGTCAGCAGCACGTTCGAGGAGAGCACGCTGAAATTGCCTACGTCGTCGACGGCGTCCCCCTTCCCGATACCCTCTCCGGCCGGCAGGGCTCCATCGTTGTCCCTTCCACAATCGATTCGCTGGAAATGCTGACCGGAGGGTACGCACCGGAGTTTGGTGGTCAGACTGCTGCGGTCCTCAACATTGCCACATTGCCCGGAGCTAAAAAGGCAAGCAATCTGTTTTCCCTTCAGGCTGGAAGCTTCAACGCACTCAACACAGAATTAACGTCTCAGGGCCCAATTGGCTCACGGACCAGCTACGTTTTTGACATTGGAGAGACCAGTTCCAGCAATGCACTAGAACCCCAACAGCCGAACTATCAGACAGCCCATAACGGAGGCTTCTCAGAAAGCTACTTCGGCAAGCTGAAGTACCTTCTGAGCCCCAAAGATGATCTTACGCTCACGCTGAGCAACAATCCAGATGCGCTCCAAATTGGAAACCGCGCCGGCTTGCCATCTTCCTTTGCCCAAGCGGGCCAAGGGTATGGTTTCCTGGGTTTGCGAGATGCCAACGGCGTTGAATCTGGTCTCAACGGAAGCAATGCAGGTCTTCTCGGGTCTGCGACGATGCCGCTCGGATCTCAGCAAGCGGACCACATGGATATCAACCAGCATGAGGTCAGTGAATTTGCGACCCTCCAATACCACCGCCGTGTTGGAGACAACGATTCTGCGCAGATCGCCATCACTGCCCTCCACTCTGGTCAAACCGTCGACAACAACAACGTTCACTTTGACGCTCAGACCCTGTTCACCCAGCATGTGGACAATAGCGTGGAGTACGACCCGAGTTCAACCCGAAACGTCCACCACCTTCAGGGAGAGGGAAGCTACCAGGCCGTAAGGGGTAACCACAAGTTGAAGGCTGGATTCCTCGTTGACGCTCAGACAGGTCATGAGACTTACAACATCCAGGCGGAGAGCCAGCTAGCCCTTGATGAGCTTCACGTAGTGGCACCCAACCTGTGCCCAGTCGGTCACCTGACCGGAGCAATGGATGTGCTTGGCAACCCCGTTTACGTTGCCACCTCTAGCGCCTACCCAACGGTGAGTCTCTCACGAGTCGGTTCGTATAAGGCGGGCTATATCCAGGACACATGGCAGATTTCAAAGCGATTCTCGGCCAACTATGGCCTTCGAGTGGACGCATACACCCAGAACCAGAGCCTCGGACAGTCCTCGGTGTCTGATGTCGTTTATTCACCTCGTTTTAACTTCAGCTACAAGCTAAGCAAGCAAGACGATGTCCGCTGGTCCTATGACAAGCTGTTTGACACGCCTCCTCTCGCCCAAGGTGCGATTGTTGGTCAGCCGATCCAACCGGAAACACTGAATCAATACGACATCTCAATTGAGCATCGCCTGCCTCACGGGCAAACGATCTCCCTGGGCTACTACTACAAAGACATCCGGAACCAAGTCGATACCGGCCTATTGATCCCTGGATCGGAGATAGGGCTCTACTCGGCCGTCAACTTTCAAGTGGGAGCTGTCCATGGAACCGAGTTCTCCTACAACATCGCCCCTGCCGGTGGTGTGGGTTGGGATGCATTCGTGAATGGAACGTACTCCGTTGCATCTCCAAACGGAAATGACAGCACTGGTGCGGCAGCCCCCACCTACAACGATCACGACCAACGGGAGACCGTCGGTACCGGCCTTGCCTATCAATGGAAGAGCGGCGCCTCCGCCGCGCTTACGTTCGACTATGGGAGTGGACTCGCCAGTAGCGTGGTGCCGCCGAATACAAGCCGGACTTCACGGACGCAAACCGACCTGCACATGACCACCGGAGACCACCTGTTTGGCGGGAAGGGTGGGCTTGGCTTAGACGTCACAAATCTGTTCGACAGCCGGAACGTTATCAACTTCCAGTCGGCTTTTAGTGGCACTCGATTCCAACTTGGACGCTCCATCCTGATCTCAGCCTTCTGCAAGTTCTAGGCAACTCGTCAAGGAACACGACACCTCAACCACACTCAAACGTTTAGTGGTTGAAGGACTATGTTGATTGCACTCACTTTAGCCTTACAGCTGGGAGCCCTTCTCTCAGATCAAGACCGTCAACTGATTGACTTAGCGAGGGCCACTGTCGAAGCAGAAGTTCTGGGTAAACAGCCCCCTCCACTCAAAGGGAGACTAGATTCCCGAGCGGTTTTTGTTACGATTGAGGTGAACGGTCAAGTACGCGGGTGCCGAGGTTCGCTTACTCCGATCACAGCCCACTTGGAGGGCGATGTTTCACATTTCGCCCGTGCGGCTGCGGCCCATGATCCGCGCTATAAACCGTTGAACTCCAAGGATCTTAAATCTTTCTTGGTTACCATCACCGTCGTCGAATCTATTCAGCCAATTTCAGCCGTGGATGTCCTCGCCCCCACCGATGGATTAGTACTCGCTTCCGGATCGAAAAAGGGAATTGTGCTTCCTTTTGAAGGCAGAGACCCCAGAACCCGGCTCCGTTGGGCCTATCAAAAAGCGGGTGTGTCTGAAGGCGCACCGGCAGAACTCTATCTTTTGCATGCAAGGAGAACTCGAGGATGATTCATCTAACGCTTTTGGCCGCTCTGACGATGTCAGGGGCCGCAACTCAGGAATCCGAGCTGCATGTCTGGGTATCCAACAACGTCGCCCCGAGTTCAAAGATCCGGCTCAACATCAACACTCGAAATTTACCATCCGTCCACGTTCAGTGCTCTCCAGTGGACGCCTTGAAGTGGGTCACCTTTCCAGAGGGCAAGGAAAAGCCAAAACCACGACCAACATCTCCGCCAATTCGGAAGTTCGATTTTAAAATTGCCTCTCCTGAGCAGGCGCTCAACCCAACTGACGACTACTTTTCAAGGCAGGTGAACCTCCCACCGATGCCTACTGGCTTCTACCTCCTGGAATTCAGCGCCGGGCAGAAGACCGATTGGACGGTTGTCAACATCACGAATCTATGCGTGGATATCCATCGGTCCCCAACAAAAACATTAGGTTGGGTAACTAACTTTAAGACAGGCATTCCAGTCTCCGGAGCTAAGGTTGGTCTTTATACAATGTCGGGTGTCTTCCAACAGGTCGGAGAGACACAACGGGACGGGACGGTACTCTTTCAGACTCCCCCAGGAACCAGCAATCTCGTTGTTAGAACTCGAGACGACATCGCCGCAATCGCCAACAGCGGTATCAATCCAAACGGTCGTCTGAAGTGTCTCTTTCAAACAGATCGGCCAATTTACCGACCCGGACAGACCATCTCCTATAAGGCGATTCTTCGTTTGACTCACGATCAGGATTACGACAGAGTGAGTCAGTCATCGGTCAAAGTGCAACTCCGAGACCCCCGAGACAATCCCCTAGATGAAGTCACCTTGACCTCAAACAATATGGGATCCGTCGCGGGGTCATTTAAGATCCCCCAGGAAGGGATGCTGGGGGCCTACACCCTTGTGCTGACTGACTCAAAGAGCAAACAGTCTGCGTACCAGACGTTCACTGTAGCTGCCTATCGAAAGCCCGAGTACAAGGTGGATGTCAAGGCAGTGAAGAAGAGGTACCTCGCGGGAGATGACATCCACTTCATCGTCGATACCTCCTACTATTTTGGGGCGCCCGTTCCACAAGCCCAGGTCCGCTGGGTGATTCGGAGGACTGACTCGCCGTATTCCTCGATCCAAGATGAGGACCGTTGGTTCTACGGTGGGGACGGAAACCTCTACCCAAGGGATACATTCCGGAATTCTGCGGCGGCTGCAGATGGGGAAGCGATTACTGATATCAGCGGAAAAGCAGACATCCTGTTCCACACCGATCCTGAAGCAGGTGATTCGGCCTATTCGATCAGTCTGACTGTTACCGATTCGTCCCGCCGCCAGGTTTCTGCCAGCAGCGGCGTTCCGGTTTATGCGTCTGAACTCCGCATTTCTTTGGAGGCGCTCAAGCAAACGGTGGCGATTGGCGACTTAGTGCCGCTCCGGATCAAACTAGCAGACCTCGATGGCAAAGCATCCTCGGGAAAGGTCTCGCTACAAGAAACGACCGGAGTCTGGAGCGACTCGGAAGGGAGATGGAAACCCAAGATTCTCACCACCAAAGTCGTAAACGTTCCGATTAGCGGGAGCTCAATTGTCGCATTGCCAGCGCTTGCGATCGGGACCGTCGAGTTTTCAGCCACCATAAAGGATTCAACCGGGCGCAAGAGCTATGCGCTTGCGTCGGCTTACGTCGCCGGACTGAGACTGGATCCAGTTCAACAGAAGACACCCTCTCCACAACTTGATCTCCGTTTAAACAAGCATGTCTTTATGCCCGGGGACACGGTGCGAACCTATTCGACCACCAATAACCCTTCGATGCCGGTGCTCTGCATTCTGTCGGGTGGAGACCTTTGGAACTACAAGGTTGTCTATGCAAAGGATGGAATTGCCATGTGGGCTCCGCAGGTTGGAGTCCATCAATCTCCTAACGCGTACATCGAAACAGAGCAGTGGGTCCACGGGCAGATGCTCCACCGGACGGCTCTGGTACCGGTTCCGGATAAGTCTCGACTGCTGAACGTAGAAGTTCAGCCAGATCACGCCGAGTACAAGCCAGGCGACAAAGCGACCTACCGAATTCGAACGACCAATGATCATGGGAAAGGAATTTCCGCAGAAGTCTCTCTAGCGGTTATAGACGAAGCGATCTACGCGATCAGCCAGGACATTACGCCAGACCCCTACAGCTACTACTGGGGAATCCGTGAGAACAACGTGCAGATGTTCCAGTCCGCACCTGAGGAATTGTCGGGCGGCGCGTTCCAAAATGTGAACAGCGTGGCTCCGGTGAGGCAGCGATTTGAAGACACGGCTTTCTGGCATGCCATGGTGAAGACCGATGCCGCGGGGCAGGCAAGCGTCAGCTTTGAGATGCCGGGCAACCTCACCAGTTGGCGCGCAACCGCACGTGCGATCACCGAAGATACTCGGGTCGGTTCGACCCGCACCTCCGTTACCGCGACCCGACCGGTGACGTTTCGACTGGCAACTCCCAGGGTGATCTCTCAGGGAGACGTCCTCACCCTCGTTGGCACCATCAACAATCGCTCTGGGCAGGCATACGACTTCGACGCGTCGCTTCAGGCAAAGGACGGCTTCGTATCGTCACCCGAAACTCAGCGCGTGAGAATCGCGGCTCACTCAGAAGGAGTTGTGAAGTGGATTTTGGCAGCCAAGACGGTTCCCACATCGGGAAGCATGACTCTAACGGGTCGAGTCCTATCCGAGGGAGCGTCAAACCCAGACCTTGGGGATGCACTTCAGGTCGCAGTTCCGGTGGTCCCACGTGGACTTACCGAGTCCACCCTTTTGGCAGGAAGCGTCAGCCACGCCTCCACCGAGAAATTCAGCCTTCCGAGCAACACTTTGTCCAAAGCGTCCTATATTGAGGTCGTCATTGCGGGCGGTATGCAGGCGGCTTCCCGTGAGAGGGCTCAAAACCTACTGAACGGTGGAAGGTACGGAACCATGTGGGCTGTCAATGGCCTCAAAGCAGCCGTTGCCCTTGCTTTGGATACAAAGAACGATTCTGTCCGAGAGGCCCTTGCCTTACTGAGCAAAGACCAGGGCCCAAACGGATGGGGATGGTGGGAAGACACTCCCGCTGACGCTAAGATCACGTCTGAGGTGGGCTACAGCCTCGCTCTTGCTGAACAAGCAGGAATCAGGATCTTCCCATCCCTCAAAAGCGCGGCCGTCAATACATGTGTTCATAACTATTTGGTGTCCAACCTTTGGGAAGATAAGGCAAGGCTGGCGGCATCTCTACTGTTGCTCGGCTCGGACAGAGGCAAACCGTTTGCCGACGAGGTGCGACAGCGCGGCATCCACTTATCACCCTTTGCAACCCTTCGGTTATCTGAGGGATTTGCTTTGGTCGACAAGGAAGTGGCGATTGAACTCCTCAAAGGTCAGCTTCATCTCGTCTCTAACGGACCCGCAACCGCGTACATACCGGTCGGCTTTGGGATTGGGTGGGATGCTTCAGAGACTTACACTGCCGCCCAGTTGCTCGTAACTCTGCAGAATCTTGGGGCGGACTCCAAGCTCCAAACGAAGATCGCCAAGCGGCTCACCGGATCCGACTCGCACAACTATTTGAGTTCCGAGGACGGGGCTGAAACTTCGTTGGCACTGTACCGGTACGGTCTTGATCATCAAGACGCCCGATCAATTGGCAAGGCCCAAGTTGAGATCAATGGAAAGAGCTTTTCTCTTCAGCACTCAACCGTTGGAGAAACTGCATCGGTTGAAATTCGAGAGCCGGTGCTTCAACCGTCTGACAATTCAGTGTCCATTTCAAGAACGGGCGACGGGGAGGCTCTGTATACGGTTCGAGTTCGCTACTATCGATCGACCCTCGCGGAAACGGTTCGGGGCATTCGCGTCAACCGAAGATACGAACATCGGAATGAGGCGGGAGTCTGGACGGAAATCGATGGCCACGTCCTCCCCGGAGAGCCCGTGAGATGCACCGTGGTGATCTGGGGTGACGACATCCCGGATGCGCTCAAAGTCACGGAACCATTGCCAGCAGGTTTCGAATTCGTCGACTCTGAGTACACTGCCCAAAGCCGAGAAGAGGTGAGGGATGGGGCGATCCTCCACTATCTGCTAAACCACGGCTCTCCTACCTTCTTTCGGTACTACTTGAGGGCAGAGTCTGACGGACAGCTCATTGCCTTGCCGGCTGTAGCAGAGTTCTTGAGGCGACCCGCTTCAAGGGGGAACAGCTCCTCGAATGAAATTAAGGTGAGCCAATGAAGCGGGTGACCCTTGCATTGTTGCTGTCGCTCATCTTCCATTTCGCCAGTGCCGACCCGATGCTCGGGCACACCTGGCAAGCGTTTCAGATCTCAGCAAGGGATGGAAGTGTCAGAAGCTGGGAGCCGGGGCGGGTCACCGTGATCGCCTTCTGTGCTTACTGGTGCGACACTTGGAAGACTCAGCTGCCTCGATTGGCATCGGCAAGGGGCGCCTTACAAGGACTGCCCGTCGACTTTCTCTGTGTCAGCGTGGATGGGAGGTGGAGTGAGGTTGCGGATTCCAATCATGGATTACCACTCCTTTTAGACAAAGGTGGCGCTTGGTCAGGCGAGCATGGTGTCGACCGCGTTCCCACGACGGTTGTCTTGGATGAGAAAGGTTGCTGCTCCTTCGTTTCCGGAGCTGTTCTACGTTCCGAAGACGTCATAGACGCCGTTCATGGTGCCTTCAAGCATTCTAAATCCACCGGAACGGTGTATCTCACGTTTGATGACTTCCCCAGTAGTCATGGAGACCTGGAGTTGCTTGATATCCTCAGAACCGAACAGGTCCCTGCAACCTTCTTCTGCATCTGCTCGAAACTCTCGGATAATCACGAGCTGGTGGCCAGGGCGGCTCAAGAAGGACACTCTCTGCAAATCCATAGCTGGGACCACCATGCCGATCAGCCGAACCTAGAGCGCTGTCGCCAAGTTCTTCTGAGTCAATTCAATCTCCATGCTGCGCTCTACAGGCCGCCTGGCTCAGAGATGATTATCGGTGAGAACCGCCATCACCGAATCGTGAACCCGTACGACTATTCTCGCCCTTCGGAAAAGGAGCTCAAGCGCAGAATCTTGCTGGATATCGCCCCAGAAGCCGTGATCCAACTCCATGCCGGGGTTCTTGTCACTCAAGACTGCCTAGCCGAGCTAATCCGCGAGATTAAGGCTCGCGGATTCACTCTCGGAACTCTCCACTAGGGCACCGGGTGCTTCAAATGGAAATCGGTGACACGTTGGAAGTCCTTAGCTACCCGCAAGCACGTATCCTCTCGCAGAGCAGGCGCAATGATTTGCCCGCCAATGGGCGCGCCATCCTCAAAGCCAATTGGAAACGCAATCGCCGGCCACCCTAGAAGATTGGAAGGGCCATTGTCACCACCCATGTTCACCCAGGTCTGATCAAACGGCAACTCGGCCGAAATTGCCTTGTGATAGAAGGACGGCGTGAAGATGCAGTCGCACTTCTCCCAAACTTCGTTTGCCCTCAGCGCCTCGGTTCGTATCCGCATGGCCCAGAGGTAGTCCACCGCTCGAATTTCCAGCGCTGCCGCGAAGCCAGCAACCTGATTGACGTCCTGGAGCTTCTGGAAGCGATCCCCGCGAATGAAGTTCTCGTGAGCACTGGCGCCCTCGGCTCCTACAATGATGTCAATGGCGGCGTTGTAAGGCAGGTCCGGATAGGCAATCTCTACTGTCTCGTAACCGAGCTTCCTCAACGCATCGAGGGCGCCATGGTAAGCCTTTTCGCATACTTCGGCCTTGCTGTCTTTGAAGGTCTCTTTGACAAGACCAATCTTCGGTTTCGGACCCGTCGCTCGCAGACTCAGCTTCTCCTTCAGAGAGGAGCCGTCTTTGACGTCATATCCTGAAATCGCTTCAAGAACAAGCCCACAATCATCCGCCGAGCGACAGATGGGTCCGAGCTTGTCGAGAGTCCAGCACAGAGCCATCGCCCCGTGGCGACTCACTCGCCCGTAGGTGGGTCGAAAGCCAGTGGCTCCGTTGAAGGCGGAAGGACAGACGATGCTGCCGCTTGTTTCGCTGCCCAGCGAGAATCCGACACAGCCAAGTGCCGTTGCGGCTCCAGAGCCAGAGCTGGATCCTCCTGCCCATAGCTTCTTGTCCCAAGCGCTAAGGCACGGCCCCATTCTGCTGGCATTGGCAACGTTGTAGTTGCCGCCACCGGCCAACTCGATCATCTCCAGTTTGGCCACAAGAACGGCTCCTGCCGCTTCTAAGTGGTCGATCGAAGTTGCATTGTACGGAAACACCTGGTCTGCATGACCCGGCGAACCCCAGCGAGTTGGAATATCCTTGGTGGCGTAGAGGTCCTTTGCGCCATAGGGTATGCCATGAAGCGGCGACTTAGCCTCGGTCGCGTCGGCTGCCTTAGCCTGCTTTAGCGCAAGTTCTTCCGTCAGTTCAGCGACGGCATTGTGCTCGTGGCCCAGCGTCTTGAGGCGCTTAAGATACATCTCGGTGAGTTCAACTGACGAAACCTCGCGCTTCTTTAGCGCTGAGGTCATTTCGCGAATGCTGGAGTAGGGTCCAATCACTTCTTCACCTTCGCCTTTACCGGTGTCACCGAGTAGTTGAAGCAAGGCTCGCTGTTCTCCGGAAGCTTTGTTTTCAGGCGGTCAGAGGCAGCAGTTTGGACGCCTTTGAGGGATTCAGTAAGGAGTTTTTTAGCTTCAGGCGAGAGAGGAGAGGCAAGCTGCTTTTCGATATGGTCCAAGGGCACATCCTGCCCAGACTGGGCGGCTGAAAGAGAAGGGACGGCGAGAGAGGCCGCTCCCAATGCAGCGGCACTGATGATCTGTCGGCGAGTCGGCTGATCAGGCATGCAACTTTATACGAGATTCCGTCTAACTCTGTCGTACTATTTTTGCCATGTGGCAACGGTTTACAGAAGCGGCGAGGCGAAGTGTCTTTCACGCGCAAGAAATCGCTCAAACGCATGGAGAAGGCTACGTCAGCACGGAGCACCTGCTTCTTGGAATTCTCCGCGACCCAGAAAATTTCGCCTCGAAGACTCTTCAACACATGGAGGTGGGTTTGGAGCAGTTCGCTGAAGAGATTTTGCAGACTCTGCCTCCACTTACGAATCCGCCTTCAGCCGGAATGACGCTCACCCCGCGTGCAAAATTGGCGATTGATTTGGCGTGGGAAGAATCCCAGAAACTCAATCAAAACTACATTGGCACCGAACATCTTCTGCTGGGTTTGATTTGTGAAGGAGATGGAGTGATCGCAATGTCACTCAGGAAAAAGGGAATTGAACTTGAGCAAGCACGGATGGCCGTTCAACAGACTGTAAGCGCGAATTGAGGCTGCGTATAAACCGGCGTGAAAAATCTGCAGCATTGAACTTGACCGGCGCTAGTCGATTTCTGACGCCAGCGACTTAGCCCAAACGACCGCAGTCATGTCGTACCATTACGGCATGTGGCAGATGTTTACGGGACCGGCTCGTGCAGCCGTCTTCGATGCACAAAAGGTTGCTGAGGAGTTAGGACAAAGTTATATTGCTCCAGAGCACTTTCTGCTCGCTCTTGTGAGAATGAGGGATACGAACGCACTAACTGCACTGATTCAAATGGGCTTTGTGGTTGAAGATGTCGAGAAGGAAATCCTCAAACAATTTCCGTCGAAGAAGCAAAAACTTGAGGCCGACAGGACTCTCACTCCACGTTCAAGGCAAGCGATCGACTTCGCCTATGATGAGGCTCGCAAATTCGGTCATTGCTATATCGGCACTGATCACCTCCTTCTCGGGCTACTCCGGGAGCGAGGCAACTTCGCAGGCGGGGTGCTGAAGAAGCTTGGAATGGACCTCCACCGGTGTCGGGATATCGTCCGTGGGCTGAGCAAAGAGAACAGTGTCGAAAGGGAATCTGATGACGCGACATACAGCTTCGATCAGCGATATTCCCGAACTGCGCGGAAGGTTATCAGGCGGGCCATGTTTGCTGCTTCGGACGAGGGCCAAAAGCTTGTGGACACCGAGTTCTTGCTAATGAGCATCATTTCCGAGGAGGATCACTCTGCAGCCAAAGTCTTAGCCCATTTGAATGTTGATGTGGAGCAAATCAAGCTGAGAATTGTTGAAACATCCACCGCGAGCGAGAGCGCGACAGAATCACAAGTGCGCTTTTCACCCGCAACACATTCGGCAATCCGTCTGGCGATTGAGGAGGCAACCCTCATGGGACATGACCGCGCTGGAACAGTGCATCTGCTCATGGGTCTCGTGCGCGAAGAAGCGGGCCGAGCCGCCCAGATTCTTCGCTGGTGCAATTTAGACACGACGAAAATACGTGAAGCGTTCGAAGCAATGAATCTCGACACTTCAGATGAGAATCGGGGGCCCTATCAAGAAGACCTTGATGAAGCAAAAGTGCGGTTCGCGAAGATCACTCGGGTGCATCTTGAACGGCAGCTGTCAGTTCAATCCGATCTCCTATGCATCGGTCTCCTGAGAGAGGGAGCGACGCTACAATCTGCCTTGGTCGACCTCTCCCTCGATAAAGAGACCGTAGCTTTAGCTGTTTACAGTGCAGTTCTGGCTAGCCGCCGAAGTCAAACGGCAGAGAATTCGTCAATCACATTTGCAGACCTCTTGGCCAGGGCGAAGACAGAAGCTAAGGAGCTTAGGCAGGACTTCGACGAGCCTCACTTCCTTTTGGCGATGCTCCGGAATGGTAATACCGCTACGGCGAGAGCTCTCCAAGCAAATGGCATCACTTATGAGAACCTGAGAGACTGGGTCGCACTCAACCTTCCTAGCCAAGGGCACATCGACGAGCGCAATCCAGGTTAAGGAATCGTGAGTGGTGCTGGACTTTTCGGTCTGACCCCTCGATATCCATTGCTCGACTCTGTCGTACACTTTTTCCCATGTGGCAACGGTTTACGGAAGGGGCGAGGAAAGTTGTGTTTAACGCGCAGGAAGCTGCTCAGCGTGCCGGGGAGCCTTACGTCAGCACGGAGCATCTGTTGGTGGGTCTCGTGAGAGATCGTGAAAATGACGCATCAAGGGTGCTTCGAGCCATCAGTCTTGCACCCGAAGACGTTGAGATCGAAATCTCAAAGCACTTGCCCAATGATGGTCAAAAAAAGAGGACCTCAGACATGACGCTGACACCAAGAGCGAAAAGAGTGATTGACTTAGCGTATGACGAAGCGCGCAACCTGAGCAACAACTACATTGGCACGGAACATCTGTTGCTCGGCCTCATCCGCGAGGGAGACGGGCTGGCAGGAAGAGTGCTTGACAACATGGGAGCCTCACTGGAAATCACCCGCAAGGCGGTGATGGCAGTGCAGAAATCTAAGGGCCAAACAGCCACCGATTCCGTTAAACCCGCCTCCTCGAACCATGATCCAGCGCAGACATCGCAAACTCCCAACTTCCGCGCCCTCAGCTCACACTCGGCAGTATTGACCTTGGCTAGACTCACGGGAACGATGACGGGAGACCACCTCTGCGTTATGCTTCTGTGCGAAGATGCCACGACGGCTCAGGCACTTACCTCTTTCGGTGGAAACACCAACGCGATTGTCAGCATGATTCGGGACAGGATCTTGCAGCCAAAGACGGCTGAAGAACTCGCCGAGGGCTTTATCAGTGCCTCAGAGCTGATTCCTCTTGCCGCGGCTGAAGCCGAAGCTTGTCAGCAAGAGCTGCATCCACTTCACTTCCTCCTTGCTGCCGCGAGTTCTGGGAAGTCGGTGACAGCGATCGCACTCAGGGCTGCGGGCATCACCTATGAGAAATTGAAGAGCTACCTGTTGCCCGACGCAACGGAGCCTTAAAGACCGAGCTCTTCCTTTTCCTCTTCTTCTTCCTCGACAATCGAAGTAAGTGACGGCAGGGAAGTCGAAATCCGTGGCCGGGGACGTTCGATGATGGCGCCGTCGACGGCTTTCTCTTCGAGACGAAGGCGTTTGGCACGGTCTTCTGCGCCGGGCGAGACTGGCCAAACGGTATTTTGAGCCCAGTAGCTGTTGAGGAACTCGTTCCAAACGCGATCATAAACACCGATGGTCTGATTTGCCAAGTGCGACCAGTCGAAGTCTGTCTTTAGCCGTATTCGGGCCTTCACCGACATATCTTCAGCCCGCTTTGGATGATTGAGGACGTCTAGGACGGCCCAAGCAAGCGACTCCGGATTGTTGGCATAGCTAAGGGTGCCCGTCTCGCCATGAATAACGACTTCGCGAAGTCCGCCCGCGTCAGACGCAACCACCGGCGCACCTGCTGCCATTCCTTCCAGGGCGACGATTCCAAACGGTTCATAAAGGGAAGGGAAGACTGCCACGTCTGCAACTCTGTACAGCTGGTGCAGAGAGCGGTTTGCCATGAAGCCGGTGAACAGAACCTTGTCCTGAAGACCCGCCCAATGCACAAACTTCTCAAATCGCTCCCGATTGCCGCCACCGACGATCAGGAACTTGGTGTTGGGCTCCTGAGCAAGAATGACGCTGGCTGCGTTGAGAAGCACGTGGATGCCCTTCTCCCGCACAAAACGGCCCACGTACATTACAATCTTTTCGTTGGGAAGGGCAAGCTTGGCACGATGTGCGGCGCGCTCGGCTTCAGTCCATTCAAATTCAAACTTCTCGGGCTCAACGCCGTTGTAGATCACGTCGATCTTGTCGGCAGGAGAGTTGAAGAGGCGGACAACCTCCTCCTTCATGAACTCAGAACAGACAATCACGCGCCACGCTTCGTAGGTTAGCCAGTACTCCTGCTCATGGATGTACTTGCTGGTCTCATTGAAAATCCCGCCGTGACGACCTGATTCGGTGGCGTGAATGGTTGCCACAAGCGGAAGCTTGTATTCGTACTTCAGCTCGCGCGCAGAGTCGAGGCTCAGCCAGTCATGGGCATGGAAAACGGTTGGCTGACCACCTGGGCGCCAATCCTCAAGTAGCTGGCGGACGCGTCGATCCGTTGCCTGGTTAAGGAGCTGAATCTCGTGGAGAAAATCATTGGGCTGATCTGCCAGGTGAACTCGGTGAATCTGCACTCCACTCGGTTCAACTTCCTCATCAGGAGCAAGGGGAGTGTGCTTGGTGACGACGTGAACTTCGATCCCCTTCTGTTGAAGCTGGAAGGACAAGTCCTTCACATGAGGGCTGATCCCTCCTACGATTCGAGGCGGGTACTCCCACGACAGCATGATCACGCGCATCAATCGCATTATAGGCAGATAGAACCCCCGAGTGGTGCACGAGAAAGAATCTCAAGATTTGAACCTGCCCACCACATGATTGGTGTAGAACAGTGCGGTGGCAGAAATTCTTGAAATGACCAACCGAGGGTTGTTCTGTCCAGCCGGAGACTTCTACATTGACCCGTGGCGCTCCGTTGATAGGGCCGTTGTCACCCATGCCCACTCTGACCATGCTCGCCCCGGCATGCGCAACTATCTGTGCAGCGCAGAAGGAGAAACCGTGCTCCGCCTCAGAGTCGGAGCGAAGTCCGCAATTCAGGCTCTTGAATACGGCGAAGTTGTCGAGATGAATGGAGTCAAACTAAGCCTTCATCCCGCCGGCCACATCTTGGGCTCATCCCAGGTCCGAGTGGAGTTGAACGGGGAAGTCATCGTGGTCTCGGGCGACTACAAGACGGAGGCTGACTCCACCTGCACGCCGTTTGAGCCAGTAAAGTGCCACACGTTCATCACGGAATCCACTTTCGGACTCCCGATCTACACGTGGGCAAAGGAAGGTGCGGTCTTCTCCCAAGTGAACGACTGGTGGCGCAACAATCAAGCCGAGGGCTTCGCTTCTGTGCTCTATGGCTACTCACTTGGTAAGTCGCAAAGGGCACTCGCTGGGCTTGACCCCGGAATTGGCCCCATCTTTGAACACGAAACGCTACGACCCTACACCAACGCCTACCGATCAGCAGGGATTCAGCTTCCCAAGACCAAAACCATTGGTCGCGCCAAAGAAGACTTTGATTGGGCAACGGCAATGATTCTCGCCCCTCCTGGGTCTATGACTTCTGCGTGGAGAGCCCACATCGGACCGATGCGAACTGCCTTTATGTCTGGCTGGATGGCGGTTAGGAAGGGAAGCCGTGGGCGGGGTGGACAGTTTGGATTTGTGGTGAGCGATCATGTCGATTGGCCCTCCCTCATGAGTGCGATCGCCGCGACGGAGGCCGAGCGTGTGCTGGTCACACACGGCTTCTCCAAGACGGTCGTGCGATATCTTCGTGAAACCGGTCTTGAAGCGTACGAACTGGGAAGCGAATGGACTGGCGAGCAGGAATGAAGCGCTTTGCAGAACTTTGCCGACTTCTAGATCGAGCGGAACCAGGAAGTGAAGTGGCAGCTCTCCTGTCCAGCTACTTGTCTTCGTGCAACTCAGAAGACGCAGCATGGTCGATTTACCTCCTGGTGCCCCAGTCCAGAAATCGATATCTCTCAACTCAGCGCTTGAAGAAAGCGTGCCTTGAAGTCACTGGAATCCCAGATTGGCTCTACTCGGAATGCATGGACGAAACTGGAGACGCCAGCGAGACCATTGCCCTGCTTCTGCCTAACCCTGACGATCGTGAGCCGGAAGATGCTCCTTTGGCAGTCTGGATGAATGAACGACTTCCTACCCTCACTTCAGGCCCAATCGACGACGCCCTGATCCGTTTGAAGGAGTTTTGGGTTCAGGTCGATTCCGATTCTCGCATGACTCTCAACAAGCTCGTCACTGGCACGCGCCCAGCGAAAGTGTCGGTTCAAGATTTGGCCCGGGGGCTTTCGGCTCTATGCGGAACCATCAGCCCCGTACTAGAGGCAAGACTGTCTAGCCCCTTTTCGCCGACCCCGGAATGGTACGGCTTGCTGAAGTCACCTGCCACGCTGGAGGAGTTGGCTGAAGCCAATCGAAGATTGGTGTCCCCGTCGGAGAAGCAAGAGTTCACAGCCGTGCTGATGTACGCCGAACGTGGGTCCTCGGGTGACTTGGTCCTCTTTACCTTTGGGGTTTGGCACGAGAAAATTCTTGTTTCAACCGCCAAAGTTCCGTGGGTGCGAGACAGGGAAGTTGAATTGGCCATCGAAGCATTCGTCCGCGAAAACACCCTAGAGAAAAGAGGGCCAATCCGAGTGGTTCCACCTAAGGTCGTCGTCAGGTTGGAATTCGAGGGCGTCATCATCGCGCCTAAGAGAAAGGCCGGCATCGAACTATTGCAGCCTACGGTTGCCGAATGGCTGATCGATGCCGACCCTATCGAGGCGTCGACCCTTCAGTGGCTGAAGGGTCTGATTGCTGGCTGAATAACCAGCTTCCTAAACGTCACCGGACCGTGGTCGCCCTGAACAAAGATCGGTCCTGGGTTTCCTTCATCGCTATCCAGCGCACCGCCCGTGATTCCAGGAATCTCTTGGTTATCAATAACGGTTTCACCGTTGAGGACAACTGTGATGAACCTTCCCAGTAGCGTGATCTCAACTTCATTCCACTCGTCGGCGGGATGGATGGCATTCTTGGATGGGGCAAGGAAACCATAGATTGCTCCGCTATTGCCAACTCCATGCGGAGCGCCATCAAAGTCATCCACGATTTGGAACTCGTATCGACCTCGCAAATAGATTCCGCTGTTGCTTCCTTTTGGATACTTATATTCAGCCGTAAGCTTGAAGTCTCCGTAGCGGTTGATGGTGATCAGATCAGAACCAACGGCGGTGTTGACAAGGCATCCGGCTTCAATCTGCCAGTTTGTCTGCCAATCTGGTGACCGAGGCTTCCAGTTTGAGAGGTCTGCCTCAACGAGGCTCACCGGTTCCTTCCATACAACATCCAGAACAGGAAGAGCGGGAGCTCGCTTTGCTGTCCAGGCAACAGTCGAACCGTCTTCCAAGGTGGTGGTCCCAGCCAGGGTCTCACGGGTAAGTGTGCCCTCGAACACGAGATTGTCCTTGCGCCCCTCGTACTGGGGAGGAAGGGTAAACCAGACCGAGTCTCGTGTGTACTTCACCGATTGAAGCGGCCGCGCGCTTCCAACCTTACCGACAAACGATCCACCAGTTGGCCGGAGCTCCACCCAAGTAGGGAATGCCTGATCCCCTTCGCCAACCGTCAAATCCCACCTTCCAAGCAACTGCTGCATCGGTGTTAGTTTGAAACAATGGAAACGCAAAAAGGGCGGCATCCGTGATGGATGCCGCCCACTAGATTACTGGATTACTTCCCCTTTCCTCGTCCGGCGGGTGCGGAAGCAGTAGGAGTCACGAGTTGCGCTGCTGCAGTTGCTGTAGGCGGATTGTAGCCGGCGTCATTGTAGTGCATCAAGAATGGGCTGTTCTTTCCGAGTCCCTCGTTAGGCGGAAGGGGCTTCGAACTCGCATTGCGCTTGAATTTCTTGGCCGCCGATTTGAGAATAGTCGGCCTTTGCTCTTCATCAATCAGCTTCGCGTGTCCGTCTACAAATCCGACCGCATTCTTTTCCTTTGGATTGGGAAGTTTTTCGAGCCAGAGAACCGTGGATTCAGGCTCTGGGATGTCCGTGGTAAGCACGCCGCCCACGTTGAGGTTGTAAAGGAATTTGCCACCCTTGGTGGGTGAGTGGAATATTTTGACGTTCCGGATGTAAGGCGAGGTAATCGCCATCACAGACGCTGTCTGCTGAACGTACGGGAGCATCGCATCATAGTCCTGGGCATACATGATGGTGCCGAGACAAATCTGCTTGAGGTTGCTCAGGGCTTGAGTCCGCTCGTTCCCAGATGTTGCCTGCTCTGTTCCCTGAGTCGAGGCGTGGATGGAAGCAAAAACGGGTACGGCCGCAGCCGCAATCAGCAATCCTGCCAGCACCTGCACCGTTGTAATGCCGCGGCGACCTGCCGAAGGCGAGAGAATCGATTCGAGGCGTGTTTCAATCTTCGAGTTTTTCATAGCGTGTGTTCCCAAGGCTGCGAAAGGAATACGGCGGCCGCGAATTTCGGCTGCAATTGACAGAAGTTCGGAGGCATATTCGGAGGGTCTAAGACCACTTCGAACCACGGCTTCATCAGCGGCAAGCTCAGCGTCTGATCGGAGTGAGCGAGAGACGAACCAAACTGCAGGATGAAACCAATAGGCGGCACAAACCAGTTCAGCGATGATCTGCGTGCTAAAGTCGCAGCGCCGAACGTGAGACAGTTCGTGGAGAAGAGTCGATTCCAATCTGGACTCACTCCATGATCCTGCGTCTTCCGGAAGAACGACTACGGGCTTCCACACACCCCAGGTGATCGGCACAGGAAACGCATCGGTGGAGCTCAAGCGAACCCTCACCGACCGACGCAATCCTAAGCGACGGGCGGCAGCATCAACTGCATCCTCCATCCAATCGCAGGGAAGAGGTTGCGTTCCAAAAGTGTTGATCGCCCTTAGTAGGTACAGGCCATGGACCATCCGAATAAGGACAGCAAGGAACCCGATGAACCAAATTGCACACAGTGCCTGGATAAGGGGGGAGCGAAAAACCGATAGGTTTTGATCGGCAACCGTAAACTCCTCAATGGAGTCAGGATGCCTAGCAGTCTCGACTGACTGAACGGTGTTGTCAACAAGACTAACAGGAATCGCTTGTACTGCCCCCACGTCCTTACGAATCGAAGGCTTCTTTTCAAGATTCAAGTAGAGCACTGGATTCCATGGCACCACCGCAGAGAGTGCGGGAACCATCACCATTGCCCCCAGGCCAACCAACCAAATAAGGTGCGCTCCAGAGGGATGACGCCGGCGGATCAGCCGTGCCAAACCAGCACAGATGCCCGAAATGATGGCCACTTTCAGCAAAAGCTCGACCAAAAAGAGGCAAGCATCGCCAATCCAGAAGGAGCTCATCTTCCTTGCTCCTTCGCTCGTTGGATGAGTTCAGTGAGCCGGTTCAGAGTTTCGTCTGATACCGTGCCTGAATCTGGCTCAATCAGCGTGGCAACGACACGCTCAATTGAACCTCCAAAGAAGTTTTCAACCACACCAGCAATGACATCCTTCGCCATTTCCTCGCGTGGGACCACGGGTTCGTAGATATGGCGTGCACCCTGCCGATCAAATCGAATCAGCCCCTTGGCCTCTAGGAGGGCCAGCTGGGTTCGAACCGCAGTGTAGGTCGGTGGGGAAGGGATCGCGTCACGAATCTCGACCGCGGTCGCCTTACCGAGGCGATAAAGCGCCTCCATAATCTGCCGCTCCCTGCGACTCAAATCTGTCTTTTCTTGAGACATGCCAAATTATTGGCACATCTTTTTCCAAGTGCCAACTGTTCTGCCAAAAAAGTGGCAGAACTTTTTCGCAGACAATCTTTCAGAGCTGGTCAGCCCGCCATGGGGCACACCGGCGGGGTCCCTCAACCGCCTCAAGTGGCTCAGAAACTCGGCCAAGGGATTCAAGGCTCCACTTTTCATGTTGCACTCCGACCATCCGCATGGGTGCCGGGAATGCCAAGAGTCACTTCGGAGGCGGGGTGGCACCTACTTCTGGGAATCTCCACAAGTAGGTGCTGTTCTTGCCAAGGCCCTCATTAATCGGCAGTGGGTTCGAGCCTTTCACCCGCTTGAACTTTAGCGCGACCGATTTATTCACCGCGACCCTCTCATTCTCGTTAATCAGCTTCGCATGCCCATCTACAAACCCAACAGCATTCTTCAGTTTCGGGTTGGGCAACTTCTCAAACCACAGAACCGATAGCGCAGGTTCAGGAATATCCGTCATCAAAACTCCACCAACGTTAAGGTTGTAGAGGAATTTGCCGCCCTTGGTTGGTGACTGATATGACTTGGTGTCCTTAACGTACGGAGATGTGATCGCCATGGCTGACAGTGTCTGCTGGGCGTAAGGAAATGTACCGTCGAAATCGTTGGCGTACATGATCATTGCCGCTGTGATCTGCTTTATGTTTTTGAGTGCGGTCGACCTTTGATCGCTGCTGGCCGAATCCGCGGCGGACTGAGTAGACGGGTGAAGGGTGGCGAACACCGGTACAACACAAACAACAAAGACGATCCCCACAAGGACTTGCAGAGTGGTGGTGCCCCGCTTGCCGGCAACGGGAGCGGAAGTCGATTCAAGACTAGTTTCAAACTTCGAACTATTCATGGCATTTTTTCCCAAGGCTGAGAAAGGCATTCGGCGATGGGGATTCCTTCCAGGCAAGTGCTTCTGGTGGTGAAGAGATGGCAATCCAGATGTCAATTGGAGCCCAAGCTCCCACAGACTTATTGAATTATTGATCCGTTTCCTTCAAATCGCCAAAGGTTCCCAAAAAAAGTAGCAGAAATTGCCTGTGACCTATCTTCGGGACTTGGACAGTCGAACTAGGATGACTCCGTGGCGGCCGACCCTTGCTTGGAACCGCTTGCTAGATCGACCGACGTTTCTCTGGCTCCAGAGATTCCGAATCGTCCAATCACCTGTAATTCCCAACTCGGACCAAGATATCGACATCATCTTTGGATCTTCGGAAACGTTGTAGAGGCCGACTGCCCAACTCCCATCTGCAAGTGGTTTGGCCCAGACTTCTTCAGCGTCGCTGTGGCGCACTCGAGTCGCCATAATCCCAAGGGGATCCTGGTCTACCTCTAGAACTTCATCGTTGGTCAGCAGTCCCATCGTAAAGGGATCAGCCTTCTCAAGATCACATCCAATGAGGAGTGGTGAGCCGAGCAGACACCATTGAGAAATATGCAGATACTGTTCATTGGGTGTCAGTCGGGTCAGATGCATGGCGTCGCCCAAGCTCACTCTTCCCACCACAAGCATGTCCTCGTCATTCCAGTGGCCCGGTCCCTGGAACTGCGCCCACCTTCCCAACTCAAACGCGTTGCCGCGGATAGCTCCCCAGGTATCGCTCATATCTCCAGAGGTGCGCCAAAGTTGCGAGTACTTTCCCAAGCCGTCCGCATCTTCAAACCGGGCTGAATTTGAGAGACTGAACACGATATCTCTTCCGCAGTCGCGCATAAGCTGAAATGCGGTCTCTGTGTGAGGGATGTCGATTGGGTTCCAGTCGTACTTGAGGTAGTCGAAGCCCCATTCGGCAAACTGCTTAACATCGGATGCGGTGAAGTCAACTTTGCCAAAGTGCTGAAAGCGACCAGCATTCTCGATCTGATCAGTCGCATCTGCATTGGAGAGCCATTCATCGGTTCCATTAGCTGCATCGGATGAACCGCCTATATGGCCGGCGTAAGACACCATCCATGGCGTGGAATAGATGCCGGCGCTCAGTCCAAGACCGTGAATGGAGTCAACCAACCCTTTCATATCCGGAAACTTTCGGTTGGGCTGAATCGAGTCAAGCGCACCGCCTCGTCGACCTTGCCAAGTGTCGTCAATGTTGACGTACGACCAGCCGTGGTCTCGAAGGTCTCGAGCGATGACCTTAGCAGATGTCAGAACCTGATCCTGCGTCACGTTCCAGCCCCAGCTATTCCAGCTGTTCCATCCCATCGGCGGAGTCAATGCAATCTGCTCGCCAACCTTTACGGTCACCGTGCGCCTTGCCTTGCCTGCCTTGTTCGTCACCGTAACATCGAGTGAGTAGTCGCCTTGCGGCCCAGCTGTGCCAGAGAGTCGACCTGTGGAGGGGTCAAGATGAAGCCAGGAGGGAAGTCCTGCAACTTCAAACGATGCTGGCTTGGCTCCAGACGCTGTCAGGCTGAAGACCACTGGATTGCCTTGTCGAACGCCAAACACGACTGGACCGGTCAGCCGCGGTCGGAGAACGGGTGGAGGAGTGAGGATTATTGCTTCTTCATCTGGGAGCCTTTCAGAGATCGGCTGCGCCCCAACGTAGGTGATCTGGCCATCCAGCCAATCTGCATTGTCTCCGACAACCCCAAAGCCTGACGCGGCGGCAACGAATGTCGCAACTTTCACTCCAGTTAGGTCTGCTTGGATTCTTTGGGCAGGTTGCCGACGGCGTATAGGGCGAGACTGAGCAAGAATCTTTCCGTCACCCTCAATCCAAAACTTGATACCGGTGCCCCAGAAGTTAGGCGCATCATCATTGATCCCGACTAGGCCACTGAAGCTCTTCGCCCTCCCATTGAGGCGAACACGAAAATAGCTCTCGGCATGAGTGCCCACCCCATGATCGAAGGTTTTGCCGGCAACGATCAACGGGTGGTCGTCGGTGCTCTTGTTCTTCCGGGAAACGCCCACAGATTGGCGGATGTTCACGAGGTCTAAATCCTCAAGCCGGACTGTCAGATCGTTCATTGATCTGAGGTTCCCCAACGAAAGCGTTAACGCGATTACCGAGAGCATGCGAAGACTCTAGCACGGTTCACACCGGGGATCAACTAGGGAAACAAACTCCAAACGATCTTGGCCTCATCTACGTCAGAACCGTATCCGATCGGGTCACATAATTCAATTCGAAATCCAGTTTTCGAATAGAGCCTACAGGCAGGAGCGTTGATATCCTGTGTCTCGACTAGAATTTCCTTTTTGCCTAATCCAACGCTTACCTCGACCGCCTTCTCAATGAGCAACTTTCCAATTCCGAGTTCACGGCGTGCTGGCGAGACCCTGATGTCGACGAGCACAATTGCATCGTCATGCAGGCCCGGAAATTCAAAGTCCTTAGATCGGACACCGAGAATGGCCCCTCCGATGAGCTGATCATCAAGCTTTGCGGTCAATACAATCCATTCTGAAACTTCAAACCGTGAGGGAAGCGAGGAGGGTCTTTCTGCAATGTCACTATCATAATCCTTCAACCAAGGATCGACTTCGAACGAGTGTACAGTTTCTCCGCCAGAGGCAATCAGGGCAACAAGGTCGACGCGTTGGCGCACTTCAAATCGGCACGGAATAGCCGAGTAGGCGGCGAAGTTTGGCTCCACCTCGATGTCGACGATCATTCGCTCATAAGTTGCCATTGTGCTCGCCTTCTTTAGGCTGTAACATGGACGCCCGTGAAAGCAAAGTGGCTTGTCCTGTTCCTGATCTGGCTGATGATGCTCGTCGCCTACTTTGACAGGATCAACCTTCCCCAAGCCAGTGGATCGATCATGCATGATCTGCATCTCGACAAGGCGCAATGGGGATTTGTCCTCGCAACATTCACCATCGGGTACGGGCTCATGCAGGCTCCTGGTGGCTTTCTCGCCGATAAATTCGGTTCGCGTCGCCTGCTCATTGTTGCGATTCTTGGATGGTCCGTGTTCACCGCTCTGACGGGCATTGCTGGATCCTTGATTTCTGCTTTGGCAATACGCTTTGTGTTTGGCATCGGTGAAGGGCTGGAAAACGGGGCTCAGTTCCGCTTGGTGGGGGAGTACTTCAACGCGAAAGAACGCGCGTTTGCCAACGCGATTTTTCTAAGTGCTCTTGCGCTCGGCCCGGCAATAGGGACGCCTCTAGCGACTTGGCAGGTCGTTCAATTTGGTTGGCGCAACATGTTCTTCGTATTTGGTGCACTCGGGTTCCTCGTGGCCATCGTCTTGGCGCTTTGGCTCCCTAAGGATCACCGATCTGGTCATGCACCCGACCCCGCCCATGCCGAGGAAGCGGCCGTGCCTCTTGCCTCGATGTTCAAAGGGACTTCCGCAAAGCTGTGCGCACTGGGCTACCTGCTGTTCAATGTCGCTTTTTGGGGATTTCTAAGCTGGATTCCCAACTACCTCAGGGATGATCGACATCTCTCCTTGGCAAAATCAGGAGTGCTCGGTTCGCTGCCGTATCTAGCGGGCGTTATTGGGATGGCGCTGGCCGGTTACCTTGGATCAACTTCGATGAGTCGCCATCGGCCGTTGCTGGTAGCCGTGTGCTGTGCATGTGCGGCATTAGGACTCCTCTTCGCAACATCGGCTCCCAATGTGCATCTTGCAGTAGGGGGCCTCTGCTTCGCCGGATTCTTTCTGTACGGCGTCTTCGGACCTTTTTGGGCTGTCGCGATTGGGCTCGCGCCCACTCAATCGAGGGGTGTATTTACCGGAAGCGTCAACTTCTGCGGTCAGATCGGCGCGTTTTCTTCACAGATCATCATCGGACTACTCGCCAACCGATGGCATTCCTTCACACAAGCGATTCTGTTTATGGTGGCTGCTCTCGTTTGTGGCGTGATCGTGATGGGGTTGCTGCAAACCAAACAGCCAAACATTGAGCCAGTGTTGACCGTCTAGCTATTTGCCTTGGCCAGCATCTTCGCCAACCGGTCCTTCATCTCAGCAAGAGTCTTTGCAGGAACCTTTGAGCCTGGCTTGGTGGCTAGTTTCACCGCGTTGCCCTGAATGTCCGCAGCGTCCTTGGCATCTCCAGACTTGAAGAGGGCGTAGGCATAGGTGTCCATCGTGAATGGGTCCAACATCTTGTTTGCCTTGGCCGCCTTTGCCGCCACGACGACGGCAGTTGCGTAGTCGCGATGTTTAATGGTAGCCGTGTCGTCCACGATGCTCCAGGCGATATCGTTGAGAAGGGTTGGCTTGTCTTTGAGTCTCCCAGCGGCTAGTTCACGCGCGTAAACATAGGCCGCTCTCTCATCTGATCTCAGAAGGAACTGGAATTTTGCTGCGGCCAAATCATCGGCGTGCTCTGGATACTTGTCCATAAGCTTTCCGGCCTCCACTGCAGCAACGTCGTATTTCTGAGCCTCAAGTGCATCCTGAAGCGGGCGTGTGTCTTCAAGCAGCTTTGCTGCCTGGGCATCCGCCTTTGCCTTCTTGGCAGCCTCGACCTTAACATCGAACCGGTTGGCGACCACTTCGCCAACGACCTGGTCAAGTCCGTTCATCGGGTGTCCGATCCAAGCGATGAATCCCTTTTGATCCACAACGAACGCCGTTGGAATACCGTCCTGGCCCGCGGCGTCCATCCAGGTTTTGCCCATCGTTCCAGAGAGCCCGTCTGCTCCGACGTTGTAGTCCATCTTCGCCCCCATCTCTTTGACAAAGTCGTTGACCCTGGTCATGTACGACTCGTCCTTGGCTTTGGGCTCTTCAAAGACACTAACACCTGTGAACGTGGCCTTTCCCTTGTACTTGTGAGCAAGCTCGGTGAGATGCGGAATGCTATCGCGGCAAGGTCCGCACCAGGTAGCCCAAAACTCAACGACATTAACGGTCCCTTTGCCTAGGGTCGTGACGGGTACGCCTTTGATCCACTTCTTGATCAGCAGGGCCGGAGCGGGGTCTCCCACTTTCAGCGTAGTGGCTTGAAGGGCCTGTGCTGAGGCATTAACAGCCAATACAGCGACAGAAGCAGTAAGCAAGAGGGTTCGGCGCAGAATATTCATGGAGACGTTCAATCGAATCTAGTCTACAGACGAATCTCGTGAATCGTTCGGATTGGACCTGATTACAGATATTTGAACGCAAAAAGGGCCCGCACTCTATCAGAGCGCGGGCCCTACCGGGCTGTTTGGCCTAGTGGTGGTGGTGGTGACCACCGGCAGACTCGTCTTCCTCTTCAGGAATCTCAGCTACGATGGCTTCTGTGGTCAACAGCAGTCCGCTGATCGAAGCAGCGTTCTGTAGCGCCTGTCGAACAACCTTCGTCGGGTCAACGACGCCAGCTGCCGAAAGATCTTCGTAAACGAGGGTAGCGGCGTTGAAGCCAAGTCCGTCTCGCTTGACAGCTGCGACAACGACGGAACCTTCTGCTCCAGCGTTGTGTGCAATTGTTCGAAGCGGAGCTTCGATCGCCTTCTTGATAATGTTGACGCCGATCTGCTCGTCTGCTTCGAGCTGAAGTCCATCAAGGACCTTGCCAGCAGTGAGAAGGGCAGTACCGCCTCCTGGGACAATGCCCTCTTCAAGAGCAGCTCGGGTGGATGCGAGAGCATCCTCGATTCGAGCCTTCTTCTCTTTAAGAGCAGTCTCAGTCGCAGCACCAACCTTAATGACGGCGACGCCGCCAGAGAGCTTGGCCTGTCTTTCCTGAAGCTTTTCCTTGTCGTACGAGCTGTCAGTGGCTTCGATCTGGGATTTGATCTGTCGAAGTCTTCCTTCGATCTGAGCCTTGTCACCCTTGCCGCCAACGATGGTTGTCGTTTCCTTGGTGATGACGATTCGTGAACAGGTGCCCAGCATCTCAGGAGTAACGTTCTCAAGCTTGATGCCGAGATCCTCGCTGATGAACTGACCGCCGGTCAGGATCGCCATATCTTCCAGCATGGCCTTTCGTCGATCGCCAAAGCCAGGGGCCTTGACGGCGGCGAGAGGGAGACTGCCACGGATTCGGTTCAGCACCAGCGTCGCGAGAGCCTCGTTTTCGAGATCCTCCGCAATGATGATGAAAGGTCGTCCCATTCGGAGAACCTTCTCGAGCATCGGGACCAGGTCCTGAACGTTGCCGATCTTCTTCTCGAAGAACAAAATCAGAGGCTCTTCGTAAATCGTCTCCATGCGCGTGGCATCGGTGACGAAGTACGGTGAAAGGAAGCCCTTATCGAACTGCAGACCTTCAACGGTCTCGTAGGTCGTCTCGGTGCTCTTGCTCTCATCGACGGTGACAACGCCATCCTTCCCGACATTGAAGATGACTGTTCCCACGAGGGTTCCGAGCTCGTCATCGTTCGCCGAAATCTTGGCAACCTGAATCACGGATTCCTGAGTGGTAACCGGGATGCTGAGGTTCTTCAGTTCAGCTACGATTGCGTCGACTGCCTTCTCAATACCAACCTTGATGTGGGTGGCATTGGAACCAGCGGCTACGTTTCGGATGCCTTCTTTGAAGATCGCCTGAGCAAGCACGGTTGCGGAAGTCGTTCCGTCTCCGGCAGTGTCGTTGGTCTTGCTCGAAACTTCTCGGATGAGCTGGGCGCCCATGTTCTCGAATCGATTCTCGACTTCGATTTCCTTCGCGATGGTTACACCGTCGTTGATGACGGTCGGTGAACCAAATTTCCTTTCGAGAACGACGTTTCGACCTCGTGGGCCGAGGGTGACTTTGACAGCATTAGCAAGCTTGTCAACGCCAACCTCTAGAAGCTTACGAGCCTCGTCTGTGTATTTAATCTCTTTTGCTGCCATGGTTTCTTCTTATGCTCCAGCGAGCGCGGGCTCGCCCTCAAGAACTGCGAGGATATCCTCGGCGCGAAGGATGATGTAGTCCTTGCCATCCACCTTGACTTCAGTGCCGCCGTACTTGCCGTACAAAACGGTATCGCCGACCTTAACATCTACGGGGGCCAGTTGACCGCTGTCCAGTCTTTTACCGGGTCCAACTGCAAGAACGGTTCCTCGCTGAGGCTTCTCCTGCGCCGTATCCGGCAGGATAATTCCGCCCGCGGTTCGCTCTTCTTTAGGCGCCGCCTCGAGAATGATTCGATCATGTAATGGTTGAATCGCCACCTTTCTTCCTCCAAATTGCTTTACGTGTTGTCCTAGGCTATGATCGCCCAAGTTTTGGCAGTGTACCCGTCCGAGTGCTAAACACAAGTCGTTTCTCCGCAAACTCGATCAAGGTTCAGAGGCGTTTATGTGAAGTATTCTATGGGGGTGAATTTGACTGCGATACGCGCCGACCTGAGAACAGGCTCCTCTGAAATGGACTTCAAAACAGTGCATTCATGGCTTTCAGGCAGCTACTGGAGCCCTGGTATTTCACTTGAAGATGTGAAGCGAGCGGCGGAAAACAGTTCGCTCGTCATCGGGGCGTTTATCGATGATAAACAGGTTGGCTACCTGCGGGTCGTCTCCGATAAGACCACATTCGGATGGATTTGCGACGTTTTTGTAGAAGAGACCCATCGTGGACATGGAATTGCAAAGCAGCTGGTGAAGCGGGCAATTGAAGACGCCGAGCATCCAAATCTTCGCCGATGGGTACTGGCAACCCGAGATGCACACACTATCTACATGGCATGCGGATTTCATCCTCTTAAAGCTCACAAACGGTGGCTCGTCATGGGAAGTAATCCTTCTGTATAGGCTCCGCTTTCAGCCACATTTTGCACAGAAGCAGGTTTGTCGCGCTTTTGCGTGACAGTGCCCACCCCTTACCACGCGGTTTAATCGTTGGTATTAGTCGGGTGGGGAAGGTATTGGCTGCCGAGAGAAGGGCGGAAGTCAATTTAACCGGTGAAACACCACGATCAGGCAGGAGATCTTTTTGAATAGTTTGGTTGCGTTATCTTTAATTGCATTTAGCGGCGGTGTCCACAATGCTGGGCTCCTTGCGGAGCGGGCAGTTTTTGGTCAGTCATCTGCACAGAAACTTTCGCCGCTCGGTCCGCACATGACCTCAGCGCCTCGTCCGCTGGGGATCAAAGGTGTTGGCACAATTGCCAAAGGACATTACAAGCCGGCAGACTTCGAAGGCAAAATCGCTCGCCCAGGAACAACCCCCTACAAGGGCGCGAAGCGACCTGCCACTGGGTTCAATCCAACCGCGCTGGTGCTTTATGACGCAAACGGAACATACGGTTGGATCGGCAGTATGTACGCGTACCAAGTTGGCAATCTCCTGTCCCACTTCGGATTGACCGTTACCCGCCTAGGCGTCCAGTCGTACACAACGGGCAAGATGTCCACCTACAGCTGTGCCTTCTACATCGGCACCCAGTACGGCAACAAGCTCCCGAAGGCGTTCGTCACGGACGTCGCCGCAACCAACGTTCCGTTCTGCTGGATGGGATACAACCTTTGGGAAGTCGCGTGGAACTCCGCGCAGACCGGCTGGAACCCAGCCTTTGGGAACTCATACGGCTTTCAGTTTGCATACTGTGACGCCACGGGATACCCAACGATCAACTATAAAGGAACTTCTCTCACCAAGCAGCAGCAAGATCCGGTCCAGGGTGACACAATCATCACCAACCCGGCGATTGCTTCCGTGGTTGCAACCGCGACCAATGGAACCACAACCGTGCCGTACATCACGCGCGGTGCCAACTTCTGGTACATCGGCGACAATCCCCTTGAGTACGTCCCAACGAACCGGGGAGACGACCGCTACCTCGCGTTCTGTGACATCCTGAATGACATCACCGGCATTCTGGAGCCACACGCCAAGCAGGCCGCGCTCAGAATTGAAGACGTTAGCGCCATTTGCCCGTCGGCAACGCTTCGATCACTTGCGGACACCCTCTATACCTTCCAAGTTCCATATGTCGTCTGCGTTATCCCAGACTACATGGACCCACTTGGTGTGTTCAACAATGGAACTCCTCTTGAGATCCAGATGCAGACGAGCAACCAATTCATTTCAGACCTACAGTACATGCAGTCTGAAGGTGCTCAGATCATCATGCACGGTGTTACCCACCAGTACAGCAATGTCCCTAACCCGGTCAACGGGGTGAGCGCTGCGGACGTAGAGTTCATGGTTTGCCAGTACGATGCAAACGGAAACGAGATTGTGGTTGGACCTGTGCCGAATGACAGCAAGACTCAAACGGAGACCCGAGTATCAACCGGACTCAAGATGATGAAGCTGGGAGGCTTCCCCCGGTGCAACGGTTGGAACACTCCACACTACTTCGCCACTCCGGCTGACTACCAGGCTTTTGCAGTGAAGTTCAACTTCTGTATGGACAGGGCCCTCACCTATGCTTCTGACAACGCCGGTTCACTTCATTACCTGATTCAGCCGAGCCCATATGTCTATACGGACGAGTACGGCAACACTCGAATCCCAGAGACACTTGGCTACTGTGACCCGAACGGCACCAGCGGCATCATTAACTTGCCCACAAACATGGTTGAGTACTCAAATGCTGTGGGCGTCGTGCGAGGCGGCTGGGCAAGCATGTACTACCACTGGTTCCTAGGCACTGATCTGCTGTCTCAGCTGATTCAAGGAATCCAGGCAGCAGGGTGGACCTTCACAATGCCATCCGCGTCCAGCCAGTAGACCAAACCGCTACAATTCAAATAGATCAATGAAGGCGGTCAGGGCAACCTGGCCGCCTTCTATTTTTGTGCCTTCTGCCCTTAACCTTTCCTCTTGTTCGTTGGCAAGGTGAGGAGACTGCTTGCCAATCAGGAAGGATCCGTCTTTGCCTACAACTCTCCACCATGGAATATCAGGTGGGGAAGCCTGCATCCACCTCCCGACGATAAGGCCCGACACTGGATTTGGCAATACGCGACCTAGATCGCCGTACGACACCACCCGTCCTGCTGGAATCTTTCTCACCCATAA
This sequence comes from uncultured Armatimonadota bacterium, assembly GCA_903927025.1. GTDB lineage: Bacteria > Armatimonadota > Fimbriimonadia > Fimbriimonadales > Fimbriimonadaceae > Fimbriimonas. The sequence continues at coordinate 105,429 of CAIYLG010000053.1, forward strand.
CCAAAGGTCTTCTCGAGCCATGGAGGGAATCCTAACACAAACAAAAGCCCCCGATCCGCGAGGATCCGGGGCTGGAGAATATTTGACTGATCAGACTAGTTGCGGAGGGCGTTCATCCGAGGCGTCGGAGGAGCAACCTCAACGTAGGCATTTGCTGGAACGATAAGATAAACGGCGTCGCCGATCTCCTCCCACGTGCCTTCCTGGGCGTAGTTGACGCCGCACATAAAGTCCACAATCTTCTGTCGGGTAACCGGATCCGTATTGGTCAGGTTGAGAATCTGTTGCTCACCGCGCTTAAGGCCATTTGCCGCAGCCATCGCATCGTCAAAGGATGTGATCTGTCGACGAACCGTTACGGTGTAGCGATAGTTCGCACGAGTCTGAAGACCACCGTTTGCCTGCTTCTCAGGAGTGACTTCAGCCTCTTCTTCAAACTCGTCTGTGCGAGTGAAAATGCCGGCGATGCGGCTCATAAAGCCTGGCTTATCTTGAATTACTGTCTCTTCCATGATTCAACCCTCCTAGGGTGGCTATATATTTCGCGAACCGAAGATCGCAGATCCGACCCTGACGTGACTGGCTCCTTCCTGGATCGCCACTTCAAAATCACCGCTCATTCCCATACTGAGTTCGGTCAGACCAAGTTTTTCATTCAGCCGATGCAATTCCCTGAAGTAGGGACGCATTTGTTCGACCTCATCCACAACTGGACCAATCGTCATCAGCCCATGAAAATGGACGTTGTGTAATTTTAGGAGGTTTTGCGCAAATTCGTCAAGCATTTCGGGAGGAAGCCCCGACTTTTGAGGCTCATTTGCGATATTCACCTCGATAAAGGCCGTAACTTCGCCGTTTGCCTTCTCAGCTTCTGTGAGATGGGCAACTTTACAGAACGTATGAACGCAATCAAATACTTCAACAATCTTCCTCACCTTGTTCGTCTGCAGCCCTCCAATAAAGTGCCAAGTGACATCCTTCGGCATGGCTTCTATCTTCGGCAGCGCTTCCTGGAGACGACTCTCACCAAAGTGTCGCTGCCCGGCCTCATAGGCTTCCCACAGGAGGTCAATGGACTGAAACTTGCTTACCGCGACTAGCGTGATAGATTCAGGGTCACGTCGAACCGACTCAGCGCTCGAACGAATCCTGGTCTGAATTTGAACTAGGTTCTCTGCAACTCCCACGTGAAAGCAAGATACTTCATCCCTTGAGGGAACGGCGGGCTCGAGCGGAATGGTATAAACTCTCGCTTATGAGTAAGGAGGCGCCAGGAGTCCGTTACGCGGAACTTTATCGCGAAACAAGTGAGACTCGGGTCCAGGTTGTCCTAGACATCGATGGTGGGACGCGACGCGATGTTTCCACGGGCATCGGTTTCTTCGACCATATGCTCATCCTGCTGGCCTTCCACGGCCAGTTTGACCTCGGCATCAACGCAGAGGGCGACCTTGAAGTTGATGATCACCACACGGTTGAGGACGTGGGCATCATGCTTGGCAAGGCGTTTCGGCAGGCACTAGATCACTCTGACCCTATCGAAAGATACGGCAGCAACCACACGCCGATGGATGAAGCGCTCGTCTTGGTTGCGGTTGACTTCAGTGGGCGGGGTGTACTGACATTCGATGTTCCCTTTGTCAGAGAGAAGATAGGGGAACTGTCCACCGAATGTATCCGTGAATTCTTCCGGGCGTTTTCGTCCAACGCTGGCCTGACGCTTCATCTGCATAAGGTCGCTGGCGTAAACGACCATCACGTCTGCGAGGCGCTGTTCAAGGGCCTCGGCCGGGCACTCTGCCAGGCCACAAGGCGGTCCGATCGACGCGGTGTCGCTTCAACCAAGGGATCGCTGGACTGATTACCATTCTCGATTACGGAATGGGAAACCTTCGGTCAGTTGAAAAGGCCGTAGAGCTCCTCGGGTTCAGAGCCCAAGTCTCCTCCCGGCTAGAGGGCACATCTAAGCTGATCATTCCTGGTGTCGGTGCTTTCGGCGCCGCAATGGAGCGACTCCTGCCCATGCGGGACGACATAAGGGCATTTGCGGCCGAAGGAAGGCCGCTGATGGGGATCTGCCTCGGCCAACAGCTACTGTTCGACAGGAGCGAAGAACAGGGAGACCACGAAGGTCTTGGGCTTATATCGGGCTCAGTTCGGTACATCCCAGGCAATCTAGGGCTAAAAGTGCCCCACATTGGGTGGAGCCCGCTGACGTATCTCCACGCTAATGGACTTTGTGCAGAAGGGAACACTGGCGAGCAGGTCTACTTCGTTCACTCGCTCTACACTCAGTGCGATGACCCCACTGACATCGCCGCCACTGCCGAATACGGAATAGAGTTTGCCGCGGCGGTGCAGCGCGAAAACATCTGGGGAACTCAGTTCCATCCCGAGAAAAGCAGTGCGGTCGGGCTACGTATTCTAAAGAACTTTCTTCTATGCTGATTCTCCCCGCTATCGATCTTCGAGGGGGACTCTGCGTTCGCCTCACCCAGGGCGACTACGCGCAAGAGCGCGTCTATGATTCAGATCCGGTTCGAGTCGCACAACAATTCGAATCCGAGGGTGCCCAGTGGATTCACGTGGTTGACCTCGACGGCGCTAAGAGCGGTCAACCAGCAAACTGGGATTCTGTCGAGAAGATCGCCAAGTCAGTCAAGATCCCCATCGAAGTGGGTGGCGGGGTCCGATCACTTGAGAGCGCGCAGAGACTTCTAGATCTTGGAGTCGGCCGAGTTGTCGTGGGAACCAAGCTGGTCGAAGACCCTGAGCTTGCCGGAAAGATGTTCGCGGCACTCGGCGACAAGGTTGTCGCGGGAATTGACGCCAGGAACGGCATTGTCGCCGTAGCAGGCTGGATCGATCAGTCCTCAGTCTCAGCTCGAGACCTTGCAGTTCACATGCAGGCACTTGGAGCGAAGCGAATCATTCTCACTGATATTGCACAGGACGGAATGCTGACTGGCCCCAACCTGGCGCTCCTTGCCGAGGTCGCGTCGTCCATCGACATCCCGATCATCCAGAGCGGTGGAATCGGCAGCCTGGCAGATATCCAGTCCCTTCAAGCCGTTTCTCCCCAGCCAGAGGGCGTCATTGTTGGAAGGGCGATTTACGAGAAGAAGTTTTCAGTTAAAGAAGCAGTCGAACTTAGCGCATCCTTTTGAGCGTTCAGGCGTATCATCTCGATATCGGTTTCATCGCCGTCACAACACTTTAAAATGACGCTGCTTCCACTCCTAGAAATAAATGGCGGCGATATCGCCGTATTGATTCCCATCGTTGCGCTTATGATCCCCATCGTGAAGATGCTGGTCACCCATCAGCAGAAGATGGCGGAAATCATCCACGGAACAGCGAATCGTCAGTCCGATACGGAAGTAGCTCAACTCAGGCAAGAGGTTTACGAATTGAGACAGCTTGTGCATCAGCAAATGATTGCCTTAGACACGGTCAAGTCTACTGTTGATGTTGAAATCCCCCTTCAGAGACGACTGGAGCAGTTTTAAAAGATGGACAATACCATTGTCGCGCTCGGTTCATTTATGGTGATGGCCGCCGTACCGCTTACTGCGATCCTCACCCACCACCAGCGCAAAATGGCGATGATCATCCACGGCAACGGAGGGTCGAGCGAGCAGATGCAGAGGCTTGCAAAGCTTGAGCATGAGATTGCGGAACTGCGCCACATCGTTGCACAGCAGGCCATCACACTTGATGACGTGAACAACCTCAATCGGCGGCTTCTGGAAAAGCAGGCGGAAGCAGGGTCAATCCAAAATCGCCTCCAAACCTGATACTGGGCGAGTCCCAACCTGAGTCCCGTTTCCAATTCCGAATTTACTGGAATCTAACCCCCAAGTCGTTGACTTTTAACCTGCGGACAGGTAGCATGAAAGTTCGCGTAAACGTGTCCGGAGGCTTGATGAGAATTATTCAGCCGACCTCAAAACGAATCGGCCGATTCCTAGAGGTCCCCAATTTAATCGAACTACAGCTTAACTCATACAAGTGGTTTCTGGAAGAGGGACTCCCAGAACTCTTCACAACTTTCAGCCCAATCTGGGACTTCACACAAACTAACTACATTGAACTTGTTAGCTTCACGCTAGGCGAGCCGAAGTACTCCATCCAGGAGTGCCGAGATCGCGACATGACGTTTGAAGCACCCATCAAAGCAATCGTTCGCTTTGGTGGCAGAGAGCGAGAAGTTATCGAATCCGAGGTTTACCTCGGCGATCTCCCGCTCATGACTGACAAGGGAACGTTCATCATCAACGGTCGAGAGCGGGTCATTGTCAGCCAGCTGAGCCGTTCGCCCGGTCTGTACTTTGAAGAAGGTGTGGACAGCTCGATGCAGGTCATCGTGTCTGCTCGCGTCATCCCAAATGAAGGACCTTGGCTTGAGGTTGAGTCGGACGCGAACTTCGTCGTTCGAACTCAAATCAGCCAGACCAAGAAGCTCCCGCTCACCCAGCTCATCAAAGCCCTTTACTACTTTGAAAAGGGTCGAGGTCGCTCGTTCTTCAACATTGCGAAGGCGGAAGGGAAGAGAGTCGTTGAGCCAATCGCAGATTCTGAGACTGGAGAAGTCTTGGTTGAAGCTGGCACAGTCCTGACTGCAGAGCACATTGCCGCCCTGCCAGAGCATGTTCGCTCCGGAAAGGTATTCGGCGAGACCCCTCTGGGCACCAATGAGGACATCCTCAAGGCGTTCAGCAAGGAAGTCGTGCTTGAAACTCCAGACGTTGAAATGCTTATCGGCAAGCGACCGCTTGAAGATATCGTTGATGGCGAAGAGGTTATCATCCGAAAGGGTGAGAAGATTGAGCGAGAGACTGCCAAGCGAATTGATACGCTGAAGCTGGCCACTCTTCCAGTCTTGGACGTGCTTGGACTCGTTGAGGCAACCCTTGAGGCTGACCCAACTTCCACTGCTCGTGAAGCGCTTCTTGACATCTACAAGCGACTTCGCCCAGGTGAAGCTGCCAACGAAGAAGCAGCCAAGCAGCTCGTTTATGGCCTGTTCTTCGATGTAAAGCGCTATGACCTTGGAAAGGTTGGACGACGGTTCCTCAACCAGAAACTCAAGATCAACGTTCCTCTCGAAACTCGAAGCCTAACGTCTGAGGACCTTGCCGGCATCTTGCAGGCAATGCTCCCCTACGTCCAGCGTGAAGCAGAACGAGACGACATTGACGACCTTAAGAACAAGCGTGTTCGAAGCGTCGGCGAATTGCTCCAAAGCCAGCTCCGTCTCGGATTCGTCCGAATGGAGAAGGTTGCTCGAGAGCGAATGACCTCGACAGACCAGGAGAACCTCCTTCCGGGAATTATCCTCAGCGTCAAGCCGGTCAGCGCGTCGATCAAGAGTTTCTTCAGCAGCAACCAGCTGTCAACGTTTATGGACCAGACGAATCCGCTGTCTGAGATCACGAACAAGCGAAGACTTTCCTCTCTTGGACCGGGTGGTCTTCAGAGAACCAGCGCCAAGCTGGAAGTCCGCGACGTTCACCGATCTCACTACGGTCGAATCTGTCCGATCGAAACGCCTGAAGGTCCGAACATTGGTCTGATCTCCCAGCTCACCACGCATGCTCGCGTCGATGAGTTCGGATTCATCATGACCCCGTACCGAAAGGTTCTCAACGGCATTGTTTCAGACGAAATCATCTATCTGACTGCACAGGAAGAGACGGGCCAGCTCGTCGCTCCTGCCGACGTTGAAACAGACGAAACAGGTCTAATCGTGAGCGAGAGAATCCAGTGCCGATGCGCTGGTGGAGATATTGGCGGTGCAAGCTACCCAACATCCACTCGCGAAAAGATCGACTACATGGACGTTTCGCCTGTCCAGATTATTTCAGTTGCTACCGCGCTTATCCCATTCCTTGAGAATGACGACGCAAACCGTGCTCTGATGGGCGCGAACATGCAGCGCCAGGCTGTTCCTACCCTTCGGTCCGAAAGGCCGCTGGTGGGTACAGGCTATGAGCGCGTCGCGGCTGTCGACTCCGGAGCTGCCGTCATCGCCAAGACCGGCGGAGTTGTCGTTTATGTGACGGCACTTGAGATTCGGATCATGAACGATAGCGGTGTCCTCGATAAGTACCCGCTGATGCACCTAGTGCAGAGCAACAAGTCGACCTGTTTCACCCACCGACCCGTCGTCAACCTCGGTCAGCGCGTTCTCAAGGGAGATGCGCTTGCAGACGGCGCCTGCTGCGACAACGCACAGCTGGCACTCGGCAAAAACGTGCTGGTCGCGTTTATGCCGTGGAACGGTTACAACTACGAAGACGCCATCCTCATCTCGGAGCGAATGGTCAAGGACGACGTGTACACCTCGATTCACATCGAGCGACATGAGTCTGAAGCCGTCGATACGAAGCTGGGACCTGAAGAAATTACTCGCGACATTCCAAACGTTGGCGAAGACGCTCTGAAGGATCTGGACGAGAACGGCATCATCCGCATTGGCGCTGAAGTTCGCCCAGAGGACATCCTTGTTGGTAAGGTTGCTCCAAAGGGACAGGTCGAAATGACCGCTGAAGAGCGGCTCATCATCGCCATCTTCGGTAAGAAGGCGGAAGAGACTCGAGACGTATCCCTCCGACTCCCTCACGGTGAGAAGGGAATTATCGTCGACGTCAAGGTCTTCAGCCGATACAAGTATCTCAGCCCATCCATCAACTACATCTACAAGGAGAGCAAGAAGCGCGAGCGACTGGTTTGCGATAGAACCGACGAGCCGCTTCTGCAGATTCCTGGAGATGAGCTGCCGGCTGGCACGAACATGACGGTTCAGGTCTACGTTGCCCAGAAGCGAAAGCTGATGGTCGGCGACAAGATGGCCGGTCGCCACGGAAATAAGGGAGTTATCTCTAGGGTGCTTGCAGCCGAAGATATGCCGTTCCTTGCCGATGGCACTCCAGTCGATATCGTACTGAACCCTCTTGGTGTTCCGAGCCGAATGAACATCGGCCAGATCCTCGAGACGCACCTCGGCTACGTCGGCAAGCACCTTGGCATCGAATATCGCTGCCCAGCGTTTGAAGGCGCAACCGAAGGCGAAATCCTCGGAGAGATGGATCGACTGGCAAACCATATGCGCGGACAGGCCCTCTCGGCCTACATCAACGCAGAACTCTTGCTTGATGTTCGATTCGAGAAGGACGACAACGTCGATCAGATGTTCGCGAAGATCGAGACTCGCTTGCGAAAGCTTGGCAAGAACGGACTGGAAAGAGTGTCGCGAATCGTCGCCGCTCCTCCTGTGAAGACAATCGCCGAACTCGGTGAAGTCGACCTGGAAACATTCGTTCCCGAAGCACCGGAAGACGAGTACGGCGAAGAGCCAATGAATGCTGACGCCAGCATCTATGCAGCCATTCTTGAGAAGATCGAAAGGAACATCTTTGAGCGTGCCGGTATCGATCCACACACGTGCAAGAGTTCAATTAGAGACGGCCTCACGGGTGAAAAGCTTCCCAACAACATCACAGTTGGCATGATCTACATGCTTAAGCTGGAGCACCTTGTTGATGAGAAGATTCACGCTCGTTCCATCGGACCGTACTCTCTAGTGACGCAGCAGCCATTGGGTGGTAAAGCTCAGTTCGGCGGTCAGCGATTTGGAGAAATGGAAGTCTGGGCGCTTGAAGCTTATGGCGCGGCCTACACCCTGCAGGAGCTTCTGACGATTAAGTCAGACGATGTCAACGGACGTGTCAAGGCGTACGAGAGCATCGTCAAGGGCGAGACTCTTGCTGAGCCAGGAATTCCAGAATCGTTCAAGATTCTGGTCAACGAGCTTCGCTCGCTATGTCTGAAGGTTGCTGTCGAAGATGCCGGCAACAAGGAACTGCCGCTTAGGGATCTGGATGAGCTCAACGGTGGAGACGATATGCGTCTCGCCCGCTCAGTAGGGTTCTTTAACTAAGCAGTTAAAGGCGCTGGGCGTTTGGCGTGAGGAGTCGGAAACGACACTTTCGTCAAACGCCCGTCGCCATGAATAAGGATTGGTGTGGCATCGGAGCCGGCCGTTAGCAAAGCTAAACGCCCACAGCCCAGCGCCAAACACCCATTTGGATTGAGGAGATAACAGAAATTTATGGCAGACGTCAGCCTGTTCGATAAAATCAGAATCGGAATAGCGAGCAGCGAAGACATCATGAGTTGGTCTCATGGTGAAGTCAAGAAGCCGGAGACGATCAATTACCGCACGTTCAAGCCCGAGAGAGATGGCTTGTTCTGCGAGCGCATCTTCGGACCAGTCAAAGACTGGGAATGCGCCTGCGGTCGATACAAAAAGATCAAGTACAAGGGCATCGTGTGCGAGCGCTGCGGCGTTGAAGTCACACGAAGCAAGGTTCGCCGTGAGCGAATGGGCCACGTTGAACTCGCGGCTCCTGTTTGCCACATCTGGTACCTAAAGGGCGTTCCTTCGCCGCTTTCTTTGGTCTTGGACATCTCCCCAAGGCTTCTTGAGAAAGTTATCTACTTCGCTAGCTTTATCATCATCGACATCGAGAATGAGAAGATCCAGGACTGTCTCCCGGAGATTCGCGTTGCCGTCGAAACTGAGAAGGCCAATCTGCAGATGCAGATGCGAGAGCTGGAAGAGGAGTCTTTCCGACGATTTGCGGATGACCTCAACAACAACAGGGAAGAGTACGACGAAGTCTTCGCTCGAGAACGCGCCAAGGCGGTCAACGACCGAATCAAGGCTGAGTATCGAGATGCGGATGACCGACTGAAGGACCTTGACCTTGCAGTTGACATCCTGGGCAAGCTTGAGCGAAATCAGCTGATCGACGAGGACAAGTACCGCGCCGTCAGCAAGCTGCTGGACAGCGTTGGACATCGAATTGGTAAGGATCTAAGAAGCCTCGTTCGCGCAAATATCGGCGCCGAAGCCATCAAGGAACTTCTCAATCGAGTAGATCTTGAGCGACTCGCACGCGAGCTTCGACAAGAGATCATCATGACCACCAGTCAGCGACGCGCCCGTGCGATCAAGCGACTGGAAGTCACCGAAGCCCTGATCAGCTCCAAGAGCCGACCGGAGTGGATGATTTTGGACATCGTTCCTGTCATCTCACCTGAGCTTCGACCGATGGTACAGCTCGATGGTGGTCGATTCGCAACGTCTGACCTCAACGATCTCTATCGACGAATCATCAACCGAAACAACCGGTTGAAAAAGATCATCGAGATCCACGCTCCGGAATCGATTATCAACCACGAAAAGCGACTTCTTCAGGAAGCCGTGGATGCCCTGATCGACAACGGCAGACGAGCACGTCCGGTTGTAGGTTCAAACTCAAGGCCTCTGAAGTCCCTCAGCGACATGCTGAAGGGTAAGGAAGGTCGTTTCCGAAAGAACCTTCTCGGTAAGCGAGTTGACTACTCAGGTCGATCTGTTATCGTCGTCGGTCCACACCTTAAGCTCCACCAAGCAGGTCTGCCTAAGGAAATGGCGCTTGAGCTGTTCAAGCCGTTCGTGATGAAGAGTCTGGTCGAGAAGAAGATCACGCAGAACATCAAGACTGCCAAGAGGATGATCGACCGGATGCACCCAGCAGTGTGGGATGGACTGGAAGAGGTTATTAAGGAGCATCCGATTCTCCTCAACCGAGCTCCAACCCTTCACCGACTCGGTATTCAGGCGTTCGAGCCGATCCTCGTAGACGGAAAGGCGATCCAGGTTCACCCGCTCGTGTGTAACGCTTACAACGCGGACTTCGACGGTGACCAGATGGCTGTTCACATCCCGCTGAGCACCCAGGCGCAGGCTGAAGCTCGCGTTCTGATGCTTTCCACGCAGAACCTGTTCTCCCCGGCAGACGGTCGACCGACGTGTGCGCCAGTGCAGGACATCATCCTTGGCAACTATGCCCTGACGTTTGTCTCAGTAGAGGGACGTGCGGAGCTTGCCGAGCAGGAAAGACTTCACGCCGATGACCCTGAGAAGAACCCAGCACCGAAGATTTACGGAAGCGCAGCAGAGGCTATCGCTGCCCTCGAAACTCCTATCAAGGAGCAGAGAATTCCGATCAACACCCCGATTAAGGTTCGCCTAACTCGACCCGTTTTCCGACCGGACAACGAAGTTGACTATCGCGATGCCGTCACCGGCGTTGAGTACAAGAAGATCCTGACAAAGACCGAGGAAGGCGACGACCTTGAAGAGCTGGTCGCCTACGATCAGACGTTCGAATCCAAGATCATTGCCGTCACCCCGGGTCAGCTCGTTCTCAATACGATCCTCCCGTATCCGCTCCGACACTCAGAAGAATTCCTGAAGGTGGAGCTGAACAAGAAGGCATTGTCCGAAATGATTCTCACCTGCCACCGCCGAGCGGGAGTGGGTGCCACGATCAGACTTCTTGATGACATGAAGGACATGGGCTTTAAGTGGGCTACCCGCTATGGCCTTTCCGTTGCCATCACGGACATGGACCCACCTGCTCGTCGTGAGGAAATGATCAAGGAAGCGGATGACCGCTCCACCAAGATCACTCAGCAGTTCCGACGAGGAATGCTCACCTATAACGAGATGACGCAGACGCTGGTTAAGCTCTGGACGGATACGTACGACGAGATCGGTAAAGAGATCGTCAACGGTCTCAAGCAGTTCAACCCGCTCTCGATCACCACGGTCTCTGGAGCTCGAGGTTCGGTCAAGCAGCTGGCACAGCTCGCTGGTATGCGCGGCCTCATGTTCAACCAGTTCAACGAAGTTATCTATGAGCTCCCTGTAAAGAGCTCATTCCATAAGGGCCTGAGCATGTTGGAATACTTCGTGACAACTCACGGAGCACGTAAGGGACTTGCCGACACCGCTCTCCGAACGGCTGACGCTGGCTACCTTACACGACGTCTCTGCGACGTCGCTCAGGATGTCATCGTCAAGGCTCATGACTGCGGAACTTCGGAAGGCATCCTCGCCCACCGAATCGTGGATCAGGGAGAACCGATCGAGCAGATCGCCGACCGAATCTATGGCCGAGTGTCGCTAAGCAACATCACGGACCCAGACACGGGAGACGTTCTTGCAACATATCAGGTGACTATCACCCGAGATCAGGCAAAGCGAATCACCGCGATTGAGAATAAGTTCGTTGCCGAGTTCAATGCGGCAGAGACAGAAGAGGCCAAAGCGGCAGTCGTTGACCGATATCGAAGCTTCGGTTTCGAAACGGACGATCACGGCAACCTCAGCGTGCTCATCCGAAGTCCGCTGACTTGCGAACTCGTTCAGGGAATCTGTTCTTACTGCTACGGCTGGGACCTTTCCAGCAGCCGAAACGTGGAAGTTGGTGTTTCCGTTGGAATCATCGCCGCACAGTCCATCGGTGAGCCAGGTACTCAGCTCACGATGAGAACGTTCCACACCGGAGGCGTTGCAGGATCCGCTACCATCGCTCGAACGAACCAGTATAAGACCGGTAAGTTCATCCGACAGTTCATGGAGGACTTTGCGGTCGCCACGGACACGGACATGAAGCAGTTCGACCCAACGAAGCTTCTGGAGAACCAGGAAAGCGTCGTCAAGTCGTTCTTCCAGAACAAAGAATCTGCACCGCTCACCATCAATCAGGCTGATCTCGAATCAGTAGATCCGAAGGTCAAGCGAAAAACGGAGCGAGCGACCAAGGCAGCCCAAAAGGCCGCCGACAAGGCAGACAGCGACTCGAAGAAGCTATGGGAGCGATCACGAAAGACGTTCTTCTATGCTTGGACGGGTGAATCTTCCGGTATCGTCCGTGTCGAAGAAATCTTCGAAGCTCGACGACAGCCTCGTGGTAAGGCGATCATCTGCCCTGTCACCGGTATCGTTCGAGACATCCGAGAATCGAGCTTCGGTCGATGGGTTATCGTGGAAGCCACAGTACCTCTCACCGCCCCGATCAAGGATGCATACGTCGGAGACGTTCAGGCTTGGCCACAGAACGAACTCGGCGAGTACGAGGGTGGCCTCCAGAAGACGATTGGTCAGAAGCTGATCACCGCAACTCTGGCTGTCCTTCGAAAGGCAGATATCGACAAGGTCAATATCTTCTATCCGATCCTCGTTCCACCTCTTGGAAAGCTCCCTGTAAGCAAGGGAACTCGAGTTATCAAGGGAGACCCTCTTACAGAAGGTCCTCGAGATCCGCACGAAGTTCTTGAGCTTGCTGGCGCTTCCGCGGTTTACGACTACTTTGTCGAAAACCTCCAGAGCGTATATAAGAGCCAGGGCGTTGACATCAACGACAAGCACATCGAAGTCATCATTCGACAGATGCTTCGAAAGAGACAGGTTAAGGAGCCCGGCGATACGCCGTTCCTGCCTGGTCAGATCGTTGACCGATTCGCCTACCAGAAGGCCAATGACCAGGTTCGAGTGCTCATCCAGACCGGCAAGAAGATCAAGTATGTTGATCCGATCACCGGTGAGAATGTAGAGCGCGATCCTAAGGAAGCGACGGCGACTTGGATTCTCCTTGGTATCACCGAGGCATCCCTAGCCACCGACTCCTTCCTATCGGCCGCTTCGTTCCAAAAGACAACCCGCGTGCTTACGGAAGCCGCCGTCCGAGGAAAGAAGGACCATCTGGTCGGACTCAAGGAGAACGTCATCATCGGTCGCCTTATCCCATCTGGAACTGGCGTCAAGTACTACCGAGATGTTATCGTGGACGTACAGCGAGGTCCAACCTGGGCTGAGCAGTCGCTCACCGCTCTCGTGGAGGCTGACGACGACGAACTGCAGGACAACCTCAGTTCGCTGGCATTCCCGTCCCTCGCCGATATGGCAGCGGACGAGGATCTAGACATCGAAGCTGAGATCGCGACCGAAGAAGAAGTCTAGGAATACTAGAATCTTCAAAGCTTCCCCTTCGGGCGACCCTAATCTTAGGGTCGCCCGAAACTTTTTGGCATTATCAACCAGTCCAACGAATTGAGAGGCAAATGTGCCTCCCTGTTGGCGATCAATGGAAAATGATTTAACTAGGAGCACCGAAGCTCCAGCTTGGCTACTGGATGTCCTACTTGAGATCGAGGACGATGAATCCGACTGTGTCGAAAAATCTGAGCCGAGTGGACTCGGGTTCATTTAACGAGAGTTAAAGTTCGACGCGCTTGATTCGAATCTTAGGGACGGGCAAAAGGGTTTCATCCCGGCGAATCGGCGTGAGTGGCGATTCCATGATCTGGGAGATTCGCTTCTCTGCGTCCAAAATGTACTGGTCGAGCTGCCTCTCCATGTCCCGTCGCACATCTTCCATTTCGTCAAGGAGCCGCAGAATGAGTTCTACGCCGGCCAGGTTGACTCCCATTTCTTGAGTGAGACGCTGGATCTTCTGGACGCGCCGAATGTCCATCTCGCTGTAGAGCCGGTTCTTAGCACCCGCACGAGACGGAACAACTAGTCCAAGGCGCTCATACTGTCGTAGCGTTTGAGGATGCACACCGCAAAGTTCGGCCGCTACTCCAATCATGAAGACGGGCTGATTCTCGCTTCTCATGCGGTCACTTGCTCCAGTTCCACCAGCTGACGCAGAAGCTGCTTCTCTTGTTCGGATGGCTTTTTGGGAACCGTAATTCTGATTTTCGCCATGAGGTCTCCACGTGATCCCTGTAGCTTCATGATCCCTTGGCCGCCAAGGCGGAAAGTCTGCCCGCTTTGGGTCCCTTCCGGGATCTTCATCGTCACCGCACCTCGAAGCGTAGGGACTCGAATCTCCCCTCCCAGGGCCGCCGTGGTGTAGGGAACAGGCACCTCCACCTCAAGATTCTCACCCACTGGCTTGAACTGTGGATGGGTTGCCCACTTAATGACAACATAAAGGTCTCCCGCCTTGCCATTGTGACCAGCCGCTCCTTTGCCAGGGACGCGGAGCTTTTTGCCATCGCTGATACCTGCAGGAATAGTGACTTCCACCTTCTTGGTGCTTGGAACGGTGGAGATTCCATCACGGAGGCGCTGGGCGTCCATTGTCTGATATGTCAGGATCCGCTTGGTACCCTTGTCGATATCCTCAAGACTTATCTCGACAGACTTTTCAACATCACGAGGCTGCATGGAATCGACGTCCTGGAAGTTGAAGTTATTATTCGCGCGCGTGCCGCTGACTCTGCCACCGAACAAGTGATCGAAGATGCTCTCCGCCCCCATTCCGCCACCACCAAAGTGGAAGTCGCCAAAGTCGGCACCACCCGCACTGTGTCCCCCGGTTTGGAAGTCGCCGCCCATGTTCTGGGCATGCTCCCAATTAGAGCCGTACTGGTCATAGAGTTTGCGCTTGTCCGAGTCGCCGATTACTTCGTAGGCCTCACTGACTTCCTTAAACTTCGCCTCTGCCGTCTTATCGTTCGGGTTTACGTCTGGATGGAACTTCCGGGCAAGCTTTCGATAGGCAGACTTGATGTCCTTTTCTTCGGCCCCACGGGGCACTCCCAACGTCTGATAATAATCCTTTGCCATTACAGTTTCCCGCTCAATTACATGAGTATATAACACTCAAGTGGGTTTCGAAGTTTCAGCCGCCTTCGACAGGCTCCTATTCGCAGGAAACTTTGCCCCTCATATAAACACCCGGGGCGCCAACTTTGAATTTGGCACCCCGTGTGAACGAACTAACCTTGGCTTCTAGTGCTCGGACTCGTGAGCGGCACGCGTCTTCACATACTCCGCAACTAGAGTTTGCTGTTCGGGATACGGCATCTCCTCATAGTGGGACACCGTCTGCTTGAATCTACCACGACCCTTGGTGATCGACCGAAGATCAAGCGCATAGCGCATCATCGTGGCCATCGGGACCGTAGCTCTAACACGAGTCTTGCCTGCCGAGACGGGATCCATGCCTTGAAGCCGTCCTCGGCGCCCATTAAGGTCTCCCACCACATCGCCGACGCACTCATCAGGCACATCAACCTCGACGCCCATTTGAGGCTCCAGGATGATCGCCTGCGCCTTCTCGGCAGCTGCCCGGAGAGCGATGGCGCCCGCCATCTTAAAGGCCGCTTCGTTGGAGTCGACATCATGGTAGCTGCCATCGTAGACAGTTACTTTGAAGTCAATCGCAGGGTAGCCGGCAACCAACCCGTGATCCATTGCCTCGCGAATGCCTTTTTCAATGGCAGGGATGTAGTTCTTCGGAATCGCGCCGCCAACAACCTTGTTGTCGAACACGAAGCCGCTTCCGCGCTCTAGTGGCTCCAACTCAATCCAGCAGTCACCAAACTGACCCTTCCCACCCGTCTGACGCTTGTGACGCCCCTGTGCCTTTGCGGTCCCCTTGAAGGTCTCACGGTAGGGAACTCTAGCCTCTTCTGTCAACACGCTGACGCCGAACTTTGCCTTCAGCTTCTCGATCACGGTATCCAGATGGATATCGCCCATCCCCTCAAGAATCTCCTGGTGGGTTGCTGCATCGCGTGTGTGCTGGAAAGTGGGATCTTCCTCCAGCAGACGCTGAAGAGCATTGCCAAGCTTGTCCTCGTCTGCCTTTGTTGCCGGTCGAATGGCAATCCGATAGATTGGGTCGGGGAAGCTGATTGGATCCAGCTTAATCCGATCCTTGGACGTGGATAGCGTGTCACCCGTGTGCGTGTCCGCGAGCTTTGCAATGGCTCCGATATCGCCAGCGACCACGCCTTGAGCTGGCTCCTGACCCTTTCCATGAGGATGGAACAGATTATGGAGCCGTTCGGAAGTATCGCGGTTGACGTTGAGAACGGTCTGATCCACCTTGAGCTGACCGCTAAAGACGCGAACGTAATTGATTTTGCCCACAAACGGATCGGCGGTTGTCTTGAACACAAATGCAGCCAGGGGGCCATCTGGGTCGGGGGATAGCGGCTTGTCTTCGTACACCTTGGGCACATCGACTGGAGAGGGAAGTTCTCCACAAATGCGGTCAAGCAGTGTCGCGACGCCTATGCCGCTCATTGCCGATCCGACGAGGACAGGGATGACACGGCCCGTCTCGATACCCACGAGAAGACCATGCTCAATTTCCTCTTCGGTGAGCTGTTCACCTTCAAGGTACTTCAACGCAAGGTCGTCATCGCCTTCCGCAGCCGCATCCATCATCTTCTCTCGTCGCTCTGAAGCCTGCTCGGAGTAGCCAGAAGGAACTTCCTCGATGTCGACGCCTCGATCCTTGCCCTTGTAGACCTTCATGTTCAACAGGTCAAGAACACCGCTAAATGCGGCTTGGTGACCTATGGGAATCTGTGTGTTGACGACTTTGCGGCCAAAGAGCTGATGGAGGCTGTCCATTAGACCGTCAAAATCGGCATTGTCTCGCTCAAGCTTGTTGACGAAAATGCACGTCGCCAACCCGTGCTGCTGAGCCACTTCGTAAGCGAGTTCGAAGCCCACGTCGATATCGCGCTTCGCTTCGCATACGATGATCATGGATTCGACTACCCGCGCAACACTATGCAGGTCGCCAATAAAGTCCGGATATCCCGGAACGTCGATGAGATTTATCTTGCAGCCATGCCACTCCAGGGGAACCACACTGGCGCTGAGGGAAATTTTGCGCCTAATCTCGAGCGAATCGTAGTCGCTCTGCGTGTTGCCTGCGTCGACGCTGCCAACGCGATCAATTGCTCCGGCGGTGTAGAGAACGTGTTCGACAAGCATCGTCTTGCCGGAACCGCCATGGCCTACAATGGCCACATTTCGTATTTTGTCTGCGGTGTATTGCTTCACCTTAAACCCTCCCTTGGGCTAATTGGCGTCGTCGCAGACCTCGCAGCCGAAGCTGCGGCGGCGTCTTTTTCAAGCATACGTCCTACGGAAGCAAGAATGACGCGTTCGGAGAAGATTAAGAAAAAAAGTCTCCGAACCAGAGAGTTCGGAGACTTTTTCGTCGCTAAAAGGTGAGCTCTTAGTAGCGTCCGCCGCGGCCACCGCCGCCACCGCCGCCGCCTCGGCCACCCTTGCCGCCGCGACCACCGCCGCCGCCGCCGCCATAGCCGCCGCTGTCTCGGCCGCCGCCACCGCCACCGCCGTAGCCGCCACCGCCGCCGCCGCCATAACCACCACCGCCGCCGCCGGAGTATCCGCCGCCGCCGCCGCTTCGGCCGCCACCGCCGCCGCCACCCTCACCGCGAGGACGTGCCTCGTTGACGGTCAGCCTTCGGCCGCCCATCTCGGAGTTGTTCTTGTCTGCGATTGCAGCTTCCAGGTGCTCAGCATCAATGTCCACGAATGCGAATCCGCGACCTTCGATGATTCTTGGGTTCTTTCCGCCGTACGCAGCGAAGTGCTGTACGAGCTCTTCCTCATTTGCCGAGTAGGGGATATTTCCTACATAGAGCGTCTTAATTGCCATTTTCCTTATTCCTTGCCCACGCTCGCCATGGGCGACCGTAACCGTTCTGCGTATCCCAAGGCGCTCTGATGGCGGATGCCCGTATCTGAGTCCAAGACCAACTGCCGCAAACTGTTGCGATGCAGAGCTAGTATAACCGGTCATGCAAGAAACCGGAAGAACTCCCAGCTTTTTGCCGTGGAAAACTGATTTCTTCCTTACTTTAGGAAGGTTATATCTACTCGTAAACCATCTGGGTTTTGTGCAGAAGTGATTTGCCTATAGTTGGCAATAAGCGCATCTGCTAAGTCGAGTTCCGGCTTCTCGACACCGCCATTCACTGCGATGACTTTCATTCCAGCGGCCTGGCCAGAGAGGATTCCGGCCCGAGTGTCCTCGAAGACGATGCACTCGGAAGGCTCCAATTGCATCCGTCTTGCCGCCTCGAGGTAGGGATCAGGATGAGGTTTGCCGTTCTCTACATCCTCGCCGTAAACGGCAACGACAGGAATGATTCCCACCGCACCCATTCTCGCGGTCGCGACCGGACTGGTTCCAGATGTAACAATTGCCCACTGATGAGACGGAAGGCCCGCAAGAAAAGAAAGGGATCCATCGATCTCGACAACACCCTCAGTATCAGCGGCTTCCATCTGCTCCAGCCAGCGGAACTCTTCTTCAATATCGATATCTGAATTCGGCACAAACCGCCTGAGCGAGTCTATTGCTCTTCGCCCGTGAATCTGAGGAACTACCTCATCAGGGTTCAGATTGTGTCTGAGAGCCCACTTTGTCCACGCCCGATCGACGGTAGCGATCGAATCGATCAACGTACCGTCGAGGTC
The DNA here is from genome assembly GCA_903927025.1 of uncultured Armatimonadota bacterium. GTDB lineage: Bacteria > Armatimonadota > Fimbriimonadia > Fimbriimonadales > Fimbriimonadaceae > Fimbriimonas. Next base: position 123,592 of record CAIYLG010000053.1, read on the forward strand.
AAATAGAATCGCCCTGCAGCTAAACATCCGTGTGAAACTCGCGACTAGACCGAGGTCGAAAGCCCCTGTGCCATCACGATTTCTTTGGCATGGTTTACGGTGAAGGCAACTCGGTGGGTAACAGCATCGAGAATGCCTTCCGCACCCGGATGACCGTTTCCACTGGCCTTAACGCCACCGAAGGGAAGGTGAACTTCAGCGCCGATGCTTGGCAGGTTGACATAACCGAGGCCGAATTCGGCATGGTCTCGAACCCAACGCCACTTTCGATAATCCTCTGTGATCACCGCCATCGCGAGGCCGTAATCTGTGTCGTTGTAAACCTCGACCGCCTGCTCAAGGCCGTCCACTGGGATGATGGCGACGTGAGGGCTGAATGCCTCTTCGCGAAGGCAGAAGGTGTTGGGCCGATACTGCATTCGGTACACAAACGGGCTCACGAAGTTGCCGTGCTCATACTCGCCACCGGTGAGAACCTCACCGCGGAGCAAAACTTCAGCCCCCTCTTCCTCCGCCTTCTGGTTGTGGAACTTCCACTTGTCAACGCTTCCAGCTTCGATCAGGGGGCCCATAAAGGTTTCTTCCTTGATTCCGTTGCCAATCTTGATTCGCTTTATCTTCTCGATGTACTTCGCCGTGAACTCTGGCTCAACTTTCTTATCGATGATGATCCGGCTCGTGCTCACACATCGCTGTCCCGTGGTTTTGAACGCACCCAAGATGCAGGCGTTTACGGCCAAGTCGATGTCCGCATCCTCAAGGATGATCGTGGCGTTCTTGCCTCCCATCTCAGTAGCGGCAAATTTGAACGCGTCTCCCGCGGCCACCTGCTGGATGTACTTACCAACCGCACGTGAGCCGGTGAATAGGATCGCGGCAACATCTTTGTGCTTCACCAAAGGATCGCCACAATCCTCTCCCATTCCATGGAGCAGATTGATGACACCGGCTGGGAAGCCAGCTTCGTGGAACAGCTCCATAAGCTTGTGACCGCAAATTGGAGTCTGCTCGGCAGGCTTAAAGACAACGGTATTTCCGGCAAGGACCGATGGGAGAATGACCCAGAGCGGAATTGCAGAAGGGAAGTTCCAAGGGGTGATACAGGCGATGACACCCTTTGGCTTCTTAAGGATGAAGGCATCCTTCGCGGCAATTTCGGAACTCACGGCATACCCGTTGGGAACGCGACCCAATCCAGCCATGTACTGTGCCATGTGGAGGGCTTCTACAGCATCGGCACGGCCTTCGTTGATTGGCTTTCCGCACTCGCGAGTCACAAGTTCAGAAATCTCCGTCAGGTCTCGCTTGATCAGCTGCGCAAAGGTATCGATGTACTCCGCTCGCTTGACCCAGCTCAGTTCGCGCCAGGATTCATAAGCGTGCTTTGCGGCAGCCACAGCCAAATCGACCTCAGCCTTTCCGCTCAGTGGTGCGGTACCGATGACTTCTCTCTGGTCTGCTGGATTCAGACTCTCGAAGGTGCTTCCCGTAGTTAGCCATTCGCCGTTAACGTAGTTCTTTGCCGTGATAGGTGCCATAGATCTTTCCAGACAGTTTACCAGGGGGCTTCGAGTGCGGCCCGAGGCGGGATGTGCGATGGCTGGTAATCTCCGTGGTCCCTGTATGAGGAATCAGACTCTACGATACTTCCTGGTAGCGGTTTTGCTGGCTATGTACGTTCATGCCTTCGGCGCTGAAGCACATTCCGAAGGAAGCGTCGTTCTCCTGAACAATGTTCCAGTCTTAAAGATCAAAACCTCAACCGGATCAGTCGCCCAGGATGCACTTGCCTCAGCGGTAGCAAAGCGCTTGAGAGCCGTTGACGATCAGGGCGAAGTCTCCTCAGTTCAAGTCGGATCCACAGAGGAGATTCGCGTCGCCGGCAGCACCGTCATCACCGTATCACAGGCCGAGGGGGCAGCTCACGGTGTTGCCGCGAAAAGGTTGGCAGACCTCTGGTCCTCGGCGATTCGAGACGCACTCCTGCTACCTCCCTTGAAATTCAGCATCGACTCACTCCGAGCTGCTTCTGGTACGACATCATCAATCAAGCTCGTCGGCAGCCTAGCATTCGGAGCAGACTTTTCGTCAAGCAATGAAGCCATTGCTTCAGTTATTAAAGTCGACGGAGGGGTGACCGTCACCTGCAAGGAAGCTGGCGACGCAGTCATTCAGGCTCGATCAGGCAATGCAACCAGAGCTATTGCCGTCTTCGTTCGCCCCCTGGCAGCCGCGTTGCCACAAAGCTTCGCTGTGACGGTAACTGGCCATCCAGCTTCAGCAGAGTTGATTCAAGGTGCCGTCGAAGGATGCCTAAAATCGAGAGTCGTCTGTGTGCCTGGAGCAACCTGTTCGTTTGCAAAGCTTGACGTGAAGCCTCTAGACCCCAGCAAATCCGAAGTGGTTTCCGCATTCGTACGACTACATTCCGCGGATGCATTTGATGCGGTTGGAAATGTGCTGGTGACCGTCCACAATACACCAACCGACTACAAGCAGGAGTCGGCGCTTTGGTATTCCAATGCACCGGAGTCCGTGACTCAAGTTGGGAGCTTGTTCGCCTCGTTTCTCAAGCCTCAAACTCCCATCCGCCTCCTCTACCATCACGTCAATGCTTCGAGCCAACCCATCATCTTGCGGGTAGAGGCCGTCAACGATTCTGAACAGAGTGCCAAATTCCTGGTCACTCCTGGCGACACCAAACCCGACAAAAATCCCGTTCGTGCAGGCATGACGTCTGGGTCGCAATTCCTGCGCCTGTGGCAGCACGGAAGCGGGGAAGTCATCGAAATGCCGCCGCACACGAATGCGACACTATCTATCCGCCGCCTGATTCCAAACGAGACCTCGAGTGGACTTTGTCGGCTCGAACAACTGTCTGGTCCCGATATTCTCGTACGAGTCGATGCGCTGCCCGCGTTCGAGTTGTCCGGCGCCTGGTACGAAGCAACATTCAGTTCGACACCGTGGCACGAGGTTGGATGCCGGCCGATCAATGAATACGATCGAGCGATGTACGAGCCTTCAAGCCATGTCTATCCGAATCCAAACAAAATAGAAAGCTTTGAATATTCAGTTGGAAATCGCGCGGGCACTCTTCTCATTGGTCAGCAGCCTATCGCTGGACAGGACCACACCACGAACCTGGACGGTAACTTCGGTGTGATGTACACGGTGACCGCGACTGCCAAAAACCCATCCGCTTCTTCTGTAACTGTGGAGTTGGTGTTTGAAGCAAGCGCCGGCTATATGGGCGGGCTGTTTCTGATCGACGGAGCTTTTGTCCAGACTCACCTCATGAACCCCAAAGAGCAGTCGCGCCTATGCAAGGTTCGACTGGAACCCGGCGCATCCAAGCAGCTTCAGATTGTCACTTTTCCGGTTTCAGGAGGAAGCTATCCCGCCACCCTGATCCTCCGTGCGGTTGAGTGAGATTGGCTGAACGCTGAGTCAGGGATGCTATCCTCATTAGCGGGTGACCGATTCGATCATGCTTGCGTAGAAAGCATTCCCACCCAAAACTGTCTATGGAACCAACCTTCAAAGTAATCGCCGACCTGTTTCAGGTCGCACAGCCCACCGATCTGGAAATTCATGAAAGCGGAGACAAGCGGCACGGCGATACGGCAGAAGAGAGCACGATTCTCGGTAAACAGGCCTTATCCCGAGGCGACGTCCCAACCGCAATTCGGCACTTCAAAGAAGCCCTCGACAAATCTGACCCCAGCGATCCATCCAGCCTGCTCAATCTAGGAGGAGCCTATGAGTATGGAGACGATTACCCGCAGGCGCTGCGGCAGTACGAAAAGGCCCTTCGAGCCAAGAAGGAAACTCCGGAAGCCATCATCGGAACAGCTGAACTTTACCGGCGCTATGGTCGATTCAAGGATTCGATCCTAAAGCTTGAGCAGGCAATGGAGACCGACCCAACGGACTCGCATATCGCCTTCAAACTTGCCCAGACTCTTCGCGACGCCAGAGAGCGAACTCGCGCCCTTGCCGCGGCGCAAAAGGCAGTGACGCTCAAGCCAGACAGCGCTTTTTACCACTACTGGATCGGAGATCTGCTCATCGAGATGGAGCGATACGACGAAGCGCTGGATTCTCTGCGCGCCGCCATCGAGATTTCGCCAGGAGACGATTTCCTCTATCTCCGAGCATCCGTCGCCTTCTGGCGAGCCGATCGCCGTCCTGAGGCAATCAAGGCCCTGAGGCTGGCAAGCGAGCTAGACCCCGAAAAGCACCTGTACCACGGCCTTCTCGGCATCTTGCTAGATGAGTCTGAGCTTCTGGAAGAAGCCGCACTAGAGTCAGATCGGGCGGAGAAAATGGACCGTTACGACCATGACATGCTGGGGCGAATCTTGGACGAGATGGGAATCGTCCCCTAAGCTGTCCTCTGGATGGAGCGCCACTCTACAGTCCCTTCTGTGCCATTTCGATGGCTCTCAACGCGGCTTTGGCCTTGTTGCATGACTCCACGTACTCTTTCTCCGGGACCGAGTCGTACACCACGCCGCCCCCTGCCTGAATGTGGGCTACGCCGTCTTTCAGGTAGATCGTCCGGATCGCGATACAGGAATCGAGATCGCCGGAGTGGCTGAAGAAGCCTACGCTTCCCGCGTATGATCCGCGCCGGGTTGGTTCAAGCTCGTCGATAATCTGCATCGCCCTCACTTTGGGAGCACCGGATACTGTGCCGGCCGGGTGGCAGGCTCGGAAGAGGTCAAAAGCGGTCTGTCCCTCGGCAAGTGTCCCCGTGACGTCGCTCACGATGTGCATCACGTGGCTATAGCGCTCGATGACCATAAGGTCATTCACCTGAACTGACCCGTACTCACACACTCGACCAAGGTCGTTTCGGCCGAGATCAACGAGCATGATGTGCTCGGCTCGCTCTTTTTCGTCTCCCAAAAGTTCTTCGGCAAGCGCGTTGTCCTCTTCCTCGGTCTTGCCTCTCCAGCGCGTTCCGGCGATGGGTCGAACCCGGGTTTTGCGCCCGTGAACGCTGACGAGCAGTTCAGGAGACGCACCTACCAAGTCAAAATCGCCGAACCGAAGCAGAAACATGTAGGGCGATGGGTTGATGGAACGAAGGGAGCGATAAATCGTCAGGGGGTGGGCGTCGGCCTTGGTTGAGAACCGCTGGGCGGGCACCATCTGAATGCCATCTCCCTGGGTGATGTACTCGATCATTCGAGTCACCATCGCCTCAAACTCTGGCTGGGTGACGTTGGATTCCACCGGATGGACGGGATAAGAGCCCTTTGGAAGAGGAGGCAACGGCCCGGCAAGACGGTCCAAAACCCAGTCGATCTCCACTTCCGCCTCGTCGTAGCTCACCGCAGTGCCGTCGGTCATCACGATCACTCGAATGAGGTTCTTGGCATGGTCGAACAGCACCACGGTGTCTGCCAGCATCATCGCCATGTCGTCCACGTTCAGGTCATCTTTCGTAGTGTCGGGAAGCCGTTCGAAATACCGGACGATATCGTAGCTGAGGAGGCCGACTGCACCACCAGCAAAGGTTGGGAACCCTTCCACGTGCACTGGCTTTCCTCGAAGCATCGCCTGCTCCAGCACGTGCAGCGGATCTTCACCTTCTGCCAGCCGCTCATGCTCTTCGCCATCCTTGCGGATGCGGCGCACATCTCCATTCTTAGATCGTAAAACCAGTTTCGGGCGAATGCCCAACACGGAGAACCGACCCAATTGCTCGCCACCGGTGACGCTCTCCAGGAGAAACGAGTACGTCTGATCGTGCGCCAGCTTCCAGTAGGCGCTCAGCGGAGTCTCAATATCCGCCAAAACATCCCGATAGACGGCCATGGGCTGGTGCCCGTCCGTCAACCGCAGGAACTGATCTTTGCTGGGAACAATCATGAACGGTGAATTATGCCCTTAGGAACCCACCGACGCACCTGGTACAGGCAAGTTTCATATCACGCTGTATGCCAAACTCACAGAGTGGAAGCCTTTACCGTCTATGCTGGCAAGTTGGCCATCGTGCCTGGAGATGACATCGACACCGATCGAATCATTCCTGCTCGGTTCCTCACTCGAGTGAGCCGAAGTGGCTACGGAGAGCTTCTTTTCTGCGATGTGCGCGGTGCTGACTTCATCTTGGATCAGCCGGAAGCATCAGCCACGACGGTGATGCTCGTCGGCACAAACTTCGGGTGCGGCTCCTCTCGCGAGCACGCGGTTTGGGCGATTCAGCAGGCGGGATTCCGAGCGGTCATCGCCAAGAAGACACCAACATCTCCGGGATACAGCGATATTTTCAGACAGAATGCGGCCAACTGTGGGCTCCTGCTTGCAGAAGTCAGTGAGTCTAACCACGCCATTCTCGCTTCGGTGGGTACTGGAGCAGAGATCACGGTTGACCTCCCCAATCAGACCATAACCACTTCAGCCGGCTCTGTGTCATTCGAGATCAACCCGGTTACCAAGCAGGCGCTGATCGAAGGATTGGATCTTATCGGCACAACTCTGGTGCATTCGCCACAGATTTCGGCGTATGAATCAACTCACGACAGCTTTGCTCCGATTGCCCTCTGATCTGCGATCCTGTTGAAGCAAAATAGAAACATGAACAGCCGCCGACTCTTCCTTATCACCAGCCTTGCAGCCGGCTGTTTTGCCGTCTCAGCCGCATCCCTGCAGATTAACAATCCGAACCGGATTCACCAAGTGAGCAAGCTGCAGGTTGCCAAGGTAACCGCTGCCGGCCACACGATCAGCGCCTGGCTCGCAGATGACGAAGGGAAGAATCAAGAAGGAATGATGTTCCTGACCGATAAAGAGGTCAAGGAAAACCAGGGGATGCTGTTCTTGTTCCCACGGATCCAAACCGCGGACCAGTATCACGCCTTTTGGATGCACAACACCTTCATTCCTCTCGACATCATTTACATCGATAAGGATCAGAAAGTCGTGAGCATCGCCCACGGGAAGATCAAAAACGACACTCCCCTGGTGGCCGCCAAGCCGTATTTTTACGTCTTGGAAGTGAAGGCAGGCGTTGCGGCGAAGTACGGCATTAAGCCTGGAACCAAGTTCGCCATTCCAAGTTCGCTGAAAGCCAACTACTAGCGCTCAACGAGGCGTTCCAACTATCGAGTCGTCTGAATGGTCTCTACAGTTGGGCCGGTGGTGGCGCGGGCATTTAGCCCACTTTCGGTAAGGTGTTTCAACCCCGCAGCAGTTTGTTCCCGCAAGTTTGTGCACGCGATCTCGACCAGTTGGGACGGCGTGGCGCGCGGCTAAAGCCACGACCGGGGTGCAGACTGAAGTTCTGCGCTCCATTTAGACTTCCTAACCGCACCGACCCGAACATGGTTGGGTGAATCGCGTCCTATCGATGAAACCACTTGGGATCCTTTCGAGTAGAATATCTGTAGCAATTTACATTGAGCGCATAGGACTCAAGTGGCTTGAACCTCTTGAGATAATAGGAGAACAATAACAGAGTGGGAAAAACAGTAGGAATTGACCTTGGAACGACAAACTCGGTCGTAGCAGTGATGGAAGGCGGAGAACCCGTCGTCATCAGCACGGCAGAGGGCTCACGCACAATGCCCAGCGTGGTCGCATTCAAGCAGAACGGCGAACGACTGGTTGGCATCACCGCAAAGCGACAGTCCGTGGTAAATCCGGACAACACGATCTATTCGATCAAGCGGTTCATGGGTCACACCGTCAACGAAGTGCAGGAAGAAGTTGGTCGAGTCGGCTACAAAGTAAAGGCTGGCAAAAACAACCAAGCCGTAGCCTTTGTACCAGCCCTCGGAAAGGACCTCACGCCAGAAGAAGTCTCGGCGATGATCCTTCAGAAGTTGAAGACAGATGCTGAGGCCTACCTTGGCGAAACGGTTGACCAGGCGGTTATCACGGTTCCGGCGTACTTCAATGACGCTCAGCGAACCGCGACCAAGAACGCTGGCGAAATCGCAGGACTCAAGGTCCTTCGAATCATCAACGAGCCAACGGCAGCATCGCTTGCCTACGGCCTTGATAAGAAGGCCAACGAGACCATCCTCGTCTTCGACCTTGGCGGCGGTACGTTCGACGTGTCTGTCCTCGATGTCGGCGAAGGCGTCTTTGAAGTTCGCAGCACAGCTGGAGACAGCCATCTTGGCGGAGACGACTACGATAACAAGATCGTGGATTTCCTCGTCCAGCAGTTCAAGAAGGACCAGGGAATCGACCTCAGCAAGGATCGCGCTGCTATTCAGCGACTGCGAGAAGCCGCTGAGCGAGCCAAGATTGAGCTCTCGGGTCAGATATCCACGCAGATCAACCTGCCCTACATCACCGCTGTCGACAACGAGCCAAAGCACATGGACTACAGCCTCACCCGGGCAAAGTTCGAAGAGCTGACCGCCGACCTGATGGAGCGCGTTAAGAAGCCTTTCAACCAGGCGCTGGAAGACGCAAAGCTGAAGCCAGGCGACATCAACGAAGTCATTCTCGTCGGTGGCTCCTCGCGAATGCCACAGGTTCAGGAACTGGTGAAGAAGCTCACCGGCAAAGAGCCAAACCGATCCGTAAATCCGGATGAGGTCGTTGCTGTCGGCGCTGCCGTTCAGGCAGGCGTTCTCGGTGGCGAGGTTAAGAACATCGTTCTCCTCGACGTCACTCCGCTTTCGCTGGGTGTCGAGACGCAGGGCGGCATCTTCGACAAGCTGATTGACCGCAACACCACGATCCCTACCAAGAAGAGCCGTGTTTACACCACTGCCGCAGACAACCAGCCTGAAGTTGAGATCCACATCCTGCAGGGTGAGCGACCGATGGCTCGCGACAACAAGAGCCTTGGCCGATTCCACCTCGCCGGAATTCCGCCAGCACCGGCCAGAGTGCCTCAGATCGAAGTCACGTTCGACATCGATGCCAACGGCATCCTCAATGTCAGTGCGATGGAGAAGGGCACTGGATCCAAGCAGAGCATCACCATTACCGGAAGCGGCAACCTCAATCGAGACGAAATCGATCGAATGGTCACCGAAGCCGAAATGAATGCGGACAATGATCGCAAGCAGCAGGAAGTCATCGAGCTGAAGAACAAGGCAGAGAGCCTTGCCTATCAGACCGAGAAGGCGCTTAAGGATGCAGGCGACAAGGTCGACGAGGCTGCGCGACAGAGTGCAACCGAGAAGATCGAGACGCTTCGAAAGGCTCTCGTAGGTGGAGAAGAGGCTGAGATCCAGGCAGCATTCAATGCACTGGAAGCGGAAAGCCATTCGATCTTTGAGAAGCTGTACGCAGCCGCTTCAGAGGCCGCAGACGCCAGCGAACACCATGGCGAGCCTTCGGCAGCTTCGAACGAGGAAGTCATCGACGCCGAGTTCAAAGAAGCCAAGTAAGCCTAAACTAAAAGGAGGCGCCCAGACTTCTCGTCTGGGCGCCTCCTTTGCTTTTGGCTAGAGGGTCTGCGTGACCTTCTGGATATGGCGAGGGTCGTCGGGGTTAAGCCCACGGGCACGGGCCGCTGTGAGCGCAAGCCACTGGCCAAAGACAATGTCCCACACGGGATTCAAAATCCCTGAGATATCTCCTGCGGAGACTGAAGGAACGTCCGGTGCACAGAGGATCTGGCATCCCTGTGCCTGAAGGTCCGGCTTGGGTCCGTCAAAGCAGATCGCCGCGCTTCCATGTCCTGCAAGTGCCTTGGGACCATGCTCAAAGTCGGCAGAAGAGTAGGCTTTGCACGGGATCAGGGCGCACTCCATCAACTTGAGCGCCGCCTCCTGAGCTGTTGAAAAGCCAAATCCTCTTGCAAGAGAGAACACGGGTGTACTTCGCACGACTGGGCCGCTGGCGATAGAGGCGGCTTCGCGCGCTGTTTCCACCCACTCATCGCCAGGCAACAGGTTGGTAGGGTCTGGCAAACCGCCACCCAGCACTCGGACCAATTCGTAGAGAGCAAGCAGGGAAGCGGAATAGGTCTTCGTAGCCGCCACGCTTCGCTCGAGCCCAGCACCCAGCAACAGAGAATGCTCTGCCTCCACCGTTAGCCTAGATCCCGCAGTATTGGTGATGGCAAGCGTGGTGTGTCCATCGGCGCGAAGGGAGGCAAGCACTTCCGCCACGTCGGGTGCCGCTCCGCTTTGCGAAATCCCAACCGCAAGGCAATTTGTATACTTCACATGTCGGTTGAACCGGGTCAGCACGCTGGGAGCCGCCAAAGTTACGGGAACCTGAAGAAAAACTTCCAGTAAGTAGCGCGCATAGAGCGCCGCGTTGTCTGAGGAACCACGCGCGGCAAGCAGAACCATCTCAAATTTGCGTCCCGCCAACGCCTGTAGAGCATCCGCATAAGTTGCGGCGCCGGCAGCCAATACGGCCGGCTGCTCTCGAATCTCACTCTCCATCCACTGTCCGAGCATCGTGAGATTATGGCCCGGGAGTCCCGTTTCCGGCTGGAGGGGATACGGAAGCGCCCTTCTGCCCGTATCTATCATGTAGGTACACGGATGAACCAACCCAACGTTTTGAGCCAAACACGGCGAATCTCCCATAATGGAAGGACAGAATGCTGATTCCTTTGCTATTCGCCGCCGTCGCCACCTTCTCGCGACAGCAGGAAGTCCCGACCGCAGTTTTCACAGAACCGTATGTGGGGATGCAGTTCAACTATCCCAAGACTTGGACGGTTGTTCACTCCAACAAGCGCAAGGATAAGGATCGAACCACCCTGATGATTCCGATCGACGGAAGCTCAGAAAAGGGTGAGCTTAATATCGATCGAACCACCTTTCACGCCAGTACCGACCTGTGGCAAACGATTCAGCTGAGGGCGAACGAACAGCTTCATCGCACCGTAACCCGCCAATGGAGCCAAGAAGTCCTGGGGGTCTCCATGTTGTTCAGTCGCATCGACTACACCGATCATGGGACGGCAATGGCATCGATTATAGGCCTTTTCTACACTCGAACAAACGAGAAGCTGTTGCTTCGGCTTACGAGCCCAGCTAGCGATTTTGACAAGGTGAATATCGAATTCGGGAGGCTCCTGGAAACTCTCCGACAGACAGACGGAAAGCTCCCGCAGGAAGATAATCCCAACGTCGACCTTACCGACATCACCCCGAAGCTGGAAAAGGCACCTATACGCCCGCACTCGGTGGATCCAACTCCAAAGAAGACCATTGCTCCAATTCGGGCTCCAGTTGCGGTTGAAACCGTAGTCTCGACTCGAAAGGTTGTGCTGCGGGTTCCCTTGGGTTGGACCGCCGAAAATATCAAGGAAAACGGATTTGACCTCAAGACCCCAGAGCTGAATGGCTCGATCCATTTCCAAGTCTTTTCGACGCTGGACAGTGATGCTCCCAACGCGGCCCTGATCAAGTTCTGCGCAACCGATTTGGACACCTTTACAAAGGTTGGATCTCGTGAAGACAGCAATCCAGATTTGAACAAGGCCGGATGCACGATCTCCACTGTATGGCGAGTTGGAAAGGACGCAAACGGCGATCTTACAACTTGCGCGGCGATGGGAAGCATGGGGGAGTACTACTTCCTAACCATGTACCGTCTGAACAGTGTTGCTTCGGTCAAGGCCGAGAAGCGGATTCTAGACGCCCTCTTTAAGTCCATCAGCGTTGAGCCATTGCCGTGATTCTCGCCTTTAGCACCTCCTGTGCTTGGACTAGTGTCGCGGCGATTGACGAATCCAGCCGCTCGGTGGTCTGGTCTGGCCGGCTCCTGGCACCTCAAAGCTCAAGCGGCGCCTGCATGAAGCTGCTTCAGCACTTGGGAGTAGAAACTGGAATCGAGCCATCTCATGTCGATCTATTTGTGGCTGACATGGGACCGGGAAGCTTTACGGGCGTTCGGGTTGGAGTAACCCTAGCCAAAACGTTTGGCTTTCTATATTCAAAGGAAGTCGCTGGCGTCACGAGCTTCGACCTGATTGATGCTAGCCGGACGGTCGTGCTGCCAAGCCGAAAAGGGGAGTTCTTTGTAAGGCGTGCAGGCGATGTCCCCTACCGGACCTCTGAGATTGAAGGTGAAGAACTCGTCGGATTCGGCCCAGGAATGGAGCCAGAGGTTTACCCGGATGCGTCTCGCGTGAGCCTTATCATTCCTAATCTGGTGGCTGTGAATGCAGCCTCCTTCGTTCCTGAGTACCTGATCGACCCAAGCATCTCCGTGCCGAAGAAGCCTTTTGCACCGCTGGGAGGCAAGCTTGGCTGAAGCCACCGGCTTCCAGAGCAGTATCTCCTTGAAGCCGTTCACCACCCTGAAGGCGGGAGGAGAGGCGGAACAGTTTATTTGCGTGAGGAACCTGCGTCAACTTGAAGAGGCGGCAGTCTGGAGTCAGATGACGGGTGGGGCATGTACGCTGATCGGCTGGGGAAGCAACATCTTGCCCTCCGATGACGGAGTGCCCGGCCTTTCCATCCTGAATCGGACAAGATCCATCCAGATTCAGCCAAATGGCCTTGTCCTCGCCGATTCTGGCTGTGGCTTTCAGGAGCTTTTTCTCAAGACGGCTCAAGCGGGTCTGAGGGGCCTCGAGTTCGCGGTGGGGATCCCCGGAACGCTCGGCGGTGCCCTTGTGAGCAATGCAGGCGCTTACCGAAGCAGCGTTTCTGAATTCCTTACCAGAATTGAAATCGTGAGCGGCGGAATCCGAAAGTGGGTTGATCCATCATGGATGGAGTTTTCCTATCGGGACAGCGTACTTAGGCGAGACGATAAAACCAAGGCGGTATTGCTTCAGATAGAAATGCACCTGCCGGTCGGAGAACCGAAGAAGATTTACGATGAGGCCCGGGAATACCAGCGCCAGCGCATTGGCAAGCAGCCGCCATCCCCGAGTGCTGGAAGCTTCTTTAAGAACGTCAACAGCCTCGACCTCGCGGAGTCCCTCCCAGGCTTGCCCATTCCTCTCCGAACGGCGGGTGTCGTGCCTGCTGGCTACCTCATTGAAGCCTCCGGGCTAAAGGGGCATCGGCATGGCGGAGCTGAGATGGGAAAGCGCCACGCAAATTTCATCTTGAACACCGGAAATGCCTCAGCGGCCGATATCTACGAGCTCGCCCAACACGTGAAGGAAAGCGTCTTGAGTAAGTTCGGGGTGGAACTAGAGGAAGAAGTTCTCTACATTGGCAACTGGAGCCGCTGGCGCGCCTAGAGCCTTAATCGACGACTCGGCTCACCGCGTTTCTACCTCGAAACGGCGGCGCATTTTCCACGGCATCGTTAGGTAACCGTGGTCGGCCATGTTCATCGCGGCCAGGAAGGTTGTGGTGAGGAGAATGCTTGCTAGAAGGAGGTTCATCATGAACTTCATCAGGGGGAAGCCAATTTTTCGCGCAAAGCGATTCTGTCGCATCATCGATGCCTGAGCCGACGCTCGATGCCCAGCCGGAACGATACTCAAGAACGAGCGCTGCATCGACTTTAGCGCAGGGCGACGGGTGAGCCAAAGGATGGCTCGCCACAGGACCCTTGCCAGCCATGTCGCTGCTGCGTTCATTTCGCTTCTTTCTACGACTCCCAAGTACAATTACGCCGTGGGACCACCCGATACCGGACTCTTTCGAGCGATTAACCATTGGCCGCAGGCGCTCGGACCCACGATGAAGTTCCTCAGTGAGGCAACGAACTATACCGACGTTAAGGTTCTCCTCGGAATCCTCGTGCTGGGAATGCTGATCCGAAACAGCAAAACTCGAACAACGGTGCTGCTTGCCCTAGTTGCTGTCGGGGCAGCAAACAGCTTTACCGAAGTGTTCAAGCACACATGGCCGATGCACAGGCCGTTTCAAGACTTCCCGAACGACGTGATCATGTGGGTGGGAAAGACGGAGAACTTCGGCACAGCGTCCGCCCACTCCGCCAACATGGCGGCAGTCGCCTATGTGTTTGTTCGCTATTTGAAAGCATGGGGAGCGCCATGGGTAGCTATTGCCGTACTGGTCGGCATTTCTCGCATTTTTTGTGGGGCGCACTATCCCTACCAGGTAGCACTTGGTTGGGCGTGCGGAGTTCTGGCCGCATTCATAGTGACAGCAGGGTGGGAACAGTGGAAGGCACGCCGTTCACTGAGTGAAGACGTGCCGACTGAACCAGAAGTTAGCGTCAGTTAGACGGCGGAATCGATTTTGTACTGGATTCCGTTGAGCCATTGGGCCGAATAACGTCAACTGGGGTTGTGAGGTCAATGTTTCCAAGCGAATCGACGATCTTGCCGTCAATCCGAAGCTGGAACTGCCTGATGGCAGGGAACTGACCGAGAGCCAGCTGCATAGCCTTGATCAAATTGCCCTCCTCAATCGTGCCGTATCCCTTCTGTAGTCCTGCGTTAAAATCGACGAAAGCCTTATGGTTGCTGACTTCGATTCCCAGCGCCCTCGCACCCTCAACTTGAAGTGATTTCATCGTGTCGTTCAGCAAGGACACTTCGGGCTTTGTGCCATCTGGAGCGGTGCTCGCAGGCATCTTGAGCTTCACTTCACCATCCGCGACGGTCGGCACCAAGAGGGCGGATTCAGCCTGGACGGGCTTCACCGAGACCTTCACGTCTGGCTCCTGGGTCTGCTCGCGAGAGAAAGTCGGAGATGGCTGCTCAACCACATGGGCGGCAGCGGGAAAGAGCTTTACGTATGCGGCAAGCCCACCGGCTCCGACAATACACAGCATCAATACTGCGACCACGCTTTTGCGCGTGGAGGATCCCTTAGTTCGTTTTGGCATCGCCTAGATACACCTTGATTCCCTGTACCACTGCCTTTGAAACGGCATCTTGAAACTGGCTGGTAATGAGCCGCTTTCGATCCTGAGGATTGTCGATAAATCCAAATTCGATGAGAACACCTGTCATTTTTGTATTCCGGAGAACGGAAAAGCCGCTGTTGTAGATCTTGCCGTCGCTCCAGACACCCGTATTGGGAATCCCGCTGACCTTTGCAATCTCAGTCTGAATGCACTCTGCAAGAACTCGGCTGATTTCATTTCCCTTGTGATGGAATGTAATTGTGCCTGCCATGTTCCGTGGTCCACCGGAATCGTTGATGTGGCAAGAAATAAAGAGATCTGCGTGGTTCTGGTTCGCAATATCGGATCGCGTCGTGAGCGGAATGAACACATCCGTTTTCCTCGTGAGGATCACGGTTGCCCCTTCCTGAGCAAGCAGTGCGGCAACACCCTTCGCAATCGGGAGAGTCAGGTTTTTTTCCTGGTACCCCGCCTCGTGAGCTCCTGGGTCGGTGCCTCCATGTCCTGCATCCACAACGATCACTTTTCCGCTCAGCTTCCCGTCGCCTACATTTGGACGCAACAGTTGGATCGAGACTCCACTTGCATCCGTAAACACTTCTGCGCCCGCAGGTCTATTGAGGTACAGCGACAGCTTGGTGCCCGTTGCAACCTTTTCGGCTCGGCACAGCGTCACGGCATCGGAAGCCAACTTGAAGTCGATCGGGAGATCCAGCGAAACCCCGGGGATGATGATTTCGAGGGTCGATGGGTCAGGCTTTCTAAACTGTGCGTGCGACTTAAGTCCGGCGAGCGGAATCGAGATGAGGCATGACTTCTCATTCTCCTTCACCAGATTGACTGGCAGAAACTCTGGCTGGACCGGAGTGGGCGGTGTAACAACTGGAGTTGTTGCACCGGGAGGTGTTACTACCGTGCCTTGCCCGGCAACAGGAGGAAGCTCAGTGGCTTTCACCTCGACGGGAATCTCGTTGATCGGCTTCGGCTGCGGTTGTTCTGTGTTCGCCTGGGCAAGCTCCACCGTGGAATTTCTGGTGGCGTCGCTGGAAATCTTGGAAAGGTCAGGTGCACCCTCGGTTTGAATCACCACTCGGACAACATTCGGTTTGTACTGAGTGATGCGTACGCCGCCATCACTTGCCTGAACTGTCTTGGGACCAAGATGGGCGCCAACATAGTCCAGCACCAGCCGATCTGGATTGGTAAGGGCAAATCCTTTCGGCTTGATCTGAAGCGGGGAAACCACTTTGACTCTGCCAGCCTGGCACTTCACCGAGGTTAGATCCGCCACGACCTGAAGCGTGTCCGTGTTGGGGATCCAGCTCGCAGATCCGCCCAACTTGCCCATCGCCACGCGCAGCGGCAGGGAGGTTTGTCCGGAGATGTTTCTCACACCGATGATGAAGGAGATCCCTTCAGCAGTCACATCGGCTGAATCGCCCTTGACGTTGATCTGCCATCCCCATTGGGAAGCGGATTCAACGGGCACGAAAAGTTCATCGCCCACCCGCATTCCATGCACGGGTACGTTGTCGAAATAGGTGTAGACGACATCAGCAGAACGGTATTGCCCGTAAGCTGCCGCTGTCATCGCCATCCATGGTCCTAGACATTGCAGTATTCGCTTCATCCTTAAGCGCCAGAACTGAAGTGTAACACGGTTTTCCTTGAATCCAAGGAATTTAATTGGGTTTTGAATCTGATCGGACGGCAAAAGGCATCCTGAACGAAGAATTCTTCTGGTAATATCTTCGCCTGCGGGCGGTTAGCTCAGTTGGTAGAGCACCTCGTTTACACCGAGGCTGTCGCGAGTTCGAGTCTTGCACCGCCCACCAAGATTTCAGGTTCAAATCGAGCCAAAATCCCCGCAACCAAATCTCGGCTCTACGCCATTCGTGGGGGCACCTCCCCTTTCTGACCGGCTGTACGCCATTCGTGGGGCAACTCTTCGGCTCTACGCCATTCGTGTGGCAACTCTTCTTCACCCGGCCTACGAGCACATTACCCTCACTCTTAGTCGGTAGTTTTCGGCCGTTATCCCCCTGGCTTTGTAGGAGAATGCTGAGCCTTCTGCATTGTCTCCGACAGCCTTTTGTTCCAGTTCTCAATTGCCTTCGGGTTCCAGTGGAATTCAAGTTGTCCGGCCTCGGACTTTGGCGCAAGGATAACTAGGCGATTGCGATCCGGCATGGGCTGCAGCGTCACCACATCGGGCTTCTTCAACTTGCCTGCCGGTCCAGACTTGAAGGTTAGAATCACGCGTTTGTCCGCGACCTTCCAAGTGCCATTGACTAGTCCCCGGATTCTGACCCACCTAGAGTGTTAGTGCCTCTGCCTCCATTTTAGTCTTTAGATTTGCCTTGTATGTCGCGGGAGAGAGCCCTCCGAGTGCCGAGTGAGGACGACGGTTGTTGTAGAACTCCGAGAA
>CAIYLG010000054.1 GCA_903927025.1 uncultured Armatimonadota bacterium
GACGCTATCGCGCCGCCAGCTTCGATTTCCTTCAACACCTTCAGGATCTCGTCCTCGGTGTAGCGCTTGCCAGTTTTCTTCATGTGATTCCAGACGGATTTCACACTTCAAGTGGGTCAAACTACGGGGAACAGGTCAGATTGGCTGGCCCCAGCACGCTCGTTGCTGAGTTAAACGCTACCTCTTAGGGGCGGGCACCATTCTGAAGACCGCGGTGACGATTCTCAAATTAAGATCGGAAGCAGTCACACTGAGAGGAGCTTGTTACTCGTGGTGACTGCCAATGCTTGCGGTTTATTGGATCACAGGACATCAAACAGTTTTCGTAAGACCAAGTGCACCGGCTGGCAAAAAACCTTGAGATGAATTGTTGGTCCTCGTTACCCGGAACATACACCGCCTCAGTTGCCGACTCGTACCAAGGCAGTCCAGTCTGTTACCTTCGGTTGGATCCCAAATTTCAATTAGCCAGTTGCTAGCTTCGTACTGCTTGCTGCTCGAGAAAATGAGCCGACTGAAATTAATTGCCCGTTGAAGAGCCAACCGTATCCCATCACAGACACTAACCTAAATCTCGCGACAAATCACCTCGGCTTGCCCGATCACAAACCGAACGGCGGCGTCTTCAAGGTTGGATGGATAGCCGTATTTGCGGAGGATTCGTTTCACCAGTCGCCAAATGTTGGCAAGGACGCTTTCGCGGACTCGCCAGTCAATCGTCGACATTTGTCGCACGGTCGTCAACAGTTCTTTGTCGATGAACGTAAGTTGGGCGTCTCCCACGACTTCGACGGCACTTTCGTTGTTGGCGAGAGCGTCGTAGACGGCCCCTCATCCTCGCTAAGGCCGAGTTTGTCGCCTTTGTTCTGCGCATCGCGGAACTCTTTGGCGATCCTCACCAGTTTTCAACGGGCTCCGCCACTTCTTTAGCTTAGTTGGGATATCTCTTCACAGCTTCCTCAAGCATCTCGGCGAACTTGCGTGCTTTAACTACGTTCTTCTGGCCCTTCAGCGCGATCTCCTCATTCAGCTGTCGCTTCAGCAGCTTTACGGTGAGGTTGCGCCGCGGGAGATTCTTAAGGTCTTCCAGGAATTCGTCGGAGAGCAGCGCCATATTCAGCTGCTCTAGCCCGGCCGCCTTGAACAAGCGAACGACGCCACCGAGCAAGATGGAATTGGAAACGAGCAGGAGAACCACCAATTCGCGATTCGCCGCCGACTGCTTTTGGCCGGGCTTCGCAACCGTCGTCTCCTTAACCCGTGCCGCTAGTAGCGCCTGGAAGATGGCAGGTTCCAACCGTAGCTCGACAACGGACTCATGCGGTGAAGCGAGGGCAAAGGCTTGTCCTATCATAGCCACTTGAGGAGAAGCGTCATTACGATCCCTCAGTAAAGCCGAATAGGAAGTCGGAGGCGTCTGCAAGTAAGGCGAGCCTGTATTGCTGTGTCCCAATTTCTGTCGCCCCCAGCGGTGGGATCTCCTCAAGATCCGAGGATAAATGTCTTCGCCTTCGTCAGCTAACTTTCACACAAAAAAGCGCCACGCCCTCTTTCGAGGACGTGACGCTTTTGAAAAACTTGGTAGGCCGGCAGGGACTCGAACCCTGGACCAGATGATTAAGAGTCATCTGCTCTACCAACTGAGCTACCGACCCAAGCCGAGAGATATTACCGCACCTTGGATGACGAATTCAACTCGGCATTGCCAGTGTTTAGTCGGGGTAGTCCATTTCCTGCCCATCAAAATCGGTACATCTTAAAAGACGGCTATTGCGGATAATCCAATTTAGGATTCAAGCGCATGAACACTCACATGGTGGATTGGCCGGTTATCCGAAACGCAGACACTCAGTTTGCGCCCGCCGCACGGGAGAACATGCGAATGGTGCGCCAACAGGCGGCACTGATTGATCAAAACCGGATTGGCCAAGCGATCCTGGACTCCATCTCGGACATCGCCATCGTCCTCAACGACAAGCGGCAGATCGTGGCCGCCAACCAGCACCTTTTGAACCTAGTCGGTGCCGCCAACACTGATGGAGTTCTCGGTTTGCGTCCGGGTGAGGCAGTTCGATGCATTCATGCCCAGGACTCACCCGGTGGATGCGGAACTGGTGAAGCCTGTCGACAATGCGGTGCAGTTAAGGCAATCCTGACAAGCCTGCTCACAGAGAAGACAGTCGAGCGCGAGGCGCTGATCACCATCCGGGGCGAAAAAGGATCCTTGCCGCTGGAATTTCACACCAAGGCAAACTTCCTCAGCGTCGCCGGTCAAAGATTCGTGCTCCTTCTGCTTAACGACATCAGCGACAAAAAGCGCAAGCTCGTTGCAGACCGGATCATCTTCGGCGAAGTTCTGTCCACCCTTGCCGAGATCACCGAAGTTCTTGGACAACGGCAGGATGAACTGGCATACTCGCTCCTGCAAAGACTAAGAGGCCGGTCCGTCTATGCAACCGCTCAACTGTGCCTCTACCGAGACATTTCGCTCGCCGAAGCGGGTCGCCTTACTCCTGACATCACAGCGTTCAATCTCAGCGAGTTGGTCAATGGCGTCCTGGAATCAGCTTCCGCTCGCTTTCCAGAGATTCCCATGAAGCTCGAACTCAATGTCCCGAACACGTTGACACTCGACACTGACCGTCTGCTCCTATGGCACTCGATCTCCAACTTATTCACAAATGCTCTGGAAGCTTCAGAGGCGCCGGACACCGTCGACATAAATGTGAGCAGCCAGGATCAGCAGATCAGAATCTCTGTTCACAGCAACCCGCCGATGCCAAGGGCCGTCCAATCTCAGATATTCGTTCGCTCGTTCACTACAAAGAAGCAGCCCGGAAGGGGACTTGGCACCTACTCTGCGCGCGTCTTTGTAGAGCGGTATCTGGGTGGCAAAGTGTCCTTCCACTCGGAAGAAGACTCAGGCACAACCTTCCAAATTGAGATTCCAGCGCAACTGGACTAGCTAAAAAGACATCCCCGATCTGGCAGAAACCGACCCTATAATGCGGAAAGTGACTGCTATGAACAACAAGAAACTCCTTTTCGGATTCGGTGCCGCCATGGCGGTGATCATTGCTTCGACAACCGGCTGCTCCAAGGCTACCGCCCAGGCGGCGCCCACTCCTGAGAGCCATCCGGTCGAGCTGACTATCTATACCGGTGGGTTCGCAATGGTGTCTGAGCATCGCCCGGTTCACCTCACTGCGGGCAGAAATAAGGTCGTGTTGGACGGCATCAGCAAGATGCTGGACGCGAGCTCGATCCTGGTGGACTGGCCAAAAGGAACCGCGCACCCGGAAGTCATTGGCACCACTTACGACTTAGACAAGTCAGACGGCAACTCCCTTATCCATCGTCTGAACGGAAAGCAAGTTGAGCTGATGTGGCCTTCCACCAACGGCACCCAAGGGGAAACGGTGTCCGGCCGCCTCGAAACCAGTGGAACCGACGGCACGTTTGCGCTTCGCACCCCAGAGAGACTGTATATCAACCCAACGGGCACACTCATCGCCCCTTCCGACACGCCTTCTGGACTCCCTGTCCTCTCCGTTCAGGTCAACTCAGTGACTGAGGCAAACACCCAAATGGGGGTTTCATATCTGTCCGGAGGCATGAACTGGAAGGCAGACTATGTGGCAAAAATCAGTCCAAACTCTGAGACGGCCGATCTGGAGTGCTGGGCATCGATCGACAATAAGACCGGCACCTCTTACCCAGATGCGCACATCACCCTCGTCGCCGGGCAACCCAATGCGCAGGTGGAGAGCGGACGCGACTCGACTTTGACCGTGACAGGTGGAGTCCAATTGAATCACTCAACAGTAGTCGGTGGATCCACATCAAACGGGTCGGTAGCGCTACGGAATGCGCCTCGAATGGAGCTGGGCGACATGTACGCCTACAAGATCTCCTCGCTCGCCAGTGTCAGCAACGACCAAACCAACCGAGTCAGTGTCCTTGGAACCCGTACCGTGCCGATCAATCGAAGCTACAGCATCTCGGTTCCGGAGCCAAGCGAACTCGCCGAAGGAACCAAAGATGGCACCAACGGTCCACGACTTTCAGCCGAGTCCTCCATCGCCTTCATGAATGTCGCTTCCTCCAATCTCGGTATTCCCCTCCCCGGCGGGCAGGTGCGCGTCTACGAGCGTGACGCGTCCGGCGCGGAGCAGTTCGTAGGTTCAGACGGTCTTACCGACACCACGAAGGGCTCTCACGTGCGGCTCAACTTGGCCACCGCCTTTGATGTGTTCGGTTCAGCCAAGGTCGTGAGCAAGACTTCCCTTCCCAGGCACCACTGGCAATATGTGGTCGAAGCCTCCGTGTCCAACGAGCGCAAAGTGAACGCGCCAGTGCTCTTGTCCCAACCGATGGGTGGGGTTCGGAAGCTGATAAGCGAGTCCACGAAGGGAGAGTCGCTCAGCGCATCCATGCATCAATGGCGGCTGGTGATGAAGCCAGGAGAGACGCGCAAAATCACCTACACTTTGGAAATGTAAGGCTCCGAGGCAGGAATCAAAGTTGTCGGCGGCGAAACCACTCACGTGATTTCCCGCCGAGACCTCCTTTCCTCTGCTGTATGCCTCGCCGCCTTCCGAAACGAAACCCTCGACCTGGTGGCCAACTTGGTCGCAAAGTCAGAGCGCAACCCAGAACTCTCGGCGCAAGATGAAGACTTCTGGATGCAGATCCAGCAGGCATTTGACCTCGACCGAAACACCATTAACTTCAACAACGGCGGCTGCTCCCCTGCCCCCAGAGTCGTCGAAGAGGCGCTCAAGCGCCAGATCGACTACTCGAACAAGGCGCCTAGCTACTACATGTGGCAGCAGCTTGAGCCTGAAGTCGAAAGCGTCCGTCGCCGTCTTGCAGCAACGTTTGGCGTGGATACCGAGGAGATCGCCCTCACCCGAAATGCCAGCGAGGCATTGGAAATCTGCCTGCTCGGCTTTGACCTCAAGGCGGGAGACGAGGTGTTGACCACCACCCTCGACTACCCGCGCATGATCACCACCATCCAGCAGCGGGAGCGCCGTGAAGGAATCAAGCTCGTCCAGGTGAAGCCGCCACATCTGCCCAAGACCCAACACGACCTGTTTGAAGCCTTCGAGAAAGGGATTACCGACAAGACGAAGCTCATTTTGGTGAGCCAGGTTTCCTTCATGAACGGCCAGATTTTCCCCGTCAAGATGGTTTGTGACCTTGGCCGCAAGCACGGAATCCCGGTGGTTGTAGACGGCGCACATGCCTTTGTCCAGTACCCGTTCATGCACAAGGATCTGGGTTGCGACTACTACGGCACTTCCCTTCACAAATGGCTCATGGCCCCGATGGGAACCGGAATGCTCCATGTGAATAAGGACAAGATCGCGGGACTGTGGCCAATGATGGCGGCTGGCCCCACGCAGGTTAACGACATCCGAAAGTTTGAGGAGATCGGCACCCACCCAGCCGCCAACCACAACGCCATCGCCGAGGCCATCACCTTCCTCGAACTGATCGGTATCGAGCGCAAAGCCGCGAGATTTCGCTACCTGCGCAAGCGCTGGACAGAGCGAATCATCGATCTCCCGAAGGTGAAATTCCACACCAATCTTGCACCAGAGCACTCCTGCGCCATCACCACCGTGGAGATTGAGGGAATCAAAAATAGCGACCTCGGCACGTGGCTGCTCACGAAGCACAACATCTACGTCGTGGGAATCACCCAAGACACCTTCAGTGGTATCCGGGTGACGCCTAACGTGTACAGCACAGTTCAAGAAGTAGACCGATTCGCAGCCGCGATGGAGCACGCAGCCAAGTTCGGTATTGGGTAGGTCAGTTCGGAGCAGACGATGAAGCAGGCGCTTTTGGAATTTTCAGCAGTCTTCCTCGTCGCAGTGATTGCGTATGGAAGCAATAAAGGCAATGGTAGCGGCAAGGTGCAGACATCCCTGCCCACCATTGACCCCCACGCATACGCCGGGTCTAAGAAGTGCAAAAGCTGCCACAAGTCTTACTACCAAACATGGCACGACAGTGGCCACAACCAAATGATTCGCCCAGCGATCCTCAGAGGCCCCAATCGAACGATCCTTGCCGACTTCAGCAAGCCCGATCCTAACCGCCCCATCAACCTCAAAGATGTGAAATGGGTGATCGGTCACCGTTGGAAGCAGCGGTTCATCGGCGTGGTTGACGGGCAGGAAGTGGTATTCCCGGGTCAATGGAGCATCAAGGACCAAAAGTGGCAGCCATACACGGCGAAGTCTGACTGGTGGTACCCGCAGCACCAAAACTGGAAGACTCGCTCCAACTTCGAACTATGCGCGGGTTGCCACAGCACCGGCGTCGATATCCAGTCGAAGACCTGGACAGAGCAGAACATCACGTGCGAAAGTTGCCATGGCCCAGGCAAGGCTCATGTCGAGAAGCCGACTGTCGAGAACATCGTCAACCCATCACGATTAAGCACGCAGCGGTCCATGGAGGTGTGCCTCTCCTGCCACCAGGCCGGAAAGACCAACAGCGAGCAATACGCTTGGCCGGTCGGCTACCAGCCCGGCAAGGTTCTAGGAGACTATTGGCATGGCTTCGAACCCATGCCGGGAAAGCAGTCCGCGGAATTCTGGGCGAATGGGACAGCCCACAAGAATCGCGTTCAGGGCAACACCTTTCTTCGAAGCGTGATGCATGCGAATGGGCTTCAATGCAGCTCCTGTCACGATGCCCACGGTTCCCGAAATGTGTCGATGACGATTAAATCGGCTTCGACGAACGCGCTCTGCATGACGTGTCACGGACCTGATAAGTCAACCGGCCCAAAGTACACGGTGCTCTCTGACCACACAAACCACGGACTCACCAGCACCGGTAGCCAATGCATTGGCTGTCACATGTCCAAGACTGGCGAGAACTCCGTCGGGGCCGAATCTCGAGACCATACCTTCGACTTTGTTTCTCCGTCGGTGTCAGTTGGGACCAGGCTCCCCAACAGCTGCAACCTCTGCCACGCCGACAAGACCCCGGAGTGGGCGCTGGGCTACGTGAAGCTGTGGTATCCCAAGCTAAAGGATATTGCCGCCGGCGAGTGACAGGCGCCTCGCCAAGCGGCGTGGCCAAAAGCCACTGAAGAAATTCCAGGCCCTTCATCCAGGCCGATCAGTAGGTAATCCAGGTTCCCTCCACCGCAATGTCCATGGCGGGAGCGGAGGGCCGTTTGACAACTATCTTGCTTGGACAAGAGCACCGAGAATTTGGAGATCCAAACCCTTAGTCCATCACAACCGTTTGGTAATCCAGTTTGTCATGAACCGTCATGTCCGGGTTGTATGCAGGCAGGAGAGGGAGCCATTTACAGCGCACTGGCTAGGCTAACGGACTTGTAATCCTCAATATCAGAAACTTGCGAACTGCACGCCTGGAGCCTGAATCGGTCGCATCAACCGCGTGTAGCCATCCGTTCTGAGCGCAACCTCCAACCCCTCAGGGTCCTCGGTTAGGGCGATCACAGTTCCACCCAATCCCGCGCCAGCCAACTTTGCACTGAGGGCGCCATGGGCCTTGCAGCGGGAAATCAACGCGTCGATGGGTTCACCGGAGCCACCAAGTGCGGCAATCAAGCGGTGGTTTTCGTCCATCGCGTCTGCCAACGCTGTCCAGTCTCGCTTTTGAATGGCAATAAGACCGCTATCGGCAAGCTCCGCAATTCGGGTCATCGAATCTCGAACCAGCACTTCCCCATCCACCCAACGCTGGGACATGGGTCCGTGGACGGAGCCACTGAGTCGCTCTACGCCAGTCGTGATCAGGAGAAATGGCAGTGGCGAATCGATGGGAGTCAGCTTTCCGTACGGACCAGGCTGAACCGGATGCTTGCCCGCAAAGTTCAGGAACTGAAGTCCACCGTGAACCACCATGTAGGCATCTTGGTAGCCGCACATGATGTCGGCTTCGTTTCTCTCGACATCCCGAACCAACTCCGCGAAGCTGGCGAGCCCTTCGGCACTTTCGAGGTCTGGGTCCTTGCCGACTGCCTTAAGCACGCAAGCCATCGTTGCCGCCAAAAGCGCGGTTGAGCCTGCGACCCCGGAGGAGCGAGGGATGTTGCTGCTCCATTCCACCTTCACAGGTTCAGCGATCGGAAAACGCGCAACTGCGGCGTTCCATAGCCTCAGGTCTTCCGGAAGCGAGGTCTCTTCCCCAAGGGTCAGTCTACAAACAGCCCTTGCCGGTACTGAACAGGAGATGACCCGGCCACCATAAATATCTGTTGGGTTGCCAACAATGCCACACCGGCCAGGGGCACTCGCCTCGATGACTACTCCCACCAGAGCCGCCTTGCCGCCGCGTATTCGGCAGCGCTTCCGCAGTCCACGCGCACGTGATCTGGCTGTAGCGCAACGGCTTTAAAGTCCATTCCCTGCGAGATCGCCAGATTGATGATCTCGGTGAGGTTGATCTCAGTCGGCTGAGAAAGCCGCTGAGGATCCTCGCAATAATCACCCAGGAACGCCATCACGGGCTTGGAAAAGGCCCATCGGCCCGCTACCGCCCATCGGCTCGTGGTTTGGTCAGGTGTCGGCTTCTCCAGAATTCTAAGGACAGAGCCCATCTGCTCGTCGATCTCCACGATTCCGTAAAGATGCATCTGGTCTTCCGAAACGGACTGCACCGCAACACACCCGTCAATTCCGCGGAATATGAGACTGCACATCCTCTCAACGGGGGACCCACCTTGATACACCACATCGCCAACCATGACGACCGCGTCATCCCGCACATTGGCCGCCGCGACCGCATGTCCCAAGCCACGTGCCTCCTCTTGATAGCTCACTTTGATCGGGACGTCAGCAAACAAGGTGCGGGACCAATCGTCGATAGCGTCGTCGACTTCAATCTTGTTCCTGGAATTCACAACGGCAATTCCGTCGACTCCAGCATCTCGAGCCTCTTCAATCACTCTGGCAAGTACCGGCTTGGAGCCCAACAAGAGGAGTTCCTTGGGGGCACCACCCGTAACAGACATCATGCGAGTGCCTTTTCCCGCCGCTGGAATGATCGCGATCACACGCTGATGATACTGCCTGGAAGCAATCAATCCGTGTCGCAAACACTGCGCAATCCATGCGCCGCGAGGTGTATTCTCTTTCGGCAATGTCCCTCTACTCGATAGGATTCGACTACGGTACCAACAGCGTGCGCGCACTGCTCGTGGATGTGTCGAACGGTGCCGAAGTCGCCACTGCCGTGTTCAACTACCCTTCGGGGGATGCCGGCGTTCTCTATGATGAAAAGGACCCGAACCTAGCCAGGCAGAACGCCGCTGACTATGTGGAAGGTTTCTTCTCGACTGCCAAGCATGTCCTTGCTGGAATCGACCCGTCGGAGATCGTGGGGCTCGGTGTGGATACAACCGGCTCAAGCCCAATCCCCGTCGACAAGAACGGCACGCCTCTGGCACTGTTGCCCGAATTCAAAGATAAGCTTGCCGCCTACACTTGGCTCTGGAAGGACCACACCTCGCACGCAGAAGCGGCGGAGATCACAGAGAAGGCACGCGCTCAGGGGCTGCCCTACCTCGCCAAATGCGGTGGCACTTACTCCTCCGAATGGTTTTGGTCCAAGATTCTCCACTGTGCGCGTGTGGCTCCAGACGTCTTTGAAGCCGCCTACTCTTGGGTAGAGTTTGCAGACTGGGTCCCCGCTTACTTAAGCGGCAACACTGACCCGCTCACCCTCAAGCGGAGCGTGTGTGCGGCAGGCCACAAGGCCATGTTCGCCGATGAATGGGGCGGTCTCCCTTCCAAAGAATTCCTGGCCACTCTAGACCCTCGCCTAGCGGACTTACGCGACCGACTGTATTCCGAAGCAGTGCCCAGTGACCACGTTGCGGGTCTTCTTTCAGCGGAGGTTGCGGAGAGAGCCGGGCTTCCCGCGGGAATCCCGATTGCCGTTGGCGCGTTCGACGCTCACTTCGGCGCGGTCGCCTCTGGGGCCAAGACGGGGACGCTTGTCAAGATTATCGGCACAAGCACATGCGACTGCATGGTGCACCCCCTTGACCTGCCTCTTGCAGACGTCCCTGGCCTGTGCGGAATCGTCAAAGGATCTGTTATTCCGGGAATGTACGGACTCGAAGCCGGACAGAGCGCGGTGGGCGATATCTTCAACTGGTTCGTTTCCGAGCTTGGGACGGCTGGGCACGAGGCTCTCACCGAGGAAGCCTCCAAACAGAAACCCGGTGCATCTGGCCTTCTGGCGCTGGACTGGAACAACGGCAACCGCACGATCCTCGTTGACCCGCTGCTGACTGGAGCTCTCCTCGGTCTCACGCTTCACACCACTCCGGCCGAAATTTATCGTGCTCTCGTTGAGGCAACTGCGTTTGGTGCCCTGAAGATCATCAACCGGCTCGAAGAATACGGCGTCATGGTGGAGGAAGTAGTCAACTGCGGCGGTATCGCAGAGAAGAACCCGTTTGTGATGCAGATCTATGCCGACGTCTGCAATCGCCCGATGAAGGTCTCTCGATCCGCCCAAACTTGCGCACTCGGTTCCGCAATATTTGGTGCTGTCGTAGGCGGCGTCTATCCGGACGCTCAGGCGGCTCAAGTGGCAATGACCGGCGTGAAGGAGCGAGTATTCATTCCAGATCCGGACGCGGCTGCGACCTACGCCAAGCTGTTCAGCCTCTACTCGGACATTCACGACGCCCTCGGAACCACCACGTGGAACGGGAATCTGGCCCATGTGATGAAAGCGCTGATCAAAATCCGGGCAGAAGCTAGGGCCTAAAGGTGCTGGGGCTTCAGAGGTTTGCCCACATGGGTGAATTTCTGAAGCTTCATCTTTTCCGTCAGCTCCTTCCATTTTGCGCCGGTGACCGGCGCACCATGTCCGTCACAAAATCCGACGGGGCGCCCCCCACCTTCCCAAGCCTCGGAATCATAGACCAGCGGGGTTAGCTGAGCTTCAGGCATCTTGGCGGAATTGACCCCAGCCACCGAGGTGTTGAACTCGATTTGGCCCCCTTTCGGGTTCAACGACTTCCAAATGTCCCGCGATTTGGAATAGGGGTAAATAACCGCCTGAGCCGTCCCTGTATCCGGTGCATAAGGAATGAGATCGTCATAGTCCGAGGCGTACATCTGCATGCAGAGGCAAACTTGCTTTGCATTGGACAGCGTGATTGAGGCGGCAAATCCGTTGCTGATAAGCAATTTGGGCTTCTTCTCCCAGGAGATTCTGGCTGCGATTGCCGCAACGAATATCAATACGGCGACTACGGCAAACACGGATCTTTTGCGGTTCATGTTGGAGACCTCCAGACACTCGCCATTGTATCAATAAAGGACAGCGAGCAAGCCCACCAATCGGGGTAACGTCACCATCAGATGGGCTCACAAAACGGCTTCACACTTTCGGCATTCGCGGATGAAATCAGTCCCGATCTCGATATCCAGGTCAAGACACTCGCCAGGCTCAATGTCCCTGGCCTCGACCTGAGAAGCGTGGGGGGCATCAACGTATTGGATCTCACCCTTGAAGACCTTCAACGGGTTCACGACGCCTGTGCTGAACATGGCCTGCACGTTCAGGCAATTGGGTCTCCCGTCAATAAAGTCACTTACGACCCGCTCCACGAAGCCCGCGAATTTGACCGACTCCACCGCGCGATCAAGGCGGCACACCGAGTCAATGTAAAGCGAATCCGCATCTTCACGCCCATGGTTCAAGAGGACCGGATGGATGCAGATGCCGCCCGAGTGATCGCCTGGATGTCTGCCCAGAGAAACCTCGCCGCGGATGAAGGGGTCGTCCTGATCCACGAGAATGACGACCGCTACTGGGGTGCTCACCCAGCAAATGCCAAACGATTGATGGAATCGATTGGCTCAGAGAATTTCCGCTTTGCCTACGACTTTGCCAACACCGTGCTTCAGGGTTACCGAACACTGAAGGACTGGTTCCCGTGGCTGCTTCCCTATCTGGACACCCTTCACATCAAGGATGCCATCGAGGCAGATCACAAGATCGTTCCTGCCGGCGAGGGCGAGGGCGAACTTGTGGATACCTTCACGTGGCTTAAAGCCCAAGGTTGGAGCGGGCCGCTGACAATCGAGCCTCACCTTGCGGCAGCCGGACCCACGGGCGGATTCTCTGGAGAACAGCTTTTCGAGGTGGCTGTCAACGCCCTTCGCAAGACCGCAAGCGAAGCGGAGATTCACGTATGAAGATCCGGTATGGGGTCATCGGCTGCGGCGCCATCCACGGGGTGCACTGCGAGTCGATTCGTGGCGTCGCAGGAGCGGAGTTGGTCGGTGTCTTCGATGTCCTCCCGGACCGGAGCCAAAAGACTGCAGAGAAGTTCGGGATTACTTCCTTTGAGACGCTCGAGGCACTGTTTGAAGCGGTCGATGCGGTTACCGTATGCGTCCCCAGCGGACTCCACGCCGAACTCGGAGTCGCCGCCGCCAAAGCGGGAAAGCATGTACTCGTTGAAAAGCCCATTGACGTCACGGTTGAAGCGGCAACTCGGCTCATTGAAGCCTGTGAATCCGCAGGAGTCAAGTTGGGGACCATCTCCCAGCACCGTTTCTCCGCAGCCGTCCGACGCCTTCATGACGCCGCTCAAGGCGGAGAGTTTGGCAAGCTGTTGGAGGGGGATGCGTACATAAAATGGTATCGCACCCAAGCCTATTACGACAGTGGCGACTGGCGCGGAACGTGGGCATTGGATGGTGGCGGCTGCCTGATCAACCAGGGAGTGCACTACGTCGACATGATTCAGTGGATCATGGGCGGCGTACGGGCGGTCCAGGCACAAGTCCGGACTTCTGCGCACGACATTGAAGTCGAGGATATTGCCGCCGCACTTGTGGAGTACAAAAACGGTGCCATCGGTGTGATTCAGGGGTCCACCAGCTTCTACCCTGGCCTTGCTGAGCGCCTGGAGGTCCATGGCAAGCATGGATCGGTGATCCTTGAAGGTGACAAGCCAAAGCTTTGGAAAATTGACGCCGAGGCCGCCGCCGAAGGCCTCTACGGAGGAGGCGTTCAGATGCAGCCCACTCCAAGCCTCCACCTTCACGATCAGACGGATGAGGTTGCGGCAGGCGCAAGCGACCCAACCGCGATTTGGGGAGAGCAGCATCGCCTTCAAATCGAAGACTTCACCCAGGCCATTCTCGAAAACCGCGAACCGGCCATGACAGGTCGGATGGCGCTTGAACCGCTGAAGGTCATTCTTGCCATTTATGAAAGCAGCCGCAAGGGTGGCGCCAGAGTGGAGATCGCATGAAGTTTGGAGTCTGTTGCTCGCTTGAGGATGTTCCCGTTGTTCTTGGTGCCGGGTTCGACTACGTCGAACTGGGAGCCAGTTCCCTATCTGACGACCCGAGTGTCTACAAGGGACTTCCGGTAGAAGCTACCAATCTCTTTTTTCCTGGCACCATTAAGCTCTTCGGCTCTGAGGCAACTCCCTACCTCGACGTTGCCCGCACCACCGTGGACCGTGCGGCTGCCATTGGCGTGAAGCTCATGGTGATAGGAAGTGGTGCGTCTCGAAACGCACCTGAAGGCACAGATCGCGGGATTGCCGAGACGGAATTCTTGCTGGTCGCCGCCGCAGTAGCGGATCACGCCAAGCAGTACGGCATCACAATCGCCCCTGAGTCGTTGAATCGATCTGAAACCAACATCGGCAACGACCTTGGTTGCCTCGCAGAAGGCCTGCGATGGTCGGGAGTCGGCTACACCGCCGACTCCTATCACGTGCTTTACGAGTGGCACGAGAATTTCCCACATGAATCAACACCAAGCGATGCCCATTGGGCAGAGCAGGTGCCTTTCCTACCCTCCCACGTCCACATCGCCGATCTCCCCAGGTTCGCACCCAAGCCAAGCGACCCCATGGTGCAAGGCTTCGCCCGCCGCCTCCTAGACCTCGGCTACGACGGCCGTATCAGCCTTGAGTACAGACGGGGCAAAGACTTCGCCGAAGAGCTCAAATCCGCCCTCGCGGATCTGAATACCCTGTTCAGTCGCTGAACCTCCGGTCCCCCTCCTTTCGCCCCTGCAACAGGAATGGAGCGCTGGGTTCACCCGGCGCGCCGCGTGATGCTTCAGCGCACGCTCCGCAAGCCTCGGAATCTGCAAAGCTTTTCTCGCAAGTTGAAGCTTCGCTTCGTGATGCCACAGCGCACGCTCCGGAAGCCTCGGAATCCGCAGAGCTTTTCTCGCGAGCTGAAGCTTCGCCGCGTGATGCTTCAGCGCACGCTCCGGAAGCCTCGGAATCCGCAAAGCCTTTCTCGCGAGCAGAATCCTCGCTTCGTGATGCCACAGCGCACGCTCCGGAAGCCTCGGAATCCGCAGGGCCTTTCTCGCGAGCA
>CAIYLG010000055.1 GCA_903927025.1 uncultured Armatimonadota bacterium
CGCCGAGCGAAGCTTCAGCTCGCGAGAAAGGCTTTGCAGATTCCGAGGCTTCCGGAGCGTGCTCTGAAGCATTACGCGGCGAAGCTTCAGCTCGCGAGAAAAGCTTTGCGGATTCCGAGGCTTCCAGAGCGTGCGCAGTAGCATCACGAAGCGAAGCTTCAGCTTGCGAGAAAGGCTTTGCGGATTCCGAGGCTTCCAGAGCGTGCGCAGTAGCATCACGAAGCGAAGCTTCAGCTTGCGAGAAAGGCTTTGCGGTTTCCGAGGCTTGCGGAGCGTGCGCTGAAGCTTCACGCGGCGCGCCGGGTGAACCCAGCGTTCCCTTCTTCTCGCCGGAGCGAAAGGAAGGGAGACCGAATTTCTAGTTGTTGAGCTCTTTGGCGGTCTCGATGTCGATTGCTGTCGGGATGCGGAACCAGAATGTGGATCCTTTTCCGACTTCAGACTCGACCCAGATCTTGCCCATGTGGACTTGCTCGACGAGGTGGTGGACCAAGTAGAGACCGAGGCCGGTGCCGTAGATCTTTCTATTGTCCTCGTTGTTCACGCGGTGGAACTTCTCGAACACCTTGGTGAGGTGATCCTTGGGGATACCGAGACCTTGGTCTTCCACACCGACCAGCATCGTCTCACCTTCGTTCTTCACATGGACGGTGATGATTCCGCCATTGGGTGAGTATTTGATCGCGTTGTTGAGCAGGTTGGTCAGAATCTGGTCGAGCTTGTCCTCGTCTCCGATAATCGTATCGGGGAGTTTGTTCTGCACGTCCAGCTTGATCTCGTGCTTGCTGGTCGCCTGCTTCTGAATCATGACGGCCTTTTCCATCACTGGGAGAGCTTCGAAGCGCGTGTAGTTCGGCTTCAGGCTCTCACCCGATTCGATTCTGGCGGTGTTGAGAAGGTCGTCGATCAGGCGGCGAAGTCGGTCGCACTCCGTGTCGATAATCGTGTGGAATTCGTGGCGCTCTTCAGCTCCGTAGAATTCTTCGCCATCGAGCAGGGTTCGGACAAACCCCTTGATCGCGGTGAGAGGCGTGCGGAGCTCGTGAGAGGCCATCGCGACGAAGCTGGACTTCATCTTGTCGATGTTGCGCATCTCGGTGACATCGTTGAGAATGGCAACGACGCCGAGGTCCTTTCCTTCCTCGCTTCGGACTTCGGCGGCCTGCACTTCGTAGATGCGCTCAGCGTTGCCAAAGTTGACGATGATCTCTTTCTTTCCGCCTTCCGCATTGCTGCGAGCAGTTGTGAGAACCTCGTGGAGTTCGTCGATGGGGATGATATCGACAAGCGTCTTTCCGATCGCGTCATTGCCCAATCCAAACAGCGCACGGGCGGTCGCGTTGATTTGGCTGAGGCGCCCCTCGGCTGAGACCAGAATAAGTCCAGCACTGAGAGACTCGAAAGTCTGCAGCAGTTCCTCTCGCTCTTCGATAACTTCTCGATAGAGCTGAAGGTTGGCGATAATGCTTCCAACATTTCGGGCCATTCGCTCTAAGAGCCGAACGTCCTCATCGTTGAAATCTTCGCCATGTCGCTTGTTGAAGGCGTGGAGAACACCGATCGTGGTGCGATCGATCACTCGGTTTTCTTCATCCCGCTTCTCGATGACTAGGGGTACGGTCACGCCATTGAGGATGTGAAGAAGGCCAAAAGGATCGTCCTTAGTGCGCGGATCGTTGACGGCATCATGGAAAATCAGCGCTTCGGACTGTCGGTAGACGAGACCAGAGATGCCGTGGGAGGCACGCACCCGGAACAGACGCAGCTTGTCTTCCTCAACGCCATAGCTCGGAGGAATGCCGATGAGTTCGCCAAGTTCGCGATCATAGAACATGATCACGATTTTCTCGGCCTGGAGAATCATCGCAATTCGCTGGACCAGCCTACGAAGAGTAACGTCAGCTTCGTTAATGGGCGCAACGTCCATCGAAACTTCAGCCGCGCGCGAAGCGGACGGCAGATTCTTATCCGTTTCTAGCTGCTTGATCCTGCGCTCTGCAGCATCAAGCAAAGCTTCAAGCTCTTTAATCCGCTTGTTTTGCGGATCGATCGGTTCTTCTGTCGACACGTGCATGAATCTACCCCCTTCGAAGCGGCTGATGCGCGGGCCTAGGTACAGCCAAATCGACACAATGGGGGCTCATTCACTGGCTCCCCTCCAGCCTTGTCCTGTAGGAAGACGGCAATACGGCCTGCCGCGTTCAGTAGATGTGGCGTTATACTAAATATGGATGGCACAGGAACTCGAAGAATTACCGCTGTTTCCTCTTAACACTGTGCTGTTCCCGTACGCCTCGGTGCAGCTTCATGTCTTCGAGGATCGATATCGGGAAATGATCCGCAACTGCCTCGAATTTGATCGCCCCTTTGGAATCGTCCTGATTCGAGCGGGAAGCGAGGTCGATCAGCATGTAGATCCCTATATGGTGGGCACTGCGGTGCGCATCGTACAGGTCGTTCATACCTACGACGACGGCAGAATGGACATTCAGGTACAGGGAGAGCGCCGGTTCCGCATCCGAGAATTGGATGAATCCCACTCCTACCTGGTTGGGCGAGTAGAGCCCGTGATCGAGCACGCGATCGAAGAATCTGACCGGGCGGAGGAGTTGCTCAGCCGTGCCCGCGAAGAATTTGAGATCTTAATAAAAAGGCTATTTGATCGGCAAGAATTTTCCGTTCAGGTGGTTTTCCCAACCGATCCGGTTGCTCTCTCGTTCACCATTGCCAACCTGCTCCAGATGGAAAATTTGGAGAAGCAGAGATTATTGGAAGCGACGGACACTCTGGAACGAGTTGAGGACCTTTTACCTATTCTCGAAACACAAATTTTGGAAGCGCGCCAGCCCAACTACTATCGAATTGGCGGCAGCGACGTTCGCGAGTGGATCACGCCAAATTAGGCGGCTTCTTTAGCGCCGACTTCCCATAGGCGCACTAGACGGTCTTGCCCACCTGCGGCCAGGCGAGTTCCATCTGGGCTGAACGCCACGCAGCTCACCGGTCGCGGACTGCAGTCGATTCTCACGTTGCCAATTCCCTTCGCCGCATTCCAGAGGCCCACGGTGCCATCTCGGCTACCCGAAGCAAATAGCCAGTTGTTGGGATGGAAGCTGAGCGACTCGATCGGCTTGGTATGGCCGAACATCATCTTCACCAACTCGCCCTCTTCCAGGCTGAACACGCGGATGCTGAGATCCACCGCAGCCGCGATGATAAATCGGTTGTCGTTGCTGAAGGCAAGTGAGGTCACCGTGCTTCGGACCTGGCGGAAGGTGTGAATCAGAGCGCCGGTTTGGGCATGCCACAGCTTCACCGTGGCGTCTGCGCTGCCAGTTGCCAGGAACTTGCCGTCCTGGGACCAGGCGACCGCGGTGACAGCGGCGGTGTGCTCATGCTTTCGATACTGGATACCGCCATCTGCTGTGCGCGCTACGGCGACGGTGCTGTGAAGAGATCCTGCCGCGACGCTGGAGCCATCTGCACTGATTGCAATGGCACCTACCCATTCTTCGTTGTTGGTCTTGAACGACTGGACCTTTTCGCCATCGAGCTTGCAGAAGCTGACCTGAGACTCGGCGGAGCCGGCAGCGACGAGGCGGTCTAGCGAAAAGGCTCGGAGCGTGCTGATGACGCCAGCCTCAACCTTGGTCCGTCGTCTCGGCGAGGCGGAGGACTCATCCCACCAAAGAATTTCGTTGTCAAAAGCGCTGCTGACCAGTTGCCCTGTATCTGGCGCAAAACAGACCGCATAAACCGGCGTTTTGTGAGCCTTGAGCCTCTGGATCAATCGAACGACGACCGGCTTTTGGGCTGCGCGACTTGTTGCCTGATCTTCACGGTCGAACGCACCGCCCGCCAGCATGGCGTCGTACTCGTTTCTCTTCTCCGAGTCAATGAGAGTTTCAAACGCCTCATTGATCCGCGCCATATTTTCGTGGGCACGGGGGTCGGCGCTTACGTCGGGGTGGTGCTTACTCGCCAGCCGACGATAGGCTTTACGCAGCGTCTCGGGCTCTGCATTGGGGCCGACGCCAAGGATCTCGTAGAAGGAAGTTAAAGTTCTCAAGACTGAATCGCGACCTAGATTGTGGCTCAGACAACCTAAAGTACGCCTAAAAATAGGCAGATTCATCGAGAAAACGACATGCAAATAGCCGTAATGGCTAGATTCGTTTAGCTTCTGATGAGTCCCAACAGCTCTTCTGTCTTGGCAACCATCATTTCATGGTCGCCACGAGTCTCCACATTCAACCGAATCACAGGTTCCGTATTGCTTCCTCTGAGGTTGAAACGCCACTCGGGGAACGTGATGCTGATCCCGTCCACATAGTCAGGCTCGCCGCCCAGCGCCCGGTAGTGCTCCTCAACTTTCATGATGGTTGCGGCCACATCCGGCACCTTCGAGTTGACCTCTCCGCTGCAGGGATAGTTCTTGATCATTTCACCGACGAGGTCACCCAGTGAGCGACCGCTCTTGGTGACGAGCTGCGCGACGAGCAGGAACGGGATCATGCCGCTGTCGCAGTACCAGTGATCCTTGAAGTAGTGGTGAGCGCTCATTTCGCCGCCGTAGGTGGCATCCACCTTGCGCATCTTCTCCTTAATAAAGGCGTGTCCGCTCTTGCAGATCACTGCGGTGCCACCCAGCTTCTCCACGATGTCCAGCGTGTTCCACATCAAACGTGGGTCGTACACGATGGTCTGGTTCGGGTCGGCAAGCAGGACCGCCTGCGCGAGGAGTCCGACGATGTAGTAGCCCTCGATGAAGTTGCCGTGCTCGTCAAAGAAGAAGCACCGATCGTAGTCTCCATCCCACGCCACGCCAAAGTCGAAAGTGCCTGCCTTCAGGTCACGAATCGTGCCGGCTCGCTGCTCTTCGAGGATGGGGTTGGGGACGCCATTTGGAAAATTGCCGTCGGGAGCAAATAGCCGTCGCTCAACCTGAAGCGGCAAGTGCGGCAGGAGAGCTTCCAGCGCAACGCCAGAAGCGCCATTGCCTGCATCACACAGCACTTTCAGCGGAGCAAGGTCGGATGGCTTGACGATGCCAAGCAAGTGCTGGACGAAGTCTGCGTACACGTCCTGCTTGGTTTGGGTTCCTGAACCCGTTCGTTCCCAATTTTGCTGGTAGGCGCGCTCTTCAATTTCGTCGAGACCGGTGTCGCCGCTGATGGGGCGGCTCTCGCCACGCACCATTTTGAGGCCATTGTCTTCCTTAGGGTTGTGGCTGGCTGTAATCATCACACCGCCGTCGTAGCCATAGTGGGCTGTAGCGAAGTAGACCATTTCGGTACCGACCAAGCCCAGGAGGATGACGTCAACGCCGGCATCATTCAGGCCACGAGCGAGTGCTTCGCACAGTTCAGGACCGCTAAGGCGGATATCGTAGCCGAGGCAAACGGTTTTGGGCTTTACTTCGTCGGCATAGGCGCGACCAATTCGGTAGGCCAAATCGACATTGAGCTCATCTGGCACTTTGCCTCGAACGTCATACGCCTTGAATGCTTTGAAGTACTTACCCATCGCCTACGTTCTACCCCGAAGGAACCGTGAAGCGTAATGGGGCCGGCATCGGTCGTGTTCAACCGCCGTACTGTGGGTAGGATTGCGACTATGCCCGCACAGCTTTTGGGAGCGCACATGCCTTCGGCAGGCGTCCTTGGAAATAGCATCCGGAACGGTAAAGCCATGGGCTGCACCGCGATCCAAGTTTTCACGTCTAGCCCGCAACAATGGAAGTCCAAACCGGTTACGGATGAAGTCGCCGCAGATTTTAAGCTCGCGAGCAAAGAGACCGGGATCGTCGACATCATTAGCCACGACAGTTACCTAATCAATCTCTGCGCCCCGGACCCGGAAAAACGTGAGCAGAGTATTCAGGGAATCAAAGGGGAAATGGACCGCTGCGCGAAGTACGGAATTCGCTGGGTCGTCTCGCACATGGGTTCTCACGTCGGGCAAGGCGAGGAGGCAGGGCTCGCAGGCGTGGTGGAATCAACACGCCGAGTTTTGGATGAGACCGACGAATCGGTCTCGATCTGTATGGAGACCACAGCGGGACAAGGCACGGCGCTCATGGCAAAGTTTGAGCAGCTCGCTCACGTGATTGAGGCGCTGAAGGGTCATCCAAGACTTGTGATTTGCCTGGATACCTGCCACATCTTTGTTGCCGGATATGACATTCGCACACCGGAGACTTTCGAAAAGACCTTTGATGAGTTCAATCGGATCATCGGTTTTGATCGGTTGAAGGTCGTCCACTGCAATGACAGCAAAAAGGGCTTAGGTTCACGAGTGGATCGTCACGCCAACCTCGGCGAAGGTGAGATCGGGATTGCGACATTTCGGCTGCTGGTGAACGACCCGCGATTCGACCGGATTCCCATTCTGCTGGAGACCCCTACGGAAAACGAGGGGCATGAGCGGGATTTGGCGACATTGAAGAGTTTGATCGCTTAAAAGTTGGTTTCAGGCGAAAGGGAAGCTTCCTTTAGAACACCCAAACAGGCTCGGGAATCCGAAGCGCTGTTCGCGCGAGCAGAATCTCCGCTTGGCAAGCCGACTGAAACCTAATGCCATCTAGTTTGAGATTGGGAGCAGGTGTATCGCCCTGCGCATAGGTTCCAGCGACCCAGTTTTCGGGAGCGATTCCTTCTCCTACCAAACGTGGCGGGAGAAGGTGGGATGAGGGTGGAGCTGATAGGCGCGCCTCTGGCACTTTGCTGAATCTGGGAACCTGGAGGGGAGCCATGGAATGGGCTTGCCAGATGAACCCGATCTTTTCTCCCATAGCCCGCAACCAGCGTAAGGCAAGGCAGTTCAGGTTCGAATATTGCCGGTTTCCATACCAATTCGGCGCCAGGGGCGCGATTTTCAGTTCCACCCTCACCCTTCCCTCTCCCGCCGCAGGCAGGCGATGGAACCGATCCAAGACGCTTTGCCCTGCTCAAAAAAGCAGGGTAATCCGTTGGCGACAAATGACAAATCTCAAACTGGGTCGCATTAGGCTTCAGCCAGCGCGCCAGTTGGGATCTGCTGCACTGCGAGGAGCTTCCGTTTACTGCTGGAGGTGTATTTCCTTCAACCGCTCGGACACCATCACCACTCCCGGTTTCTTTGCCCCGGGGACGATAGAATCGTTGAGGGATGCTTCGAAGTCCTCGATGATGGGTAGACCGGTGATCAACTTGGCGGTCGCGGCGCCCTTCTGCTTTCCAGACTCAAGATAGGTAATCCGCATCGTGGCGTCTTTGGTCGTGCGTGCGGTGGGGCGGACCGTCACTTTGGCCTCTATCAAATCGGAGCGGGTGGGCCAGCTTCTGGCCCAGGAGATGGCCTGCTTGGGTTCCGCCGCGGTCCATTCCATTCGATGAACACGAGCTAAGTCCTGATTCGCGGTGATTTCAGAACTCAGCAGCGCACCGCCCGGACTGAAGACGAACGTTTCCTGAACCGGTTTGGTCGCGTCAGCTGGCAAGGGCGTTGAGTCAACACGGATGGTGGTGGACTCTGTTGTGACCGTGATGACATGGAAAGCGAGCCTGGACTGCCGTTTGAAGTCAATCCCCTCTGACTGCTGAACGTAGCGAATCGTGAGTTCAGACACCCAGGTGTCTCCTTCCTGCAGACCGGTCGCAATCGCTATGGGCAGCAGCAGGGCGAGCATGATCTCCTAGGGCTTGTTCGGGTCTGGGGAAACTTCCCCGTCCTTCATGTAGCCGTGCTTTCGGATATCTTCGATTCTCCCCTGAGGGGACTTCTTTCTTGCCTCGGTCCGCTGGACTTGATCCAATTTGTTTTCAGCGTCATGCGCCTGCTTTTCGTGCACGCGTGCTTCAGCGCTCTGCTTTTGATACATCTGCCATGGCTTTATGCTCGCGAAAATACCGGCCGCTATTGCCCATACGATGATCACGACATTGACCAAAAGCTTCTTTCGCATGCCCAATTAACCTACGGCTATTTCACGATCTGGGTCACGACCATATTCGTGTGCCCCGGGGAACCTGCGGGTATTCCCGCTGTGATAATCACCAACTCCCCTAGTTTAAGCCGTTTTTGGCGCAGAAATTCATCAATCGCATCACGAATGACCTCATCTGTCCCGGAGGGGAGCGGAATCAGGGCCGATTCGACTCCCCAAACAACGGCGAGGCGTCGGTGCGTTCTTGGATCCCAGGTTGCGCAAAGAATCGGCTGCTTTGGCCGGAACTTGCTCACAAGGATTGGGGTTTGGCCGCTGGTGCTGGTCGTGAGAATGGCCTGCGGGCGGAGACAGTGGGCAAGGTCGCTCACTGCATGGGCGATTGCGTCGGTATGGTCCACGCCGCTATGGAGGCGAATCTGGAAGTCTTTTTCGATGCGGGTGCGGTCGAACATTGTTTCCGCCCGCTCTGCGATCTTGACCATCATCTTCACGCACTGGATGGGAAAAAGACCGCTAGCAGTCTCTCCGCTGAGCATCACCGCATCCGTACCATCGAGGATGGCGTTTGCCACATCCGTTACCTCAGCTCGAGTGGGGCGGGGGTTCTGGATCATGCTTTCCAGCATCTGGGTCGCCGTGATGACCGGCTTTCCGGCGTCGGCGCAACTGTGGATGATCCGCTTCTGCATGAGCGGCCCTTCCTCGATCTCCATTTGAAGACCGAGGTCGCCGCGGGCCACCATGATGAGGTCTACAACCTTGAGAATATTGTCGAGGTCCTTGACTGCCTCGCGCATTTCGATCTTGGCGCAGATGCCTACCTTAGAATCGAGGGTATCGACTAGACGCCGAAGCTCACGAACGTCGTTTGAACTCTTGACGTAGCTGAGGGCGATGTAATCGGCTCCGGCGGCGACGGCCTCTTCCGTATCTCGTCTGTCTTTATCCGTGAGAGCAGGAACGTGAAAAACCTTGCCTACGAGAGTGACACCCTTTTTGCTGCCGAGTTTGCCACCTATGACCACTCGAGCCGTGTGGTTTTGCCCTTCTGCACCCAGCACTTTGAGTTCAATTTCACCATCTCCCAACAGGAGCTTGGCGTTGGGACACATCGCTGCCAAGATTTCCGCCTGGTTGATGGGAATCTGTCCATCTGGGCCAACGGTGACTATCTCCCCCTGGACCAGATCAATCGAGCCACCAGGAACTGTACCTACGCGAAATTTAGGCCCCTGCAGATCGACAAGGATGGCTATGGGTGCAGTTTTGGGAGACAGTTCACGGATCCATTCGATCCATCTTCGCTTCTCTTCCCAATCGCCATGGCTACAGTTGAGCCTGGCTACGTTCATGCCTGCTTCGATGAGATGTCCGATCTTTTCGCGGGTGTTGACGGACGGCCCAAGGGTGCAGACGATTTTAGTTCGACGTCGCATCGATGGGTTCACTATAGCCCGGCCAGGAGCAAAACCTACCTGGGAGTTCCGCCAGGCAAGCTGAGAAAGCCAACCATGCGTAAACTATCAGTCATATGGTCACCCGAGACTTCTGTCTGCGAATCCCCAAAGTTGAGCTTCACGTCCACCTCGAGGGGTCGATTCGCCCGGAGACGGTGCTGAAGCTCTCGGAGCGAAACAAGGTGGTGCTGCCGGCAAACACGCTGGAGGGGCTGAAAGATTGGTACAAGTTTCGAAACTTCCCTCACTTTGTGGAGATCTATGTAGCCGTCTCCAAGTGCATCAAGACGCCTGACGACATCGAACTGATCACGCGAGAGTTTCTAGAGGGTCAGGCCGCCCAGAACATCCTTCATACCGAGGCGACCTACACCGCAACCACGATTGAAAAGCACAACGGAATCTCGTGGCCAGATCAGCATGCCGCCCTGAAGCGAGCGCTGAAATATGGAAAGGAGGAGCTTGGCGTTACCGCCAGCTTCATCCTCGACATCGTGCGCGGCGACCCCGCCGAGCGTGGCCTGGAATTGGCCCACTGGGCAGTCGGTGCCCACGGCGACGGCGTCTGCGCGTTAGGGATGGCCGGGATCGAAGGCATCTGCCCTGCCGATAGGTATGCAGAAGCGTTTGCCTATGCGCATGCCAATGGTTTGCCGGTGATTCCGCATGCGGGTGAGACAAAAGGTGCGGAGAGCGTCGCGGAGGCGCTTCTGGTGACCCAGCCGGTCCGCATCGGTCACGGCGTGCGCTGCCTCGAAGACCCGGCCGTCGTGAGAGAACTCGTTGCGAAACAGATTCCGCTTGAGGTCAACCCGACCTCCAATGTGTGCCTCGGCGTTGTCGCCTCACTAGAAGCACATCCCCTCCCGCTGCTCATGGATGAGGGTCTCTACATCACCATCAACTCGGACGATCCTCCCATGTTCGGCACGACCCTGACCGACGAATTCTTCCGCTGCGCGGAGACGTTCGGATTCAGCGAAGACATCCTCTGGTCACTCTGCGTGAACGCCGCCAACGCCGCCCTGCTCCCTCCGGACGAAAAGAAGGCCCTCATCGCCAAAATGCGCGAAGGCTTCGCTGCCGCTCAGGAAGTTGAGGAAGATGACGAGCAGTAATACCTCCGTCACATAGCGGACAAGGTGGCCACCCCACCGGCGGAACGCGGG
Organism: uncultured Armatimonadota bacterium; assembly: GCA_903927025.1. Taxonomy (GTDB): domain Bacteria; phylum Armatimonadota; class Fimbriimonadia; order Fimbriimonadales; family Fimbriimonadaceae; genus Fimbriimonas. The sequence goes on from CAIYLG010000055.1 coordinate 10,557, forward strand.
ATTTATCACGCTTGCGGCCCAGATTTCAATCTGGGTCCCTTTCTTCATCCATCCTCGGCACTTCCACAAGACCCCGAACTGAAGTTTCGGTTCGCAAGCGTGATAAATCCAAATTCCATCCGGTATTTGGCTGTACGGAGCTCGGAATATTCAATAAGTGATCTGAAAGCGACGCAACGTTCGGTCGCCAGCACCTAAAATTCCCCTCTGTGGAGGGGTGCACTTCAGTGCGGGGTGGTTCCGGCTGCCTTGTAGCTGGCAGCTAGCTGCAACTTCCCGGAGACCACCCCGTCCAGCTTCGCTGTCCACCCCTCCACAGAGGGGAATCAGTCGACACAGCCAAAAACTGGATGGCATTATGATAAATCCCGCACTCTAGCCAGACTCGGATTTCTCTATGATTCAGGCGAGGCGCTGGGGTCCATATCGAGCCGGCAAAGTTTATCGAGGCGAGCCTCTAACGCATCCAACAATTCAATGTCGTCTTCCTCGTTGTCCAGGTCGCGAATCAACTTCAGTCCAGACCTTACGACCTCAATTTCCGAGGCAGCAAGTGGGCCAAGTTCCAACAGTTCCTCCACCCTGCCCAATGTTGCCGAACGAATCCCCAAGAAATCGCCTCTGGAAAGCTCAAGCATTTCAGGAAGGTATTCACGCTTCCCCAACGCAATGAGACCCCACCAAAGCCCCAGTTTCGCCTGAACATTTTCCTCCGTCAAAAGACGATCAATAAGAATAGGGATAGATTCGGCAAATCCCAGATGGCCGAGACCTAGGGCAGCATCTCTCCTCACGATGTAGTGAGAATCGTCCAGCATCCGGATGTGAATCGGCTGTGCCTTTTGGCCAAGGACTCGATTAAGTGCGTCCACCGCCGAGGAACGAACGATCCAGCTCGAATCGTCCAGCAGGTGCTGAATCCGATAGGCATCTGACCTGTTCCCCGTAGTTTGACCCACTTGAAGTGTGAAATCCGTCTGGAATCACATGAAGAAAACTGGCAAGCGCTACACCGAGGACGAGATCCTGAAGGTGTTGAAGGAAATCGAAGCTGGCGGCGCGATAGCGTC
>CAIYLG010000056.1 GCA_903927025.1 uncultured Armatimonadota bacterium
ATCGACAAATCCAGGTCGAAAGCTTTCTGAACAACTCTATTTCTTCTTTCAAGGGCAGACCAGGCTCAATCGCAAGATTGGGTCTTTTTTGTGCCCAAAGCGTCCAATCCGATTGGAGAGCCCCGACTTGTCGGAATCGCGTAAACCTTGTCTATGCGATCTCTAACCAAAGCAAGATGATTGTCTCCCACCTTTTTAGTTCACTGGCGTAGCATAGGTTTCATGCTGGCAGCATCTCTCGCCGTTTTGATGGGACTAAGCGGTCTGTCGACAAAGGGGCAAAGCTCTCTTGACTCGGACGTCCGCCTAAGGGCCCCGATTACCCTTCGGCTCAAGTGCGTGGCTCTAAGTTCGATGGCAGATGCATTGGGCCGAGCGACAAAGGTGCCCTTAAAGGTCAGCCCAGATATCGCTCAGCGAAAGGTCACCGCCATCTTCCATGACCGCCCTGCCAGTGAGTTCATGAAGGCACTTGAGACGGCGCTGATGATGCAGTGGAAGAGGAGCGGCAATGGATTCACGCTCACCCTGCCCCTAAAGGTCGAAAGAGAAGAAGCAGAACAGCTTGAATCCGAGAGCAATGCCTATCGTGCCGGGCTTGAGGAAGGCATTTCCGCACTCCGCGCCGCTGCTGGTCTTAGTGAAGCCGAGCGTGCGACCCGCACTGCAGAGATCGGTAAGAAAATGAGCGCCCTCATCTCAAGATCCGATGATGAGGCGCAAAAGGCTTCCAGTGCCCTCATCGAAGATCAGATGGTCTTGCGAAACCTCCCGATGCAATCGTTGGTGTCCGCGATAGGGATGCCACCGGCAAAACTGGCTGATGCACTTCTAGGCGGGACGGTTCTCTGCGCCTCTTCGAGGCCGCAGGACGGCCTTCCCGTTCTTGGTTCAGGGTTTATGGATCGAATCTTGAAGCAAAATCCGGAAGCGGTGGGTGCCCTCGCACTGATGCGGTTCTCGGAGGAGCATCAGTATCTCGAGGGGCGTACGATTGCGGCTTCTTCAGACCCAAGGCGAGGAAGTACGGTTTCTGGCTTCTTCACTTACACTCCGCTCCTTCACCATTCCGTCGGGCTAAAGTCGTCTCGTCTGCTTGCCCAGCTTCAGAAATGGAGTTCGATGAAGGATCCCAAGGTCCTCTCACAGCCGGTTGCGGTTGACGGGCCTAAAGAGCCAGATCCAGGCTACTTTTCCCGATTTGGCGGGGGAGTGACCCTCACCGAACATCTCGAGTTCCTTGCCGACCATGCCGATATCCCAGTTATCGGAGACGCATTCCGAGTGTTTTGTTCCGGCCCTGGCTTTGCTGGAGGCGGAACTGTTGAATCCTATATCACCTCTCTGACAAAGTCGACTCCACCGATGGCGGGGAGAGATGGACCTACTGTCAGCTACGTTGCGAGTCAAAACGGATGGCTCATGGCTCGTCACAGCGCATATTGGCGGCGGATTTCTGCAGAAGTGCCAGAAGATGCCCTATCCGCACTTGAGCATGCTGCCACCGCAAAAGATCGGGCTGCCATTGATGACTATGCCGCGTTCGCAGTTGGACTGACACCTGCGCAAGTGCGCAGCTTCACTCATGCGGGCTACACGCGAGCGGTTCGGTTCGATGTCTTGCCGCTGGAGAAGACCATTCCATCCCTTCAGCTTTGGGGTTCGCTAACAGATGTGCAGCGACAACAGGCAAAAATCTCCGCTGGACCAGGCACGTTCGAGCCAGGACAGGCTCAGAAAGGCTTTGACCTTGCTGCTCTTACTCCTATACAGGCACAGATCGTTCTCTCGGGCTGGTCGGACAAGATGTGGAATGGTGAGGTCTCCTCGCTAGCTTGGCCCGCATTCTTCTCTCCAAAGGGACTTGCCAATTCCAAGACGTTGTTTGATCTGCGCGAATTCTCTTTCGGCGGGGCTTCAGGCACGCGACCAGGTCCCGCTCCTGCGCGAGTAGGACTCAATGGCAGGCAAAGGCGACCAGGCATGGCAGTTCCAAATGGGGCCGCAATGCTTCAGGGTGCCTTCGAATACCATCTTGCAGGCGACGTCCAGATCACCGATACCTTCGTGGTATCCAGCACCCATCCTTCTGAAGTGAAGTAACAAGGCTGGAAGTCGCTAAAATCAAACCGTGATCTTTTGCCTAGCTATCATTGCTTCTCGAGCCGCGCTATCAACTCCTCAAGACCTCACCGTTTACGAGGATAAGTTCGGAATCCCGAGCATCAGTGCTCCTTCCGACGCCGAGGCCGCTTATGCCCTCGGATATGTCGAAGCAAAGGATCATGCGGTTCGCATGGCAACCAACTACAAGCTTGCCAGAGGGCGTCTGGCTGAAATGGCCGGGAAGGGATCTCTCCTTCAGGATGGATTTATCCGCGGACTTGGATTTGAGGCAAGAGCACAGCAGGCAGCCAAAGAGATTTACGGAGAGCCTGCGGAAATCCTCCGAAGCTTTGTTGAAGGCGCCAACCGAGGCTTGCAAGAGCAAAAGAGCGCGCTTCCAGCATGGATTGAGCCTGTCACTGATGTTGATGTCCTTTCGTTAGTGCAGTTCATCAACGGCGCATTTCCGCTCCTCGACCTGTCTCAGCATTTGTCACCGGGCGCCGGTTCCAACCAATTTGCCCTGAGTGCCTCAAAGACAACAACGCGGCACCCGATCCTGTCAATGGACCCGCATCTTGCTTGGGATGGCCAGGATGGGGGAATCGTATGGCAGGAAGTTGCGATCTATACGCCTGATATCCATTTTCGCGGTGTGGTGATTCCGGGCGAACCGCTCGGTGTCATGGGCCACACCGATCGAGTTGCCTGGTCCATGACCAACAACAACCCCCTCCTCTACACGATCTACACCGTCAAGCTCAACCCTGCAAAGAAATCGGAATACAGCTATCACGGTGTCTGGAAGCCATTTCGAACGGAAAAGGCAGAGATGAAGTATTTGGACAAAGGAGAGCTGAAATCCACGACTTCTCCGATGACCTTTACCGAATGGGGGCCAATGATTCCCTTTAGCAATCGCGCAGTTCGAGTCTCAATCCCAGATCCTGTGACAACCCTTGAGCAGTCCCTGGCGATGCTTCGAAGCAAATCTGGAGCGGAGTTCCGCAATGCGTTGAAGATGAGGGGGATCTCGATGTGGAACTACGTTTACGGAGACGTCGACGGCACCATTGGTTACCAATACAATGCGCTGGTTCCCCAGCATGATGAAACGGCTATCAAAGGCAGGACGGCAAGTGGGGACGATCCAAAGTCTGCCTGGGGCGATCTCTGGAGTCTCGACGCCCTTCCCCACGCGGAGAATCCTACATCAGGAATCCTGATCAACTGCAACTCAGATCCAAAGCTGACCGCTATTCACGAACCGCTCCCAGGTGATTGGCCTACGTACGTCACCAGCTACGGGCCGACGACGCGATGGCAGATGCTGTCCAAGCTCCTAGATCAGCGCCTGAGGATCAGCCCGGAGCGGGCTCAGGAGATTGCTACGGACTGCACCGTCCCTTTTGCAGACGAAACGATCAAGCGTCTGGCTGGACTGCTCACAATTGGAAAGCCTATTGAGGTTCTCAAGCAGTGGGACCGAAAGGCGACGATCGACTCGATCGGATGCGCGCTCTACACCTACTGGCTCAGAGAAAAGCCGGAGAATTCTGCACTGACTAAATTGTCCGTCTGGGATAAGGCGCAACAAGAATCGGCGACAGCCTCGCTGGCCTCAGCCGCTCAGAAGATGATTGCGGAACAGGGAAGCCTTGAGGTGCGATGGGGTGGAATCCAATATATGCAGCGTGGTACGATCAAATTACCGGTGCAGGGATTTGGGTACGTAGTTCCAGGTTCTGATCTTGCGGCGGTCAGTCCCGCTTCAGCCGGCGCAGAAACGCTTAAGTCCGGTCAGTCTCACACAACGTTTGGTTCCAGTTTCCGAATGATCGTATCTCTTGACCCTCACGGAGTGCAGTCTTGGAGCGTTCTGCCATACGGCAACTCGAGTAACCCTAAAAGCGTTCACTTCGCCGACCAAATGGAGCTTTATGCCGTAGGGAAGTACAAGCCCACTAACTTTGGCCTCGCCAGCGCTAAAAAACTTGCTCAAAACAGCTACCGATTAATCCATTGAAACACCTGTCTCCTCGCCCAACAACCTTTATTGAAGTTTCCGAAGCGATTCCCCGCTCGGAGCTGCGCATCGTGCTTGCTTCAGAGACGTTTCAGCACACGGGCAGCTTCAAGTACCGAGCGGCCTATCAAGTGGCGCGAAACGCCCCGCATTCACACATCATCACCGCGTCTTCTGGCAACTACGGCCAGGCATTGGCACTTGCCTGTCGTGTGTTTGACAAGCTTTGCACTGTAGTCATGCCAAATACGTCGGCGAAGGTGAAGGTGGATGCCGTGGCCAGTCACGGGGCTACCGTGGATCTGATCGACGTTGCCAGCATTTCCCGCGAAGATCGCATCGCGCAACTGGCGGCGGAGTATCCAAGCGCTTACATCACAAGTGCCTTCGACGACCCTTGGGTCATTGCTGGCAACTCGACGCTGGGAACTGAGATTCTTGAAAAATATCCGGAAGTCCAAAGCATTATCGCTCCTGTCGGAGGGGGTGGACTTACTTCCGGTATCGCAAAGGCCGTCCAGGAACATAACAGAAGCGTTCTCGTGATCGGAGCAGAACCGGCCATGGCAAACGATGCATCGCAATCGCTAAAGGCGGGAAGGCTCATTTCGAATGAGCAGGAACCCCAGACCCTTGCCGATGGTGCTCGTACCCGAAGTCTTGGCAAGCGGAATTGGGAGATCCTCTTCACACAGGGAGGAATGGCAGAAGTGATCGAGGTGAGCGAGGAGACGATCTGCGAAGCGGTTCGTCTGCTCTTCCTAAAGGCTAACCTTAAGGTTGAGCCAACCGGCGCGTTGGCCTTTGCGGCCGTGCTCTCCAACCCGGAGAGATTCATGCACGGCGGACTCGTGTGCTGTGTAGTGAGCGGCGGAAACGTGGACCCACACGTGTACAGCCAGATTCTAAGCGGCTAGTTTCTAGCCGATTTGGATTCAGACAGGAAGTACAACACGGGAACAGCTATTCTCGAGAGTAGCGTCGAAGCGATTTCTCCTGCCATTAGAGCAATAGCCAATCCCTGAAAGATCGGGTCAAAAAGGATCACAAACGAACCCACGATGACGGCTGCCGCCGTCAGCAGCATCGGCCGGAACCGGATCGCGCCAGCATCCACCACCGCTTGCTCAAGGGTAGACCCTTGTCTTCGCCTCAATTCGATGAAGTCGACAAGGATGATCGAGTTTCGAACGATGATTCCAGCTCCCGCAATGAATCCGATCATGGACGTCGCCGTAAAGAAGGCTCCCATCATCGCGTGGGCGGGCAGGATGCCTACGAGAGTGAGCGGGATCGGCGCCATGATGACGAGCGGTGTTTTGAAGTTCTGGAACCACGCCACCACGAGGATATAGATGAGCACCAGCACCGCGGCAAAGGCGACGCCAAGGTCTCGGAACACCTCATAGGTGATATGCCACTCGCCGTCCCACTTCATTGCTGGCTTGCTGGTGTCCTCCGGCAAGTGAGTTGATAGGACGTTCAGCTTGATCCCTTTGGGGAGCTTCAGCTTGTCAATCGCCTCATCCATCTTGAGAATCGCATACACCGGGCTCTCGTGCTTGCCCACCACGTCGCCGGTTACGTAGACGACTGGCAGAAGGTTCTTGTGATAGATGGTTTTGTCCGTCGGGACCTCTACAAGAGAGACCAACTCAGTTAGAGGCACCGGACCTCCTTTTGAAGAATGAACTCGGATGCCAGCAAGCTTCTCCAATCCGCTTCGTTCCGCTCGAGGGAGGCGAAGAATGATGGGGACGTCTTCTCTCGCCGATTCATCGTGAAGGAGACCCACCGATGATCCGGCGAGGGCAATTGTAAGCGCTTCGCTCGCGGCCTGAACGCTGACTCCAGAGGCGGCCGCCTTCGTATCATCAACTTTGAGGTTGGTGGTGGACTGGTCATCATCCATGTACCAATCGACATCGGAGACTCCTTCGGTTGTATTGAAGACTTGCTTGATTTTGGTTGCAGTGTCGAGCCGACTCACTGAGTCTGGGCCGTAGACCTCCGCGACAAGCGTCTCCAGGACAGGGGGGCCGGGAGGAACCTCCGCGACCTTGATTCGCGCCCCCAATTGGCTCGCAATTCGTGCCAAATCTTCGCGGATGCGTCGCACGATGTCATGGCTCTGTGCTTTGCGATCCGCTTTGTCAACCAGGTTCACCTGGATGTCCGCCTGGTTAGAACCGGCACGCGTAAAGTAGTGACGAACGAGGCCGTTGAAGTTGTAGGGACCGGATGTTCCGGCATAGACTTCGCAGTCGGTTACCTCCGGGATCATTCGTGTATACGCCGCCAGAGTTTGGGCGGCGGCAGCCGTTCGCTCAAGGGTCGTGCCAGTAGGCATGTCAACGATGATCTGGAATTCGTTCTTATTATCGAACGGAAGCATCTTCACGGTGACGGCCTTAATACCGACGAGCGCCATCGCTCCAAGAAGCATGGCGAAAACGGAACCAAAGAACACCGTCCTCACCTTCCATGAGCGGAGAAGGGGAGTCATGATGCGCCGATAGAGGCGAGTCAGCCCATCCTCCGGACCATCCTCGTCATGAGCATGCCTTCCGCTCCGTGAATTCTTGAGAATTCGTACCGCCGCCCAAGGGGTAACGATAAAGGCGATGAGCAGTGAGAACAGCATCGCCGAAGAAGCGCCGACTGGGATTGGCCGCATATAGGGGCCCATCAAGCCACCGACAAATGCCATCGGCAGAATCGCGGCGATGACTGCGAACGTCGCTAGGATTGTGGGATTTCCAACCTCGTCCACGGCGGTGATTGCGGTCTGAATGGGCCCGGCTTCCTTGGCCGCCGGCATGCGAAGGTGGCGGACAATATTCTCGACGACTACGATCGCGTCATCCACGAGGATACCGATCGAGAAGATCAGAGCAAAGAGGGTGATCCGGTTAAGTGTGAAGCCATACAGGTAGAAGACCAGAAGCGTCAGCGCCAACGTGACGGGGATAGCCACCAGAACCACCATCGACTCCTTCCAGCCTAGGACCAGTGCGATGAGCAGCGTTACCGATAAGACGGCAATGCCCATGTGGACTAGGAGTTCGTTCGATTTCTCCGCAGAGGTTGCCCCGTAGTTCCGAGTCGGGGTGACTTCAATATCGCTCGGAATAAGGGTCCCTTTGAGCGTGTCGAGTTTCGCCATGACCGCGCCGACGACGTCTATCGCGTTCACACCCTGCCGTTTTGCGATGCTGAGGGTCACGCCGGTTTCGAACTTGGGTGAGCTTTGTGGCTGGGAGCGAGAGGTGAACTGAACATAATTGCCCGGTTCCTCCCCACCATCCGAAAGGGTCGCAACTTCGTTTAGGTGAATGGGATGACCATTTGAAACGCCGACAGTGCATGCTTCCAAATCTGGCTGGGAAGAAAAGAACTGTCCACCACGAATGACCTTCTCTTGGTCTGATGAGGAAAATTTCCCCGAGACCTCGGAGTGATTCGAGCGGCTGATCGCGGCGGCGACATCCGAAGAAGTGAGGCCAAATCCAGCGAGCCGAGCCTGATCTAGGTCCACTCGCAGCTCTCGCTTTCTCCCCCCGATAATTGCGGTCTCGCTCACATTGGGAACGCTCTTGACCGCTTGCTCAACCCTTAGGGCAACTTGGCGCAGAGTCACCGCGTCGACGGTGTGGCTATGAAGCGTTAGAGCGAGGATCGGCACATCGTCGATGGAGCGAGGCTTGATAATTGGCAGCGAGGCTCCAGGAGGAATCAGGTCGTAATGGCTTTGAATCTTTTCGCGAAGTCGAACTAGGGCTCGCTCCTGGTCCTGGCCGACCAAGAACCGAACGATGACCATTGACTGACCCGTGGTTGTGGTGGAGTAAACGTACTCAACGCCGGGTATCTCCCAGATGAGCTTCTCCAGCGGAGCCGTGACTCGCGTTTCCACCTCCTTGGCGGAGCTTCCGGGCATCGCCACGATCACATCGGCCATTGGCACGATGATCTGAGGCTCTTCTTCGCGGGGAATTCGCAAGACGGCAAATCCACCCATGAGCAACGATGCAAGGATGATCAGCGGCGTCAGCTTGCTGTTGATGAAGGCGCCAGCTAGCCTGCCGGCAAGCCCGGTTTTCATCGCTGGTCAGCCTCAACACGCTTACCATCAGCGACGGTGTCGATGTGGTCTGTGACGATCCGCTCGCCTTGCGATAGGCCGGAAAGAATCTCAATAGAAGGGCCCTGTGGCTTCCCAAGTGTGACGATTCGTAGCCGAGCGATGCTTTTGTCATCAAGGACGTAAGCGTAGTGGAGACCTTCGCGCTCCCACGTTGCAGAAGCAGGGATCAAGATTCCCGCTGAAGTGGTGATCGGTATGAGCGCCTTGCCATACATTCCAGACCGGAGCCAGGAAGGATTTCCAACAGAAAGCTTGACGATGTAGCTGTGGGATGTGGCGTCGCCTTGAGGCACGATGTCCAATACCTTTCCAGTCGTGGACTTGGAATTTAGCAATACGGACAGCTTCTTGCCCTTTGGCACTTGGGCAAGCATGGTCTCGGGAACGGAAGCTTCCAGCAGGTAATCGCCCCCTTCAATATCCAAAAGTGGGGAGCCAATCGTCGACATCGAACCCGGGTCGGCCAGGCGATGCACCACACGGCCAGCATATGGCGCGAAAACCTTTGTATAAGAAAGTCCAATCTGCGCCGCGTTGAGGCTCGCGGTCGCCTGTTCTCTCTGGGCATTGGCCACCGCCAAATCCTTCATGCGAATCTGAGTTAGAAGCGCATCAGCCTTCGCTTGGCTGAGAGCGGCGCGGGCCAGATCAATGGCCGCTTTCGCGCGCACCACGTCCTCTTGAGCGCCCCGAATCTCCTGAGAACGGGAGCCTTCAATCGCCATCTCCTCGGCTTGAGTGGCCGAGTCTCTGTGGGATTTGGCGACGTCATAGCGGTTCTGCGCAATGTCCAGTTCTCGCCGAGAGATGGCTTCGTCTGCGGCAAGGCGCTTCGCGCGGTCGAGCTCCTTCGAGGCAAGCAACAGGTTGGATTCTGCCTCTTGTGCCGCCAGATGCGCTTGGGCCAACTCTTGCTTTCGCGCGCCCTGCTGCACTTGGTCGCGGTGCGCAATTGCGGCCGCATGGATAGCGACTGCCTGCCTCACATGCGCTTCTGCCTGAGCAATTCGGGACTGGCTCGTCCGCGTCTCAACCTCAACCGATGTTTGCGCCCGATCTACACTGGCGCGAGCGGCCTGCAAAGCTGCGCTGCTGGAGGTGGAGGACGCCGCGAGTTCTCGATCATCGATCGTGACCAGAAGCTGTCCAGGCAGAACAGTGTCGCCTTCGCGGACGTTCACGGCAGTGACTGTTCCGACCGCTTTGGAGGCTAGGGCAGAATGGAGCGAGGCCCTCACGGTGCCACTCGCCTCGAAGTTGACCCTCACCCGCCCAAGTTCGACCTTGGTCACGCTCGCGTGCACGGTCACAGGCTCAGGAGCACGTGGTGATTCAGTTTCGGGTTTCCCGCAACCTGATATCCATAGAGTTGAAACCCCAACTGGGATCCAACGCACCATGCTTACAACCGACTTTGTCCTGAACACTTCGGAACTAAAGAGCCCAAGTGCATCAAAAAGGATTCATTGGGCGCTGGAATCAATTCACCCGGGAGATTTCCCCGGTTCTGTAGGGGGAAAGGAGTCGGCCTGTAAGCCGGATTCTGTATTTGTACGGCGATTTATCTACGCGGCCAACCCGGGAAGTCGGCGAGCAGCGTCATCCTTCCCCTATTTGGCCTTGCTTCAGGTGGGGTTTGCACGGCCGAACGGTTACCCGCGTCGCCGGTGAGCTCTTACCTCACCATTTCACCCTTACCCCGGCAAGCCGAGGCGGTTTGTTTCTGTTGCACTTTCCGTCGAGTCACCCCGCCCCAGCTTGGCGAGCCTTGCTGGGCACCTTGCTCTGTGAAGTCCGGACTTTCCTCCCTTTCGGGCCGCCGTCCAGCCAACTCCTGCCTCACATTATGGCTGCTTGGTGGCAACCCAGATCTCTTCAGCGGGCCAGTGCCGAGCCCAATCGAGCTTGATGTACTCAAATCTGGTGTCGGTAGCGTCTTCAGGGGGAGCAATGTCGATCAGATTCTCCACGATCAGCCCACAAGAACGGAGCAGCTGAATCATTGGGCCAGGAGGTAAGTGGAACTCAACGGAGTTCTCATCATATTCCACTCGACACAAGCCGAAGAGGTCTCGAATGAGCGCTGGCTGTGCAGTTCCAACGTCCGGCGTGCAGAGAATGGAGAGCGTGCTGTTTCGAAGGAAAACCAGTCGCCCGCCGGGACGAAGCAGCCGTGCCGCCTCGGGAATCCATTTGAAGGGATCGCACCAGATGCTTGCGCCATATTCGCTGATGGCGAGGTCGCAACAGCCATCGGGAAGAGGGACTTCCTCCGCGCTGGCTTCAATCAAGGGGAATGATTCACCAAATTCTGCCTGAAGAGATCTCGCGGTAGCGAGCTGCGCCGCTGTGATGTCCACGCCAATTGGGTTCATACCAAGTCGATGAAGCCACGCGGAAACATAACCGGTGCCACACCCGAGCTCCACGGAGTCCTTGCCCTTCCATTGGCTCAAATCCCCCAGGGCACCCACCGTACTCTCCGGAACCTCCCAAATCCCCCAGGTGATTTCCTTCGACTCCCACGCTCTGCGACCTGGTTCGACCCAGTCAGGACTCGTGCGCGTCCATTGGTCTCGGTTCTTGATCACGTGGATGGGAAGTTCGCTCATGTTTTGGCCTTTTGGGGTTTCAGGGTTTTCGAATACTCGAAGCTCTCGGAAAAATAGCGCGCAGTTAACGACGGGTCCCTCAACTGTTCGAGTGACATGGTGACGTACTCCTTCTGGACAACACCGTAAGCGTCAAACAGCTTTGAATTGTGGACGGCAAGGAAAGTTTCTCTGGCTTCAGGCGGCAGTCGGAGAGCGACAGCTCCGGAAGGGTGGAGAAAGCTGAACATGTTTCCATTCACTGAAGTAAAGGGCATCGTGGCACCCTTTCGCTCGACCTCAGGGCAACTTGCCACCATCACCTCATACAAAGCGAGGGCTTTAGCCGGAGCCTCACTCGTTTTCCCCTTCGATCCTGCCACCGCGGGGTTTTACCACGCCACGGCGTGCTTTACTTCACGGTCCAGATCTTGTGCTTCTGCCAGTGTTTGATCATCCGCACGGCATATCCAAAGAAATTGAAGACGTCTCGATACAAATCGACAACTGCAGCAAGTTCTTCCCCCTGCCTTCTCCTAGCTAAAAGGGAGGCGAGGTCGTAGACCCAATAGATCACGAACATAGCATTCGTGCCCAGAGCGAAAGCCGCTCGTTCACGATCATAGTGGGACAGGTTGGCAAATCCAGCAACCGCGGCGCTGCTGGCGATGAGACTCAGCAGCGCGCACCCGATGAAGCTGAAGTCGCGTCCGGCAAGGACGGTGTAGATCACGACGCAGCAAGCGCCTATGAGGGGAGGGAAAACCGGCCAGCCACCCAACTCAATTTCTCGCAACCCCCATGCCACAAGAATTAGCACGGCAGGAAGGCATAGGGTGGATATCTTTGCCTCTGTTGGTTTGCCTCGAAGGGCAATTCTGACCAGATCCAATCCAGTGAGACACGTGCCAAGGCAGATGAGCGCCATGGCTAGCCCCATCTGTGGGAACGACAGGTGGACCATGATGGCGATGATCACTAAGCTTGCCAGATGAAGCAGCGCGACGCGACGAATGAAGAAGAGCCGAGCCGGATAAGGCTGTTCCGTAACGTTCCCAGGCACTTCCAGAGGCTCAGGAATGTAGTTTGGAACGTACATTAGAGGTTGACCTAATCCGTGAGTCGCTCAGAGTTGACGGCTAAGTCGCCGTCCTTGAGATCTCGGAAGAAACAGCTACGGTAGTTTTCGTGGCATGCCGCCCCTACTTGCTCCACCTTGATAAGAAGCACATCTTGGTCGCAGTCCACGCTGATGCTTTTTACGTGCTGCATGTGGCCGCTGGTTTCGCCCTTCACCCAAAAGCTCTTCCGGGATCGACTCCAGTAAGTGCATAGGCTGGTCTCAACTGTTCGCTGCAGAGACTCATGGTTCATCCAGGCCATCATCAGCACCTCGCCATTCGCATGGTCCTGAATAATTGCAGGGATCAGGCCGTTGGCGTCGTACTTCAGATTATCAAGGGCGTTGGACATTCCCTGCAGTTTACCGGGATGGTTGCCTTAACCCTTTTCGGTCCGCGCGGGTACCTTTGAGGCAAGTGTCCTCACGCAACCGATGGCTTTTGGTTTGGGCGGCGGCGGTTGTTCCGCTGATTGGCTGGTGGATGTACGGCCTCTTCGATGTTGACGAAGGGTTCTATGGCGCAGTGGTTGCCGAGATGAACCGACGCGGCGAATGGATCACTCCCTACTACAACGGCAAGCCTTGGTTTGAAAAGCCGATCCTGCTGTACTGGCTGGCAAAGCCGTGCCTTGCCGTCTTCGGCGACATGATCGGGCCAAGATTGCCAAGCATCGTCTGCTCCATTGCCACATATGGGGTCGTAGCCTGGTTTGCGAAGCGTCGCTTCAGCGAAACCGCCGGGCAACTATCGATTCTCATGCTCGGCAGCAGCCTGCTCATGGTGGGTACCGGGCGCATGATGATGACCGACCTGCCCCTGTTGCTTTGCCTAACCGCGGCCATGACCACCTTCTGGGAATCTTTGGTGGACAAGCCCTCGTGGCGAATTTGGACTGCATTCTTTCTTGGATTTGGCGTTTTAGCCAAGGGGCCTGTTGCCCTGATCCTCTTTGTGATCATTGCCGGCTGGACCTACTGGCGCGAGCCCCAGCTGCGTCCGAATTTCAAAGGTTCCTGGCTGCCTGGCTCGGCGCTGCTGTTCTTGGTCATTGCAACCTGGTACGTGCCGGCCTATCTGGCCAACGGTCAGTTGTTCGTCCAAAAATTCCTCATCGAGCAGAACATCGGTCGATTCACCGGCGGGGATGCGGCGCATACCCTGCCCGGAATTGGCGGTCTGCTTGCCGGCATTGGCGGCTACATCGGTGTGCTTCTACTAGGGATGCTGCCCTGGTCCCTGTTTATCTGGAAGGCTTGGCCACGCAGAAGTGAGGATGACGGAAGAGATGAGGAGGATGGCGCAGTCGAACGTTATGTAGCCACCTGGGCCGCCGTCATCTTTATTTTCTTCGCGATCAGCGGCGCCAAGCTGGTCCACTATCTTCTCCCGATGTTTCCGCCACTCGCCATCCTAGTCGGTGCATGGGCTGCGCGTGTGGCCAAGCGCCCGCAGATGTGGATTCAGCGGGGAATCGTTTGCTGCCTTTTTGTCGGGTTGCTCGCCCAATTCGTCTTCCTTTGGTGGTTTGAAGCCAGCGGCCAAAAGGAGTCTCAGGCACTTGCACGCTACGTCCGACAAGAAGGTGGCAAAGTCGCCCTGTATCAACTCGGCAGGAGAAACAAAGACCTCGGGACAGGCAAGCCAAAGCTACAGGAAACCGCCCTGCCATCCTTGGTGATGGTGCTCAATCAAGTCGCCCTGGAGTCTGACAATATCCTTGATATCGCGAACGGACCTACCCCGACTTGGATCATTACCCGCTCAAATCGGATTAAGCCTGAGGACTTCATTACGGTCCAAAAAACCGGACACATCCTCATGGAGCAGCGCCCGCCGGTGCCTCAAGAGAACTTCAAGCTGTATCGGTTGAAGTGATAAATGGAGCGTCCCGTTGGATCGAGACGCTCCATTTACTCGCCTAGAACTCGGCGTGACCTGGGGTGCGGTGATAGGGGATCACGTCGCGGATGTTCTTCATTCCCGTTACATACAGCAACAGGCGCTCGAAGCCGAGACCAAAGCCTGCATGGGGCGCCGAGCCATAGCGACGTAGATCCAGGTACCACCAGTACGCCTCCAGGGGCAGGCCCATCTCCAGAATTCGTGCTTCCAGAACGTCGAGCCGCTCCTCACGCTGGGAGCCACCGATGATCTCACCGATGCGGGGCGCAAGTACGTCCATCGCTCGAACGGTCTTGCCGTCCTCATTGGCCCGCATGTAAAACGCCTTGATTTCCTTGGGGTAGTCGGTAAGGATTACCGGACGACCAACCTTCACTTCCGTAAGCCAGCGCTCATGCTCGCTCTGCAGGTCTGCGCCCCAGTGGATTGGATATTCAAACTTCTCGCCGCCCTGCTCCAGGAGCTTGATCGCTTCCGTGTAGGTAAGACGCTCAAAGGGACTGTTGACAACGTGTCCCAAGGTTTCAAGGAGTTGGGGCTCAATGCGTTGATTGAAGAACGCAAGATCATCTCCGCAGTTCTCCATGATGTCTCCGATAACTTCCTTGAGGAACTCCTCGGCAAGGTTCATGTCACCGGCTAGGTCGCAGAACGCCATCTCCGGCTCAATCATCCAGAACTCGGCAAGGTGCCTGCTGGTGCTTGAATTTTCTGCTCGGAATGTTGGGCCGAACGTGTAAACATTTGTGAGCCCCATTGCCAGGGTCTCCGCCTCAAGCTGACCGCTGACGGTCAGGAATGCTGGCTTGCCAAAAAAGTCTTCGCTGGGATCATGGGACGTCAGCTTGTACTTACCGTCGTGTGCCTCCAATTTTGTGCTGACGGCAAACATCGCCCCGGCGCCTTCTGCATCGCTGGCAGTTATGATCGGGGTGTGGATGTATTGAAATCCGCGCTTCTGGAAAAAAGTATGAGTCGCGTATGCGGCACGATTTCGAACTCGGTAAACCGCGCCAAAGGTGTTGCCCCTTCCTCTGAGGTGGGCAATTTCACGCAGGTATTCAAACGAAGCTCCCTTCTTTTGAAGTGGGTAGGTGACAGGGTCTGCCGCACCGTAAAGTTCCACAGAAGTTGCGAGCAGCTCCACAGACTGACCCGCCGCCGGAGACTCGACAATTGTGCCGTCGATTCTCAAACAGGCTCCCGTGGTGATCTGCTTCAGGATATCGGCCGGTACCACCCCTTCGTTGAAGATGACTTGAAGGTCTTTGAAGCAGGATCCGTCGCTCAACTGGACAAACGAGAGGCCCTTGCTGTCTCGTCGGGTCTTCACCCAACCGTATGCGGAAGTATCCGTTCCAGGTGCAAGCGCGAATAGGTCGCGGACGTAGGTGCGCCGATAGTCCATTTGACAGGGATTTTACCGCTCCTGCAGATTCCCCAATCGCCGAAGGGGCTACTTGACCTCTGGTGCCCGCGAAGGAAATAGAAACAGGTGCTTTCCTGCCTGCCGAATCTGTTGCTGCAGGTTGGAAACGGAGACGTCATAGAAGCCGGAATAAGGGTTTCCGATCGATTGCTTCAACAAGCTTCCGCTTGGTGAATCCCAAGTTAACATCTGATCTAAGTGGGCTGACCCAAGCCAGATCTCTAGTTGCATATCTTTGCCCCAAGCACTCTTTGGGTCGGCAGACGTTGGCGTCAATCCATGAGCCTCAAAGCAGGACAGGAGGTCTCGCACCGTTTCACAAATGGCTTCACGGCGAATCCCGGTTGCTAGGCGCAGGTTGTTCGTCGTTTCGCCATTGACAATCATCGCACCGTGCGAAGACCGAACGAGGACGATAAGGTCTGCGGGGATTTTTGCTTTGATCTGATCGTTCACACTGACGGGCTTGCCATCTGGCATCATCGCGCCAGCTGGAACCGGATGGAATCCGGAGGTATCGGAGTGGCCCACTGGCCTCATCTGCCCGTTGAGCGGCCCCGCAACTTTGCCCATCGCCCATCCTCCGGGCAACTGACCCATTGGTGGCGCCATGCTATGAATGCTTGGGTGCGGAGCAGCTACCGGTCCGTGATTATCGGCTTGAATACCTGTAGCTGAACCTCCGGGGCGAGCCGTTTGTTCAGTAGGTGCAGCTGGGTTGGTCGTGGTGACTTGGATCCCAGGGGGCGGTAGCGGCAAGGGTGCCGTCCCAGCGGCAGCCGGGCCCGATGGCCAAAATTGTGACGTCACAAAGGCACCCAGCGCAGCGCCTACAACGGCGGCAACCGCCAGCATCGGCCACTTGTGGATAAACGGGGATGACTTCGGTTGCTTTTCATCGAGCCACCGATTCATCGCAACTCGTCCCTTTGCCTGGCGAAGCAGACTGGCCGCCTGAGCCTCCGGTACGTCAAGTCGCCTGGCGAGTTCCTCGACGCCAATCCGATGCTGCTCGGCCCACTGGGCCACGAACGCGCCGGTTTCCTCAGGAGTCAAAACGGTCTGTTCGGTTTCTATCATCGTCATGGTAATTCTCCTACAATGGCACGCCTTCCTTCCAGCATTGCGCGTCTTGCATTCCGTATAATCATAAAAACCCCACTGCCCTTTCGCGCGAAAGCCGCATGACCGTGCGTGAAAGATGTTGTGATGGTTTGTGAGGCAGAGGGAAATTGACGAAATATATCTTTGTAACTGGGGGCGTAGTCAGTTCGATAGGCAAAGGAATTGCGACGGCAAGCTTGGGCCGTCTCCTCCGCAATCGTGGATTCACGGTTGCTCCTATGAAACTCGATCCGTACATCAATGTCGATGCGGGCACCATGAGCCCTCACCAACACGGTGAAGTTTTTGTCACGGACGATGGAGCCGAAACGGACCTTGACCTTGGGCATTACGAGCGGTTCATGGACGTGAACTGCACCGCAGGTTCATCGCTCACCACCGGAAAAGTTTACAGTGCCGTCATCTCAGCAGAGCGTCGCGGTGACTACCTTGGCGGAACCGTGCAGGTCATTCCCCACGTTACCAACGAGATCAAGCGTGCGATTCATGCCCTTGCCAAAGAGCAGGAAGCTGATGTGTTGATCGCCGAGATTGGTGGAACCGTGGGTGACATTGAGTCGCTGCCATTTCTTGAGGCGATCCGCCAGATGCGAACGGACGTTGGCCATGAGAACACCATGTTCGTCCACGTGACGCTCATCCCAACCGTAGGCCCTTGGCAGGAAGTCAAAACCAAGCCCACTCAGCACAGTGTTTACAAGCTTCGTGAAATCGGTATTGCCCCAGACGTCCTGGTGTGCAGAACTGATGTGTCGCTCCCAAGCGATGTTCGGGAGAAAATTTCGCTGTTCTGCGGAGTTCCTCCGCAGGCTGTGATCGAATCGACAACGGTTTCAACCATTTACGAAGTTCCGCTCACCTATGAAGAGGCGGGCCTGGGAGACTTCGTGGTGGATCGGCTCAAGCTTGAGAAGCGCGACGCCAACCTGGTGCAGTGGAAGCAGCTGGTGGATACCCTCAAGAACCCCAAGCGATCCTGCACGATCGGCGTGGTTGGAAAGTACACGACCAACGGAGATGCCTACAAATCGATCGCCGAAGCGCTCACCCACGCCGGAATTTCGAATGACAGCCACGTGCACATTCGCTGGATTGAGAGCGATAACCTTGAGAACGGCACGCCTCCCGAATCCTTCCTCCAAGACCTTGATGGTCTAGTCGTTGGCCCTGGCTTCGGCGGACGTGGAATTGAAGGCAAAATTGAGGCGATTCGATACGCGCGAGAAGAGAAGCTTCCGTTCTTCGGAATCTGCCTCGGACTTCAGACCGCCGTGATTGAATTTGCTCGAAATGTTTGCGGACTCGAAGGGGCTAACTCCGAAGAGATGGTTGAGAAGCCACCGTATCCCGTGATTCACCTGCTTCCCGAGCAGAAAGAAGTCAAGGAGAAGGGAGCTTCGATGAGATTGGGTGCTTACCCATGCAACATCGTTCACGGCACGCTGGCCGAGAAGCTGTATGGCGGTCAGAGAATTGAAGAGCGGCATCGACATCGCTATGAAGTCAACAACGACTTCCGGGAAATGCTTCAAAACCATGGAATGATCATCTCCGGTGTTTCGCCAGACTATCGCCTGGTTGAAATGATCGAAGTCGGCGATCATCCGTTCTTTGTCGCAACCCAGGCCCACCCTGAATTCAAGTCAAGACCAAACCGCCCTCACCCCTTATTTGAAGGGTTGGTAAAGGCAGCGGTCGAGCGAAAGGCGAACCTCGTTTCGAGTGTGTTGTAGCGTTGCCTTACATTACGAAGCCAGCACTTGAAGGCTACCGAAAGAAGCTCATCGACACAGGACGTCCGTTGCTGGAGAAGAACGTCGTTCCCGTCCAGGCCGCGATCATCGAGTTTCTCGACACCATCCAAGAGCTACTCTTTCAGAAGGCCCGCCGCCAGAGCAACCGTGAGGGAATGCTTGAAATGACGGCCACGTGGATCGGAATGGACTCGGATCCGAGAGCAGTGGTTTCCAAATTCAAGAGGAACTGGCCAGGCACTGCCTTTGAAGGTTGCGAAGAGAAATTTTGGATCGGCCAGAGCGATGACGCCGTTCTGTTGCTATTTGCAGTAAGTTTTCCCGAAGATCGGTATTTGACAGGTCGAATCTTAATCACTTTTCAGTGAACTTTTTGATGGGATTGCGATTCAAAGGGTGCAGGTAATTATGCGGGTATGCACTTATTGCTGCATCCGCCCAAAGAATTGTTAAGAACCGTCTCAGAGTAGGCATTTGGACCTCTTGGCCGAATATTCTTCTTTCCGTTGCGCGCGTGGCAGTGCCGCCTCGGTGCGAGGAGACTTATTTTATGAAGCGAGCCTTTACTCTTATCGAGCTGCTGGTGGTCATTGCGATCATCGCTATTCTTGCAGCTATTCTCTTCCCTGTTTTCGCACAGGCCAAGTTGGCTGCCAAGAAGACCGTTGCTATCTCCAACCAGAAGCAGATTGGTCTGTCGATCATCATGTACGCTGGCGACTACGATGACACGTATCCTCGCGAAGATGGATGCACTTTGAACGATGCTATTAACCCAGCATTCAACAAGGTCGCTGCTGGCACTGACCCAACTCCTTACTGCAGCGGCGCGGCTAGCCCTGGCGGTTTCGCATTCCGAGACAACCACTACAGCTGGCAGAAGTGGGTCGTTCCTTACACCAAGAACACCGGTCTTTTCATTGACCCAGTCCAGACCTACGATCCATATGGCTGGAACACCCTTGGCGAGCTTGAGGGCGGCTACATGCTCAACATCGCTATCACAGGCGCCATGAACTCATGGAACAACCCAACCTACGCAACGACTGCCAACGCAGTTCGAACGTCTTGGACGGGCGGCACCACGACTTCAATCGCTGCTCCAGCTGAAGCGTTCATCCTTATGGAAGGACCTTTCAACGCAGTCGTTCCTGCCATGAACGTGTATGGCACTCCATCCACCTCCTACCCATTCGCGGTTAGAGAGCACTGGACGGGCTGGTTCTACAACCAGGGCGGTACGGGCCCTTGCAACAGCACAACTGTCCTCGACCCAACGATGTCGCCATTCTCACAGCAGGTTCCAATGTCCTACTGCGACGGCCACACGAAGGCGATTCCAGTCGGTCAGTTCCTTGCGAACACCCCAACGGCAGCTCAGTACACGGTCAGCACCGGTACCACCTGCTTCGGCTACGCTGGACCTAACGACAACGTCTACGCCAATATCCACATCGCAGCAGCTCCAACCTGGACTCAGCCTTGGCCAATGTGGGGTCTCCAGTAATGCGGATCGCCTGTCTGCTTTTGCTCGTCCTGACTGCTGGCGTAATCCTTACGGGTTGTTCTGGCGGCGTTTCGGATGCTGATAAGGATAAGTCCGCGACGAAGTTCAAGAGTTTGAACAAGAACGACGTCAACAAGGACGCCTCTCCTTAGTCAATCGGCACGACAGGTCGAATGTGGGCTTCGTGACTCTGGTCACGGAGCCCATTTTCTTTGTGGATGCGGGTATCACTGGGCTATTCGGGAACTTGCCCCATGGCGAACAATTTTGATGACGATAGACCCATTTGAATTGGAGCTTCTGAACCGCATAGAGCGATTGATGCGGGAAGGGAACGCCCCGCAAGCCCTCAATGCCTGTAACTCCGCGCTTCGCGAATTACCAGATAGTCCAATGCTGCTCGCGGCAAAGTCGCGATGTCATTTTGTGCTTCAGCAGCTGCCGGAAGCAATCGCCGCGGGCCAACACTCGGTTGAGTTGGCGGCGACTGCGCAATCACGTGCCCAGCTTGCTTGGATGCTGATAGCCTCTGGAAACCGAGCGGTTGCGTTGGAACAATATCGCCTTGCCATCGATTTAGAACCTGAATCGAGCGAGATCCACCTCCGTTATGCCCAGTGTCTTCAGGCGGCTGGGCAGAGGCAAGAGGCTATCGCCGAGTTCAAGGTCTCTCTTGCTTTGGATCCTGAGCAATCCGAAGCCGAAATCGGCTGGGCGGAAGCGCTCGTTGATC
Organism: uncultured Armatimonadota bacterium; assembly: GCA_903927025.1. Lineage (GTDB taxonomy): Bacteria > Armatimonadota > Fimbriimonadia > Fimbriimonadales > Fimbriimonadaceae > Fimbriimonas. The sequence continues at coordinate 20,445 of CAIYLG010000056.1, forward strand.
TGGGCAATCTGGAGGAAGCCGAACTTCATCTCAAACCCGCAGGCGGTACCGACCCCGTCCGCGCGACACGCCATGGCGTGCGTCTTCAGGTCCTAGGTCGTTTTGAAGCCGCCCGTGAGTGCTTTGAGCACTCGCTGAGTTTGTTGCCATTCCAGGGCGCCGCTTACTATTGGTTGGTCAGGGGCCAGCGAATCACTGAGAAAGATCGCGTCCTTGTGGATCGAATGCAGCAACTTGCGAGAGAGCCTCGCCTCCCGATGCCCGAGAAGGTCTACCTTCAGTACGCACTCGGCAAAGCTCGGGAAGACTTAGGCGAATACCGACTCGCGATACAGCACTTCGACGAAGCAAACGGCATGGCGAGAGTTGTGCGCGGCATTCGGTTCAACGCAGATGCCTTGGTGGGATACAACGATTGGAGAATCAGGGCCTTTCAACCTGAGCCTCTGCATCAGTTCCAGGCATTTGGCTCCTCTAGCGAACTCCCAGTCTTCGTGGTTGGGATGATCCGATCAGGGACGACACTGGTGGAACAGCTATTATCCAACCATCCCGACATTGAAGGGTGCGGCGAGCTTCTGTTCTGGAACGAACGACAGGAACAAATCAACAGCAGCATCGCCAAGGGCACGATTGACGCCAACTTAATCTCCTCGACGGCTCAGGACTACCTGGATCAGCTCCGCCAATTTGCTCCAGCCGCCAAGCGAACCATCGACAAGATGCCGCTCAACACTTTCCTGGTCGGCCCCATCCACTTAGTCTTTCCGAACGCAAAGTTCATCCATGTCAACCGCAGCCCGAAAGACACCTGTTTGTCCATTTACACCACCAACTTCGAGAGTTCACCAGACTTCGCCCATGACCAGGAGAACATCGCGTTCTACTATCGCGAATACCAGCGGTTAATGGAGCATTGGAGGAGCCTGTTGCCAGCAGACCGATTCCTTGACATTCAGTACGAAGAGTTGATCGACGACCCGGAAGCAACCTTACGGAAGGTTCTGCAATTCATAGGGCTTCCATGGCATGAATCATGCACTCACCCTGAGTCGAACCGAAGAGCCGTGCGCACTCCAAGTGCTTGGCAGGTTAGGCAGCCAATCTATCAAAGTTCCAGTGAACGATGGCGGAAGTTCCAACCATGGCTCGGGGCAATCGCAGACTTGACCTAGTTCTCGCGGGGTTTGTCGCCAAACAGCTTTGCAAGGGTCGGTTCCATGGCCTGAGCCCACATGACATAGCCCTTCGGCGTCGGATGCAGGTAGTCGCCCATTATCTCGGGGGAAATGGTTCCGTCTGAATTGAGGAAGACAGAGCTGAGGTCAAGGAACGTCACTCCGCGCTGTCGTCCAAGCTTGGATATGAGCTTGTTTACATCGGCAACTTGCTGGCGGGTTTGGCTATCTGGCTTGGGATCCCTTGGGAAAATGCCCAGCAACAGGATCTTTGTCCGCCGCAACTTGTGGTGAATCCGGTCGACAATGGCCTTTACACCTTCTGCGATGTCCTCCGAGGTGTTTACGCCCATGTTGTTCGTTCCAATCATGACCACGGCCAATTTTGGTTGAATGCCATCAATCTCGCCGTTGTCCAGCCTCCAGAGAACGTGCTGAGTCCGATCCCACCCAAAGCCAAGGTTAACCGCGTTGCGGCTTCCAAAATACTTATCCCACAAGGGCTGTCCAGGTCCGCCTGGCTGCGGCACTCCGCCCCACATGTGGGTGATGGAGTCTCCCACAAGAATGAGGTCAACGTTTCCCTGCTTGACACGGTCAACGACCGCCTGGTGCCTTTCCATCCAGTTGTAGCTGTGTGCCTTTGTGGGGGCCTCATCAATTGCGGGCACGACCGTGTCTGGCAATGGCTTCTGCTGAGCTGAAGCAAGGGTCAGGCCGACGGATAAGAGGAGAATTGACAACGTCCAACGCTGGGGTCGCATGGACTTAATCATAGAAGATTGGGCCATGGGCTGTGCTTGGAGCTGTATCTAATCTTCGTCGCCGGCAAGTCGATGAAGCTGACTGAGAGATTCACCCAAGATCAGTCGCTTGCACACTTCACCGATGAGCGGAGCAATTGGGATGATCTTCAATTTGCCCTGCGAAAAGCTGACTTTGTCATCTAGCGGAATGGAGTCGGTTACCACGAACTCGTCGACTGGCGAATCCACCAGCTTGGCCATCAGCTGCTGCGTGGTGAGGTTTTTATCGCAGAGCACTCCGTGAACAGCGAGCATTCGAACCGATGCCGCCCCTTCGTGCTTAAGCATTGCCGCGTCCTTCAAAACGGTATTGCCGGTGAGTATTTCGTCGTCTACAAGGAAGCAGTGCTTGCCCTTGATATTGCCTGTAACGACCTTGACCGTCGGGGATTCTGAATGGTCGGTTCTCGACTTGTAGATGTAAGCCGGCTCAATTCCAAGGGAAGAGGGAACCTGCTCAAATCGCTTTGCGGCGCTGCTGTCTGCAAACACGACCGCACAGTCTTCTCGATTGAGAGTGCTGAGATACTCGTTGCGGATGTATTCCACCAGCATCGGCAACGCTGGAACTTCATCGGCAGTTGGGACGAAATACTGCTTGATGTGGGGGTCGTGCGGCTCCAGGAGCATCACACGACGAACGTTGAGCACCTTGTTCAAAATTTCAGGCAGCCGTTGCCCCATAACAGAGATTCGTGGTCGATTCTTTCGGTCAGATCGACTGTACGGCATGTACGGGAACACCACGAAGGTCTGCCGTGGATGGGCATTGTTGATGGCGTCCAGCAAGGCGAGCAATTCCACAATGTGATCGCTCACGGGTGGCGTTTGGGTATGGAGCACTACCACCACGTGGTCTCGGACATTGTCAACCTGAACCTCAATGTTCTGATTGGAGAATGTGCTTACGGTGTGCTTGCCAGGCTCAACTCGGTAATGCTCGTGCTCAGATTCAAGACGATGGCGCAGTTCCGCCTCAACCTGGTGGGCCATCCCTTCCATGCCCGTGGTCGAGAAAACCTTAACCGTTGTATGTCCATTCGTCTTTGAACTCACGGCAACGATTGTACAGCCGTGAGCCCACTATTTGGGGGCGAAATCGTTCCGATGTGCTTTATGAACGAATGATTAACCGCTAATTTTTGATTGGGTCGCCAAACAGAACGCCACGACCGTTTGTACCAATGTAAACGCGTCCATAAATCCTTGGGTCTCCAACGATCTGGTCCATCGTGCCAAACCCATGCTGTGCGTCGGTGAGGCAAATCCAAGTGCTGCCTCCATCGTCCGACCGAAAAGCCCCTTGGAGGCTGCCAATGGCCGCAATCACATAGATGCATGGCTCGGATTTTCCAGGTGCGGCCATTCCAAGACCAACCGTTGAAACCAGAGAAAGGCCGTCAATCTTCTTGAACGACTTGCCTCCGTCTTCTGAGTGCATCAGAAAATTTCCACTTGCGAGCCACAGATCACCTTCTCGATGAGATGCCACGCGCAACATTTCGCCACCCGTTGGCAGATTGATCGACGCCGCTGTGAAGCTAGCTCCCCCGTCTACGCTGCGGAAGATGTCGCCGTGACGCGGGTCAAACGCATAGAACGTCTTTGGATTCACGCGATCCGAGAACACTCGAAAGCCGATTTTGCATCCTTGGCACAGGGTCCAAGTTGCTCCATGGTCGGTTGAAACGCTAGGCGCCAGCCGTTCCGGGTTCCAGACGAAAGTTGCGCCGTCTGAAGATACGGCGATATGACCTCCGCCGCGCGCACCCTTAGGTTCAGTAAGGAACGGCGTCCACGATTTGCCGCCATCGGTCGAAAATCCTCCGGACTTCGAGCTGCCTCCGCCGCGCCCCACTCTTGCCATCGTCATTGGATTGCTTTCGGCAAAGTCGATGCTGTCTGTGTTGTTGAACAGTGGATTGGTTGCCATCCCGTCCGGTGGGACCTTGGTGAGGTCGTCATGGCGAAATCCGCCGATGTCCCCAAGTCCGGAAAATAGGTGCGCCCCGACAGGAGGACTTACTAAGTCGATCGAAGCGGTTTCTTCGAGTCCCTGGGCGCGAACTGTCCAATGCGTCGCTCCCCCGTTGTCGGCGGCGGATGCGTCTGAACAGCCCCAAATCGTGGCACCGGTTCCGTAAACGACGGTGTCAGGATGGTAAGGGTCAATTGCCACCGTGCCCATCCACCAGCCGAACTTCGGCGACTTTTGGCCCCAGTTCAGGAAAGGTGACCCTGAGCTGTCTAGCTTTGCAGCGTCCTTCATCCCGGTCCAATGCGCCCCGCCATCGGTCGTGCGAAACACATCGTCGCCTAAAGACCACCGGTCCAAGGTTGTAACCGCCATTGTCCCTGGGTGCTTAGCGTCTAGGCTGAGTCCGGCATATCCAAACCCCTTTCCGGCATCGGGTGTGATGTTCGTCCAAACGTCTGACTTAGGATTCAACTTCCAAACGGCACCATCCGAAATCCCATTGGGACCCGGCCCGTTGGAGTAGGTGAGGATGAGAGAGCCAGTGGTATCAAAGGCCGCATGGTGCGGAATCAGGTTGGGTTGCCCAGGTACCGCCGACCAAGATTTTCCAGCATCACGAGAGCGAAACAGGTGAGTGCCCTTCCCAGCCGCACCGGCGTAAATGTCAGGGGTAGCAGACTGCTTCCGACCGGATCGGGTGTCAAAAACCTCAAAGCAGATTCCGATTCCATCGGTATGGAGCTTGATCGGGAATTCATCCTGCTTGGTCCATGTTGCTCCAAAATCCGAACTTCGCCAAAGACCGTTGTCTCGGGAACCAAAGTAGAGGATGTTCGGCATGTTTGGATCCACTGCGAGGCGCTCGCCGATTGAGCGGCCATCCATGTTTCCTCCCATCTTGAACGGCATGTCGGTCCTCTGGAAACTTCTGCCTTGATCAGAGGATCGAAGGATTGCCCCATTGCCGCCCCACTCGTTGGTGTAGGTGCCTGCGGCAATATACAGTCGCTTAGGATTGGTCGGGTCGAGTCCGATGCTTTCGACGCCGTAGAGGTTCCAATCGGGTCGCTGAATCCAGTCCATGAGCGGGATCCACCGCTTTGTTTTGGGGTTCCATCGGTACGCACCGCCAATGTCCGTGCGTGCGTAGACCAAATCAGCTTGGGCCGGGTGATAGAGAATTCCGCTGACGAAGCCTCCCCCCACGATCTCGACGTTGTTCCATCGGTACGGCTGACGGGTCACTTTGGGCAGGTCCGCCCGGACCAGACACGCGAGTGACACCGCTGTCGCTAAGAGGATGCTCTTCGTTGAAATACTCATCTTCGCACCTATCATTGCCCAGAAATCGGGCTTCAGGGCTATGATTTACCAATATATCAGCTGAAAAGTGCCCTTGTATCGGGTGAAATAGCTAGAGTGCTCTAACTTGAGCGGACGTTGCTTTTAGGAAGGTAGCGGGCCGCCTGGGAGCAAAAGAATCTCATGCTCATCCCGATCTTGTGCGCAGCTGCACTCCTTTCGGCTTCCAGGGACCAGACACCTGGTTCAGTTCATCTAGAAGCTGAAGACGGTGAATTGGTGGGCACGTCCGTGAGCACCGCAGGTGCCGGATTTTCTGGCAAGGGCTTTGTCACGGGGTTTGTCTCGTCCACTGCCAAGGTCATCCTACGGTTTTCGGCTAAGCCGGGGATTTACGAAGCCAAGATCCGGTACTCATCCCCTTCTGGACCCAAAGGGTTTGGCGTCCGCGTGAACGGCCACTCATCCTCGGGCATGTTTCCCAAGACTGGTGACCGATTCGAAGTGATCTCGGCAGGCAAGGTCGAACTATCCGGCCAAAATGAGCTCGAGATCGAACGAGGCTGGGGCTATTTCAATGTGGACAGTGTCGATTTTGTCCCTTCAGTGGTAAATCACCAGATGAAACCGCTCCCGGGGCGACTTGCCGATCTGAAGGCAAACGATTCCGCTAAATCTCTTTACGGCAGGCTGTCGCAGTCTTATGGGCATCGCACGCTTTCTGGCCAATACGATGCTGGCGAAAACTATGGCATCGCGGTGGCAACCGGAAAGACTCCCGCGATCTACGGTGGGGACTTCATGGATTACTCGCCTTCGCGCCTCAAGCATGGAACTCACCCCGAAGGAACGACTGAGGCTGTGATCAAGCAGGCAAAGGCTGGCCAAGCCATCACTATGTCCTGGCATTGGAATGCCCCAACTGACCTTTTAGACAAGCTGATCACCGATGCAAAAGGCAACCATGTGGATCTCCGTTGGTACAAGGGCTTTTACACTGACGCCACCACATTCGATCTCGCGAAGGCACTGGATGACCCAAAGTCTGAGCGCTATTCAATGTTGCTCAGTGACATGGATGCAATAGCGGTCCAGCTCAAAAAGTTTCAAGATGCCGGCGTTCCGGTGCTATGGCGCCCCCTTCATGAGGCGGAGGGCGGTTGGTTTTGGTGGGGAGCAAAAGGGCCCAAACCGTTCATCAAGCTGTGGCGAATCATGTTCGACCGATTCACCAGAATCCACCGCCTCCACAATCTGATTTGGGTCTTTACGGTCGGAGACAATCCCGATTGGTATCCGGGAGATGAGTTTGTGGACGTCCTCGGGATCGACGCCTATCCCAGCGACCACTCCGATGCGTTGAACCGCAACTGGGAATCGCTTAAGGCACAGTTTGATGGTCGGAAGCTGCTTGCCATCAGCGAGTTTGGCGGCGTGCCAGATATCCCGCGCATGCGGCGTTTTGGGGCGGAGTGGGCCTACTTTGTATCTTGGACAGGACAGATAAAACCTCCGGGGACTTCCACACAAGACCTCAGACGAATTTACAGTGATACGGGAGTTCAGAACCGATGAAGTTCAGCGATGGCAATTGGATGATGCGGAAGGGTGTCACGCCCTACTATGCGGCGGAAGCTTATGATGTTGAGGATCGTGGGTCCAGCCTGCGCGTGTATGCGCCTTCGCGCCCGATCCGTCACCGTGGTGACACCCTTGAAGGACCGCTGCTCACGATCGAACTCGATTCTCCGATGGCGGACGTGATCCGAGTCAGCATGGTCAATCTCACTGGCTCGGACTCAAAGGGGCCAAACTTTCCCCTCGCCAGCCAAGAGGGATTCGAGGTTTATGCGGCCGTATCGGAAGAAATCTGCAGCCTTACAAGCGGGAAGCTCACCGCAAAGATCGATCGCAAGCGATGGAGCATCGACTTTTTGGCCCACGACGGCTCAGTAACCCATAGCCCAGATCGTGGAATGGGCATCATGAAGGTAGAAGGCGAAGGGCATTACATGATGGCCCAGCTCACCCTCGGGGTCGGCGAAGCAGTGTACGGCTTTGGCGAGCGATTCACTTCGTTTGTCAAGAACGGTCAAGTGGTGGACACTTGGAATAAAGACGGCGGTACCGGCAGCGACCAGGCCTATAAGAGTGTGCCGTTCTACATGACCAGCGCGGGTTACGGCGTGTTCGTCAATCACCCTGGCGATGTTTCTTTCGAAGTCGCTTCTGAAAAAGTCTCTCGGGTTCAGTTTAGTGTTGCCGGCCAGTCTCTGGAGTACTTCGTCATCTATGGCCCGACGCCAAAGGAGGTTCTGCGAAAGTACACCCAGCTCACAGGACGCGCCGCGCTTCCTCCAGCTTGGTCGTTTGGTCTCTGGCTCACCACCTCGTTCACCACCAGCTACGACGAGCAGACCTGCACTGAATTCATTCAGGGCATGGCGGACCGAGATCTTCCGCTCCATGTCTTTCATTTCGACTGCTTCTGGATGCGCGAATTCAACTGGTGCGATTTCACCTGGGATCCGCGGACTTTTCCAGATCCAGTGGGAATGCTCAAGCGGCTCAAAGAGCGCGGGCTCCGGATCTGCGTTTGGATCAACCCGTACATCGGTCAAAGATCACCCCTATTTGCGGAAGGGAAGGAAGGTGGCTACTTCATCAAGCGTGCCGACGGAAGCGTGTGGCAGACAGATCAGTGGCAGCCAGGAATGGCAATTGTTGACTTCACGAATCCCGCCGCAGTCGAGTGGTATTCCAGCCATCTCCGTCGCCTGATGACAATGGGGGTCGACTCGTTCAAGACCGACTTCGGTGAGCGTATCCCCACCGACGTTGTCTACTTCGATGGCTCTGACCCGGAGCGGATGCACAACTTCTACCCGTACCTCTACAACGAAGCCGTGTTCAACGTTCTGGAGCGGGGAAGAGGCAAGGGAGAGGCGACACTGTTTGCCCGCTCTGCCACCGCGGGATGCCAAAAATTTCCCGTCCACTGGGGTGGTGACTGCTACTCAAGCTTCGAGTCGATGGCGGAAAGCCTTCGTGGCGGGCTCTCACTTTGTTTAAGTGGCTTTGGCTTTTGGAGCCACGATATTGGTGGCTTTGAAGGAACGCCGCCGGTTGAGGTTTACAAGCGGTGGATCGCATTTGGACTGCTCTCCTCGCATAGTCGGCTTCATGGAAGCTCCTCTTACCGAGTGCCTTGGGTCTATGACACCGAAGCAGTCGATGTCCTTCGCTTCTTTACGCGGCTGAAGTGTCGCCTGATGCCTTATCTGTTTGCGTCTGCGGTTGAGGCGTCGCAAACAGGAGTGCCGGTCATGCGAGCGATGGTCTTGGAATTCCCTCATGACCCCGCCTGCACCACGCTGGACCGTCAGTACATGTTGGGCGATTCCCTCCTGGTCGCTCCGGTACTGTCGACTGATGGAAGCGTCACCTACTACTGCCCAGCCGGCGACTGGACGAACTTCCTCACGGGAGAAGTGATATCGGGTCCGGCTTGGCAAAAGGAGAAGCATGGCTTTCTCAGCGCGCCGCTGCTCGTAAAGCCAAACTCGATACTGGCGGTTGGAGAGGAAGACGACAAGCCAGATTACGACTATGCAGGCCAGGTAACCCTGCGCATTTATCAGCTTGAAGATGGCGGATCTGCCAGCACCATCGTTCCGACTCTCCTTGGAGAGGCCGCGCTGACTGTCACTGCGAGTCGTGCAGGAGATCAAATCTCTGTTCACGTAGACGGCAAAGGCAACTGGAAGCTCCTGCTTATCGGAATCGATTCCGTGGGCGATGTTGCGGGAGGGGCAGCGGCATCTTCCTCGGATGGAACGCTGATCTTGCCCAGTGCGTCGCACGTCGAAATTAAACTCGATAAGGTGAAATAGACTTATTGGGTACGTCTGCTCTTGTATCGCTCGACCATTAAAATCATGAACCTCAGACTGTTCAGTCCGCTCACCCTTATCGCCGCCGCGATGTGCGCTTCTGCCGTCGCTTCGGCAGAAACTGCTGTCCGGCAGCACATCCTGTTTGACGACAACTGGAAATTCAAAACCGACCCCAACACCAGCATTGGAGGCAAGCAGATTGTCGACTGGCAGTGGGTTCCGGCGCCAGACGTCACTGATCTGGCTGTCCCCACTCTTCCAGATGCTCTTGCGAGCCAGGATTGGCGCAAGGGACACGTCGGCGAGGATGTCTTCCACAATCGCTCGGGATTTGCCTGGTTCAAAACCACTCTTCCTGCTGGAATTTCCGCTGCGAAGGGCTCCAAGCGAGTCGTCCACTTTGACAGCGTGGACGACAACTGCGAAGTGTTCCTGAACGGCACGCTTCTCCTAAAGCACTATGTTTGGGACGATCCGTTTGATGTCGTCATTGACAGCGCGTATGATCCAAGCCGCGCCAATAGCCTGGTTGTCCTCGTTGAGAATACGGCAGGCGGCGGGGGAGTTTCGGGGCCAGTCGTCCTAACTTCTGCCAAGGATCAGGATCAACCCGAGTATGCCAAGCCAGCTTATAAGGACACTGCCTGGCGAACAGTTCACCTGCCTCACGACTACCTTCTAGAGGGCAAATTCACGCCAGCCGCCGATGCAAGTCACGGTTCGCTGCCACAAATCCCTGCGTGGTACCGAAAGACGTTCTCAGTTCCAACCGCCTGGAAGGGCAAAGAGCTTTCGATCTCGTTTGATGGCGTCTATCGAAATTCCGTGATCTGGATCAACGGTCACCGACTGGGCAGGCACACCAGCGGCTACATCGGTTTCCAGCACGACCTCGTGCCGTACATCCACTACGGTGGCAAGAATGAGCTTTCCGTGTTTGTGGACCCACGCCAGTCTGAAGGCTGGTGGTACGAGGGGGCAGGCATCTACCGGCACGTGTGGCTAGACATCACCTCACCGGTTCACGTCGCGCATGGCGGCACATTTGTGACGTCCAAGGTAAACGGAGTCAATGCCGTTTCAACGGTTGAGACGACTGTTTCTAACGACACCGGGAAAGATAAGCTCTGCACGGTTTTGACCCAGGTGTTTTCCCCTGACGGTTCGAAGGTCGCCTCCAGCAGATCGACGCTACCCGTTGGAAAGTTCCATGCCAAGGCTGTTACCCAGAACCTCACAATTCCTAAAGCCCAGCTTTGGTCTCTTGAGTCTCCAAAACTCTATTCGCTTCACACCACGGTTCTCCTTGGCGGCAGGACTGTCGACACCACCGAGACCAACTTTGGAGTCCGCACCCTTCGCTACGATGCGAAAACCGGCTTCTACCTAAATGGGAAGCCGGTCAAGATTCAGGGCACATGCAACCACCAGGATTTCATCGGAGTCGGCATCGGTATGCCGGACAGCGTGCTGGACTGGCGTATCAAGAAGCTCAAGGAGATGGGTTCCAACGCCTATCGCTGTTCGCACAACCCCGTTGCTCCTGAACTACTGGATGCCTGTGACCGACAAGGCATGCTGGTGATGGATGAGAACCGTCACCTTGGAGAGGCGCTTGGTGGCAAGACGCCACATGGTGCCAAGTACGACGACCTCAGCGAACTGAGGGAGATGATCCTCCGAGATCGAAATCACCCCAGCATCATCATCTGGTCGATGTGCAACGAAGAACCGCTTCAGGGCTCTGACGAGGGCGGCAGGATCTTCGCCGCGATGATGAAGGAAGTCCACCGATGGGACACCACCCGCCCAATCTCCTGTGCCATGAACGGCGGTTGGGGCTACGGCATCACTTTGGTGGAAGACCTTCAGGGTGCCAACTACAACCCCAGCGGTTACGATGACTTCCACAAGAAATTCCCAGAGATGCCGTTCTTCGGCAGCGAAACCGCAAGCGCGGTCAGCACTCGGGGTGAGTATGTAAACGACCCTGTGAAGGGCTACGTGAGCGCTTACGATGTCAACGCTCCACCCTGGGCACAAACGGCGCAGGTGGCTTGGAAGGCCCTGGCTGATCGGCCCTATGCGGAAGGCGGCTTTGTCTGGACGGGCTTCGACTACAAGGGCGAGCCCACTCCCTATGGATGGCCATGCGTCAACAGCCACTTCGGCATCATCGACATGTGCGGCTTCCCCAAGGACAGCTACTGGTACTACAAGTCCTGGTGGGGCAAAGCCCCTGTCGTCCATGTGTTCCCTCACTGGAACTGGCCTGGCAAAGATGGCCAGAAGATTAACGTCTGGGTTCACAGCAACTGCGACGAGGTTGAACTGTTCCTCAACGGCGTGAGCCAGGGCCGCAAGAAGATGCCTCATCTCGAGCATCTGGAGTGGAATGTCAAGTATGTGCCGGGCACCCTGCTTGCGAAGGGTTACATCAATCACAAGCTGGTGACCACCGACAAGGTGGAGACCACCGGCAAGCCGGCAGCGATTGTGCTGAAAACGGATCGTAAGACGCTGACGCCTGACTCGGAAGACACGACCATGGTCGAAGTCCAAGTCGTCGACTCAAAGGGACGGGTCGTCCCCTACGCCAGCAATATGATCCATTTCGACATCAGTGGCGCCGGAGTTTGTCGAGGCGTCGGCAACGGCGACGCCAGCTGCCATGAACCCGACAAAACCAACCAGCGCTCCGCCTTCCACGGCCTGTGCATGGTGCTTGTTGGGTCAACAGACCGTAAGGGCAGCATCCACCTCAAAGCAACCGGAGCCGGACTCAAGTCCGCCAGCCTCGACTTCTTGTCGACGGCCAAATAGCCCCTCAAGCTCCTTCCCCATGCCCTGGGGAAGGAGCAATTATTGCTTCACTACCCTTCCCCAAAAGAGGGCGCTTCTGCGAAGCGAAGGTGTGGACCGATGGAATCGGGCCTAACCTGGTGACGAAGGCTCGGGTGCGTATTCCGGGCTCCTTTCGCACATTGATGTTGCCAAATCAGCTCATTCTCCACTTACTTCCCACTTTATTAAGGAATCGGGCGGACTTCCTCGAAAAGACCGCCACACTGGTCTTGGAGAAACTATATAGAAAAATTAAGACCGAACCAGGACAACACAGATGGGTTCAAGTACGTAAAGTCGCTTAAAGATGCAGTCAAGCGCAGATTTGCCAACGAGTATCTGACCTGGATTCGAGCCGGTCGAGTTGGAATCGCCCCGGCCCGAGGCCGACTCTCACAGACGCACTGGCGCGTCATCTGCGCCAACCTCGATTCACTCGCATAGGTTGGATATCGATATGGCTCGTAGCCGCGAGCCATATCGATAACCAGACTACAGGCATTCCCGCTTAATAGATCGTCTTTTTGCGACAGCGATGGCATCTGAGGACTTCAGATCTTATTCATAGAGAATTTTGACTGGGAAGTCTGATTCATATGTGAAAATAACAACAGAAGCTATCTTTAACTATGTAATATTGTCAAAAAAACGCAAAATGTGCGGTGTTGTAGGAGGTCCGGGCATTTGAGCTTAAAGTATTTGCAAAGGCGTATTAATGCTCAAGTGCCGTGATGTCATAGTATTTGTACCGCTCGTATTGGCCAGTGCAATCGGCGTGATTTCTTTGCGAAGAGTATCTATTTCCGCTCAGCTCGGCGACTCTCGGTCAGCGGACGGGGGGGCAAATTGAGGAGGCACTACCCCGAAAAGGCACCAGAATTGCTCTGCCTGACAAAGACTATTTTGGCAGAAAAATCCAGAAAATGGCACAAAGGCCAATTGTTTCAATGCCATCTTGTGAGTCCTGCACTTCAAAGCACATAAACTGGAGCACGCTTCGCTCCTTAAGTCGAGCGCAAACGGTTTTAGTGTTTTCGGAGTTGCCACGTGGAACCAACAACGACTTGCGGTCGGATAGATTTCTTGTAATTCTGGACGATAAATCCCCAGTGTTGCCGCCGAAACTTCACGCGGTGGGTCCAGTGTGCGTCTGGATTGATCAGATGAATATAGTTACGGGTGGAACTTTGACATTTGCCCTTGATGCGGCTCCACTGAGGTCTAGCAGGCTTTGAGCACTCGAGCATTCAGTTTGCTGGAAACGATCTCCTGCGTTGCCATCATCGCAATTGTAGCCGCACTGCTCACGCCTGTTTTTAGAAGTGCGAAGCTTGCTGGCCAGGTTACGGCGAGTGTGTCTAACTTGCACCAGATGCACCTTGCATTGTTGCTTTACCAAGCAAAGCAAGGAGAATCATCAGATGCAAACTCCATCTCTGCAATGGGGTTTCCAACTGTCTATCAACTTGACGGATTGGGACTGCCGGCCAAAGTTTGGAAGTCCCCTTGCGGGCGGAACCCTAGCTGGTTTCCAGCTCCGATCACTAAAGAGTATGAGTACTTCGCATCCACAAGCTTAACTCAGTTTGATGATGCATATCGCCATTTGCATGACAGAACCACTATGTTTATTGATATGAATTGTGCTGAACATGGCGATCCACTTATTAGTGACTATATTCCGCATAGAGCCCTAGGAGTTCAAATGTCTGGGGCCCTACTCAGACTACTAAAGCCTGGGGACTATATGTTTCAAGCTTGGTGGGCCGATAGCGAATCGCAACATTAGAAATCGAGGAGAATTGAATGAAGAAGACAATGGTTGTTTGCTTATCTTTCGTTATTGGCGCAGGATTGGCCTGGACCGATACTGGAAATCAGCCTTGTCCACCTGAGTCCTCCTTCTGCCCATGTGGGACCAATACTCTTGTCTCAGCAACACCTTGGTGTTGCAAAATGAGCCTTAACGGGTGCGCGCAATGGACGCTCAAGAAGTTCAACTGCAACACAGGATCAGGTTGCGCAGCGTCCACTGGTTATTACACGTCAGCTTCAGGCAACCCTGACTCTCCCTCCTGTGATCCTGGCAATGTGCCGTACTGTCACCCTTAGTTCTTGATGGTCGACTTTAAGAGACAATGAGTGGTAATTCTCGAGTTTTGATTGTCGTTGGTGGAATTGCCGTATGTGGCCTGTTGTTCTGGCTCAAACCACCCCGGCGGACTATAGCAGATGTCGCTAAATCGACAACTGGTTGTATACAACGACGGGACGCAGATTGTGTTTTCGATTCAATACTTGAAGACGAAAGGCAGGCTCTTAACCTAACACCAAAGAAAATACAAGTCCTACTTGACAGTTACGTGTTGCCCTGCTACGCCGATAGGCTTGGTTCTCCTAAAGTAGTTGCAACGCAGAATGATTCCCAGGGCACAGCAGAATATGGTGAGATCTGGGAACGACCTAATCATAACAAGTTAATAATTGCGACAACTGCGGCAGCAACAGAACTTGGTCCGAGAACCATATGCTTGACCCAGTGGTTAATTTATAATGCGATTGATGCTAAATACAGGGTGTCGCCAGAAGAAGACAAAGTCCGCCTCTACCGCATTGGGTTACAACGAGATAGCCAAACATTGATCAAGTTAGGATTTATGGGTATTGACCTGTTCCCCGTAGTTTGACCCACTTGAAGTGTGAAATCCGTCTGGAATCACATGAAGAAAACTGGCAAGCGCTACACCGAGGACGAGATCCTGAAGGTGTTGAAGGAAATCGAAGCTGGCGGCGCGATAGCGTC
>CAIYLG010000057.1 GCA_903927025.1 uncultured Armatimonadota bacterium
ATGAGGGTAAAGCCTTTCTTCATGGTGGATGTGTTTCCTTTAATCTTCCTAAGCGACTCTCGCCGCCTGATGAGATGATTGTCCGCCAATCACAACAAACCCTCAAGTCGCAGTTACAGGGTCCTATAGGGAGGGTAGCGGTTTTACGCCTCCGATTCGATACCAGGCGGTCAAACGCGCCACAATAGACATAATGCTTCCCGACGTAAATAAGTCCCTGCGCTTGGCCAAACACCTTCGTGATCGTTCGAATATGGATCATGAATGGATCACCAAACTCGACGAGCTATTTATTGGCGCGGCTTATGAAGATGCCACGAACGGAGGGATCTTTTGGGGACCTGACAGCCTCCCTTACTTTAGGTTCGACCTAGCAAGGGCACAAGGTGAGAAATTCCTCGACTTTATGAAGGCGATGGATCACGCGATCCATTGGGGCACCGGGGTAGCTCTGTATCCTGGAGCCGGGATTCAGGAGTGGATCTATTCGGCGGGAGACGTAGTATCCCTTGGCACAACCGGTACGAGCCGGTTTCAATGGGATGGAGACTGGGGCAATGACCCAATCCTATCCGACTACGTCGCCGGCGCACCACTCACCATAGCCAAGCCAAATGACGAATTCCTGCTTCCGCTTGCCGCCAGAAGCCTGGAATGTGTGATGAGAAGGATTTACAACGCGGAACCGAAGCTCAGAAACCGAGTTCCCGGCGTTGCCGTCATCCGGCCAGATTCAAGAACAAAACCGGAGCAGGCTAGTGAAATTGCGCTGAACGTCTGTAAGGCAGATTTCGGTCTCGAAACAGACTGGGAAGCTTTCCAAGTCCTGATTCGCCACTACCTTCCCTCCTTCCTTGGGAAAAGGCTGATCAGCTTTGACACACAGGTGTTACCGTGGGATCGATACTTCCCAATTGGGGAAATTGTCAAGGATGCTGGCTTACAGCCAATTCCAGATGTCCCGAAAGACTAAGAACTAAGACAGCGTGCTTTTCTTGGCGCGCTGTTTGAGCACGTAACGGCAGTCTTTGGAACAACCGGGTCCCCATGCCGGGGAGCAATCCTCGCAAACGGTAAAGGTTTTGCCACAACGCTCGCAGACTCTTTGCTCCTTAGCAGTGAGCCCGCAACCTGGGCAGGTTCCATAAATTTGCGTGGGGCGAAGATGGCTGTCTACGGCTACGCGCTGATCGAATACGTAGCATTCCCCTTCATAGAGGCCGTCAGGATACTCCTCTAGGTAGCCAAGAATCCCGTCTCTCAGCTGATAGACCTCGTCGAATCCACGCGACTTCATTTCAATCAGCGCCTTCTCACACCGAATACCGCCGGTGCAGTACATGTAGACTGGGAGGTCTTTGGGCAAGTCGGCCTGGTCGAGGTAGGTTCCCCATTCCGAAAAGATGTTGATGTCCGGGTCGATTGCCCCTTTAAACATTCCAGCTCTAGTTTCGTAGCGATTCCGAGTATCGATCAACAGTTTTGGAGACTCATCCGAAAGCGCCGCATGCCATTCGGCAGGCGAAAGATGGAAGTTCTCGGTTGAATCTGGGTGAATGTCGGGACGCTTAAGCCCAACAATTTCCTCTCGCAGATCGACGCTGATACGCCTAAACGGCGGCCGATCGGACTCAGAATCTTTGAAACGAATCTCTGTGGTTCCAAGCAGTTCAAAGAGGAACTCCTTAAATGAGGCAACTCCATCAGAACTTCCAGCGACGGTCCCGTTTGCGCCCTCGGGTGCAAACAGCACTAGGCCCAACACATCGTGCGCGGTCATCCATTCCTTCATCGTCGACTGAAGGGTTGGCAATCGACTCGCTTCAACATTCACGAAGCGATAAAAGCTCGTGACGGTCCAGACCTGGCTCACTTTATAAAGGTACCAGGCAGGGGATATGCCAACGCATCTTCCCAGTCAAAGGCTGGTGAACTCGTCAGTAATATGGAACTCGGTATCTCCGTAAAGGAGCTGGATCATGTTGATCTGCCCCATGTGATACGTCATGTTTCTGACCGGAAATTGAATGGCAAGCGCCCCTGGCATTGCACCTCGGTGAGTCTGATAGTCCCTGGCCAGCGCCGCCGAATCCATGGCTCCTACGAGTTCTGCAAGACGATTGGCGGACTCGACCAGCTTTTGCACAGCGTCTTCCGCTCCTTCGAACGTATCCCAATTTTCAGGAGGACGTTGGGGAGCGTCGCCCAACAATATTTGGCAAAAGCGTTCGTTGGCGAAGATGCACTCTCCGACCTGTTCTAAAACCGATCGAGTTTTCGAATTCTCGTCAATACTGGGTTGCCACCTCAGCCGGTCCTCACGAGTGGACTTCACGAAATCGGCCAGAATAGCGGCACTCTTTACGATGAGCCTTGCTTGCCAAGCCGCAATGGATGTGGCCTCAAGTTTTTGCTGGAGAACTGAACTCATGGTTCAGATTCTGACTGATTCGGCTACTTTAGATCGGGGAGCGTCAACGCTCCCCGGGTTGCTCGACTAGGAACCGTGTCCAATGGGACAGAAATGAGTGCCATGCTTCTCGTCGTACTGTTGGTGATATCCCTCTGCAAGCCAGAACGGCTGCTTCATTTGGATTTCCGTCACGATCTTGTGCTTCAGCTTGCTCTGCGCCTCAGTAAACGACTGCTTTGCTTGATCAAGCTGGGTTTTGTTAAAGCACCAAATTGCTGAGCGGTAGTTTGTTCCGAAGTCTGGCCCCTGCTGATTGGGTGTTGTAGGGTCATGGTTCTCCCAAAAGACTTTGAGGAGCTGTTTGTAGGTGATCTTTGCAGGATCAAACTCAATGAGGACCGTTTCCGCATGTCCGGTGGTATGAGTGCAGACATCTTCATAGCTCGGATTGTCCGTGTGACCACCGGTGTATCCAACCGCAGTTGCGACTACTCCCGGCACTTGGCGAAAAATATCTTCTGTTCCCCAGAAGCAGCCAGCACTAAATGCAGCTATCTGATCGTTGCCAGTAGGTTTGAGGTGGTAGGCACCCATCTTGGATATGGCGCCAGGGTCTGTACCAACCTTTGAATGCGTCCCTTCGATTGCTGGGCCGATGTAGCCAATGGGGGCATCGGCAGGAGGTGTCGCACAACCGAGGCAGGCGAATAAGGATGCAGCACCAAATGTGGCGATGTTCAGCAGTGATTTCTTCATTTGTTCCCTGATTCAATTGTAATTTCGCTGCGCACAGAATGACTCAACCGGAACACTGTGTGCGGTAGCCTAGTCCAACCTACATACTTCTAAGATGCAGTCGCCCCGTTTAGTTCCGTCCAATTTGGAACTTTGTCGAATCGACAATCAATATTGGATTTCAATTCTCAGAGAAAACTTCCTGTTGAATTGACGACTGCGAAATTTCTTACACAAGGCAAGAACGAATGAAAATAACAAAAAATCTCACGATGGCTCTTATGACTAGCTTGGCCGCTGTGGTTTGTGCCCAGTCTGGGCGCCCCATTACGGTAGTCGTCGACGGTAGTCCGGTTGTGTTTACAACCCAGCAGCCAATGATGAGCGACGCTCGGGTCTTGGTGCCCCTCCGAGGTGTGTTCGAGAAGCTTGGAGCATCCGTCGGATGGGACCCCGCCACACAATCGATTACGGCTACAACACGCTCCACAACGGTGAAGCTGTCGATCGGTCAGCTTGATGCCTCGGTGAACAACCAACCGGTTCACATGGATATTCCCGCAACACTCGTTGGAGGCACTACGATGGTCCCCCTTCGATTTGTGAGTGAAGCCCTGGGTGCCGTCGTAGGATGGAATCCTGCGAATCAGGAAGTTGACATCAAGAGCAAAGCGGACTATGGCTTTCCAACTGTGCAAGACAGAGACCGAGACCGTGAGAAGGAGCGGGAACGCGAAAGGGATCAGGCTCGAGCTGTAGAGCGCGATGCTGAACGCGAGCGACTCAGACAAATTGAGATTCAGAGAGACATCGAGCGGCAGAAAGCGATCGCGCTTCAGAAGGAGCTCGAGCGACAGCGTGACCGAGATAGGGATCGAGATCGTAACCATCAACAGGCTCCCCCAGTTGATTACATCGATTTCACCCCAGACTCAGTCATCCCATTTGTCCTTCAGACCAGACTCAATTCTGCAAACGCACAGGTTGGAGATCAGTTCACCGCCTTCCTAGCAACGAAGGGCAGCCCTGACTACTTCGGCCTGCCCGGAAATACCATTGCGTACGGAAGCGTGAGCTATGTCCGAAGCCAGAACGGTAGAGATCCTGGGGTTATTGAGCTTATCTTCGATCACATCACGCTGCCAAACGGCAAAACAATCCCGATTAACGGAAAGATCTGCGACATGCGCGCTCCAGGCGTTGTTCGACTGCCGGATGGCAGCATGGCAGTAAGAGGAGCACCTCGACATGACCATGCGATGTTCACCGGCTATGGCGCTGGCGCAGGGGTGATTGTTGGGGTTATGTCCAAAAAGGTAGTCGTCGATGCTGACATCAACGGTCTCATCGGCAGATTCGCGCGACCGGAACACAAGACTCGACCCGCATCAAACGTTGAATTGCGACCAGGAACAATGATCGCAATTCGGCTTTATAGCGATCTCAAGTTCCGACGAGACCTCCGGTAACCCGTACGCCTCACAGATGATTCTGGAGCCAATTCCGAACATCTGTGAGGCTTTCCAGGCTGATCTCGTGCCCCATCGGATACTCGCGATGGTCAACTTCGCACCCAAGACCGCTTAGATATTCAGCGATTGCGCGTGATCCAGACGCCGGCAGCACCTGATCTGAAACTCCGTGCTGAATCAGGAACGGGATTGCCGCCAATTCTTTAGCAGGCTCCGCTGGAAGCATCTCAGGAACCAATCTTCCGCTCATCAGCACCGCCGCCTTCACAAGCTCTGGATGCCACAGACAGGTGCCCAGAGTCATGATTGCACCCTGACTGAATCCTCCCAAGAGGATTGGCCCAACGGGCACTCCGAGGGATTCCGGCAAGAGGCGAATGGCCTCAGCCAGGTAATTGCAGCTGGCCATGACCTGCTCCGAATCCACTTGAATACCAGATTCCGTCCACTCTATCTGGAACCATGCGTATCCAGTTGGACCGTATTCCAAGGGTGCCCGGAAGGTGACGATGAGCAACTTTGGATCTAGATGCGGAGCCAATCCCATCAAGTCCTGTTCATCAGCCCCAAGACCGTGCAGCAACACTAGGACGGGAGGGGCATCGGAAGCGACTAGCGGTCTTCGGACAATGGCATCCAACATCTGCATCCATTTTAGACGCACATCCAAAATGCTCTCCGCTGGAGCCACCGATCCTTTAGAATCGTTCATGTTCTGCAGAGGCTGAATATATTCACATGACCCATAAGCCTGCATCAACTCATTGGCTCATCACCACGCTTCTCCTATCTGCAATCGTATCCGGCTGCCAGTCCAAGAAAGGGGTGGTCTTGGGCCCGGTCACCGCTATTTCTGCGAAGGGTCTCGTTCACAAATTCACATTCCAGGTCCTATCGGAACAAGCTGCCGTGCCTGGGAAGGTTATTCGGGCTTCCTCAGGAGGGCGTGAACTTGCCAGCTACACTTGCTCGCCAGACGATGCTGCTGTAGCCCTGGTCTACGTGACAGACTCCAATAAGACGTCGATGATTGGATATGCGACAGGGCCAGCAGTTGACTCACAGGGCAGACACTATACAACCAGCTTCAAAGCCACCGACGCGTTCTGCTTCGTATCCATTCTCAAGGGATACGCGACAGCGGGTGCAGCAGTATCAGTTCCACTTCGCGTCTATTCAGTCCGCCCGATCACTTCCGCAACTCCGGTGATTCATCAAATTGTGTTCACTCATCTGCCACCACCGACCCGAGTCATAAGTCCTCCAACCGGCGCACTTTTAGCCGTTAATGAGTCGATCGGAGTCGCAAAGACCTTCGGTGATTCTGGCGAGGTAGTGGTCGATTTCAAAAACAAGGTTCTTGCTGATTACGAAGTGAAGCAGCTCTCCTATTCTCCCCACGGAGTCGGGCGCCAGTACGCTGCCAACTCGGATGCGGTGAAGATCCAGTACAGCCCCTATACCAACCAAGAATCGCAAACGACGCTGATCTACAAGGGTGCGAAGATTGTGTCTCAAAACAATTGTAATCTCCTCGTTCTGCCCACCACTCAGGAAGTTGGCAATATCTGCGGAAGAGTTGCGACGATTGGAGCGAGGCTTGGTGAAATCGACCAGGGTCTTCAGCTCACTCACTCCACCGGAGCAATATCCGTCTCTCTAGGCCCCACCCCCATACAACCGAACTCAGCCGGATTTGTCCTAGTGGGAGATATTGACTGCAGCAGCATCTCTCCGAACCTACAAGCGCTCGGGCTCGAACGCCTCGATGTAGGGTTCGTGGGAAAGCATGTGCAGCAGTTTCACGAGAAGAGCCCGGATCGAAATCCTAAAGTAACAACGATTCCAGAGCTAAAACTCGTCGTGAGATTCAAATCCCGGCTCTATTCTGCGGCCAAACAGCTCCTGTTGCCTCTTCACCATCTTCCTGCACGATCGAACCTGGGCCTAGAATCGGAGGCCAAGCGGATCGGAGAGTCTCACGCGAATGGAGAACCCGGAATGCCCGTTTGGAATTGACTACATTCGCCTGAGCCAAACCTGCATGTTCGTAGTCCCGCGGTTGCACCAGGCAAAATAAGGAATGCACGTCGCCTGAGATTCAACCAGATCAGCGGTTCCTGCAGCGGTGAAAAGTTCGTCGGCCGGGCTCTCAACATACGCCAAGCCGGTCGCGGACAGCATACTTACACCCCCAAGCGCTTTCGACTTCTTCTGCTCAATCGGCGCTTCCGTATCTGCCGAAAACAGTTGAGGCGCATAGCCTAGATCTTGCTCCTCGCAGGCATACACCAAAGGGCCATTGGTGAGGGCAACACGCCCTAGGCAATCTTTCACACGAGGATCGGCCTCTACCCAGGAGGGCTCCATGCCAAGATCCACTGTAAGAGCATCTCCTGCCTTCCAAACTCGGTCGTAGACGGCGTAGCCACTTTCATAGTTTGCTGGCTCGTCGCATTTTGGAAAGTCAATTTCGACTTCGCCGGACCAAGCCGGAATTCTCAGTTTGAGCTTAAACTGGACCGGTTCTGTCGGTTCCACTGTGACTCGGTACTTCCCGGACCAAGGATAATCGGCGTCAATTTTCAAGGTGACGGGCACGCCGCCAAAGGACGGCGTGGCCTCCAAACTCGCCGGCGTATGCACGTAGAAAGCATCGTCCGAAACGCTCACCAAATACTTGGAGATTGACCCGATCAGCCGGGCAATATTGGGAGGACAACAGGCACATCCAAACCACGGTGTTCGTTCATTTCCTCCACGGCTCTCTAGTGGATTGGTGTAAAAGTATCGATCACCGGAAAGCGATATACCACTTAGAGCACCGTTAAAAAGAGCTCGCTCCATGACATCGACATAGTCTCCGTCACCTGTCATCTCAAGCATCTTGCTGCCCCAGAAAACCAACCCACACGAGGCGCATGTTTCTGCGTAGGCGGTGAGATTGGGAAGATCGAAGTCGGTGGTAAAGCCTTCGTTTGAACTGCTTGGCCCAATTCCACCGGTGATATACATCCTCCGAGCCGTGAGACTTTGCCAAGCTCGAATCAGTGCTGACTGAAGTTCAACATCATCTTCGTCGCACAGTTCGGCGGCGGCAATGTATAGGTACATCGCTCGCACGGCATGACCCACGACACTGTCATGCTGTCGGATGGGTGCATGATCTTGGGCATACTGACCGTCGTATGGCCCGCCCAGTGTTCCGTCTGTTGTGAAGTGACACCCTTGGACCGGCCAGGCTGAAACAGCTTCAGCATCGTGAAGTTCGGCTGCGAAGGGGCTGGGGCGATGGCCGCGACTCTCCACCATCCAGCGGGCCGACTCTCGGTACTTCTCTTCACCCGTCGCTCCAGCCAGCCGAATCAGGGCGAGTTCGATTTCCTCATGGCCGCAATAGCCCAACCTCTTATCGGGGCCGAAGACGCTTGACACATGATCCGCAAATCGAGTGGAAACATCCAAAAGCCTGCGATCACCCAGACACTCATATGCGGCAACTCCGGCCTCAATAAGGTGCCCACCACAGTACATCTCATGCATGAGGTGAAGATTTCGCCACTTTAAGTCGGGAAATCGAACCTGAAAGAAGGAATTGATGTAGCCATCAGGCTGTTGTGCGGCCTGAATAATTTCCACGCACCGGTCGTAATGCGCCTGGACTTTTGCATCGCGTTGCATCCCAAGGCCATAGGCGCACGCCTCTACAAATTTGTAAACGTCGCTGTCATTAAACCAAAGCCCTTCAAAATCACCATCGCGCTTCCCTGCGGCCCTCTCAAGATTTGCCAGCCGACCCGTCTGCTCAAGCTGGTCGAACTGAGTTGGCAGTGTGGTTTCCACGAGAACCTTGTGCCAACGACCCCAGAATGCATCGGAAAGTTTGATTTGGTCGAAGGGCAGACTGCGCATGCGGCGCGAGGAAGACATAGGCCAGAGTTTACAGCCTACCGTTCTGCCGGATTACCCCTTGATCGGAACAGGTTCCCATGTTTTGCGAATGGTCCAGACGACAAGAGCAAGGCTCATCATCGACCAAAGCGCCGCCCAAAAGATCGCCGGAACGCCGGACAGTTCCTGAAGGATGCTTGCGTCAGAATGCGCCTCAGTCGCCGCGGTGATCTGCAATAGGGCGGCGAGCGATGTAAACGAGTTGAGGCACTGCTGGAGCCCCAAAAATTGGCAGGCAAACATCGCCGTCTTGCCCTTAAGGAACATTCCCATTGCAATGAGGAGAATGATCCAGCAAAGGCAAGCAAGCACGCCTACCTGGTCACCTCGAACCCAAAGAGCCATGGAGACCATCAGAATCATGCTGAGGATCATCAGCATCCAGCGAGCGGTCTTCTCCACACTCCCAAAGGCAATCATCATTGCACCAAAAACGGACGCTCCGAGATAGCCGGCTGAGGCAATCAGCAGGAGGTTCCCACCCAGCACCGGAGTCTCGCCGCTTCCATCGGTATTGACAATGATCTTCATCACCTCCGCCCCGGTAGCCTTCGCCACAATCGCATGGCTGAATTCGTGAAGGTGCGTATTGAGATAGAGAACCGGCAACAGCACCAATCGCAGGTACGGAATGAAGAGACCGGCTAGAGTCGCAAATCCTGCGATCAACAGCGTTTTTCGGTGAGGCAACAGTCCAGATGTGTTCCGCGATTTTGCCATCGAACTCTATACGGTGAAAGTGTGGGCAAGGATTCTTGATGCTTGTCTGGCTCGAATTCCAATAATTCTTACCAGGTGTGAAAAACTCCGTAGTACACTGATGTCATGGATTCTTTGTCCATGATTCGCACCCTATTCCGCAAGAGCGACATCGCTGTTGTTGAAATGGGCCCCCTATTCACACAAGTCAAAAACGCGATTGTGGATGTGCAGGCCTATGCCAGGTCCCACGGGGGTGAGATTCAGCTGATGGGAGTGTCAGAGGACGGCGACGTTACGATAAAGCTGTCCGGCGCCTGCAAAGGTTGCCCCATGTCTGGCCTAACCCTAAAGCATGGAATCGAACTACAGCTGCGACAACTTGTCCCAGGCGTTCGAAAGATCGTACAGGCTTAGTTGCCGTGGAGGTACGGCGTCCACTTTGAGCTGGGTGTGTGGGTGTTCTCAGCCAATCGGCTCACAAAGAGGCCAATGGCATCTCCGAACTGCTCAACGGTGAGTGAACTTCCCTTTCCTGTTGCCAAGGGGCCGAAGTTTCCAACAAATCCCTTCTTTACCAGATACGCAATACCGTCCCGCTGACTTTTCGTCGGCGCGGAAATTCGATTCACTTCAACAGAGATTGCAACCGGACTTACCGTCATGATCGGCTCCAGCGTTCGGTACATCTTCAGGAAGTAAGACGCAACGGCAAATCGCGATGCCGGCTTGTTCGTTCCTTCTGTCCAACTGGGAACGCCTGTGTGCAGTACGGACTTGATCACTGTGCCAAGTCTCTTGAATGTTGCTTGGGCCTCAAGATTAGTGACTGGACCTGTCTCCGTGGCATGAATCACCTTGGGAGCTTTCTTCTTGTACTCATGCTCATCCTGTGCAACGGCATTCGCAGTTACCAAAACCGCCGCGACAACAAGAAGAGCATGTTTTCTCATATATTGCTCACCGCACCACTCTGACGAATGGCGCCTGATTCTTCCATCGCGCGACCGGTACCAATCGCCACACAGTTAAGCGCATTCTCTGCCACTCGGACTGGAATGTCAGTCACGCTGTTCAGCAGCTTATCTAGCCCTCGAAGCAGCGCTCCGCCACCTGTGAGGGTAATGCCGCGCTCAATCACGTCGCTGCCAAGTTCAGGGGGAGTCTCCTCAAGAACCGAACATAGCTTCTCCGCAATCTGCCGAACGGGTTCCCCAAGCGCCTCACGAATCTCTTCGCTCGTGATTTCCACGCTTTTAGGTAATCCTGCAACCAAGTCTCGACCGCGCACTTCCATGCGCAGCTCCTGGGCCAGAGGATAAGCAGAACCGATTTTAATCTTGATCTCTTCCGCAGTTCGGTCGCCGATCATCACGTTATAGGCGTTGCGGATATGGCGAATAATGGCCTCGTCCAGCTTGTTTCCACCCACGCGAAGGCTTTGGGAGAGAACGATGCCGCCGAGTGAGATGACAGCGATGTCGCTGGTTCCCCCACCAATATCGACAACCATGTTGCCGCCGGGAGTTGAGATGGGCAACCCTGCTCCGATTGCCGCCGCGTAGGGCTCCTCAATCGTGCTGGCGTGCCCAGCCCCTGCTTCTTTGGCCGCCTGGATCACAGCGCGCCGCTCCACGTTCGTGACACCGCTAGGGACGCAAACCAACGTCGTTGGCTTAAAGCGTATTGGGAATCTGCCGCCGCACGTCTTGCGGATGATGTATTCCAACATCTTCAACGTCGTAGTGTAGTCGGCGATGACTCCATCCTTCAACGGACGGATTGCTGAAATGTTTCCGGGGGTGCGACCAATCATGTCTCGCGCCTCGTTTCCGACGGCAAGAACCTTTCCGTTTGACTGATTGATCGCAACTACCGTCGGTTCCGACAGCACGATGCCTTTTCCACGTTTGTAAACAAGGATGTTGGCCGTGCCAAGGTCGATACCTATCTCTGGAACAAATCTCAATGAACCGTGTCGCCCACCTTAGTGCGCTTTTCCTGGGAGGAGATGCGTTTGATGTCGCCACCAAGCGATACCAACGTGCCCTCTAGGTTATCGTATCCACGGTCAATGAAGTGAATATTCTTGACGACAGTTTCACCTTCCGCAACGAGACCGGCCAAAACAAGGGCCGCACCCGCTCTGAGGTCGCTTGCCGTCACGCTGGCACCCTTCAGCTTGGAAGAACCGGTGATAATCGTAGTTCGTCCTTCCTGCAAGATGCTGGCTCCCATTCGGTTGAGTTCCTGGACGTGGCCGATCCGACTTTCATATATCGTCTCTTCCACCACGCTCATGCCTTCGCAAACGGTCAGCAGGGCCGCCATCGGTTGCTGCATGTCGGTCGGGAATCCAGGGTACGGCATTGTTTTGATGCGCACGCCTTTGAGTCCACCGTCGGACTTAACACGAAGCCAGTCTGGCCCCTCTGCAACATCGGCTCCAATTTCTCGGAGCTTGTTGATGACTGCCGCTTGATTCTCAGGAATGATGCCTCTTACGGTCACGTCGCCACCAGTGATAGCACCGGCAAGCAGATAGGTTCCTGCTTGAAGACGGTCGGTCGGAATCGTATAGCCGCAAGCTTCGAGACGAGAAACGCCTTGAATGCTGATCGTGCTTGTCCCTGCCCCTTCCACCTTCGCACCCATGCGATTAAGGAAGTCGGCAAGAGCTGTCACTTCAGGCTCTACTGCGGCGTTCTGGATAACTGTGATGCCCTTCGCAAGGGTTGCGGTTGCCATGAGGTGCTGCGTGGCACCGGCGCTGGGGACGTCGAGATAAATCTCGGTTCCAACTAGCTGATTGGCGCGAACCGTGTAGCGGCCGTCGCTTAGGTCGAGGTCCGCACCAAGCGCCCGCAGGCCCTTGACGTGGAGGTCGACAGGTCGAGCACCGATCTTGCAGCCGCCTGGGGCTGGCAAAGTGACAAAGCCAATCCGCGAAACCAGCGGACCGAGCAGATAAAACGAAGTTCGAATGGAGCGAACCATCTCTTCATCCGCCTCTCCGTCATGGAGGTGCGTGCAATCGATGATTAGAGAGCCTTCGACCCACTGTACTTTTGCTCCAAACACTTCGAGCAACTTGGCCTTTGTCTTGGTGTCTGAAACGTTGGGGACGTTATGAAGAATCGTCGTCCCTTCTGCCAGCACAACTGCTGACATAATCGCGAGCGCGGCATTTTTGCTGCCGGCTACATCAACTTCTCCGAGTAGCCTCGCGCCACCCTTGATTAAATATGCACCCATCAAAACCCTCCTTCCGTGGCAGGTTCAAACAAAGCTAGTGTAGCGAGTTTGGACAATAATGCCAAGTTTACCGTGAATAGACGGATCACCGCCCTACGGATTTCCAGCAAATTTGCTTGCCTTCCCTAAACTTTACCGGGATTCCTATGCTGATTGTTCCAGGCACGCCTCACCTGAGAACTCTTCGAAGTATGGCAAGAACATTCTCCACTCGTCTCTTCCCTGCGCCTTTAGATAGAGCGGCAGAGACAGGTACGGCACGAAGTGTGGCCTCTTTGGCTTTCGAGCCAGTTTCATGTGCGCCTGCTGCGGCGTCTTGTCCGCCTTCTTGAGGTTGCATCTTCGGCAACAGGCAACCAGATTGTCCCAAGTGTGAGGACCACCCGCCCACTTTGGCAGCACGTGGTCGATGGTGAGATCCTTTCCGCGAACGCCACAGTATTGACACGTGTAGCTGTCTCGCGCCAAAACCGAGTGACGCGATAGCCTCAGCTGAGGCATTGGACGTCGAACCTGATAGCGCATTTTTAGCACTGAGGGCGCTTTGTGCGGACCGTTGATCGTGGTTAGAGGTGAGTGCCGGTGCTCCAACACTTCTGCTTTGCCGAGAAGCAAAAGTGAGATGGCGCGCCGCATGTTGCAAACGTTCAGCGGCTCATAGTTGCTGTTGAGAACGAGTACTTCGTGCATGGACATGTCCTGAACTCCCTAGCCGGTCTCCTCCGGCGAATGAAAGAGATGATTCGAACCTATTTCATAACAAAAAAGACCCGTATGCGCACGCACACGGGTCTGTCTGGCAGGCTGACCTGACACACGTATTATCGCGGTGTCCCGCCAGGCCGGCGGCCACCCAAGATTTCTGCGTATGGTGGCGTCTCCCTTACTCATCTCTTGCCAGTTATAGACGCTTCACCTGTCCAAAGTGCATCGACTCCGTTTAGATATTGGTGAAGATTTTGTTAAGGCGGTAACGAAGAATTGTACGACGGATTCCTGCCGGGTCCAAGGATTCCTGAATTATTCAGACCGCCTGAAAAACTCTGACTTCCCGCGAGCGAAATATGGGCGGCAGAAGAACCGCCGTCAACGGTCCGCCATAGCCGGCACCAGTATCGATAGCAATCTTGTTGGTCTGAATCATCGGCTCTCCGGAAGACGTTGGCGTATGCCCAAAGATGACAATTCTTCCTCCGAAATCGTCCTGACTGGCGATGAACTCATAGCGGATCCAGAGCCTGGGATCCACCGGAATGCCGTTAAAGTCGAACTTAACACCTTTGGGAACAATGCCCGCGTGCACGAACAGATACGGCAACAGCTCAAACTCCATCCGAGTCCTCAGCATGAATTGCCAATGCTCCTCTGGGATCTGACGGACCCAATGAACACCCTTCTTGTTGTAGGAAGCTAGAGTAGCGGCAGAACCTTCTGTGAACCAAAAGGTCCCCGTCTCGGATGTGCCCAATGGATTCTTTGCATCAAAGTCTGAGTCGAACCGCTCTCGGGCATCAAGGATCATCTGCTCGTGATTTCCACGAAGAAAGATCGTGTTCGGCCGAGTCGCCTCCAGATGGATCAGGAGATCCAGCACCCCTTTGGTATCAGGTCCCCGATCAATATAGTCTCCGATGAAGACCAGCGTGTCCTCGTCGGTCATTCCAAATTGTGCCAACTGGTCCAACAGGTTCGTCAGCTTTTGGCATTGTCCGTGAATATCGCCTATTGCAAAGATCATAGGTTCTGCTCCTCGCAGTCTCTAGCCCTATCGGGAACCGTGATGGCAACAGCCAGCGTCATACTTCAGGGTAGCGAAACTTTCAGCATTTGCGCTTGCAGAGGCGCAAAGACCCAGATCCGCCATGAAATCAACTAAAACCTACGCAGGCATCGCCATTCTTTCCAGCGGCTTCCTTTTGACCGGCTGCGGCGGTTCCCAGGCAACTGACATGACGGGTTACGCCTCGCAGCCCAACAGTTTCAACCAACCTTTATCAACGGCGACGTCAATGAGCGCCTCAACCCTTGGCGCCAAGCTGCTTCCGATCCAAGGAAAGCCAACTTTTATTGCGGGAACTGAACTCTCAAGCGTCTCCGGCACTCCAGACCATGAATTCGGTCGAGCCAGTGCTTCAAGCACTGATTCCGCATATAGTCCCAAGGGAGTGACTTCGGCTCTTCAGGACGTGGCTGGATTCGGCGTCAACGTCGTTCGCCTCACCGCATTCAAGCATTTAGACGGGCTTAAGCTGGACGCCAACGGCGTGGTGACTGGATTGGACGATGTGTTCGTCAAGAACCTTACCGACTTGGTCGGAAAAGCTGAATCCAGCAAGCTCCAAATCTATCTCACGCTCTCCTCACCATGGCAGGGATCTCCGGCAAAGAATCCGATCACGGATACCGCCGCAAGAACAGCCTTTCTAAAGAATGCGGTTTCTCCGCTGATGGCGAAGCTTCGCGGAAGGGCTTCAGTCATGGCGGTCGGCATCCTCGGACAAGTTGAAGCGGAAGTTGCCGGCAAGGATGGCAATGGAACCGATAAGGGCGCGACTTGGGAACAGGCACGCGACTACATCAAGTCCTGCACGGACTTCATTAAGTCGGTGGACTCTTCTCGGCTTGTGACGGCAGGGTCCGGGCTCCATGGAGCGCAAAACCTCAAGGCAGGCAAACTCTCCCGACTCGGTCTCGATTTTTATGACTTCCAAACCTACGACGACTCGGGATTGCTGCCATCCGTGAAGGAGCTGCGGGTCGATCGGCCTGTCATCCTCGGCGCCTGCGGACCGAAGTCAACTAAGGTGGATGGCGACCTTCAGGCGAAGGCAGACGTTGCCTTCCTAACCAATGCGGTTCAGCAAGGGTATGCAGGGGCGTTCGTCGGCGATTACTCGAAGGATTCCGCGAATCCGATGGCTCTCCTCGACAAGGATGGCAAGCACCGTCCTGTGTGCGCCCAGCTTCAAACCTTTGTTGCCAATCTGCCAATGATGAGCAGCGCGTCGACTTCTTCCAAGTAGTCGTCGAAATTCGTCCACAATC
Organism: uncultured Armatimonadota bacterium; assembly: GCA_903927025.1. Classification (GTDB taxonomy): domain Bacteria; phylum Armatimonadota; class Fimbriimonadia; order Fimbriimonadales; family Fimbriimonadaceae; genus Fimbriimonas. Next base: position 15,571 of record CAIYLG010000057.1, read on the forward strand.
ATTCTGTGTTCGCGATCTTTCTGGAGTGCTTCTACGGCACCTTCTCCGCGATCACGTGCGTGAACCTGCTCTTGATGCGTCGGCCGAGACCGAGCGAAGGGTCCACCGTATCTGAGGAGCCCAACCAGCGCGTCTGCATCCTCATTCCAGCGCGCAACGAAGAAAGGAACCTGGCTCGGCTTCTTCCCGGGTTATTAGGGTCGGGTTCGCACGGCACTAGCCGTCCCAAAGTTTACGTGTTCGACGATGAATCCTCGGACGGAACCGCCCAAGTGATTCGGAATTCAGGAGCAATCCTCCTTCAGCCTCGAGAATCCCTTCCCGATGGCTGGACGGGTAAGAACCGAGCATGTCATGAGCTGGCACGCGCTGCGGCGGAAGATGCCAATGCGGAATGGATCCTCTTCCTTGATGCAGACGTCTATCCGGAGCCTGGATTTGTGGCGGGAATTGAATCCCTCATCCAAAGCTTGCCAAGGCAAACCTCCGTTGTCAGCGGCTTTCCCCGAATCATTCCAGGCGAAGGAATCGAACCGCTCTTCCTGGGTTGGGTCGGATGGGTTCTGCTTGCGACCAATCCCTATGGCTTGGTAACCGCCAGCGGCAAGGGCCACAACCGCTTTACGAATGGACAATTCGGCCTTTGGCGAATGCAGACCTACACTGACCTATGGCCAAACGAACTCCTCAAGGGCCGCATTCTCGAAGATGTCCTGATCGGTCGCCTCTGTGCGGATAAGGGAATTGGAGTCGAGGTCGTGAACCTGTCGCGGGTGATGGCAGTGAAGATGTATGACAATTGGAGGCAGACACTGGACGGGATGTCCAAAAACTCCTATGAAATCACCGGATCAACCGTCGGGTCCATTGGATTAGCCGCCCTGCTCGCCTTCGTGGCATGGGGCTGGCTCCTTGCAGGGTCAGCCAAATACATTTGCCTTGCGCTCCTGCTGCTAAGCGGGCTCTTCGCCTGCTTCACCGTTCGGGCAAAGCCCTACGGTGTGATTCTTCTTCCGATAGCGATCACCATCGGCGGATTCACCATCCTGCGGTCCATGGCTTGGCACAAAAAAGGGGCAGTCACCTGGAAAGGGCGACAATACCCCGGACATGGTTCTTAGCCGAAACTTAGTGCTTGTGGTTCACTCGATCGTCCCATCGAGCTTCTCGATCCGCATAGTCTTTGGCGATGACTGGCGGGATGATGATGCTTACGATGATGGCTGCGACGATGCTGACGCAGAAAAAGATCGCCGCGTACTGAGCTCCAGAGTGGATGTCTGACGTCTGTAGGTCGACTTTGTGCTCCCGATTCCCAAAAATCGTCCCGAGATAGAAGCCCAACAGCGTAAATACGGTTGGCACCACCACCCAGGCAAGGAACATTACGAACTTGGTTTCGTGCTTTTCTAGTGACTTCGGAAGCATTGTTTTGATTTTGCCCGGTTGGGCCACCATTTTGCATGGCTCCATGTTCAGACGAGCAATTTCAACCAAACGGCGCAGGCGGAATGCTCACGTCAATAACAACTGTCTTCCGAAACGCCCGTAAGACCTAGGCGTCAGTAACTCCATGAAGTCACTTCTCATTCTTAGCCTGATGGGCGTTCTTTGTGCGGGAGTGTTCGCCAGCAGCGGCAACAAGCGACAGGTCGATAACCGAGTCCCGGTTCGCCTTCAGATTAGGCATGCCGACCCTTGGACAGTGAAGGCCATGCTGGAAGGACGCTCTCCTAATCAGCCAGAGATCAGCACTCTTGCTGGGATCGGCTTGGGCCAGACCGGACAATCTGGGCAGAACAACCAAAACGTTGGCTCCTCTGCCCTCCTCAAGGACGGATTCCTTGTGGTCAACCCAACCGACAACAGCCTCTGGTGGTATCCCAAAAAGTAACGAGCGCTACGCGGCGTCAGCTTTGCCTTTCTCAGTCAGCTCAAAGTTCTTGATCGTGTCGGTCTCAAATGACTTTTCAATCAGTTGCTGACTGAGGAGGGTGCTGAAGTGCTCTTCGGGAATGGTAAGCCGCATCTCACCATGAATCAGCGAAATCCGTCGAACACCGGAAGCCGCATACACCCAAAGCTCGGCACCTTCGCGGAGCAGCTCCAGAACTTGGTAGAACTCGGAAACCTTGCCTCCAGGCTCTTCAACCGAAGCGACAAAGTGTCGACCCGGCTTCCTGCGAAAGACGAACGCCTCCTCAGGCGCCATTCCGGATTGAAGATTCTTTCTGAGCGTCATTTCGGAGACTTTGCATCGCTCATCCTGCGCCCAATCCCGGATCGTTTTGGACTCCCCATACGCTTCGTAAATCAAAGCCGCCCCGCCTCGCTTGCCGCGAGCGGAGGCCACTGGCGCCGTCAGGGCCATTTCGGAACTCCAGCCGTGCTGGATTCGACGCATGAACACGTTGATGGCGACCTGACACCGCTCATCTCGTTCCCACTCATCAACCGTCTTTGTTTCGCCAAAGGCAGCCACCGTCTTTTGGGGTCGACTATGATGCCTCTCTCTGTGCTCCACCGCACGTGAGATGGCCTGTTCCGTGTCCCAATTCTGAGAAATACGATGAGCCAGCGTGCCGTATCTAACGACACACCTCGGATCGCGTGACCACTCTAAGAGCGTCTTTCTCTCTCCAAACGCCTCAACGGTTGGTATGAATCTTTTGTGTATTGGACCAGTTCGAATCGGAACGCCCTCTCAGTCTAATTTCTCTGGTTTAACCGGTTAGACATTGGCCTATGCTTAATGTCTTAGGCTCGTCCTACCAGCCACAAATACAGTACGGGGAGGATACACCAAACGATGTCGATAGGCAAAAAATCGCCTGAAAAATAGGTCCGATTTAGCGTTTCTTATCCGAACCGAACTTGAATTTGATGCTGGAATCGTGACTTTCGGAAATGCGGTAGCGCTTTTATGTGACATACACAGGTGCTGCCATTGTGGTCGGAACAGAGAGGTTTCGCGACCGGATATTCCTCCTGACATGGATAGAGTTGTTAGGAATATTTACCACCCCAGTTTCCAGCACGCAACACTACCAGGATTTCATACGTCGACGCACCGATTTTGTTCCGTTTAGTCGATGAATCGCCCTTCACGGCTCCGAAGCTGCCACACAAAGTAAAATCTCCAACGCATGAAATTTCCGTACGCGATGCTCCGCGATTTTGTTGAGACAGCTCTCGACGCTGAAGCGATTGGCCACCTGCTCACCATGGCTGGCTTTGAGCTGGAAGGCATCGAAGAGGCCGAAGACGATTCTGTACTCGACATCAAGGTGATGAGCAATCGCGGGGATGGGCTTTCGGTGTTTGGATTGGCACGAGAAGTTCTTGCGAAGGATGCCTCTTCCCTGCCCACTCCGCTTTATCTGTCTGCGACAAATGGATTTGCATCCGTTCAACTTGGAACCACCCCTGCTCCTACTTCGGTCGATATCCGTACGACGGACTGCTCGCGCTACGCATGCAGCGTCCTTACCGGGGCTAGCCACAGAGAATCGGAAGCGTGGATGCAGAAGCGCCTCAGGCAAGCTGGAATGAGACCCATCAGCCTTTGGGTTGATGTCACCAACTACGTGATGCTAGAAGTTGGGCAGCCACTGCATGCCTTTGACTACGAACTCCTTGCAGAGAACAGAATCGTGGTGCGGAAGGCGGAGTTGGGTGAAGAGCTCACCACGCTCAATGGCATCGGACACAAGCTGCAACCAGATCAGATGATGATCTGCGATGCTGCAAAGCCGATCGCGGCCGCCGGCATTATGGGTGGCGCGGAAACGGAGGTCAGTGAGTCCACAAAAACCGTCTTGCTTGAATCCGCTCACTTTTTGAACACGAGCGTTCGCAGAACCCGCAAACAGCTTGGGCTAAATACGGAAGCCTCATACCGCTTTGAGCGAAGCGTTGACCCCGCCGGAGTTGCCGCTGCCATCCACAGGTGCTTCAGCCTGCTCTCCGCAGCAGACCCGGGGATTGTGTCCACAGCGATTGTCGACGTCTACCCGGTGCATCCAACGCCTAAAACGCTCACCCTCAGGGTGAACCGTGCAAGCACGATGCTAGGGATGCCAATCACCGAGGAGCAGGCAGGTTCCTACCTGTCTCGCCTGGGATTTACAATTGAACTCTCCGGCCCGGGTGAATACTCTGTTCAAACCCCAACATGGCGTCCGGACATCGTGCGCGAGATAGACCTCATCGAGGAGTTGGGCCGCGTTCACGGCTATGATCAGATTCCTGAGACGATGATCCAGGGGACGACCACGCTTGGAGGACCCCAGGGATTCCAGTTGTGGACCGACTGGCTTCGAGACGCCGCACTTAACGCCGGATACAACGAAACGGTGAGTCATTCCCTTGGGAATCTTCACCCGCTGGACGCACCAGGAACACCCCGGATTGGGCCACGAACGCCATCCTCTCCAGACATGGCATACCTGCGGAGCTCCGTCCTTTCCAGCCTTGGAGAAGTCGCACGACGCAACAACCCAAAGGAGGTCCGAGCCTTTGAAATTGGACATGTTTTCTGGGGCACGGATCCCTCCTATGAAGAAGAAATTCGCCTTGGCATCCTCGCATCTGGACCGCTTCTGAGTGGAGACTGGAGCGTGAAGGAATCTGGCCAGGTCTCGTTCTTTACCGTTAAGGGAGATCTGGACGCCATTCTGGGTCAAGTGGGTGTCAGCGCGACGCTCACCCCTCCAACCGAACTCGACCCTCGCCTACATCCAACTCGACAGGCGGTGCTCAGCAATGGAGACATCGCTTTCGGCATTCTCGGCCAGCTGCACCCAGATGTCGCGAAAGAGACTTCCCTGCCACCCGACACCATCGTCGCCGAGATCCGGCTAGCAAAAGCATTCGAGGCACGGTCGACTGGCCTCAAACTCCACAGCGTCAGCAGACATCCTGCGGTTCGCCGTGATATGTCCGTCCTGCTTGACAAATCTGTCGACTATGGCGATGTCGCCGTCAGGATCGAGGAGGCAGGCGGGGCGGTCTTGGAGCGGCACTGGCTGTTTGACGTCTTCTCTGGCCAGGGGATTCCAGAGGGCAAACATGCTCTCGGCATCGCGATTCAGCTCCGCAAGCCGGACTCCACCTTTACAGACGAGGAAGCGAACCAGGTGCGGGATCGAGTCGTTTCGGCGCTTGCCGACTTGGGGGCGACCACGCGCTGACAGTCAGCTCTCCTGCCACCAGGAAGAGCGTCACTGTGAAGAGCGAGCGCATCGCCAGCGGCCAATAGCTGTAGTGAGGGAACTGCTTGACCCATGCCATCGGCAGGAACGCGATGAAGCTCATTCCGTATCCTGCCAGTGCCCAAACCCACCGGCGGCGAGCCTGGTAGAACGCCGTGATGTTGCTGCCAAGCCCCACGAAGAATAGATAGAACCCAGAGTTCATGACCAGGAACCACCCCTGGTCTAGCGTGGCGATGAAGCCGGAGATCGTATTGAGGGCCGGAAAGGCGTAGTCCAGGAGCGATAGCCACACACCTGGCCCATGCCGGTACTGCTGAGCCTGATAAGACGAAACACCCGCAGGAATCACCGCGTGCCGCACCGCAAGGTAGCCAACCAAGAGGGACCAAAAGGCTGCCTGCCACCCCCATCGCACTCGGAAGCCAGAAAACTTCATCGTGATGGCAACGGCAAGCAGTTCCGCTGGGAGCATCACGGCTTGTTCGTACGCACCAAAGGCGAGCGCCGCACAGAGGACGCTTACCGCACCCCAGAGCCAGACGAAGGGCCCGGCAGCCTTTTTGGCAATAGACGTCCGAGTTGCAGGCAAATCCACCGCCGTGATGGGTCGGACGGCTCGAATGGCACTTGTCCGCTCATATCTTGCGTAGGCCGCCATGGATGCGAGGGTGAACACCGTCATCACCGTAGCCGTTCGGCCGGGCAGCCACCCAATCGTGCCGCCGGCAAGCGAAGCTCCCCCTGCCGTCTCCTGGATCGAGTACCACAACACTAAAGGAGCCGGGAGCCATCTCAGGACTCGCAGTCCGTGCCGCATGGCACCAAGAATCGCGATCGCAATTGCCGCCCACTCCAAGGGGATCAATAGAACGTCAGAATGGCCGGAGGATTGGAGGGCGAACAGTGCGGCTCCGAGCCCAGAAACGAGGGGATTGTCCGTGATCTCGCGGAGGAGCCACAGGAGAAGAAAGACGCAAGCCACGCAAAGCAGCGCATTGGTCAAACCGTAGCCGGCAGCGCTGTCATGAAACAGTCGGTTGTCCAACTCGAAGCTAAGCGTGCTGACCGGGCGATAAAAGTGATTTCCAAGGGGCCAATCGGAGAAAAACCACCCGAATGGCGAATTCTTGGAACGAATACCCAACAAGATGAACTTAGTATCCGTATCGAGAAATAGGCTCTGCGAAGAAACCCGGGCAAACAGGATCGGAATACAGGCGAGCGCCGTCGCAATGAGGGCACCGATCCAGCGTTTCACTCGGCGATTATGAACCGGAACCAGGATAATTGAATATCAAACCCCCGCTTCGATAAGCGGATTTAGAAGAAACCATGAAACTCAGGAACACACTGCCGTTCGCCGTTGGCCTTATCGCCGTCGCTTCCGCCGCGTTCGGCGCAGACAAATTCGCCAGCTGGGAGGGCAAGCCAGCCCCCGCCTTCAAGATGAAGGACACCAGCGGAAAGGTTTGGACCAACGCAAGCCTGAAGGGCAAAGTAGTGCTTCTTGACTTCTGGGCAAGCTGGTGCGGTCCCTGCAAAGCGGCTTCGCCAGTGATGCAGAAGCTGTACAAAACCTACGGATCTAAGGGTCTGGTGGTGATTGGCGCAGAAGCGGAAGGCAACCCCAAGAGCATCGCCGCCGCGTACGCGAAGGAGCACGGCTACACCTACAAGTTCACCACCCAGAACGACGCCCTCCTCGCCAGCTTCGGTCCCGACGGCATCCCTGCTTTCGTGATCATCGGCAAAGACGGCAAAGTCTCCCGCACAATCATGGGAGTCCCGCCCAAAGCCGACGACCTCTTCCCCATCATGACTCGGTTCATCAAGCCACTTCTGTAGCGGGTGATCACCCCCAAAGGGGTGGTTTCTGCAAAGCGAAGGGTCGACGCTCTGGCGTCCGCCCTGGAATGCGAAACATGCCGGGCACGTTCAACAGCACACGCCGCCAGCCGGCTGAAGCCAGCGCTCCAGCTGGCATTCCTTAACATAAGGGTAACGCTTTTCCGGGGCTTTACGTAGAAACCGAGGGGGTATAATCCCCATTGATCAAAGTTGACCAGTCTATTCAAAGCTGACTCCTGAGTCTAGGACACCGATATCGTCCGCCCGCGGCACGGGTTCATTCAAGTGCCATTAACGACAGGAGGTCTTATGATCGTTACAGTCCGAAGATGGACATCCATAGCCTTGCCTCGCTTCAATGCGCTGAGCAAGATTAAACAATCGAATAAGTCGCAGGACACGGAACCTAAGGAGCAGCACAGCTTCCTCAACACCTACAACAGGATGTTTGAGCACCAGGTCAATCTGATGTTCAGAGACGACTATACGAAGTAAAGAACGGCCGGCTCGAAAGAGCTGGCCTTCCTACTTTTTGAACCTAGTCATCTGAGGGTCAAGCGTTGGATGGACTGAATTTCAACCCCAGACAACGCACACTTTGTGCAAGTAGCCTTCTGTCGTCGCGGCATCAAAATCGCCGATGTCGCCACGGAGGGAATCTTGAAATTTACGCTGTTTCTCGTAGCTGGCCTCGCCGCGTTGTCCGCGGTTGGCATGGCTGATCAAAACGACAAGCCGCTTCACCCATGGATGGTCCGCGTTCGAGCACTTGACCTCGTCCCCGCGAACAATTCCGGCGCATTCGACTTTGGTGGAACCGCTATTCCGGCCGATGCCGTTCACCTCAGCACGAAGGCTTTTCCGGAAGTCGACTTCTCCTACGCCTTCTCAAAGAACCTCTCCGCAGAACTGGTTCTCACCTATCCACAGCAGCACGATGTCAGCATTGCTGGCGTGGGCCACATCGGCACCCTCACTCACCTGCCCCCCACTCTGATGGGTCAGTATCACTATCCCATCCCAAACACACCGTACGACCCATACGTGGGCCTCGGCCTTAACTTCACGATGGTCACCAGCAGCAGCCTCAACGCCGCTGGAACCCCATTGGACGTCACCAAGACAAGCCTCGGGCTTGCCTACGAACTCGGTATCGACTACAAGCTCAACGAGCGATGGGTCGTCAACCTTGACTTCAAGCACGTGAACATCCACACCAACGTAAAGGCCGCCGGCGCCATCGTCACCAACGTAGACGTGAACCCCAACCTCTACTCCATCGGCATCGGATATCGCTTCTAAGTAGCCGTTGTGGCGGGCAGGAGCCACCCTCCTGCCCGCCACAATGCCGTTGCGTTTCGAATATCCCGAAGGGATTGCTTGACACAGCGAAGGGCTGCACAAGCAAAGTTCGGGCTACCCTGGATGACAGGCCAGATTTGGAGAAAATATCCCGAAGGGATTGCTTGACACAGCGAAGGGTTGCACGAGCAAAGCTCGGGCTACCCTGGATGAAAGGCCAGAGTTGGAGTAAATATCCCGAAGGGATTGTTTAACACAGCGAAGGGTTGCACGAGCAAAGCTCGGGCTACCCTGGTACAAAGCGTTGCAGGTTTGAAAGTCGACGGGCCGCCTTGCGCCCCCCCCACGAAGCGGTGAAGCCTTGTAGATGGCTGAAACCAATCAGGATTGGACTTCCCACGGCCGGCGATAAGCCAGAAACCTACCTCAACGAGGTTAAAACCCCCTCTTACATGCGGGCTAGATGCCCGCGGATCCACGGACGGAATCCGCCTAAAACGCCCAGACAAACTTCAGACTCACCCTCTTCGCAAAAGTGAGCGCGTTCGGATCGCCGATGATCAGATAGGTCTCGGTGCCTTCGCCGCCAGCATTCTTAAAGGAGAGGAAGAAGTTCTGGAACCCATCGGTATCCACAAACCGACCTGTGATCGACCGCTTGCTGTCGATCTGCCAGCCTAGGGTGGCAATCGACTGCCGGGCACCAGGGGAAAAGCAGAGGATCGACTGTTCGAGCCCAATATCCATGCTTCGGAGCACCCTGACGCTTCCCTTCACATCCAGATAACGAGACGGAATGCTGTTCTGGGTACCGAACAGATACTCCAGCCCAAACTGCCGGAATCGGTTGGAGGCATTGAACGTGGTGGCGATGTCCCAATTGTCGTCGGTTCCCGACTGGTAATCAGTGATGCTGCGGTTGATGGCAATCGACTGATCGGTCCGGGTGTTCAGCGTCACACCGGCCTGAAGGCCTCGCTCCTGGATGATGCCGCCCGTCTGATAGAACGCTGGCGTGTACACGAACATGTTCCAGTCGTGAATCGGACCTTTCTCAATCGTGTCGGAGTAATTCGAGTAGCTGTACGCACCGCGCCGATCTTGCCACGGAACGTAGCCAAGGATTGGATTGAAGCTGGTGTCCACCCAGATACCTTGCACCTGAGTCAAGAACTTGGAGCCCTGATACCCTAGGGCGACGTTCCCAGCCGCATCAGTTTGGTTGTTGACGGAATCCTCAGCACCGCTAAAGTGGCCAAACCACTGCCCCCACTTCTTGTTGCCGGTCGCTCCCACCAACAGGTCGCTGGACCCACCGTTCACATACGTGGTGGCGAAGACAGAGCCACCCAGCGTCGGATCAGGGTTCAGCTGCAGGTTCGTGAACGTGACGGTCGAGCCGTTGCTCTCCTCCAACGCCATGGTGCCCAATTTGGAGTTGGGCGAAACCTGGCCGTAGAACTTGGTGCCAAAGCTGAGGGGCCCAATTCGGTTGCTGTAGAACGGGATGCCGAATTCGAATTCACCAATTGGGTTGAAATAATCCCCACCCTCAGTAAAGAAGGGGCGGGCGTCCTTTAGAAAGCGCTCGGTATGGACAAACGAGACGCCCGCAATCTGCTGCTCGATGTTCAGGAAGTCTGGACTGATGCTGAATAGCGCCGTTTGCTGGCTGGACACCGCATAGCGTCCATCCACGCCGATTCGGTTGCTGAACGCTCCATTTTCAATCTGAGGAGCATCGTAAGCCAAGAACTGCCAGCGGGAACGGGAGTCCTTTTCCGGCGGGAGAATTCCCCTTAGGTGGCCAAGAAGCTGCGGGTTGAAGTTTGGGGTGACAAACGCCCACTGGGAAGATGTTTTGGTGTGGGCCTGATACCGATCAAAGTTCAGGTCCATGTCGATAGGCGTTTTTGAGTTTGGGTAGCCGAGGATCCGCCACGGAATCCGCATCTCAACGATGTATCCGCCCGCAAAGCGTTTGGTCCAACTTTTCCAGACCCCTCGCCACTCTGCCTTGCTGCTGTGTCCGCCCGCGATGGTCTCAGCCTGGGTGTTGATCGCGTTGACGGTGAATTTGGAAAGCGAAGCACCGCTGTGGCTGTTGAACGTGTCTAAAGACAGGGTCACCGTGTCTTCGCCATTGAAGGTCGCCTCTGGCTCGATCTCGCGTCCGATGATCTGATCTGGCTTGCTGTCGTGGCAGACGAAGAGTGCATAGAGCGCTTCCTCGTCGTAAGCCAGCCTCCCCTCCGTCTGATCCGGGGCGGGCCTTTCGGTGAAAGTGTCGAGGAAAGGCGTGGCGACGGGACAGTCTTGCCAAGCCGGGTCAGAAGGGTCCGCATTGGACTTTGGCGGATGCGCGAGCCTCTTCGCTTGGACACTTGGAACATCCGTGCGGGCGTAGGCAAGCGAAACCAAGAGCACCGCCCCCATCCAAAGCCTCATCGCCCCCACCCAACCTTCCCTGCTCATCCGTGACCCGAGATTGTGACACGCCTGCAGAGGCAAGAAACTTCTTCGAGGTTCTTGTCAATGTATCCCCAAGCAAGAACCGACCAGCCTTGACTTCTGATCCACAAAAATCCCATAATCCACCGTCCTGCGACGACCAACGCGTCGCAACCCCGGGGGCGGTTAGCTCAGTGGTAGAGCACTACAATGACACTGTAGGGGTCACAGGTTCAAGTCCTGTACCGCCCACCATACTCTTAGGTTCAAATGAACCTAGAAGTCACGGCTCTACGCCATTCGTGGGCTCTACGCCATTCGTGGGGCTCCACGCCATTCGGGTGGCTTTTTTGCTTTTTGGACCCCCTCGGTCTCTCAAAGGTCTCTCAATTGATGACCCCTACGAAGGTTTCGTAGGGGTCATCAATTGGCAAGTCTCACGGCGAACCGGGGCCGCAGATTCGGGTCACCACCTGCCAACCATCTCTGGTTCAGTCGTGTGGATATTGGGCATCCTGGTAGAACGAATGGACGATGGTCAACAGAAATGTTCATAGATGCTCAACCTGCAAGAAGGAGTTCGTTTTGGCCTACGTAGTCGGCCTCAACACTCGGAGTCGCCTTGCGTTTCCATGCCCTCAGTGCAAGACCGTATTACGTTGCACCTACGTTAAGAAATATGAGACTACCGGGCTCGCCATCGAAACCAAGGACTTTGACTGGACAAGCATTGTCACTGGCGACCACGATGCGCTTCCTGGGTTAACGGTTGCTGCAGATATACCAGTTCACAAGAGCTTTAAGGGGCAAGGCTTGAAACTTGGTGGTTCTGTCTGGATTCGGGTTTTTTCTGACTCAGACCAGGAGTACTTGGCCAAGGCCTCAGAGAACTGGAATGAGCTCAATCATGTCGTTTTGGGGCATCTTCCAGACTTAAGGCGGGCGGTCAGTTGTTGGCGAAGCGGCGACTCGACTAATCTCCGCGTTTGTACAAATGCAGTGCCTGGTTGCTCAGGCAAAGACGACTTCTCCCTCATTGGGAGCGGACTCCAAACTATGATGGACCTCTGCTTCGTTGAACCCGAAAGGTCCGTTGCTGATCGAGACATCATGCAACTACTAAATAGACTAAACGGGCATTCAGGGTACGAATCGCTGCTCCACGAGTTTGACGCTGAAGGCCTGTCTGCTCACGTTGACAGGCTGATCGACCTTTGTGAGAGAACGTTACTCCTCTTTGACGCAGCTATCCCGGGTCTTGTTGGTGAATCTGTGGAGGTGATGTCAAATACGGGCTTCTCTGATTACCGGCTCTTCCGGGATGACTACACAGAACTGCAAAGTCTATACGTTGAGGCGTTTGAGGTTTCCACTAAGCTTCTTGCTTTTCTCGGCTGTTGTCTTAATCTAGCGAAGCGTGGAGATCCAAGCCATTGGAGCAACGGGGCGCATAAAACTCTGGCAACAACATTAAAGATGGTCGCTGCAGATCGCGAATTTATATCGACCGAACTGCCAAGCATGTCCAGGTTCATGGCGGAGATGGATCGTCACCTGCGAAACAGATTTGGACACTATAACATTCGTTATGAGGCGCGCGATGGCTGTTTTCATGATGGAACTGGAGCAACTTTGAACGCCATAGAATTTCACATCGACTATCTCAATCACGTCAGGGTCCTAAGCCTTCTCCTCGTCTTCGTGCGGCGGGTTATTTCCGATATGAGGAGAAAAGGGGTGATCGCTCTACGTCCATGAGTCCTTCCGATGTCTTCGACGTATTCCTTAGTCACAGCTCGCTCGACAAGGACGTGGTTGTCCCGATTGCCGAGCGGCTGCGAAGTGATGGACTTAGAGTCTGGCTTGATGACTGGGTGATACAGCCTGGCGACAGCATCCCTTCTCTCGTTGAAACCGGCTTGGAGCAATCGCTACATCTCGTGCTCTGCATGTCAGCCCAGGCGTTCGGTTCGGATTGGGCGCAATTGGAGGCGCAAACCTTCCGGTTTCGTGATCCGCTGAACAGGGAGCGCCGACTCATTCCGCTGCGATTAGATGACGCTCCCATCAAAGGGTCCCTGGCGCAATTCAAATACATCGATTGGCGCGGCCCAAACCGAGATGACGCATACCGGCAATTGCTTAGATCGTGCCAGCGGGTCTCAAGTTCGCAGCCGAGTGAGGATCATCGTGGCCAAAATGAGGCTGACCTCCGGCTACTCGTCGGTGTTGCTAAGGCGAAGAAGAGCGAATGGGACCGACTGCAGGCGGAATTTGAGCGTGAAGCATCGCAATATTACGATCTCAAGTTCAAGGTATACGAGGTCGCCTCTGGCAGGCCACTGACAGACGAGATCTTTCCAAGCCCAAATCACGCCATTAGCCTTTGGCAGTTCATTGGTGACTTGAAACTGGATGACATCGAAGGCTGGGTAACAACTACAAAAGCCACCAAATTTGGACTAACAGGCGCTGCGCTCAGTGTTTTTGGCGTTGTGATGGGAGACCAAGCGCAGCGGTTCGTAAAGATGGCCATCCGCGCCGCAAGCTGTCTGTCCGACGAGTCGACAAATCTCCTAGGAATTGCCATCATGAAGAGCTTCACCGGCGAGGGGGACTTGGGCAAGCCGGTTTTCGTTGCCAATCCAAACGGGCTCGCCAAGTGGCTGAATCTGATGCTCGTGGCGACTACTCTGATTCATCCGGACCGCCTTCGAAATGGCGTTCTAACAGTTGACCCATTCGCAGCATCGCTCACGATCTTTGACTACTTAGCTTAAGCCAGCTAGTACCGGAGCGGCAAGCAAATTACGGTTGACGATTGCCGCTGGTGGTCGGATATGCAATGCATGACCCGTCAAATCTCTTAGCCCATGGTAGCTCGATAAGCAGGCCGACTGGGCACTCAGTTAAGCAAACAGGCTGCTTGTGGGCGGATCTGCTATATTGATTCTGGTTACGCAATAAACATTTATTAATCAGTGTAGCTATCTTCCGTGAAATCAAGTGCTCAGACCAGTCCTGGCGAACCTGCCGACAATTTTGGCTGGCTTGCTCATGGAAGCAGTGACGTGCCCCCTCGACCAGTGGTGTCCCAAGCGGTTGAGCTAGGAATCCCGTTAGACGATGTTGGCCCACTAGAAGGCGACTGCAGCGGGGGCACGATTGGCTAGAGTGGCGTCCCCAACTGCGACCGAAGGCTTTGGATTTACGTACGCCGACAAAGTTGGCGCTCTGGCGCTTTTAACTTTGCTGGCGCGCTTGCCCTTCACCGACCAAGATCTTGGTGTCGTCACACAGGTGCAATTCGGTCAGCGACCGGCTGGCTGGCACTTTGATGACCTCCTTCTCACGTTGGATCACCTCGGAACAGCAAACCGCCTTGCAATCAGCATCAAATCTGCCAGCCACATCACGGGGGCCGGAGTCAATAAGGAAATCGTGGATCTGGTCTGGTTGCAGCTAACCGACGGAGGGCCCTTAGAAGAGTCCACTGATCGCTTAGCGTTGGTGCAACCCTCGATCGGATCGACCCTAAGCGACGAGGTGAATGAGCTGTACCGTTGGGCGCATCGGCAAGCTGATGGGCAGCTTCCAACATGGCTTCAACCCGGAGTTTCCAACAACCTCAAGCGAACGATCTCTGAAAGTGTCCTATCAGGCCAAGGAAGGGACGACCCGCAGCGGTTCTTTCGAGCCTTCCAGTTTCTTCCTTTGGACCTTGACCCGCCGCAGGATCAAGACTCTCGCCGCGCGATCGAGACTTGTCTCGCCGTCCTGAAAGATCCGTCCGAAGCCCTGGCATCATCGCTGTGGGCTCATTTGCAGCAACTCTCGGCAGACGTGACTAGTCCCCGGATTCTGACCCACCTAGAGTGTTAGTGCCTCTGCCTCCATTTTAGTCTTTAGATTTGCCTTATAGGTCGCGGGAGAGAGCCCTCCGAGTGCCGAGTGAGGACGACGGTTGTTGTAGAACTCCGAGA
>CAIYLG010000058.1 GCA_903927025.1 uncultured Armatimonadota bacterium
GGTTCCAGCCAGCGCCCAATGCCTTTGGCATCGGGTAATTTAACGTTATCTAATCTTTCGATTCGATTTCCGTCAGAACTACTTATCTGAACGTTTACTCTATTCTTCTTTCAAAGTTCTTCGCTACCATTGCGGCAACGAGGGATATTGTAGCCTCCTAGCGATCCCCAATGTCAACCCCTGGTTAACCTTTCTGCGAATTCGTGCGCCTTTCCCTTGATATGGCTCGTCTTAAATCTTTTTGGGAGCTGCCGGTTCTGTCTGAAAATGAAACCCTCCGGAAGCGGACCCAGCTTGAGGCTTGACCTTAGGCCACGGCGCAACCCGTCACTCGGTTCTGTTGAGAGCAAGAAGTCCGCACGAGTCTCCTAATTTCCTGTGGGAGATGCTAAGGTTGAGCGGTTCTCGTGCGCACTCTCTACACGCTTACCCTGTTCCTCAGCTCCGCGCTGCTGTTTCTTGTCCAACCGATGGTTGGCAAAATCATCCTTCCCGAGTTTGGTGGCTCTCCAGCCGTCTGGACCGCCACGATGGTTTTCTTCCAGGCCGCTCTGTTGGGTGGGTACGCGTACGCGCACTTCAGCACGAAGAAACTGGGGGCGCGCAGACAGGCGATTATCCACATCCCGTTGATGATCCTCGCGGGACTTACCCTTCCCTTTGCAACCCACATCTCAGGTGGTGCAAAGGGATCGGAGGCTCCGCTCCTGGGCGTGATGGCGGCTCTTGCCTCGATGGTCGGCGCCGTGTTCTTTACGGTTTCTGCCGGAGCACCGCTTCTGCAGCGATGGTTCGCCTCCACCGATGACCCGGCCGGAGCGGATCCGTACTTCCTGTACAGCGCCAGCAACGTCGGCAGCATGGTGGCGCTCTTCGCCTATCCACTGTTCTTTGAACCACGGTTCGGCCTCACCGAGCAGACGACGATTTGGCGAAACGCCTATATCGCCCTGGTGGCGCTGATGACGATCGCGGCGATCGCACTCCACCGGTCCAAGCACAACGTTGAGGTCGCGGAATCCGCAGAGGAAGAAGTAAAGCCGATCACCTCACGGGATCGCGCGAGTTGGACGCTCTTGGGCGCAGTTCCCAGCAGCCTGCTCCTTGGCCTCACCGCCTACCTCACCACGAACATCGCCCCGATTCCGCTCCTATGGGTGGTGCCCCTCGGGCTCTATCTCCTCACCTTCATTTTTGCGTTCGCGCGCAGACAGATACTCACCTCAAAAATTCTCGCGAGAATTCTGCCGCTGCTGGTGACCCCCCTTGCGATTGCAATGGTGCTGGAGTCGACTTCACCTATCATCCCGCTGGCGCTGTTCCACCTCACCACCTTCTTTGTGGCGGCCTGGATGTGCCATGCGCGTCTCAGCGAAACACGTCCCAATGCTAAGCACCTCACCGAGTTCTATCTTTGGATCTCCATCGGCGGAGTCTTGGGAGGCTTATTCAATGCGGCGCTGGCTCCTCTTATCTTCAAGACACTCTTGGAGTACCCGCTCGCCCTCGTTGTGGCCTGCTTCCTGCGCACTCCTCGCCGTCCTGAAGACAACACGTTCATCCGCGCGGATGCCATCTTCCCCCTTATCACGGGTTTCGTAACGATTGCAATTGCCGTTGCGATCAAGCTCCTGCACATGGAACCCAGCCCTTGGAGAACCATCATCGCGATCGGCTTCCCCGCTGCGCTGTGCTTCTTCGCGGTGGATCGACCCAAGCGATACGCCCTGTCAATGGCGGCGATGCTCCTCGCCGCATTTGGAATGCACGTCTCCTCCGATGGCAGCGTCATCTATACCGGGCGCAGCTTCTTTGGCGTGCATCGAATCGTCACGATCGGCAACGGACGCTTTTACCGCCTCATGCATGGCACTACGACCCATGGAATGCAGGACAGGCAGCATCCGAATGAGCCGCTGACCTACTACGCCCACCGTGGACCGCTCGGCCATGTCTTTAAGGCATTCTCGGGTCCCACCTCGAAAAAGCACATCGGGTTCGTTGGCCTTGGAGTGGGAACGACGGCCACCTACGGCGAGCCTGGTCAGACGATGACCTATTTTGAGATCGACCCGGTCGTCAAGTCGATCGCAACGAACCCCAAGTATTTCAGCTACGTAACGGACAGCAAGGCAAAGGTGGACATTGTTCTGGGAGACGCCAGGCTCACTATTGCGAATCAGCCCGACTCTCGATTTGGACTCATCGTGCTGGACGCCTTCAGCTCCGATGCGATTCCTGTTCACCTGCTTACCGAGGAGGCATTCAGGCTGTACCTCACTAAGCTAGAGCCACACGGGATCATCGCCGTTCACATCAGCAACCACTATCTCAAGTTAGAGCCGGTGATTAAGGCGATGGCGGATGACCTGCATCTGATTGCGCGGGTCAACGAGGACCAAGAACTGAGCGACGATGACTTCGCGAAGGGATACTACGCCAGCATGTGGATGGTCCTAGCCCGCGACAAAGCCGACTTCGGAAAGCTGAACAAAGACATCGATTTCTCGGAATCCACCCCGGATATCAAGGTCCGGCCGTGGAAGGATGACTTCTCAAACGTCCTCAGCGTGTTTAAGCCGATCGACTAGCCGCCCTACTCGGCGGCTTCGGGCTCGGCGCGGCGCATCTGCTCTTCGTACATCGCACTCCAAACCTGGATATAGGCCTGACGTCGCTCAGGGTCCTCGATGGTGGACTCAAAGGATTCATAGTGAATTTCCTTGACGAGGTGTCCAATCCGCAGGGAAGCGCGGTCTCTGGCGATGGTCGCCTGGTATTTAAAGTCCGCTCCGGGGCGCTCAAAAACTTCCGCTTCGGGAAAGATCGCCTCAATGTCCCCCGGAATGCGACCTCGAACCACCACGAACCGGTCGTCTTGGGCATGGTCCACGATGGAGAGGAATGAATTTCGGGTGAAGATCAGCATGTTGCGATTTGAGGCTCAACGAATCTTACCGACTTCCCAGGCTGATGACTAGGGAGTAGGCTGCTGGAGTTGAGACTTCTCGCTCGCAATGAGGTTCCCGATCTTGACCGTGGTGTACAGGATCGCGAGGCAAGTTGTGATCGCGACCGCGTTGAGGACGTGGTCGATTGCCGTCAATACATACCTTGAGTCGAGCTCAATCAAAGTTGCAAACAGGAGCAAGCAGAAAAGGACTGGGATGAGAACCCTCACCGGCGCCAAATAGAATGCGGGAAGATTGCGGGCTCCAGAGACAAGGGATACCATCGAGATTAGCATTGGCATCAAGCGAGTGGGTCCGAGGTGTCCGGTTACGATGCCAGCCACCAGAAGCCCAAAGTAGAACGCAATCTGGGCCCAGAATTGAACGGCGAGCTTGGCTTGAGGCGTCAGCGGATCGCGGAATGGACTGAGCATCTATACAACCTCCCTGCACTTCAAATCCCCCAGCCGCCATATCATCGCAAGCATCAACACCGCCCAAACACACTCGAATACAATCGCCCTGTCGGTGTGAAGATCGGCGGTATTGTGCCTCGATGCGAAAATGCCGATACAGAGAATCAAACCGATGGCACCGGCTGCGATGGTTATCTTTTCGCGTCGGGAAAACTCTCGGTTCATCATAAACATTGGAGAGAAGTGCACTATCGTTACAATCGGCAAAAAAGCAAACCTTGCCCGGGGAAAGACTCCAAAACAGACGAGTGCAACTTCTAGAGCGATGCCTGCCAAGATCCAGTATCGAAGCGAGGAAGCGCCAATCACGGTTCTCAGCACCGGCTTCACGGAGTCTGATTTCCAATTTGCGGGATGTGCGCCGCCGTCAACCTGGCTTCCCCAATTCGCCAGGCGTAGAGTAATCCGAGAAACACCCAACTAGTTCCAAGCCATAGGAGCAGGTGCCCACCAGTCGACGGACCGGTCTTTACCGCATAGATATTTATGATGAGGAAAAAGGTTGGAGCAAGAATGAACAAGGCTCGGACTGCCCGCTTATAGAGCAGTCTCGAGAACACATTCCATGCCACATTGCCGGCCATGAACAGCGTAGTAATTCGCATCGGGTCTTTGTGTCCTGACCGATCCACGATCATTGCCACCACATCGATCACCAGAATGCCCGCTCCCCAAGTGAGCAACACCTTATCCTCTGGGTCGATCTTCTTCATCGCAGTTCCTGGTAAATCCACCTTCATTATACGAACATAGAGCAATCTAGCGGCGATAGCCGTCGAGGAGGGGGTGCCGACCCTCAAAGAGGATCAAACCAAAGGAGTGCGGGATTTATCACGCTTGCGGCCCGGGCTTCAGCACGGGTCAAACTTCTCCCAAACAAGCGAAGACACCCGCGCACTGCACGGCACGTCAAACGCCCAAATTGCGACCTCTTCCCGCAATTTCCAAGTCATTTCGACTTTCAGAATTGCCTTAACTCCACCGCCAAAGCGCAGGATCGGTGCATAGCTTCGCCTTCACAGGATTCCACTCGATGCAGCTTCGAGTTCTGTCGAAATGCTCACTGGTGCGTATCAGTCGGTCAAAGAATCCTGGTTGCCACAGTCTTCCGGACCGACTCATCTGGCGATTAATTTCCCGAGAGGATGCCCCTTTCAAGCGCCTTACAACTTCCCCCACCGACAACTCCGCCGGTGAAAGGATGAGATGAACATGATTGGGCATGATCACCCAGCAGTGGAGGTCGAACATAGCTCCGTGTCCTTCGAAAAGCACCTCTTGGACGGCATCGGCAACTTTTGGTGCGGACATGAGGCCCTCTCCAGAACCCGAATCACAGTGCGACTCAATTCTCCGGGCGATTTCAGCCTTTCGGAATGAATCTTGCTCGCGACTCAATTCCTCTTGCCAACGTTCGATGGCTTCACCCGGGACAGCATCGGCGAGCCGCCAGGTGATGAACTGAGGAGACCTGCCTGCATCAAAATGCGGCAGGTAGCCTCTCGAATAGCGGCCTCTCAATTCTCCCATTCGAGTCATCATACGCCTCTGAATCGGTTTCCAAAAGTGGCACCTATCAATTGTTGGGCCGGAAACCATTTTGGCGAACCAACCTCGTTCTGCTGAATTAGAGGTTTTTATGTCGTTCGTAGATCTCGTATCCATAAGGAAAATGCCGGCGCTGAAGCACCGGCGGCAAGCGTGATAAATCCCGCACTCCTTTGGTTGGTGGAAGATCTAGAACGCCTGAAACTCGCCGTACAACTCGTGCCCGTCAAACGCCTGGCGCATGGCGCCGAAGGGGCGCCAGCGGGAGTGACCGTCACAGTAGGAGCCGTTGGTGCCGTTGCCGTGGCGAGTTGACGCGATTGCGAATACCGGGACTCCCAGGTCTTGAGCGCTCGGGAGGGCGGTGGTGTAGGGGTTGCCGTTTGGGTCGCCCACCTCACCGAGCCAGGGATGGTAGTGCACGTCGCAGTCGGCATTGTTGCGCTCGTTGATGTACACCGACTGGCTGGGGGCGGTCACCTGGCTCTGGGTCATCCCGAACAGGTAGTAGGCGTTCAGGATTGCGCTGCTGAGATACCCAGGCGCAGGAGGAGGAGCACCGTTGGCGAGGCAGTTTCCGCTGGCATCCAGCAGCTTGAGTCCATGAGCATCGGGGTCCGACGGGCAGTAGTAAATCTGAGTCTTGTTGACGTCCTTTGAGGCCATGTACGGCAGTATCGCAAGCAGCGGTGAACCGTAGTCCACGCTCTCAAGTTGGGCGTCCGCGTCGTCTACGACTGGATTGCTGGTCGCAGGATGCTCCTGAGGATACTTGTCATCGTAGTCGCCCAAATACAGCATCAGCGCAATGCCGATCTGCTTTCCGTTCGAGAGGCAGGTGGTCTTCTTGGCGGCCTCTTTCGCCTGGGCGAATACGGGGAACAGGACGGCGGCCAGAATCGCGATGATCGCAATCACGACGAGAAGTTCGATAAGGGTAAAGGCTTTGGATTTCAAGTTTTCCTCCTTGGGAGGCGGGGCTGAATCGCTTATTAACTGACGATTCAACGGACAGGAATTCGGGACACAACGGTCCCAGGAATTGCCTAAGCCGCGACAGGAGGAGGGGTTGGAGGGGTCCTGTCGGCGGAGGACTCGGCGACGGCGTATCCGATGGGCTGTGTGACTGTCGGGATCGCGGTTGGAAACTCTAGGCGAACCGGCTCTGAAGCGAAGACCTCAAACTTGGGAGCGGTAGACGATTCTTGCTTGGGTGCCTTCTTCTCTGCGCATCGGCATTGAAGAAATCCCTTCTCGCCAGCCATGGGAGCCCGATGGATGTGCCCAATCACTTTGCCGCAACAGTCCTTGATGGCAACATCGATGGTTTGAACCGATGCAGTCGGACACTGGGTCCCCAGTGCGGTTGCCGGAAATGTCTGGAGGGAAGCGCACAAGAACAGGCATACCGCCAAAAGGATTTGCGGAATTCCGGATACCCGAACCCAAAGCGTCTTCAGTGAGCGCACTTCTGATCGGAAGTATACCGACGGATTATTGCCGCCTAATCGAGACGGGCGGGCGCGAGCTTCCGACCGGACGCAGAGTCTGGTAATTGTTACTGCTTGTTTAGCCCGGTGCGCGTCCATAAGGACGGGGTTAAGACCCCATCTCAAAAGCGGGTTAAATGCCCGCGCTCCCATCGGGGAACGCGGTGTGTTGATTTGCCCCACGCCCAAGAGCCTGGAAGCCCCAATGGGCCGTACTACCTTCCTTACTTGAATCGGTAGACGATACGGCCCATGGTGAGATCGTACGGGCTGAGTTCGACTCGGACTCGGTCTCCGGGGAGGATTCGGATGTAGTTCATCCTCATCTTTCCGCTCACGTGGGCGAGGATCTCGACGTCTCCTTCGTCCAGCTTTACGCGAAAGCGGGCATTAGGTAGGTTTTCGAGGACGATTCCCTCGACTTCGATGCCCTTTTCCTTGTCTTGTTGAGGCTTATACGGTGGTCTCTTTCGCGCCATTGACCACAGTTTACCGCCTTAGGTCTAGTGCCTCAAGAAATCAGTCTTCGCGGGTCAGGATATCCACTCCGTCACGAGTGATGGCGATGGTGTGCTCGAAGTGCGCAGAGAGCTTTCCGTCGGCCGTGACGAGGGTCCATTTGTCGTCAAGGGTCTTCACTTTGAACGTTCCCTGGTTCACCATTGGCTCGATGCAGATGGTCATGCCGTCCCGAATCATCTCCAGGGTGTTGGGCTTACCGAAGTTGGGAACAAAATCCGGCTCTTCATGGAGCTTGCGTCCGATGCCGTGGCCGACGAGGTCTCGCACCACTGAAAAGCCGTTCATCTCAACGTACCGTTGCACTGTGCTGCCGATGTCGCCAATTCGATTGCCGACCCTCGCCTTGGCGATTCCCTGATATAGAGACTCCCGGGTGACGTTGAGCAGCTTCTGCGCCTCAGGGCTGATTGAGCCAACCGGATAGGTCCACGCACCGTCGGCGTGCCAACCGTCAAGGAGCACGCCCATGTCTAAACTGACAATGTCTCCCTCTTGAAGCGGAACCTGGTTGGGAATCCCGTGAACAACACCTTCGTTGACCGAGATGCAGGTGTTGGCGGGAAAACCTCGGTAATTGAGGAAGCTGGGAGTACCGCCTGCCTCGGCGACGATACGTCCGGCCACGGCGTCCAATTCTGCTGGCGTGGTCTTTCCTGGGACAATCGCCTCAGACATGCATCGCAACGCACGCGCCACTACCCGTCCAGAGGCTCGCATCTTCTCAATCTCGGGTTTCGACTTGAGAAGGATCATCGTGGCATCGCTTCGATGATCTGGCGATAAGTATCTTCTGGCCCAACGCTTCCGTCCACGCGCAGCAGCGAGCCGGTACTTGCATAGTAGTCAATCACCGGAGCCGTCGTTTCTCGGAAGACGCGAAGGCGCTCCAAAATTGTTCCTGGCTGATCGTCGGTGCGAACGAAGAGAGGTCCGTTGCACTTATCGCAAAGCCCTTCCCGCATCGGGGGCTTGTTTCGGCTGTGATAGATTTCGCCGCATTTGGTGCATCCCATTCTGCCGGCAAGTCGATGAAGGATCGTCTCTTCAGGTACTTCGATGGAGATCACCTTGTCAAGGCCGAACTCCATCTCAAAGAGAATCTCGTCGAGGGCTTCTGCCTGGCGAACGGTTCGAGGAAAGCCGTCGAGAACGAAGCCGTGCTTGCGAGTATCGTCGTCACGAAGACGCTTGGCCATCATTTCAATCGTGACGCCGTTGGGGACCAGTTCGCCGTGCTGGATATATCGCTTGGCAAGCCGACCCAAATCCGTTTCCGCTTCGATCTCTCGGCGGAAAATATCCCCTGAGGATAGTGCCTTGAGCCCGAGCCGCTCGGTTAAAAGTGCGCTCTGGGTTCCTTTGCCAACTCCTGGCGGGCCGATGAGAATAAGGCGATAAGACATTTTTGCTGTTTGGCGTTAGGATAATTGTCGCAAAGAAAATTGGGCGCTAGATGCTGGATTTGCCGGGGGAGAAAATCACTTTCCTCCCCTAGCGCCCAACGCCTAACGCCCAATACCCGCGTTTTTAGTTGCCGTACTGCTTCATCAGCAGGTTGGCTTCGACTTGGCGCATCGTCTCTAGGGCGACGCTGACCATGATCAGCAGGGTTGTTCCGCCGATGATGCTGAAGTGGACACCCGAAGGAATTTGGGCGATCTTTGGAGCAAGGAACTGCACCAGAGCGACTACCGAAATAAATCCCGCGCCAACGATTGTGATGCGAGAAATGACTCCGTCAAGGAAGTCCTTCGTCTGCTTTCCTGGGCGTACGCCAGGGATAAACGAGCCGCCACGCTTCAGGTTGTTGCTGATGTCCTCCACGTTGTACTGGATGGCTGTCCAGAAGTAGGTGAAGAAGAAGATCAGAACGGTGTAGGCGATGGAGCCGGTAATTGCCTTCCAAGGGTCCGTTGAACTTGGGCTGAGGAACTCAGCGAGCTGCTCTAGGAAATGCCCGAAGGCGGTGCCGTGAATGCCTCCCATGACGCTGAACTGATACGGAAGCCCGATCAGCGAGACGGCAAAGATAATGGGCATAACGCCCGCCATATTGACCGACAGCGGCAGGTAGCTCGTCTGGCCGCCCATCATTCGCGTTCCAACCATGCGGCGCATGTGCTGAATGGGAATTCGGCGCTGAGCCGTCGTGAAGTACACGATGATCCAGGTAGTTACCAGGAAGATGATCGCCAGAAGCACAAAGCTGTACCACTGAATGGCGCCCTTGCGGTAGTTCGACATCAATATGTCCGCCTGGGTAGGCAGGGACAGGATGATGCCGGCAAAGATCATGAGCGAGACACCGTTGCCGATGCCCTTCTCAGAAATCTGCTCGCCGATCCACAGGACGAACATCGCGCCCGTCGTCCAGAACAGAACGATGACAGCGAACTGCTGCATCGACAGCGCAGCGATCGCTGGCGCCGACTTCATGATCTGGAGAAGTCCCCAACCTTGAATTAGGCAGAGGCCAATCGTAAGACCGCGAGTCTTCTTATTCTGCTGCTTTCGAGCGTACTCGCCACCCTCCTGCAGCTCCTTCTTCCACTGCGGAACCGCGGTGTATAGGATCTGCATGATGATGGAGGCAGTGATGTACGGATTCAGGCCCAGCGCAAAAATAGACATGCGGCGAAGTGCGCCGCCGCTCATTGAGTTGAGCAGCTGCATCGCCGGCAGATTCTCCAGCGACTTCATGACGTCCGTAGACGAGAGTCCTGGAACAGGCACAGGAATATGCACGCCGAGGGTGAACACAGCGAACATACTGAGCACGAAAATGATCCGTGTACGGAGTTCAGGATCTGCCCAGGCGAGGCGGATCGTCTCCAGCAGCGGCAAGGTCAGACCTTTGTCTCCCTTGCTGCCACCGTAGCTTCCGCCACCCCCTCCAAAGCCTGCGGGTAGGCTCACAGCGTTACCGCCTCACCGCCCTTGGCCGAAATTGCTTCGACGGCCGCCTTACTGAACTTGTGCGCATGAACGGTGAGCTTCTTAGTGAGCTCGCCGAACGCCAAGATCTTTACGCCATCCTTAACGCCCGAGATGATGCCAAGTTTGATCAGCGCCTCTGGCGTGACCTCTTGACCAACCTCGAACAGTGTTTCCAGATCATCCAGGTTTACGATTGCGTATTCCTTGTGGTTGATGTTGCGGAAACCCTTCTTTACTGGAAGGCGGCGATGGATTGGCGACTGACCGCCCTCAAAGTTCGGGTGAATCTGGCGACGTGCCTTCTGACCCTTGGTTCCGCGGGTTGCGGTCTTGCCCATTCCGGAGCCGATTCCTCGGCCGATGCGGCGCTTCTTAAACGAACTACCCTCGTTGGGTTGGAAATTGTTTAGACTCATTCTGCCTCAGCCTCCTTTTTGGCTCGGGGCTTGCGTGCCGGCTTATCGGCAGCTTCCGTCTCAACAACTACGGCTGCATCGGCAACGGGGGTTGCATCCGGAATCTCCTCAACGAGAAGCATGTGCTTCACGTGGTGGATCATGCCGCGAATTGTTGGATTGTCCGCATGCTCAACAACCTTGTTCACGCCTCTCAGACCGAGGGCCTGAACGGTGGCGCGGTTGCGCTTATTGTTTCCGATTGGGCTCTTGACAAGTTTAATACGCAGCATCCGCTTCCTCCTTTCTAGCCTTGGTGATCCATGGGGTTAGCTGCTTGGCCTCAAGGCCTCGGCTGGCGGCAACCTGCTCAGGGGTGCTGAGACCCTTGAACGCTTCGATGGTGGCGTAGGCCATGTTGATGGCGTTTCGGCTACCCAGAGACTTGGCAAGCACGTCGTGAATGCCACAAGCTTCTAGGCAGGCTCGAACTGCGCCACCGGCTTTGACGCCAGTACCGGCGGCTGCCGGTCGCAGAATGACCTTAGCGGTTCCAGAGACGGCGACGATCTCGTGAGGGATCGTGGTGCCAATCATCGGAACGGCGAACATCGACTTTCGGGCGGCTTCTTCGGCCTTTCGGATGGCGTCGGGAATACCGCGCGCCTTTCCGAGACCAACGCCAACCTGACCCTTATTGTCGCCTACGACGACAAGAATGGACCAGGAAGCAGTTTTGCCTCCCTTGTGGGTCTTAAACACCTTATTGGTGCGAACGACGCGAACGTCGAACTGCGGCCCGTCGGTGGCGCGGCTCTCCCGTTTGCCGCTCAAGCGGTTCATCATCTTCATGGTTAGAACTCCAGCCCGGCTTCACGTGCACCATCTGCTAGAGAGGCGACGCGGCCGTGGTACTTGAAGCCTCCACGGTCGAAAACAACGAGGCTGATGCCCTTTTCCTTGGCTCGCTCGGCGAGCTTGGCGCCCACGAGTTTTGCTCCGGTGATGTTGCCCGTTGCCGACAGTTCCTTCTCAACCGAACTGGCGGAAGCCAGCGTGGTGCCGGTGGTGTCGTCGATGATTTGGGCGCTGATGTGCTTGAGGCTGCGGTGAACTGCCAGGCGAGGACGCACTGGGGTGCCGGAAACCTTCTTGCGGAGTCGCGCATGTCGCGCGTGCCGCAGCTCTTCTCTAAATTTAACTGCCACGTTTGGTTAACTCCTTTACTTCTTGGCGGCCGCTCGCTTACCGGCCTTGAGCTTGACAACTTCGCCGTTGTAGCGAATACCCTTGCCCTTATAAGGCTCAGGCTTTCGCACCTTGCGAATATCGGCGGCGACTTGCCCTACGGCAGCTTTGTCGATTCCGTTGACTTGAATCTGCTGCGTTCGAGTTTTTTCGTCAGCCTTGACCACGAACTCGATCCCTTCGGGTGCTTCCATCCGAACCGGGTGCGAGTAGCCCATGTTGAGGAGCAGGTTCTTGCCCTCAAGGGTGACGCGGTATCCAACACCGATAATGTCCAGCGTCTTGGAATGACCCTTTGTGACGCCTTCGACCATGTTGTTGACGAGCGTTCGCGCAAGACCGTGCTGGCTTCGCGCTTCGCGGAGGTTGTTGGGTCGCTCGACCTGAACCTTTCCGTCCTCTTGAGTAATCGTGAGGAGTCGGGAGATCGGCTGAACGAGCTGTCCCTTGGGGCCCTTGACGGTCACTTCGTTCGTCGCTTCATCGACGGAGACTGTGACGCCGGCAGGCACGGTGATAGGTGCTTTTCCGATACGTGACATTAATAGACCTCGCAGATGACTTCGCCGCCGATCTTGCGCCTTCGCGCTTCGCGGTCTGTCATGAGTCCGGCACTCGTACTGATGATCCGGGTGGCAAGGCCACTTCGGACTGGTTTCAGATCGCTGACCGGCTTGTATACACGAAGACCGGGTTTGCTAACGCGTGCGATGTGGTTGATAAGGGGCTTGCGCTTACTGTCGTAGCGCAGGTGCACCTTGATGGTGGGGAACTTCGTCTCGTTGGAGATTTCGTGACCGGTGATGTAACCCTCGGCCTCTAGGATCTTTACGATTTCTACTTTGATTGTGCTGTGCGGAACGTCAACGCTTACGTGATGGGCTTGGCAGCCGTTACGAATGCGCGTCAGAAGGTCCGCGATTGGATCGCTGTGCATTGTTGATTAACCTCCTGAATTCCTACCAGCTCGCTTTCTTCACGCCAGGCAATTCGCCCTTATGCGCTTTCTCGCGAAGACAGATTCGGCAGATGCCGAAAAATCGATAGTAGCCGCTGTCGCGTCCACAGAGCGAGCAGCGATTGTAAGCGCGAACTTTGAATTTCGGCTTTTTCTTTTGTTTTTCAATCAGAGATTGCTTTGCCATAGTTTTTCCCGCCGTTGTCGGACAGGTACGTGGCTTCTGTTGGCTGAAGAAACCCGCCTGATCCGTGGTTAGGCTGTAGATGCCGCCGCATATAGCGGGCAGCAACGCGAGAGTATACCCTCACCGCGCAGAGTGTGCGGAACTTGACACACCTCGCCTTATAATGAAAGGGTGAGCGGTTCGAGTCAGCGATCGCGCGTCCTTGCTGTTGTTGCCCCTATTATCTTTTGGGCGATATTCTTTGCGGGCAGCGCATGGCTGATCTTCAGCTACAGAAGCCAATCGTCACATTTTTACTTTCAGGACCAAACCATTGATACGAAACTCGCGGCGGCCTTAGAGAGCGGCTTCCGCTCGCTAGTGACCACCTGCATATTTATGTCCGTTCTGCCATTGACCGTCACCTATGGGTGCGTGAAGATGTGGAAGGGAACTCAAACCCACGGGAGGACTTAGTCGAAGTTGCCTTGTACTCCACCCAGAGGGAACTGACTGAATAACTAGTTTCGCAAAACGAAACGCAAATTGACAGTTTCAACCGCCCGGCTACATATAAGTAGTCTCACTCGGATCATCAAGAGCGGCTTGTTGGAGCCGAGCTTCAATCCCCAGCATCAACAGACAATCTTCATGAAGGTCAGGGATATTCTGGATATGTTGAGGGAGGACGGTGAGACCGTGCCTCAACCCACAACGATGGTATTGCAACTGTCTGCCTGAGTGGAAGTAATAGCAGTCGGCTTATCAACCGACCGAGATTACTTGTCCTTCTTTGCGATCTCTTTCTGAACCGTTTTGAACCAGCAGTAGCCAGCGGTTCCGACGAGAACGGCGCCGAGGATGAACCAGGGCCACGATGTCTTGGCCGCGCGCCAGATGGCTGCTCCGTACCAGAGAACACCGATTCCACCGATGGAGCTAAAAATCGCCATGACCTTTAGGTACGGCGACTCAAACTCTTCCTGCAAGTAGTACGGCACGCCTGGTGCCTTGTCGTCGCAGTATTCGTCGACAAGCTTTGTAGCTTCGGCAATCGGAATTCCGAAAGTGGAAAAGACAAGCTGGGACAGCTTTTGCCGCGACGTCGGTATCCGATCGTCGTTCATCTTTGCGATTTCGCCCGCGATCAGCTGCTCGGCTCGCTCCCTAGGCGACTGTGCTTCCTCCAGACTTTGCATCAATGGTCCTCCACGCTAAGTATAAGCCTCTCATATTAAATTAAGAAGACTGACAGTAACAGGTTTTATCGCCAGGCTAATGCGTTTCAGTTCCCGTTCGAGAGGAATACCGTTAAAAAGCATTTGGGTTGTGGCTGGGGGCAAGCACCTCCGGATAGCCCGAAGGGCTTACCTGATCCAGCGAAGGGTTAGACGCTCCAGCGGCTTACTCTGGTGTGCGGTGGCCCGTCATAGGCCTACCGCAACGCGGTTCCCTGACCGATAGGCGTCCGAATCCATATACTTGTGCCCCCGGAAGTCTGCACTTTTTGTCTCTCTGGACCCTTTTCGCTACCCGCGACAGGATCTATTAATGCCCCAGTCCCACGCCGGCATCTACGTCCACTTCATTTTCTCGACAAGGGACCGCGCCCCGCTCTTGAGAGAATCCGGTCTCAGAAGCGAAATGCATCGGGTTCTGAACGGCATCTCTCGTGACCTCAACTCCGAAGCCATTCAGATCGGCGGTGTCGAGGATCATGTCCACGCTCTCGTTCGCCTTAACCGAACCGTCTCCTGTTCGGACTGGGTCAAGGAATCAAAGCGCCGATCCAGCATGTGGGCAAAGCGTCGAGATCCTTCCTTAGCGGATTTCGGATGGCAGTCTGGGTTCGGGGCATTCTCTCTTTCCCGGGGCGGGATTGAAGCCACGACTCACTACATCCTCAATCAGGAGGAACACCACCGGAGGGTTTCTTTTAAAGAGGAGTACCTTTCATTCCTTGCCGAGCATGAGATTGAATACGACCCGAGATACATATGGGAATGAGGATGCGGACGTTTTTCGGTCAGGGAACCCTTCCAGGGTAGGTCAGGTTTTTTGCCCTTGTACCACGGTAAGCCGCCGGAGCGGCTAACCGTTCGCTGGACCAAGTAAGCCCTTCGGGCTACCGCAAGCGCACTTTGACCGCAATAAGCGGCCCCTTAATGAACCGGAAACGCAGGCTTCACCGGGCGGAGTTTGGTTCGCGTTGGAGCGGCGGCAGGGCTGTCGGTGAAGCCCATTAACCGGGCTGACGACGAACTGCTCAGGCGGAAATCGCCTTTGGCGGGGTTGATGAATTGGGGGTCGGCGAGGTGGGACGCTTGATCTTGGCCTTTGGCCTGCCACTTATCTAGGCTCATGCCGGCGAAGTCTATGGGTTTGCCGTCTGTGCGCCAGTAGAGGTTGTGGTCCAGATGGTAGTTGTTGCCGTTCCAGTTGCTTCCGAGCAGCGGCGCATCCTTCCAATAGACGATGTTGTGCTCGAACGTGAAGCTGAGGTGGTCTTCGGCTCGGGTTCGGATGACCTCGGCGTCTCGGGCGAAGGCGAAGATGTTGTCGCGGACGGTGTTGGCTTCCCCATAGTGTTGGTGGAACCCACCGCTGTTGGTACGGAACACCACGTTCTTCTCGATCAGCTCGTGCGAGCTGCCTTCGTCCGGATAGATGCCCCAGCCGCCGTAGCTGAAGCTGTCGATGTCGTGGATTCGGTTCGCGATCAGCTTGGTACCAGGCTCAATGCCGAGGGTGTAGATGCCACCCATGTCGCTGAGCACGCCCTGACCAATGTCAGAGATCTCGTTC
This sequence comes from uncultured Armatimonadota bacterium, assembly GCA_903927025.1. Classification (GTDB taxonomy): domain Bacteria; phylum Armatimonadota; class Fimbriimonadia; order Fimbriimonadales; family Fimbriimonadaceae; genus Fimbriimonas. The sequence continues at coordinate 15,497 of CAIYLG010000058.1, forward strand.
CCCTCAATCACATCGTCATGGGCCTGGCTCTTGCCGTATCCCCATGTCCAGCCAATTGAGACCCCCGTGTAGTACAGGTCCGAAATGGTGCAGCCACGCACGGTGTCATATGCAGATTGACCGATCCACACCCCAATCGCGGCCGGATGCATACGGCCACCGTGGGCGATCACGGAGTTTACGATAGAGATGTGGTTCGCGCAGTCAGATTCGTCCTCGTATGTCCGCGTCTCACCGATCTTGATGCCACCCGCACCGAGATCCTCAAACGTGCAAGTGCCAACGCTGTCGAGTGAACACCCGCCCAAAAACTCCGCGCCGTACTCCCCAACGTGGGAGACCGTGCACTTCTGAAGGAAACCATTTCGCCAGCCCTCGGCACGAATGGCAGCAGATAGGTCGACTTCCGCCTGGGGAAAGAAACGCCCCAGGAAAGGAGCATTCCAATTCGTGTAAGACATCTTGAGGTCGCGGAACCCCACGTGCTCCACATAACGGTGCCCCGACGTGGAGCCCTCAACATCCACCATGCGAGTGATTCGGGGTGCGACTACCGTGGCGTTGGCGGGCGTTTCGCCTGGCATTGGAATGTAGGTCAGGTCGCCGGTCGGCTGATCGAGATACCACTCGCCAGGATCCGAGAGTGCTTCCTGAACATTCTCGGCGATGAACCGATTCCCTTTTGAGAACTTTGCCCAGTCGGCGTCGTAGCCGGTGGGTCCGATAGTCGTCACCACGTGGGATGCCTCGTTCACACTGCTGACACGCATTCGGCTCATGTCCCAAATGTGGAAGCAGAGGAGTTCAACGTCGCTGAGGTTGTGCCAGTTGGAGTGGATATCACCGGGCTTGAAACCAAATCGGTTATAGCCGTACCCCTTGACGGATTCAGTCGGAGCCACCTCTTCTGTGATGTTGCTATAGCCGACCTTTGGCCACCTCGGCCGCGATCGCCGTTCCCCATTTACGAAGAGTTGGTCAAAATTCCAACTCCCATCGGCGACTGCGTTCAGGTGGACATGCCACCACCCTTTGGCGTCCGCTGTCCAACCGGTGATTCGCGTTCCCCCGCTGATCAGGGCATTTTCTCCGCGATAGACGGTGACGGAGGTTGGTGTCCCAGAGTCGTCCGGTGTCAACACAAACGTCTGGGGCAACTCGTACGTCCCTCGAGTCAGCACGACGTCAATGTTTTGGTTCAGCTGCGGGTGACTGTGGCGATACTCGCGCACGACACCACGGGCGTGATCCAGCGTTCGAAATGGGTGGGATCGTGTTCCCGCACCGGTATCGGACCCGGTTGGCGAGACGAAGAAGGAGATAGGACCAGCAACCAGCGCGGCGGCGAGGAGGATCATTTCGCGCTCGTGAGGTGGTCTCGAATCGCAAGAATGGCCTGGCGGACGGGGGTGGGCTGACGCGCCGCTCCCGCGTTCATCGCGGCAGCGATGATGAGACCAGACTTTGGCCACATCGTGATTTCTGCGCAGAATGAACCGTCCGTCCCCGCCGACCATTGGCATGGCTGCCCTTCCAGCGAGGCATCGATCACCCAGCCACCTGCCAGCTTCTCAGTTGAGCCATCAATTGCGGTATGGATCTTCTTGTAGGATGCGGCAGTGAGGATATCGGCGTCACCGGAGATCCCGCGCAGGTGGAAGCCAGCAAAGTGGATCAGGTCCGACAGGCTACTGGAGATTCCTGCACCTGACGGTGCCATGATCCAGTCCGACTTCTCTGATCGCAATTCGAAAGGCGTATAGCCGAAGTCTCCGAGCAGGTGCCCGATTACCTGTCCGTCACCTCCAACCTGATCCTGCGATCCGACCGGGGCGATCATCATTGAGGTGAGCTTCATCGGCTGGAACACATATCGCTCCATCAGGTGCTCGTAGGGCTGTCGAATAAGCTTCTCCGCGATGACCCCAGCGATCACATAATCTGTATTCGCTTGCCGCTTGCTGAGCACCCCAACCAGGTTCGGTGCTCGCGTCAGCACGTCCTTCACATAGGCCATTCGAGCCTTGCTTGGAGTTTCAATTTTCGAGACGAGGCGCTCAACGTCGGCGAGCGAAACTGATGCCTCCTGAGGGATCCCCGACTGGTGGCTAAGGAGCTGCTCTAGGGTGACCTTCTTATAGTCGTCCAACATCGGCACCTCTGGCAACACCGATCCAAGGGTCATGTCCCAACTTAGCTTGTTGAGGTCAACCAATCGGGCGATCAGGGTTGCGGTCATCGTCTGGCCAATCGAGCCAACCAGCATTCGGTCCTCGCTTTGAAGCAGCAATCCTTGTGCTTGGGTGTTTCTGAGCCCTGCGGCACTCACCTTCGTCTTTGCGCCTACGTTCTGGTAACCGACGATGAGACCTGGGAGCTTATAGGTAGACCTCACGTCCTCGGCAAGGTCGTGCAGCTCCTTCCAGTTGGCAAATCGCCGGGGAAGCTTGCTCGTATTGAGGTCTTCCGGACTTCCAATTCGCGCACTCAGGATGCCGAACGGCTGCTCGTCCTCCAAATCGATACGGATCGCAACGGGCAGATCCGTATTCGCTTTGAGCTTGACTACCAACGACTGCTCAGAAGATTTTAGGATCTTGTCTGGGGCGATAGGGGCGAGGTTTTTGCTCGACTCCAAGATCCCCGAAACCCAGTCCTCTTTGGTCGTCGAGATGAACGCGGTCTGGGCGAAGTTCCGCACGACCATCGCTTCGATCTTGCTGTAGTCCTTGGTGTTGAACGTGGCGATGAGGTCCGCCATCCGTCGTCCGGCAAGGGTGTCTGGAAGCTGGGCGTCATGCCGAGTGAATCCGCTGACGAGTAGAAGCGCTAAAGCTGGGAGCATCTTTGGACCTGGTGCGCGACGGACGCGCGTGCGGAATCTAGTTTATAGGATTGTTCGACGCCGTACCGGTTCCCTCAGCGCCATAATTCGATTGTGTTTACCGGAATCGTGCAGGGACTGGGGCGAGTTCAGGGGTTGGAGAGCGGGGTGCTTACGGTTTTGGCACCAGAGAGCTTTACAGAAGGCGAACTGGTTATCGGGGAAAGCATCGCCGTCAACGGCTGTTGCCTCACGCTGGTGAATGCCGATGCGGGACTCAAGTTTGAACTAAGCCCGGAGACACTGGCCCGTACTTCGCTTGGCGACGCTAAGGCTGGGTCCGTCCTGAACCTGGAGCGAGCCATGAAGGTGGGTGACCGATTTGGCGGGCACATCGTGCAGGGGCACGTGGACGCCACGGGAACGATCACCGCAATCACGCCCTCTGGAAACTCGATCGTATACAGCTTTCAAGCGCCTGCAGAGTACGACCGGTATCTGATCGATAAAGGCAGCATCACGGTGGACGGTATTTCTCTGACCGTCGTCGGACCGAAGGCGGGGGCGTTCAACGTTTGGGTCATCCCCCATACGCTCCAAGAGACGCACCTTGGGACGCTTTCTGTCGGAGCCAGGGTCAACCTCGAATTTGACGTGATCGCCCGGTACGTCGAAAAGCTCCTCGCCCCCGTTGCTGGTTCCTAGTAAGCCGGCTTACCGAGCCGCTTCGAGCGAAGGATGACCTGACCGGGCGTTTTGCCCGTCTTCTTTCCGTTCAGAAGGACAGCTTCCCCGTTGATAAAAACCGTGGGGATTCCAATGGGCGGTGCTTCGGGCTGCTTCGTGGTCGCAGTGTCGATCACGGTGCTTGGGTCAAACACAACGATGTCCGCCTTGTATCCCGGCTTGATTTCGCCTCGATGGCTAAAGCCGAGGCGGTGGGCGGGAAAGCCCGACATCTTTCGGATCGCCTCTTCCAGCGAGATCAGATGCTTTTGTCGGACGTACAGTCCCAGAATCCTAGGGAAGCTGCCCGCATAGCGAGGATGGGCGCCGCCGCGCTGGCCGTCCGTACAGAACATGATTCGGGGGGAGGCAATAAACTTGGCAAGGTCGTCCTCGGACATTGCGGAGACTACGACCTCTTCCCCATTCTTGAATTCGGGCTTGGACGTCTCGGTGACTACTTCTTGGCAGATCGTCACTGCGTCCTTGCCGGTCATATCGGCGATTTCGGCGAGGGTCTTCCCTTTCCAGTCTGGGTTCGGCTTGTATTCGCCGAGAAGCACGTGGCTTGGCCCGCCAATGTCCTTTAGCCCCTGCTCCCACTGCTTGCGGTCGCCGTAATCCTGGGTCTCAATGAGGACGCGGATGGTGGACTGCCAGTAAGTGTAGGGATAAACGTCCGCGGTGATGTAGATGCCCTGCTTTTGGGCGGCTTCCATCTTGCTCAGGATTTCAGGGGCCTTGCCCCAAACGCGGGCGCTGCCAATTTTGATGTGGGAAACCTGGGCGCTGAGGTGACCTTCGCGGGCGATGATGAAGAGTTCGTCGATCGCCTTCAGGACGTCGTTATCCTCGTTCCTCATGTGGCTGATGTAAATGCCGCCATGGGCTCCGGCTACTTTCCCGAGGGCGACGAGTTCGCTGGTGGTGCTGAACCGCCCCGGTTCGTACTCGAGTCCGCTGCTGAGACCGAGGGCGCCGTTGTGCACCTCCGTCGCCAGAAGCGTTTCCATCTTCTTCAACTCGGCGGGGGTGGTGGGGCGCTTGTAGTCTTTGCCCATCACCTGGGCGCGAATTGTTCCGTGTCCCGCATAGCTCGCGATATTCAGGGCGACGTGCTTGGCAGTGTAGCGATTGAACATCTGCTTGATCGGAAACCCGGAGCCACCATCCTGGCCAATAACGGAGGTGGTGATGCCTTGGCGAATCTGGGATTCGGCGGTGGGGTCCTGGAGGAGCCAGCCATCGACGTGGCTGTGCGCGTCGATAAAGCCGGGGGCGACGACCATTCCCTTTGCGGAGATCACATTCTCGCCTCGCTTTGGCTTGAGGTGGCCGACAGCGATGATCTTATCCCCTTCGATGCGAACATCGGCGAGACGGCGGGGGGCACCGGTGCCGTCGATCACGGAGCCACCCTGAATCAGAGTGGTCGGCTTGGCCGCCAACATGAGAATCGAAAGAAAAATGGGTCCCATAGCTACTTGTTTAAAACGCGGGCGAGGAATTCGCGGGTGCGTTCCTGCTTGGGCGAGCCGAGCACCTGCTCAGGCGGACCCTCTTCAAGGATACGGCCGCTGTCCAAAAAGATCACACGATTAGCCACTTCGCGGGCAAAGCCCATCTCGTGAGTGGCGACGATCATGGTCATGCCGGACTTGGCGAGGTCACGCATCACTTCCAAGACCTCGCCGACGAGTTCCGGATCGAGAGCGGAAGTCGGCTCATCAAACAGCATCACTTTCGGCTTGAGGCCAAGAGCGCGGGCAATCGCGACTCGCTGCTGCTGTCCGCCAGAGAGTTCTCCGGGATAAGCGTCTGCCTTCGCTCCAAGCTTGACCTGCTCCAGAAGCGCGGTTGCCTGAGCCTTCGCTTCGTTAGCGGAGGTGCCCAGCACCTTGATGGGGGCGAGGCTGATGTTTTCGATGGCGGTGATGTGGGGGAAGAGGTTGAAGCGCTGAAATACCATGCCGATTTCGCGGCGGACGGCGTTTGCGTTGGCCGCCGTAATTGGCTCTCCGCGAAACTCCACTTCCCCACTCGTTGGAATCTCCAGGCGGTTGACACAGCGTAAAAGGGTGGACTTACCACTACCGGATGCACCGATGAGAGCAACCACCTCGCCTTCGGCGACTTCGAGGTCGATGCCTTTAAGCACCTCATTCCGGCCAAAGCTCTTATAGAGGTTCTTGATGCTGAGAAGGGCGCTCATGCCGCCACCCTCTTGAGCCGTCGGGCTCCGTCACGAGGTCGGCTAATCGGTTGCCACTTGGCCTCCAGACGCCGCACCAGCCAGGTGAGCGGAAGCGTCATCGCAAGATAGAAGACGGCAACGGTGAGATAGACGGTGGTGGGCGATCCGCCGTTGGTGGCAATCTCCTTGCCCATCCGCATCAGCTCGGCAAGAGCGACGACGGAGACAAGTGAGGAATCCTTAAGTAGAGCAACCGCCTCGTTCGTGAGAGGTGGCAGCACTCGCCGCACGGTTTGCGGGAGGATCACGTTGACCATTGCCACGCGGTAATCCATTCCTAGGGATCGTGCCGCTTCCATCTGGCCGCTGTCGATGCTCTCGATACCGGCACGGAAGATCTCAGAGATGTAGGCTGCCGCATTCAGGCTGAGGGCGAGCACGCCAGCGACAAAGGAGCTGAGCTCGACTCCGACGGCGGGCAGCACGAAGTAGATCACGTAGATCTGCATCAGAAGCGGGGTGCCACGGACAATTTCGACGTAAACCGTGGCGATCCAGTTGAGCGGCTTAACCGGCGAGATGCGCATGAGCGCAAAAATGAGGCCAGTCGGAGTGCCAATGAGCAGCGACAGGAGGGTTAGAGCAAGGGTGAGTTCCGCGCCTTTGATGAGCTGAGGGATGGCCGCTCCCGCCACTTCCCAGCGAAAGCTAAATGAGGAGCCCGTCACTTTAGGCTGGGGCAGTTCCTTCATCGCCGCGATCGGCACGTCTGGAACGGGCGAACCATCCGACTTTCGATTCTCCAACTCGCCGACGATCTTGGCAGTCAGCGGTTCGCCAAACCATTTCTTGTAAGCGACGGCGTACCGACCGTCCACCATCATCTGATTGAGCGAGCGGTTGACGAGGCCGACTAATTCTGGATTGTTCTTCCACGCAACAATGCCGAGTGTCTCTTTGACAAATGGCTCGCCCACCAATTCCAGCTCAGGAAATCCCTTCTGCAGGATCGCCTTGAGGGTCGGAAGGTCACCCACGGTCGCGTCTGACCGTTTGTTGCGGACGTCCATGAGTCCGTCCTGCACCTGGTCGAACCGCAACATGTGGTCCTTGGGCACACCAAGCTTGGCAACCGCAAACTGACCCGTGGTCTCCTGCTGCACCGCGACGATCTTGTTGACAAGGTCCTTGGGTCCGTTGATTCTCGTGTCGCCTTTGCGGCGAACGATTTCTTGGCCGGAGAGCAGGTACGGGCGGGAGAAAACGTATCCCTTTCCTTTTCGCTCAGCGGTAATCGTGATTCCCGCCATCGCGAGATCGCACTTACCGCTTTCGAGGGAGCCGAGCACGCCTGCCCACTCAAGGCCGATCCACTTCGCCTTGAGGCCGAGATCCTTTGCGATTTCGTTGCCGATGTCGACATCAAAGCCGATCATCTGCGCCTTCTCCATGTACTCGAAGGGAGGGTACGTGGGGTCCGTGGCGAAGATGAGTTCGCCGCGCTGCTTTATTTGTGGCAGGGAGCCCTGGGCGACGGCGACCGAAGCAAGCCCAGCCCAAGCCAGGGCAAGGCCGGCCAACATCCGCAAATCCGCTAGGAAACCGCTCCGCAAAGTGCTTTCATCTTTACACAGCCGGTCAAGGGGCAATCTCCGGATAACGTGGTGGCTTTAGCCTAATGCCATCCAGTTTGAGATTTGCCCCTGGTGTGAGAGGAACCCCACTACTCACTTAGCTAGCCAAGGCATCTTGGATCGACTCCTTCGCCTGCCTGCGGCAGGAGAAGGAGTTGCCGCAAAGGATATTGTCGCTTGAAAGCAATTCTAGGGCTCACAGGCTCCCTCGAATCTCAAACTGGAGGCATTAGGCTTCAGCACGCTTGCGGCGTGATGGTTCAGCGCACGCTTTTGAGCCTCCATACTCTCCAAAGTTCTTCTCGCGAGCTGAAGCGCCGCTCGGCAGACCGGGTGAACCCAGCGCTCCATTTGGCTACGCCGTCGCGGCGGCGCGGGGTGCGTTGGCGTAGTCGCCGGCGAGGATTCGGTCGAAGGCGCCGCTTAGGACCCAGTGCTCCAGTTGCTGGGCGCGGTGGACGGGCATGGGGTGGGTGAAGGTTTTGCCCATCATTGAGAAGAGGATCACCTTTCCGATCTGGTCGAGTGGGTCGGCGTCTTGGTAGGCGCGCGCCTGGTCCATGAACGCTTCCCGGTTCATCTCGTGGGACAGGCGATTCGGGCCAGCGGTGAGAACGATGGTGTGGTCGATACTGGTTTCCAGCGACTGACACACAAGGAGTCCGGCTCGGTCCGCGGAGAACTCAGCTTGGCGAGACCACTCGTACATTGCGAGGACGAGGGCGTAGAGGGCCACGTCGCTGACGCCAAGGGTGCGCTTTCCTATGAGGTCGAGGATTGGATAGAGGAAGCCGGCGACGGAGAAGTACAGAACGTGGTTCGCCTTGATGTGGCCAAGTTCGTGGCCAATCAGGTGATAGAGCTGCTCATCGGTCATGGTGTTGACGATGCTGCTTCGGAGGGTGATGTACGGTCGTTCGACCCCGCCCGTCCATGCGTTCGGGAACGGGTTGCTGGAGATGTAGAGTTCTGGCTCCGGCATATCTAGGACCCGGCAGGAGTCCTGAAGAATCTTGTGAAGGGTCGGATACTGGTTGGGCCCGCATCGCACGGACATGCTCATGTTGTAGCAGTACATCCAGCGATCGAATCCGTATTCGTAGAACTTCTGAACCAGAAGCGGCAGCACTGGCATCTTCTTGAGCTTGTCGAGCGCCCACTTGTCGGCATCGGAGGTGAAGGCGTCTGCCGTGATGCCAGTCAGAATTTTTCTGTCAGCCATGCCAAATGGTACGTCCTGCGAGACAGAGGGTTGCGGCATAAGTCGAGGTTTGGACCAAGGGACCCGTCAATCACTCCAAAGCTGCTTTATTTATTCATCTGTTGTCGAATTTGCCGTTTAGAGGAACTAACCCCTTTTTACAGTTCATCTTTGTAGTTAAGTGAGTCGCAAGTCTTAAGCGACCGAAACAAGTGCTTCAAGCGCAAAATCTCCTCTATGGGGACGTCGATCCATTCCCTCAAATCGACGTCCTCGTTTTTTGTTGGGAGCGTTGCAAAGGTAAACTACGCGTCCGATGGCCGATTTGGATCTTGAACTGGTGAGGCATGCGCTCAGCGTTGCGCGCCAGTATGGATTTGCCGAGGTGGAACTTGGCATCGGCGACCAGAGCTTTTCTGCCCGACTGGACCCAGCGCCGAAGAAGAAATCAGCCTCGGCCGCATCTTCTGCGCCAGTCGAGCCAGAGCTTCTTACCATCACCTCTACACTCGTTGGCTACTACCGAGAGGCCAAGCATCCGCTCAAAGTTGGGGCGTCCGTGAAGAAAGGGGACGTCGTCGCCGTGATCTCCGCACTAGGACTCACCAGCGACATTGAGTCAAAACACTCGGGAGAAGTCGTCGAAGTATTAGTTGAGCCCAATCAGCCGGTGGAATATGGCCAGGCGCTCGCTAAGGTGAAGGTATGAACATGAATCGCGGAAACACACTTGTTGGCCTGTTGGTGACAATCGCCCTGATGGCTGTGCTGGCAGTTGCCCTCTTCAAGGGAAGCGGCATGTTCGGTGCCGAAAAGGCTTCTCGTCCCGATGGACACGGAACTACGGTTCTGGGTTCTGCAGAATGGGCGGCCAAAGACACCGTCTGCCGAAGCAACCTTGGCCAGGTTCGCGCCGCACTTCAGCTCGCTGAGTCGGCCAACGAAGAGAAGTATCCAGAAACTCTTCAGGAAACCAAACTCCCCAAAGAATTCTACAAATGCCCGGTGGGCAAAGAGAGCTACCTGTATGACCCGGCAACGGGCAAGGTCTCCTGCCCCCATCCAGGCCACGAGAAGTATTGATGCTTAGCAAGGTTCTTATCGCCAACAGAGGAGAGATTGCGTGCCGCGTCATCCGAGGATGCCGAGAATTGGGCATCAAAAGCGTGGCGATCTATTCCGAAGTCGACCGAGAGAGCCTGCACGTCAAAATCGCAGACGAAGCGATCTGTGTGGGCGCAGGGTCCAACACCGACTCGTATCTGAACCTCGCCAACGTCTTGATGGCCTGCCAGATATCGGGCGCGGAAGCGGTTCACCCCGGCTACGGATACTTCAGTGAGCGTGCCAACTTTGCCGTCGCTCTGGAGTCGCTCGGCATCAAGTTTGTTGGCCCTCCCACCGGCGCGATTGAGGCGATGGGAGACAAGGCGAGCGCCAAAAAGGCGGCGATTGCCTGCGGCTGTCCCGTCGTTCCCGGCAGCGACGGCTCAGTTCCAAACGAAACCGAGGCACTTGCCGTTGCCGAGCAGATTGGCTACCCGATTCTGCTGAAGGCAGTTGCTGGTGGAGGCGGACGAGGAATTCGTCGCGTGGATGCCCCTGAGGAACTTTCGGCGCTCTGGAAGATGGCGCAGGCGGAGGCTCAGGCCAGTTTTGGCTCCGGCGAAATCCTGATCGAGAAATGCATCGTCGGCCCTCGCCACGTTGAGATTCAGGTCATTGGCGACTCCTTTGGCAACATGATCCACCTCGGAGAGCGCGAGTGTTCGATTCAGAACCTTCGCCACCAAAAGCTCCTCGAGGAGGCCCCCTACGCGGACCTTCCAAGCGAAGTTCGGCAGAAGATGGGTGAAGCGGCGGTGCGCGTCGCCAGCAGTGTGGGCTACCAGAACGCAGGAACGGTTGAGTTCCTTGTCGATGAGAACAACGATTTCTACTTCCTTGAGATGAACACGCGACTCCAGGTAGAGCACCCGGTGACGGAACAGGTCACTGGCGTGGATCTGGTTCACCTCATGCTTAAAATCACCAGCGGACTGCCGCTGCCGATGTCGCAGGAGGACGTGACGATCTCGGGCCACTCGATTGAGGCGCGGATTACGGCCCAGGATCCGGACAAAGACTTTGCCCCCAGCACTGGCCTTATCACCGGCTGGCGGGCACCTGGCGGACGCAACGTTCGCATGGAGACTCACTGCTACGCTGGCTTCTCCGTAAGCCCGTTCTACGATCCGCTTTTGGCCAAGCTCATCGTGACCGGAAAAGATCGATATGACGCCGTCGTGAAGTTGCAGACCGCGCTACAGGAGTTTGAGATTTCCGGAATTGCTACCAATATCCCGTTCCTTCGACGCCTAGTGGCATCCGAAGGATATGTATCTGGCCAGTTCGATACCGGCTATGTCCCGCGCTTCCTCGCGGGAGAAGCAGAATGATCCTCAGCAAGCGGAAGGCTCGTGAGGCAGCAATGCGGGCACTGTACGAAATCGAAATCGGACACACCGATACCGAATCTGCGCTTGCCGTCGTCCTTGAGGAATCCAAACTGGTCCCCGAGCTTCGGGATTACACGACGATGCTGGTCAAGGGCATTCGAAGTCAGATCGCGGTGATTGACCACAAGCTTGCCTCCATCATCAAAGAGTACGACTACACTCGCATCGCGGCAGTGGACAGAAATGTCCTTCGCGTCGCCGCATACGAGCTTCTCGAAGTCCCCCAGATCCCGCCTGCCGTCACCATCAACGAGGCGATCGAGATTGCCAAGCGGTACTCCACCGCCGAAAGCGGCCGATTTGTAAATGGAGTCCTCGGACGCCTCCTGGAAGACACCCCGAAGGCCAATTGGGATCCTGCAACTGCACCCGCAGAAGAGCACGAGATTCCAGAGGAGGAGCCAGAGATGGTGATCGAAGAGATCGTAGTCGAAGAGGGCTCCGAAGAAGCAAAAGTCGCAGCACGGTACGGTGGCTGGAAGATTCGGTCCGACAACGCCGAGTAGGAGAAGCGTTTCCGGCAATCCCGAAGGGATTGTCTGATCCAGCGAAGGGTTAGACGCTCCGGCGGCTTACCCTGGAATCGAGGGCGGAGTTGCTGCAAAATCCCGAAGGGATTGTTTATTACAGCGAACGGTTGCACGCGCAGAGCGCGGGCTACCCTGGAACGAGAGCGGACAAGGCGCCGAAAGTCCGAGGGACGCAGTCCCCCCGCGAAGCGGCTATGTCCCAGATATCGCACGATTGAAAGGTAAATAAGAGGCAAGGTTTGAGTTCACAAATTCTGGATGGATTGGCACTTTCGAAGATCGTTCGCGAACAGCTCGCGATTCGGGTCGCGGCGCTCGCAGAGAAAGGGGTCATTCCGCGCCTCGACGTCCTCGTGGCCGCACAGGACCCGGCGAGCCTCTCCTACGTGCGCATGAAGCGCAACTGGGCGGCCAAGGCGGGCATGGCGGGCGATAGCTACGAGATCAACGAAAACACCAGCCAACAGGAGCTGATCGACAAGATCGGCGAACTGAACAGCAACCCGCTCGTCCACGGCATCCTGCTTCAGCACCCGCTCCCCAAGCACCTTGACGAAAACGAGGCGCTCATGGCGCTTGGCGCAGAGAAAGACGTCGATGGAATCACCCCCCAGTCGCTCGGCCGTCTGGTGGCGGACCTTCCCGGTTTCCGATGCGCTACCCCCTTGGGCATGATGAAGCTGCTGGAGCACCACGGCATCAACATTCAGGGCAAGCGCGCGGTCGTGATTGGCCGAAGCGTCATCGTCGGCAAACCTGCCGCCTTGATGCTCCTCCAGAAACATGCAACTGTCACCATCGCCCACTCGCGAACCGAGAACCTTGCCGACCTGTGCCGTGAGGCTGATGTCCTGGTCGCCGCAGTCGGACGCGCCGAAATGGTGAAAGGCGACTGGATCAAGCCTGGCGCGATTGTGATCGATGCCGGCTACAACAAGATTGAGGGTCGCAAGGGCGACGTCGGCGACGTTGAGTTCGCCACGGCCAGCGAGGTTGCCGGCTGGATCACGCCCGTACCTGGCGGAGTAGGACCGATGACGGTGGCAAGCCTCTTAAGCAATGCTGTCGATTCTGCAGAAGCTACGCTCGCGTAGGGTGATCACTTACATAATCGGTGGCCTTGTGCTGTACGCCTTTGTGTGCGTGTTCCTCGCCCGATCCTACGTCCATCCGATGCGAAATCGGTCGGGAGTTCCACCGAAGTGGGTCTCAGAAGTCTTCGTCAACAGCTCGTCCGGACCTGTCCCAAGTTGGGCAACGACTCGGTTGGCATCCGGTCATGGTAAACCGGTGGTATTCGTACTTGCCCATGGATATGGGGGCAACCGATTAGCGTGGGGCGCGATGATGGCCGACCTCTCCGACCTTGGCTTTGAGGCCGTTGCCCCGTCCATGCCTGGGCAGGATGACAGTCCGGATTCTTCCGTTGGCTTTGGAGTCAAAGAGGCGCAATGCGTGCTGGATACGGTGCAGTGGGTTCGATCTCATTACAAATCTCCTCCAAAGGTTGTGCTCCTAGGTGTTTCAATGGGCGGAGCCGCCACATGGCTTGCAAGCGAGAAAGACCCCAGCGTTGATGCGGTGGTCACCGAAGGTGCCTTCAGCCGATTTGACGAAGTCATGTCCCACTGGCTGAACAGCAAGCTTCCTGGCTCCAGTTTCTATCTCCGCCCGATGATCTGGCTCGCCTCCGCTGACGCCAAGGTGAACCCTGCTACCATCCTCCCGGTCCGCGCCGCCGAAAAGTGGCACAAGCCCTGCCTTGTGATTCAGGCCGGTGACGACACCCTTATTCCCCTGCACCAGGCCCAGGAACTGGCGACAGCGAGCAAAGCACCTTTGTGGATCGTCGGAGGCGCGGAACACGCGAACTGCTACAACACGGCGAGAGACGAATATCTTAACCGGCTGGTCCTATTGACGAAGAAGCTGTAGCAGGTTAACCAGCATTCTGGTCAATCATCCACTGAATCTGGTCGAGGCTTGCGGGACCGTAGACTTGTGCCTTCTGGCCGACTGTCGCGAGGACGTAAAATGACGGGGTGGCATTCACCTTAAACTCTTTAGCGACAGACTGATCCAAAGTAACGTTAAGCGCTGCCGCGTCAAGGTCCTGTTTGGCGAGCTTATGCTCTTTGCTGATCTTGTCTAAAAGGTCGGTTGTGATTTTGGAATCGTAGGAATAGAGCTGGTCATGTACCTTCCAATAGTCATAGCGGCATGCCATGGCAATGGAAGCGGCTTTCTTTGCGAGTGGATGCTTCTCCAAGGGGAAGTTGCGGAAGACAAATGCGAGCGAATCCTTATTCTTATTAAGAAGGTCAACCACTTTGGGGGCATTCTGCGCACATGGAGGGCATTGATAGTCGCCAAACTCGACGAGCACGTACTTGGGCATTCCAGCGCCTCGCAGCGGCATGATTGAGCTCATGACCATTTTGGGATCAACCGAGACACTCGGGGGCATATTCTCAGCGAAGACCTTCTTGGTATAGAGTTGCCAGCACACTCCTAAGCTAATGCAGGCGACGACGCAAAGAATAAAAGCCTTGGACTGCATAAGTGCCTTCAATACCAATCTCCTGAAGTTGTCGGCACGAAGTTAGTGCCCCATAAATTCTTCGTGTCCAGCTGAGCGTGTGTGTCCGCGAATAGCAGATTCCGATCTCCCGGCATTGAAGCTGTTGCGGGCCCATGCACGGCTGCGTAGTCACAAAACAGAATGGCGTCCGACGAGCCGAGTTGCTCATGACCGGTGAGCAAAACTGCCGTTACGTCATCGAAATCGAAGCTCGACCCGAAAGTCTCGAAATAGGTCGGCTTCCACTGCAGGTTGGCTGGAAGAGCCGTGTTCTCAGCGAGAAAGATGGGCTCGACCTTATCCATGGCGCATTTCCATACCCCGGCAGTGACCTTGTAGGGAAGCAGGACGGTCTCTATGGTCTGGAGCTTCACGGCCTCCCGGAAGAGGGTGCCTCTTTGGCTCTCTGGAGTCGCCTGTGCAGTGAACTTGGTCCGGGCAGATACTGCATAAGGAAGCCTATCTTCCCAATCTGCGCGATAGAGGGAGCTTGCCACGCCTACTTGGCGGAGTTGCTGGATGCATGAACTGCTGTGACCAGACGACTTTGCACTGGCAAAAACAGGAAACAGCAGCGCGGCAAGAATTGCCAGAATTGAAATCACTACCAAAAGCTCAATGACTGTAAAGGCAGATCTATTTTTCATGATGCGTCTACTTCTTTGGTGCGGGCGGTTCGGTGAGCTTTAACCCGTTGACATCAAAGGACTGATAGCTTTGCCTAATGGCCGCATCTGAACTCTTTAGTCCCTGCTCATTGTACGTTTTCCAGCTCTCGTCGCCTAGTCCCTTCAGAAGTCTGATAGGAACGTGCCAATCGCTTATAGAATTGGACTTTATAAAGTCCTTGGCGAGTTCGGTAGATTCAGCCTTGTGCGGATTATTCATGCGGAGGAAAGCCAAGGTCTGCATCGACAGGATCTTGGCCCATTTCCCCCCCGACTTGTACGCCTCCATTGTCGTCTGCCAATCCGCCTCGCTCATGGCTCGCGTCTTCTCGGCCAACTCATCGATCCGCTGAGACTCTTCCATTAGGTGTCGGTTTAACCCGAACGCCTTTTCAACTTGCCTTCTCTGCAATTCTTCTCGACTGGGTATGGACTCAGCCAACAGAATCGCGAGGGCAAGTGGAACCCCCATCCCTGCCAAAAGATATTTCAGCCATTGGAAACGCTGGACGAAATTAGAAGTCGTACGCATCGTCATGCTGTTATTCCTTCCTTAGCAGGTACCAGCAGCTGCGCAACAGGCATCTGAACAGTTGATCAGGGCGCATGGCATAGGTGGGGTCGACTGGCTGTACCCAGCAGTACAGCCAGTCATACAACAAGCATAGGTATGACAGGCATTGCAGTTGACACCGACTACATTACAGCAGGTCTGATAACTACCGGGCTTGATTACAGGAAGGGCGAATACCATCGCCGGAAGGCTGAGCAAGGCACCCATAAGGCACCAGAAATACTTGTCTTTTCGCTTCATAACGTCCTCCAAATGGGCCCATCATTGGGCCTGCGCAAATCTTAAGACTTGAGTCCTAGCAGTATCCGGAATATCAATCTTATTGCTAATTTTAGCGCATTATCGAATCATATGGCATATATATAACAGCATCAGAGAAGGTGCTGCTCCTGTCTTTATACGTTAGAAGTATCTAACCTTGTGTGGCTAAAGTGCCGACGCACCGGATGCTTGATGCACAAGAGGTGTGAACTGGGACTTTGAACACCTCGTGGTCAGGTGCCCCATGTGACAAGCACTACCCTTGGAACGAGACTCGCGTTACGCTCAGCCCTGTAACCACGCTGGGTATCCAGCTGCTCGCTTACAGGAACCCCTGCGGGCGATGGTCAACGAGGAGATTCTCTCACGTCCATGACAAACACCGCCCTCACAGGGTCCTTGAGTCAGCTTAAGTTGCCTTTCAAGTTGCGCGACATGGCACAGATAACCGGTTGTGCGGCTACATACTTCTCAGCGCTTCGATATGAGCCCCGATGACGAAGTTGTGGAGATCGTGTTTGTTGCCGCTGTACTGCCGAGCACCCGGCAAAGCTCAGTGCCAAAGGCCAGAAATAGGTGGAAGAAAGCGCGTTCCCCACATGTTATGCGTATCCAGCTTCGCGTGAAAGTCGGCAAATAGCAGATTGCGCTCTCCACCACCTTCAGCCTGAATTGGACCGTGAACCGCCGGATAGTCGCAAAATAAAATTGCATCCGCATGCGGTGATGCAATTTGTCCTCCGTTCAAGACGGCGCTGACATCATCATAGTCATAACTGGCCCCAATCGTTTCGAAATAGGTGGTCTTCCACTGCAGCACGGGAGGGAGGACATAGTTCTCCGCCAAGAACAGAGGTTCGACTCTGTCCAACGAACAGCGCCACAAAGGCTTAGGCGCACTGTACGGAGCCAGAACCGTTACAATTGACGGCAGATTAATCGCCGCCTGGAATAGGGGGCCACGTTCCTGTGTCGGAGTAAAGGTGGCAACAAACTTCGTATTGGGAGCCACGGCGTAGGGTATCCGGTCATCTGCGTCAGCCGAGTACATCTCTGATGCAATTCCAATTTGCCTAAGTTGCTGGATGCATGAAGTTCCATAGGCAGCTCCCTTCGCCTGAGCCACGACAGGAAACATGAGTGCTGAGAGTACACAAAGGATCGAGATAACGACCAATAGTTCAACCAGGGTAAACCCCTGCTGAAGCCTCACTTGGTCTCAGTCCCCGCCTGCACTGAAGCTTGCGGCAACTTCAGAACATTGGATGAATAGAACATGTAGCTCTGCCTAATGACCGGATCTGAACTACTCAATCCTTGATTGTTATAGCTAGACCACGAAGGATCGTTGAGTCGATTGAGCAGCGTAATCGCTGGATGCCAGTCGGCAATCCCGTTGTGGTCAATAAAGTCCTTCGCCATGGCGATCGACTCTTTGGGATGAGGGTTGTTCTGACGTAAAAAAGCCAAGGTCTGTAAGCACATTTCCTTGGCAAATTTGTTCCCTTCGTTGTAGGCCTGAAGATTGGTCTTCCAGTCCGACTCTGTAATCGAGTGGCGCTTCTCGGCGAGCTCACAGATTCGCGTTTCTGCGCTCATGCTGTTTTGCGAGAGGCTAAATGCCTTCTCAACCTGGCGATGCTGGACCTCTTCTCTGCTCGGGCTCGCAGTCGACACAAAGATGAGCAGAGACAAGGGAATACCCATGCCCGCAAGGACATACTTGGGCCACGTTCGAGCAGGAGATTCGGGCGCGTCGGAGCGGCCCCTTACCGATGTCGCCACGTTAGCAGGTACCCGCCGCGGCGCAGCATTGATCGCTACAATTGATCAGCGAACAAGCCGATGGTGGCGTAGAAGCGTTATAGCCCGCTGTGCAACCTGTCATGCAGCAGGCGTAGGATTTGCAGGCTGTGCAGTCTTGATGAACCACTTGGCAACAGACTTGATAGTTGCCGGGTCTTATTGTGGGCAGCGCGAACACTACAGCAGGAAGGCTCAATAGAACGCCAAGCGAGAGCCAAAAACACTTATCCTTTCTTCTCAACGAATCCCCCGGACAGCACACGCCTATACCAAGACAGCATACTGACCAGGCAGTACCATCTCGTGAGGCGAAAGCGTTTTTATCAGATTTACTACCTGTCTCGCCGAGAGCATGGCGAATCGCCACCTTCTCTCTCCCGACTCTAAGAAACCTAAGAACCAACCAAATCTGAGATTCGAATCGTACACTCCCGCATTCATGCAGCAAGTACTTGATTCAAAGCATCAATCAGGTAGCTTCGGAACCCTAAGGCAATATCTTAACGCATCACCAGCGTTTTTGTTGCATTTTTCGGACGACTTTTCCACATTGCCTTTGCTGAACGCATTAAGCGAACGATTTTGGTGCAATCCGGCGTATGAAAAGGTTTGCGAATCTTCCGATCAGGTGTGGTACTCGGCGTTGATGCGGACGTAGCCGTATCCGAAGTCGCAGGTGTAGACGGTGGCGGTTTCGCCTTCTCCTAGGTTCAGATCGATGAGGACGTGATCCGACTTGAGGGAGGAGGAGACGCGTTTAGCGTCGAAGGAGGCGGGGGCGTTGTCCTCGAACAGGACGTGCTCCTCGTCGCCGGCGCTGAGGACCAAGCGGACATCGGTGGTTTTGAAGGGGACCCCGGCGCGGCCGGCGGCCATGAGAATGCGACCCCAGTTGGGGTCACAGCCGAACATCGCGGTTTTAACAAGAGGCGATTCGCCGATCGTGCGGGCAATCTTCTTCGGATCGCTTGTGCCAGTAACTCGGATCTCGACCAGTTTGGTTGCGCCTTCTCCATCTCTTGCAATCTGCTTGGCAAGCGAGACGCACACGGCCTTCAGCGCGGCTTCAAATACTTCTTCTGTTGCGACTTTGCCAGACGCACCGTTCGCCATCACGATGAGCATGTCATTGGTGGAGGTGTCTCCATCTACGGTCACGCAGTTGAAGCTTTGGTCGGCTACTCGCTTTAGAATCCTTGAGATGTCTAAGCCCGTGACATCAAGATCGGTAATGACGTAACCGAGCATCGTCGCCATATTAGGGGCGATCATTCCAGAGCCCTTAGCAAAGCCGATCATCAGCGCATCTTCACCGGCAGTAAACGGCCGCTGGGCTAAGGATTGTGGCGAGACGACTTCGCTGTTGCCAGGAGTTGTCCATGCCCACTTCTCAATGAGGTCGGTTGTGAGGATCGCGTCCATAAACGCACGCGCGTCCACTCCCAATTTGGTCGAGGCCTCCTTGATGCCCTTCTCCACCTTTGACATATCCAGGAGATGGCCAATAACTCCGGTCGAGCCCACCGCAATCGACTTTGCGTCGATGTTGAGTTCCTGTCCAGTAAGCTCCGCCATCCTGGCGGTATCCCGGACGCCCTGCTCGCCATTGCAGCAGTTTGCGTTCCCACTATTCACGACGATTGCGCGCAGCGTACCGGCGGCAACAGCCTCGCGGCTATAGTCCACGCAGGCAGCGCGAACGTTGTTCGTGGTGAACACGCCGGCGGCGGTGGCGGGAGATTCGGACACGATGAGTCCGAGGTCATTTCTCTTGTTTTTGAGCCCACATCGGACTCCTGCGACGGTGAATCCTTTCGGTAGCGGGATCATTTTAGGGCCAAACTCCATCCATGGGCAGGCCGGTTTCCTCGGGAATCCCTGCCATCAGGTTCATATTCTGGATAGCCGCTCCGGCCATCCCTTTCACTAAGTTGTCGATGACGGAACAGATCACGGCATAGCCAGAACGCTCATCTGCATTCACGCTGAGGACGCAGCGATTGGAACCCATCACCTGTTTCGTAGACGGAAGCGAATCCTGAATAGAGATGAATTTCTCGGTTCCGTACGCCTGATCATAAATCGCTCGAATCGCCGCCTTGTTCAGCTTCTCCTTCAGCGGGATGTGAAGGGTGGCGTGAATCCCTCTGGCAATGGGGATTAGGTGAGGCGTAAACCGCACGATAAGACCAGACATCTGCTCCATCTCGGCGGTGTGACGATGGCCAACCACGCCGTAGGCTTTGAACCCGCCGTTGATTTCTGTGAACAGATATTCCGTTTCCTTGCGGGATCGGCCGGCCCCGGAGACTCCTGATTTTGCATCCACCACCGGCACTCCCGAAACCAATCCGGCCTTCACCAATGGCATGAGGCCAATGAGCGTCGCGGTTGGGTAGCAACCGGGGTTGGCGATGATATCGGCCTTGGCAATCGCCGTGCGATCGACGAGTTCAGGTAGCCCGTAGACTGGCGTTGATGGCAGCTCGGGATTGGTGTGGGTGCGGCCGTAATAATGCTCGTACACCGCGTGGTCTTCGATGCGAAAGTCTGCGGAAAGGTCAATGACCCGAGTCTTGCCAACCAAAGAAGCGATGTTCTCCATCGCAAACCCATTCTCCTGGCAGAGAAACGTGAAGTCCGCGTTGAGGCTATCGGGTTGAAAATCTGAAAGCACAAGGTCGGTGCTGAGCCAAGGGCATTCTTCTCGAAGGGGGACGCCCGCACGACGCGCCGATGTCGCAGCAACAACCTTGGCATAGGGGTGGTTTGCCAGCAGACGGATCACTTCGGACCCGCCATAGCCAGTAGCCCCAACAACGGCAACTTTTATCACGCTGTGGTTCATCGGAACCTGAAAGGGTACCCCGCAGACGCGGGGGGACTCGATTGGAGGGGTTGGCGTTGCTTGAGTCAGCGATTGCCGGGATAGCCCGAAGGGCTTACCTGATCCAGCGAAGGGTAATCCGCTCGAGCGGATTGACCTGGTGACGCGGTCCGAAGCAGATCCCTACCCTGCAAAGAGTTCTGGATCAGATAAGCCCTCCGGGCTAACCGGAGCTCGAACCGGTGCGCCCCGGACGGCGGGCGGACATAGAAACGCCCCCCGAGCTCTTGGTCTCGGGAGGCGATCAGATCGTTAGCGCTTAACGCTTACTTGGTCTTAGGAGCCTTGGCGTCGGTCGCTGGTGCCGAGCTAGGAGCTGAAGACGGAGCAGACGAAGGAGCAGATGCCGGAGCAGTTGCTGGTGCGCTTGCAGGAGCGGACGAAGCGGAGCTATCCGGAGTGGAAGCTGGAGTGGATGCTGGCGTGGATGAAGCAGCGCTGCTGCTGCCGCCGTCGCTAGCGGATGCGCCTGCTGCGCCCTCGTCTCCACCCTTACAACCGGCGAGCATAGCTGCACCGAGAACGCCTGCGATGAACAGAATCGTAAACTTTTTCATTTTAGAACCTCCAAGTCGAACGGATTGCTCCGCAGAGTGTCTGTTGAGAAACACTCGCATGCATTATACAATCGGAGAACTTGATGGGCTACAAAAAAGTTTGCTACTGTGTGGCTAAGTCCGCAACAGAAGCATCGGTAGTTTCAACTTCTGCCAGTTTCCAGCGCTTTACCGGGAATATCAGCCACTCGTGATCGTCTTCCCTTCGAAAAGTTATGGTGACTTTCTTGAGGGTTTGCCCCATGGACTGCCCCAACAGCCCCATGCTCACCGTCACTGGCGAAATGATCTTGGCTTCGTCTCCAGAAACTTCCGGATCCATGTTTTGAACCGTGATATCGGGCTTGCTCTGACGAATGTAGCGCGCGATGTCCCTTTCGTTCCCAGCTTCACTTTGCCCGTTGAACTTGATGTGTTCGCTGAGCTTGTCCATCACGCCTCCAGGTCGCCCCTCTCTGCTCGCTTTGATCGAGTCCAGAAGCGCCTGCCTCACTAAGACCTTGTCGTCGGTTCTGTTCGCCGACATCATGATGAATTTGCCGCCGATCAGCAGGATGATGGCCACTGCCGGAATCAGCATTGTTTTGGCGTTAATGCCCATATTTGTGATGACGCATTCTACGTGGCGGAATGCAGCCGTGCTCGCACTTCATTCACATCTGAAGCAATTTGATCTGTCAAATCTGTCAACGATGGAAAATTCAGTTCATCCCTAAGCCGCTGTTCGAGTTGAAGTTCGACAGAAGATCCGTACAGAGATCCCCCTGGGTAATCCAAGAGGTAGGACTCAATCGTCCTCTCGACTCCTCCCACTGCAGGACGGGTTCCGATTGAGGTTGCCGCCAGAAAAGAGCCATAAGGAGTCTTCATCCGCCCGGCGTAGATGCCGTTTGGCGGAATGACCTGATCAAAGGATCTTGCCAAATTCGCGGTGGGGTACCCCAGCTGTCTTCCAAGCTTTTCACCCCCCACCACAATTCCATCGATGGAGAATGGCCGACCGAGCAACTTGGCTGCCTCCGACATCTCTCCAGATTCGATCAGGCGCCTAATGGCACTCGAACTCACTCGGAGTCCTTCAATTTCGAACGGTGGCAGCACGTAGGTGGGGAGTCTGGCCGAGAGCCAGTCGGGTGTCCCTTCCCTTCCGTTACCCATCGCAAAATCGTGACCTACTACCACACGGGTCGCCCTGACAGCGCCAAGCAGAATTTCACGTAAAAAGCGCTCTGCGGACATTCGACTGAGTTCGGCGTCAAAGTGAAGAACGATCGTTGCCGCCACGCCCAAGGACTGGAACATGAGGAGATTGTTCTGTAGACTTGCGATCGACTTGGGGCACTTCAGCGGACTCAGCACTGAGGCGGGGTGACGGTCAAACGTCACCAGAATGCAGGGCAACTCTCCGGCATGAGCCGTTCGGACTGCTTCCCGTATAACGGCCTGATGGCCAAGATGAACTCCATCGAAAGTTCCGATGCAGGCGACCGAGCTTCGCCACTCTGACTTCATCGAGCCTGTGCCTAGGTGAACCAGCATAGGATTATTCTGCGGGTTCTCCCTTCAGCATTGCCAAACCGGTGAGACACAGGATCTGGGAAAGGGTTACCAGAACTAGCACCCACGGATTGGCCCAGAACATCGCCGCCTTCACCCGATCATAAGGCAAGACGAGGCTGCTGCCAGTGCTTGTAAACAGCATCACCGTAAGCAGGACAAGCGCGCCAAATACGGGAGGGAGGGTGACGTTGAGCGGAAACACGATCCGCTTGGGAGCAAGCAAATTCGGCAGGGCGAGAGACGCGACCAGAAACAAAATCGTCGCGATGGCTGGGATGCCGAGAATGACGCCCCAGATTCCCTTTGGGGCGGATGTCGTCCTCAGAAGTACGTAACCGCCGTAGCCAGCCGCGCAGGCGTACATGGTTGCACCGCAGGTACAGGCAAGGGACAGTCGACTGGCAAGCTCAGCCGTTTTCTGCTTCATGGATCAGTCCGTAGATTCGGAGGGCTCTTCGTGAATCTGTTCGTAGATCTCTTTGCGATGGACGCTGACATTCTTGGGGGCTCGGATGCCAATACGCACCTGCTCTCCACGAACTTCCAACACCACTACTTCGATCTCGTCTCCAATCACGATGCTCTGGCCAACTTTCCGTGTGAGCACCAGCATTCTTATTAGCCCTCCCTGGCCGGTAGCAGTGATTGAGCAGGTCGCTCTTCTGGTCCGCCTAGTGAATATCCGGTAGGAACAGTATACGCCTCAGCAGGTGATTCGGCTACATTTCTGCAAACCAAGCCCAGCAATCCTGCAGGGAAACCGAGGACAACCGACCCATCCATCTATTCCTAATCGCCTTACATCAGCTTTTCGTTGGCTGGCCAGTGGATCTCAACTGCCTGATCATCCAGAAGTCCTTGGAATTCGGCAGTGAGTTCCACCGAGTCTGCCACCTCATGGGGCTCCACAAGGCGCGATAAACAGAAGGCTGCCAGGGCACCTGCGGATTCGCCGATATTCCACTCGATCGGATGCAGTCGATAGCATCCGTTTGTCATATGGGTGACGCCCAAGTTCTTGCAGGCAGGAAGCAGATTGCGCATTCGAATCGGGATCAGCGAGCCAAGAGGGATCTCGAAAGGGAGGGTTGCGGTGTCGATGTAGCTGACACCATTTGTGCTCGGATGAAGGTCCAGTCGATAGCTGCCAATGCCCACGCTGTCTCTGTAAGATGGCGCCCGGTCTGCACCTGGGTTGGTGTACTGAGCGACGTGCTGTTCAAGAATCGTGGTTCGAGCTCGAATGCGCCGCGACTCTCGAATGTAGGGCGCCTTGGCGAGCCCCTCATCAGTCCCTGTGATATCCGGCCGCAGATAGAGGCCGGGATAGCCGGTTCCGCCATCGTGGCGTGGTGCTTCGGTTTGAAGCCAGTAGAGGAGGCTGAGCGACAGTTGACGAGCGTCATCCAGGCATCGGCTGACATCCGCTGGGGGCCGATCCAGGATCGACTCGATGAAGTAGTCGTTCTGGGGCCAATTCACGATCGTGACGGGATGCGGCTGACTTCCATCCGCGAAGATGCCTGGATCCACGATCTGGCGGTAGCTGAAGAGGCCAAAGTCGCCTTTGTACCAATTGACCGATCCGCCCATCATTGGCAGGTTACGCGGCTGGTTGGTGACGGGGTTGATGTCGGTAAAGCCGAAGAATGGCCCTGGCCAGAACTCTGGCTGAAAGTCGCGCCATCGATCGTATTGAGCAGGACGATCGATGACTCGATGGCTGCCATCGTCATGGGCCATCGCGAAGACCCAAGTGAGCCCTTGGACGTTGTCCGGCTGTGGAGGGCCATCTACCGCATTCGGCTCTTGGGTTTCGGATTTGGATTCTGCGCCGATCACGTACTCGGTGCCAGTCAGGGGAAGGAGGTCTCCGAGTTCGGTGGCATCGATCACGAACTTAGGGGTCACAACGGTTTGCTGTCCGGTATCAAGGTTCAGGAGGGTGACGGTCTGGACTTTGTCATTAGAGGATTCCGCGCGAATCGCGACGGTGCGAAGCTCGATGTCGAGTTTGCCCTGGGCGCCTGAATCGTTCAGCAGGAGGTTCAGCGCCTGCCATCCGATTTGCGGTTCATGGCAGAGCTTGCTGACCCAACCGCCACCGGGATTGAGGAAGAGGTTTCCCCGCGCGCCAGGAGTCAGGCTTCGGGTGTCTCGGTAGAGCTTGCGAATGGTGTCGCGGTATCGACGATAGCGGCCCGTGCATCCAAACTCCTCAATCCAGGGATGCTCGTCGGGGGGCACGGCTTGGGAGGTGAGCTGCCCTCCGACCCAATCGGTCTCCTCGGTCAGGATCACGCGATAGCCAAGCGAACTGGCGACCATCGCCGCCGCACATCCGCCGGTTCCGCCCCCCACGATGAGGATGTCGCAGCCCATTTCAGCCATGCCGCATTAAACCTTAAGGCGCTGGTCGACGGCGGGCAGGTCGGTACGGGGTGAAGGTTGTCCGACTGGAGAACGAGACGCTGTCATTGCGCGAGGCTCCCCGGTCCGAAGATGCAACGTAAAATTGCCCCTCGGATAGCAACGTGAAGATGATTTCGAATACCCAAAATAAGAGTTCAAGTCCGTCCATTTGATTTCCTATTTGCAGTGAACACTGAGGGAAGGGTCGAGACGCCGAAGTCGGATGAAATTCAGACTTTCGAGTCCATCTCCACGTGGAGGCGCTTCGCGCCACCCGCGTGGCTAGTTGACTCAACCCCGCTGGGGTGAGCCGGAATCTAACCTGCTGGATCAGGCTCATGCCAGAGCCCGGTTTGGGTTGAGAATTGCTGTTTGTGCCCCGGCTGGTACCCTTTAGGGCTGTTATGAAGGTTCGAGATCTGCGCGAGAAGTATCTGCGGTTCTTTGAGTCCAAGGGGCATTTGAGGTTCCCGGGCGGCTCTTTGATTCCGTACGACGTTACGGGGCGACTGGATGAGTCGCTGCTGTTCAACGGCGCCGGCATGATTCAGTTCAAGCCGTACTTCCGTGGTATTGCCCAGCCTGAAAACAAGCGCCTGGTCACGGCTCAGAAATGCGTGCGAACGGGGGACATCGAGGAGGTTGGAGACGACACTCATCTCACCTTCTTTGAGATGATGGGCAACTTCTCGTTTGGAGACTATTTCAAGGGTCAGGCGATCGCTCTCTCCTGGGAGTTCCTTACCGCCCCTGAGTGGCTCGGGCTTGATCCCAAAAGGCTCTCGTTCAGCATCTTTGAAATCGACGACGATGCGTACGGCGAGTGGTCCAAGTGGATGGTTCCTGCGGGAATCGATCCTGCGACGCGCATTGTCCGACTCGGAGAGGAATCCAACTACTGGCCGGCAGGTGCGTACACATACGGACCTCCCGGTCCCTGCGGGCCCAACTCGGAGATGTTCTACTGGGTCGGCTCAGAGGCACCGCCTGCAGGCCCCTACTCAAAGGAAGATTGGCAGCGAGACGAGGCGGCTGGCAAGTGGGTCGAGTTCTGGAACGACGTCTTTATCACCTACGACTGGCAAGGGCATCTTCAGGACCCCGCCAACCCGAAGCTGGGCTACGTCAAGGACGGGATGCCGGAACTTCCGTTCCGGTCGATCGATACCGGCCTTGGGCTGGAGCGTGCCGCATTGGTCCTTGGTGGCCTGAAATCTGTCTATGACACCGACGTGTTTGCCCCGATCCTGACTGCAGTGGATGGCATTGCCGCAAGCGATAGGGTCAACACGGACGAGGGGATCTCGGCTCGGCGCGTGATTGCCGACCACATTCGGACCTCCGTTTTCTGCATTGCAGACGGCATCCTTCCTGGGACAACCGGGCGGGGGTACGTGGTGCGCCGCCTGATTCGGCGAGCCATCCTCAAAGGTCAGCGCGTGCTGGGGATCGAGCGGCCGTTCTTCCATGAAGTGTTCGATGGACTCGCCGAGAGCATGGGCGACTTCTATACCGAGCTGATTGAAAATCGCGAGACGATCGTCGAGACGCTTAAAGGCGAAGAGAATCTCTTCCGGCGGACTCTGGCACAGGGCACCCAGCTGCTGCAATCGGAACTCGACGCGCTAGTCGCAAGCGGAAAGGGCAAGACGTTGCCTGGGGACGTCGCCTTCAAGCTGTATGACACGTTTGGTTTCCCGCTTGAGATCACCCAAGAGATCGCGAGTGAGCAGGGGATCGGGATCGATATCGACGGTTACGAGCTGGCCCTCAAGGAGGCTCAGGAGAGGTCCCGAGGATCGCAGGACCGCGAATCGGTCTACGGTGGTGTCGTGGGTGGAGACGAAGTGGCCACCGAAGACGCGCCCGCTACCAGCGAGTTCTTGGGCTACCAAAAGCTGACTTCTGAATCGCGCATTGTACGTGTCAAGCCACTGGGCGGCAACCGGTTCCGCATTGCCTTAGACGAAACGCCTTTCTATGCAGAATCCGGCGGTCAGACAGGCGACACGGGAACTCTTGCGAGTGGCGAAATCACTCTGAATGTGACCAACACCACCAAGAATTCGGGCATCTTCTGGCACGAGGTGCACACAGAGGTCGCCCCGGACGCCCTCCTGGGTCTTGCCGTGCAGGCAAAAGTCTCCAGTGAGCGAAGGGCCAAGATCCTTCGCAACCACACTGCGACCCACCTTCTTCAAGCGGCGCTTCGAAAGGTATTGGGCAACCACGTGACCCAGGCAGGTTCCTACGTAGGTCCAGACAACCTCCGCTTTGACTTTACAAACCCATCGGGCATGACCGAGGCGCAAAAGGCTGAGGTCGAGCGAATTGTCAACCAGCAGGCGCTCGCGAATACAGATGTCACCACGTATGTGGACCTCCCCATCGCTGAGGCGAAGGCAAAGGGGGCGATGGCGCTGTTTGGCGAGAAGTACGGCAACAAAGTTCGTATGGTTGAGATCGGTGACTTCAGCCGAGAGTTGTGTGGAGGCACTCACGTTCGCACGACCGGTGAAGTTGGGCTGTTCAAGATCGTCAGCGAAAGCAGCGCGGCAAGCGGCGTACGACGAATCGAAGCACTGACGGGTGAGGCCGCCTACCAATGGGTTCTGGATGAGTCAGCGAGGATGAAACAGGCGGCAGAGCTCCTCAAGTCCAGCCCCAAGGATCTGATCAGCGCAGTTGAGAAGATCGTGGAGCAGGCCAAAGATGAGCGACGCAAGCGCGAAAAGGCTGAAATGGCGTCCCTAACCGGAACGGCATCAAGTGGAGCTACCGAGACCCAGGTGATCAAAGGGATCTCCCTGTGGATCAAGAACTTTGGCGATGTGGATCAGAAAACGGCTGCAACCGCGCTGGACAACACTGCGGCGGGCAAATCCGATTTCGTGGGAATCGTCGCGGTGGTCGCGGGGGATAAAGTCACCTTCATCGCAAAGGCCGGATCCGATGCCGTTAGCCGAGGAGCCCATGCCGGCAACCTGGTAAAGGAGATCGCAAAGATCGCTGGCGGAGGCGGAGGCGGACGACCGGATTTTGCGACCGCAGGTGGCAAAGTTGCCGGCAAAACCGACGAGGCGCTTGGGATTTCTGCAGGTCTATTGGAATCGATGCTTAATTGAATATTCAGGGCGAAATGATCGCCCTGAGCACATTTTAGGTTCAAAAATAGTTGACTAATTCTATCAGCTATTTATCAAAAAATCATTCCTTTTGACGATTCCGGGCCGAATCGCTGGTGTGAAGGCACAATGCTGCATTCGCGCAAATAATATTAGTCCCGACCCATAACCGCCCCCGATGAGGCGGCTATGCAGGTGTATAGTCTGCGCATGCGCTTCGCCACCAAGGCCCTTCGAGTCGGGCAGGAACTGGATCCTCAGTATCGCTCCGTGATCCCGCCGCTGTACCAGTCGGCCACGTTCGGTTGGGAGGACTTGGACCATATCCCCAAGTTCGACTACACCCGTTGCGGCAACCCAAATCGGCACATGCTTGAAGAAGTCATCGCCTCATTGGAAAATGGAAAGCACTGCGTGCTGTTTGCCAGCGGCATGGCTGCGATCGTGGCGTCTCTGTCTCTGCTGCAGCACGGCGACCACGTCCTGATTGCGAGCGACATTTACGGCGGCACGTTCCGAGTTGGAGAGAAGCTGCTTCCCCGACAGGGCATCCAGGTTGGCGAATTTGATGCTCACCGACCGTGTTCTATCACTGAGGCCGTTCAGCCGAATACCAAGATTGTTCTGTTTGAGACGCCGACAAACCCCAACCTAAAGGTGTCGGACATCGCGGCGGTTGTTAAAGTTGCCAAAGAGCACGGACTCATCGTGATCTTCGACAACACATTCGCCTCGCCTGCGCTCCAGAATCCTCTGGATTTAGGCTGTGACATCGTTGTTCACAGCACCACGAAGTACATCAGCGGCCACTCAGACGTCATTGGCGGCGCGATCATCACGAACGATGACGAGATTCATACGGCCATCTACGACTGGAACAAAGCGGTTGGCGCGGTGCCCAGCCCCTTCGATTGTTGGCTCACCCTTCGCGGCGTCAAGACGCTTGGCTGTCGAATGAAAACGCACTGTACCAACGCGCAGGCGGTCGCTGAGTTCCTCGCCGATCACCCGCGCGTCAAGCACGTCCACTATCCTGGCCTCGCCACCCACCCAGACCACGCTGTAGCCCGCAAGCAGATGACGGCATTCGGTGGAATGCTGGCCTTTGACGTAGATGGAACCACCGCGCAGGCGCGAAAGGTCTGTGAAAGCACCGGTGTTTTCCTTCTTGCTGAATCGCTCGGAGGCGTTGAAAGCCTCATTGCCTACCCACCGCTGATGTCCCACGCCACCATGACCGAGGAGCAGCGCGTCGCCAAAGGTATTCCGCCCACTCTCCTGCGTCTCAGCATTGGCGTTGAGGATGTCGAAGATCTGATCGAGGATCTCGACACAGCGCTGAAGCTCGGATTCGCATAGGTTCCTGATTGGGCTTAGTTTGAAACCAAGCCCAATCAGTTGAAGCAAATCCCTCGTAGAATGGGCTGAGGCGCTGGGCGCCTCACCTAATCTGCCCTATGCTTTCGAATACAAAGGTCGAGGCGCTCCGAACCCAGTGGCTGAACACTGTGGAGTTTCCGTTCACACCTCAACCTTTTGATGCTGAGGGCGGAAGGATGCACTACTACGATGAGGGATCGGGGCGTCCTGTGCTGTTTCTGCACGGATGCCCGACGTGGTCGTTTTACTATCGAAAGCTAATCCCCAGTCTTTCAAAATCTCACCGATGCATCGCGGTGGATCATCTGGGTCTCGGACTGTCCGACAAGCCCAAGCGAGCGGATTATCACCCAAGCGCTCACGCAAAGAGGCTGGAAGCCCTGGTAGAGAAGTTGGACCTAAAGGACATCACCTTGGTTGCTCACGACTTTGGCGGCTCAATTGGGCTTGAATGGGCCGCAAAGAATCGAGCCAGAGTGCGGGATATGGTGCTGATGAATACCTGGTGCTGGTCTCTTCGCCAGAACCCAGTGATTCGATTTGTGAGCCACGCCGCTTCTAGCAAGATGAACCAATACTGGCTGAGGCTGATCAACCCATCTCCCAAGTTTTACGTTCCGGTGCTGTTTGCAGACCGACATCGACTGTCGCCATGGATACAGGACCAGTACCTGCATGCCTTCAACAATCAGTTCGAAACCTACTGTCCTGAGGCCCTAGCGAGAGCCATGGCCTCTCGGGATGGGTGGTTCGACTCCGTTGCCGCTGAAGTACAGCACCTTCAAGACAAGCCATGCCTGTTGCTGTGGGGAGACGCCGACATGACCTACGGAAAGGATGCGCTGGCCAGGATGCACAGACTGCTTCCCAACGCAGCCGTTCACAAACTGGCAGGTGTTGGAAATTACGTCGCGGAAGAAGTGCCTGAGGAAGCGGTGCGGCACATTTCTGCGTTCATCACCTAATCGGCGGTGAGAGGCACGAGTCGCTCGAAAAGCCAGAGCGCGCAGGACAGCTTGCTTTGCACGCCACTGGAGATAGGCTCTCCCACCTTGGTGACGAGGATGAGTTCATTCTGGTCGGAGTCAAAGCCGATCGCCGTATTCCCCACATCATTTGCCACGATCGCGACAAGTCCCTTGCGCACGAGTTTGGCCCGCGCCACTTCAAGTTCCGGATTTGGCTCCGCGGCAAATCCGATCACCGCGGCAGCAGGAAACGCCTCGCTAAGGGAAGCAATCACGTCCGGGTTCGGAACCAGTTCCAAAGATATCGGCTCACTCGAACGCCTCAGCTTTCCAGCAACGTGAGATGCAGGCCGATAATCCGCTACAGCAGCCGCGCCGATGATGATGTCTGCGTCCTTTC
This sequence comes from uncultured Armatimonadota bacterium, assembly GCA_903927025.1. GTDB lineage: Bacteria > Armatimonadota > Fimbriimonadia > Fimbriimonadales > Fimbriimonadaceae > Fimbriimonas. Next base: position 46,283 of record CAIYLG010000058.1, read on the forward strand.
CCAAGAGCAGGCAGGCCTCCAGCATCTGATCAGCGGTCTGCACTCGTGTCACTTCTGCCTGCAACGGGTAGGACACCTTCACGGGTCCAGAGACGACCGTCACCCTTGCGCCTAAGATTTGTGCGGCTCGGGCCAATGCTGCGCCCATTTTCCCGCTTGAGCGGTTGCTGAGGTACCGCACATCATCGATCGGCTCCTGTGTGGGTCCGCTGGTGATGAGAATGTGCTTGCCGGCGAGAATTTTGCCCCGCTCCACGACGCCGAGGACAGCGGTGGCAATTTCTGCGTTAGAGGCCAACTTCCCTTGGCCATGTTCCCCGCAGGCGACGTCTCCTTCGGAGGGCTGAACGATCATTGCGGCGCGTGACGCAAGCGTTTCCATTGACCGCCGAACCTGGTCGCTCGCGTACATTTGGGGATTCATCGCAGGGGCAACCACCAATGGGCAAGTTGCGGCAAGCGCTATGGTCGTCAGCATGTCATCGGCAAGGCCCTGAGCCAGCCGATTGATGGTGTTTGCGGTAGCGGGTGCCACGACGATGACGTCCGCCTGACGGGCCCAATCGATGTGCGCCATCCGACCCGTTTGGGGTTCTTCAAATGTGTCGGTCAGGCAGGGCTGGCCGGTGAGGGTCTCAAACAGAACTGGCGTGACAAATTTCTGGGCAGCATCCGTGAGGCAGACCCTGACGGTGAAGCCGGCCCGCATCAGGTCGCGGGCAAGGTCCGCGGCACGATAAGCGGCGATGGAACCAGACACGCCAAGAACCGCAATCATCCTTCCGTGAGCTCCCTCAATCTGGCAACAACCTCATCCACCGTCTCATTGACGATTTTATGCTGATAGTAGCTTGCCTGAGCAATCTCATTCTGGGCCTCCAGGAGTCGCTTTGCAATGACTTCTGGCGGGTCGGTTCGACGCCCCTCAATGCGCTGCTTGAGCACTTCATCGCTCGGGGGGAGCAGAAACACAGTGAGTGCCTCTGGGCGCAGCGGCATGACGGCCAGGGCCCCCTGAACGTCGATTTTCAAGATTGCGACGCCACCTTCTGAAGCAATTCGATCCGGTTCGGCGGCGGGTGTGGCGTAATAGTTGTCGAAAACTCGCTTGTGCTCTAGAAACGCGCCATTCTCCGCCATCTCCAGAAACGTCTCTACCGGGACGAAGTTGTAGTCAACCCCGTTGATCTCACCCGACCGAGGTGTTCGAGTTGTATAGGCGACCACGCGCACAACTTTCGGGTTGGCTGCCCTCCATGCGTCGATAACGGTGTCTTTTCCCACCCCGCTTGGCCCGCTCAGAATGACGATCTTTCCCATCCTGTTCAGCGACCCACCAGCGCCATTAGGCGTGCGACCACTTTCATGGGGTCGTGCCGCACAAAGTCTGTATCGCTCATAAAATTGCCCTGAAGGACTCGCAGACCAATCGCTCGAATCGTGTCGATGTCTGCTTCTACGAGATGCTGACCCACATCCCGGTAACGACCCAGCAGCGATTCGTTTGGAATACCAGTGTTGACCATCACGTAGTCAAACACCTTCCGCTCCGTGTTGTTGAAGATGGTCGTCACGTGCTCAGAAGCCGTAAAGGAGTCGCTTTCTCCCGGCTGAGTCATCACATTGCAGATGTACACCTTGGGTGCCTTGCTCAGTCGAAGCGCCTCCGCGATTTCTGGCACCAATAGGTTGGGTATCACGCTGGTGTAAACGCTTCCGGGTCCGATGCAGATGAGCTCTGCTTCCTGAATGGCTTCCACAGCAGCGCGATAGCCAACGCAGTTGGGTGGGTCAAGGTGGATGCGCCGAATCTTGCGTCCCGCTTGGACAATGGCGGTTTCACCCGAGACTTCGGCACCATCTTCCAAAATGGCCCTAAGTCGAACGTGCTCCAAAGTAGCTGGGACCACCCGGCCGCGAATGGCCAAAACGTCCGAAGCGATTTCAATCGCCTTTTCAAAGTCGCCTTTCGCCTGGTCGACCAGGGCCGCAATGAGGAGGTTTCCGATGGCATGCCCGCTGAGGGAGCCGCTGTCGTTCTTGAAACGGTGCTGGAACAGGTCGGTCATCGACTTTTCCGCGTCGGCGAGGGCAACCAGACAGTTCCGGATATCCCCGGGAGGGATCATTCCCTTGTCTTGAATAAGACGGCCGGAGCTGCCACCATCGTCGGTGACCGTAACAATTGCGGTGATGTTGCTGCTATGGTGCTTGAGGCCGCGCAGGAGAGTGCTCAGACCTGTGCCGCCGCCCATAGCGACGATTCTGGGCCCCTGAGCAAGCTGTCGTCGACGTACGTAAACGTCGATCTTTCCGGCGGTCAGCCCTGGGCTCAGCGTCTCGACAATATGGTTGACCACCGCCCTCACGGCACGGAAGGTCATGTAGATTCCTAGGAGCAGGAAGAAGAGTCCTAGAATCCACTCGGCGTAGGCGATTCGCTCGCGGGGGATCTGCAGGCGTTCCAGGCCAAGGTGGCTAGCGTCCGCCAGCCAAAGCGAAACTGGTTTTACGAGTGGCTTGAATCCGAGTCCTAAGCCCAACAGCAGGGAAATAATGCCGAGGACAAAAAGGCCAACCGCCTTTTGGAGGCCAATCGTTGGGGCAAGAAGTCGACGAAGACGGTATCCCTTAATCATCCTTGTCGTCCGGCAGGAAGACCCCCAACACCCCATTAATGAAGGAGATCAAAAGGCTGGCGACAAAGGCGGCAAAGAATGCCTGCAGACCGGAGTCCGTGATTTTGAAACCAAGCTGAAGGGTTGCCGCAACCCAGAGGACAACCGCGTTGATGATTAGCGAAAAGAGTCCGAGGGTAATGCAGCTTAGGGGGATCGTGATGATCTTAAGGATCTTCCCAAGCGTCGCGTTAAGGAAACTGAGAATGGCAACGCCGATGAGAAGCTTGAGTGCTCCATCGACTGAATGCACGTCAACCTGGAAGCCAAGTTTGAGCGCATGTGTCACAAGAGACGCGGCGAAAACAGAAATCGCCAATACCAGCCACCGAAGCAACAACTTACCCATGCCTTCTCGTTCGCTCCATTATGATGCACATCGAATCTGTGCCTGTCCTTTCCTAGACGCGAAACAGGCCAAGAAGGCGCTTCGCGTCTCATACTAAACGCGTGGTCGGAAGCACGCCGATGATGCAGCAGTACTTTTCCGCGAAAGCGGAACATCCCGGCGTTCTGTTGGCAATGCGAGTCGGCGACTTCTACGAATTTTACGGAGAAGATGCGGAAACCGCTGCGGCAACCCTAGAAATTACGCTTACGGGCCGCGAAGATGGCACAAACGGCCGCATTCCAATGGCGGGGGTTCCGTACCACTCGGTCGAAAAGTATCTGGCCAGGCTTCTGCAGAAAGGGTTGAAGGTTGCCTTGTGCGACCAGCTTGAGGACCCCAAAGCGACAAAGGGGCTTGTCAAGCGCGGAGTTACCCGCGTTCTCACTCCAGGCACGGTGGTTGAGGACTCGATGCTTCAGTCGGGGCAGAACAACTACATCGCTGCCATCTGCGTACAGGACGGTAAGGCTGGGCTAGCCGTGCTCGACATGAGCACTGGAGAATTTGCCGTTACGGAGCTTCTGGGTGAGGCGACGGCTGATCTGCTTCTTCAGGAATTGGCACGTCTGCGTCCGACAGAGCTTTTGGTAGGTCCGCAGGCTGAACCGTATGGGGAAATCGCTCAGAGCGCCCTGGGAGCATCTGTCACCGGGACGCCGACTCCCACATTTGATCGTGCAACGCGAAAGCTCACGGAGATGTTCGAAGTCGCCAACCTCCAGGGTTTTGGCTGCGAGGACAAGCAGTCTGCAGTGATCGCCGCCTCGATGATTGTCGGCTATGCGGAGAAGAACCGCCTTTCGCTGGCTCACGTCGACTCCCTTTCCACCTACAGCGTGGATGGTTTCATGAGCCTCGACTTTGCCACCAGACGAAGCCTTGAGCTTTCTCAGAACATGTACGACGGAGGTCGAAAATTCACGCTCCTCAGTGTTCTCGATGAGACAGTGACCTCAATGGGAGCCCGGCTGATGCGCCGGTGGGTGGAGCAACCGCTTCTCAATATCGGCACGATCAAGGCGCGCCAGTCTGCGGTGGAGCGTTTTGTCTCTCAGGCCATCGTGCGCGGCGACCTGCGTGAAGGACTCAAGAAACTATCTGACCTTGAACGCCTCGTTTCTAGGGCTGCAACTGGACTTGCCGGTCCGAGGGACATGGCGGCGCTGCGATCTTCCCTGCTTGCGCTTCCTCAATTGGCCGATCCGCTTCGAAAAGTCGGAGTTGGGCGTATTCAAGAGCTTCGAGAGCAAATCTCGGATCACGCCGATTTGGCCATCCTGCTAGAGAGAGCGCTTGTCCCAGAGCCGCCCCACAGCATCCGAGACGGCGGAATTATTCGAGAAGGCTACGATCTTGAGCTCGACAAGTTGCGCGAGATCAAGAACAACGGAAGAAGCCACATTCTCAACTTGGAGGCAGATGAGAAGCGAAAGACGGGCATCTCGAGCCTGAAGGTGGGCAACAACGCCGTATTTGGCTACTACTTTGAGGTCAGCAAGGCACATGTGGACAAAGTGCCTGCGGAATACATCCGAAAGCAAACGACCGCCAACGCTGAACGATATATCACTGCCGAGCTGAAGGATCATGAGTCCCTCGTGTTCAGCGCACAGGATAAATCGCTTGAGCTCGAAAGCGACCTGTTTAATCGACTTCGCCTTCGGGTTGCCGAACACACCAAATCGCTTTTGCAAACAGCGCGGGCGCTAGCGGAGATTGACACCCTTGCCGCACTCGCAGAGGCGGCGTCGAAGCGGGGCTACGTGAAGCCGGAGCTAGAGGAGGCGGACGATGTTCTGGAGATCTCGGGGGGGCGCCATGCTGTCGTCGAATCCAACAACAATGGGTTCGTTCCCAACGACACAGCGATAGGGCTTGGGAGCCACCCGGTACGGGCGATTATCCTAACTGGGCCAAACATGGCTGGAAAGTCAACTTATCTGCGCCAGAACGCCCTCATAGTGCTCATGGCGCAGATAGGATCCTTTGTGCCTGCAGAGAGGGCGCGGCTGGGTCTGTGTGACCGAATCTTCGCGCGGATCGGGGCCAAGGACGAGCTAGCGCTTGGGCAGAGCACCTTCATGGTGGAGATGGTGGAGTCCGCCAACATCCTCAATCATGCCACTGAGCACTCGCTGGTCATCCTTGACGAAGTCGGACGTGGCACCTCCACATACGATGGCCTCGCCATCGCTTGGGCGATAATTGAGCATCTCGCTGATGTGGGAGCCAAGACCATGTTCGCCACCCACTACCATCAGCTCAATGCCCTGGCGGATCAGATCCCCACGATTGCCAATTACCGAGTTGCAGTCGAAGAATTTGGCGACGATGTGATCTGGACTCACCGAGTTCTTCCGGGAGGAACCGATCGCAGCTACGGCATCCACGTCGCCCGAATGGCTGGCGTCCCACCCAAGGTGCTGACCCGAGCGGGCCAGATTCTCAGTGAGCTGGAGGAGAAGTCGCAGGCGCCAAAGGCAATTCCCGCCTCCACACAGAAGCTTCAGATGACGCTGTTTGAAATTGAGGACGCACCGGTCATGAAGGAGCTCAAGCGACTGGATGTCAACCGACTTACACCGATCGATGCTCTCCGAGTGCTGGACGAGTGGAAGAGAAAGTTTGGCGGCTAGTGCCGGATCTTCAGACGCTCTCGAAGTCGATCGATATAGCTCTTGCTGGCTAGAATCACGGTCCCATGACGGGCATGCGGGATCATCTGGACTTTATCGCTCACATCAGTCCAATTCACAAGGTCGGTGGATTCCACAGCGCCCCAGCGATCATCGATGTACTTGTCAAAGTAGACGCGTACTTTCCCTTCGACTCTAACTGCGGTAGGGCCCTCCGCCCAAAAATCGCCGGTAATCCGCTTGCTCACCATATGAAACGGGCCATAGGGGCTTGGAGCAGTAGCGGCAAAAAGGTATTTGGCCGGCTGAGGCGCGCGGGTTTCGTTCTTTCCGAAGATCAGCCATCCATCACGGGTGTGATGCATGGTGAGGTCAATGCAGTTGAAGTGAGGATCCCACAGAAGACGGGAGGGCGAGAAGGATTTGAAATCTTTCGTCGTGGTGAAAAAGAACCGGTGGTTGAGCGGATCTCCCTCGGGCCCAGTATCTCCATCGGCGCGTGCAGTCGCCGAGAAGCGATCCTTAACAGTGCTGGACCAGAAGATCACAAATTTCTCGGTTGGGACGTCATACACCATTTCTGGTGCCCAGGCATTGAGCGCGCCGGGAATATCCACCATCGCGGGAACGTACTGCTGAGTCCAATGAATAAGATCTTTGCTATGAGCGAGACCAATGGTTTTGTCCCACCAGCCAGACGTCCAAACCATGTGCCACTGCCGATCTGGCCCAAACATGATATTCGCGTCTCGGGCGAGGCGATCTGCTCCGATCTCGGACTGCAAGATGGGAACGTTCGGCTCAACGATTGGGCGGAAACGGAACCCGTCGTCGCTAATAGCCAAATAGACTCCAGCCTGGCCGTTGTCCACGAAATAGGTCGCCAAATATTGACGGGGCGGCCGCGTGCGGCGCTCTTGTCTCGGGGGTGTCACGGGATTTTGCGGCTCCAGTTCTGTTCTCTGGAACCGGGCGTTGGCAGAAACCGCGGCGACGATGCCTACGAACAACCAACTCATGGCCGATTATGCCGCGAATTGGGGGGTTAGGCGATAGACTTGAGTCCTAGACCTATGATCCTTAAAGGTTCCAAACCATTCCTAGCCCTCATCTCCTTGGGAGCAACCGCGCTTTTGCATGGTCAGTCAGATGTCGCTCAGGTGCCGCCAATGGGCTGGAACAGCTACGATTGCTTCAGCTACGCGGTGAACGAGTCTGAAGTCGAAGCCAACGCCGACTTCATGTCGAAGAATCTGAAGAAGTTTGGCTGGGAGTATGTTGTCGTCGATTACGTGTGGTCGAGCCCGCGTTTGAGCCCAGATTTCGCACTCAACCAAGACGCGGCGCTTTCCCCACGATTGAACATGGATCCAAATGGGCGACTCATCCCAGATGTCGCGAGATTTCCCAGCGCGGCGGGTGGCAAAGGATTTGGTCCCCTCGCAGAATCGATCCACAAGAAGGGGCTAAAGTTTGGCATCCACCTGATGCGCGGTATTCCGAAACAGGCGGTTGCGGAAAAGTCGCCAGTGCTGGGCACAACACTCAGCGCCGCGGATGCGTATACGCCTGAGCACCCGTGCGGATGGCTGAACCACATGTGGGGTCTGGATATGCACAAGCCCGCCTCACAGCCGTATTTGGACTCGCTTTTCAAGCTCTATGCCCAATGGGGAGTTGACTTCGTCAAAGTGGACGACCTGAGCAATCCGTACTCCACTGATGAAATTGAGGGATATCGCCTGGCGATCGAGCGCAGTGGGCGCCCGATCCTCCTGAGCCTCTCGCCAGGCCCTACTCCGCTGGACAGTGGAACCCACGTGGCGCAGTTCGCCAACATGTGGAGGCTACTCGGCGACCTTTGGGATTCCTGGGATCAGCTTAGCGGTGCTTTCCGCCCAATTTCGGACTGGACGCCTTACCGTGGACCAGGGCATTGGCCGGACCCGGATATGCTCCCCCTTGGGAGACTTCGCAAGTACGGCCCAAATACCGGACCTGCAAATACAGATTCGCGGCTGACCAAGGATGAGGCCCGAACCATGATGACCTTGTGGTGCATCGGAAAGTGCCCGCTGATGTTTGGCGGGAATCTTCCGGAAACAGACCCTGCAACCCTGGCCCTAATCACCAACCCTGAGGTTCTGAACGTGAACCAGCACAGTTCTGCGAACCGTGCGTTGGCCAATGGCATCAAGCCGATGTGGATGGCGGAAGGATCCGAGCCGCACATTAAGTACCTCGCGGTGTTTAATCGATCCAGTGAACCGACGGTCGTGCCGGTTCGGCTTTCGGACCTGGGCATATCAAAGTGCAATGTAAGAGACTTGTGGCTTCGGAAAGACCTAGCGCCAGCGGCGGACGTCTTGCCGGTGAGCCTGCCAGCGCACGGGTCGATGTTCTACCAACTCTACGTGGTTGCGGGCGCTCCGGAAACCGAAGCGATTCTCCCCACCACGAATCTCAAGGGAGACAGCTACGAGGCAGAGTCATCTGACAACACGATGGGCGGCGCGACGAGAGTCGTGGAAGATGTTGCGGGAGGAAAATGCTCCGGCGGCAAGCTCGTTCGCTTCATCGGATCGAAGCCAGAGAATATTCTTCGGTTCAACAAGGTGAGCGTCGACAAAGAAGGCGACTACATTGTCGCGGTTGTCTATATGTCTGGATCAGATCGGGATATGTACCTAAGCGTAAATGCAGGAGCGCCGTTGAAGCACGGATTCAGTGCAACGGGCGGCTGGGACGGCAATTATCTGGACTCGGTTGAGATCAGGGTTCACCTCAAGCAGGGGACGAACACTCTGGAATTTGGCAACCCGAACAATTGGGGCGTCGATGTGGATCGCATCGTCATCCGCCCCGCTCAGCCGTAGCCTTTACTTCACAACTTCCGTCGGTGCCAAGATTGGTTCAAACGCCTTCAAGATCGGATAGGGCATCTCCGCCGAAAGCAGCTTGCCCAAAAAGCCCCACGTTGCAGCACCATCCAGGCTCTCCGGTTCCAGAATGTGGAACGCCAAGGCACCAAGCGGCTGGGCAGTTCGAACAATAAACGTGCCGGCTTCCGCGGTGGCAGCTCCGGTGGTGAACTTGCCCTCCAGTCCAATCATCGGATGTCCCTGAAAGGCTCGTCCGGGGGTTAGCTTCTCTATCTGAAATGTGCTGGCTGGCCCGGTCCAATTCGCAGTCAGCCTTTCGACTCGAATACCGTGTCTCACCAAAAGTGCCATGGTGTCGGTGGCGGTTGGTGGGATCAGGTAGGCAGCAGGAAATTTGGCAGTGCGAGTGACTTTAAAGCGATCGAAGATCGGCAGCTTGACCTGGTCAAGCTTCTTCGGTCTACCGAATGGGACGCTCTTGTCGTTTGCCTCCCGGTGCTCTAGAGGCACCGTTTCCTCGCCTCGGAGAGCGAAGTCAAATCGAACTCCTAGTTCTGGCGCCGTTGCCGGGTTCTGCCCCCAAGACACAACTTTCGCGTCTGCCGCCTTGGTCAGGCTAAGAACCTGCTTGGAGTGTGCCGCAACGTACTCCAGGATCGCGGAGACAAATCGGTCTGTGCCCACCACTCGATCCTTGAATGGAATGAAGGTTGTCGCTTCAGAAAGAATCGAGATGCGACCCCGAATCCCTACGTAGTGGGTGCAGTATCGCCCTTCTTGGCCGTACGTGTACCAGGCACGGGTCTTCTCCCCTCGGCGGGCTTCCACGTTTCCGTAGTCAAAGGTAAGCATGCCGAACTTAGAGGCAAGCTCTTTTCGAACGTGGGGGAGAAGGACGTCCCGTGTGAAATGCATCACGTCTGGGTCCGTGTTTGGGTTCATGGGTGGAGCGTAGGTCAGTTCCCAGCCGTGGCGAGTGCCGTCCGTCGTATGCAGGTCCATCATCACGTCAGGATCCCAAGTGTTGTAAATGTTGGCGAGGACCGCGCGCGTCTCCGGGCTTTCGGCTTTGATGGCATCTCGGTTGAGGTCAAAACCCTGCCCATTCGGCCGAACTCCAACGACGTCTGGTCCATCCTGCTCGGGGCGGTTCACCTCCACCGGCCCAAACTTCTCGTTGCCGTCGATGTTGTAGATCGGGTCGACAAGCAGAACGAGCTTGCTCAGTAGCCCCTTCGAGCCTTCTTGGCTCAGGCGACGCAAGATGGCGAGGACCGCTTCCTTTCCTTCGACTTCCCCGGCGTGAATATTTGCCTGGATATACACGATCGGCTTGCCGAGACGCCTTGCCTCTGCCGCAGAGCTCACAGGAGGAATCGATGCCACAACGAGCGGCATTGGCTTCCCTTCCGTGCTCTTTCCGATGGTGTGGAGTGAAATCGGGGCACCCGCCTTCTGAAGATCGTGGATGAAGTCGATCACGTCCGAGTAGTGCGAAGTTTCTCGGTAGTTGGACTTCTCCGCTCGCGATACGGGCCAGGTCTGAGCAATTGCATGGACTCCTAAGGAGGAGAGCAGCGCAATGCCAAGCGCAATACGGGGGAAAGACATGGCCCTATTCTGGGTGGCGTCGGCTGGGTTGTCAAGTTGCAGCGCGCAAGAATTGCCTCGCTCACGTCCCCTTCCTTTCGCCCCTGCAATAGGAAGGGGACGGGAGCGCTGGGTTCACCCGGCGCGCCGCGTGATGCTTCAGCGCACGCTCCGGAAGCCTCGGCATCCGCAAAGCCTTTCTCGCGAGCTGAAGCTTCGCCGCGTGATGCTACAGCGCACGCTCTGGAAGCCTCGGAATCCGCAAAGCCTTTCTCGCGAGCTGAAGCTTCGCTGCGTGATGCTTCAGAGCACGCTCCGGAAGCCTCGGAATCTGGAAAGCTTTTCTCGCGAGCTGAAGCTTCGCTCGGCGCGCCGGGTGAACCCAGCGCTCCATTGGGCTGGTATTTCTCCGTGGTCCAGACGCGCTACCTGCGGTGAACGCCCGCTTTGGCGGGGGCTAAAAGAAGCGATTTCCAAGTTGTGCGATGCCGCGGCATCATATTCTCGTCGGGCAAACAACAAGGCCCAAAAGAATCAAGCAATCGAAAAAGGAAACAACAAAATGAAACTTCGCTCACTCCTCACAATCGCCGGTCTCGCAGTCATCGCCGCAGCAGCAAACGCACAGGCTACTGGACGATCCTTCACCTACAGCAGCATGGACGCAGCCGATGCGGACTACAGCGCAACTGGAACCGCCACACTCAAGGTACGAACCGACGTGACCGTCAACCCCTACCTGTACATCACAGGAAACCTCGGCGCCGCATGGACGGTAGACGGCTGGGGCAAGGGAGTCGACTCTCAGGTCAGCGCCATCAAGTTCTATCACAACGAGACCCTGACGCTGGTA
>CAIYLG010000059.1 GCA_903927025.1 uncultured Armatimonadota bacterium
CAGCCTCTTCACGGCAAGCGGCCCCAACTTCCAGGTCGCTCAGACAGGCGGCATCATGAGACTTCAGCTAGGACGACAGATCGTTATCGATCCTACAGTAGGACCTGGCGTCTATGAGAACGTGGGAACCATCACGGTGGTACGCAACTAAGGCTACAACAACCTAGAAACGAAACAGCCCAGGCGAACCCGCCTGGGATGTTCTTGTTTGGAGCGTCCCGATGCATCGGGACTTGCAGCGTGATGCTTCAGCGTACGCTCCGGAAGCCTCGGAATCTTCAAAGCTTTTCTCGCGAGCTGAAGCTTCGCTCGGCGCGCCGGGTGAACCCAGCGCTCCATTAATTGTTCTCGAGCGGCGCATAATTGCGGAATGGAGCGTGCACAGTGCCTCTCGTAGATATGCCCCTTGCGGAGCTTGGCCTTTATCAGGGGCGGAACCCCAAGCCGGAGGATTTTGAGGAATTCTGGGATGCTGGGCTGGCGGAGATGCATGCCATCGACCCGCAGCTTGAACTCACCGCACACGATTTCAAACAGAACGTGGCCGACTGCTTCGAGCTTCGCTTTACTGGTGTCGGCGGCGCGAGAATCTTTGCCAAGCTTTTGATCCCGAAGAAACTTGAGGGTAAGGCCCCCGCGATCGTAGGGTTCCACGGATACAGCATGCACAGCGGCGATTGGGCGGACAAGCTGGGCATGGTCGCCAATGGCGCCGTGGTAGCTTTTATGGACTGCAGGGGCCAAGGCGGTCGGTCAGAAGATGTGGGCGGGGTCATCGGAACGACTCTCAATGGCCACATCATCCGAGGGCTTTCAGACACGCCAGACAAGTTGCTTTATCGGCAGATCTTCCTCGACGCGGCTCAGCTTGCAGGGATCGTCATGGACCTACCTCAGGTGGATGCCACTCGCGTCGGGGCAACCGGTTTCTCCCAAGGCGGGGGACTCACTCTTGCCTGCGCCGCCCTCGAACCGCGAATCAAGCGGGCAGCTCCGGTATATCCCTTCCTCAGCGACTACCAACGGGTTTGGGAAATGGACCTCGCCACCGGTGCCTATGCTGAACTGAAGAACTACTTCCGAAACCATGACCCCAGACATGAGCGCAAGGAGATGATCTTCACGCAGCTCGGCTACATCGATGTCCAGCACCTCGCCCCGCGCATCCAGGCAGAAGTCATGATGACAACGGGCCTAATGGATACCATCACGCCGCCCTCCACCCAGTTTGCAGCGTACAACAAAATTGTGTCCCCCAAGCGAAATGTGATCTACCCTGACTTTGGACACGAAGGCCTCCCGGGCCTCAACGACATCATCTTGGAGTTCTTAGGCGGAATGTAATGGTGAACAACGACAGGCGGAATACCCTTGGCGGACGGATGGCGACTCCCGAGGTCGTCGTCAAGATTCGCACGCGACGGCCAATTGAAGGCATTTCCGCCGTCGTACTCCCTTTCCACGCCGATGGATCGATTGACTTCGACAGCTTCGCCGAAAACCTTCTGCGAACTGCGGACTCGGGGCTATTGCCAGCAGTCAACGTGGAATTTGGCCATGTCGAGCGGCTCACCTCAACAGAGCGCGCAGAGGTCTTGGACCTCGTCCGGGACGTTCTTGTCGCGCGACCGTACGTGGCCGGCGTCATCCCGATAAATGATCTCGGGGATGCGGCGGAGGAGTATGTCCGAGGAGCGGCAGAAATCGTTGCCGAAGGAGGCACACCCGTGCTCATGCCCTCTCCGATCCTCTCCGCCCTGGATCACAAATCAGTCATCAAAATGTTTGCCAGCGTCGCCAAAGAGTGCCCCGCAATCATTGCCTATGAAGCGGAACCGCAGGCCGTCCCGAACGGAAAGCTTTGGACCTCGGCAGTTGTCGCGGAGATCATGTCGATCCCACAAGTGGTTGGGCTCCGACACACCTCCCTGAGTCGCCGCCTCGAATGGGAAAGGCTCAGCCTAAGAGACGAGGTTCGCCCAGGATTCAAAATCTATTCGGGCAACGATATCGCCCTCGACATGGTCACCTACGGCAGCGACTACTTCCTCTCAGTGTCTGCCTGTGCACCCGAGGCATTCGCCCTTAGGGACGAGCATTGGCGAAAGGGCGACAGCCGGTTCTATGAGTTGAACGATCTCCTACAGTCTTTAGGAATGCTCGCCTTCCGTCCACCCATCGCCGCCGCCCGGCACTCCGCCCTTCAGTTGCTAAAGCTTCGCGGCCGAATCGAAAGCGATTCGCCGGCAAGGGGGGAGCCTGCTCGACCAGCATCCGACATAGAGATCCTCTCAAAAATCCTAGTCCGGCTAGACCAGCTTCTCCACGCCGGCCATATTCACCTTTAGAGAGCTGAGCCGAGGTGGCTGCAAAGCTGGTCAAGGGAGGTTCCCTCTCCCGCCATGCTCGTGGCGGGAGAGGGTCAGGGAGAGGGTGGCGACGGATCGCGCGCCCCTTGCTCCGAATCCGCACATTTCGGCCATGCAAAGCCCTTCAGAGCTTGCCCAACCGCAAACCACATAAATGAGCTCAATCGACAGCTCACACGAGCGTCTGGAAAACCTCCTAAAAAACTACGTTTTCGGAGGCTTAGGCACACCACCCTTAAACTTTGGGTTCCGGTTGTAACCTACTTCAGGATCGTTCGACTGATAGACTCGAATGAATTCAATCTCCCTAGCAGTGATTTCGGAAATAGTCGTCGGCTCAGACTCCCAGAGGATTTCCTTTCGCACCGTAAAGTCAGCCTGTTGTTCACGCGTAAAGTCGCCCGCCACCAGCGGCCGATTCGCGCTGCCTGAGTAGAGCAGGGTATCCGTCCGGTCTTGTCCAATATAGATTTTGCCATTGGGATAGGTCAGCTTATAAATGACCCACCTATCTCCATGCCCTGCGCCAATCATTGTCTGGGTCTCCCTTCTTCACCTAGCGGCAGAAAGCATTGCATGTACTGCATTGGAGCTTAAGACGAACCATTCCCGGATGAATGTGGCAAGTCCGTTGAAAAGTTCATCGGACCGATTGAACTTGCACTGCAGTGTTGTTGCTCAACTAGGCGGCACGACTCAAAATCACCCAAAGGTATCCTTTAGGGCAAGATGATTGACCGATATACGACTCCTGCCATGAACGCGATTTGGTCGCGACAAGCTAAATACCAGCGCTGGCAGGACGTGGAGGTCGCAATCGTAGAGGTCCACGCGGAGATGGGAACCATCCCGGTCTCGGCGCTCGAAGAAGTCCAGTCAAAGTCCAAGTTTGATCTCAAGCGATGCGATGAGATTGAGCTTGAGACCCGCCACGACCTGATGGCATTCGTCAGAAACCTCGCAGAGAATATTGGCGATTCGGGACGATATGTCCACCTCGGCGTCACCAGCTACGACGTCATCGACACCGCCCTTGGCATGATGCTGAGAGACTCCTGCGACGTGCTCCTTGCCAGCGCCCACGCGCTTGGCGCCGAAATCAAACGACTTGCGGTTGAGCACGAGCACACTGCAGAAATTGGTCGAACCCACGGCATTCACGCCGAGCCGATCACGTTTGGCTTCAAATGCGCCAACTGGTATGCCGAGTTGACGCGAAACATCGAAAGACTCGAAGCGGCGCGCGTCAACATTGCGGTCGGAAAGGTTTCTGGCGCAGTTGGAATTCACGCCATCACCTCCCCAGAGATGGAGCGACGAGTTTGCGAGAAACTCGGGCTGGGCGCAGATCCCGCAAGCACCCAGATTATCAATCGAGACCGACACGCCAACCTGCTGAACGTTCTTGCCCTGATGGGTGCTGGTCTTGAGCGAATCGCCACCGAACTCCGAAATCTGCAGCGAACAGAAATCCTGGAGGTTCAGGAGGCATTTGCCGCAGGGCAAACCGGTAGCAGCGCGATGCCCCACAAGCGCAATCCATGGAATTCAGAAACGGTCTGCGGATTGGCCCGACTATTGCGCGCTAATGCACACGCGATGCTGGAGAGCGTCGCCACTTGGCACGAGCGCGACCTTACGAACTCTTCCCTAGAGCGAATCATCTTCCCTGACTCGTTCCAGTTGGCTGACTTCATGCTCAAGCGAGTGACGTCGATCCTCAAGGGACTCAACGTCTTCTCGGACACAATGGAGACGAACCTCCGAAAGATGGGCGATCTCGTTTTCAGCGAGCATGTGATGATCGCGCTGATCCACTCCGGAATGTCGAGAGAAGCCGCCTATAAGGTTGCTCAGCGAAATGCGGCCAAGGCTTGGGACGGATTCGACTTCAAGACATCCGTATGTGAGGACGCCGACGTCAAGGAGCGCCTCACTCCAGCCCAGCTTGAGGAGATCTTCAGCTTAGAGCATCACCTTCGCTACGTTGGCCACACCCTGGACGCCACTGGCGTTCGGTAAGCCTGCATTTGACACAGAAAGAGGGGAGGCGATCACTCGCCTCCCCTCTTTCTGTATGTTCCCGACCTATCCGCTAAGGAACGTTGATGGTGAGGGCGCCGCCTACCGACGATCCTCCACCTGAAACTGTAATGGTCGCCTTCGTTTGAATCACAACAGTCTTGGTGGCAATCACAAAAGTGCCGGTGATCGCCCCTGCAGCAACCGTCACAGTTGCAGGCACCGTAGCGTATGGAGAACTCGACGTAATCTGAACCACAAACCCTCCCGAGGGGGCTGGTCCGCTTAGCGAAACAGTCGCGGTTGAGCTGCTGCCGCCATTAACCACGGTTGGATTTAGCGACATGCCAACTACTGAAGGCGGAGTCACCGTCAGCGGGGCATTTGCAGCACCGGCGCCGTAGGTTCCCAGGATCGTCACACTGGACGTAGTTGCCACCGCATAGCTGGTGACAGTAAACGTGGCACTGGTTTGACCCTGAGGAACTGTGACCGAAACGGGGACAGTGGCAAGCGATGTTGGGTTCGTTTGTAGCGCGACAGTAATGCCACCTACACTTGCAGGGCCGTTCAAGGTAACTGTTCCTATCGCGGTTTGACCTCCAACTACCGTACCGGGAGCAACCCCAATGGTTGCGAGCGCCAGCGGATTCAGAGTCAGAAGTGCCGACTGAGAAACTCCCTTAAGCGTGGCCGTGATATTGGCCTTAACAATGCGCTGGACGAGGCTGGTTGGCAACTGGAATGTCGCTGAAGTTGCTCCACCCGGAATTGTCACCGATGTTGGCGGGGTTGCGTAGATGCTGTCCGAAGACAGAGTCGCGACAAACCCACTTGAAGGGGCAGCACCGTTCAGAAGGACGGTGCCGACGCATGTCGTTCCACCACCAGGCGAGTTCGGCGCTACCGTGAGGCTTTGAAGCGTTGCCGGAGCAATCGACAGCACAGCAGACTTGGTAATCGTCCCAAGGCTGCCGCTTATGGTGGCGCTCACTGTTGCTGCAACTCCAATGGTTGTCACGCTGAACGTGGTGGTGGAGGCTCCGGCGGGAACCGTAACATTCGTCGGAGCCGACGCTGAAGTGCTGTTGGAGCTGAGATTCACAATAGTTCCACTCGTACCCGCCGGTCCACTGAGGTTTACCGAACCGATGGACACCCCACCTCCCACGATCGACGCGGGCGAAAGCGCTACAGAAACCAGAGCCGCTGAATTGATTGTCAGCGTCGCCGATTGGACTGAAGCGCCTTCGGTTGCGGTGAGGGTCACCGAGACAGTGGAACCTACACCGATCGTAGTCGCCGTGAACACACCTGAAGTACTGCCGGCGGCGATGGTTACGGATGCGGGCACCGTCGCACTGGTTGAGCTTGAGGTGAGCGAAATCACGTTGCCAGAAGGGCCCGCCGGTCCGTTTAGGGTCACAGTTCCTGTTGCCGAGGTTCCTCCTGTGACTGCCGTTGGCGAAATGGAGAGCCCTGAAACTTGGGCAGGGGTCACCGTCAGAGAAGCCGTCTGACTCAAGCTATTGAACTTGCCAGTGAGCGTGACCGAGGTGCTTGTCGAAACGGCTGAAGTCGATACCGTGAAGGTAGCCGAGCTCGCGCCAGAGGCGATGTTGACACTCGCAGGGACGGTTGCAGACGTGCTGGAGGATGACAAGGCAACCACAACTCCTGCTGGGCCCGCTGGGCCATTGAGAGTTGCCGTACCGGTTGCAGAATTTCCACCCATGACGGTCGTGGGGCTAACAGTCAGGCTCGTCAGGCTGAGTGGCCCAACAGTCAGGGTCGCAGTCTGCGTGAGGCCTGCCAAGGAGCCCGAGATGATCACCGATGTGCTCGTTGAGACCGGAGTCGTCGTCACCGTAAAGGTCCCCTTCGTGGCACCGGCCGCGAGCGTGACCGATGCGGGCAACGTGGCGGAGGTGCTGCTTGAAGTGAGCGCAACCACCGAACCGCCGGTTGGTGCGGGTCCACTTAGAGTGACGGTGCCAGTTGAAGGATAGCCGCCTACTACCGATGTGGGACTTAGCGCTACCGAGGTGAGTGCGGAAGCGTTGATGGTCAAGGTTGCCGACTGGGATGTACCTGCAAGTGTGCCAGTGATCTTTGCAGAGGCATTGGCGGCAACCGCCGACGTCGTGATGGTGAACGCTGCAGAAGTGGCGCCCGAAGCCACGGTAACAGATGCGGGAACCGTAGCGCTGGTCGTGGATGAAGCCAGCGTTACCGTGATCCCTGCCGTCGGAGCGGCACTGCTGAGAGTGACGGTTCCTGTAGCCGAAGTACCACCTGTTACCGCCGTTGGAGAAACGGACAGTGCGGTGAGTGTAGGCGCGGTTATCGTCAGGGTGGCTGTCTTTGAAGTGCCACCGAGGGTGCCCGTGAGGGTCGCTGTCACCGAGGCGGCCACCGAAGAAGTATTAACCGTGAATGTTGCCGTCGTAGCACCAGCCGCAACTGTCACTGAAGCAGGAACCGTCGCCGAAGTCGATGAAGAGGTCAGCGTCACATTGGAACCACTTGTAGGAGCAGGACCCGTCAGAGTGACCGTACCTGCTGAACTCGTGCCGCCTGCCACGGACGTGGGAGAAACCGCTAGACTGCTGAGCCCCGCCGCCGTCACAGTAAGTACAGCGGTCTTGGAAGAGCTTCCAAGCGTCGCAGTAATCGTCGCTGTGGTCGAGGAAGAAACTGCGACCGTTGAGACGGTGAAGGTCGCGGTTGTGGCGCCAGCCGCCACAACCACGCTTGCAGGCACAGTCGCAGACGTCGATGAAGAGGCGAGTGTCACTGTGGATCCGCCACTAGGAGCAGGTCCAGTCAGCGTTACCGTACCCGTTGAAGTGGCACCGCCCTGAACGCTTGTCGGGTTTAGGCTCAGCGCGGAGATTCCCGCTGGAGTAATCGTCAAGGTGGCTGACTGCGTCACGGAGCCCAACGTCGCAGAGATGGTGGAGGTCGTGGAGGCAGAGACAGCCGTCGTGCTGACGGTAAACGTTCCGGTGGTCGCCCCTGCCGCAACGCTGACCGTGGCAGGAACAGTGGCACTTGAGGACGTTGACGCCAGCTTCACACTAAGTCCGCCCGTCGGAGCCGCACCGCTGATCGTGACCGTGCCCGTCGAAGATGCGCCTCCCTGAACCGATGTCGGAGAAAGCGATAGCGCAGTCAACGCAGGAGGGTTCACGGTGAGGGTTGCGGTCTTGTTCGTGCCAGCAAGGGTGCCCGTTAGGGTCACAGTTGTGATCGCGGAGACTGGGTTCGTCTTAACCGTAAACGTCGCGGTTGTCGCGGCAGAAGGCACCGTCACGCTGGCTGGCACAGTTGCACTGATCGAGCTAGACGTCAAAGTGACGACTACGCCGGCGGCAGGGGCTGCCGCATTGAGAGTCACAGTTCCAGTCGAGTTCGTTCCACCCGTTACGGATGTTGGTGACACCGATAGTCCGCTCAATCCTCCTGGCGTGATGGTCAGCGATGCGGTGCCGCTCTTGGTGCCGTTCTTCGCCGTGATCGTTGCCGTGGCGGAGGCTGTTACAGTCTTGGTGGTGACGGTGAACGTTGCTGTGGTTGCACCCGTTGCGACGGTAACCGAAGTCGGCACAGTGGCATTGGTTGAGTTTGAGGAAAGGGTGACGATCACTCCAGCAGATGGGGCTGGCCCCGTCAGAGTCACCGTACCGGTCGAGGGAGAGCCGCCGATCACTGATGTAGGGTTGAGGGCCAGCGCCGAGAGCGAAGGCGGATTCACTGTAAGATTCGCCGTCTTGGTGATGGTTCCAAGTTTCCCGGTGATGGTCGCAATCGTAGCCGCGCTCACCGCACTGGTATTCACGGTAAATGTCGCTGACGTGGAACCCGCTGGAACGGTCACTGATACTGGGACAGTCGCAGAAACGCTGGATGATGTCAGGGAAACAGTGACACCACCGGTTGGGGCAGCTGTTGACAATGTTGCCGTTCCGGTTGAGGCCGTCCCTCCGGTTACAGAGGTCGGGGAAACCGTAATCGCACTGAGCGGAACCGCAGTAAGGGACAGAGTTGCCGTCTTGGTCGTCGTGCCCTGAGATGCCGTGATCGTCACTGAAGTTGTCGCCGACACCGCAGTCGTCGTGACAGTGAAGGTTGCAGAGGTCGCACCTGCTGGCACAGTGACTGAAGCAGGCACGGTTGCCGACGTCGAGTTCGACGAGACGCCAACTGGTGAACCTCCAGTGGGGGCAGCCGACTTGAGAGTGATCGTGCCAGTGCTGCTGTTTCCGCCAACAACCGAAGCAGGTGAAAGGCTAAGCGCGCTGAGAAGAACGGGCTGAATGCCGAGGCTTGCGGTTTTGGCAATCGATCCAACCGTAGCTGTGATGGTTGCAACAACGGGTGCTGTTACAGAAAGGGTTGAGATTTGGAAGGTGGCAGAAGAAGCATTCGCGGCAACTGTGACCGAGGAGGGCAGAGTTGCTGAAGTCGAATTGGAATAGAGCGAAACAACCGTACCGGCGGAAGGAGCGGGCGCAAGGAGCGTGACCGTTCCAGTTGAAGGTGAGCCACCAAAAACGGACGGAGGATTGAGCGTGAGACTTCCCAACCCAGTGGTCGGAACAGTGCCGATTGCAAAGAGTTCTCCACCGCCCGATCCGATATAGACGGTGCCGTCCGCGGCGATTGCAGGAGATGAGCTCGTACCGCTTTCTTCACCAAGCTTGAAGGACCAATTCAGGCTTCCAGTGCTGCTCAGTTCGTAAACGTGGCCATTCGCGGATCCAAAGACAATACTTCCGTCTGTCCCGATTGCGGGACAGGATCGGTTCACATAGACCCCAAGGTAAGTCCAGAGCAGCGAACCGGTAGACGAGAGGGCATAGAACTTGGAGTCATAAGATCCAATGTAGACATTCCCCTTTGCATCAACTGCAGGGGATGACTCGACGGATCCGAGGGTTGCGAAGCTCCACTTCAAAGCTCCCCCCGTCGTGACTGCATAAAGGCTCTTATCATCCGAGCCGATATAGACAAGGCCGTTTGAACCAATCGCGGGCGAAGAATTGATCGGTCCTCCCGTTTGGAATTTCCACTTCAGACCACCCGTCGAGGATATGGCGTAAAGATTGCCATCCAGCGCACCACAGTAGATGGTGCCATCGCTCCCGATTGCTGGGGATGAAATTTCAATCTTTGAGCCTGTCGCGTAGGCCCATTTCAGCGTTCCCATGTTGGAAATGGCGTAAAGCTGACCGTCCTGTGATCCGATGTAGACGGTGCCATCTTTACCGATGGTAGGGGATGAATTCACTGTCCCCGACGTCGTGTAGCACCACTTCTTTGTGCCTGCGCTGGACACGGCATAGATCAGGCCGTCTTCGCAGCCAAAGTAGATCGTTCCGTCCGACCCGACTGCCGGTGAAGAATGAATCGCACCTCCCGACGTGAAAGACCACTTTTGAGTTCCGTTCGGATACACCGCATAGAGATTTGAATCGTTCGACCCAACATACGCAGTGCCATCTGTACCGAAAGCGGGCGACGAGACAATGGAGTCATTCGCATAGAACCGCCACTTCTCGATACCGTTAGAGCCACTGCTGACGCCCAACCCCGTGCTAGCGACGTTTTGTCGAAACTTTGGCCAAGGTGAAGAAGCGAGCTGACCGAAAACGACCGCGAAGGCCACGAGCAGCGCAAAGCAAAGTACGGGGCGAAGGAATCTCATGGTAGGTGTTCTCTCTTTCGGCAGGCTCTATGAACTTCTTAGCTAACCAGGCAACTAATTCGCTTTTTCGAACTTACCGAGAATTCAACGCGGTTGAGGCATAGCTATGCCTGGCATGCTTGAACAACCACAAGAGAGTGTCCCAGTAATTCCTGATACATGAATTATCAAGAATTTCTCTGTGGAAAATATTTGAGCCGATTTTTGCGGGTCGGATGGCCTACGGGGCGGAGACTTCGAAGATATTTCGAGCCGTCTCATGGAGGCGAATTCTCTGAAGCTTGGCAGGCAAATGATCTTTAAGGCGGTTAAAAATCTCGATGCTCACGACCTCAGATGTGGTGGTTCGATTGTCAAACTCGGGGATATCCTCGTTGAGGTTTTTGTGATCGTATCGATCGACCACCAGCTCGTTCACAACTCGATCGACTTCACCGATATCCGCGAGCATCCCCGTCCTTGGGTCTGGCGTGCCGGTGACCGAAACCTCAAGCAGGTAGTTGTGACCATGGCCGGCTTTGTTGTTGCACTTGCCGAAGAGTTCGATGTTTTCTGCATCGCTCAGGGCTGGGCTGTGCAGGCGATGCGAAGCGGCAAATTCGTAGGTCCTAGTCAGCGTAATCATATCGGAAGTCTTTGAGAGGTCAAGTTCGGCAAACAGCCGGGGCATTTCTTCGAGGCGGAGGTTCGTCAAGTTGGCGCCCGTCGGGAGGACACCAGGATGAGACAGAACCTCGGCGATGTACTGAATAAGGTTCTCTAGCGAGCTGGACTGCGATGCAAACGCGGGAATCTCATCGTTGATGCTCTTCTGATCAAACTGGCTCAAAATGTGTGCCTTAAGCGCATCGTCAACCCGCTTGATGTTCACCACCATCCCGGTAGACGCATCAACCAGTCCTTCAACCGTCACGTCCAGCACATAGTTGTGGCCGTGGTTGTAGCGGGAAGCCCACCTGCCAAAGAGCTCGCGGTTTTGGATTTCGTCCAGATCATTGATCCAATAGCGGTGACCGCTTGAGAACGTCACTTTCCGGGTCATTCGAACGGTTCCGCTCATCACTTCTCCTTACGATACGGCTGTCCCAATGATCCCGGCGAGGATGCCCCTCTCCCAACCAAAACCAAGACTACGAGAGCAATCAGGTAGGGCAAGGCGATCATCAATTGGAAGGGCACCTTCCAACCATAGGTTTGGAACTTATACTGCAGGCTCTCGGCAAAGCCAATCAGGAGTGCGGCGAGGAAGGCGAATTGGGGCTTCCACCGTCCGAACGTCACCATCGCAATCGCGACGAACCCTCGCCCAGCGGTCATGTTCTCTGCAAATGACCCTGTGATCACCAGAGCTAGATAGCTCCCGGCGAGACCAGCATAGATTCCTCCGATGAGCAGGGCCTGCATCCGGAGTCGATTGACCGAGAACCCAGAGGCATCAGCCGCCTTTGGGTACTCGCCACACGCCCGCACCGCAAGACCCCAACCCGTCCGGCTGATGAGGAACCAAAGAGCTGGCACGCTGAGCAACATCAGAACCATAAGTGGGTCCACTCCGTGCCATGCAGGAATGCGACCAACACTGAGCAACTGACCGCTCTGGCCAAATTTCGACCGAAAGAGAGTGCCCGTCAAGCCGAGCGCAAGCAGGTTGACGGCGGTACCGACCACGACCTGGTCGGCGGCGAGGATAATTGCAAAGAATCCAAACAGACCCGCGGTCGCAACCCCGGTTCCAACTCCGGCCACCAACCCCAAGTACGGCGAATGAGTGGTGTAGCACACCAGCATCGCGAAGAAGGAGGCAATCAGCATCGCGCCCTCCAGACCGATGTTGATGACACCACCTCGCTGGGTGACCACCTCTCCCATCGCGGCCAAAGCCACCGGAGCGGCGTACTGGAGTAGGGAGATGAACTCCATTTAGCCCGCCTCCACGGCAACACGTCGATCCGAGTACGCCTTGATTCCCACGTACCCAAGCACCGCTACGGCCTGAATGATATAGACGAGCGTAGCCCCCGCGCTTGTAAACCGAGCCAGGTTTTCAGACCCGGCGAACAGAGCCCCAAAGAACACGGAACTGCCCACGCACGCCAATGGGTGCAATGCTCCCAGCAGGGCGACAGGAATTCCTAGGAAACCCCACTGCTGCGAGAAGTCCGTTCCCAGTTGCCCGGCAATTCCGACGTACTCAATGCCGCCCGCCAGTCCGCAGAGGGCACCCGAAACCATCATCCCCTGAAGCTGATATCGGGATGCATCGATCCGGCTCGCCCTTGCCGCATTTGGATTTTCACCAACAAGCCGGAGGCAGAACCCCGGCCTAGTTCTATATAGGTAGATAAACACTGCAACCGCCGCGATTAGGGGCAGCATCGTTCCGAGATGAACGTCCATCTGGCGGGACAGCTTCGGGAGCATCACCGCATCGGGAAGGGTCTCGGTGAGGGGCACCTGCATCTTGGATTGCTGAAGGGGTCCGCTCACGCAGTATCCCAAAAACTGCAGGGCGACGAAATTGAGAAGGATGGTGCTGATAACCACGGCAACGCCCCGGCGAACGTACAGCCATCCAGCTAACCATGCCCAGAACGCTCCACCGATGCAACAGGACAGAAGGATCAGTGTCGTCGAGACCCAGGCTGGCGCAGGATGCGGTCCAAACGCAAGAAACTTCGCCGCGGCTGCGCCAAAGACTCCGCCGACGATGAACTGCCCTTCACCGCCAATGTTGTACATTCCTGACCGCCAAGCGACGACCATGCCAAGCCCCGTAAGCAAGAGGGGGCAAGCTTTAACCGCCGTTCTTGAGATGGCAAACTTGTCGCCGAACGCTCCATCGGCAAGCATTTTGAGGCTCTCCCCAACCGGAAGCCGAAACGCCAGGAGCGTTAGCACGAGCACGACAATCAGCCCACCGATCATCACGACGGGTTTGACGAAATTCTTCAAGCTTCGCCACCCACCAACGCTGCGGCACCCGTGTCCTCAAGCAGTCTGCCCTTGCTAAGAAACATCGTTCGGTCTGAGAGAGCGTAAAGCTCATCGAGGTCTGCCGAAAACAGAAGAACCGCCGCTCCTCGCTGTCGAGCTTCCAGAATTCGATCGTGGACGTACTGCGTGGCCTTGATGTCCAACCCTCGGGTTGGATTAACGACGATCAGCAGGTTGGGATCTCGATCCAGCGTGCGGCTAACCACCACCTTCTGCTGATTTCCACCGCTCAAGCTCTTGGCCGAATCATTTGGACTGCCTGCCTTGATGGAGAACCGCGCTATTAGGTCTTGGGACCATTCACGAACGGCCCTCATCGCAAGAAATGGCCCTTTGAAAAGGCTTTTCCGCCGCAGCGCAGAAATCAGCATGTTGTCCTGAATAGACATTCCCAGCGCCAGTCCGTCTCGCTGACGGTCCTGTGGAACATATCCAATCACGGGGAATTCTGCGTCAAATGGCTTCGCTTGCCATGTCAGCTCGCCTCCTTTCACGGTGCGTACCTGCGCTACCGCTTCCGCGAGTTCCACTTGGCCGTTGCCATCAACTCCCCCAATTCCAAAGATTTCGCCACGACGAACGGAGAACTTCACGCCGTCGATGGCCGTTTCGCCCCTGTCACCGAGGACAACGAGGTCCCTTGCCTCAAATCCCTCTCCCTGCTCGCTGGGCCGTTCGAGTGTGTTGGCGGCTGGCAATTCTCCGACCATCCACTCCGCAAGCTGTCGAGCCGTCACGTTTGCACGATCTGCGGTCTGGATGAGCTTTCCCAGTCTGAGGACACTGATCCGATCCGCCACGCTGAGCACTTCGCTGAGTTTGTGGGCGATGAGGACGACGATTTTGCCGGCGTCTCTAAGTCGAACGAGAACGCGGAAAAGCTCCTCCACCTCTAGGGGCGAAAGCACCGCCGTTGGTTCGTCAAAAATGAGCACGCGCGCATCACCGGAAATCGCTTTGAGGATCTCGATGCGCTGCTGGACGCCAACGGGGAGGGTGCCGGTCTTGGCTCCCGCATCTAGGTCCCAGCCGAAATCTTTCCCGGAAAGAATCGCCTGAGCGGAATTCTTCAGAGGGTCGATGGGGCTGTACAGCGAGTCCAGTCTCGCCAGGGAAAGGTTCTCAGCAACGGAGAACTCCGGCACCAGCGTGAAGTGCTGGTGGATCATTTCGATTCCCAAGTTCTTGCACTCAAAAGCGCTTCCAAGAGGGATGGGTTTACCGTCAAGCAGAACGGTCCCCGCATCAGGTGCGAGGAAACCGGACATCACATTCATGAGGGTGGACTTCCCCGCTCCATTCTCACCGAGCACGGCGTGAATCTCGCCGGACCGAAAGGTGAGGGTGACGTCTTGAAGAGCGGTTAGTGCGCCAAATCGCTTGGCCACACCCTTAACCGCGAGTTCTGACATTTGATCTGATAGGTAGAGGTCTAGGCTCCCGATCTGGGAGCCTAGAGTGGGTTCTTAGAATTTGTCCTTTGGAACTTTGACCTTGCCGCTCTTGATGTCAGAGGCGAGGTCCTTGATCTTAGTCTGAACGTCAGTTGGGACCTGCTTGAGGAGATCGGGGTTCAACACGAAGTCGATCGAATCGTTCGCCATTGCGTATTCGCCAATCGCGCCAGTGTAGACCTTTCGCTTCACAGCGTCGGCGAGTTCCTTGAACGGTGTCTTGGTGATGATGACGGCGCTTCCGATGACTACACCCGACGAGTTGCTGTTCTGGTTGGCATTGGAGCCGAACGCATAAACCTTCTTCTCTTTACATGCATCGAACACGCCCTGCGCGGCCGAATTCGCCTGATGAATCACGAAGTCCGCTCCCTGAGCGATCACCTGCTCCGTCGCACTCTTGGCGGCGGCGATGTTGCCTTCCACCCCGAAGTAGACGGGAGGAAGCACGCCAATGCTTGGCTTAGCGGCCTTCGCGCCAGCAGCATATGCCTTCAGCGTAGACACGATGGACGGATAGTTTTGAACGCTGACGCTTCCGATCGTTCCTGTTTTGCTCATCAGAGCGGCCATGTAGCCGGCGATATAAAAACCCTCTTCCAGATCGAAGCGGAAGGCTCCGACGTTCTTGGCAGTCCCGCCTCCAGACGAAGTGACAAACACGGTGTCCGGAAAATCTTTGGCCACCTTCATGGCTGGCTCGTTGTACTCAAAGCCGTGACCAAAAACCACATTGTAGTGCTGTTGAGCGTAGGTGCGCATGTCGTCCGCAATCTTGGTGCCGCTGGACTCCTTCTGGTCAACGGTGGCGCCCATTTCGGACTTAATTGCCTGGAGGCCATCAAAGGCGAGCGCGTTCCAACCTGAGTCAGATACGGGGCCAGGGGTTAGGAGCGCGACCTTGAATTTAGCCTTGTCCGAATCCGAGGAGACTGACTTAACATCATTCTTATCGTTCGAAGACGAATCGCCGCTACCGCAGCCAGCTACAAACAAAACCGCCATCAGCGGAAGGAAGCGCTTCAAGTTCATAAGGGCACCATTTTACAGCTACGAGCTTCCAAAGATCGAACATTCGACCTAGACAAACCCGCTTCTGAGAGACCTACGAGACTCTGCTTCGATGCGTTAGCGCAGATTTCCTACGACTCGATCGGCATCGGCTCAAGAAGCATCTCTTTGGTGTAGATGAAGTTCTCGCGCCGGTAGTTTGCCAATTCGAAGTCGTTTCGAAGAACAATCGCGCCAGTTGGGCATGCTTCCTGGCAGTAGCCGCAGAAGATGCATCGGATCATGTTGATCTCGTATCGAACCGCGTATCGCTCGCCGGGTGAGTATCGCTCGGCGTCCGTGTTCTCTCCGGCCTGGACATAGATGCACCGTGCGGGACAGGCACCCGCGCAGAGAGAGCATCCAATACATCGCTCGAGGCCGCTTTCGTATCGGGTGAGGACGTGGCGCCAGCGAGTTCTTGGATACTGCGCGCGCTTCTCCTCCGGATACATGATCGTCACCTTCTGGTGAGAAAGGCGCTTTCGGGTAATCCCGAAGCCAGCGATCATCGGCTTGACGACGTCTTTCAGCAGTTCCATTAGGATTTCACCTGTTCGAGCTGGCGAGGCGTGGTTTCAATAATTCGGAGATCGTGGAAAGTCTTAGGTGACTGTCCCTTCTTGATCTTGTCCTGGAGCTTAAGAATGCCGTACAGCAACGCATCAGGAGATGGTGGGCAACCTGGGACGTAGACATCGACGGGAACAACTTGGTCGGCCCCCTGAACGATGGCGTAGTTGTTGTACACGCCGCCCGAGGATGCACAGGCACCCATGGACAGCACCCATTTGGGTTCCGGCATCTGATCGTAAATCTGGCGAAGCACGGGAGCCATCTTCTTACTGAGCCGCCCGGCAATGATCATAAGGTCTGCCTGGCGCGGGCTGGCGCGGAACGCCTCCATGCCAAACCTGGCGAGATCAAAGCGGGAGCCGGCCGTCGACATCATTTCGATAGCGCAACAGGCGAGGCCGAAAGTCAGCGGCCAGAGGGAGTTGGCGCGCGCCTGATTGAGAACCGTATCCAGAGTGGTAACGATGACGTTGCCCCCCTTTTCGATGTCTCCAAAGACAGGCGTCGAAGAATCGTGCAGGACAACGGTTTCAAGTCGCTTTGGCATGGCTTCCTACCCAGCAGTATACCGAGCAGTTCGCTCGATTCATCTGCGTTCAACGAACGCGAGCGCTAGGCTCGTTTCTTTCTTTCCGAGATCCAGTGGGTGCCGCTGAGAATTGCATCTGCAATGCAAAGCGCTGCTCCCGAATAACCAAGAATCATCGCCAAACCAGAGTTGGTTCTGCTTATCGCGAACATCGCGATCACGAGCAAGATGCCGAGAGGCACCAGCCACTTCTTCCAGGTAGGCGTCACAGGGTCATTATACGGAAGGAGGCTCGAAGTTGGAGATAGAGATGAAAAGACTACGAAGCAAGAGACTCGTAGATCGAATGGTCCGCCGACACTCCCGTCGGCGGAAGGTAGACTTCTCCCAATGCGCACTGCCGACTGGGTACGGCGCCTAATCAGCCTCCCAGCCATTCAGAACACGCTTCTTGATACGCCTCGGTCGTGCGAATGGCAATCCATCGCTTACGAGGCGCGTCCGCTCCTGCTAGCCGCAGCATACTGCGCACGCCCGAGAAAGGTTCTGGTGGTTACCGCAAGCTACGATCGAGCGCTTGCCTGGCAGGCTAAATTGGCGCTTGGAGGGGTTAACCCCGAACAGATTTGCCAGCTTCACAGCGGTCAATCCCAACTCTTTGAAGATGCTTCTCCCGAACAGATCGCCCTGTCGGATCGGTTAGGGGCCCTGCGTGCCCTTGCCGGAAATCAGCCTCGCATCATCCTCGCTTCTCCCGGCGCCGTTCTTGAGCGAACGCTGCCGAAGGATGTGCTGGATGAAGTCGCAGTGGAACTTAGACCCGGCGGAGAGCTGGATTCCGACAAGTTCCTGGACACCCTCAACAAGCTTGGCTACGAATCCCAAGAGCCGGTTCGCCTTCCTGGACAGTACAGCCGACGTGGCGGCATCATTGATGTCTACGCCACAGGAAGGGACACTCCAGTACGTATTGAGCTGTTTGGAGACGAAATCGAGTCGATCCGGATGTTCGACCCGAATACTCAGCGCTCGGTAGGAAACGTCGCAACTCTGAACCTATCTCCATCCCGAGAGACGCTTTACACTGCTGATCCCGAGCAGATTCGCGCCCTCATTCTTGACTCACTTGAGCGAGAGTCCTCGATGCTGGAACCCGAGGCGGCAGCTCGTCTCGAAGAGTTGGTTCGAGGAGACGCCGATGCAATCGGCCGACACGTCTACTTCGACCGTCTAGACCTCTACCGCCCGATACTTCATTCCGACTCCGGCTGCGCGATAGACCTCCTAGGCGAAGAGGATCTCCTTGTCCTCGATGAGCCCCTCGAACTTGAAGCAATCGCCTCCCGAGCCGAAACAGAACTCGCCCAGGCGCTGGATGCGCGAACTCAGCGCGGAGAGATCCTCAGCAGTACTGCCCTCGACTTCATGCTCCCGCCCGAGCATCTGGCAAGCCACAAGCTGACCATCTCAATGAGCGCCATGAATGCGCTTCCGGAGTGGCTTGAGTTTCCGCTGAAGCTGGAGATCAATGCGATCTCGCTTGACCCGTATAGGGGTCGTGCCGACGCCCTCGCGCTGACTCTGCGCAACTATCAGAAGGAAGGGATGACGCTGGTCTTCCCCACCGACCAGCCTAACCGCGCCAAGGCGGTTTTGGGGCACGCGGAGATCTTCGCTTCAGAAGTTCCCCCATCTGATGAACCCGGCGCCTATTTGGCCCACGGAAACCTCGGTGGCGGCTTCGTCCTTCTCGACCAAAAGATTGCCTTTGTTTCCGATGCCGAACTGTTCGGCGTAGCCCGCCTCAAGTTGCCCCAGAAGCGCTTTATGGAGGGTCAGCCGATTGCCACCGTGCTGGACCTCAAGCCGGGCGACTATGTGGTTCACATCAACTACGGCATTGGGATCTTCCGCGGACTCACCAAGCGAGTGATCGAGGGAGTCGAGCGTGAGTTTCTGTATGTGGAGTACCAAGCTCCAGACAAGCTGTTTGTCCCTGCCGATCAGTTGGATCGAATCCAGAAGTATCTCAACCCCTCTGACACGAATCCCAAGCTCAACAAGCTGACTGGGGGTGAGTGGCAGCGCACGTTGGGAAAAGCCAAGGAGGAGGCGAAAGCCTTCGCAAGAGACCTGGTTAAGCTCTACGCAGAGCGCCAGCGCGTCCAGCGAAGACCCTACGGGCCCGACACGCCCTTCCAGGGTGAAATGGAATCCACCTTCCCATGGGTGGAGACTCCTAGCCAGCTTCAGGCAATCAAGGATGCCAAGCATGACCTTGAGATGGGCTATCCCATGGATCGTCTCGTCTGCGGAGACGTAGGCTTCGGAAAGACCGAAGTCGCGATTCGAGCCGCGTTCAAGGCAGTTCAGTCTGGCCGTCAGGTTGCCGTGCTTTGTCCGACCACGATTCTCAGCGAACAGCACTTCCGCAACTTTAGCGAGCGCCTTGGAGGGTTCCAAACCAAGATTGAGCTGATGAATCGCTTTACCCACACACTGGCGAAGCGGGAGGCGATGGCCGGGCTCAAATCGGGCGAGGTGGAGATCGTGATCGGTACCCACTCCCTGCTCGGAGCCGGAATCGAGTTCAAGGACCTTGGGCTTGTCATCATCGACGAAGAACAGAAATTCGGCGTGAAGCAAAAAGAGATGCTCAAGCACCTTCGGACGGAAGTGGACGTGCTCACCCTCAGTGCCACGCCGATTCCCCGAACCTTGAGCATGGCGCTCATGGACATCCGCCAGATGTCGCTGATCAACGATCCTCCCCCGGGACGACTCCCAATTCGCAGCTTCCTCCGCCCATTCAGTGCTGAAGTTGTTCGCGAGGCCATGCTCCGTGAGCTCGCCCGCGGTGGACAGATTTTCTATGTCTACAACCGAGTCGAGTCAATCGGTCACGTTGCTGAAAAGCTCCGTAAGCTGGTCCCCACCGCCAGAATTGGCGTTGGCCACGGCCAGATGACGGAGAAGGAACTGGAACCGATCATGATCGGCTTCATCAAAGGCGAGATCGACGTTCTCCTCAGCACCACGATAATTGAGAACGGCATCGACATCTCGAACGCCAACACCCTGATCATTGAGAATGCCGACCGATTGGGCCTCTCTCAGCTCTATCAGCTTAGGGGTCGCGTCGGTCGATCCGACCGTCAAGCTTACGCCTACTTCCTGTACGGCAAGGGCAAAGAGCTTTCGGAAGGGGCTATGGCCCGCCTTCAGGCACTTCAAGAGTTCAGTACGCTCGGTTCGGGATACTCCCTGGCCTTCCGAGACCTGCAAATTCGTGGCGCTGGCGAACTGTTGGGCGCCAAGCAGAGCGGCACGATGGTGACGGTCGGTTACGAACTGTACACCCAACTCATCAACGAAGCGGTTGCACAGCTAAAGAACTCCGTCGACGGCAAACTGCCGGATGAGGGCGACGCAAAGGACCCGCTCGAGTCGATGGAGCCGCTGCCTCAATTCGAGGTTTCGGTGGTGGCACTCTTGCCCGATTCCTATATCAAGGATCAAGCACAGCGTCTCTACTACTACCAGCGCATGATGACGTCACGGTCGCAAGGAGTCTTGGGCGAGGTGCAGGCCGAAGTCGAAGACAGGTACGGTCATCCGCCGGCAGAGGTGAGCAACGCCTTCACCATCATGTCCCTAAGGATGCGCGCCAAGGAGCTTGGGATTGACAAGATCGACGCAACTCAGGGTCGCCTCTCGATCAGCTTCAAGGATCGCTCTTCGGTACCGCCACGGGTCTTCACGATCCTCGCCAAAATAAATCGGAACGCTTACGTCACGCGAGAGACCTACATCTGGCCACACGCGGGCGGGCCGCTTGTGGCGATTGATAACATGATGAACCAGTTCAATTCCGCACTGGAACAGCTAGAGCAGGCGCGCGCATCTCTGGGGATCTAAATGGAGCGTCCAGGGCGGATGAATTTCATACCGCCTGGCGAGCCCGTGTGCGATACTCTTTCCTCACGCTATGAGGTTTGACGCCATCGTTCCCGCCGGCGGGCATATCGACGCAGAATTTGCCGCCAAGGTGGGTACCTCCAGCAAGGCGCTCATCAAGTTTGGTGAGGAGACCATCCTCGAACGAACCATTCGATCCCTCCAGGAGACTGGGAGGGTCGACAGAGTTTTCGTATCGGGCAGCCCCGAAGTTCAGGCCAGCGAGGCGGCCAAGATCGCGACCAAGGTCGTCCCGGCTGGCAACAGTGGGCCGGAGAGCATCCTGTTTGCCCTCAAAAGCCTAATGGCGGAGCCAAATCCTCCCAAGAAGGTGGTGGTAATCACCTGCGACCTTCCATTCCTGACTCCAGAACTGCTGACCCAGTTCATCGACGCATGCCCGAAGACTGTAGACGTCTGCATGCCGCTGATCACTCGGTCGCAATACCAAACCCGCTTTCCGCACTCTTCATCCACATTTATTCCCCTCCAAGACGACACCTGGACGGCCGGAAATGTGTACTTGATGGATGTGGCGGCGCTTGAGAAGGCGATGCCACATCTTGAAAAGGTGTTCAAGGTTCGCAAGAGCAAGCTGGGAATGGCAAAACTCCTCGGAGTCAGCTTCCTGATTCGTTTTATCCGAAAGACACTGACAGTGCCCATCGTGGAAGCCAAGCTGAAACAGATTTTGGGATGCTCCGGGGCTCCAGTTCTTAACTGCGCACCCGAACTCGCCTATGACATTGACGACTTTGAAGATTACGAATACGCGATGAAGTTCATCGGCGGGGAGATTCCGGATGCCAGAGCATAGAGATGTCGTCTTCGAAGAGGCTGAGCACGTTCCAGCGGTGACCTCGCCATACGCTGGTAAGAGACTCACGATGTGGGACCACATCCACCTGAGTGCTTACTGGTTTGCGACCAATTTCCTATGGGGAGCCCTTCTTGTGATCATGCTTCCGGGCGAGATCAAGAAGATGGTTCCAAGCGACCGGGTGGCCGCCGTTGGGCTCCTAACGGGCCTGGCCGCCATTGTTGCCTTGGTAGTGCCACTGGTTGTGGGCGAGCTTAGCGACCGATGCGCGGCGAAACTGGGGCGACGTCGACCGTTTATGATTGTCGGCATCTCGGTCAACCTCATTGGCCTCTTGCTGATGTGTCTCGTTTACACATCCGCGAAGCCGGTGCCTCCGTCGGGAACCGACCAGTACTGGGGGACGATTGGATATCTGCTTTCCAACTCAACGTTTCTTGAATTCCTGTTTGCCTACATCATCGTCCAGCTAGGCAACAACATCGCTTCGGCAGCTTACAGCGGCGTGATCCCCGACTTGGTCCCGCTGGATCAGCGTGGCGTCGCAAGCGGCTATATGGCCCTGATGTCCCAGCTTGGAACGCTGTTTGGAGTTGTCATCTCAGGTCTAGTTCTTGGGTCCCTGCCGGAGATGATCAAGTACGCCGTGCTTGGAGCGGGGTTGGTCGGCCTGGCGTTGGTGACGCTCCTGGGAATCAAGGAAAATCCACTTCCCTCGGCGCCTCCGAAGATCAATTGGGGACTCTACATTCGGTCCTTGTGGATCGACCCGAAGCTGCATCCCGATTTCGCCTGGGTCTGGCTGACGCGCGCCCTCGTCATGCTCGGCTTTTACTCCGTGCTGCCGTTTGTAAACTACTACTTTGTGGATGTCATCCACATCGAAAAGCCAGATAAACCCGCTTCCATGATGACGGGCATCCTGCTGATCGCTTCGTGTGTGAGTGGGGTCTACGGCGGAGCGATTTCCGACAAAATCGGCCGGAAATCAGTGGTCTACCGAGCCAACTTCATGATCGCGGTGGTCGCTCTCGCGTTCATCTTCTGCCGCTCTATTCCGCAGGTGCTGCTTGCGGGATCTATTTTTGGCCTGGGTTACGGTGCGTATATCAGCGTTGACTGGGCACTGGGAACGGACGTGCTTCCCAATGCGAAGAGTGCCGGTAAGGAAATGGGAATCTGGCATATCGCGATGACGCTGCCGCAGACCATTGCCGCCCCTGTCGCGAGCAGCCTCATCGTTCTCTTCGGGTCGACTCCGTATACCGATTCTGACGGAAATCCCGCGGTTCACTACACGATTCTCGGCTACGCCTCGGTCTTCATCCTCTGCTCAGCATGCTTTGCGCTGGGCGCCTATCTCCTAAAGAACGTGCGCGGGGTCAAGTAAGGGATGTCCCTTCAGATTCGAACGGCAACCAATGCCGACTGTGAAGCCGTTGTGCGAGTCATCAGCGCCGTGTTCGACGAGTACAGCTTCACATGGGACGAAGGCGATTACCATGCCGACCTATACGACCTTGAAGGCTACTATGCCGCCCAAGGGGACAGCTTCTTCGTCGCGGAGCAAGACGGTGTGGTCGTTGGCACAGTCGGACTTGCCCGCTATCCGCTTCTGGAAGGAGTCACTGGACAATTGGAGGAGCGAGAAGGATTCATCCGAGTTCTTGGCACGGACTGCTCCCTAGAGCGCCTCTACGTAGACCCCAACGCCCGAAGGTCCGGCATCGGCTTCCAACTGGTCCGCCACGTCGTCGACCTCGCCAAATCCGAAGCCCGCACGGGAATGGAGCTCTGGAGCGATAAGAAGTTTGTCGACGCCCACCGCCTCTACGGCAAGTTCGGGGCCAAGGTCGTCGGAGACCGAATCTGCCACGACCCCGATCAGAGCCCCGAATGGGGATTGATCATCGAGTTGGCCGCTCATACATAGAAGTTAGCCTCGCCTAGCCCCCAACCTCAATGAGGTTGCGTGTTCAAATCCCAATGGTTGCACGTGAGAAACGCGGGCTACCTTAGGTTCAGATGCGCGGAACATCTCCCCAACCTCTAAGAGGTTGCCTCTGCATAGCCCAATGGTTGCACGTGCAAAGCACGGGCTACCTTGGGTTGGGAGGCACCCATTCCCTCCAACCCGGAAAGGGTTGACTTCCGGAATTAGTGGACATGAAGAACGTTCCCGGAGAAGCAACCCACGTTGGGGTTGTACGGTTTGGGCGCCCTTCCAACTCAAGGTAAGCCGCTCGAGAGGCTAACCTTGGTCTATACAGAGCGAAGCCCTTCAGGCTTCTGGGCAACAGTTCTCGCCTAATGTTGGCATGGAATCAACCTCAAGAACCCGGGCAATTCGGAGTCTTGATAAGAGAGCAAGCAGTATCATGAGGCAACGCGATGGGGCGATTTTTGCTTGCTTTGGACCAGGGGACGACGTCTTCTCGGGCGATTCTGTTTGATCGGTCTGGCCATCCCTGTGCGATGTCGCAGAAGGAGCTCACTCAGCACTATCCAGAACCCGGATGGGTGGAGCATGACCCAGAGGAGATCTGGCAGACTCAGCTGGCCGCAGCCAGGCAGGCGATGCAGATTGCCGATGCGACTGCTGCAGACATCGCCGCAATTGGGATCACAAACCAGCGTGAGACAACTCTTCTTTGGGACCGACGGACGGGCAAGGCGATCCAGCCGGCGATCGTTTGGCAAGACCGTCGCACGGCAGAACGATGCACAGAACTGGCCAACCTCCACTGCGGAGAGCGTATCGCGCGGATCACCGGGCTGCTGCCCGATAGCTACTTCTCCGCCACCAAGCTGGAGTGGCTGCTGAAAAACGTTCCAAATGCACGGTCGCTGGCTGAGCAGGGGCATCTTGCCTTTGGAACGGTTGACAGCTTTCTCTTGTGGAGACTCACGGGAGGTCAGGTTCATGCGACAGACAAGACCAATGCGAGTCGAACGATGCTCTACGACATCCATCAGAGAGCTTGGTCGCAGGAGCTACTTGAGCTATTCAATATTCCCCTTGGGATCCTGCCCAACGTCTTCCCTTCAATTTCTGATTTCGGGTTCGCAGATCCCGACCTGTTCGGCGGAGACATTCCCGTCCTCGGCATCGCTGGAGACCAGCAGGCGGCGCTCTACGGGCAAGAGTGCACCGAGCCCGGCATGGCGAAGTGCACCTATGGCACCGGATGCTTTCTCCTGATGCACACCGGAGAAGTGGCTCAGCCGTCCTCCAACCGACTCCTCACAACGATTGCGGCAGGCTCCGAGGAAGTTCCATCCTTTGCGCTCGAGGGCAGCGTCTTTGTGGGTGGAGCCGCCGTGCAATGGCTGAGAGACGAGCTAGGCATCATTCGCCATGCCTCCGAAATTGAAGAGCTTGCCCTCACCGTCCCCGATTCGGGCGGTGTTTACGTTGTTCCCGCATTCACCGGGCTCGGGGCACCCTACTGGAACCCGCACGCGCGCGGGGCAATTCTTGGTCTCACCCGCGGTGTGGGGCGCGCCCACATCGCACGGGCTACTTTAGAGAGCATCGCCTTTCAGTGTCAAGACGTGATGGAGGCCATGCAGCGCGACTATGGTCAACCTCTCACCGAATTGCGAGTGGATGGCGGCGCTTCCGCCAATGACTTCCTCATACAGTTTCAGGCGGATATTTCCGGTGTCCCGGTACGGCGTCCACAGTGCCTGGAAACCACTGCCCTGGGCGCCGCGATGCTTGCTGGTCGGCAATCTGGCTTTTGGAGAGACGCTGAGTCTGCGTGGAAGCTGTCGGCAGAGTTCATCCCTCAAATGCAAACCAGCCAGCGAGAAAAGCTTCTCGCTGGCTGGAAAGATGCGGTGAATAGAGTCAACGGCTAGAGGCCGCCTCCCTTCTTTGCGCTTTCTTCCTTCTCTTCCTTGGCTTTCTTGGTAGCAGCCTTCAGCGCCTCGTCAAATTCCTTAACCTGGGCAGGAGTGAGCACGCCCTTGATGGATTCCATGAGCGACTTGTGAAGCGCCTTCTGCTTCAACTTGGCATCGTCTTTGGTGACGGTACCAGCCTTCACGCCCCGGCGAAGTTCCAGAACTTCCTTGCCGTTTGCCTTGACGGCGTCCTTGATCTTCGTCTTCTGATCCTCTGTGAGGTTCATTTTGGCGATGACATTCTGAAGGATTTTGGGGCCACCGGCATGCTTGCCCGGAGTTGGAACGGAGAGAGACTGCTGGGCTCCGGTTGAACTGGCTGCCTGGGCATGTGCCGTTACGGCGAGGCTCAGAGCTGCGACGAGGATGGCTGCGGATGCTAGGTACTTCTTCATTCGATATCTTCAACCTCAAAGGAATTCGTGAGGCAGAGACGGAAGAAGGGGAGAAATGTTCAGTGGAAACGTGGAACAAAGTCGCAAGCGCTCCCTAGGCGTGGGGCTCTAGGACGGAGGTTTGCGACTTGGTGATGAGTTCCTGAATGCTCTCCTCTTGGCAAGCGGCGAACTGTGCGGGAGTGCCGGTGAAGATCAACTCGCCGCCGTGCAGGAAAGCCACTCGATCCGCGACGCGGAAGACAGAGTTCAGGTCGTGGCTCACCACAACCGTCGTAACGTTGAGGTCCTTCCTAAGCTCAATCACCAACTGATCGATGGTGTACGCCGTAATCGGATCCAGTCCCGTCGTGGGCTCATCGTAAAGCATCACCCGTGGATTGAGGGCGATGGCACGGGCAATGCCGACTCGCTTCCTCATGCCGCCGCTCAGTTCTGCCGGCATCTTGTACCGATCGTCCACAAGTCCAACTCTCTCAAGAGAGGATTCGGCCACTTTCATCTGCTCGGCGGGCTTGAGGCGAAGCTGACGCTTGATTCCGAATAGGACGTTCTCTTCGACGCTCATGTAGTCAAAAAGGGCGGCAGACTGAAAGACCATGCCCATGTGGCGGCGAGCCTCTTCAGGTTGCTTCTGGACGTCGATACCGTCTACCAGGATTTCTCCCTTGCTTGGATCGATCAGGCCGCTGATGCATCGCAGCAAGGTCGTTTTCCCTCCTCCGCTGCTTCCCATGATGGCAACCACCTCGCCCTGGGCAACTTCAAGATTAATATTTTTAAGCACCTCGCGGGCCTCAAAGCTTTTGAAAAGGCTCCGCACAGTTACCATTCGCAGAGGTTACCTACTCGATGCTTCGGCGGACGGAAGTGGGACTCACTTGGAATCGCTGGGTAAATGCACGGCTGAAGTGAGACAGTCCGGCGAAGCCCACTGCTTTTGCAACGGCCGACACTGCAATCTCCTGCTCTACCAGCATATGTCGCGCTTTCTCTAGCCGCAGGGAGACCAAGAATTTGTGAAAAGGCTGGCCGGTAGCTTCCTTGAATAGGAACCGGAAGTGCGACGTACTCAGCCCGAGCGTCGCGGCAACGCTGGCGTCAGTAAGGTCTTTGGCGTAATTTCTTTCTACCATCGCGAGCGCACGCTCAACCAGGTAAGAGGAAGGGCCAGGGATCTCTTTAAATACAGCCGATGTGATCGCCTCCGCACGTCGCTTGACGGCGAGCGAGAGTTCAGGAATGGAATCAATCGAGTCAAATTCGCGCGCACTTTCTAGGAGGGCGCGATGCATTTCCCTGGAACCGCCAATTTCAATGGTTGCTGCCGTCACAACAGCCAGAAACGTTAGAGCTTCTCCCTTTGCCTCGTCCAGATCGTGGGTTGCCATCAGGGCCGCATCCATCTGCTCAAGCGCCTTTGCGTACTTGACGCGGTCACCGATTCGGATGCTGGAGCCGATCTCACCGAGCGAAATCCCTCCGCTATTGGCGTGGAAAGGGCAACCCTTGCTTACGGCGTGCTCAACGATAATGTCAAAAATGACAAAAGAAGCAGGACTTCCGAGGTCTTTGATTCGCAACGATTCAGCGATGAAGCCTTGCGGAACATCAATCGTCAGGAGGTCGACCCGGTGCGGGATTCCCGAGATCTCGCATGTGCCCACAGTTTGAACGCTAGTGCCATCCCCGTTGACCATCGAGAGGGACGTAAGGTCTCGGGCGTCCCGATAGTGCCGGCCATTGAGCAGGTCTTGACGAAAAACGGTCTCTCTCGTATTACCCAGTTGAATGCTGGCGCCCAAAGTTCCCGCCCCTTCCTCCGCCTTGCCGGCATGAAGTGCAAAGATGCCTAGCAGGTGAAGGCGCACAATTGCCCCCATCTCCTCACTTAGAGCCGCTTCAAGGGAAAAAGGCAGGGACCTCGCAGGGTGGCCCCGATGGGGCCCGCCGTTGCTCTGCCAAGCCGGAAGATTCGAGAATTGGCAGTCAAGATCGCGTTGCTCAGGCAAGAATGTCGGCCCATGATCGGGCCGAACAAATATTGCCGTAGCGAATAGCGTCTGCAGGTTGCGAGGCATTGGTTTAACCGGAAAGGGGCCACCAGACCCCGCTTTTACTACTCCAGACTGACCGTATTGTGTGGCAAATGCCCGAAAACGGATTCCCGAAGTCCGTGTACTCGCGGACTGATCAGTTCAGCGTCCTTTTCAATATAAATCGGGATGAACGGCGCATCCTGGAGCACCATATCCTCTGCCTGCGCGTACAGCTTTAGCCGCTCAGCGTCGTTGCCAACCATCATGTCCGCCTTGGCGCACAGGGCGTCATAGGCAGGGTTCGAGTAGTTGATCTTGTTCTCGGCACCGGTGGTGCTCAGAAGCAGGCTCAAGAAGTTCTGGGGGTCAAGATAGTCGGCAGACCATCGCATATGGAAGAACTCCAAATCATGCTTGTTGTGCTTGTCCAGATACTGCCCCCAAGGCACCATCTTAGTGTTGCAGTCGATTCCGAGGTTCTGTCGCAGCTGAGTCACGATGGCGACGGCAACGCGCTCGACGTCGGTCTGTCCGTCACGGTGATAGAGTGTTAGCGTGGGTAGTCCCTTGCCATCGGGATAACCGGCAACGGCAAGAAGCTTCTTTGCCTCTGCGACATTGAACGGCAGCGCGGCGGCATTCGTTCGGAATCCGAG
This sequence comes from uncultured Armatimonadota bacterium, assembly GCA_903927025.1. Taxonomy (GTDB): domain Bacteria; phylum Armatimonadota; class Fimbriimonadia; order Fimbriimonadales; family Fimbriimonadaceae; genus Fimbriimonas. The sequence goes on from CAIYLG010000059.1 coordinate 28,481, forward strand.
AACCGATGGAGGCAAGATGCTCTTTGCGACTGGGCACTTCGCATCGGCGGTCGTGCCGCCTAAAATGTCATCCACGATCTTCTGGGAGTCGATTGCCATCGCAAAAGCGCGGCGGACATCTCGATTCTTAAATGGAGCGTAGGTTGTGCAGTTGAGTCCAACGTAGTACAGCGCTGGTCTTTCGAAATACTTGACCTGGTCTTTGAATTTGGGGTCGCTCGCAAGTCCGGCAATATCCTGTCGCTCAATGCGAGTGAGGTCAAGCTGGCCTGACTTGAACATATTCAGCCGGGTAGGAGGATCCTTCACGATTGGGCGCTCGATACGATCAATCTTCGGACCGCCATCACGGTAATCCTTGTTGGAGATCAAATTCAACTGTTGCCGCTCACGATAGGTCTCCGCCTTGTAGGGGCCGGTACCGATCATCTGCTTGACGTTGGTGATTTCCTTGCCCGGATCAAGTGCTTCCTTGCAGACGACCCAATAATTGGGATAGGTCACCAAGCCGAGGAAGTAGGGGCATGGCTTAACGGTCGTGATAGCCAGGTGAGTCGCATCGATCGCTTTGACTCCTCGGATTTCTTTAGCCTTCTTGGTGAACTTCTCGTCAAAGCCGTCGATAACGGACATATACGAAGAAGCGGTTTCAGAACCAAATAGTGGATCGGACTCTCGCTCAAGCGTGTACTTGAAGTCGTCCGCGGTCACGACTCGACCGTTGTGGAACTTGACGCCCGCCTTTAAAGTGAAGGTGTATGTCTTTCCATCAGGAGAGATTTCCCACTTCTCGGCGATGTTGGGAACCACCTGGTTCTTCTCATCCCACTTCACAAGACCCTCGAACACCTGTTGAAGGGCGTCGATGGTATCGCCATCCTGAACCTTTGAAGGATCCAGACTGGTGATCTCGGAGGAAATAGGATATCGGAAGGTGTTGGATTTACCTTCAGAAGCCTTTTCCGAGAAATTGCCCTTGCCGCAACCCACGAGAACCGTGGCAGCAAGTGCAGGGAGGAGAATCAGGGACGCCCTTCGCATAGGGCAAGATTCTACACCTAATGGTCTATAGGGAACGAGAACCGAGTTTTCAGGCCTCGCGGTGGCGGAACTCCTGAACCGCAGAAGAGTTGGCTGGAAGCGGCGCTTCCGCAATATGAAACCAAAACGGCAACAAGTCTGCCAGCGCTTCTTCGACAAACTTCATGTTGCCGGGGGGCGCATCGAACTCTGGAAGCCTCACCAACCCATAGAGGACTTCTGCCCTCGTGCGAAACCGATCGGTATAGGTGACGGCGGCGGCATCGCTGATGTAGCCACCCGCTCGTGGAGAAAGAAAGGGTTCTCCTTCCAAAATTTGCTGGTCGGTGGCGATGCAACGATCGAATTGGGGCAGAAAGCCGGAGATGGCAAGAAGGTGCACTTCTGCCCAAACGAGGGCAACCATCGGTTTCGGATGAGTTTCGAGATGGCGGAGAGACCGCGACAAGAGATCAAACGCCTCTGGAAATGGCTCGTCTATTGGCAGGACTGCCGCGTAGAGCTCAACCAGTGCTAGGGCGTACGAAAGCCGTTCGAAGTCAGTTCGAAGGCCCCGGTAGGAAGCAAGCGGCTGGGCCTGGGTGACAAACGCGGTTCGCTTCCCTTCCGCCAGGGTCATCACGCAGGCAGAGAGGGGCTCGGAGATACCAGAAAGGCGAGATGCGCTCTTTCTGGCTCCCTTTGCAAGAACGTCCATCTTTCCCGATTCCACGGTGAGGACGGTGAGCCGACGATCCGATTCACCGGAATCGCGTCGTCTCAGCACAATGGCTTGGACAGTTCGTTCCGGCATGCTAATCCCTGCAGGTTCCCCGAGAGGGGAACCTGACTACTTCATGTGGAACAGGCCCTGCTTGATGAATTCGATCCAGATGAAGTACATCCGGTCGATCAAGAGCGTGAATCGCATCATGACGGTGGAACCGAAGATCGCACCAAAGCCGATCATCAGCAGCCAGCGGCCCGTGGTCGAGCTCGCCTTGAGCAGCTTGCCCTTCACATCGAAGCTGAACAGGAAATACGTGAGAACCGTAAGAACCGTGATCAGCGAGATGATATTGGTGAGCGCTTCAGAGCCGTAGACGCTTCCTGCGGCGGCATCCGCCGGCTTGAAGAACCCACTCTGATTGGGAAGGATTGGCTTCATGGATGCTGTGAACAGCGGTCCGTAGTAGGTCATCCATGCGCCGAACTGCTGTCCTGAGTAGAAACCAAGGATCATTCCGATTGGAATCTTGCTGATCCAGTTGTGCTTCTTACTGAACACCAAGTAGCCCATGAGGCCAATTGGCAACAGAACGACGTACATCCAATAGCCCATCGAGGCAGTGTTGCCGTCGGAGGCAGATGCCCCGAGCATCTTGTCCCACCAGCCGGACTTTAGAACTTCAGTCCAGAGGGCAACGAGAGCCCAACCAGATGCCAGCCCAAGGAACACGTGCTCCCAGAACCGATAGAACTTGTTCTCTTTGTACAGAACGCTGTAAAGGCCCAAGGTGGCGGTGACGGCCACCAGCTGCTTAAGGAGATCGTAATTCATGAGTTATTTGCTCCCCTTTTTGCTCAGCAGCATTCCCACATTGCCCACAATGACGGCAATGATGAGCAAGGCGAGGGCGAAGTGCAGGGCAAGGTAGTAAGCCGTGCCTTTACCGGTGTTCCCTTTTCCGGGCCACCCGGGAATTTTCTCCCCACGGTACAAATCAGACTCGACCGAATCTGACCCGTTGTTGATGCCATTCTCCATGAGCGTCTCAAGGTCGTATACGCCCTTCACTCCACCGCAAAGGCCCTTAAGCTGCTTCGCTGCGTAGTAGGAATTGTTTTCCGGAACCATAACTCCGGAGACCATGAACATCAGTGGGCACTTCGTGATCCGCTCTAAGACCGTTCTATTCGTGCTGGATGCTGTGACCAGATAAAACATGTTGAAGTCCTCGACCGACTTCACGCCTTGGAACACTGGCGACTGAAGGGCATCCTTGGGGCCAGCGCCCTCTGGGAAATCCTTCTTGCCTTGTGCAATCGAGAGGATCTTGTTGTTCACTGCGAGGATCGTTCCTTCACCTGCGGCAAAGTAGCCTAGGTTTACGTAGTCCTCAAATTCCTTGTAGGGAGTTCCGCCAGTGAGCTTCTCTAATGCGTTGACCTCGCGTATGGTGTCCTTAGCGACCTGAGGAGCCTGCACGTCTCCGATAGACATCAGCACAAACTTGATGTGCTTCCGCATCAGCAGCTTGAGCAAAACCTCCATCTCACCCTTACTCTCACCGCGGGTGCTGTTGGTCCAGTCGGAACAAATGATGACTCGGCCATTGTCTGGCAACTTCATGGTCTGACCGTAGAAGTCGATGCTCGCGTCAATCGGCTTGTTCGGAAGCTTGACCGAGAAGAAGAGAGGGACCGTACAAGTCACCAGCAGGATTCCGTAGATGACCTGCTTGGGCAGAGATTGAAGTTTCTCTGCCAGAGACGGCGCTTGGGATTCATTCATAGCCATTAGCCTTCACCTCCCGTCTTCTCAAGGCTAAGCCAGAGGCGAAGTCCCATCGCAAGGAGTCCGATACCCACGCCGAAGTCGATACCTCGAATCGCAGGGGTTTGAACGTTTGAGCGAAGCCATCCTGACATCGCACTCAACTTGAAGCTCTGCACGAAAGCGTGCATTCCGAAATTGGTCGGGCTGATCTTGTCGATGAACCCGCTCCACAGGAACTCCACAACTCCCATAAGGCTCAAGATGACCAAGAGTGCTGTCAGGAGGAGAATTGTCGCTTCTACCGATCTCGCTCGGAACGCGCGGTAGGCGGCTGAGAGGATGTAGAACGCGACGATGGAGAACATTCCAGCGTCCATGTTCTGCAACAGGCCGTCGAAGAGGAGATCCCGACCGTAGTTGATCAATCCCCAATTCTTCTGGTCTGCCAGGATGAAGTTCTTCGGATCTTGGTGCTGGATCCAGTCTCCAAATCCAAAGAACACCATCACGACCATGCTTCCAACAAGAACTGCACTGAATGCCCAGTCTCGCTGCTGCTTGGCAATTCGTCCAAGGTGAACTCGAAGAAGAGAATAGATTCCAAGGCCAATCAAGAAGCCAGAGATCACGTTCGTCAAGCTGGCAACTACCAGCTGAGAATCAGAGACCCAGAAGCTGAAGGTTTCAACAGCATTGCGGGGAGCGCTCGTCGGCTGTCGGTCAATTGGGGCTGGGAACAGCCAGAACATGACGTAGAAGAGGCCTGAGCCAAACGTCACGAGTCTAATGATCCACTTTCTAAGCTGTGGCGGAGCATAGAGCATTCCCACCGTGGCTGCAACGGCAAGGATCAGTGCAATGAAGATTTTCGCGTAAAGCTCGAATGAGCCGTTGGGCGCATTCCAGAATGTTTTAGGATCGATATCTAAAAGGAAGTTCACTTCGAACCACCCCCTGATGGCGTCGGCAGCTCGCTTGCAGGAAGCTTCTCTCGCTCAATTTTCACGTCAGCAGGATCTGCCTTGAGAAGGTGCGAGAAGAAGGTGTCGGACTGCTTAATCTGGCGCGGTTTGGGAAGGTCGACCATCTGTCCCTTCTTGAACTCCTTAGAGATCTCTCCTCGTTGCTGGATCGTATTGGCGATTGTGCCCATAACGACCAAGGCGATGATGGCGAGTTTGCACCAGTCCTGCCCGATGAGACTTCCAACCAGAACCGGCTGCCTCGTTAGGAACGCACTGGCGGCATAGAACTCGTCACCGATAAGGACATAGTCGCATGCAGCGATAAAGAATGGTGTCTGCGTCAACTCCGTCGAGCTGGCGACCTGGATGGCACCGACCGAGTTGGCAGTCTCAGCGAGAATCAGCGACTCCGCGTAGAACTCACCCATGAAGAATGTGGCGGCCGCCTTCTCGCGGAGAATAAGGCCAGAGACGCCGGCGGCGAAAGCAAACTGTCTGTCGCTGATGAACCGGACCGAGTCCACATCAAACTGGTCCGCGAGTCCTTCCTGCTGATAAACGTCTCGAATGATTTCTTGGGCAACCGTGTAGGTTGAGGCGTTATAGCAACAGACGAGGATCGGGTTACCGAACCGAGCAGCAACGCGACTGACATAGGCAAAGATATTGATTGCCTGCATCGTCTTCGCATTGACGGTGGTATCGGTGAGTCCCGGAACCATCAGAACGGGACGCCCCATTTCTGTAGCGCGCCCTACGGCTTCGTCGATGGCGTTGAGACCGGCGATTCGGCGGATGTAGAGATCCTTGCCGCCATGCGCACGATAGATGTTGATCAAGATGAACGTCACCATCAAAAGGGTGAGCGCAATCATGAACCAACCGGTGTCTTGATACTGGTTACCCATTAACTGTCCTTTGCTTCCGCCAGCTTGGGCTTTTCTTCCAGCTTGCGGATGAGCCTTTCGACGTTGGCCCGGTCTGCCAACAGTCGACTGTAGTTGTTCACAAAATCGTAACCTAGAAATGGCACCGCAAACGGTGCAAAGACTAGCGATGCACTTGCGCCGATAAAGGCAAGGGGCTTGTGCATTTCGAAGAAGAGAATAGCGGGAGTTTCAAGCTTTCGCTTGCGAATTTCTTCAGTTGCCTTCTGGATCAGCGCCTCGGTCTCGTCCTCGGTCAGGTCCGTGGACCACATGTTCGTCGCTAAGTTGTCCAAAAGCTAAAACCGCCCTCTCAACTTGCTCACGATTGTCTGCCCCGAATCGCAGGTAGACACCCCGAAACGCGTCCATGGTGCCCGCACTCTCCAGGGGAGAGAGCTTGACGCCTTCGGAGTCGAAAACAGCACGCTTAACATCTGTCCAATCTATTGTCGAAAAGCTGAAACCTGTTCGAACCGAAGCTCGTTTTTCATCAACAGCAAAGATGGTGCCAAGCCAGAACTCTGCAGTTGATCCGAAGATAATAGCAAACCCAACGACTCCAAGAACGAAATTTCGAAAAAGCGCCACTCCAATAACAAAAGCGACGATGCCTGCGGCAAAAATGACCGCTGTTTTCTGGGGTGCTTTATCCGAAAGACGAACCTTCCAGCGGATCGCTTCAGGAATTTGCCCCTCTGTCGCAGATGGTTCATCGCCAGCCATGGAAGAGTTCGCTTACCGACTCGTTTAGGTGGATGCGGCGGATCGCATCGGCGATGAGCGGAGCCGATGGCAGAACCGTGAGTTTAGGAAAATCCTCTCCTGCCTGATTGGGGATCGTGTCCAAAACCACAATCTCAGAAAGACAGCTGTCCTGAAGCCGGGTCCGCGCGTCCTTGCTGAATACGGCGTGGGTTGAGCAGGCAATCACCTCTCGAGCGCCTCGATCCATCAGTGCCTGAGCGCCCATGATGATGGATCCGCCAGTGTCGATCATGTCGTCAATCATTACGCACTTCTTGCCGACAAAGTCGCCCACGATTTCCACAACCTCAACCACATTTGGGGCGGGCCGACGCTTGGCGATAACAACGAAGGGGCATCGGAGCATCTCTGCAAGAGATTTGGCTCGGCTCACTCCCGCGACATCCGGACTTACGACCACGATGTCCTCCTGCTCATGGAACCCTCGATCCACGAAGTACTGGCCTAAAATTGGCCCACCGTAGAGGTGATCTACCGGCACGTTGAAAAACCCCTGGATCTGCTCCGCGTGCAGGTCGATGGCTACAATTCGGTCGGCACCGCTCGCCTCAAGGAAGTTGGCGATCAGTCTCGCCGTAATCGGCTCGCGCGGCTTAATCTTCTTGTCCTGCCGCGCATACCCGTAGTACGGCATGACCACCGTGATGCGCCGAGCAGATGCCCTTCTGAATGCGTCGAGCATGATGAACAGCTCCATCGCATTGTCGTTCGTGGGGTTGCAGGTCGGCTGGAGAATGAATATCTCATTTCCCCGAGCGCTCTCCTCAATCATGATGCGGATTTCGCCATCGGCAAACTTCGTGGTCGTCAGCTTTCCGAGTTCGACACCCAGCTCAGCCGCAACGCGCTTGCCAAGCTCAGGGTGTGCATTCCCCGAAAAGAGCTTCATCCCGTCCAGAGACCGCTCTTTCAACAACTTCCCGATTTTTTGATTTTGCGCCAACGTGCTGCCCATCCTTCCTTCGTTTCCTGCCTGGCTCTTCCAAATGCTCCAGCCTCATCGGGCACGTCATGAGTGATGACTGAGCCCGCCGCAACTATTGCTCCGGTTCCGATGCGCACCGGAGCCACCAAGGTGGAATGAGACCCGATGAACGCATTCGCGCCGATCTGGGTCTGGTGCTTGTGGTAGCCGTCGTAATTGCAGGTGATGGTGCCGGCACCAATGTTGGTTTCTTCGCCAACAGTGGCGTCGCCGATATAGGAAAGATGATTGACCTTGGCGCCTGGGCCGAGGTTTGCGTTTTTGATCTCTACGAAGTTGCCAGCCTTGCTTCCGTCGGCCAGGTTCGCCTTAGGACGGAGGTGTGCATATGGGCCAACCCAGACTTCGGAGCCTACTACAGCCCGATCAACGTAGCTCGCGATAATCGAAGATCGATCTCCGATTGAGGAGTTCTCAATTCGCGTGTACGGGCCAATCTTGCAGCCCGAGCCGATCGATGTGCTGCCAACGAGGAGAGTTGCAGAATCAATGACCGTATCTGGCCCGATGGTGACGTCCACACCGATTGATATCGTGTCGATATTGCCTAGCGTCACTCCATTGAGGGCGTGCTTCTTCAGAATTCGAAGCCGCATCTCTCGATCTGCTAGAGCAAGTTGCCATCGGTCGTTGACTCCAACCGTGATCTCCGGATCGTCAAAAATCTTCGCGGCAAGAACGCCGCCCTGGTTCTTCACGACCTCAAGCACATCGGTGAGGTAGTACTCGCCCTGCGCGTTCGTGTTGCTTAGGCTAGGGAGGATCGAAAATAGCGTCGGACAATCGAAGCAGTAGAGCGCAACGTTGATCTCACGGATCGCCTTCTCCTCTGGAGAGGCATCTTTCTCTTCGACAATCTTTGCAGGATTCCCCATATCGTCCCGGACGATTCGACCGTAGCCCTTAGGGTCCTCCAGGATGCTCGTGGACAGGGTCACTGTCGCTTTCGCGCTCTGATGCGCTTCACATAGCTCGACGAACGTTTCCGCCTGCAGCAGAGGTGTATCGCCAGCGGCAACGATGACGGGTCCCTTGTGATCTACGAGGAAGTCCTTCGCCATCAGCGCCGCGTGACCGGTTCCGAGCTGCTCATGCTGCCAAGCGTAGTCGTAAGACTCGCCAAGTGCCTCCCGAATCAGATCGCCGCCATGACCGATTACGATGATCGGTCGCTCCACACCGGCAGCCTTCATCGCTCGCGCCACGTGCTCAACCATCGGAATGCCACAGACGCGATGCAGACCCTTTGGCAGCTCTGATTTCATTCGCGTACCCTTGCCTGCCGCAAGGATGATGCCGGCGATTGAAGAGGAATTCATTTGTGGTTCTTGTCCGACAGTTGTTAAGAACCGGACGGAACATTTTGCCCCTTTTGGATGCACGAGGGCAATGAAATCCCCCGACATTGAGCGCCTATTGCGGGATTTCCGATTCTGAGCGAGATGAATCCGAACCGGAGCCCAACTCCTGTGAGCTTGCTTCGCGTGCTAGCGTCAAACGGATTAGAATAGGTGAATGCCCCTGCAAGTTCTGGATCACCCGCTGGCCTTTCACCTGCTATCGCATCTTAGGGACAAGTCCACGCCTCCGGAACAATTTCGCGTTTTGGCTGAGAACCTCACAACGCTCTTGGTGCTCCAAGCGACTTACCCGATCCGCACACGTGAGGTCATGGTGGAAACGCCTCTTCAGACCACGCCTGGGAAGGTTCTGGGCGAGAGTCTGGCCGCAGTTCCCGTGCTTCGAGCAGGTCTAGGCATGCTCCAATCGGTGGTCCGACTCTTCCCGGACGTCGCTGTCGGATACATAGGTCTAGAGAGGCACGAAGATACGGCGATTGCCCGGAGCTACTACAGCAAGCTCCCCTGTATGGACAATCGGTTCACCCTGTGCCTTGACCCGATGTTGGCGACGGGAGGGTCCGCTGCACAGGCCATCAGCCTGATCAAGGCAGCTGGCGCGATGCACGTCACCATGGTGTCGGTCGTGTCTTCACCGGAGGGAGTTGCCCACCTTCAGGAGCGCCATCCGGATGTCAACATTGTTACCGGCGCCTTGGATGAGGGTCTCAATGACAAAAAATACATCCTTCCAGGTCTCGGAGACTTCGGAGACCGGCTGTACGGCACCTAGGGGGGGCCACAAAGTAAAAGGGCCCCCTTGCGGGAGCCCTACTCAACAGGAGGTGCTGACTCGAAAGGCACGATAACTTCTCCGGCGGTTGACACTGCCCCATTGCAGCCAAAGACCGTCTTCGAAGGGCACAATGCCCCTGGACCACAAATGCAAGTGTCTTGGCGCCCTGATAAGAACAACATTGTTCCCTCTTCACCTCCGGCCTAAACCGGCGTCGTGCGCGCGCATCCGACTCATGCTACGTCTACGGGGTTAGCTGTCGGGTTCGGGCCAAGAGTTACCCTAGAGAATCAAACTGACTCTCATTCACCCCTAAGTTACGGTTCCCCCGTTTTCCTTTTGGGAAATTCAACGCTGGCTTTGCAGCCACGAAAGTAGTGTAACACGATTCTCAGCTTTGGTCAGCCCAAGTGCCCAGCGATTCTCAAAAAACTCCCGGTATTCTCCCGCGCTCGCGCCCATGGCCAGCGATACAAGGTCCGCAGAAACGAGAGCCATTCACGGTAACATTGAGCCTATGGCAATCCTGGTGGATAAGAACACACGAGTGATCGTGTGCGGGATGACGGGTAAAGAAGGCGGATTTCACGCTTCTCAGATGATTGAGTACGGCACGCAGGTCGTGGCCGGCGTCACACCAGGCAAAGGTGGAACCGAGCACCTTGGCAAGCCGATCTTCGACACCGTCGAAGAGGCGTGCAAAGCCATGGAAGTCGATGCTTCCATCGTATTTGTTCCCGGCCCGTTTGCAGCTGACTCTGTTCTGGAGTGCGAAGCTGCCGGCATCCCATTTGTCACCCTCATCAGCGACTGGATCCCCATCCATGATGAGATTCGGATGGTCAATCGAATTCGCGCGAACGGCACCACCCGCCTTCTTGGAGGCAACTGCGCTGGCATCATCACCCCTGGCGAGTGCAAGATGGGCATCATGCCCGGCAACATTTTCAAGCAGGGCAATGTGGGTCTCGTCTCTCGAAGTGGCACCCTAACCTACGAAATCGTATGGGAGATGACCCGGGCCGGCATCGGTCAGACGACCTGTGTCGGAATCGGCGGAGACCCGCTTCCAGGCACTCGCTTCATCGAGGTCATGGAGATGTTCGAGGCGGACCCTAAGACTGAGGCTGTGGTTATGATTGGCGAGATCGGCGGATCGGACGAGGAGACAGCCTGTGAGTTCATCAAGACGATGTCCAAGCCGGTGGTCGGATTCATCTCCGGTCGAACGGCACCTCCTGGCAAGCGAATGGGCCACGCAGGCGCCATTATCTCCGGAAATACAGGCACACCGCAATCCAAAGTGGACGCATTCTTGAGCGCAGGAGCTTCGGTTGCCGATCGAACCAGCGATGTCCCCCAACTTGTGATTGACGCCCTCGCCGGCATCAAGGCTTAATCGCCCCGCCCGGCTCACGGGCAGCGCAAAAAGAGGCTGAGAATGTCATCAAGCAACGGATCACGCTCAGCCTTCTACTTTGACAATGCTGCCACCACTCCTCTGGACCCCCGGGTTTTCGAGGAAATGCTTCCCTACTTCCAAGACAGTTTTGGTAACCCCCACTCCCTCCACTCCTTCGGCAGAAGAGCTATGGCGGCCGTCGAATTGGCCAGGGAGAGGTTTGCGTCTGCCATAGGCGCGGAGGATCCATCGCAGATCCTGTTTACTTCGGGTGCCACTGAAGCAAACAACCAGGTCCTCAGCGGATTCTATTCTGCAGCGGTGAGTCCTTTTGAACACAGCGCCGTGCGAGAGCCGGCGCGGCATCGGAGTTTCTCAGTCTTGCCCAATCAGGGCACGACAATCCTTCCGCCAGCAGAGAGGGTCAATCTTGTCAGCGTGATGAGGGTGAACAACGAGATCGGCTCGGTATGGAACCCTGCGCAACTTGGGGCGTATGCCGATTTCATCCACTCAGACATGAGTCAGGCACTTGGCAAGGTCGCGTTGGAACTTGAGAATGTTCACTTTGCAACGTTCAGCGGTCACAAGATCCATGGACCCAAGGGGGTTGGCGCACTTTATTTCCAGAGTGAGCCGCCGTCGACATTCATGTTTGGAGGAGACCAGGAAAATGGACTTCGCGGCGGGACTCTAGACGTTCCCGAGATTGTGGGGATGGGTCTTGCTGCAAGTTTAGCGATTGAGGAGCTTGATTCAGCAACGGAGCATGCTGAGACCTTGAAATCTGTGCTCCTTGACGAACTGCGCGGTTGTACCGACGTCCAAATCAACGGTGGAGACCAGGTTTCTCCATTCATTTTGAGCCTCAGTTTTCTCGGCTTGGAGGGGGAAACACTCGTGATTGAAATGGACAGATATGGCTATGCAATCAGTAGCGGAGCCGCATGCAGTTCTCGCTCTAATGAACCTAGCCACGTTCTATCCGCTCTAAAGATTGCCCGTGAATGGAGTCGAGGGACCGTGCGAATCAGCTTTGGCAGATTCAATCAGGTTGAGGAAGCACGAACGCTCGGAAAAGCACTGAGAGAGGCGGTAGAAAATCTACGTAGATTGTCTTAATTGATAAATGGGCGCAACAAAGAGGGCTTGAGATGACGTCATTACACTCTAGCGAACGTTGGTTTGGTCGCGCGTTTTGGTGCTGTACAGGTTGGTTTCTCCCCCGAGTGACACCTTTGCGTCCTTGACAGAAGAAGCCTACTGTGTTATTGTGGTTGGCTGGGCAGTGTCGCCATCAAACAGCGATATAGCGTTTTAAAGAAATTTTTTGACATTCAGACGTTTAGATCTTCAGTTCGAAGCCGAACATCGATCTAGCGGTCTCACGACGATTAGAAGTTCCCACAGAACTTCGGAGGTACCGAACATAATGCCAGCAGAAAACGGGTTAGCCACACAACCAAGGCGAGGACGAGCCATCACGGTTCGCACGCCTGGCCGCCACTCCTATATGGAGGCCGGGGCTGCCCCTGTCGTGGATGACCCAACCGTGGAGCCAGCAGATGACGATTTGCTTGAGCTTGACGCCGCTGATGAAGAAGCGGATGAAGCAAGTGAGGAACGGCCGGTACCGGACGATTCTGAAGAGCTTGAAATGTGGATGCGGCAGACCCGCCGTGCCCAGCTCCTAACTCCGGAGCAAGAAGTTGACCTCGCCCGTAAGGTTCAGGCAGGCGACATGTACGCTAAGAAAGTGCTGATCGAATCCAATCTTCGACTGGTCGTCAGCATCGCCAAGAAGTACAACGCACGAGGCATCCCACTCGCCGACCTGATTCAGGAAGGCAATCTTGGTTTGATTCGCGCGGTTGAGAAGTTCGACTGGAGAAAGGGTTTCCGATTCAGCACGTACGCCACCTGGTGGATTCGCCGAGCCATTGCTCGTGCGATCATCAATCAGGGACGCACCATCCGAATTCCGGTCTACGTTGCAGAGCTCATCAATAAGGTCGTCAAGACAGCTTCACGACTTCAGCAGGAACTGCAGCGAGAGCCAACGGAAGAGGAGATCAGCCGAGAGGTTGGACTGTCCATTGATCGCGTCCGAGAGATGATGCGAGTTGCGGTTGAGCCGATCTCGCTGGAGACTCCGGTTGGTGAGAAGGACAACAGCAGCATCGGAGACTTCGTACAGAGCCAGAATATGCCGTCACCCGGCGACGTAACCTGGACCCTGATTCGACGCGAAGAGATCGATGGAATCCTCGGGCGACTGACATCGCGAGAGCGAGATGTCGTTCGACTCCGGTTCGGCTTGGACGACGGCCGCTCACGCACCCTTGAAGAGGTCGGAAGCGAACTCAACGTCACCCGAGAGCGAGTTCGACAAATCGAGCTCCGCGCGATGAAGAAGCTCCGCCACATCGGCCAGGAGCTTAGCTCCCAGGGCTTTACCATCACGCCGACGCCAGTCTAAGACAGGGCCATCAAACATAAAGAGAGGCGTTCCCTACTCAGGGAACGCCTCTCTTTATGTTTTGGGTCAGCCAGGGCTCCATTCTTTAGACCACGACGCGTGGAAGCAGAGGCGAGATGCGGGTTGTGATCTCGTAGTTGATGGTTCCGAGCCTGAGTGCCAGCTCTTCGGAGGTGATTTCCTCATCTCCCTGGCTTCCGAGCAGAACGACTTCGTCTTCTGCCTTGGCGTCCGGCACCGGTGTGAGGTCGATGGCAAACATGTTCATCGCAACGCGGCCGATGACGGCGCATCGCTTCCCCGCTACCAGAACCTCTCCTGAGTTCGACAGTCCCCGGTCATAGCCATCGGCATACCCTTGAGGCACGATCCCTATTCGCATCTCGCGAGGAGTGATGAACGTGAGTCCGTATCCAACCGGATGGCGCGGCGGCAGGACCTTCACCTGTGCAAGGTGGGAAACCCAGCGAAGCACGGGGAGCAGTTGTGCTTCGCTGTCCTGCCTCGCCAATGCGGCAGACGGATAGAGACCGTAAAGGCCAAGGCCAACCCGAGCCAAACTGCTTCCGCTCTCAATGGTCATCACACCAGAGGTTGCGGACGAATGTATCTCTAGATTCGGCCATCCGGCCAAACGAAGTGCGGCGACCGTCCGCTCAAGGAGTTCCAACTGGAGTTGGGCATGACCCAGGTCAGTGGTGTCTTCAATGTTGGCAAAGTGGGCGTAGGCACTGACGAGCTCAAGGCCATCGAGCCCGGCGATGGCGGCGGCAATCTCTCCAACATCTGTTGGCAATACTCCCTGCCTGCCCAGGGCCGCGTCAATTTTCAGATGAAGTCTTGCGTTTCGACCCGCCTTAGTCGCAACGGCAGAGATGGCCTGCAATCTGGCCAGATCGTAGATCGCCAGCTCGGCGTTGAGGGTGACTGCCTCTTCTATGTCGGCCAATCCGACGTAGCCAAGAACCAGCGCTCTGGCAGTTGTCAGCTTTCGAAGCGCGCGCAGCTCCTCAATATCATCCACCTGAAACCCATCTACGTGCGGCTCCAATGCCGGGACCACCTGCTCTAGGCCGTGGCCGTAGGCATTCCCCTTCACGACAGCGATGAGCCGTGTGTCAGGCGAAAGGAGCGATCCCATGGCCCTAACATTTGCCACGAGGCGCGCCACACTGACCTCCAGATACGAGAGACTCACGTTAAAACCACCTTAATGAGTTCAATCGCTTCACCCGACATCTCTCTAGCAAGCTGCTGATACCCATTTGTAATATCCGTGACGTGGTACTCCCTGGAGCCGCGGCGTGAAAGCTGAGACTCGATTTCAGGGTGACGAGACAGGTAGTCCGCCAGTTTGGCTGGCACAACTTCATCCTGAGAAATCACTTTCACGGTCGTCATTTCGCGGATATCTTCCTTGAGAAGGCAGTAGTGGGTACAGCCCAGCACAATCTTGTTCACGCCATGCTCAAGCAAAGGCTTGATGTAATCCTCCAACACGGGCGCCAGATACTTCCGGCCTTGATTCTCCAGTAGCGGCACCAAGAGCGGCGCAGCCACCTGGCTTACCTCAGCGTCGGCGTTTTGCCGCTTGAGCTCTCTAAGGTAAGCGCCTGACTCAACGGTGCTTGCCGTCGCGAGCACACCGATATTCTCGCTTCCTCCTCCCTCACAGGCGGCTTCAGCGGTAGGGATGATAACGCCAAGCACACGGCGATCTGGATAGTGGCGAGGCAGATATTCCTGCTGGCTCTTCCGCAGAGATTCAGCCGAAGCAGTGTTGCAGGCAAGGATGATCAGTTGACAGTCGTGTGAGAAAAGGTACGTCAGCGCCTGCGAAGTGAACTCATGGATCGTTTCCTGAGATCGACCGCCGTACGGAACCCTCTTTGTGTCTCCCAGATACAAATAGTCGTATTGGGGCAGCCTCCGCATGATGGCTCCCGCTATGGCCAATCCCCCAAGACCGGAGTCAAACACGCCGATCTTCATGGATGGCTCCAGCCCTGTGCCAAGGCTGCCTCAAGGGCATCGGCAAATGAAGAGCTCTCCCAGGGTGCAACGGGAGTCGCCTTGGCTCCAACGATTACTGACTCTGGATCAATCTCCGGATTTGCTGCGGGAATACTCGCCTGAACCAGGACCGCAGTCTGGGTGAGCCGAAGCGCACAACCACATAGTTTTGCGCCAGTCGTCGCCTCGACGACGTCGTTTGGCGAAGCATAGGCGAAACAGTCACCCGAATGGACTCCCGAGCCTCGGTAAGGAGAATCCGCGGCCAGAATTGCATCGACTCCGCAGGCTCTCAACGCGGCAACGATGGGCCGTACGGTTGATCGGTAGATAGGTTCGAGGTGCCTGGGTGTGGAAACTGGCAACTCGGCCAACGGAACCGCTAGTCCCACTGTCACGTCCCAGCCATGAAGCACGGCCTTGCCGCCACTTGGACGACGGACCCATGAAATGGCATTTGGGTCTATGAGACCCCGGTCGATCGATTGAAACCGGCCAACGGAAACACAGGGGACTTCCCAGGAGTAAACGCGGCATCCAGCAATTCCCTTCTCCGCCGCCAGCAGTAGATCAAGATCTCGCTGCATGTTGACGGTGCCCGAATGGGCACCGTCTCGAATCACGGATATCGCGCCTGCATGGATGGCTCTCATACTCTCCGTCCGTCCTGATTCAGACGGATAAGTGCCCCTGCCCGCGTCTCAAACGCTGGTTGGCAGCCAACGGACGTTGAGATTTTTCACCGCAAGCGTCTCATCCAGTCGGCCAACGATCTGTGTGGACGGGGCGTCGTGCAGCAGATCTGGAGTCTCTACCGCCTCTCGGCAGATTTCGATCAAAGCATCGCAGAATTCGTCCAGCGTTTCCTTGGTCTCAGTCTCGGTTGGCTCGATCATGAAGCACTCCGGAACGATGAGTGGGAAGTAGTTCGTTGGCGGGTGGAAACCGTAGTCGATCAATCGCTTACTGATATCCAGCGCACGGATCCCGTTCTCCTTCTTGTACTTCTCAGCAGTAAGAATGCACTCGTGCATGCACGGGCGATCGTGGGCTGGTGGCAATACTTCCTTAAGGCGGGCACGAACGTAGTTGGCGTTCAACACCGAGAAGCGAGAGATGTCGGCCATCTTCTGCTTGCCATAGGCTCTCAGGTACGTGTAGGCGCGAACCTCCATGAGGAACTGACCGTAGAAGCCGCTCACACGTCCGATGGACTGAGGACGATCGGAGTCTGCAATCACAGTTTCCCCTTCGTGCCGGATCACTGGACCGGGCAGGAACGGCTCTAGGTGGCTCTTGAGGCCAATCGCGCCGCATCCGGGTCCACCGCCGCCGTGGGGGGTCGAGAACGTCTTGTGCAGGTTGAGGTGCATGCAGTCGAATCCATGGTCGCCCGGTCGGGTCGTGCCCACCATCGCGTTCATGTTGGCTCCATCGCAGAAGACCTGACCGCCAGCCGCATGGACCATTTCGCAGATCTTTTCGATGTTCGGTTCGAAGAGTCCAAGCGTGGAGGGGTTCGTCAGCATCAGTGCCGCAACTGAGCCATCTAGGGCAGCCGCGAGCGCTTCCATGTCTGTATTGCCTTCCTCGGTGGTTGGAATGGGCTTCACATCGTAGCCACATCGCGCGGCAGAAGCTGGGTTCGTGCCGTGTGCGGAGTCAGGAACGAGAACAACGTGTCTCTGCTTGCCCTCGCCACGAGACTCGAAGTACGCCTTGATCAGCATGAGACAGGTCATCTCACCATGAGCACCCGCAAGCGGCTGAAGGGTGATCTCGTCGAAACCGGTGATCTCCTTGAGCATGTCCTGCACGCCGACAAGAATCTCGAGGGCTCCGGGGATTGTCGCGACCGGCTGCATCGGGTGAAGGTTGGCAAACCCAGGGAGGCCCGCGGTCTTCTCGTTGATCTTCGGGTTGTACTTCATCGTGCAGCTTCCCAATGGGTAGAAGCCGGTTTCGATGCCGTAGTTGATATGGCTGAGCCGCGTAAAGTGTCGCAACAGTTCCAACTCGCCAATTTCGGGCAAGTTCAGATCTGATCTCGTCTCGCCTAGAATCGCAGCGAGGTTGACCTCAGGCGTGTCTGCTACCGGCACGTTGCAGCCAATTCGGCCCTTGTTTGACTGTTCGAATATCAGTCGCGGTTCAGGCATCCGCTTGGTTCGAAATCCTAGTGTGTTGCTCATGCCAGCACCTCCTTCAGCGCGGAGGCATACGTCTCAATTTCTTCCTTGGTCCTCAGCTCAGTCACGGCGACGAGAATGCTGTCTGCTAACTCCGGATAGAACTCACCTAGCGGCAATCCAGCGAGGATTCCCCTCTTCAATAGTGCATCCCGAACGACAGCTGGATCTTTAGGAAGTGAGAGCACGAATTCGCCGAAAACCTTAGAGGAATAGTGCAGAGTCGCACCCGCCTCGGTCAATTTTTGAATGGCGTACTGCGTGTTTTGGACGGTGGAGGTGGCCACCTTTCGCATTCCGTTCTTGCCCAAGGCAATCATGTAGACCGTAGCAGCGAGCGCCATCAGGGCTTCGTTGGTACAGATGTTGGATGTCGCCTTCTCGCGGCGAATATCCTGCTCGCGAGTGCGGAGCGTCATCACATAGCCCGGCTTGTCGCCATGCGCTTCTTTGGTTCGACCCACGATTCGACCGGGGATCTGACGGATAAACTCTTTTTTGCAGGTAAACAGTCCCACCACGGGACCGCCCAATCCCATCGCGACTCCCATCGGCTGGCCCTCGCCCACAACGATGTCCGCTCCAAATGCTCCTGGTGGCTTAAGCAGCGCGCAGGCGACCGGGTCTGCAACCACAACTAACAGCGCCCCGGCCTTGTCGGCGGCTTCCCTGGCGGCGGCAAGGTCTTCGATGCCTCCAAAGAAGTTTGGATACTGAATGATGATGCAGGACGTGCCCTCGCTGTTCGCGCTCAGGTCAGTGAGGCCACCCGAAACGGCGGGAAGGGTTTCAATCTCAATTCCCATCGACCAGCAGTAGGTTGCCAAAACTTGGCGATAGTGCGGATGCACTGCTTCGCTGATGGTGACCTTCTCCCGATGCTTGATGCTGGTGGACATGATCGCAGCTTCCGCCATCGAAGTCGCCCCATCGTACATTGACGCATTGGCCAGGTCCATGCCGTACAGTTCGGCGACCATCGTCTGAAACTCGTAAATCGCCTGAAGGTAGCCCTGGGAAGCTTCTGGCTGATACGGCGTGTAAGCCGTCAGGAATTCGCCGCGAGAGATGACCGCTCCAACGCTGGCAGGGATGTACCGATCGTAGATGCCGGCTCCCAAAAAGCAGGTGACGTCGGCCATGTTGACGTTTTTCTTGCTGATGCTCCAGAGGTGAGCCATCAGGCGTGGCTCATCGAGTGCGTCGGGCAGATTGAGTGCTCCGGGCTTGACTCTCAGCTTTTCTGGGATTTCACGAAACAGTTCGTCGATGGATGAGGCGCCGATGGTGGCGAGCATTTCGCTCACATCGGATTCTGTATGTGGGATATAGGGCATTCGAAAAAAGAACTACGCTCTGAACTTCAGAGAATCATGCAGGGTGCGAAAAATGCGCACCCTATCCATTGAATTTAAGGGAAAAAGAGATCAGGAGATCTCGGCGGCATAAGCCGCGGCGTCCAGCAGCGAATCCGCCGCTGAAGCATCAGCAACTTTCAGCTTCAACATAAAGCCAGCGCCATACGGATCTGAGTTGATCAATTCGGACTGGGCACCGAGAGCGGCGTTGACTTCAACCACAGTTCCAGCAACGGGCGCGTAGACATCGCTGACCGTCTTCACGCTCTCTACGCTGCCAAAGATATCTCCGGCCTGCAGAACGCGGCCCACTTCGGGAAGGTCGACGTACACGACGTCTCCAAGCTCCGACTGCGCGAAATCCGTGATGCCGATGGTGGCGACATCGCCCTCAATCTTGACCCACTCGTGCGACTTTACGTACTTCAAATCTTCAGGAATATTTGACATGATTTCTCCAGCTGTACAGACGGGAATGAAGCGAAGTCTACCCCCCGGCAAGCTTTTTGGGGCCGGTACAGTGGCCACCAGCACAGCACAAGAAACAACCCTAGTATTCTGTTGACCGATGCTCAGGATCGACTACATCACCTTGTTCCCAGAAGTCATCCTGGCGAGCGTCTCCCACAGCATCATGCGCCGAGCGGCTGAGGGGGGGCACGTAGAGTGGAATTGCACGAACCCTCGAGATTTTTGCTACGATCGCCATTCTAAAGTTGATGACACCCCGTTTGGTGGGGCCGCAGGCATGCTGATCCGCGCAGAACCAGTCGCACTCGCCCTCGAATCGATTGAAGTATTCGAGGGTGCCGGAGAAGAAGGCACGACCATCATCCTCACGGACCCAACCGGTGAAAGATTTGACCAGCGACTGGCCGAGGAGCTTGGATCGCAAAGCCGGCTGGTGTTCCTGTGCGGACACTACGAGGGGATCGACCATCGAATCTCCGAGAAGTTCACAACGCGTGCGGTGAGCATCGGAGACTTCGTCCTGACAAATGGCGAACTTCCTGCCCTGGTGATGTCAGACGCCATCGTGCGCCGACTCCCAGGAGTTTTAGGCAGTTCTGCAAGCTTGGATGCTGACAGCCACAGTGACGGACTCCTTAGCGCGCCGAACTACACAAGGCCGGAAACTTGGCGCGAAATCCCTATCCCTGAGGTCCTTAAGAGCGGAGACCACAAGGCGATCCAGAAGTGGCGCAGAGCAGAGGCGCTTAGGCTCACCAAGCTCCATCGGCCTGATCTGCTGGCCCGGGCGACCGTGGATAAGCGGGACTTGGATGTGCTATCCTTTTGAATTGCGCCCATGCACGGCCTTCCGTCGCGCCTCTGGGATACAAATGACCTGCGGCCAATCGGCTAAAGGATGAGAGACTTGCCCCCAGAGATGGGGCAAACCACGGAAGAAACGAAAAGATGTCGAAAGCCGCGATTTTAGAAAGTGTAGTACAGCCGTATATCAAAACCGACCTGCCAAAGATTTGGCCAGGAGACACGGTTAAAGCATCCGTAAAGGTGCGTGAAGGCGGCAAAGAGCGAATTCAGGTTTATGAAGGCATTGTCATTGCCGTCAAGCACGGTGGCATCGCTGAGACAGTAACGCTCCGCAAGATTTCCAGCGGCGTTGGCGTCGAGCGAACCTTCCCCCTTCACTCGCCAAACGTTGCCAAGTTTGAAGTAACCCGACGCGGTAAAGTTCGTCGCGCCAAGCTTTACTACCTCCGAGACAAGGTTGGTAAGGACGCGCGAATTAAAGAGCGCCGCTAAGTCGTGCCGCTTCTCGCATCTTGGCTCCCTCTGGCTCAAGCCCAGGCTGGGGGCGGAACTCGCGAACTCGTTGACACCCTTGCTCGCACGCCGCTGAGCAAGGTCGTCATCTTTGTGGTCGTCCTATCGGTTTTCCGAGCGGCGATTTACCCTTACATGCACAAGACCCCGCCGCACAAGCGGTTGGGTACTTACGTGTTCGCCAGATTCATCAATGAGATGCTGGATGCGTTCATCTATGCGGGCGTATTCGTCTTTATGCTCATCCGCCCGTTTGCGGTTCAGGCCTTTCTGATCCCTTCTGGCTCGATGTGGCCCACCCTTTACGTCAACGACTTTATTGTCGCCAACAAGGCCGTCTATCGCTACAGCGACCCGAAGGCAAACGACATCGTTGTGTTCCGTCCTCCGGCAACTGCCCGCCTTAGCCCAGACCAACTCGACGAGCAGGGCGAAATGAAGGTCGACTTCATCAAGCGCTGTATCGGAACTCCTGGCGACATCATCGAGATGAAGAAGGGTGTTCTCTATCGCAACGGCAAAATGGTGGACGAACCGTACAAGCGCATGTCGGTATGCACGGATACAACGCCGCAGCCTGAATGTCAAGAATTCAGAGAACTCAGCGCTGACGAACAAAAGCAGCTGACTCAGACAAGCTTCAAACTTGTGAACTACAAGGGACACTTGGTTCCCCTGAACTACTCCAGTCTGGATGCAAACGCGCCATCCCCTCGGGTTGAGCACTTTATTGAGACGACTGCCCCGTACCACGTTGCGGACGAATTTGCGATTGCCGACCCCGACGAAGAGAAGAAGGCAGAAAACCTTCCTGCCGAAAAGATTCCGCCTCACATGTATCTGATGATGGGTGACAACCGCAACAACTCATTTGATGGCCGCGGCTGGGGCCTAGTCCCACGCGAATGGATCATTGGGCGAGCCGAACTGGTCTGGTGGCCTCCGAAGCGGATTCATATTCCGCATTAGTTCATCGGTTCGCAACGGGAACTAGTGACCGCCCGTTTTCGCTAAAAGTCAAAGCAGCCTTCCCTAGAAGGTGCCAACGAGTTTGCTGATGAATCAGAACTGGATACCGCTCGCACAGATGCACCTTGGAGGCTCTCGCGAGCTGGTAGACACCCTTGCGCGTACTCCCCTCAGCCGAATTCTTGCGATTGTGGTGGTGCTCACGCTCTTGCGAGTGCTTGTGTATCCATTCCACAAGGCGGCCCGGAAGAACCGCGGATTTGCGTTCAAGTTCTACCAGTTCCTCAATGAGAGCTTCGACTCGTTGGCATTTGCCGGAGTCCTGGTCTTCATGCTTGTGCGCCCATACGTGCTTCAGACCTTCCTGATTCCCACCGGATCCATGTGGCCGGAACTGTACGTGAACAGCTTTATCGTCGCCAACAAGGCGATCTACCGCATATCGGACCCAAAGCCTGGAGACGTCGTGGTTTTCCATCCTCCCAAGCAGGCAGCTCTTGCCCCCGATGACCTAGACGCCGAAGGGGAGATGAAGGCTGACTTCATCAAGCGCTGTATAGGAACTCCCGGCGACCTCATTGAGATGAAGAATGGGATGCTCTATCGAAATGGCAAGCATGTCGATGAGCCTTACACCGTCTTTTCTAAATGCATCGACCAAAACAAGCCTTGCCAGGATTACCAGAAGTTGTCTGATGCAGAGCGATCTCACGTGATGCCGGCAAGCTTTAAGCTCGTCAAGCTGAACGGCAAACTGATTCCCCTGAACTACACAAAGCTCGACGCAAACGCGCCCGTGCCGATGGTGAACGACCTCGCCGCAACCGAGGGTCCCTACTCCATCGCGGAGGACTACCAGATCGGCACTCGAGAAGAGCAGCAGCGAGCCGTCCAGCTACCGGCAGAGCGGTTGCCCGCTGGGATGTATCTGATGATGGGAGACAACCGAAACAACTCGTTCGACGGCCGAGGCTGGGGTCTTGTCAGCCGAGACCGAATCGTCGGCCGAGCCGAGTTCGTCTGGTGGCCCATTTCACAGGCTCACCGCACGCATTGAGACATTAATGGGAGCTACCTGGAGCAACTTTTATTCTGGTAGAGGATAAGCAAATGACATTGCAACTGAAGTTAACGGAAGTCAAATTCGGGGAAGAGAGCCCGATAGGGTTCGAACCTGCCCACAGAGCCCTTATTGATAGGTTGCCGAACCTGAAAGGCGCTCGGCGTGAACACATCTTTTCCATTCCTACCCGGTTCAAGGCAGGATTCAGACCAGTCGAGTTCGCACCATTCCAACAGTTTCATCACCTCTGTCCTCGGACTCGAGACTAATTCTTCATAATTTAGTGTTAGCAGGTGCTGCTTGGGGAGCGTTTCACTCTGACCTGTTCCCCGTAGTTTGACCCACTTGAAGTGTGAAATCCGTCTGGAATCACATGAAGAAAACTGGCAAGCGCTACACCGAGGACGAGATCCTGAAGGTGTTGAAGGAAATCGAAGCTGGCGGCGCGATAGCGTCA
>CAIYLG010000060.1 GCA_903927025.1 uncultured Armatimonadota bacterium
GGTGTACCGCAACGCGCCCCTGGCGCCTTATTCCAATCCCAACGGGATTGCTTCACACAGCGAAGGGTTGGACGAGCAAAGCTCGGACTAGCCTGGTACAACGGCGACAACACGCCAAAAGGCCAAGGGACGCAGTCCCCCCGCAAAGCGGCTCCGGATCGTACTTACCTGCGACTCAATTCTCGTCATCCGTCCAGCGATTCCCTCGCCCTCAGTGAGGGAGAGGGTGGGGAGAGGGTGCACCGCAACGCGCCCCTGGCGCCTTATAAAATCCAGCATTCAAACTGAAACCAGGTCAGATAGAACGTCCACAATCCCAAATGGATTCGGTGCCAACTACATCGGATTGCTGCCCATCTCACGCCTACCCACCCCACAAACGAAGTCGGATGGGACCGGACCTACAATAAATCGGCCCTGACCCTCTCGCGTGTGGGCAAGCGGCAATGGAGCCCGCCCTTACCGCCCCTCATACCCAGCCGCCGCCGACCCCGGCGGCGCATAGGACGGCATCATCACCACCGCCCCCGCCGTGAGCTCGTTAAACGCATCCGCCGCCGCATCGACTGCGTCGTCATGACGACCCGAAGGAAACTGCCGAAGCTCCTCCACAAACGCCCCATTCCACGGCGCCCGCAGGCACCAAACATTCCCGCCATTCAGCTGCGCCGCAAACGGATCTGCTCGAACCTGCTTGTCTCCAGACACAGGAACAACCTTCACAGGAAAACCTGCCAGCATCCGAAGCAGCGCCTGAGCCTGCTCCTTCCCCGCTTGCCCTGGGTCCTGAGGCAACCGAATCGCAACCAACGGACCATCCATCGCCGCCGTCTGCCGCATTCTCAGGTTCCGTTCATCCGGACTCCACTGCCCACGCACCACATCCGCGATCCAGAATCGGCCCTGAACGTCCACGCTCATCAGCACTCCTACCGTAAAGTCGCCACTACCCTTGGAAGAGGCGAGGTCCCACGCACGGCTCCATCGGTTCATCGTCGGTAAATGGTCGCCAACGTTCTCCAACAACCGGTCCACCCGAAAGAAGGACCCTTCACGAGGAGTCGGATTGCACTGATACAGCGCCTGAAATGATCGCTCCCCAAGCGCCTTCTGGTCCAAGAGCCACTCCAGATTTCGCCGCTCGGCACACAGTGGCTGCCCTTCTTCGCGACCAAGTGGGTCATCCTCACCCTCGCTGATCGCAGGCAGCCGCACCACTGACCATCGCTTCGCTTCTGGCGAATTCAAAATTCGCCCTCGAAGGTCATCTTCATGCCAGGGCGTCAGCACAAGCAGCTTCTGCCCGTTCTGCTGAATTCGTGTGCTCAGCTCATCCACGTACCACTCCCAAACCTTCTCGCGATGGATCTCACTCTCCGCGTCCTCGCGCCCCTTAATCGGGTCGTCGATTACCGCCAGTTCCGCTGGATTGCCGGTAACGCCTCCGCCGATGCCAACGGCAAGAATCCCACCACCCTCTTGGAGCTCCCATTCGCTGGCCGCATGACGATCGGTGGCGAAGTTGAAAACCCCTCGGGCAACCGCAATGCGTCGAATCTTCCGAGCCAGCTTGTCCACGTAGGACTGGTTGTAGGCAGAGACAATCACCCGCAACCGCGGGTCCCGCTCTAAGCGCCACACCGGATAGCGCACCGTAACCAGCTCGCTTTTCCCGTGCTGGGGCGGACAAAGGACCATGAGGTTCTGCACCTCACCCTTTGCCTGCTGCTCCAAATGCTTCTGGATGTACTGCAGGTGCGGCCAATTCCATTTGAACGTTGGGCTCACTTCCTTCAGCCAGGCGCTCAACCGTGGGACCGGTGTCAGGCGAGGAGCAACCGGTTCGGACCCCTTACGAGCCAACGCTGGCAGCACCCGAAAGGATCACTCCCTTCAGCGGCTGCACCTGAATCGGAATGGATCCCGAAATTGGGATCGTCTCCGAAATCAGCGGCAAGCCTTCCCAGCTTAGGCTCAGGGAAACTCCATCCGCAGTTGATCCGATGCTTCCTGAGAATCCATCTGGCAGAGACAGAACCTCGGTCTGCGAGGGAACGCTCTGGGAGATAACCAGCGCCTTCGTCTGCCACGGACCCGCGAAGATGTCGTGTCCAAACAGCGAGAGGCGAAATCGAAACTTAAGGTTTCCTGTAAATCGAAAAGTCATTCAAATTCTCCTTGGCGCAGCTGCGCCATTCAGGGCCGACTCTGCGGTCCTGGGCAGTGAAAAAGTCCAGTCGCTACGAGGCCCGCCGCCAGTGCCGCGATAAGTGCCTTGCTGTTCGGCAGTGCACCTGTCGCCAGCAATGGGAGCAGCGCGCCGACATAGCCGGATACAAAGGCACCGAAATACTTGGCAAGCACGCGCGCAGTCATAGGCTCCCTCGCTCCCGGACCAGCATCGTCAGCATCGCCTCCAGGCGCGAAAAGCCCGCCTTCACTTCGGCATTCAGGCTATGCACGGCATCCTCGATATGCGTCTGCCGCGCATTCTGCTGATCCTCACTTCGTTCCAAGCGTGAGATCCGATCCGCAAAACCCTGCTGAGAGCTGTGCATCCGAACCTGGATCACGCCAAAGCCAACCACAACCGGGACCAGCACGGATGCCACCGAGATCCACTCACCGTTGGTCATCTCAAAGCTCTCCGTTCCAAACATCAAGATCGACACCGGCCCCTGCTCCCGCGACTGTCCCGAGTTCCGAGTGCTGCCAGCACCGGTAATCGGCAAAGGGCTTAGGGACTCGCGGAGCGCTGACGCCGTACTCTGCAATCCAAAGGTCGTAGTCCCCAAGCCTCGGGTCAGATCCCAGCATCTCCTCAACAAAGGAGGGCGAAGCGTAGATCATCGGGTTCACTCCAGATCCAAGCCGAACCGCTTCGCAAAACCGAACCACCTTCTCCACCCGTTCGTCCATCGGAATCCGACTCCAAAGGTCGATGTTCGACCCATCTGCAAACGTCGGCTCCACGTCCACCACTGGGGGAAGCTGCCCAACTTTGCTATCGATCGTGGTCAGAAAGTGGGTAGCCTGGTCCGCCGCTTGAGCCATCGGAGACAGGTAGTGGTAAACGCCATGGGCAATCCCAGCAGCAGCCGCACCGGCAAGGTTCCGGACGAACATCGGATCCACGTAGCCAGTCCCCTGCGTCGCCTTGATATAGACAAACTGGATTCCAGCATCGGCAACCTGCGGCCAATCGACAGCCCCGTTGTGGTGGCTGACATCAATTCCTTGAATCATAAAGCTTCTCCTTAGAGCCACAGCCACCGACTAGGCCGCTTCGGCTCGATACGTTTCTTGAGAAGCCGCCCCCTCAATGCGGTCGGAAAGAGAAGAGAGCAGCAAGTGGTCCCCACGTTCAGCGCGAGCCGATTGGGAACCATAGGAAATGGCGTAGCCCTGCCGATCTAGCCAACGCTCCACAGAGGCGGCAACAGCAGGATCAGACGCGACAAAGGGACGAGGAGGTAGGGAATGCATAGCGGCCTCGCAGCGGTCAAGCGGTCAGTTACGAAAAAAGGCGGCCCGCCTAACACGGAACCGCCTCACCAAAAGATCCAGCGTCCAATTTGACGCAAAGGTTGCCGGATCACTAATAGTATTCCCACACACCAAAACCAAAAAGCAAGGAAATAGTAGACAAAAATATACTATTTCCAAAATTCCGTTCCCCTTCCTTTCGCTCGCCGATAGGAAAGGCCAGGGGTGGAGAGCCGTGCCGAATAGGCACGGGCGCATACCAAGTCATAGAAGTTCCCCAATCCCAAAGGGATTGCTTAACTCAACGAAGGGTTGTTCTCGCAAAGCGAGCGCTACCCTGGAGCCGGGACCGCAAAACGCCAAGAAGCCCGAGGGACGCAGTCCCGCCGCGTAGCCCCTCCCAATATCCCGAAGGGATTGTCTGATCCAGCGAAGATCCATACAAGGGTTAGGCGAGCAAAGCTCGGCTCACCCTGGAACACGGGCCGAAAGGAATCGCTAACCACGCCAAACCACAATCCAACGCTGTCCCTATTAATCGCCCCAAAATGCCGATTTACCAAACCCAACAAATGGGACTACACTCCCATTTGGAATGGTCGAATATAAAACAGCGTCGTTTTTCGTAGCGGGTAAAGCTCACGGGCACCCGGTTGACGAAGTGGACAAGTACCTCAACCACATGGTGGAAGAAGGGTGGGAGTATGTCGAGATGACTACCAGCGCCCTGAGCACCGGCATCTGGATTATCGTGCTGTTCAAGAAGTAGCCGCCAAGTCAGCGACTAGAGCAGTTCAGGGCCTGCTTCACAGCAGTATGCTCCGAGCCTTGTCGTTTCCGGGCGTGCATACCGCGAGTTCTGGGCCTCAGCCATCTCAAGGCTGTCCTCTGGTTCTTCTGCCCGAATCGGACGAAACGGTTGCTCCTGAATTCGCACTGTGAGTGCCTCGAAGAACTCGTCGTGAATCCCGCGGGCGATTTGGTACGGCTTGCGACCCAACATATCTCCCCAACTGCGACGAAGAAGCGCTCGCACGAGACCTTCCCCGGGACCACTTATCGGAAAATCAATCAGTTCCCGACACCGCTGATATCGCCAAACCAAGACTTCTTTTGCCTTTTCAAATCCAAGTGTCGTCTCGACGTACCAAGCCGCCTGACTCTCATCATCCGTCGCCGCAAACCCACCAGTCGAAACTTTCCAAGGCGTGGTGAGAGCTCCAAAGGCTCTCAATCCCCAAGCCTCCAAGAGCCGTTGCGGGCTCCATTCATCTGTATTGCTTTTCATCTTTTACTTCTATCGCAGGCTGTGGACTGGTAGCAAATCCGGATCAAAAAGGCAAGTAGTGTGCCCTAAACTATGCACCGGGTCCTATGTCCCATTCGCCGGCACCGAATTTATTCTAGGTCCCTTTCACCTACATCACCATATTATCACCAATTCTTTCCATCTGGAAAGAATTTAGATGATTTTGGAAGTTCTGCTGTTGGATAATAGATCCCATGTCCGCACAGCCCGATTCACGCGTTCGCACCGTTGAATCTCTTCTTCTGAAGTACGGCCTATCCAATCGATGGCTGGCCAAAAAGCTCGGTGTCAATCACACCAGCATCAATAGCTGGCTGAGCGAAGACGGGAGTCGTCCCCGTGATCCACGCGTATACGACCAGATGATTGACACCCTTATGGCCCACGGACCATCGGAGCGAAATCTTGAGCTCCGTCGAGCCGGGGTGCGCGTGATCCCGATCTATGCCGGTATCCCAGCCGGGAATCCAAGTTCAAACAACATGGACGTGGAATACGAAGAAGTTCTCGACTGGGGCAGCGATTTTCAGCGCTGGGGGAGGATTATCACGGGGTACAGCATGGCCGAAATGCTGTTGCCAGGGGACATTGCGATCTTTGAGGATCGCCGCTATGAAACAGGCGATGTCGTCCATGCCTATATGGATGGAGAAGACTGCGTCAAAGCTATTCGCGGCAACGGCGAAGCCGTAATGCTGTACAGTTTCAATGAGGATTACGAACCCTTCAGCGCCATCGGATGGAAGGCAAAAGGCGTGCTCGTTCAAAGAATCCGCCGGGGACCGTACGGAGTCAAGTCTGTAGTCGACTTTCCGCATGGTCTCAAATGGGCGATGAGAAGGGAGTCATTCTAACGCCGTTTTCTTTCCGTTTGGAAATACCAAGTAATTTTACTTAACGGAAAAGTGTCGCGCGATCTTTCTCTAATATTAAGAAATGGTGTACCACTCAATTACAGAATGGTTCTCATGTCAGTTCGACAAGAGATGGTGCACGTTCACAAAATGGACCGCAGAAGCACCGTTGAGCAATATCGAAAGATGGGTTTCGTTCTCAAAGAGGAGACGGCCGCTACGATTCCAGCCCAGAAGGGATTCGTAAAGCTAATCTTCGAAGCTGAGGACACTCAGAAGGCCCGCGAGTAGCCACTCGCTAGCCCACTGAGCCCCGGAGACGGCCAAAGACTTGAGCGAAGCTGCTGGCAACAATCGGCTTTGCTTCCTTTGGCCCTACCAGCCTGCCAAGTTCTTCGCTAAGCGAAGTCACGCCATAGTCGTGAATCCCACACGGCACAATCGTCTTAAAAACTTCCAGATCGTTGCTGCAGTTCAGCGCGATGCCGTGCATCGATACCCACCTCTTCACCTTCACTCCAATGGCGGCAATCTTCAGGTCATTCACCCATGCACCCGTGTGAGGCGGGAAACGGCGTCCCCCAATGCCAAACTCCGCCAGAGTCAGCAACATCGTTTCCTCAAGGTCCCGCATCCACTTATGAAGGTCCTTCCCGGTCTCTTCCAGTCGAAAGATCGGATAGATCACCAACTGCCCGGGCCCATGGTACGTCACATCCCCACCCCGGTCCGTTCGTGAGACCTCAATCCCGCGCTCCGCATATTCGGCTGGCGTCAGCAACAGGTTCTCCTCATGGAACGAGGCACCCAGGGTGAGAATGGGAGGATGCTCCACAAATACTAAGGTGTTTGAAACCCCTTGCGAGGACACGCGCTCCAAGAGATCAAGCTGACGTTGAACACTCTCCGCATAGCCAACGCAACCCCAGTCCACGACCTCAAACTCCAAAGCGTCCTGTTCTTTCACTCTGAACCCGCATGCAGGACCAGCCAGTTTCGCAGCGGTTCAGTCTTGCCCCAAAAGTCGAGAATCAGCGGAGTGAGGCTGATATCTACTGCGGCCGCAGGATCGATCCGGAAGGAAGTGTAGAGCGACTTATATCGGAGGAAATCAGCGTTCGGCGTCTCCTTCGCAATCCCTCTTGGCAGGGTCTTCAGTCGCTCGCCTTCAATCTCGCATCCGCAAGATCGGAGCTCTTCAAGAATCTTCTCGAGCCCAAGTCCAATCTCGTCAGCCTTCGAATCCGTTGAGAGCGCAGCCCGATACCTCGCCAGCTGCACGGCCGTCATCTCATAGACGCCGGTAGCCGCAAAGACGCCTTCAGGGGAAATCTGGAAGTAGAGATGCCCGCCGCCGCCACCCCCAACCCGAACATGCCCAGCAGCATGAGTGCGATAAGGGCTCTTGTCTGTCGTAAACCGGATATCCCGGTTCGGCCGAAATACCTTTACCGAACCTCCCAATCGCTCAGCCAGCTCGCCCATCAAAGCGTTCAGCGGCTCAGCCACAAACTCACGATACTCCGCCCGGTGAGCCTCAAAGTAAGCCTTCGAGTTATCGAGATTCAACCCGTCAAACCAAACATAGGTCCGCTCAGAAAACGTAATCGCCATCCACAACCATTTTCTCCTATAACCGACCTCCATCCTCCACCGCGCAACCCACCTAGGCACCAAAACCGTTCTCTGGTAGAGTTGACGCAGCTGATGAAGAAGTCAAGCCAGGTACCGGCAACCCTGATCGTGACGCTTACCGCGAGTATCGTCGCCACAGGATGCGGTAGCCAAACCGCTACCTACGAATGCCGTGACGCCTATGGTCGAATCCTCCCCTACTCCGCCTGCCGAGGAACGGTGGTTGGAGGAGCCCACTTCGTTCAGACCGGCGGATTCGGCAGCAGCGGTTCTGGCGGCGGCGGATTCTTTGGCGGCTGATGCTTCGCGAAACACGATCTCCTAGGCAAAATTGCCGAGAAAAAATCGAGCGTCTTGGACTCCTCTTCCACACCGTCGACGATCAGCCTTACTGGAACGAGTCCGCCGCCTACCGCTTCGAGAAACCAGAGATCGATAAGATCGAAGCTGCAACTAACGAACTTCAAGCGACATGCCTGGAAGCCGTAGAACGCATCATCTCACAGGACCAATTTGATCGCTTAAACATCCCAGAATGGGTCCGCCCCACCATCGTCAACGCCTGGGATGACGATCCTCCTGCCCTTTACGGCCGCTTCGATCTCGCTTACAACGGCAATGGCGACCCCAAGCTCCTCGAATACAACGCCGACACCCCTACATCTCTACTCGAAGCCGCCGTCATTCAATGGCACTGGCTCCAAGAGGTCATGCCGCAAGCCGATCAGTTCAACTCCATCTGGGAAGGCCTCACCGCCAAATGGAAGGCCCTAATCGAGGAGGGCTACCTCGACTCAGGCATCGTTCACTTTGGCTGCATGGATGCCACCGAGGACCTCATGACAACCGCCGTGCTCATGGACACCGCCGCAGAAGCGGGCCTCGAGCCCCGCTTCATGTACATGAACCAAATTGGCTGGGACTCATCGAAAGACTGCTTCGTCGACAGGGGCCAAGACCGCATTCGAACCCTCTTTAAGCTCTACCCCTGGGAGTGGCTCATTAAGGATGAGTTCGGTAAACACGCCATTCGCACCTATTCCCACATCCAATGGATCGAGCCGATCTGGAAGATGCTTCTCAGCAACAAGGCCATTCTTCCCATTCTCTGGGAGATGTACCCCAACCATCCCAACCTTCTTCCCGCCTACCTAGACGGCCCCCACGGAATGACCGAATTCGTCAAAAAGCCAACCCTCGGCCGAGAGGGCGCCAATGTTGAAATCATCACAGAACGCACGTCATTCACCAATCCTGGCGACTACGGCGACGGCCAGTTTGTCTGGCAGCAGTATGAGCCGCTCCCCTTGTTCGATGGCAATCACGCCGTCATAGGATCGTGGGTCATCGACGGCGAAGCGAGAGGCATCGGAATCCGAGAATCGGACAGCCCAATCACCCAAGATCTCGCCCGATTTGTCCCTCATTATTTTGAAAACCCATCTCTCTCAAACGCTGTAACATAACTCAAAACCAATGAACGTCCAGGTCATTCAAATCTCACCCATTCCGGTTGCTATGCTTCGCCACATGGGCTCCTACGATGGCATCGGCCCCGTGTTTGAAAGTCTCGTCAACTGGGCTCAAGCCTCAGGAGTGCCCATCCAGCGGACGATTGGCATCTACTGGGACAACCCCGACTACGTTCCCACAAATCGGCTGAGATCCGCCGCCTGCGTTGAAATCCCTGCCAACTACCCAATCCCAGAAACACGTGGCCTCCCCATTCACGTCGAAAACATTCCTGGCGGACTGTACGCAACCACCACGTTCACGGGTCCGTACGAGGACCTCGCCCCGGTCTGGACCAACTTCACCAACTACATCGAAGGTGCCCTGCGTCGGACGATCAAGGACAATCCTCCCGCTTTCGAGGTCTATGTCAACGATGCCTCGACCACCCCGCCCTCCCAGTTGATCACCGAACTCTATATGCCGGTGTACTAGATGCGCATCGCCACGCCCTGGATCTACTCCCCAAAATTCGACCTGAGTGCCATCATCGGCCCCCCGGTCGCCATCACGGCGATAGTCCTCGTGTGGGGCAATCAGCTCGCTCGGCTAAACGAGCCACCCTGGCTGTGGGTCCTGCTCGTTCTGGGAATCGACGTCGCCCACGTCTACAGTTCCCTCTTCCGAACCTACTTCGATAAGGACGAATTCCAAAAGCGCAAACGCCTCTACATGGTGGTCCCCGCCCTGTGTTGGGGTACCGGAGTGGCACTGTACGCTGTTTGGGGACCGATGGTCTTTTGGTCGGCGGTCGCCTACTTTGCCATCTACCACTTCGTCCGCCAGCAGTACGGATTCCTCATGCTCTACCGCCGTGGAGAGCCCGTAGGAGACTTCAGCTATCGCATCGACCAAGCCGCCATCTACTTAGCCACCGTGTACCCGCTGGTGTACTGGCACACCTATCCGCGGAACTTTCAGTGGTTCAGCGACTTCGATGTCGTCCATATCCCCAGCGTCTGGCCAGAGCACATCTGCCGCGGAATCTACGTTGCTGTCTTAGCCGCTTTTGCGGTTAAAGAAATTGCCCGATGGCGAAAAACCGGCGCCCTCAACGGAGGCAAATGCCTATTGCTCGCCGCTACCGCCGGCGCATGGGGGACTGGCATTATCCTCTTCAACGGCGACCTAACGTTCACTCTCATCAACATCATCAGCCACGGCATCCCCTACATGGCGCTCATCTGGATCTACCAATTCCGCAAGAAGACCAGTCCCGCTGGAGCCCAAAACCGATTTCTCAAATTCTTCCAGCTCAAGTACCTCCCGATCTATGTGCTCGCCCTCGTAGGCTTCTCTTACGCCGAGGAGTGCATCTGGGACTGGTGCGTCTGGCGGGAACATGCAGATATCTTCGGCAGCGTCTACCTGCCCGCATCAGCGACTGCCCTTGTACTCTTGGTCCCCCTACTGACCATGCCCCAGACCACCCATTACGTCCTTGACGCCTTCATCTGGCGCGTGAACAAGAAAGGCAGCCAAGAAGTCCGCGCCGTCATTGGCTGAAGGTTCGAATCGTCCGAGCACAATGCGCTCCGAAACATCAACATCGGCTGTAACATAGAGCCATGTTTGCAATCTGCAGCGCACTCCTCGGTATGTGCCTGTTCGCGAAAGATACCGTTGCCCATGACCTCGTGCTGGACAGCAAGATTCTCATCGGCAACCCCCTTAAAGACCCAACCAAGCGTCACATCGCAATCTTCCGCCCCAGCGGAACCGAGGGAAAGCTGCTCCCTCTCGTCATCTTTCTCCCTGGGTTTGGAGGCTCTAGCGCCGACGCGATCGCCGGTCCAAAGCCGTGGGAAGACATTGTTGCCCAACTCCACCAAAAGGGCCTCGACATCGTCCTCGCCATCCCCGATGGTCGAAATCGATTCGTCTGCAGCCAGTATGTCAACAGCCCAGCCTCGGGCAGGTACCTCGACTATGTCTGCGACGAAGTCGTTCCCTATGTCGAGAAGACTGAGCACTGCGGAGGCAGGCTGGACAAGCGGACGGTCATCGGTCACTCCTCAGGCGGATTCGGCGCGCTCCGCATTGGAATGGCGCGACAGAAGCTTTTCGGCGGCGTCGCTGGCCTAAGCCCCGATTCCTATTTCGACGTCACCCACAAAGGATTCACCCTCGATCCTGAAACCGCAAAGATCAGCGCGGAACAGGCAAAGGCCACTGGCGCTCCCAAGTTCGCGCCCATCTCAGGCTTCAGCTTTGCCGTCCAATATGCCTTGGCGCTTTGTGTGGACTACGCAGGCAATCCAGACGGCACCTTCGATTGGCTTTACGATAACGCAGGCCACTACCGCTCAGATGTGTACGAGCGTTGGAGAAATCAAGACCCAGCCGTACTCGCTGAGCGAGCCAAGCACCCGTTTTCTTCCAAGCAGCGCGTGTATGTCGAGGGCGCAGCACAAGACGACTTCAAGGCAAATGAAGGGGCCGCCAAAGTCGCTGAAAACCTAAACGGCAAAGGCATCACCCTCACCACCTACTTCCCTCCCGGTCACCACGCTGACCATCTCATAGAGCGTATTATCCGCGGGATCAGTTGGGTCTACGGAGTTCGATTAGACGAAATCCACTAGGGCTTGTCAGGATTCTCGTCCACATTGGTATGTGGTCGAACGTATTTCAGCTCAATCGGGCCAGCGCCTGTGATCCCAGTGCTGTAAAGCCGATACGTATTCCCATTCACCTCATAGTGAAACGGTGCTTGAGCAAATGGATCGCGTGCAAACTCCGCTCCAGCCGCCTGGGCGAGGGTAGTCGGCCATACACCAGTCTTCCAGTGGTACTCCAGCACCTTCGCATGAAGGTAAAGCAGCCGAAGCTGGATGCGCCCCTTTGCCATCGCAGTGACATATCCCCGCTTGGAATCGCTTCCCGCTAAGCTGTTTGCCAACACGAGGCAGAGGTTCCCCACGGAACCATCTCCAACGGAGGGTGCCGGGTCACCGGCCATCGTGAGGAGCCACTTATCCTCCGGTCCATCCAGCAGAGCCTGAGTCGCCTGAAGTCGGAGTTGAACGGAGTTGATGAGCTGCGCTTTCAAGCGATCCCGATCTGCAGAGCTCAGGTTCTGAATCGCCTTGACGTAAGATTTGTCTTCGTCCTCAGTGAGAAAGGCGCCGGGCTCTTTGAGGATGTCATCCAAACTAGACAGCGACAATGTGGCCTCCCCTTGGAACACACTCCCCGTGCTCAAAGGGTGTTCCAGCAGGGATTTGGCCTGCTTGGCAATGTACTGGCAGTCGCCAAGTGGAAGCTGACCCAAATGTTCGTTGAACTCAGCCAAGGCAATCGCCTGAACCGCAATCCCAACCAACATCGAGATCAGCGTCTTCTGACTCATATTTCGGGAAAAGTCGATCACTTCCAGCAGGTCTTTCACTGCCCCCAACGTTCGGCCTTCTGAGAAGGCTACGTGAGCGCGGTTGGTTCCAATTCGTGCGAGCACTTTGAACTTGGCAAACTCCGGGAATAGGGTGTTGAAAGACTGCGTTTCCCTAGGGTCCCAAACACGCTTCCCATTTCCAGCAATAACCTGGTCAAAGGCAAAGCCAAATCGTTCGTTCTCTGCTTTTCGCACCGCCAGAATCGACATATCCGGCGTCACATCAGCCGGCATCTCGGGCACTTCCGCATCCGGGTCCTCACCTTTCTGGGGCGCCGTCAGCTTGACCCGCTTGTAGCTGATCCATTGCTCATACACACCCAACAGCCGACCATCGACCTTATCCACCGCCATAAGGTAGTCCTCATAGCCGTTCTTCCCCGTAACAACGGGGACAATCTTCTGCAACATGGAAGCCTCCCCCTGAGACCCCCCAAAGCTAAGTGAAGCAGCCAAACAGCAAAGCCAAACCATGAAAGTTAGACGCAAACAAATGGGGCAAATGTGCGAACAGAAGTTGAGACCGGATCAAGCCACCCCACTGCCGATAACACAAGCCCGAATCCCAACGGGAGTCCCTACGTAAAGCCTGTTTGATACTTGATCGCTATACGGCTCACCGCGGTGTGGAACTTGGGTGAGCCATACGAAACACGAGCCAGAGCCGCCTTAAGATCCGATTCAAGCTCTCGGGCGTGGCTCTAACGGAGAAGGATCGAAAGTCCAAGAATGCTGGCTAATGGAATCAAATGGCACCGATTCAATCATATTGAACGCACGATGCCTGATTTGATTTCCATCAATCCATCATCTCGCCCGCACTAGCCCTTGCCGCGCTTACCGCCACCGCCCCGCTGTCCGCCACCGGAACGACCTCCACCACTCGGGCGTCCGCCACCAGAGGTGCGCATTGAGCCGCCGCTTGGGCGTCCACCACCGGAGGTACGCATGGTGCCGCTGCTGCGGCGAACTCCACTCGAAGAACTCCGAACGCTGGTCTGCGAACGCTGCATCGATCCACCGCTGGACCGAACCGTACTGGAGGTGCGAACGGTACCGCCTGACGGGCGACCTACACCACCTCGGTTGCGGTTCGAATATCCTGAATTGCCTCCACTCGTCGTGGTGCGCCTTACACCGCCAGAACCTGTCCTTGTGGTTCCACCGGTATAGCTATGCGCGTATCCAGAATTTGTCCGCGTCGCGCCGCTTCGCACACCGCTCGGTGCAAACGAAGACCCAGAGCCAGCACGAATGCCGCCGCCGTAGCCTGCCGACTGAGCAGACCGAATCGCGCCTCTACCTGCCGCTGAGCCCGCCCGCCCCGCCATCGCAGCTCGAGGATCGTTCCTGTTTCCGATGTAGCCGCCTCGGAACGGATCATTCCTGAAATAGCCGGGACCGCTGCGATAGAAACCCCGTAGTCCTGGGTTGGAGTAATAGCCACCATAGAGTCCGCCGACCCCGATTCCGAACCCAAGATTGATCGAAAGCCCAGCGACCACCATCGGTCCGCCGGTTCCATAAAGGCCGACATACGCTGGGCGGCCATACCCAGACCATCCGCCATACCACCCGTTGTAGGTTCCCACGAAGAGCGACGGTGAGTAGCCGTACCCATAATTCCAACCATAAGGATTGGGGCCTTCGCTTATGTAGCCGGGCCAAGGAGCATAGGCGGTGTAGGTGTCCCAAACCTGGACGTTGTCCCGATTGTGATAGTCAATTCCAATGACCTGATAGGGTCCATCGACGCGAATATTCAGCGATGAGTGGTCGAGTCGCACCGAGTCGGACTGCTCATAGATCCCACCGAGACGTGTCTCACGCTCGGCTGCAAGGTCTTGAAGCGCGGACTGAAGAAGATCCGACTCTGTCCTAGTGTCTCCACCATGCGTAATCTGATATTGGTAGTGCGCGTTGTCTGCCGAAACTTCATCCGCGTAGTCCTGCTCAATCTGCTGGCGTTCGGTGGAGTGAGCGTATTTGTCAGTCCCAATTCGGTAGACATGGCGGACCCCCACCAAGTAGTAAACGCGGTCCGCACTAGCCGTCGCCGGTAGAGCGAAATACGCCAGCGCCACTGCAGGCGCAATCAGGAGTCTAGAGAGAAGATTCATTTCGGGTCAGTTCCTTCCACCAAGTGGTTGACTGACACGTTCGACCTGCAAACCGACTCTGATGTTGCATGATCGGCTCACATCCGTCGAGTGCACAACATGCACTTCAACAGTCTCACCCTCATCCGACTAAACTAGGTTCGATCATGGTCGGCAAAATTCAGGAGTTCTCCGTAGAGGGATACCGCTCGATCCATCGCATCGACATCAAGTTTGATGATGTCAACCTGATCACCGGTCCAAATGGCTGCGGAAAGAGCAATCTGTTCAACGCTTTCCGCCTTGTTCGGGCAGCGACGGAGGGACGACTAAGCCACGCCATCGCGCTAGAAAGCGGATTTGACTCAATCTTATGGGCAGGGCCGCGCAAGGATGGCCCTGTCCAGATGTCCATCTCGCTAGTGGCAGATCCATTCGAGTACAAACTGGTGCTCGGGCTTAGGCCAAGGAACGAACTACCGCTCTTTCCGCTGGACCCCCAGATCAAGTCCGAAGTCGTGAAACTGGGCGGAAGGGTAATGGTGGACAGAAAGAGCTCGGTCGCCCACATGTCAACCGTCGAAGGCAAGCGACAGCTGCGAGTCGACCTTGTAGACTCTGAATCCGTATTTGCCCAAGTCGGCGATCCGCAGGACTATCACTATCTCTACAGTCTCCGTGAGTTGGTGGCGAGGTGGGCGTTCTACCATGAATTTCGCACCGACGCAGACTCTCCGCTCCGACGACCCAGCCTAGCCACTTTTGTCAGCCGATTGGACGACGATGGCTCAAATCTCGGCACAATCCTCTACATCATCGAACAGCGCGGCGAGTTCGAAAGACTATCGGAAATTCTTCGCGCTGCCTTTCCGGGATCCACCTTCCACGCGACGGGCGGGCAGTTCTGGATGAACGTGGAGGGCATCTCCCGCCGAATCGATCCAAAAGAAATGTCAGACGGAACCCTAAAGTTCCTGTGCCTCGCCGCAATCTGCTTTGGCACGCACCCACCACCCTTGATCGCTCTGAACGAGCCAGAAACAAGCTTAAGCCCCGCACTCTACGAGCCGCTTGCAGACCTTTTGACCCATGCCGCCTCATCCAGCCAACTCTGGATTACCACCCACTCCGAGGGGCTGAGCCAAGCCCTCATCAGTCGCCTCGCCTGCAAACCGATTCGCCTCGACAAGGTAAATGGCGAAACGGTCCGCAGCGGCCACACTCCCGGAACCTACTACCTGCAGGAAGACTAGGGCCGAGGGGGATATTGGTGCCATTGGAGCGAATCCCCCCCCCCCGACACGCACTCACCCCTACCGAATCATCGGAGCCACGCGCTCGCCCAAAAGCTCGATCGCGCGCATCAGTTGCTCGTGGCTGAGATGCCCTGGGTCCATCTGGAGCGAAACCTGCGCAACCCCACCCAGCGCCTCCGAATGCCTTAGGATCTTCTCCGCAACTTCTTCAGGACTCCCCACCAGCAGCGCACCCAAGGGCCCTCGCTGAATGTCGAAATGGCGTCGCGTCACCGGCGGCCAACCGCGCTCCTTGCCAATCTCGGTGAACGACTTCGCATAGCCGGGGAAGAACTCGTCCGCCGCCTGTTCCGTTGTCTCCGCAACGTATCCCAGCGAGTGAAGTCCGACTTTCAAGTCTTCATGGGCATGCCCCGCCGCCAGACCAGCCTCTCGGTACAAGTCGACCAACGGCCGGAATCGATGGGTATCACCACCAATCACCGCCACCATAAGCGGAAGCCCCAGCGTCCCTGCCCTCACAAACGATTGGGGAGTCCCGCCAACGCCAACCCAAATCGGGAGCTTCTGCTGGACCGGACGAGGATAGACACCCTGACCGGTTAGCGGAGGTCTAAACAGACCGGACCACGTCACCTTTTCGTTGTCTCGAATCTTCAGCAGGAGTTCCAGCTTCTCCGAGAACAGGGCATCGTAGTCGTGCAGATCCAAGCCAAATAGCGGAAAGGACTCGATAAACGAGCCTCGCCCGACGATCATCTCCGCGCGCCCGCTTGAGAGCAAATCGAGCGTCGCAAAGTTTTGAAACACTCGAACCGGGTCAGCCGCGCTCAGCACGGTGACCGCACTGGTCAGCCGGATCCGCTTGGTGCGCGTCGCAGCCGCGGCAAGAATCATGTGGGGAGCGCTGTCCAGAAACTCTTCCCGATGATGCTCTCCAATCCCAAACACGTCCAGCCCAACCTGGTCGGCGCGCTCCATCCTTTGGAGCAAATCCTCCATCGCCTGCACCGGTGGCAAGCCTCCACCGTTCAGGGCGGAGGGGACTGCCATGACAAAGCTGTCAATTCCGAGTTCCATATCAGGCCTGAACCTTAGCAGACCAAATCGGCTGAAAAGCCGACCGAACGGAATAGAAGACAACTCCCCAGAGAACAGTCGCCACAATTCCTGGTGCAAACCCTGCTGGTGCAATCAGTCCGTGATAGAGCAGGATATTCACAACGACTGGCCCCAAAATCACCAGTCCAAGCGGAACGTATCGATTCGCCAGCAGGAGAGCACCACCCAAAAGCTGGCAGGCAAACACCGCCACAAAGATGTGCGACTGACCCAAGGCGCCAAGGAACTGCATGGCCAATCCCGGTGGAGGAGGCGGCTGAGGAATGAAGTGCAAAAAGCCGTTGAGGCCAAACACCGCAAACATCAATCCGAGCAGATTTCGAGCGATTACAGCACCAATTTTCATCAGATTCTCCGTTCCTAACTGCCGAGAGTCAAAGCTCCTCCCCGCAACAAATCCATGGTACTCGCCTATACTTGATTAAATCAAGCGCTCTAAAATATTGATTAGATAATAAAATAGGGCGCACTATTTTCCGCTGTGCGACCGGTTTAAGAATTGACGGCAGTAAACTCATCTCGGTTAAAGCGAATGAGCGAGGAACTGGAACCCATAAGCAACCCAGAATTGGGCAGTCACGATCCGAGCCAATGTGATCTAGCCGCCGATTTCATCCGCGGCGCATCGCTTCTCCAGGAGAAGTGGGTGATGATGATCGTCTATAGCCTGCTTGCCGGACCCACCGGGTTTAGCGAACTTGTAAGACGTGGCAACGTGAACACCACCACGATGACCCAGCGCCTCAATCTATTGGAAGCCGCCGGCCTGCTCGTTAAAACCGTTCACTCCACCATGCCGCCGCGCACCAGCTACGAACTGACCGAGTCTGGCCGCGCGCTAAAACCGATCTTGGAAGCCATTGCTTCCTGGAGTTCGGAACACTTAAAGGACGTCAATCTCGGTGCCTGCCCGCCAACCGAACCCTGACCTGGACTACTGATTTCGAATCGCCCGCAACATGTACGCAACGCCTGCGAATAGAAAAAAGAGGGGCACAGCAAACATAAAAAGATAAGTTGGCCACCCCGACGGGTCATTCTGGGGCGTCGGAAACTGGACGCTGTACCCAAGCACAACCGCACCAACCGCAGTTGCCCCCAAGCCGCCAATAAAGATCACAGGACGTCCAAACCGCATCATCGCCCCTTCATTCTCCACCAAATTTAGTTCTTTAGAGATCGCGCCAAGTCAGCCAAAGCTCTACACCTAGCGGAGTTTAAGCGTCGGAAGCAGACGTTGCGGCGGCGTCAAACGACTTAGCCTCGCTGGCCTCTCGCAATTGCCCCGCCGCCTTTTCGAGGTCATCCCATATTTGAGGCGCTTGGATGGTCGCCAACAGTTCCCTCGCGGTATCTCTATAAGCACGAGCGCTGGCCAAGTCCTTTTGCTCGACGGCGATCGCGCAAAGCCGGATCAGGGCTCGTGCCTCCAAATTGGTTGACCCGCTGGATCGGCAGAGACGCAGCGCTTCGCTTACCGCCTCACGAGCCTCATTCAGTCGGCCTGCTAAACGATACAGCTCTCCCAACTCCTGCATCGGCCAAGCCTTGCTTAAGCTCTCGGCCTCTCTTTCATGCAGCGCGATGGCCTGCACGAAAAACGCCTCCGCAACTGGATAATCGCGCAACTGGACGTAGGTGATTCCCAGCATGGTCAGGTTCCATGCCTCTCCCGGCGTATTGCCGTCTCGCTGTTGGAGTTCCAGAGTCTGCAGCAGCAGCGGGGCCGCACGCTCTGGAGCATGCGCAGAAAGGTTTATGGCTGCCAGACTCCCCAGACACCATAGACGCCCCTCGCTATGATCGAGTTTGGTATAGATTGCGAGAGCGTCATGCGTAAGTTCCTGAGCCTCCTCAAAGTCTTGGAGTTCTCTCTTTACGTAGCCAAGCATGCGCAGGCAGGTCGCCTGCCGAGAGAGATCCCCTGCGAGTCGGAACCGCGCAAGCGCTGACCTTAAGAGCCGATCCGCATCCTCTAGCCGCCCGTCATTCGCAGCAAGCTCACCGCGAGCGTGCAAAATCTCCGAGTTCCACTCTTCCAAACCGAGAGCGTCGCCCATCTCCTCGGCGCGAGCAAACAGTTCGTTTGCAAGGTCGATGTTAAATAGCCAGTGAGCCGCTCCCGCCGCGCGAAACACGGCCTCTGTCATCGCCTCGCTGCGAGTATCTCCGAAAGATTCGACCACCTTGAGCGCAAACCTAAGCGCATAAGATACGGTGCCAGCGCGGTACCAAACGGGGAAGAGCCGGTTCACAAGCACCAGCCCCATCTCTCTTCGCTCTGGCGATTGACTTGACAAGAAGGTGTCTACCGCCCCCGAAAAGTTGGGAAGATCCTCCGAACTCACCTTTGGCGCGATCGCGGCGCGAAAGAAATACTCGGCATGTCGAAAAGCGACTCCCTCCGTAAGGTCTGGCGATTGGCTAAAACGCTCTCTGACGTATGTACGAACCGTCTCCAGCATGGAGTAGCGTCCTCCATCACTTGCTGGGTCAAAAACGATTAAGGAATGACTGGCCAGGTTCGCCAACAGAAAGGGAATCTGCTTCGAAGCTAATTCTGCATCAGCACACACTGCCTGAGCGGCCCCAAGGCTCCAAGAGGATGGAAAGACCCCTAATCGCACGAGCAGGACTTGCTCAGGTGGAGTGAGAAGGTGGAAGGACCAATCAAGCACGCCACTAAGGGTCCGCCGTCCGCCATGGGTACCTCCAGCTACATCCAGCAAATGAAAGCGGTCGTCGAGGTTGTCAACGATTTCACCGATAGGCAAGCTCCGGAGCCTGACCGCAGCCAGCTCAAGCGCGAGTGGCACCCCATCTAGCCGAATGCAAAGCTCCTTTAGCGCGTCAACGTTATCTAGGGTTGTGATAAAGGCACAGCCTGCGCGCTTTGTACTTGCCAGAAAGAATTCGACGGCCTCGGTCGCCAAGACCGATGTTAGGTCCGTTTGAGATCTTCCGGGCACATGCAGCGGCTCTAGCCTAAAAATGTGCTCGTCGGGGGTATGTAGGGCGACTCGACTTGTGCAGAGGACATGAACGTTGGGAGCATCCTGCAGGAGTTTGCCAATGACTTGACTGCATTCTGCGGATACGTGCTCCGCTCCATCAAGACACAGCAGAACACGCCCGCCATGCGAAAGGGCGCCCAACTCGTCTGTATCCTGAAGCCCAAGCGAGCGTGCGATTCGATCCACGACGTCATCCAGTCCCTTGCAGGCAGACATATCCGCAAAGGCAGTCCCACCCGAGAATTGTTCGTGAAGTGCTGCGGCCGCTTCGATCGCCAACCTCGACTTCCCGACCCCTCCAAGGCCCGTCA
This sequence comes from uncultured Armatimonadota bacterium, assembly GCA_903927025.1. Lineage (GTDB taxonomy): Bacteria > Armatimonadota > Fimbriimonadia > Fimbriimonadales > Fimbriimonadaceae > Fimbriimonas. The sequence continues at coordinate 19,993 of CAIYLG010000060.1, forward strand.
CCGTCACCATCCGCGAGTCTTTGACCCGATCCCCAAGCTCTGTGAGCTCCGCTGCGCGCCCCGTAAATCCTCCGACCGGCGACGGGAACGCGACCATTTTCCCAGCTTGACGGGAAGTGTCATCTCGACGCGCTTGTACAACCGTCTGAGCCTCGGCGACAAGCTCTCGATAAAGATCGACCGTTTCCGAGCTTGGCGACAATCCGACATCGTTGAGCAAACTGGTCCGCAATTCGCGAAAGGCGTAGGCGACTCCCAAGTAGTCCCCTTTTTGATGAAGGATGCGCATCAGGAGCCGATAGCTCTCCTCACGACACGGTTCAGCTTGGATCGCGTCCATCAGGACCTTCAGCGCTGCGTCGAAGTCTCCTTTAACTTGATCGGCAGCCGCCAAGCGATGCAAAACGCGAACATATCGATCCCGATAGCTCTCCCGCACTGGGCGCACCCACTCTGAATGATTGCCCGGCAATAGGTCGCCCGCATACGCTCGGGCGGCCGAAACAAGCGCCTTCTCTGCTAACGATCCAGTAGCCAATTCAAAGTCGACCAGGTCGCAAAAACAATCTGAAAGGTCAAGCGATATCCGCCGCTCCCCGTATGAGCTCAGGCGCCCACTTTCATTTCCCAGAATCGATCTGAGCTGGGTCAGGCAGCGCCGAAGATAGAATCGGGCGCGTTCCGGGGTCACCTGGGGCCACAGGGCTGACGCGACTTCGATTCGATCGACGCCGCGGGGCCCTGCAATCGCCAGCTGCACAAGAAGTTCTTGTGCGGGCTTCGGCACACCTACGGCAGGAACTTCGGCAATCTCAAGTGCGAAGCCCCCAAAGAACCTTAGACAAAGGTGCGATGCAGCCATGGCGGGAAGACGTAACAGAACCGGCCCCGGTGCCATTGTAGCAGCACCGGGCCGGCATTCTGGTTTCCCGCTTACTAGATTCGAGCGAACTTAGTGCGTCACGGTGAGCGTTGCGATCTTGGTTGAATCACCCAAACTAGCTCCAAGGTTCACGGATACGGTTGAGCCCACCGCGACGTGACTGACAACGAAGGTCCCTGAAGTTCTGCCGGCAGCTATCGTGATCGAGGCCGGCACACTTGTGGCCTTAGGGTTTGAGGTGGCGATCATGATCTTCTGGCCACCTTTTGGCGCTGGCCCGGAAAGTGTCACCGTCCCAATCACCTCAGTTCTGGAACTACCCTTTACTGTCGATGGCTTGACCGAAACTCCCACTAGGTGAGGTGCAACGATGGAGAGCGTCCACTGCGCGCTGCTGCCATTGAGCGTGCCCGTTATCGTGGAAGTTGCAAGGGTGTTAACTGCACTCGTGGTGACGTTGAACGACCCATTTTGCTTGCCTGCCCCCACGTCCACTGTTGCCGGCAGACCGACCGACGCTCCAGTTGATGAGAGGCCCACGGTAACCTTGGCAACCGGAACTGCGTTCAAAGTCACCGAGCCCACGGAAGGCGATCCTCCCACCACGTATTCCGGCGAGAGGGCCAAAGCTGTGACTTGGAAAGGAGTGACCTGGAGTGGCTGTGGGAACTTGTTTCGCCCTTCAGTAGCCGTAATCGTCGCGCTCTGCGTGGTCTTGACCTGCAGATGGATGACGGTAAACGTATAAGTGTAGGGGCTAGCAGTGACCTTGACCGTGACCGATGCTGGGACGGTCGCCGCCGACTTGTTGGAGCTGGCAAGGGTCACTCTTAAGCCTGCGCTTGGTGTAGGCCCACTCAGCGTGAGCGTGCCAGTGATCGCAGAGTTTGAGCCTCCAACGATGCTTGAGTTAGACAGAGACAGTCCCTGAACCGTAGCTGGCACCACCGTAACCGAACCCTGGGCGCTGGTGCCGGCCCCGGAAGCGGTCACTGTCCCTGTGAAGCTGGAAGTCACGACCTTGGTCGTCACTTGGAAGTATCCAACCGACTGACCAACCGGTACCACTATCCATGCAGGAACCTGTAGCGACGCTTGGTTGGAGCTGAGGCTGATCGTCAACCCACCCGATGGAGCGGGCCCCGAGATTGCGACCTGACCAAATGCAGTAGTTCCGCCAACGATGGGATTCTCCTGGTAGGAGACGCCGGTCACAACCGGCGCTTGAACAGTCAGGGGCGCCGTCCAAACGACCGAGCCCTGGGTTGCCGTCACTGTCGCTGATAGAGTTGAGCTTACAGGATTGGTAGAGACAGTGAATGTGGTGCTCTGGGAGCCATAGGGCACCGTGACAAACGAAGGAACGCTGATGCCGCTTGTGCCGGACAGTTGAATCGTCGTCCCTCCGCTCGGCGCATTTTTTGTCAGCGCCACCGCCCCGGTCGAACTTGCTCCTCCCGTGACTGTAGTTGGCGAGAGTCCCAACCCGTTTAAATTTGATCCGGAGGGTGGCAGATAGATTCGCCACATGCCGCGACCGTAGGTGCCAGCATTGAGGTACCTGGTGCTAGGAACGACAACCAAATCCGACACGATCACGTTAGGCAGGCCATAAGTTGCACCCGCATTCGTCCATGTTGTTCCCGCGTCGCTCGTCTGAAACACGCCCACGTCGGTGGCCACGTACCAGGTGTTCTCGGGATCGTCAATGTCCCGAACAATGGAATTGATTTTTCCACCAGGAAGCGATGTATCGCCTGAACCAGCGACATTCTCCCAGACTAAGGAGCCAGCCTTGAAGGTGTTGGAGCATCGCCAGAAATTATCCCCACGTGGGGCGTTCGCATAACCGATCAAGATATCGCTTTCGTGTGTTGGACTGACGCTGATCGAGTAGATAATGCCGTTTTCTAGCGGAGCTCCGATCGATCCAAGAGACGCGATTCCGGATGGCGCAATTCCAACGGTATTGCCGATGGAACCCGTGTAAATGCAGTCGGAATTGCTCGGTGCGACCGCCAGCGCAAAGATGCTGTTGGGGTTGTTTGACAGCGCCTCACTCCAACGCTGAGTGTTGTCGTTGTACATCCAAAGGTTGTTTGTGGCCGTATAGAGCTTCGACTGGTCGGATGGCGCCAACACAATTCGTGGGCTGAATGGGAGGACCTCCCCAGAAGGAACCGGTGGAGAGATATCGGTGTTCGACTGCCAGCCGTCGCCGGTACGTCGAACCGCCAATTTCTCATAGGTCGCGTATGCGATGAGGGGATTGCTCTGGTTGATGGCACAGCCACCTCCGTCACCACCCAGCACATTCACCCAGTTGCCCAAGTCCCCGGTCGATAACGGCGAACCGTTATCCTGTGTTCCCCCCATCACATAGTTGGGCTGGGTCGGATGGCATGCAATCCAGGCGAACGTCGTATTCCCGAGGTTCTTATTCAGAGAGGTGATCGTGTTCTTGGAAGTTGTTGGATTGTACGAAAGCTGATAGACGCCGCCGTCGTTGGTAAACAGGCACACGTTCGGATTCGAGGGGCACACCGCCAAGCAGTGCTGGTCGTTGTGCGTGATCGACCCCTGGGACTGTGTCAGCCAGGATGGCCCGCCGAGCGAACTCCAGGTTTTGCCCTGGTCTAGCGATTGCTGAATATCGATCTCACCCAGATAGAGGACATCCGAGTTTTTGCCTTTTGTAACGCGATTGCCGCACTCGAGATGGTAGTCGTACCCAGCCTGGGAGAAGTTGTAGTCGGTGGAATCGCCCGTCGGAAGGTTTGCGCTGACGTCCGTCCATTTCGCGCCATTGTTCCTGGTGTAGACGAGCTTTTGATTCTGCGAGTCCAGCACATACACCGTTTGCGGATCGGTAGGAGAAGTAGCGACTTCGTAGGCCGTAAACCAGCCGTTGTTGGCTTGAATTGGGCTTGGTGACTCGCTCCATGAGCTGCCGTGGTCGTCCGAATAGAAAATTCGAGAGTGCGCGTTCGCTGCTTGCCCAGCCTCCACCGCCCAAAACCTCACCTTGCCGTTCTGTACCACGCTAGCCGCGATTGACGGAAACTCCGATTGATCGTTTTGAACGTACCCAAGCGATTTTGTCCAGTGGGATCCGCCGTCAATTGACTTCTGAATAAGGCCGAGGTGACTGGTATCGCCGGTACCGACGATGAGGGTGTTGTGATCGGTCGGATCGATAAGGATGCTGTCGACGCCGACCTGTCCCAGTGGAGTCGCACCGATTTGCTGCCAAGACCGCCCGCCGTCGGTGGTCTTCATGATGTCGTAGGCAAGTGCTTTACCACCATGGTAATCCCCGAGCCCCACGTAGATTGTCAGATCGTTGGTTGGATCGACGGCGATGCAATTGACAGGAAGCTGTGGCCAAGAGGCGGATAGCCATTGCCAGTTCGTTCCGCTGTCGCTGCTCTTCCACAATCCTCCGTCTGAGCCACCTACATAGATGGTTTGGGAATTGACTGGGTCGTAACAAACTGTATTAAGCCGCCCATTGACGGCCCCTAAGCCAAAGTCGATGGAGTTAGGGGCTGCCTGGAGGTTCGTGGGTCCCATGAACTCCCACGATTGAAGCCCGGATACGATGCCTGGCTTGTGCGGCATCGGTGGAAATTTGGTCGGCGGCATCTTGAGGGCATGCTCACGTGCTTGAGCAATGGATGGCCAATCAATGCTGTCATTCGGATAAGCCCGTGTGAACACGAAGTCGCGATACGCTTCTAGATAGTCAAGCCCACCCTTCTCGTGCTTGCCCTTCTTCTCTTTCTCGTCCCCTTCGTCAGCTCTCAAGTGCGCAATTTTGCGATCGAGTGAGCGGATGGAATTCAGGTCAACCGGTTCCTCATTGGCCTCGAGCGCCTTCACGCCCGGATCCCTTTCTAGGCGCTGCTTTGCCATTTCACTATCCACACCAGCATCCAGCTGGATCAGATAGCACCGCGTACCCTTCTCACGCGACTCGACAAAGCCTATCGGCCCAACCGCAGCCGCGAGTCGCTCGACCGAAACCGATCGGTCGGTCCGAACGAAAATCTCCGGACCAACCTTCTTAAATCCTGACGTATTGGCTGCGAGAAGTGCCAGAACAAGCTGCGATAGAATCAACGCTCTCTCCTTTCAAATCAAAGAGCGCAAAGCCGACGCTCACCCGCGTCGCGTAACCTCACGCTGTAACTCAATCTACAGGTGGGTCGTTACAATCGCCGTTACTTTGAATCCGACTTTCAAAGGCAGGACCATCTACCTATCCGCAAACCCAAAACACCTGGCGCTCTCACCACATCTCTAAGGGCTATTCGAGCAAAGCTCGGCCTAGCCTCGTACAGAGGGTCGAGTCAGTGCGCATATCCCAAACGGATTGCTTCTGTCAGCGAAGGGTTGTCGCTTTAGCGGCTCCCCTGGAATCAAGGGCAACGCTTCCAAACCAACCGGCCGCGCCCGCAACCCTTGGGCAGGCGAACGGCCAAATCGAACTAAGTCAAAAATGATCTCCGTCCTTTAGAGATTCGGGTGACTTCGAGGCCAGTGGCGGCTATATGGGTCAGACTTGACGCAGAGGGGATACCCATTGCGGAACAATTACCTCCAGGGATCTTTGAGGGCATAGATTGTCACTTTGTGAATTATTTGGCGTAATTTATTGCGCGATCAATGGCGAAATTGAAGCTCAGGCCTCTCCAATCACCAGGCTCTCGCGAGCTGCTTCCACAGCGAGAGGTTACGCCAAATAATTTGCAAAGTGAGATTTACAGCCCCCTAAGTGCCGACCCCTTCGGACGCCCAACCGGCCTTAGCGTACGATTTTTTTCGTATCGTGAGCAGCCCCCAAAAATTGTAACCTTAGTATCTTAATGAGCCATCATCGGGGGTTCCAAATTCAATGTTGAGTAGGGTCTCCCGGCATGCCACACACTAGGCCCCGACCAGGAATCGAAACATAAACTTTGCCAAACACGTTTGGATCACCATCAATTGCATCCCCGTTGGCAAGCGGGAATGGGACAGGTGCCTGATCGCTATCGATCCTTTGCCAATCGGCATGCCCAGACTCCGTCAGGTTGTCTGACCTGAAAATTCCACGCCTTCCGTCATTCAAAATTGCCGCGAGAAACGCAGCGTCGTGCTTCCTGCCTGGAGCGGCCTTCCCGAATCCATAGGCAAAGAGCCGTGAGATTCCATCGATCCGGGACCACGATACGCCGCCGTCCTGGCTTCTCCATAGAGAACTATGGTCGGGATCAAAGAATCCTGCCCACACGACCTTCGGGGCATCCGGATCGGCTCGTAAGACGACGCGCCAGTCCCAAGGCAAAACTCCTGAACTGACCCGCTTCCAATTTTTACCACCGTTGCTCGAGCGCCAAAATTCGCTTCGATCTATCGAGTAGCAATAAAACGTCGAAGGTAAATGTTTGTCAGCGCAGATCGGCGACGCTACTCCGTAAAAGTTTGAGAACCAATTTCCTTTCGGAGCCGATTCAGTGTCGGTTTGTCCGTGAGCAGGTTCCCACCGATTTCCACCATCCATCGTAAACCAGATCGTGCCAGATGCACCACAGGTGGCCCAGATGAGATTGCCCGGGCTATCGCAAGACACCGCTATCGAACCGTATTGTCCACCATCCGAGGGTTGCGACAGAAACGGGCTCCAGGTCCATCCACCATCCCTGGAATAAGACGATGTTGGCCGACTCCTATCGCTGTCCACCGAGCACCGAACTACATAATCCGGTTGAGAAAAGCAGTAGTCGATGCCTGTTCCATATCCGTGAATTCCGACGTCCCATTTGATGGCGGGATACTTGCCATTATCTAGGAGACTTACGCCCACGATATCCATGGCCGAATAGAGCAATGGACGGGAGGAGCCCGGAATCTTTAGTACGTGCATGCCGCAAAGCTCCTCTAACCCGTTAGATTTCAGTCTCCAGTCCTGCTGCATGCTGTTGAAATTATCTGTTCGGTAAACGCCATAACCATTCGCTAGCCATAATTTGTTCGAATCGAATTGATCAAATTGGACGGTCGCGTTCCAATTTTGCGAGGCGTAGGTAACCCACCAATCTGGAAGCGAGAATCGCGTTTCGGCTCCATTCCAGGATTTGCCTCCATCCCTTGTTTCAAGAGTGATTTCCGATTTCGAGTTTGCGTATGGCCAGGGCGCAATCACGACATGTTCGGGATTTCTAGGGTCAGCCGTTACGCCGCAGTAGCCGTATGAAAAGCCGTGAGGTGTTATATCTTCCGATGAGCTTCTCGAATACTTCCAAACCGCGCCCCCCTTCGGAGCGTCCCATTGATTGGCCTTGCAAAAGGTCACTGAACAAGAACCTTCAGATGCCACGCTTGCTCTCATCGGGTTGTAGCCAGATCCCGGCCCATCGAGGAGTGCCCAAACAGAGCCCCCATCGATACTCCGAAACACGCCTGTTCCTGAAACTCCAACGTAAATGGAATGGGCGGGCCGAGTGGAAAACTTCACAAATCCAACTCCTGGCCCAGATTTCCCTTTTGCGTTAAGGGAAGAAACTGACGTCCAATGTTGACCGTGGTCGTTACTTCGGAATAGTCCGTCCTTTCTCGACCCGAAGAACAGGATTTCTCCACCGCCCCACGGCGCGACGCCGAGCCTTTCACCCATGTTGCGCCAATCGTCGTTGGGTCCCATGTACACAGGAGAACCGTCGGATCTAGTAATCGCGAATGACTTCCAAGTCCCACCTCGGTCGTCTGAACGAAAGATCTTGCCGGACGCGCAATAGACCACGTCGGTATTCGTCGGGTCAATTGCTACCGATTCTACGCCCGGCCCGCTAATACCCATCTGCCCGGATGCGATGAGGTGGTCCGTTATCGCCTCCCATTGACTCTTAACGGCGTTAAATCGGTACAGTCCGCCGACGTCGGTGCGGGCGTACACGACATTTGGATCCTTTGGGTGGGTCACAAGGCCCGAAACAAATCCCAGTGGCCCTACTGGAACCGCTCGCCACTCGTAGCCAGGAGAGGTCTGCGATCTGAATTTCCCGCCTACCCCACCCATGGCAACAATTAGTGCAAGAGAGATCAAGGGTTCTTCCCCCCGCCAACGGGAGGAGGCGATGCGGGGTGAACACCTGCCGGCATGCCGTACCCAGGGGGAGGAGGCACTCGCTTCCAATCCTCGGTGCGGGAACCAGGAGGCGGACTGCTGCTGCAGCCAGCCAGAAGGCTAACTACAAGCAGACACACGAACAAGACGTTTCTAATTCGTTCGCGTTGCATCCCACATCTTCCAGTAATTTGACTCAACACATCCTCCAGCATAAGGAGCTGCCATGTTGACGGTGACTGCCGGCGGCAGAGACTTCGAATGACCGTCCGTGAACGCGAAATTCGACTGGTTTGTGAAGGGCGCAACATTCACGCCCAAATAGCTTGGGACCGGCGGAGCCCACATGCCATTTCCTTGTCCAACGAGTCCACCTTCGCTCTCATCAAAATAGTCTGAGCTTAGAAAATAGGAGCCCCACGCCTGATCTGCACCACCCTTACCCGTAGGAGCAGTTGGGCCGGTAGGCATCGTGAATCGGTCGGAAAGAAGGATCGTTTCCGATGGAAGACCGACTGCCGTTGTGGATACAGTAGTGTTTAACACGTCCGGATCCCATTGGTACATTGGATTCATCACGCCGACGAGATTGATTTTCCAAGGCCCCACACAAGAACCTGCCAGAATTCCGTTAGCCGCATAGCTCAGACGTGGACCTGTTCCTGCCTGAACCGGTGTCGAGTCGACGGAATCTGCGCTGACGTCCAAATTCTTCAGATACGGTTGAATGAGCCAGATCCATGAGTTCTGCCAACCCCAATTCGGTGGCCCGTTGTAAGACGCAGGATAGAGGTCGTCGTAGTCATTCGTATACATGGCGATCGCGATTCCAAGTTGCTTGGTATTGCTAAGCGACTGGGTTTTCTTGGCGGCAAGCTTTGCCTGTGCGAAAACTGGAAATAGAATTGCGGCCAGTATTGCGATAATCGCGATGACAACTAAGAGTTCGATTAGAGTGAATGCGGTACTTTTTTGCATTAAGACCTCCGTTGGTCGGTTACGAGATTAGGTGGAAACTTTGAAGGGGCACGTGGAATTACGAACTACCAATTCCGGAGCTAGGAGCGTATTCCTCGGGACGATCTCGCCCGCACACAAGGAAATGAGCTCTAGGGCTGCTCGTTCCCCAATCAACTGCATGGGTTGGCAAATTGTAGTGAGAGCTGGTTTCGAATGTTCTGAGTCAGGAATTCCATCAAATCCGACTATCGAGAGGTCGCCGGGAATGGTCAATCCAGCGGCGCTCGCTGCCTCCATTGCTCCAAATGCTATGAAGTCGTTACCACAAACTAGTGCAGTGGGCCTCTCGGTGGTCGGCATGGATAACAATTCATCGGTAAGGTTAAATCCCGATTGTTGCCCGTAGAAGCCTGATCGTATAAGATCGGGACTCGGGGCCAATCCTTGATCGTAGTGGGCTCTTAGATAGCCCTCCTTTCGTTGTGAGGTACTAAGCGCGTCGGCATTTCCACCCACGTAGGCCACCCTGCGATGGCCCAGGGATAGCAGGTGCTGAGTCGCCAAGTATCCGCCTGCAGAATTGTCGACGTCGACGTTCCCAAATTCGCTCTGGTAACTACCGCCCACCGTAACCCAGGGGAAGGACCGCTCAACGAAGATTTCTGTTAGGTCGGTTTTCTCGCTTTGAGCGATAACGAGAAATCCGTCGAATCGACCATCGAGCCGTTTGCGAACGCTGCTCCTTGCGTCGTCCCAAGACTCCTCAATTAACACGCTAACCATGTAGCCCTTTAAGGTTGCGGCAGCGAGCACGCCGTCGAGCACATATGCAAAATAGGGGTGCTGAACGATAGGATGTCGCCCAAGATGCTTGATCACGACACCGATGGCCATACTTTGCTTTCCGAAGGAGCCGGAGGTCAGCGCGCTTGGTCGATATCTGAGTTCACGCATCGCCAGTAGAACGCGTTCTCGCTTCTCTGGCTTGACAAGCTCGTCCCGGCTATTCAAGACGTGCGAAACCGTCCCTACCGAAACCTGGGCTCTCTTTGCTATATCCTTGATTGTCGCCATTGAATTTGAACCGGTTCAAATGAACTGGTTCAAATTATAACACAACGCTCCATAAATTTGTCACTTTGCGAATTAAATGGCGTAACTCAGACCACTGGGCTGAGTCGCCAGGTACAAATGCGGCTGTGTTGGTCTCGGCTTACGCCAAATAGCGCGAAAATATTTACGCCAGATAATCTTCAAAGTGAAAAGCTGTGGTAGTCACTCACCGACTACTGGAAGAAATCTTTGAGACCCGTCTGGCAACCATCGTGCCAAGTAGTTACAAAGTTTTCCGACTTCCGATGGGCGCGAACGTGCGGCCACATGTGCGTCCGGCCTGACCAAAAACAAGCCGGGTTGGTGACTTGGTAAACCCGATGGGCTTCCTCATCCAGATCGAACAGCACAGAGTCGCTAGACTGCGGACGACTGTCAAAGGCAGGACCACTTGACGTGTCCCCCGTAGTTTGACCCACTTGAAGTGTGAGTTCCGTGTGGAATCACATGAAGAAAACTGGCAAGCGCTACACCGAGGATGAGATCCTGAAGGTGTTGAAGGAAATCGAGGCTGGCGGCGCGATAGCGTCAGTGGCAAGGGCTCACGGAGTCACGGATCAGACGATCTACCGCTGGCGCGAGAAGTACGGCGGCATGGAGAGCAGCGA
>CAIYLG010000061.1 GCA_903927025.1 uncultured Armatimonadota bacterium
CGGCATTTTGACCGCGATCGCTCTCCCGTCCTACCTCAGCTCGGTTAACGCCAGCCGACAGGGCGCTGCCAACACCAACGCTCGAGCACTCGCAACAGCAGTCCAGGGCAAGGCCATCACCGCCAACGCCTACGACAGCACGCTTGCCGACTACGCAACGGACATGGGCGGTTCCATCCCCCTCAACCCCTGCACAGGAACCACGACCGGCTACTCGATCACCACGACTGCTACGACGGCAACTGTCGCTGCAACTTCAGGCTCCAACTGCGGAACCTGGACCCCAGCAACCTTCTCGCTGACTCTGTAAGATCAGCCTAAGCACTCAGAACAGAGGCGGCAGGGTGAAGTTCATCTTCATCCTGCCGCTTTTGGGCGTTAAATGGGATTTTTTTCACGGATGCACTTGCTGCACAGCATCTGAAGTCCAAGAAAAGTTTCAGGTGCCACTAAATCGGCCAAACTTCAAGAAGGATGTCTTCTGAGTTTGTCCTACGCATGTTTGGGGCGCTGAGGCTTGAAGCGGGAACCGAATCCATCTCAAAGTTCCCCACCAAGCGCTCAGCGCTCCTCCTTGCGCGGGTTGCGGTAGCGCGGGATGGCAGTCTTGGGCGCGACGAACTCGCAGAACTGCTCTGGCCAGACGACTACCTGGACGTGACTCGGCTGCGGCTCCGACAAGAACTTCGCCGACTTCGACAGGCAGTGGGCCCCTTCGGGGACTACATCCGAGCCGATCGTCAGTGGATTGAAATTGAAGCTGGTGTCTTGCGAACAGATGCCGGCCAACTTGACGAAGCGGCGATTGCCGGATTGGCCGCAGAGGATCCGCTGGAGCGCGTCCGACACCTCCAACGGGCGATCGATCTGTACGGTGGCCCATTCCTCGCGGGATTTCAGGAACCCTGGGTTCTGTCCGTTCGGCGAGACTACGAAGACAAGATCCGGAAAATATGGCTTGAACTGGCGGATGCGCTGCAGTTGACCGGAGATGAAGAGGCGGCCATTCGCGCAAACGTTTCTGTGGTCCGGCTGTTTCCGCTTGATCTAGAGACGAATGCTGGCCTCATTCGGCGACTCGTTGGGAAAGGGCGAATCGCTCAAGCCAGACAGGCATTTCTGGACCTGGATGCGTCGATGACCCGAGAACTCGGCTATCACGCACCGAGCTCTTTAATGAGTCTGATAAAGGAGACGGCAGATTCCTCTGAGCTGACCCCTCCATTTCAGCCTGAGATCGTCAAACCGCAGATTGCGCGTCCCCTACCTATCTATGGCCGAGCCGAGCTGCTTCACGCGGTGGCTGCCTCCATCGGCAGGCAAGGTGCACTGGTCGCTCTCGTGGGCCCGGTCGGGGTTGGGAAGTCTCACCTGCTTCAGGAATCCCTTTGGCAGCTGACCCACCATCATCGCCTGGCCGTTCAGTTAGGCGGTGCGCCCGGTCCGGTTGAAGATGGGGTGTATGTCCCCGATCCAAAGCTTGAATCGGAGGCATTGCATGAGATCATCCGAGAGGCGGCAGGGAACGGCTGGCGTGTCCTTGCCGAATCGCGAGTGCGCCTGGATATGGACGGGGTCGTCGAGATCCTGGTGGTCCCCTTGCCCGTTCCTCACCTGTCAGATTCGGCTGAAGCCGTCCTCAACAACCCTTCCGTTCGAATCTTAACTTCACGAATCGCGGAACATGGCGGATTCGCGGCTGGAGAGCAAAACGCGTTTCAACTTCGCGACTTGGCCCGATCTCTGGACGGGATGCCGGCAGCGTTGGTGGTCTTCGGATCGCGTCTGGTCGTTCAAACCCCGGAGCAGGTGAACAAAACCCTCGAAGATGGGCTCCATGAGTACGCTGCTGAGCTTTTGGAACCCCTGCGGATGGCCATTTACGGGTTGCCCGAGGAGGCAAAAGAGGCTCTTCACTCTCTGGCGGTACTCGCGGGAGCCTCGGCAGATCTCGCCGCCGCACTCGTGGGACCGCATGATTCTGCGGAGGTGTACCGTCTTCTAGAGCGTCGATGCCTGATCGCGATTCAAGACGATGGTCTTCGTCTCCGTTACCGAATTCCCAAGCCTTTGGCGTTTGCGGTCCGAGAAATGATGTCTACCTCTGCCCAGCTTCGGCTCGTGGCAAAGACTTGGGAGGATGTGGCTCAGTGGGTTTTTGACAAGTCGCGCAAGCTGTGGGGCCCAGACCAGGAAGCCGCATTCACCAGCGTTCAGTCTGAACTGCGGAATTTGCTGGCAGGAATTCTTTGGGCGACTCAGCATGACCCAAAGCTAGCGGCTTTTATGGTGGTTGGCACCTGGCGCACGGTCTGCGCCCGCGGAAATCCCGCGTTGGAAGCTCCCTTGCTCCTGCGAGCACTGGAAGCAGGCGTGGATCAGCTCGATCCAGTGCTCGGTGGGGAGGCGTGGGTTGGCACCGCCACTGCTCTCGCAATTGCGGGGCTACTTGATGATTCAGAGAAGGCATACCTGGCTGCCCTTGATGTGTACGAGCGCGAAGGAGATTCGGAAGGCATCGCCTGGGCTCAAATGAATTGGGCAACGATGGTGATCCGACTCCGAGATCCCCGACGCGCCACTGAAATGTGCCGTGTTGCCGCCAACCTCACTTCAAAGTGGGGCGTCAAGGTGATTTCCCGGTGCTACTACTCACTGGGCTTGGCCGAAATCGGAGAAATCGAGGAGGCCATTCGTGTCGGAGAAGAGGTCTTCGCCGAGCGACTTCAGAGCAATGACGTGACGGAAGAGGCTCGTTCGTACGGGGACCTTGCTTTGCTCTACTGCAAGATTGGACGCATCGAGGCAGCCAGACCCCTCTTGCTGGAGGGCATTCAGCGGCTGCGAAGGGCCGGCATCCAGGACATGCACTTTGAAGCTCTGATGTCGCTGGTAAGTATCAGCAGCGATCTTGATGAGATCCAAGAACATCTCGCAGAAGCCTCTGGTCTCGCCCGAAAAATCGGCTCGATTCCGATGCGGCAAGAGGTGGCTGTCGCTCAAGCAGGTTTGGCATCGCAGCGGGGAGACATGCCCGGCACCATTGCCGCGCTCGTGGAGGTTTTTCGGTTTGCTAAGGCCCTGGAATCGCCCCTAGCCCTGGAAACGTCGCTGCGCACACTCGGAATCGAATTGGAGCGCCAGAGTCGACTTGAATACGCCAACGCGGTGAGAAGCGTGCTGGGGGAAGAGTTCACCGGACCCATCCACACTGGATGGAAGTCTCTCCTTTCGTCAGATTCGCGAGCGACCGTTTGCGTCCTTGCGGTCGTGATGGCTAAAGAGGCACTTCTCTCCGGATCATAAAATTGCCCCTGCATCCATCTAGAATGCAGGGGCTAAGGTCACGTTAGATCGCGACCTTCAAGAGGCCAGCTGAATCCGCTGCCGTTCCTGTTGCAGACGACGAGACGACAACCGTCGTTCCCGTTGCTGCGACAGTCGTCGTGACGCTGTATCCAGCGCCGCCCGTCAGGCCAACCACAACGAACGTGTGGACCGTGCTGGGCACAGTGAACGTCGTTGTCGTGAACGCTGCGTTCGACTTGGTGGGGAAGAACACTGCACTCGAGCCGAAGGCCGCACCATCGAATGAGGTGCCGCTGGCGCTCGCCAGGTACGTTGCCTGAACCATCGATGCCGACGCATCCGCCCCCTGCAGCACGTGGAGGAACCGCGTATCTGCCGGCAGAGTTTTATCCTGAACCGTAAGCACGTATTGCATCGGGTCCAGCTCTGAATGCGGATTGAGGTTTCCAGACGCGAAGGCAGAACTGAGGGATCCGCCGGCCGGCAAAAGCGATTGGACGAATAGCTTTTGGCCATCTGCCATCGTTTCCGTTGCGGTATTTCCGGTGATCACCGGGTTGTTTGCCATGCAGAGATTGAAGGTCTTGAACAGCCCCGAGTGAAGGGAAGTCGCGCGGTCGTACACCACGAGATAGTCGCTGTTCAGCCAAACAACCTGGCGAGTTGCCTGAGCGATGTCGGTGGCGCCTGCTGCCGGCGTCCAAACATTGGGACGGTTGTACAGATTTGTCAGGTCGCTTGATACATAGGTGTAGCCCGTGCCGTTGCTGGTGGTGGTCTTTGGGTCTCCTGCGTTCATTCCCAAGATCCAGTTGCTTCCGTTGGTCCACTCACCGGCCTCGAACCAGTTGAGGTTCGGGGTGCCGTTTGCACACCAGTTTTGAAGCGCCAGCGTGTTGTGGTAATAGGTGGTGAGGCCAACTCCGTTGTTGTCGTAGTTGCTCATCTCTTTGGTCAGCCATTCTCCGTTCCGGAAGAACTCGAACTGGCCGCCATCGCCATCCTGGTGGTTGATCGATTCCCAGCTTGCGCGGTAATCGAACCAAGAACCCGTGGTTCCCCAGTTGCTGTGGGCAAGGACTCGGCCAGCCGCCGGATCAAAGAAGTTCAGCGGATAGGCAGGACGAGGGTCCGTGGCAGGAGCCGCGCCTGGGTCGAGGAGCATGTAGTAGAGGATCGACTGAGCGCATCCCCATGTCCAAGGCTGACTCACGTTGTACTGAACCCCGTTCGGAACAACGCTGGTTGAAATCCACCGAGCCGCATTGGCATGGGTGTTCAGCCCCTGCTCTTGCTCCAGGAGTGCCAGAAGTGCAAAGGACTGCATCGTCTCCGGCGTGATGTAAAGGCGGAGTAGATCTCCGTAGCTTGCCATCTGATAAACCGGCCCCAGCCAGACTTCGCTGGCAGGCACCATCGATGTTGGCGTCAGCGACGAAAGGTAGCCCTTTACGAATCGATCCCAAACGGGTGCGGTGATCAGCTTGATCTGGGGGCCCGAGATCGCCTGGTTGTTGAAGCCAGCCGTCTGCAGAGCCAAGAGCTGACCGAGAACAAAGCCAAACGAGTGGCCATACAGCATTCCTTCTGGAGGAAGTCCGCCACTTGCCAGGCCAAAGTTGGCTCCGGTACCGGGCAAGTTATAGTCTGCCTTTACGGTCTGGGGGTCGCCCATCATGGCGTAGGTCTGATACAGCCACGCGCCAATTCCGTTGAGGATGTAGCTTCGCAGCGTGTTGCCGGCGATGGCAGGAGATTGGGTTGGGTCGTTGACGGGGTCGTCGCTCGGGTCGATGCAGAGACCCATCATCGTGACGAGCCGGGCATGGCCGAGATAGTAGTTGTTGGAGGCCATTCGGTAGGCGGCGGTGCCGTTGCCGATCAGCGAAAAGCTGTTGATGGTACCGACGGGCGAAGGGTGATCGCCGCCGGTGGTGTAGGCGTTGAGGCACTCATTGGCCCAGAGGAGGAACACCTTGCGAATCGTCGCCTTATCGGCGGCGGTGAGGATAGGGTTGCCATTGGCATCCTTCGTGTTGTAGATCCAGTCGACGATGAGCGGCCATTGAGCGCCCGTTTCGTTGGCGCGGTTGTAGACCGGGAACATGGGATCCCGGAATGGCGCATTGGCAAGGGGCCCCAGAACTGCTTGATTCATCGCGACCATGATCAGGTTGCGGGCGTACTGGGCGTACTTGATTCGATTCGTGGCGTTGGGGTCGATCAGGGAGTTGAAGGCGAGGATAAAGCCAACCTCTTCTGTGAGCTGACCCTGATAGCCCTGAGTGTCCCCCAGGTCGGGATAGGTTGGGTTGGCAACGCCGTTCGGGAAGAACTGCGTCTGGTAAATGTTGACGGCCTGGCTCAGCAGCGGCAACATTCCCGTTTGATAAGTCGGGTTGGTTGAAACCGCCCAACTCTGAAGGCGTGGGATGTCATTGGGAGTCACCCAGAGTCGTGGGTGAGATGCCACAGGATAGGGAATCTGAGCAACTTGGGCATACGTCGCCGAGACGGTTGTGGTCGCAGCGGGCATGGTCAGGGTTGTCGTGGCGCTGGTGGAACTGGCGACACTGGCACCCGTCCACGCGGAGAAAATGCTTCCTGCGGGAGGTGCATTGGCGGTGATGGTCACCACCGTGCCTGCGGTGTAGGAACCGCTTCCTGATCCGTTGTTGACGGAAAGGGTGTACTTGGTGGTTGCTGCAGTGTAGTTTGCCGTCACGGTCGTTGCTGCGGCAGGCATCGTCAGCGTCGTATTGGCGGCAGTTGGATTGGCAACCGTCGCACCCGTCCAGTTCAGGAACGTTTGCCCTGCAGGAGCCGTGTTGGCGGTAATGGACACCACTGCGCCAGAGGCGTAGCTGCCACTTCCAGATCCGCTGTTGACAGTGAGCGGATAGGTCTGAACGCCGTTGGAGATCGGAACCACAATCGCGTTGCTTGGAGCAGAGCCAGGGTTCGTCACCGTGAAGGAAGCGTTGGGGGCATTGCCCTGCCATCCGGAAGCAACAATCGTATCGGAAGTGACGGAGACCGTGGAGAGCTGCACCGGGGTGCCATTGTAGGTGTCCACGACCTGGGCATATTGGAGAAATCCGGATCCTTTGATCGTCACGGTGAGATTCCCAACCGAAATCGGATTGGGGGAAACCGAAGTGATCGTGGGCCCCGCGTTCAGAAGATAGACGTATACCGTGGCGGCAACTGTCGAGCTAGCCTGGCTAACCGCTTTGATCGCCACCGGATTTTGTCCCGGCATCGTGGTGGGGGCTGTGTAAAGGCCAGTAGCAGAGATGGTGCCGTTGGTCGTGCTGCCACCCTTCTTTCCGCCTGCGTACCAGTACACCGCAGTGTTGGTTTCGCCAGTGACGTTCGCAGAGAACTGGACTGTGGCTCCAGGCGCGGCGGTCACGTATCCATTTGGCGTGATTGTCACGCTCTGGCCGAACGCCGCCGTCAAGCAGAGAAGCGCCGTGGTCACTGTAATAATTCGAAGAAGCGTCTTTCCGAAGTTCGAAATGCGGGTGGATCCGGCACTTCGCCCAGGGGGCTGCGCTGACCCGCTAAGGCTCCCCAGTATGGATATGATCCTGTTCAATATTTTCTCCTTTCCCCAAAGACGGAATGGTCCTAAAAGGGACAGGAGTCATTGATATCTGATCAGCAGTTACTTAGGCGTGACATAACCGTGACACATCCAATTTGGGCACATGGGCCCATTTGGGTGGGTTGAATCATTGTGCATTTTCAGGTTCCCGCCACTGTCCGTTCGACATCCTTCATCAAGAAGTAGAGGTGCAGAGGATTGCTCGGACACTCAAGGATTCCGAAACGCAGGTAAAGGCTCTTCGCCTCTTCATCTTTAGCGTGAGTCATAAACGCTCGGACTCCCGCATCTTTAGCGACACTCAGACAACGCTTAAGGGCATCCTTAAAGAGGCCCCTTCCGATTCCTTGGCTCTGGTAGTCCTTATCTACGGCGAACCTGGCCATGAGGATAATCGGGATCGGGTGCTTGGCCAGGCCCTTGGCCATTCTTTCGGGGGCGTCGCCGTACAGGATGGAACTGACTGCGAGCGAGTAGTAGCCGATGACCCGCGTACCATCTAATCCCACAAAGGTGCGGGCACTGCCATTGGCTTGGTTGGCCATGGCATGGCGAGCAAGAAAGGTGTTGAGCGGTTCTTTCCCGCAGTCAAACTCGAGGAAGTCGTGCGACTTATCGAGAAGAACTGGTCCCGAAAACGGGCTCACGACTCGAAAACACTAGGCGTGCTGAAGAGTTCTCGTAGTGCCGGAATGTCTTGGGGTGGCTCATCGAGCTTAGCACTGAGCCAGCCATACTCCTCTTTAGAGACGCGGATGAGGCGCTGGTCGGCGATCACCTCTTCGGCGGCGTCAAGCGACTTGCTTAGAACGAACTGACTGACGTTCATGTTCTGGAGCCGTGCGGCCTCAGCGAGTTTGGCCTTCTGTGAGGCCGAGGCCCGGATGTTGAGTTGTTCGGCTTTAGGGGTGGTAGGCAATGCGGAGCTTCTCATTCAGTCTATTTGAACGATACCATGATGTATAGACGTTGTCCATACATATAAGTTCCAGGAATACGTTCTCATGGATGTATTGGCTGTTAGCCGCTCAGAGTGAGCCTGCCAATTCCAACCTAAGGGACGACGACGCGGGCACCCCTAGAGATACCAATAAGCCGGAGAATAGGCAGTACCGATTTCTAGATCGAGTTTGATTTGGGTGAGGATGTGGTAGTTCGCAAAGGTGCTGAGCCGCTGATACCGGGTCAGACCTGAGATTGCCAAATTTCGAGCGTCTTCAAATTTCCCAGCATCTGCCTTCTGCTTACAAAGGGCCAGTGACCGGATTTGTACCCTCCCCCTGAGTTCTTGGGCTCGCTGACCTGTAGTGCCAGAATATTGGAGAACGAGACGGCGATGCGCCAACGCATCGTTACCGGGCCTTGCCGACGGTCACTGAACGAACAATCTGATCGCAGATTGAATTCGTTAGCGCACTAAGATTGTGGTTTTCTGGCTTGAGCTTGCACTCGATACTGATCAGTATCCCTCTGTCCTCATCAAAGAGCGCGCCGCTTCCATACCTAAAAGGCTCTCGGTTAACCATCATCGCACCTTTCTCCATGAGCCCAACCCAAATCTCCCAATGCTTATAATTTGTGCGAGTGTGGGAAGGAAAAGTCTTAATACCGTCGACGAGATCGAGATAAAGCTGCCGCGTTCGCTTATTGTCCTCAGGATCGCCTGAACTCAAGATCCTATCGCCCGCAACTGATATCCGATCACCTGCTTTATTCTTGAAATAGTAGTCGGTTGAACCGTAGCTTTTGACATTTACGCGACGGAATCCTTTCGGTAGGCGCAAAGAGCATGCTACGGATTTCGGGAGCTTCAGCGAAAAGTTTCCGTGTGTGTCTGGATCTTGGGTCCCAGCAGCCTCATGGGGGTTGTGTTGGCTGCGTCCCGGTGCGATCGCCACACAGCAGAGCAACCCAAAGAATAGGTGCGTAGAAGCGAGTCCATTAAAAACCATAATCTAAATTCAGACGACATCAATAACGCAGCCGGTGGTCGTAGCGTTGAACTCGTCCAGTTGACCGGGTAAATGGGCTTTTGGGTGGAAGCATGTTGCTCCTTGTCCACCCTGGTCTTGTTGCGGATCGGGGTGAAGCGGAGGTGACGTTCTGGTTTGCGATGTATCTTGCAGGCCGCGGCTCCGGCGGTCGGAGGGCCAGTTTCTGGGACAACTTCGAGATTGCCTGTCGGGTCGCGGAGATCGAGGATCGGGCGGAGTTCTTGCGGGGTCAGGCTTGTAAGGGGTCTCTCGTGTTCACCCGGCGGGTTGCGGCTTGGTTATTGGCCGAAGCGCTTACCTAGTCTTTCGCCAAGGCGAAAGGGAGTTCGAAGCAAGAAATTCAGTTGGTATTGCGCTCGCCGATGCGCTTAATTTCTTTTTCGAAGTCGCTCTCGAACGCGGAATCCTGGGTACTTCGAAACTTTTCGAATTGCTCTTCGGCGAGTTTCTTGGCGACCTCGGCGGAAACCTTTCCAGGATTGGTGAGGGCTTCATGCTCATTGAATTTTAGGAATGCATCCAGGCGGTCAACCCATTCCACCATTTTGATCGGGATTCGACGTTGGGCGAGCCCCTCGGCATAGAGGAGGTACTGCTCGACGACTCGGTTTAGCTCTTTGATCTCGGATTCGATCATGTAGTTCTTGGCCGTCGTAACGTCACTTTTCAGGATTTTTCCCTTGGGCGCGTTCTTCCATGTTGTCAAGCCCATTGTTGGCTTCGTCGCATCGGCCCGTTCCGCGATGAGCTCGGCTGCGGTCTTACCGCTCACCGCCCAATGGAGCTTGTTTTGAACTGTCGCAAAGAACTTCTGTGTGGTTTCTGCCTTTGGGTCGTAGTCGATGCTCGCCTGCTCTTAAAGGTCGGTTATCTTCAGGTAAAAGCGGCGCTCGCTTGAACGAATCTCTCGGATTCGTTCAATGAGTTCATCGAAATAGTCTTTCCCAAATCGCTTGTTGAGCTTTAGCCTCTCATCGTCAAGCACAAAGCCTTTGATGATGAATTCCTTGAGTGTCTTCGTAGCCCAGATGCGGAATTGGGTTGCCTGCTTTGAGTTGACGCGATAGCCCACGGCGATGATCGCGTCGAGAGAGTAGTGGTTCGTCTCGTCCGATTTTCCGTCAGTGGCAGTTATCCGGAATTTCCGGATAACTGACTGCTCTTCGAGTTCGGACGATCTGAAGATGTTCTGAAGATGCTCGTTGACGGTGCGAACATCCACGCAAAATAGCTCTGAGAGGCACTTTTGTGTTAACCAAAAGGTCTCCTCTTCAAAAGTGACTTCAACCTTAGTGGTCCCGTCTGCAGACGTGTAGAGGATGATTTCGCTCATGATCCAATCGTGCCGACCTTGTCTGGGTGCGAATCCACCTACTCCAGATACAAACCGTTGGCGTTTAGGGTGAAGCGGTAGCCGAGCATTTCGGCGGATCTTCGGCACATGACCATGCGGGTGAGAAAGATCTCGAAGTACTCCATCACCGAGGCCTGCTTGGTGTCGATCTCCAAGGTCAGCTCGATGGTTTGAGCGTCTGGCTTGATCTCCACTCGACTCCTCTGCACGGCGTAGTTCACCCGGTCGTGAATGTCAAAGCTCTCGATGATCGGGTTCTGAACGCGGCTGAAGTGGACGTCGCTTTTGTCGGCGATGATCAGCGCGGCGGACATCACGGAGATCGGTCCGCCCATCATCTCCTCGTGGTTGCCAATCGCGCCAAGGATCGGTGCGATCTCGGCGGGATCCATGCCCATTTCGTTGAGAATCGTGAATGCCATGGCTGCGCCGTGGGACGGGTGGTTGATTCGGGCGATAACGTTGCCGATGTCGTGCATCCAGGCCGCGATCTGTCCGAGTTCCACTTCTCGGGGCGACATATTCTGGTGCTCCAGGATGTACTTGGTGATGCCGGAGACCATGCGGACGTGTCGATGTCCGTGCTCGGTGTAGCCCATGGACTTCATCACCTGGTTGGCGCCCTCGATGAGGGTGTTGATTTTAGGGTTGTTGCTGATCTCTTTGAACGTGATCTGCTTGGGGCCGACAACGACGACGGGTTCCATATTCTGTTAGCTTAGGCGATCCTTTTAAGGATATGTGCCCTTGTCCTACGTGAATTACGGGCTCTTCGTGTCGATTCTCACCTGAATTGATTCATTTGGACGGACCAGAGATGGCAAACTGTGTCCGTTCAGTTTGGAGCGACCCATGTCGATGTTCTTCCTCGCATCTCTTATAGTTTCTGGCGGCGGAGGGCTTCACGCAGTGAACCTGCGCAGCGAATACCTCACGAACCCTATCGGTCTGGAGTCGCGTCATCCGCGCTTGAGTTGGGTGGAAACAGCCAACTATCGTGGCGCGAAGCAGTCCGCCTACCGAATTATCGTCTCCAGCTCAAGA
Organism: uncultured Armatimonadota bacterium; assembly: GCA_903927025.1. Classification (GTDB taxonomy): domain Bacteria; phylum Armatimonadota; class Fimbriimonadia; order Fimbriimonadales; family Fimbriimonadaceae; genus Fimbriimonas. The sequence continues at coordinate 11,312 of CAIYLG010000061.1, forward strand.
AGCAAGCTCGATTCCGGCATCGGCGATCTTTGGGATTCAGGAAAGGTCGCGTCCAGCGAAACCACTCAGATTCCATATGCTGGCAAGCCGCTTCACAGCCGCGAATTTGCCGCATGGAAGGTCCAGGTTTGGGATTCCAGAGGCCACCGAAGCGAGGCCGCCATTCCCGCCTCGTTCGAGATGGGTCTCTTGGAAAGGTCCGACTGGAAGGCCACGTGGATTGGCGCTCAGCCGCAGAAGCAGAATGAGCTCAACGTCAATGGCGCTCAGTGGATTTGGTACCCCGAAGCCGATGAAAAGGGCGAAATGCCCCACGGCTCCTGCTTCCTGAAGTCAACCGTCACGGTGGCATCAGGATCTGACATCGACACTGCTGTCATGGCAGTTTCAGCAGATGATCATTTTAAGATTTCCGTGAACGGCAAACCCGCTGGCAGTGGCGACGGATGGCAGTCCGTTCACACCGTTGACCTCGCCGGGAAACTGAAGCCGGGTGCCAACGAGATTCTCATTCAGGGACTCAATGACACTGGCAAAGCTGGCGTGGCCGCGATGGGTCGCATCCGCTACAAGTCGGGCAAAGAGCAGACATTCTCCACGATGGAGGGCTGGCTTTCTGCAAAGCACCTGGGCGACGAATGGACCGCACCACTAGTGGTCGGACCCGTCGGGATGGCACCTTGGGGCAAACCCAAGTCTCCCGTCACCAACGGCAGAACCCCCTATTTCCGCAAGACTTTCACCACTCATTCTCCCGTCGTTTCGGCCCGAGCCTACGTCAGCGCGCTTGGCCTCTATCGACTCTATCTAGACGGCAAGGAGGTCAGCCACGACCTCTTGCGTCCGGGTTGGACCGACTACCATACGCGCGTTCAGTATCAGAGCTACGATGTCACTAAGCTTCTTGGTCCTGGCGGTCACGCGGTTGGAATCGTGTTGGGCAATGGCTGGTACACCGGCCGCGTCGGTTGGACGCTCGGACAGAACTACGGCACCCAGCCGATGGGGCTGGTTCAAGTTGAACTGACCCACGCCAATGGAAAGCGAGAACTGGTCACATCCGACAAGTCTTGGCAGGCTGGATATGGCCCGATTCTCGCCGATGACCTGCTGAACGGCGAAACCTTTGACGCACGTCTCGATACAGCCCACCATGGAATTCAGGGTTGGGCAACCGCCGGATACCACGCGGCTGGCTGGGGAACCCCAAAGGTTCAAGGCTATACGCGCATTCTCATTAATGCCCAGCAGTCTCCATCCGTGCACAAGCTTCAGGAGTTGGCACCGCAGACGATCAAAGAGATGCCGAAGGGCAGCTACATCTTTGACATGGCCCAGAACATGGTTGGCTACGCCCGCCTAAAGGTGAAGGGTCCTGCCGGAACCACGGTTCGTATTCGATTCGCTGAAATGTTGAATCCAGACGGTTCGATCTATGTGACGAACCTTCGCAGCGCAAAAGCAACCGACACCTACACCCTCAAGGGTGACGGGGTTGAAGTTTACGAGCCTTCGTTTACCTTCCACGGTTTCCGATACGTCGAGGTGACCGGCTTCCCGGGCAAGCCGACCAAGGGTGCGATCACTGGCGTGGTCATCGGCTCAGACAATCCAAGAACCGGCGAATTTGCCACCAGCAGCACGCTGGTGAACAAGTTGGCCAAGAATATCTATTGGGGTCAGCGAGGCAACTACGTAGACGTACCCACCGACTGTCCGCAGCGAGATGAGCGACTTGGTTGGATGGGCGACGCCCAAATCTTCGTTCGCACCGCGACCTACAACAACGACATCGCCGGCTTCATGTCCAAGTGGACCCGAGACGTGGACGATGCCCAGTCGCCCGAAGGCGGATTCTCAGACGTGTCTCCCCGACTGGTCGATGACAGCGACGGTGCTCCCGCTTGGGGAGACGCTGGCGTCATCGTGCCATGGACGATCTATCAGTCTTACGGTGACAAGCGAATCCTTGACGTTCACTACTCCGCGATGCAGAGATGGATTAAGTACATCGACGAAGTGAATCCGGATCACATCTGGATCAAGCGATCCAACAACAACTTTGGCGACTGGCTCAACGTTCAGGACGACACTCCTCGCGAAGTGATCGCCACTGCCTACTTCGCCCACAGCACCGATCTCCTTGCCAAATCCGCAAAGGTGCTCGGCAAAACGGAGGATGCAAAGCGATACACCGAGCTGTTCCAGGCGATCCGAAAGGCGTTCAACGACAAGTTTGTTGGATCCGACGGAACCATCAAAGGCGACTCTCAGACCGACTACGTAATTGCTCTCGACTTTGGTCTGCTTGAGCCAGCTCAGCAGGCTCAGGCTATCGAGAAGCTGTCGCAGCACATCATGATCGACCGAAAGGGTCACCTTTCGACTGGCTTCGTTGGCGTTGGCTACCTCTGCCCAACTCTGACCAAGTTCGGCCGAATCGACATTGCCTACAAGCTGCTCAACACGGACACATATCCGAGCTGGGGCTACTCCATTCGACAGGGCGCAACCACGATCTGGGAGCGATGGGATGGCTGGAGAGCAGACAAGGGATTCCAGGATCCTGGAATGAACTCATTCAACCACTACTCTCTTGGTTCGGTCGGTGAGTGGATGTACAACTGGGTCGCCGGTATCGACATGGATCCTGCCAAGCCCGGCTTCTCCCATATCGTGCTTCATCCGGTTCCCGGTGGTGGGCTCACTTGGGCGAAGGGCTCTCTGGACACCATCCACGGCTTGGTGGAAACCGAGTGGAAGGTCGCGAAGAACGGAACGTTCACCCTTGATGTGAAGGTCCCAGCCAACACCTACGCCACCCTCACCCTGCCGGTATCGGCAAAGGCGAAGGTTACGGAGGGTGGAGTTTCGGCGATCCTCGCTAAGGGCGTCTCCGGTGCCGGCATTGAAAAGGGCCACCCTGTGTATCAACTGGGCAGCGGCGTCTATCACTTCAAGGCCATTCCATAAACGTGACGGACTCCTCTAGCCCGATTATCTCTGCCCGCGGAATCCGAATGGCTTTCGCGGGCGTTGAGGTGCTCAAAGGCATCGATCTGGATCTATTCCCGGGCGAAGTTCACGGCATCATCGGAGAGAACGGCGCTGGGAAGTCCACCATGGGCAAACTGATCGCCGGTGTCTATCGGCCCACCGGCGGCACGATCTCGATCAACGGGGAGCCAAAGACCTTGGCCAACCCGCGAGCGGCAATGGCTCTGGGCGTGGCCCTGATCCACCAAGAGCCGCTGACCTTCCCAGATTTGGATGTTGCGGAGAACATCTTCATCGGTCGCCAACCGGTCGGAGCAGGAAGACGCGTCGACTGGAAGGGAATGCAGGCAAAGGCCGCCGAGCTTCTGAACTCCTTGGGAGTCCATCTTGACCCCAGGGCTAAGGTTCGTGGACTCAGCGTGGCGGATCAGCAGATGGTGGAGCTTGCCGCCGCACTTTCCCAAAACGCAAAGGTTCTGATCCTCGACGAAACCACCGCATCCCTCACACCCAAAGAGGTTGAAGAGCTGTTCGTCATCGTGCGCCGCCTCCGCGATCAAGGGTGCGCCATCGCCTTTGTGAGCCACCGGCTGAATGAAGTTTTTGAGATCTGCAACCGCATCACCGTGCTGCGGGATGGCGAAAAGGTCGGAGAGCGCATCCCTTCAGAAAGCGACGTCCAAGAGATCGTCCGAATGATGGTGGGCAGAGAGCTGGCATCCGAGAAGTTTCAACCCGCGAATCACAGCGCCGAACGCTTCATGCTTGAAGTGGAGGGTCTCAGCCAGGGCACGACCTTCTCCGACATCACTTTCGGTGTTCGCAAAGGTGAAATCGTCGGACTCGCTGGACTCGTTGGTGCGGGCAGAACCGATGTCGCCCGAGCCATCTTTGGCATCACCCAACCTACCGCAGGAACGGTAAAGGTTGACGGGGCCGTGGTCGAAGTCAAGAACCCGAAGTCCGCCATGGCCTCAGGTTTGGCTCTGGTGCCGGAAGATCGCCAACATCATGGCCTCCTGATGCCGGTGAGCATCGCCGAGAATGCATGTCTTGCGATTCTCCGATCCCTCTCCAAGGCGGGATGGGTCAACAAGAAGCAGATCAACAGTCGCTCGGCTGAATACGCTTCGCGCCTTCAGGTGGCGATGCGGGACGTCAGCCAGCCAGTCCGCGACCTGAGCGGTGGGAACCAGCAGAAGGTGGTTCTCGCCAAGTGGCTGATGACGCAGCCTAAGGTGCTTATCCTAGATGAGCCAACGCGCGGCATCGACGTTGGAGCAAAGGCGGAGGTCCACCGGCTGATGCGTGAACTGGCGGATTCGGGCCTCGCGATCCTCATGATCTCTTCCGATCTTCAAGAGGTTCTCGCGGTGAGCGAGCGAGTGATGGTGATGCGCGAAGGCAAACTCCTCAAAATTTTTGAACCGGGCACGGCTACCCAAGAAAACATCATGCTGGCAGCAACAGGGCAGGTGGCACATGCAGGCTGAACTCGCCAAGCGCCTTGCCGCCTTTCGAGAGGCAGGCACCCTTGTGCTCCTCCTCATCGTTGCCGGGGCCGCGCTCGTCAAGAATCCTCACTTTTTAGAGGCCAAGAACCTCAACAGCATCCTCCTTTGGATTCCACTCCTTGCCGTTGTCGGCATGGGGCAGATGATGGTGATCCTCACCCGCGGAATCGATGTCTCCGTCGGCTCGACAATGGGACTCGCCGGAATCATCGTGGGAATGCTGTTTAGAGATCACCCTGGTCTGAATATCTACATGGGCACGGCGATCGGCATGGCGATTGGCGCCGTGCTCGGAGCGGTCAATGGTGGGCTCATTGCCTGGGCCAAAGTGCCGCCGATCATCGCGACGCTGGGCACGCTTAGCGCATATCGAGGCGTGGTGTTCATCGTTAGCAAAGGTGATCAGGTGGATTCCAACAACATCCCTGACGCGCTGACAAACTGGACGCTTCATGGTCCCTTTCAAATTGCAGGGGTCACTTTCTCATGGCTCCTGGTTTGGGCACTGGCGGCGGCCGCCGTTACCGCCTACCTGCTCAAGTGGACTCGAACTGGCAGGGATATCTATTCAATAGGCAGCAATCCCGAAGCCGCTCGCCTGCGCGGTATCCCCGTCGCGCGAGTGACCTTTTTTGTCTATGCGGCGTGTGGCGCGCTCTCCGGACTTGCCGGCGTGCTTTACGCCTCGCGCTATGGATTTGTGAACCCTGCCACGGCAGGCTCAGGATTCGAGCTCATCGTGATCGCCGCAGTTGTCATCGGGGGAACCAACGTGTTTGGTGGCTCCGGAACCGTCACCGGCGTCTTGCTGGGGTGCCTGCTGTTGGGAACGATCAACGTCGCGCTTGCCGTCCTCGGGATCGATGAGACCTGGCAGATGTTGGTTTACGGTGTCGTGATCTTGGTCGCGATGATGCTTGACGGTGCCGTTCGGCGCTGGCTGGGCCAGTTGACGGAGGCGGCATGAGAAAGCTTCTTGTCCGCTCCGAGACCGTTCCTGCCGTGCTTCTCGTTTTCGCCTTTATCGCCGGTGCGATGCAGTCGAAGTTCTTCCTCGACTTTCGCTACATCTTGGATTCGATGACTCTGTATGTCGAGCCGGGCCTGCTGGCCCTTGGCATGACCTTTGTGATCGTCAGCGGCAACATCGACCTCTCTGTGGCGTCGATGACTGTCCTGGTGGCATGCGTTTCCGGTCGTATGATGGAATCCGGAACCTCCGTTCCCGTCGCCTGTGCTGCAGGGCTTCTGCTCGGTGTCGGGCTGGGCACCATCAATGGTGTGCTCGTCGCCAAAGTAAAGCTCCCCTCGTTTGTGGTGACGCTGGCGACTATGGCCGTGTACCGCGGCATCGCTCAGGTTTTACTGGGGGCGGCATCGGCCAAGATTCCCGCGAGCTTTGTCGGAATCGACATGCAGTATCTGCCTGGTCACTTCCCAATTCCGCTCGCCCTGATGCTGATTGTGGCGCTGATCCTCGGCCTTATCCTGCACCGAAGCCTGTTTGGTCGCTGGGTGTTCTCGGTTGGTACCAACGAGCTCGCATCGTTCTATGCGGGCCTTCCGGTTGCGGCGGTGAAGATTGGCGTATTCGCTCTCTCCGGTCTGATGGCAGGCATTGCCGCGCTCCTGATGAATTCGCGTCTGGGAGTTGCCCGATTTGACCACGCAAAGGGCTTGGAGCTGGATGCCATCACCGCCGTGCTCTTAGGTGGGGCAAGCATCTTCGGCGGCCGCGGATCGGCTTCCGGGACCGTTCTGGCCATCTTCCTCGTCGCCATCCTCCGCATAGGCATGGGAGTGGCGAACGTGAAGGCCGAGTATCAGCTCGCAGTCATCGGAACGCTGTTGGTGGTCGCGGTGCTGTCCGGGAATCTGATGGATCGTCTTTCGGGAAGCAGGAAGGCTTAGGCGCAGATTCGCCTCTACTTTTGGCCCGCATTTAATTCGGAGCCAGGGGCGCGTTTTTGTTCGCCACCCCCTCCCTGACCCTCCAACCCGCCACGGATGGCGGTGGCGGGAACCTCGATTCCGGTCTTCTGGGCACGATCAGATGATGAACTTCTAGGTACCAGACGCTTCTGACCCAGTCAAGGAGCTGTCGAACGGCTCCCTCTCCCGCCATTCGTGGCGGGTTGGAGGGTGGGGAGGGGGTGGCGAAAGTCAGCGTTCCCGGCCTCGGCCGGGGTCCATATTGATCTATTCTCTCGGCCGGTATTTTATTTAGAGCAAGGGGAGCGGCTGGATGCTGGCCAACTTCCCGGAGACCACCCCGTCCAGCTTCGCTTTCCAGCCCTCCACGTAGGGGAATGAGAACCAGAACGGCACCGAGCAGAGGGTGCTCGGTGCCGTGGGAGAGGTGGGATGTTTGCGGGCGCAGCCGCTCTAGCCGGTCATACCGTCGGCTAGGTCTTCTCGAATCTGCCATGCTCGGCGCAGGTCCTGAGCTCGAAGCGCTTTCTTTGCTTTGATCTGCTTGCGCGTCGGCCCGACCTCCTCGGACTCTTTCTCGAACTGCTTCACAACCCAGTTCTTCGTGGTTCGGATTTTTCCGACAATCATTCTCGCCTTTCGGCGTCGCCAAGCTCGGCTACGATTCGTCATTACCGTTACCTCCGTGGAGCAATGCTCCTGTGGCCCTGGTGGCCACACTTATATTCTCTTACGGTTTTTCCACATTCTTAAGATTCATATTTACGGGGTTTTCCACAAGGTTTTCCCCATCGTGAATGGCTGGGATTTTAGACATTCGTTAGACCGGTTCGGATAACCTAGCTGCTTGATGCAGATTCGCGCACGCTCCCTTGTATCCGCTTTGGCCCTGGTTGCCCTGGCAGCATCCGCTCTCGCCGCTCCCAAGCATACGTTCGAAGTTAAGAACGGCAAGTTCGTTCTGGATGGAAAACCGTTCCTGATTCTTGCCGGAGAAATTCATCCGTCTCGCGTCCCAAAGGAGTACTGGCGGCAGCGCGTGCAGATGGCCAAAGCGATGGGCCTCAACACGATCTCGGTGTATCTGTTCTGGAACATGCACGAGCCTGAGAAGGGGAAGTTCAACTTTAAGGGCAATGAGGACTTTGCCAAGTTTGTGGAGATCTGCAAGGAAGAGGGGATGTATGTGATGCTGCGTCCCGGCCCGTACGTCTGTGCGGAATGGGAGTTCGGCGGGTATCCCTACTGGCTCCTGAATGAAAAGGGGCTCGTGGTGCGAAGCGCCGAGCCGCAGTTCATGGCGTTTGGCAAGCGGTATCTGAAGGCAGTAGAGAAGCAGGCGGAACCGCTCCTGGTGACCCACGGTGGCAACATCATCATGGTTCAGGTGGAGAACGAATACGGCTCCTACGGAAGCGACAAGAAGTACATGACCCAAATTCGGGATGATCTCAAGGAGATCGGCTTTGACGTACCTCTTTACGTTGCCGAAGGCGGATCTCAGCTGGCGAATGCCTGGATCCCCGGAACCGTAGCGGGCGTCAATGGTGGCGGCTACCCCGATACTCCCAAGACAGCCGACAAGTACACGCCTGGTGGACCCTATATCGTTCCGGAGTTCTACCCAGGCTGGCTCGATCACTGGGGAGGCGCCAAGTCCATCACCGATGGTGGTGTTCGCAGCTTTGATCGCTTGATTAGCCACGACGTCTCCGTGAGCCTCTACATGTTCCACGGCGGCACCAACTTTGGCTTTATGAACGGTGCCAACTGGGGCGGCGGCTTTGAGCCGGACATCACCAGCTATGATTACGACGCTCCTCTCGACGAGGCTGGAAGGCCGCGCAAGAAGTATTTCGGGTTCCGCGACTCCATCGCGAAGAAGACCGGCGTCACCCCTCCCGCCCTCCCGCCTACCTTCCCCGTTATCACGATTCCTCGGTTCACCCTGAAGCAGAGCGGAAGCCTGCTGGGAGCCCTTCCCAAGCCAGCCGTCTCATCCACCCTCAAGACAATGGAGGATTTTGGGCAGGCTTATGGCTATATCCTATACAGAACCCATGTGAAGGGACCCATCCAGGGATCACTTGAGCTGAAAGATCTGAGGGACTACGCCGTGATCATGGTCAACGGCAAAACCGTCACCCAGCTAGATCGCCGCCGAAGACAGCAGAGCACAGATATCTCGATTCCTGAGGGTGACGCGCAGCTGGACATCCTCGTCGAGAATAGCGGTCGCATCAACTACGGCAGCAAGATTCCCGACAATCGAAAGGGCATTACGGACAAGGTGCTTTTAGGTGGCAAGGAGCTATCCGGCTGGAATATCTACAGCCTTCCGATGAAGGATCCGTCGCGGCTGAAGCTGGACGGCAAGGCTGGCGAGGGTCCAACCGTTTACAAAGGCTCCTTTGACCTCACCGAAACTGGCGACGCTTTCCTCGATATGCGGGGCTGGACGAAGGGCGTCGTCTGGATCAACGGCCACAATCTCGGCAGGTACTGGTGGATCGGACCGCAGCAGACGCTTTACGTCCCTGGGGTCTGGCTCAAGAAGGGTGCCAACGAGATTGAGGTGTTCGAGCAGGTGAAGACGGATACTCCTTCGGTGGAAGGCATCGCCGAGCCGATTCTCACCGACCTCAAGCATGAGGTCACGATCTCAAAGCGAGGCCGCGTCAAGCTGGATCACGATCCCAAATTTGGCGAGGCCGACCTGGTGCTGACCGCCCAACTCGCTCCCGGTGACACCGCTCAGCGATTCTCCTTCCCACAGAAGTCGGGTCGCTACCTATGCCTAGAGACGGTATCCACGTTCAAGGACGAAACCTACGCCGCCCTCAGCGAACTTGACCTCATTGCACCAGATGGTTTCCTGTTGGATCGATCCAAGTGGAAGGTAGCTTTCGTGGATAGCGAAGAGACCGCACAGGAGGACGGCGCTGCAGACAACCTGCTGGACGGTGACCTAGACACTATCTGGCACTCCGTCTGGAGCCAGGACCACAACCCGAACCCGCACCTCGTGGTGATCGACCTCGGCGCGGAAGTCACCGCCGCTGGCGTCCGCCTCATCCCCCGCCAGGGCGACTCCCCGGCAAAGGTCAAAGCGTTCAAGGTGTATCTATCCAAGAACCCATAAGGATTAGAAAGAACGCCAACGGCGTTCCGTCCCGTAATAGCCTAGGGTTGGCGCTCCCGCGCCTACCCTAGGACCTTGGCCGCCGGGCCGACAACCGCAACTCGGTGGAGTCAGGGAACCATCGGGCAGATTCGGGGTTTGCTTTTGCCCAAGAATTTCCAGACTCAACCGCGTTGCGGTTGTTGGATGCGTCGCCCTGTCCTAGGGTAGGCATCGCTTTGTGCTGCCAACCCTAGGCTATTAGCAGGGCTGAACGCCTTTGGCGTTCTCGGACTTGTCATGCACGACATGCGTCCGGCTCATTCCCCTAAACCGACTGATGCCCCGACACCAACCGCATAGTCTTCCCTCCGTGCTTGAGGGTCCCCGTGACTCCCGGTGGCAGCTCAATGCTGCCAACCAGCCCCGCCTGCTCCTGGTGAAGCTCCACTGTGATCGTCCCCTTTGGATGCGGCAACTGGCCCCGAATCCACTCTACGGAGCCGAATTGCGGCTCGATCGAGACCGTCTTGAACCCGGGCGACGCTGGGCGGATGCCGAGGAAGGTGGCGAAGTAGTGGTACAGCGGGTGAGCGCCCCACGCGTGGCAGTCGGACCGACTTGGCTCCGGCGCTTCCAGGGTTGTCTTAAATCCGTGCGACTTAAGGCCAAACCACAGTTCCAAGCGCTTTTGAATCTGGTCCGGCCGGTGGATGGATTGGAGTGCCTCGAAAAGGTAGTGAGAGAAATAGATCGTCGTCCTCTCAAGGTGCGGGTCGGTCACTAGGTTCGCTGCAATCTTCTCCTTCTGATGGCCGGAGAGTTTGCCGACCAGTAAGGCGAGACATTGGGTGTGCTCACTCCAATGCTGGTGGCTCAGGTCATCGGCAAGGAGCCCGCGATGCTCATCCCAGAAGTGCTTCGCGGAAGCGCTTGCCATCTTGTCCGAAGTCTTGGCGTGTCGGAGCGCCATCTCATGCTCCCCGAGGGCGGATTCGATGTCGCTGGCGAGTTTGTAGGCAAGGGCGGCCTGATAATTCAGCACCGCACTGAATCCATTGTTTCCGTCGGGTGGCACGCCGCCGCGCCAACTGGGAACCCAGTCGGCAAAGTTCCAGCCTTCTGCCGCGTCCAGGAGCCCATCGGGTCGGATGTAGGAACGGTAAGCATCGAGCACGGCTCTGACACCCGGCATAAGCTCCTCGACCAGCGCGAGGTCATCGCGCCACATCATGAAGTCGTGCACCATCGTGACCCACCACAGGGAAAAGGGCGGAATCATCTGGCGCAAACGGCATGGATAGCGGGACTCGGTGAGGCCAGATGGGATGCGGGAAGCGTTAAACATCCGAAGCGCCTTGACGGGAAGGCGCGTGTCATGGGTCATCGCATATGTGGCGAGAACTTGCAGCCGGGTGTCGCCAATGTATTGGAGCTGCTCGTAGAACGGGCAGTCCATGTAGGTCTCGTGACTGCACATTTGAAGCGTGCGCATCATGATCGGAGCCGTGTCCTGGAATCGGTGGTCGCTCGCCTCGAACTGCGCTTCCATTTCCACTGGGTATCGGCTCTCTAGAAACCGGATGGACTCAAACCTAACAGCCTCATCTTGAGTCTCGACGAAGACCTCGACGTAGCGACCGCAGCGCCACCAGAGTGTCTCAAACTTCCGATCCTTCCCCCCGTCGGGATAGAAGGCATCGCCCTCACCATCGAGCGGCCTGCCGATGATGCTGAAGTACTTGCCCTCGATCTCGTCTCGATTGCCCTTGTCGGAAGAGCCTGCGTGCACAAAGAGCGCCTCTTCCCAGTTCACTCGAACCATGCTTCCCTTTCCACCGGTAACGACGAGGACCGGATACGCGCAGACGTAGTCCTCGAGGTCCAATATCACTCTTACCCGGCTATGCGCCTGGACTTCGATGTGCCCCGAACCAGCGAATACTGCTTGCCAGGTTCCGTGGATGTTTGGGATGTCGTCAGCCGACCGGATTGGCACCGGGGCAGTCGGAAGGGGTGGAGGATTGGAGATGTTGCGGACCACACCCTTGAGCCAGAAATGCTCCATCTGGGCAGGAAGTGTGCCGTAGGTGAGGCGGTGAACCGGCGGCTGATCGTTGGCTGCCTGCGTTGTGCCAGAGGGACCGTGTGTGGCCGGCATCCACCCTTCGCCGAGACCCAATTCGAACCCCCATTCCATCTTGTCGCCATGCAGCGAAAGGCGGTAGCCGGTTCCGCCCGAGACAAGGGACTCGTGGAATGTATATCCACCGAGCAGTTTGGCTTCCCAGTTCGCTTTTCCCGTGCCAATCTTGGCTTGCCAAGCGGCTTCCTGGGGGCAGAGCAGAAAGCCGTGCTGCACCGTCATCTGGGCGAATGCGGAGCTGTCTCCTAGGCTGCTGACTTGGGCGACAAGGATGTGCTCGCCCTCTTTCAGGTCAAGATCGTATGTTTCGAAGTACCAGAAGTTCTCGTCGCCGCGCTCGCTGCCTCGACCGATGCGCTGTCCATCCAGATAGAGCTCATAACGCTCATCGGCGGTGACATGAACTCGGACAATCGCGCGGTCGTCTGCCCGAAACTTGAGCCGATAGGCTGCCACAAAGGGCGGCGCCAACTCTGGGTTTAAACTTATCCAGCTACACGGCCAGTGGCCACGATTCTCCCAAGGGAGAAGCTTTCGGTCGACGGGAAATGGCTCAGCGTCAAGCAGCACTCGCATGTCAAGTTGACTTTAGCGCGAATGACGCTGAGCCTGCGGGTTTCTAGCGCAGAAATGCTTCCCAAAGTCCGCCGTCTACTGGAATCACGTGCCCAGTGGTGAGCGCGAGTCGATCCGAGGCCAACAGATAAAGGGCATCCGCAACCTTGGCAGGTGAAACCGGCACCTTGAGAAGAGTTCGCTGGGCGTAGAACATCGCCAGCTTGGAGCGCAGATCCTCGGTGGTCTCCGATTCGTCGAACGGAATCTCGTACTTGGCCAATGAGCTGATGACGCGGTCTCGCGGGAACATCTGAGAGCCCTCGACGACAGTTGCAGGAGCAACCGCATTCACCCTGGTCTTCGGCGAGAATTCAATTGCAAGTTCTCTCACCAGGTGATTTACCGCCGCCTTGCTGGCATCGTACGGCACGCTGCCCTTCTTGGGGACCACCGCGTTGGCGCTGCTGGTGAGAACGATGCTTCCAGGAGTCCCCTGCTTAGCGATGACCTTCTGGGCTTCGTCGGCAAGAATCGCATTGCCAACCACGTTGATGTCGAACGTCTTTCGCCACTGCTCATCCGTGTTCTTGCCCGTCGCGGGGTCAGAAGCGATGAAGATGGCGGCAATGTTGATAACCACATCCACGCCGCCGTATTGCCGAATGACCCCTTCCAGGGCCTTCTGAACGGAAGCTCGATGGGTGATGTCAATCGTCTCCGCGATGATCGACTCGCTGCCATACCGCTTGCGGAACGTCTTGGCGGTTTCGCCAGCAAGTTCGCTGTTGATATCGGCAACCACGACGTGGGCGCCCTGAGCCAAAAGCCGCTCGGCCACGTTGTGACCGATGCCTGGGCTTGCCCCAATCAGAAGGGCGACCTTGCGGCTCATCTCCTTTTCCGGAGGCATCCGCTTTAGCTTGGCCTCCTCTAGGAGCCAGTACTCAATATTGAACGCTTCTTGCGGAGGAAGTGAAACATAGTTATCGACGATGCGAGACGGGTCGATGTCCGACTGAACCGGCAGTTCTCCGGCTAGGGCAGTGGCGCCCTCCATGACATGAATGGCGTTGATGTAGAACTCACCGGTGATGCGTGCCTCGGTCTTGGTCTTTCCAAAGCTGAAGAGGCCCACGCCGGGGATGAGCACGACGGTGGGAGTCGGAGCCCGCATTGCGGGCGAATCCGCGTGCTTGTTGGCTTCGTAGTACGCCGCGTAATCAACCTTGTAGGCGTCCAGAGCTGGCTTGAGCGAGGCGACGAGCGCACTCACGTCCGCCCCGTCCCAATCGACAAACATGGGTCGAACCTTTGTGCGCACGAAGTGGTCTGGGCAACTGGTACCCTGCCAGGCCAGGTTCTTTGCCTGAGCACTGTTCACAAATCGAAGCACCGTTTCTCCGGCATCGTAGTGGCCGATGCCAACGCCGACCATTCCTCGGAGGATTGGTAAGAGCTGGAGGGCGATCTTGTCGCGATCGGTGTGAGATTTCTTGACGGATCCGCCAAACAATCCCGCACCCTTCGCCTCAACGCGCTGGAGGACATACTGGCCAACGCCATCAATGACCCGCAGCGTGTTCAGGTAGGAGTCGCGGCTGGTGTCGCCCCAAGTGAAAAGGCCGTGAGAGCCAAGGATGATTCCATCCACTCCAGGGTTCTCAGCAACTGCTCGCTCTAGCCAGAGACCGAGTTCAAATCCCGGGCGCTTCCAAGGGAGCCATGCAAGCTTGATGCCGGTTTCTGCCTCAAGTCGCTTGAGCTGCTCGGGTCCGTTGGCGCTGGCGGCCAGTGCGATCGCCCAATCTGGGTGGAGGTGGTCGACGTGTTGAAATGGGAGAAAGCCATGGAGGGGTGTGTCGATACTGGCGGCTCGGGGATTGTTCTCGAAGGAGCACAGCGGATATCGGTCTGCCATCGCGTCCTCTTCGAACACGCCCTTATAGCGCTTCTTCAGGGCAAGCAGTCGCTCCAGGTACAAGGTCGCAAAGCCCTCGCGCTTTATCGTGCCGAGGTCGCCCCCGCTGCCCTTAACCCATAAGACGTCAACTTCCTCGCCGGTAACGGGATCTGGCATCCGGACCTTGGCCGAGGTGTTTCCACCTCCGAAGTTGGTGAGGCGGAGGTCGCGGCCCAATAGGTTGGATCGATATCGGAGCAGCTCCGGTTCATCCATTCCCTGTGCTTCGTTTTCATCCCAGAGGTCTTGTAGAAACTTTAGATTCATGGCAGTTTTGCGGCCTTTCTCCACGGTGCTTTACCAGGTGGCCGCATAGAGTTTAGAACCTTTTGAGAGTTCTCTGGCGGGGGTCTGTTCGACTGGGGCCCAGTTGCTATAGAATGAAGCTATGAAGACAGTCACCGTGGACCCAGAAATTATGTGGGGCACGCCAGTTTTTGCGGGCAGCAAGGTCCCAATTCAGACCCTGCTGGACTACATTGAAACTGGAGAGACGGTGAATACTTTTCTCAGCGAATTTCCATCGGTGAAGCGCGATGTTGTCATCGCTTTCCTGGAACAGGGCGCTGAAAAGCTCATTGCGCCGGAGCGTCAAGCGATTCTCTCAGAATCTGCGGCGTAAATTCGCCACGAACATGCGCTGATCTGGCGTTTTCTTAGGGCCATAATCCTCCCGTTTAGCGGAGGATTTCATTTGAGCCTTTTCCTAGTAACTGCGGCCGCCCTCATCGTTGCCAAGCAAGGTGGCGATGCGTCCGAACCAAGGTTGATGCGCACCCCTGCGATTTATGGGGACACGATCGTATTCAGCTATGCCGGTGATCTGTGGGTCGCCAATCGACGAACAAACGACCCAGCACGTCGGCTGACCAGCCACCCTGGGCTTGAGTATCGCCCCAAAATTTCGCCAGATGGCAAATGGGTCGCTTTCTCGGGCCAATACGATGGCAGCACCAATATCTATCTGATCCCCATCGATGGTGGCGAGCCCAAGCGACTGACGTACGATGTCGAGCCGGACAGTTGTCTCGGCTGGACTCCAGACGGCAAGATCGCCTACGCGTCTACTGCAGGCAATTTCACAAACCGACAGCAGCGTCTGTGGCTGATCAGCCCGTCCGGTGGTCTTCCGATCTCGACGAAGATCAACGAGGTCGCCGAGGTTTCGTACTTTGGGGATGGCAAGGCAATGGCCTATTGCCGCTTCAACTCGTACGGTTTCAACTGGCGACACTACCGGGGCGGAAGCCAGGGCAAGATCTCGTTCTATAACTTCGCGGAGAACAAATACTCCGAGTTGCCCAGCAAGCGCGAGCAGTCGTATTTCCCCATGATTATCGGGCGCGAAGTGTATTACATCAGCGACCGAGCAACCGGAACCCTGAACCTGTACGCATACAACATGGATCGGAAAACCGACACCCAGTTGACCAACTACAGCGACGCTGACATCAAGTTTCCGTCCACCGACGGGAAGACGATCATCTTCGAGCGAGATGGATACCTCTTCACCTTTGATGTTGCAACCAAGAATACGGTCAAGCTGAGTCCTAAGGTCTCCAGTGAGAACCTCATCGCTCGTCCGTATCTAAGACCTCTTGGCGGGCAGATCACCAGCCTGAGCCTATCTCCAAGTGGCGTCCGCCTTGCGGTCGAAGCACGTGGGGATGTGTTCTCGGTGCCCGTGAAACAGGGCGACACCCGCAACCTGACGGCGACGCCAACTTCGCGCGAACGATTCCCTCAGTGGTCCCCCGACGGCAAGACGATTGCCTATATCGGCGATGCAACCGGACAGTACGAGGTTTACACCAAACCTCAATCCGGCGGCGAGGCAACCCAGCTCACGAAGAGCAGTCCATTCTCGATTGAGGCGATTGAGTACTTCCCAGACGGCAAAACCATCGGGATTCGCACAGTCGACAACAAGTACCTGCTTCTCGACGTTGCCACCAAGACGGTGAAGACGGCGCTGGAATCCAAGTTCGGTATCCGCAATGTGGATATCTCTCCGGATAGCAAGTGGCTGGCTTACGTTGAGCCAGGTGCCAATGACTTTGGCTCGATCTATCTCTACGAAATCGCGACCGGGAAGAAGACACGCGTTACCGACGGGTTCTTCAACGACACTTCTGCGGCATTCGACCTCAACGGCAAGTACCTGTACATCGTCTCGAACCGAACCTTTGGCCCGACGTTTGGCAGCTACGAGTTCAGCCTTAAGGTTGAGAACGCAGAGAAGGTCTACGTGGTGCCCCTCGCCAAGGGAACGCCAAATCCGCTTCTCGGAACTGACGACGAAGAGGTTGATCCCGCCGCTGCCGCCAAGCCAAAGGTTCCTGCCGCTCCACCGGCCGACACCAACGCAGTCAAAGTCGATACCGATGGCATCGGAGAGCGCCTGATCGCTCTACCTCTTCCCAACGGTGCGTACCAGGCTGTAATCGGTGCGACCGGGGGTGTTTACTACTTCGCAAATGGAGCTCTTAGCAAGTTTGACCTTGCCAGCAAGGAGTCGACTCCGATCCTGGCCGGTGGGATCAGTGCGATTGGGTTCAACCCCAACCGAACCAAGATTGCCTACGGTGCAGGCCCTGTTGTGGGAGTCATCGAAGCACGTCCCGGCAACGCGATTGGCTCGGGCAAGGTCGATACAAGCGGCGTAGAGGCCATCGTGAACCCCCGCGACGAGTGGAACCAGATGTTCTGGGAAGCCTGGCGGTTCGAGCGAGACAACTACTACGACAAGGATATGCGCGGCCTTAACTGGAAGGCCGTTGGCGACCACTATCACGAGTATCTCAAGTACATCAACAACCGTTGGGATCTCAGCTACGTGCTGGGACTCATGCTGAGCGAGCTTGGCACCAGCCACTCCTATGTTCAGGGCGGCGAGTTCGGTGCTGTTGCTCGACCCGTTCCCATTGGCCATTTGGGTGCAGACTTTGAGTCTGTGGGCAACCACATCAAGTTCAAGAAGATCTACAAGGGTCTCAGCTACGACAACGCGAGAAAGGGTCCGCTCAACGAGCCAGCTGTTGACGTCAATGAGGGCGACTACCTTCTCGAGATTGATGGGATTCCTCTGGACGGCAACACCAATCCCGATTCGCTGCTCGTCGACAAAGTGGGTCGAGGAGTCACGCTGACCGTTAGCAATTCGACTTCCGCGACCGGAGCGCGCAAAGTGCGTGTCTTCCCAATCGCGGCTGAAGGTCAGCTTCGGTACATCGAGTTTGTGGAAGGGAACCGCAAGCGGGTTTCTGAACTGTCGGGTGGCCGCATCGGATATATGCACATCTCGAACACGGCGGCGGAAGGCTCCATCGACTTTGTCCGTGGCTTCTATCCGCAGATCGACAAGGATGCGACGATCGTGGATGAGCGATGGAACGGTGGCGGATACATCCAGCCATGGTTCGTGGATACGCTCGCTCGAAAGGTCAAGGCGAACATTCAGCCGCGCAACGGAATGGATGTTGCCGAGGAGCCTGCGATTGAGGGACCGAAGGCAATGCTGATCAATGGCTATGCTGGATCAGGGGGAGACTTCTTCCCTTGGATGTTTAAGCATTCCAAGCTCGGACCGCTGATCGGCAAGCGAACGTGGGGTGGTCTCGTCGGCATCGGTGCCGGTGCGCCGCTGCTCGATGGAGGCTCGGTCACCGCACCTTCGTTCAGCATCTACGATCGCGATACCAACGAGATCATCGCCGAGAACCACGGTATTGATCCCGATATCGACGTGGACAACCGCCCCGACCTCGTGGCAGAAGGCCAAGATCCGCAGCTCGAAGCAGCCGTGAAATACCTGCTGGATCAGCTAAAGAAGGCCCCGCCCAAGAGAGACCGAACGAAGCTCCCTGCCCTCAACAAAGACGGCAAGGTTAATCCGTAAGGGCAACAGTCCGTCCCCCCTTCCTTTCGTCTCCGACGAGAGGAAGGGCCTGGGATGGAGAGCGAAAATCCGAGAGTTTTCGAGCCTGACCCGAGGCTTACGCTCTCATTCCCCCGCCTTCCTCTCGTCGGAGACGAAAGGAAGGGGCCCCGAGGCTCTAGCTAGCCCACAAAACCACGAATATGCTGGCGCTGAAGCTCAAGACCCTGCCAGTCGCTGTCTCCTGCGCCGCCGCTTACGAGGACAAATGGACCGGTGTAGGCCGCGTCCGCCGCGATTTTCAGGCACGCATCCGCATGGGCTGCATCGATGTTTTCGGCATTCAGGAACTCGTACTTGGCGTGGCACGTTTCCGCCCGGTGCATGATTTGCGGAAGCCCTTCGTAGACGTACGGTTTGGGCCAATTACCGAAGTCGGCGCATAGACCCAGGTTCCCGTCCATCTCGTCGAGCAGATGATTGACGGCTTCGTGAGTTGCGAGAAGCGAGAACCAGTTCTCGGTTTCAATACGAACCCCTGAATCGGCCGCCACCTTGGCGATCGCATTCAGCCGCTGGATCGCCAGGGCCATGGCCTCAGACGAGTGAGCCTGCTTGCCCGCGATCACCCGAGCCCGCTTTGCGCCGAGTTGGCTGGCAGTCTCCACCCAGCCAGAAATCCACTCCGTGCCGGCCTCACCGTGGTCCGGGTGGATGATATCTCCTTCATCAATCAGCACCGTAAGCAGCGTGATATCGGCATCCTGAAGCGCGGCCTTGAATTCTGCCGCAAAAGTCGCATCGCGTGAAGGAAGGTGGAAGTGGCAAAGCTGCATTGCCTCATAGCCGTGGGCGCGTAGTGCAGCCGGCACTGCTAGCAATTCGAGCGGAGTCTCCCCATGTGTGGCCAACCCCTGAGAGCCGGTCACCGGCGCATCGTAATAGGTCGTCCCAATCGTGCGATGCAAAGCCCAGGAAGAGACGGCAATAAGGTTGTCCACCCCAATACCGTACTCGAAACGGATCCGCGTGTGGAGCCGTTTGGATCGGTGCCTACCTCCTTGAGGCATCTCGACTGCTAGGCTGTCATTTCAAATGCTTTTGTGTACGATAGGTCTTGGCTAAGTTCTACGCAATGGCTTATGCTCCAATCGATGCGCGATCGGATTGGCACCGCGGTTTTCTACCGCTCACTCCGTCGGTTGACGACATCATCAGACTCCTCGAAAAGTGAATCTAAGTGATTGCAAGTCCTTTTCTGTTGAAGGCAGGGTGTAACCCGTGACGCTTACCTTGATCGGTCCAACCGGACCACCCTGGCTTTTTTCTGCAACTTGGTTTTCGGACGGCGAACTGCGCATAGAGGTGGCAGAGGATAGGCAAGGTAAACGAGAGGTTTTGTATGGTGCGGTGATTGACGAAGATAGCCCCGGTCTTTTCGCGGTGCCCTCGGTCTGCCGGACCTTGCGACGATGTGGTTTCCGAAACGCAAAGAACGCCTCAGGCTGGCAGGGACTTCCGTCAAACCTCACGCTGCATGACAGCCTTCTGGAGTTTGAAATCTTTCTAAGTCAGAACGAGTTAGGCGGCAAGTGCACGCTGGTCGTTTACTTTCCCGTCGGCTCAGAAGGTCATTTCGCCAGGCGCACGGGGCGTTGTCTACTGTCTGAATTGCATGCACTTGCAGATGCTATCGAGTCAGGAATCCCGCCCCACTGGTTTGAGTGACGGTGTGGTTAGGCAATAGCAGGAGAACGGCCGCCATCTATCCGGGTCCTATCACGGAGAGCCCTCAGTCAAGCCATAAACCCGGTTGTTGTTGGCTCCTGGTTTTCCCGGGTTAGCAGTGTTCCAGATTAAGTGGGATGCCATTATTCTGAAGGAAGCGCTGCGAGGTCCTCCTAGCCTACATACGAGAGCCCGCGTATCCAATTGACGGCAACTTGGTTAAACCAAGCACCTACCGATTGGCAATCGCGTCGTTCCCCGCTCGCAGAAAGTTGAGATTTTCCACATCCTGAATCTACTTCAAGCGGCCCCGCGGTTTTCAGGAACCAAAATTCTACGCGAAGCCTAATGAGTCAACGGAACCTCGAGGTCGAATCTGGGCCTTAACTGCTTTGGACAAAGATTCGGACAAACTCGCGAAAGAATATCCGCACAGAAAATGGCAAGACCATCGAAACTGCTTCCATTTTTGGCAATACCAGTGTACTATTCCCTCATGTTGAGAACTTCTGATCAATCAATGCGACGTGTTTTAGCAAGTTGTACCGTCATTCTATGCGTTATTTCAGCCGCTTTCGGATCAGATACTAGGCTTCAGAAACAGATGATCAGCCTGACGAAGACAAACCTCAACATCAATTTGGCTCAATGTACTGTCGAAGGGGTTTGCAGTAGGAAGACTAATCCCTACCACCTCTCACTTGCAGAACTCGATGTCCGGCCTGATCGTCACCGGGCAGCACTTCCGTCGCACAGAATGCTCGTAGATAATCCTTATCCGACGTTTGCTGTGGGATGTCACAGCACAAGCACAGGGTCAGCCCCAACATGCAATTACACATTTGCCCAGAATCCTAGTTGTAGCCAGACGAGTTCAACTTCGAACTGCAACACCAATTCGCCAGGTTGCACCTCAACTCCCTCTAATTGTACTAGTTCGTCTCCGCCCTGTAGTCCGCTGACGTCGTTTGGAGGATCTCCTTGTGCAACTTCGGAGTCAGCATGTACTCAAGTGTCCGTTGGATGTGAATTCACCGCGCAGTCTTCTTGCGCCAACCAGACTATCTACCCTGCGTGCGCTACAGCAAGCTCAGCAAATTGTAGTACCGCTTCAAGTGGCACTCAATGTACCTCTACAGCTGGCACATGTCCAACCGTCGCGCCGGCCGGTGGAACCTGTGCTTGGACGGTGGTTTCCAGTGGAGACTGTGGCTCGGCAATTGCAGGTTGCACGACTTCATCCTCATGTCTCAGCCACACGGTGTATCCTGCATGCGGACCCCAAACCTACTCAAATCCGCCATGCAATACTATTACTTCAGCGAATTCAGGAGGCGGGTCATGCTTTCAGACATATACACCTCAGCAAACATGCCAGCCGTTTACATCCGCGGTGCTGTGCTCGACTGGTAGTGCACCTCTCTGTCAGCCGCTAACCAGCACATCTCAAATATACAACTGCACGGTTGTGGGCCAACCCCTCTGCTCGCCGCAAACTAATGCGAACGGCAACAACTGCTCGATCACATTTGCGCCGAACGGGTCGAACTGTTCCTCAACCTTCTCATTCAGTTGTATGAACACTCAAGCGGGTGGAAGTAACTGTTCCGTTGCTGGAGCATGTAGCTTGACATATGGATACAACTGTTACACGACTATAAGTCAAGGCGGAGCATGCTATACGAATGCAATCGGTAAGCCGCAGTGCTTCCCTACCGCAACTGCATTGGCGGAGAACATTGCTCCAGGGACAGAACTTTTGCCGTTGGCCCTGAGCGTCATGATGTCGCTATTCGGATTAGCCTGCGTTGTATCGCAACTTAATCGAACATGATGAGTCTCTTATTGGGTTGGGCGCTCTCCCATCCGGATCATACTCAACTCATCACCTTCGAACCAAGGATCTACACTTACCGTCAAATTGCGGCAATTGTAACTGAAAATGGAGTTCACGTCTCCTGTGATCCGAGAATTCAAGATAGATTGGCGCTCGTGTCAATTCCTCCTTCTGACGGAATTAAGGCGAGGAAGTTTATCTTAGCTGCGCTGAATCTGGAAATAAGTCGTACATCTGAGTCTACTGCAATCATGCAACTCCGCATTAGCGCGAGCCGTAACGAACAACAATCCTTACGCTCCTACATTGAACAATACGATGCAGCACTGAAAGCGGCACTTAGCCAGCTTCCGGACGCAAACAATTGCGCAAACGATCAATTGATCCTTAGGAACCCAGTCTTTGAGGAAGCTCAGCGTATTGTAGGCTCGCCCTTAGATCATACAAATGAAGAATTGATTGCAGCGAATTTTCTTGTTCAAATCAAACAGGACGGATCAGTGCCCAGAGGCCTCTTGGACTTTGCTAGAGGACATTCGATTTTAGATATACTATCCAAGAATTCCGTAGTAATTACTACACCTAACGAAGTGCTTAATACACAAATGGACTGTCCGTATGGACGCGCTTTTGTAGGTGATCAAATGGACAAAAGCTACTGGCTGTCCGATACAAACTCAACTAAGCGTCAACCCAAATTATACGCTGAAGGGGTGTGCTTTAATAGGCAAATTGGATCGATTCTTTCTTGGGGAACGTTATTCTCCACCGCGCCAGGAGTTCAGTTGTACTCTCCACTATGGCAACCAAATAAGCTGCCCCTTCATAACGGTGAAGCGCTGACCGAACAAACAGAAATACTTGCCAAAACAAAATCTTTCCTACAAACACAAATCGCCTCGACCAATATCGATGTTGCAGCAGACATTTCAATGAGCAGTCTTCTGTTGAACTGGTCGGTCGCTACAGCGGTTCCGGTCGTTGCCGAAGTCTCAGCGTATCGTGACACTTATGTGGCGCCAGGCGGAAACTCATTACAAAGTCGTTACATGCCTCGGTGGATCTTGCGAGGGTCAATAGCCAGCAATTCTTACTACTTTCAACCTAGATCTTCCTCCCTAAATCCGAATATGCTCTTTTGGCTTGGGTTGGAAAGGACAAGCTTCGGAGTCCTCGGTAGGAATTTAGTTGGATTTTTGGACACGGTGCAAATGCCACCATTTCATAAAATCGAACCCTTGCTAGAACGACAGAGCGGGGAAACCCTAACGAAGGGATATTTTGAGAACGTCGAGGATTGCCTCAGCAATCTTAGCTTAGTCGAATGCGAATCGTTTTCTCAAACGGATTGTTCCATGGCCCTTCACAACGTATTGCAGTCGGCTCCCTTTTGGCGGCTATTCAGTCAGCTTCCAAAGGAACTCAGAACCGCGGTGAACGACCGGTTGGTCATGCGTGAGTCGTTCCAAATCCATCTCCCTGCACTTTCAAAGAAGATTCAGAGTAGGTTCAGGGAGGATCTTGGAAGGTTGTATTTATCATCGACTCAACATTCGTCTAATGGTGAATTTCGATATCTTGGAGAAGAGCTATCTCAACAAGTCACCAGTATTGATGGAACAGTGTACGTATTGTTTGACCGGGATAAGACCAATTTGCATGCAGTGTTTGGCGTCTCTTGGAATTACGCCGATCCGACGGATTCGATGGTGCGTAAGGTAAATGCCCTTGAAGGCGTTCCAGATTTGCAGAATGCGCTGACGACTGTGAATTCCTACATGTCACATGTGTGGGTCTCTCATCCATGAAAATGAAAGGAATCACGAAGACAGAGTATGAGATATGCTGCCACTGAATCACATATGGAGAGCCAAATATTGACTGATGATAGTTCCGAAGGTGCACAAGTAAAGGAGAAGCTGGCTTTTGCGCTATTACCAGTCATTTCCGGGTTCTACTTGTCGTATTGCATAAAAGCAAATGGTTTACCGGAACAAGCGTACTCTCTTTTTCTTGCGCTATTCATTTGGTTTGTATTGTTCCTTCTATTTGAAGTCCGCGGCGTACTCGTCTTAGTCTCTTTCCTCCCGCTAGGTCTTCTTTACTTCGTTCATAATTCCGTGGCGACTTATGTGGCTGTCATTTCATGTGGAATTATCGTAGCAATACAAAGGAAAAGCTTTGGTCAATTGCGACGACACTTGGTTCTTGCCGGTTGGGTTTGCGCCTACTTGATGATTGACCAATCAGGATTATTTTGGCAGGCTACAGAGTTTGTGAACAGAGGTCTGAAGAACTTTCCTCTTTTGGCTCCAAGCCTAGTCAGTCCCAATGGTGTTCGTTCCCTTGGCGTTGAGTGGACGTTCATTTCGCTCCTAGCAATATGCGGTGGCAATCGAGGTTCAGTAGAAGTGAGAAGCCGCATATATGCCAAGTTGGGGCTCGTTGCATTATCAATGATCTGCAGCTTAACCACAAACTCAGATATCCCTTCTATGGTCCTAGCGGCAAGTCTTTGGCTATCGAGCCCGCTAGAGTCCTTGAATTCTCAACGCTCTTGGGATGCCCAGAGATCTGTCACAGCGCTAGCCTTAGGATGCATATGCCTTGGGTTTGTCCTGTCGGCGAACCAAATAGTGGACGGAAAGCCTAAGACAAGAAAAGTGGTGATTGTTGATGGCGGGTTAAAGACGCTTACGGTTCCCAGTGGTCCACCGTTGATGGCATCCGAACCTCCGCAGGCGTCGTTTGGAGCGATGGTTCGGCTACTGAAGGAGAACGGCTGGGAACCCAAAATTTGTCCTGCGAGCAAACTTTCTGCCAGCATCGAAGATGCGGCTTTATGTATACAAATAAATCCGCAGACGTACCTGACAAGAGTTGATAAGTCTTCGTTGTTGCGGTTTGTATCGTCGGGAGGTGGATTCCTGGTTCTCGGAGATCACACTGACATTGCTGGGATTCGAGGGCCCCTTAACGACGCTTTGAGTTTCACCGATATTTCATTCCGCTTTGACTCCGCCATTGCCCTTCCGCACAATTTTGAGTGGGAAGACGGATTAAAGATCGCGTCCATTAACGATTTCTTTGGTTACTCAAATGTCGACTTTGGCATCGCGATTGGCGCTAGTTTGCGCGTTGGTCCAGATGCGAGAGTTCTTATTAGAGGCGAGCGAGGATTCTCCGATCCGGGCAATTATGCTACGGGCCCGTCTCATTTAGGTTCAATGCAACCCGCGGCAAACAAAAATGTCGGATCGCTATGTTTAGTCGCCGAACAAAAGATTGGTGACGGTTTAGTCCAAGTCTGGGGCGATACAAGCGGCTTTCAAGACTCCGCATTAACTGAAACCTCTGCATTTGTCCTATGTGACTTGGAGAGGTTAGCGAGCCACAGGTATCTCTTCACCCACAAGGTTGCCTGTATAATTTGTGCTTCAGCTACGGCAATATGGTTGATTTGTTTGATGGCGTCCCCTCTCCTCGTCCAGGGGGTGCTCTTGGTAATTGTGGCGGTTGGTATGGCCGTCGATGAGTTGATCAAGACCGAGTCGGTACAGGCATCGCGGAGGGTTACGAGGACCTCTCCTATTCAATTCGACTGTAGCCATGGCAGCGAAATACCTAAAGCAGATAACTCCGGCCAGCTTTACACCAGCAAGCTTCGAAACTTGATTCTTCGGACTGGGCAACTGTCGGTGAACGAATACGACACGATTCCCTGTTGGAACGCCACAAAATGTGTGTTTATCTTGGCCCCAACCAGACCGTATTCAGAGCAAGAAGCTCGAAGCCTTCGACGATGGGTTGAGAATGGGGGCACACTGTTTCTGAGCATTGGACGGAACAACACATTCGCTTGCAAATCATTGTTTAGAATGTTTGATTTCGAGGTAGGCGATAGTCAGAGAGGACGTGGAATCGGAGCGGTCACTGACCGCCCTTGGGTCTATGATGCAGCAAATCACCTCAGAAGTACCGCTCCGTTAATCAAAGTTCCTGCCGAGGTGCCGATCACCTTTATTGATTCGTACGCGATCCAGTCGAAGCAGGGGGAGACAGTTTGCTCGGCCCTGGGTGACCCGTTAATGAAGATTCTGCCTTGGAGAAAGGGCCGCATCGTGATCGTTGGCGATAGCAGGTTTTACACAGACAAGAATCTTGGTGAACGCGACACATGGAATTTACCAAATGCACACCTTATCTATCGCCTACTATCGCAAGATCTTCCAAAAAACTGACCTTCTTGGCTCAATCGCAATCGGGCTAGTTGTTTGGTTAGCAGCACTGCTGTGTATTGAGACTACACCCCGTACATTTCTTTTCGTGGGATTTGAACCTAATCCGCAGTGGAAACTTATCGCATTTGCTTTAGTTGTTGCTTCACTAGCGCTTCCATCAAATGTCACTGCGGCTCAACCGTGGTGGATCGGCCTTGCGCTCTTTGCATTATGCGCGCTTTTGTGGCCAGCAACACCGAACTTTCAGGTTTTGACGGTTTTGGTCATTTTATGGATTGTGGCCACTAGGGTACGTCTGGCGAATTGGGCAGCTGGCCGGCTTGGCTTTGCCGCAAACATACTGTGCCTTTGTATTGCTGTTGACAATGTGTACGATAAGATAGACAGTCGCATATCCGTACTGCCCGGTTTGCAATCCATATCATGCTTGATACTTAAAATATGCGCAATTGACTCGACGATTAATAACGATTTTTTGTATGTAAACCTTCATGGGGTTACCTACAGGATGCTCGTTAGCTTAGATAAGCTTGGTGGGTCATTTCCATGGATCCTGATGTTTGGATTTGGCTATTGCATTTACCTCCGTACTCGGCGTCTTTCATACGTGGCAACTACTGTTCTGATCGTAGCTTTCGGGAGCGTGTGCTTTTCAGTAGCCGGTTATTGTATAAGTGCCGGAACGTCCAACAATGACTGGTGGACTGAGTCAATCATTGCAATTGGGTACTTGCCGCTTGTTTCGATTGTTGCTTTGATATATTTCGTTTCAAAAAAAGTAAAGACGGACGCAAAAGAGTTCAAAGTCTCCAGTAGCTCCTTTGTGTTAACGCTTGGAGCCTCAATAATATTGTGCAGTAGCATTTTCTACGTCGATGGTGGTCCGAAGTCCAACGGCAAGGTCGTGATCGATGATCTGCATAGCGACTGGGAGTGGCTTGATACACCTTTGGACACTTATTGGTATGGTATGAGGTCGACATACAACTATTACAATTTTCAGGAAGGTCTCAGTCGATACTATAGCGTTAGCCTGAATCACTCTCCGATTACGACAGTTAGTCTCGAATCGGTCAGTGTATTAATACTCAAAACTCCAACTCAACCATACTCTCTTTCAGAAATTGAGGCAATTGTTGAATTTGTAGATCGGGGTGGGGGGCTCTGGATTATTGGGGACCACACAGATGCATTTGGAATGTCAACGTACCTAAATCCTATTCTCAGTCGGTTTGGCAGCAAGTTTGAATTCAACGCTGTGGGCGATCCAATGTACCGGCGCAACCTCTATGCATCAAATAGATTTACCTCCGGTTTGTATCCTGATTTGTCTACGTTTCTGTTCTACACGAGTGGGCAAATTAGAGCACCACTACTTTGGAATGATTCTATTCACCAAGGGAGACTGTTGTTGGACGAAGGTGACTATTCTGCTGGCACCTTCTTTGGCAACATGGAGCCGGATATCTACGAACATGTGGGGCATGTCACGGAAGCATCAGAGGGTTCTTATGGCAACGGCAGGGTAGCAATTTGGTCGGATAGCACTTTGTTTTCAAATTTTTCGATCTTTATGCCTGGTAAGTTTGAGGTCGCTATTCAGACAGTGGACTGGTTAGACAGGCAGAGAGCTATCGGACGTTATAGGCCGCTGTTATTCCTTTTCGGAGGGATTGTTTTCTTGTTGGGTGCCCGAAATTCTGTTACAGGTCAGATTGCTCTCTCCGCCCTTTTAGGTTGCAGTCTGGCAATATTGTTCACGCGATTGTTACATTCATGGGAATTTCCAAACCTAAGGCCAATTGCTCCGTTTCGCGATGTGGGGTTTTACGAACCCGCTAAATTGGGTTACTTTCCGGAGTTAACATCGATTGACAAGTCTTCTCCAGTTACCAATCTGAGCGCCTTCATAGCATGTCAAAGGGTCGGCAAGCGTGGGAGAATTCTTGATGATCTTTCGACCGTATCTCAATACTCTCAAATTGTGTTAATACCCTCAAGGACGCAGTTTGAGCGCAATGAGATTTCTTTGCTTAGGTCTTGGGTTCGGCGTGGTGGGGAGTTGATTGTTTTAGATGGATGTAAGTTAGGAATCGACGCTGGAAGACAATTAGCCGAAATTGGTGATTTGAAATTGGCTGAGTTGCCTCGCTCCGATCTCACAGGAGGAGTGAACGAATTGAGGAGTGGCACAGGCATGCAAGTTGGGATGGACGGGACCCGAGTAGGCGTTTTACAGGGATCACTTGTGCTGGCGAAAATTTCGAACAGCGGAACCGCTGTTGGTGTAGAGCGGAAAGTTGGTTTAGGGCGTTTGGTCTTCTTCTCAACTTGTTCTTTATTTTCTGATGATAGCTTGTCATTGGACGAGCAAATACCATCGACAGTACAACTAGAAGCTAGGTGGTTGCTGTATGGAATATTAGACAATAGATTTATAGACAAACAGCCGACGCGCTTACCAAATTTGGACCATGCCGTCATCCCGATGAGGGAATAGTTATATCACTGGGTGTTTGACTTCAGTGAGTGCGGTTTATTGGAAAGTAAATGTTGGGAAGTCAGTCGGATTGAAGATATAAGGTGCACTTTTCTCGCTTTTTCGAAGCGCTACAGAGGCCGGGACGGCGAAGCCTGCCGCAACTGGGTGAGGCGTTTGCCGGAGGCGAAGGGCATGTTGATTTGGCGGGCGTAGAGGTCGTACTCTTCGGCTCCGGTGACTTCGACTCTCACGATGTCGCCGGGTTTGGAGTCGCCTTCTACGAAGACGAGGCCGTCGATTTCGGGGGCGTCTCGGTGGGATCTGCCGATGAGCCAGCCTTCTCGGGAGTCTTCAATCAGCACGTCCATCTGTCTGCCGACCCACGCCTGGTTCATCTCCAGGGAGATCTTCTGCTGGAGGCGCATCAGCTTGTCGTATCGCTCACGCTTGACGCGGGGTGCAAGCTGGCCTTCCATGTCGTGGGCTGGGGTGCCGGGCTCTTTCGAGAAGACGAACGCCCCGACTCGATCCAAACGAGACTGCTTGGTGAAGTCGATCAGGTAGTCGAACTCCTCCTGGGTTTCGCCGGGGAAGCCGACGATATAGGTCGTTCTAATCGCACAATCTGGCATTGCGGCGCGGACCTTGTCAAAGAGCTTGAGGTACCGCTCGCCGTCCCAAGGGCGCTTCATGCGGCGCAGCGTTTCCGGGTGCGCGTGCTGGAGGGGGATGTCGATGTACGGCAGCACCTTCTCGCAGGTCGCCATCGTTTCAATAACTTCGTCGGTCAGTCGGTTCGGATAGAAATAGAGAAGTCGGATCCAGTCGATTCCCTCGACCGCGCTCAGCTCACGCAGCAGCTTGGGAAGAGTGAACTCCTTGTACAGGTCGTAGCCGTACTGGGTGACGTCCTGAGCGATGAGGTTGAGCTCTCTGGCGCCGGTCTTGGCGAGGTGACGCGCTTCCTGCAGCACACGTTCAATTGGCTTGCTCTGGTGGCCACCACGGAAACTTGGAATCGTGCAGAAGGTGCAGCGGTGGTCGCAACCTTCACTGATCTTCAGGTAGGCGCTCCACGGCCTCCCCGTGCGGGTGCGGGTTTCGACCTCCGCCCAGCGATGGTGGGGTGGGGTGACGTCGAGGGTCTGATTGCGTGCCTCTTGGACTTCGCGGACGATTTCCGCAAACCGACCCATCTGACCGACTCCGACGTATAGATCCGCTCCTGGCGCCAGTTTCATCAGCTCGGGGCCCAGACGCTGAGCTAGGCAGCCTGCGACGATGACCTTGCCGGTCCTTCCCGCCTTCTTTTCGCGGACGGCATCCTTGATCGCCTGAATGGACTCCGCCTTGCTGGCTTCCAGGAAGCCACAGGTGTTGATCACGGTGACGCTGGTCTTCTTGGCGTTTCCGTCAATCTGGAATCCCTCACGGGCAAGCACGCCCGCGATCTCCTCGCTGTCCACTTCGTTTTTGGCACAGCCGAGGGTCACGATCCTGACTTTGTCTGGAGATTCCTGCATTGAGGTTCATTATGGCGCTTCCGGGGGATAGGCCCCTTTTGGGATGTCTCGAAGCGGACAAGAGTTCTTAACAAGTGAACCGGGTAAAACCGCCTCGATGTTTAGCACTCGCACGGGTTCGTTCCCGATCGGTTTTCGGCGTGGATGGTCAGACTGGCAAAAGGATCTGGATGGCGTGATCGCCTGGGCGAAAGCCAATGAGATCGGAGTGATTGACCTCGGTGGAGATGCTGACACTTCTGCCGTGAAGCTTAAAGAAGCTGGAATTCGAGTGGGTTCGGCCGACCTTCCCGCCTGGAGCGGCCTCATCACCGCCGATGCCGGAAAGCGAGCAGACGCCATCGCGAAGCAGGCCGCCTATGTGGAAGCCTGCGCCGCACAGGGCGTGAACAACTACTTCCTCGTCATGCTTCCTGAGGATGCCTCCAAGCCGCGAAGCGAGAACTTTGCATTGATGGTGGAGGGGCTCAACCTGCTCACACCACACCTCGAGAAGCACGGTGGCCGCCTGGTCATCGAAGGCTGGCCCGGACCCGGCGCGCTCTGCTGCACGCCAGAGGGCTATCGAGCCGTGATCAAAGAGGTTCCGTCCACCAGCGTCGGTATCAACTACGACCCTTCCCACCTCATCCGAATGGGCATCGATCCGATTCGCTTCGTAGAAGAGTTCGCGGACCGCGTGTACCACTGCCATGGAAAGGATACGGAAGTGTTCACCGAGAACGTGTACGAGTTCGGAACTGAGCAGCCGGCGACGTTTGACAAGGGACACGGCTTCGGAAGCCACAGCTGGCGCTACACCATCCCTGGTCACGGTCAGATGCGATGGGTGAAGGCATTCCAGATTCTTGAGGCGCGCGGCTACAAAGGTGCGGTCAGCATCGAGCTCGAGGATGAGAACTTCAACACCGACGAAGCGGGCGAAAAGCAGGGCATCCTTGCTGGCTCCCACTTCCTTGCCAGTTGCTGATCATCAATTAGTGCAAGCCCCCTCGACGCTTCGAGGGGGCTTTTTTGTGCCTGGAAGTGGGCGCATCTCTGTCAGCGAATCTAATGACAGTGAACCATCGACTAGCTCAACGCCGAATCTCGTGCAAATATTTTTACGTGCTGAACACGAGCTGTAGCCTCAAACCCGGTCCAAGTTGTGACCGCGTTTGGACTTCTGAGGAGTCTGTCGCCACCTCGTCACGGCACATGACTGGCCATCAAAAATGTCAAATCCGCCCAGGTGGCCATTGGATACCCTTATGAGTGTTGTGTCGCATCGAGACGATTTGCTGGTGGGAACCGAGAAGGAATCACTTTCTCTAGAGGCAGGTTGTCCGTTCCGTAGAGAGCGAGACAATAGCTTTTCCCTCGCAACCCCAGTTGGATTGGTCGGCATCAGCTACCACACCGCCAGCTTGAATATCCGCAGCAAAGTCGGCGTTGCGGCTAAAGGATTGGAGAGACTACTCCACCGGTTCTCGGATGAAGGGTTCGATGAATGCATGGTCCTGTCGACCTGCAATCGCACCGAGATTTACTTTGTGGGTGGCACCCACGCCGAAGTCGAGAGGATCGTCGCCGAAGAGTCCGCCCTCTCGTCTGAAGAGCTCGCACCCCACTTTTACATTAAAGCCGGCGCTTGCACCGCCCTTCATCTTTTCGGAGTGGCCAGCGGTCTCGACTCCGCAGTTCTTGGTGAAACAGAAATCCTTGCCCAGATTAAGGACGCCGTAGCCAGAGCCCGGACGGAAGGCACGATGGGCAGGCATATCGACTTCCTCGTGCGCCGAAGCCAAGTGGCGAGCCGACGAGTCCGAACCGAAACCGATCTGTGTCGCAATGTCACCTCAGTAGGTGCCCTCGCCGTGAAGGATGCCGCTCATCGAGTTGGCGGATACATCGGCAAGAAGGTCGTCGTGGTTGGCGCCGGAAAGATCGCTGAGCGAGTGGCGAAAGATTTGATTACTCAGGGGCATCCTGCGATCGTGTTCGTAAACCGAACTCGCGCCAACGCAGAAAGCCTCGCCGTCCGATACGGCGGCACGTCCGACGAATTGAACACCCTGGAAGCTCACCTTATTGATGCGGATGTCGCCTTTATGGCCACCGCGTCGGACGTTCCTGTCCTCGGTGCAGAAGCTATCGCTCGAGTCAACGCTTCTCGTGAGGGACGTTGCCTGATGGTGGTGGACCTCGGCGTTCCCGCCAACACGGACCGCGAGGCGACGAACGGCTGTGGCTGGAACGTGCTGGACATGGACATCCTTGCCAAGCGATGCGACCAGAACACCGGTAAGCGCGCCGCATCGATTCCGCACGCAATGGCGATCATGGACCAGGAGATCGACGGCTACCTCATCGAGTGCCGACAGCGTCTCGCTTCGCCCACGATCGAAGCGCTGGTTCGGTTCACCGACGACGTGAAGCACCAGAATCTTTCCTGGGCCAACGAGCGACTTTCCCACCTATCCCCTAAAGATCTCAAGATCGTTTCCGACCTTGCGGCTAGAATGGCTAAAGGATTCCTCCAGGCTCCTATTCAGGAACTGAAGGAAGAACTGACGTCCGAGCACCATCGAGACGTGGTCCATAAGCTGTTTCACCTAGAAGTTGGAGGTCAAGACCATCGCTGATCGCATCCCTATTCGACTTGGAACCCGCGGAAGCCGGCTAGCAATGTGCCAGGCACATATGGTCCAGGCGATGATCCAAGAGGCGCATCCGAACACCGACGTCGAGATCGTCCCAATCAAAACAAGTGGCGATCGAGGCGAACGAGAAGTTCTCGGCGCTTTTGTTCGGGAGATTCAGGAGTCGCTGCTCGCAAACCAGATCGACGTTGCGCTTCACTGCCTTAAAGATCTTCCAACCCAGCAGGTTCCAGGCCTCACCTTTGCCGCTCACCTCACTCGAGAGGATTCATCCGAAACCATCATCACACGGGGGTCAGAGTGGACCCATCTGCCCGCAGGCGCAGTCATCGGCACCGGCAGTGTCCGCCGCACGTCGCAGATCGCCGCTATTCGTTCCGACGTGCAGTTTAAGCCTCTTGTCGGAAACGTCGATACAAGGCTCCGAAAGCTTCAAGAAGGCGTCTACGACGCCATTGTTCTCGCCACGGCGGGCCTGAAGCGGCTTGGCCTCCTCGCGAATTGGAAGGACTCAGAATACGCCGGCCTTCGTGTTGAACATCTTCCGATCGTCCCTGCCGCCGGACAGGCAGTCTTGGTGTTGGAAGTCCGTTCCGGAGATTCGGTAGAGTCGATCATCGCCACTTTCAACGATGAGCCCACACGCCTTGCCTCCATCGCGGAGCGGGCATTCCTGAAACATTTTGGTACGGGATGCTCCATGCCCGTGGCCGCTTCGGCTACCGTCATCGAAGGTGCACTTCGACTCGATGGCCTCGTCGCTTCTGTCGACGGAACAACAATCCTCTCCGGTCATGAGATCGGGGAACCAGCCTCTGCTGAACAGGTTGGCATCGCACTTGCCCAGCGCCTTTGTGACAAAGGTGCCCGTGAGCTCATCACGGGTGGAGCAACATAGTGCAGACAAAAAATCTGAATTCCCTATCCCATCCCCGGGTCGGGATGGGAGCCTCTGCTTGAGCCGACCCTTAGAAGGCAAACGCATTCTCGTCACCCGACCCAAGGGGCAAGCCTCCCAACTGGGTGACAAACTCGTGGAACTTGGCGCGATTCCGGTTCAGCTCCCCGCAATTGAGATCGTGCCGCCAGAAGACTATGCGCCTCTAGATGCCACCATCCGGAACCTTCCAAAGTTCGACTGGGTCGTTTTCACCAGCGTGAACGGTGTATCCGCCGTCGCCGCGCGAATGGATCAGATTAAGATTGCTCGAAGCGCTCTTTCCGGCCGCAAAATCGCGGTGATTGGGCCGTCTACCGCCTCTGCTGTGACGCAGGCATTTAGAGCTCCGGACCTCGTTCCCCACGAATTCGTCTCAGAAGCACTTACTTCTACCTTGGGAGAAGTGAAGGGTCTCAAGTTCGCACTCCTACGCGCAGATATCGCTCGCAAGGACCTGCCGATTGAACTCAAAGCCGCCGGCGCTGAGGTCCACGAGATTACGGTTTACCGGATCATCTCCGATGACAATTCGCGCCTTGCCGACACCGAGCCGATGCCGGACTACATCACCCTGACCAGTTCCTCCTCCGCACTTGCCACGATGGCCAAGCTCCGCGAAGCAGGGCACGAAGGGTGGCTTAGAAAGGTGCCCATCGCCTGCATTGGTCCCATCACGGCGAAGACGGTTCGGGACATGGGCTACAAGGTGGCGGTCGGCGCAGACGAGTACACGATTCCCGGTCTCGTGGAGGCAATCGTAAAACACTCAAAGGGAATTCATGCTTAATCGACTTAGAAGAATGCGACGAACGGAGTCGCTGAGACGACTGGTTCGTGAGACCACGGTGCGGCCATCCGACCTGATCTATCCGATCTTCGTGCGGGAAGGGCAGACCGAACCCGAGCCAATTCTCTCTATGCCCGGGCAGTCCCGACTGCCTGTGGGCCATCTCGCTGATGCCGCCAAGGAGATTCAAGACCTCGGGGTTGGTGCGGTTCTCCTGTTCGGCCTTCCTTCGCACAAGGATGAAGCGGCCTCAAGCAGCCGCGCACAGAATGGCGTGGTTCAGCAGGCGATTCGAGCGATGAAGATCAGCGCGCCCGAATTGGTGGTGATGACCGACGTCTGCGTGTGCGCCTACACCCCGCACGGGCACTGCGGAGTGCTCAAGGGCGAAGAGATCGATAACGATTCCAGCCTGCCGCTCCTCGCCCAGATGGCGCTTTCCCATGCCCAGGCAGGTGCCGATGTGGTGGCGCCATCCTCCATGATGGATGGTCAGGTCGGCGCTCTCCGAGAGCTTTTGGATGCGGAAGGTTTCAGCCATACGCCTGTGATGGCCTACTCGGCCAAGTTCAGCTCAGCGTTTTATGGCCCGTTCCGCGAAGCGGCCGATTCCGCTCCGAGCTTTGGAGACCGAGCCTCCTACCAACACGACTTTGCCAACGCCCGCCACGCTCAAAGAGAGCTGCTGGACGACATCGACGAAGGGGCAGACATCTTAATGGTAAAGCCCGGAATTGCCTATCTGGATATCGTGCTGAGAGCCAGAGAGCTGAGTGATCTCCCAATTGCGACCTATGCCGTCAGCGGGGAGTACTCCATGATCAAGGCCGCCGCCGAACGGGGCTGGCTTGATGAGAAGAAGATCGTTTTGGAGACACTGACCGCCTTTCGAAGGGCTGGCGCGGATCTCGTTATCACCTACCACGCCAAGGAGGCCGCCAAATGGCTGAGCAACAACTGAATATCTATGCGACCTACACCTACAAAGATGCCTACTTCGCCCTGAGCGAAGAGGACAAGAAGGTGGTTCGCGCCAAGATCGCCGGCGAAGCCGCCGCGCTAACCCCAGGATCGCACCTCTACTCGGTATTCCCTTGCCGGGCCGATGCCGACTTCATGCTCTGGTCTGCGATTGACTCGCCAGATCCAAGCATTGCCGCCAAAACACTGACCGACTACAACACGGTTTCCGAAGGCTGGAAGCAGTACATCAAGCCGGTTCAGGTGCTGTGGGGATTCACCCGCCCATCGATGTACTCAAGGGGCAAGAGTGAGCAGGACATCGACGCCATCGAAGGTCCGCGATGCAAGTTCTTCATCGTCTATCCGTTCAGCAAGACCAAAGAGTGGTTCCTGATGAGCATGGATGCCCGACAGGGAATGATGAACGAGCACATCAAGATCGGCAAGCAGTACTTCGACGTCAAGCAGCTTCTGCTGTACTCGTTCGGTCTGCAGGATCAGGAGTTTGTGGTCTCTTACGAAGTGGAAGATCCGGTTCGTTTCTCCGAACTGGTCAACGTCCTCCGAGACACGGAAGCTCGCCGATACACACTGTATGACACTCCGCTGATTACGGGCATCTACCAAACTCCAGAGGAATTCATTCGGTGAGTTTGAGACCCGCGTCTGAGGCGCTTTATGCTGAGGCCTGTGGTCTTATGCCTGGCGGCGTGAACAGCCCGGTTCGGGCGTTCAAGGCCGTTGGCGGCACCCCCGTCTTCTTCGAGCGTGCCAAGGGTGCCTACCTGTACGACGCGGACGGCAATCGCTACGTGGACTACGTTTCGTCTTGGGGAGCGATTCTCCTAGGGCATGCAGATGACCGCGTGGTCAGCGCTATTGCAAACGCAGCGGCTCATGGAACCAGCTTCGGCGCCCCCCATGCGGGAGAGGTCAAGCTCGCCAAAGAGATCCTGGCACGCGTTCCCAACTTGGAGCGAATTCGGTTCGTAAACTCCGGCACCGAGGCCACTCTCGCCGCGATTCGCCTAGCTCGCGCCGCAACGGGACGCAGCAAGATCCTCAAGTTCGAAGGGAACTATCACGGCGCAGTAGACAGTCTGCTCGCGAAGGCTGGATCTGGCATCGCAACGTTTGGGCTACCCGACAGCGCTGGAGTGCCAAAGGCCATCACTCAGGACACGCTGCTTGCCCGGTACAACGATGCCGAGCAGGTTTCCGCAATTTTGGATGCCAACAAGGGAGAGGTTGCTGCCGTCCTTGTTGAGCCAGTGGCTGGCAACATGGGCCTGGTCCCACCTGCTCCAGGTTTCCTTGAGAAGCTTCGCGAACTGTGCGATGCCCACGGAGTGCTCTTGGTGTTTGACGAAGTGATGACAGGCTTCCGAGTGGCAAAAGGAGGCGCAGGTCAGCGTCTTGGCATCCGGCCAGACCTTTTCTGCATGGGCAAAGTCATTGGAGGCGGATTGCCAGTCGGTGCCTACGGTGGACGAAAAGATCTCATGGATCTGGTCGCTCCCCTCGGCCCAATGTATCAGGCAGGCACGCTCTCTGGCAACCCGCTGGCGATGGCGGCAGGCTATGCTGCCCTCTCAAACGCGGGAGACGAGCAGTACGCGGCGCTGGAAGTTCTAGGCGCTCGCCTCGAAGCGGGCCTCGCAAGGGTCTGCGAGGGGCAGAACGTCTCGGCTCAAGTGCAGCGAGTCGGTTCGATGATCAGCGTCTTCTTTACCGCCGAACCGGTGCGCGATTTTGATGAGGCAAGCGGGACGGACAAGCCGCTGTTTGCCAAGGTGTTCCACTCGATGCTGAACAAAGGCTTCTATCTCCCTCCGAGCGCGCTTGAAGCGTGGTTCTTTACTGCTTCGCATTCAGTCGACGACATCGATCTCACCGTGGAAGCATTCGGCGAGAGCCTCGCGGAGGCGGGAAAGTGAAGGTCAGTCGGTTTCTAAAGGCTTGCCGCGGCGAAGCGGTGGATCAGACTCCGATTTGGATGATGCGGCAGGCGGGCCGATACCTGCCAGAGTATCGCAAACTCCGAGAGGGGCGAACGATGCTGGAGGCGGTCAGTGACCCCGACACAGCGGCCGAGGCGACACTTCAGCCGATCCGCCGATTTGGCTTTGATGCCGCGATCCTCTTCTCTGACCTCACGGTTGCCTTCACCCCGATGGGTGCCCCGTTCGACATCAAGGAGGGCGTGGGCCCGGTCGTCGAGCATCCGATTCGGTGTGAAGCGGACCTCGCCCGTCTGCGCCCCTTTGAACCGGAAGAAGGGCTTCCGTTCGTGATGGAGACTATCAAGATCCTCAAGAAGGAACTGACGGTGCCGCTGATCGGATTTACGGGTGCGCCGTTCACTTTGGCCTCCTATCTCATCGAAGGAGGGCCCAGCAAGGACCATAAGCTGACGCGAACGCTGATGCGCACCGAGCCAAAGTTCTGGCACGGGCTCATGGCTCTGCTCGCCGAGAACACCATGCGGTTCCTCAAGGCTCAGATGGAAGCCGGAGCCGATGCCGTCCAGCTGTTTGATAGCTGGGTTGGTGTGTTGGATGAAGCTTCTTATCGCGAATTTCTGCTTCCGCACATGAAGCACATTTTTGAAGGTCTGCGTCCACAAAATAAGCCCGTCATCCACTTCGGAACCGGAACCGCCGCGCTTCTCAAAGTGCAGCAGGAAGCCGGCGGAGATGTGATCGGGGTGGACTGGCGCATCAGCCTCACCGATGCTGCGAAGCTGGTGAAGCCGACGCCGATGCAGGGGAATATGGACCCTGCGATCCTGCTGACGAACCCAGAAATCGTGAAGAAGCAGTCACGCATCGTCGTGGAGCAGGGCAGGTCGCTTCCTGGTCACATCTTTAACTTGGGCCACGGAATCTATCCAAATACTCCGATTGAGAACGTTGAAGCGCTGTTGGAAGGGGTCCGAGGCGCTTAGTAGATAGGGAAAATCATGAGTTCAACTTCAAACCGAGCCTTGCTGGTGATGCATTACGGCACGCCAAAGTCGATCGACGACGTGCTGCCGTACTACACCCACATCCGCCGAGGCAGACCGCCCGAACCAGCCGCCCTCCAGGACCTGGTAGATCGCTACAACGCCATCGGCGGCCCCTCTCCCCTCACCGCAATCTCCGAGGATCAGGCGAAGCTGATTCAGTACGGTCTGTCCAAGCGAGGCATTGAGACCACACTGTATATCGGCGCCAAGCACACCCATCCGTTCGTAGCGGAGGCTGTGGAACTGATGGCGGCAAACGGCGTCACCGAGGCAGTTGGCCTGGTTCTTGCTCCCCACTTTTCAACCTTCAGCATTGCGGCATATAAGCACTACTCGGAAGATGCGAAGGCGAAGCATGCTCCCGACATGAAGCTGAGCTACATCGAGCGATGGGGCACTCTTCCCGCATTGATCGACGGAATTGCTGATCGTGTTGCCGCCAAGCTTGAGGGCTGGAACCCAGAAGAGACGCTGGTGATATTCTCCGCCCACAGCCTCCCCGTCCGCATCATGGGTGAGGGCGATCCGTATCCCGAAGAGCTGATGGAGACCAGCAAGCTGGTCGCAGAGAAGCTCGGATTGCCACATTGGACCTTCGCCTACCAGAGCGCGAGCACTACCGGTGAACCTTGGCTTGGGCCAGACGTGCTGGATGTGATCGCGGAGAAGGGCGTTGAGTACAAAAACGTCATCTGCTGCACCGTCGGTTTCGTGTCAGATCACCTCGAGGTCCTCTACGACCTCGGCATCGAAGCCCGAGACAAGTGTGCGGAACTGAACCTCAACTTCCGTCGAGCAGAAACGATCAACGCCGACGCCCACATCATGGACGCGTTGGCGGGCGTGGCGGCTGAGCTGTACGAGGCCTGAGCTGCAGGCCTCAGGGTGTTTCTGCGTAACGAACGCGGTGGCAGCCCGTCCGACTTTGGACGGGCTGGAGTCAGCCTAGAAGCACCTTCTAATGCTGGCCTCACTCTGTTTAATCTGCGCCCTCGCTCCAGCCCAATCGCTACTGGACCATTCGACCAAGATCGCCTCGACGCAAGGCTGGTATGCACCGCATTCCGCATTGCCGGTGTATAGCTGGATCAATTCCACTGAGCTGATCTTCCTTTCTGCTGAGCGATCTCGCGGAGTTCAGGGCTGGAATTGGGTTCATTGGCACCGCTACAACACGAAGACGAAGACCTCCACCCTGCTTGAGTTTCTCAGCAGGAACGCTGATGATGCCGACAACTTTGAAGTCTCACCCGATGGTAAGCGTGTTCTGTGGGATGGAAGCCGCAACCATCAACCGTACTGGTTCGAGGCGAAGCTAGATGGATCCGAATTCAAAGTCTGGCCCCGACACGACGTTCCCGGCGTGATCAGCAACGATGAGCCATGCAGCTACGCCTTCTGGGCACGCGACAGCAGGTCAGTGATGGAGTCGGAGAATTTCTTCAGCCCAAAGGGCGACTATCAGGTGTGGGAGCGTCCCATTGCCAACCCGGATATAGAAAAAACGTTTCCAAGAGTGGAAGTATCCCCGTTTGTGATGTGGGCTTATCCGGTCACGGGTGGTCGCATGTTGGGGGTGTCGGATAATTACTTGGATGGCTACAAAACTGACCTCTGCATTTGGGATCCGCACCACAGTGGAGTCGTTGCCTCCCATCACCTCTGTCTTCCCCGTCCTTACACGATTAGCTGGTTCAGCGGAGTCTCGCCAGATGGCAGGCATCTGCTGTGGGAGCTGCACTCCAAATTGGGATCGGAAGACGTAGCCATTGCAACAACTGACTTGGCGGGCCGAAATCTCCGGGTCATCGGCGCGTTGATCAGCAAAAGCGTAAGTTCGTCGTTTGGTGGGTCGGCTTGGGTTCCCGGTGGCAAGTTCGTTAGCTTTTGCTATTTGGGAGGGCTTTACGTCCTTCCTTTGCCAAACGCGGTTGGACAGAACTGACTCCAACCGTCCTTGGGGCTTATGGGCCACTCTGCTTGAGTCGCACTAAGGTGGTGAATCGGATCGCCCCCTCCTGGTAGGGTCTGACATCCTCAAACTCAAGCCCAAATCAGCCGAATGTTTGTCATCGGTTGCTGTTCCGGAAGGTTCTAAGGCAGGTTTTGGACTGGGCGTGATACCATCGCTCTATATGCGAATGGGCAGAGTGGCTCTGGTGGGAGCGGCGGGTGTTCCTTGGGTGCTTTTGCTGGCAAATCCTGCCACCCAAAGTGCTCACAAAAAGGTGGATTACTCTCAGGATGTGGCGCCGATCTTTCGCGCCCACTGCGTCCAGTGTCACGGCGCTGACAGTCAAATGGGCAAGCTTCGCCTGGATACCGTTGCCGGATTCAAGCGCGGAGGGTCAACGGGGGTCCTTGTCGAACCCGGGAAGGCCGCCAAGAGCTACCTCATGGAGCGAATCCTGGGACAAGGCGGTCCTCGCATGCCCATGGGATTCGCACCACTGACAACCGAAGAGACGGCCACGATTCGCCAATGGATCAACGAGGGCGCAAGCCTCGCTGGAGCAAGCAACACCCGTCACTGGGCCTACATCAAGCCAGAACGCCCCGAAGCACCCAAAGTTAAGAATAAGACTTGGGTTCGAAATCCAATTGACGGCTTTGTTTTGGCCAAGCTGGAGTCACTCGGACTCAAGCCATCGCCCGCCGCTCCGAAAGCGACTCTTTTACGGCGGGTGTATCTCGACCTCACGGGTCTGCCGCCCAGTGTCGATGAGACCAATCGCTTCTTGGCAGATACTCGCCCTGATGCTTATGAGAGTGTTGTTGACAGCCTTCTCGCATCCCCCGCTTACGGAGAGCGCATGGCGACTCCTTGGCTGGACATGGCCCGTTACGCGGACTCGATGGGCTATGAAAAGGACCTAAACCGGACGATGTGGCCCTATAGAGATTGGGTGATCAATGCCTTCAATAGGGATATGCCGTTCGATGAGTTCACCATCGAGCAAATCGCAGGGGACCTGCTTCCAAACCCAACCAAGGACCAGCGCGTCGCCACCGGATTCCACCGGAATACGATGACCAACACCGAGGGCGGCGTGGACCAGGGAGAGCAGCGATGGCTGACTCTGGTGGACCGCGTTGGCACCACTGGAAGCGTGTGGCTGGGAACGACCCTCGCCTGCGCCCAGTGCCATAACCACAAGTACGACCCAATTTCCCAGGAAGACTTCTATCGCTTCCTAGCGTTCTACGATCCATCCAACGAACCCACCTTGGACCTTAGCGACCCCAAGCTGAAGACGCTGAGCGGGGAGTTGAGCGAACTGGAGAAGTCCCTGCCGAAGCTGTCGGGAGACGCCGAGGCGCTGAAGGCCGCGAATGGTGCCGCCCAATCGCTAAGAAACCAGATCAACGAAATGTCCAGCGTGAGCACGCTGGTGATGGAAGAGAAGAAGGACCAGTACCCACCCAAGACGCCCATGCGAATTCGAGGCGCCTATCTGGCACCGGGTGCCTTGGTTCAGGCCGACGTACCGAAAGTGCTCCCCAGGATGAGCAAGGATCTTCCAGACAATCGGCTCGGCCTTGCCAAATGGCTGGTCAGTCGGGAGAACCCGCTGACGGCAAGAGTACGAATCAATCAGATTTGGGAGCAGGTCTTTGGGATTGGTCTCGTCAAGACGGTCGAGGATCTTGGCACCCAGGGTGAAAAGCCACTTCAGAAAGATCTGCTGGACTGGCTGGCCTGCGAGTTTATGGCAAAGGGTTGGAGTATGAAGGCGATGATGAAGCTCATCGTGACCTCCAACACTTACCGCCAATCTTCGGCGGAGAGCGCGGTGATGAAAGAGCGCGACCCCGAGAACAGGCTTCTGGCCCGGGGCCCCCGCTTCCGAATGCCGGCCGAGATGATTCGCGACTGTGCTCTCAAGGCGTCCGGTCTCTTGAGCGAAAAGCTAGGTGGACCCAGTGTTTACCCAGATCAGCCAGACGGGATTTGGAACACTCCTTACAACGATCAGTCATGGCAATCCAGCAAAGGTGAAGACCGATACCGACGAGGTTTGTACACCTTTTGGAAGAGAACTTCACCTTATCCTTCGTTCCTGTCCTTTGACGCAACGAGTCACGAGTCATGCACCGTGCGTCGCATTCGCACCAATACTCCCCTCCAGGCACTGACCCTTCTTAACGATCCGGTCTATCTGATGTCGGCAAAGGCGCTCGCGAAGAAGATGATCTCTGCAGACAAACTAACCACTGGGGACAAGATTCAACTCGGTTTCGAGTCCGTCGTTGCGCGACGACCCTCTCCCCGGGAACTCGCTCGTCTTTCACAGCTCCTACAGCAAGAACAGGCTCACTTCTCCCAGAACCCGGAGGATGCGGCAAAGCTCATGGGCACTGCCAAGCCAGCACCCTCCACCCAAACCGAGGCCGCCTATACGTTGGTGGCTCAAGTCATTTTCAACCTCGACGAGGCGATTACCAAGGAATAGCCATGCACGACAACGACTCAATTAAGCAAGTGCTCCTGCGCGATTTGACGCGTAGGAAGCTTTTGAAGAATGCTGGATACGGCATCGGATCCTTGGCGCTGGGAGCGATGCTCAGCGAATCTGGGCTAGGCGCGTTTCAGGGTCAGAAAACCCACCGAACGGAC
This sequence comes from uncultured Armatimonadota bacterium, assembly GCA_903927025.1. Taxonomy (GTDB): domain Bacteria; phylum Armatimonadota; class Fimbriimonadia; order Fimbriimonadales; family Fimbriimonadaceae; genus Fimbriimonas. Next base: position 54,188 of record CAIYLG010000061.1, read on the forward strand.
CCGTTCGCACCGAAGATCCCCCACTTTGCGCCCAAAGCAAAGCGCGTGATCTATCTGTTCATGGCAGGTGCGCCTTCCCAGATCGATTTGTTCGACCGAAAGCCCCTGTTGCAGAAGCACAATGGAGAGCCGATTCCCGCTGAATTCACCAAGGGCGAGCGTTTTGCCTTCATCAAGGGCACCCCTCGGCTTCTGGGCTCACCTCACGAATTCACCAAGTCCGGCAAGTGCGGGCACGAGATCTCCAACATTCTCCCCGGACTTCAGAGTATTGCAGACGAGGTGGCGATCATTCGGTCCATGCATACGGACCAGTTCAATCACGCCCCCGCTCAATTGTTCATGAACACCGGCAGTCAGTTGCCAGGACGCCCGGCGATGGGGTCATGGTTGACCTATGGCCTCGGGAGCGAGTGCGAGGATCTTCCTGGCTTCGTCGTGCTCATCTCTGGGCAGAACAATCCAGACGGAGGCAAATCCTGCTGGAGTAGCGGCTTCTTGCCATCGACCTATCAGGGAGTTGAGTTCCGATCGAAGGGGGACCCTGTTCTGTATGTCTCCGACCCTAAGGGAATCCGCCCGGCAACCCGCCGAGAAGAGCTGGACGCACTCAACGACCTGAACAAGATGCGCGAGAACGAGGTCGGTGACCCAGAGATCGAGACCCGGATTGCCGCCTATGAGATGGCGTACAAGATGCAGACGAGCGTGCCAGACCTGATGGATATCTCGAAGGAGCCGAAAGAGGTTCACGAGATGTATGGCACTCAGCCTGGGCAGTCCTCTTTCGCCAATAACTGCCTTCTTGCCCGGCGGCTTGTGGAGCGAGGAGTCCGGTTCGTTCAGCTTTACCACCGCGGCTGGGACCACCATGGCGAGGCCGAATTTGACGACCTGACTCATGGTTTGCCCAAACTCTGCCGAGAGACAGACAAAGCCGCCACTGCCCTCATTACCGACCTTAAGCGGCGCGGACTCTTGGACGAAACCCTGGTCGTGTGGACCGGCGAATTTGGCCGAACCCCCATGAACGAGGCACGCGACGGTTCCAAGTTCCTCGGTCGAGACCACCATCCCCACGCCTACTCCCTTTGGATGGCAGGCGGCGGAATCAAGCCAGGGCTAGCCTACGGAACCACTGACGAACTGGGCTACAACGTCGCCACCGACGGCGTCCACGTCCATGACCTCAACGCGTCGATACTCCACCTGATGGGGATGGATCACACGAGACTTACGTATAAGTTTCAGGGAAGAAACTTCCGCTTAACGGATGTACATGGGGAAGTAGTCCATAAGTTGTTCGCGTAAGGTTGGTCGCTCCGAACCTTCCATTATCTCGTTTGCAACTCTGGCATGGTCGCTCGGCGCTGGCCGTTCTTCTTCCAGCGCCTTCGATCAACGCTCGCGCCCCGCTGCGCGGATCAGCTTGTCCCGACTTCAGTCGGGAGACGCTTCCAGAAGAACGGACAGCGCCGAGCGAACGTGCGAAGTTGTAGTCAGGAAGAAACGACGAATCAAGCGATGAAAGTTAGAGGTGGCAGAGTCGAAAGCGAGAAAGCTTTAGATTCAAGCGACTGTTGGAAGCATTGACTAACCACCTATTCCCCTAATCACCTCTCCCACCATATAAAACGACCCTGTCACCAGCACGATATCGTCTGGCTGAGACTCGGCGACCGCGGCATCCACGCCGTCCATCACTGATTCATGACCTGTAACAGTAGAGAAGGTCTTTTGAAGATGCTCCACCATGTCCGGCACCGGTGTGGAGCGGTGGAAGGAGATGGGAACCACATGAACCGTTGAAACCTGATCTTTGAGCTGCACAAAGAACTGTTCGGGCTCATGACCCTGGAGCATGTTGGTCACCAAGATACAGCGTTTAGCACCGTACTCTGCCTCCAGCGCCTGACGCAGCACGGCAAGTGCGTCGGGGTTATGGGCGCCGTCCAACAGGATCGTTCGCCCTCGATATTGGATTCTTTGGAACCGACCAGGGATCGTGGCCGCCGCTGCACCCGTTTGGATGCTCTCCTCATCTTTGAGTGCTCCGGCCGCGTCCAGTGCGGCAACCGCGAGGGTGAGGTTGTGCTCTTGAATTTGCCCAACCAGGGAGGGGAATAGGCCGCTGTGGGTTCCGTTCGGTGTGGTAACCGCGTGTTGATCCTTGTCCCACAGCACCTCATGTCCCCATCTCCAAATTGGAGCGGTGTTCGCTTGGGCAACTTCGGTCACCACTTCAAGCGCGTCGGGAGGTAAGTCTCCCACGATCACCGGGACCCCAGGCTTGATCACTCCAGCCTTCTCAAATGCGATTTTGGCTCTCGTGTCGCCCAGGATATGCATGTGATCTAAGCCGATGCTGACGATGATGCTGGCACAGGGCGTCACCACTGACGTGGCATCTAGGCGTCCGCCGAGACCTACTTCCAGCGCGACCCACTCCGCATGCCTTTGCTTCCAATATTGAAAGCCGATGGCGGTCTTAAATTCAAACTCGGTGATGCCGCCAAACTCAGAATCGGTGAGTGAATCGGCAACTGGAATCAGCGCCTCCGTGAGGTCTGCCAGTTCCTGTTTGCCAATCAGTTCGCGCCCAAACTGAACGCGCTCGCGGGGATCCACCACGAAAGGGCTAAAGAAAGAACCGGTTCGGTAACCAGACTCCACCAGGATGCTTTGCAGAAACGCGGTGGTTGAACCTTTGCCATTGGTTCCCGCAACGTGGATGAATTGAGGGCCCGAAGGGTTGCCAATGCTCTGATCGAGTCCAGCGCGGTGGACAAACTCCTGCATACGGTCAAGTCCGAGTCTCCAGCCGCGCGGTTCAAGGGCGGCAATATAGGCAAGCGCCTGTTCGTAGGTCATTGGAGAATCGATGCTCGCTTAAGTGCAGGAACTGTGAAGCGATCCTCATGAATTTTACCAGCGAGCAATTGGACGTAGCCGCCACGAAGGCGATACGTCTAAAGGGATCATGGCTCTTCAAACACGCTCCGTACTTGCGATCACCAGCTGGGTAGTCCTGGCCGCGGCCTTGGGGTTTCAGGGTGTGCAGGCGCAACAGTCGGGCGGATCGCGGCTGAGAGGAAAGCAACAGGCTCCGCAGCCGCTGCCAAGCGTCCAAGACCGGATTGATCGGCTTCAAACCGGTATTCAAAATGCCGTGGACGATCTCACGATGACGAATCTGAGAGAGATGAATGGGACCGATTCAAACGGGAAGCCAATCAAGATCAAGGTAAAAGCAACGTTTGGGCTGAGCCGGACGCCGACGATTCTGCTTCAGCACAACGGTGTCCTTCGCGACTCCAGGGTGCCAGCGTTCAACATGCAGGTTGAGTTCTACGCCGTAAGCTGCAGCGGAAAGCCTCTCAATGAGAAGCTCATGTCGCTTCACCCCGATTTTGGAGGATACGCAAGATTGTCCAAGCCTGAGGCTCAACAGGAGGTCGTTTCCTTTGCGACCAAGGCTGTAAAACCGCTGAGGTCAGATCAGGTTTACCGTGGTCTTGTGGATGGGTGCGAAGCGCAGGCGAAAGCGCTGAAGCTTTCTAAGCCGGAGTGTCTGTCCTGCCATCCGGGGATGCGGGTTGGCGACCCCGCCGCGATCCTTGTTTACTTGGTGCGCCCGGTGAAAAGCGGCAAAGTGTCGATCCACTGAACTGGCTTCTAAACCATCAGGAATTGAAAAGTCATGATGCAACTTACATCTCGAACCCTCCTGGCGGGAGGAGGGTGGCTCGCCTTTGGAGGCGAGCTGGGCTATCAGGGCCTCCAACTGAAGCGCTTCCCGGAGAACCTCAGCCCGGAGGCGCAGTTTTCGGAGTTGCACAGAGCGCTTCAAAGTGCCATGGACGACCTCACGATGACCAACCTGAGGGAAATGACGACGGTGGATCCAAATGGCAAGAAGCAGACCATCAAAGTGAGTCCCACCTTCGGAATCAGTCGCTCGGTCCCAATCGCAATGCGCCACAACGGTGTGATTCGTGACTCAGGAGAGGTGTTTGTCCAGAATGTGCCCGAGTTTTACGGTCTGAGTTCCAAGGGAGAGCCGCTTGACGGCAAGAACTTGACCCTTCATTCGGACCTCGGCTTTCATGCTCGAGGCGCCAAGCCTGAATTCAAAGAAGCTGTCTTGAACTTCGCCAAGAAGGCGATTCGTCCCCTGAAGTCGAAGGAGGTCTATCGGGGCCTCATCAGCGGCTACACAGCCCAAGCTCGTGCGATCAAGCTATCAAAGCCCGAGTGCCTTTCCTGCCATCCCGGGATGAAAAAAGGTGACAATGCAGCCATCATCGTCTATCTGAATCGAACACCCGGTAAGAGTTAATAAACGCGCAGGAGGTTTGGTGAGGTATCTTATTGTTCTTCAAGTCGGGGCGTGGCGCAGTTGGTAGCGCGCGTGCTTTGGGAGCATGAGGTCGCACGTTCGAATCGTGTCGCCCCGACCATCTCCAACAGCCGGATGCAAACATCCACCATGAAGAGGTAACTGCATCACAAATTTCTCCGGCAGATGCCTGCAATCGTAGGGCTGGCTTTTGCCTCATGCCATCCAGTTTGAGATTCGAGCGACCCGGTAAGCCCTCCATTTGCTTTCAAGCAACAAGATTTTTGGATCGGTCCCCTCGCCTGCCTGCGGCGGGAGAGGGAAGAGTGAGGGTGGTTCAGGAGATCGCGCCCCTGGCCCTTTGTTTGCATGGAAACCTGCAGTATTTGAACCTGGACTGCCCTGCCTCACACTTCCGGACACAACCGGTCTGCAACCGACCTTCCCTTTGACCGTCACCTGCGTAAAACACCTGTCATCCGGGTTACTCTAAAACCCTATGAAGAAGGTTTTGGCATGCGTCGCCCTCCTGGCTTGCTCCAACATGTTCATGAACGCCGCGTGGTATGGGCATTTGAAGTTCAAGCACTCAGCACTATGGCTGGTGATCCTCAGCAGTTGGGGAATTGCCTTCTTTGAGTACTGCCTTCAAGTACCTGCCAATCGAATCGGTAGCGATACGCTTTCGGTCACTCAACTCAAAGTGATCCAAGAGGTGCTTTCGCTGAGCACCTTCGCTCTCTTCTCGTTTGCTGTCTTTAGAGAGAAGCCGACCATCAATCAGGGAATCGCCTTCGTGCTGATCATCGCCGCGGCTTATTTTGCGGTGAAAAAGTAGGTTGAACGATCACTTTTTAAACGCCAGCAAAACGACGACCAGGGCAAAGCAGATAATTCCGGCGACGATGGCAATTTGACTCATTTGCTGTTTGCGTTTGATGCGTCGTGACATCTGCCTTGCAATTCGACCTCGCTCCGGCGGCGTGCAGACTGGACATCGGCGACGCCCTTCCGGGAGCTCTTGATTGCAAAAGGGGCAGACTGGCACACGACATTATAAGTAGTCCGTGGTCCAAATTCCAAGTCGGTACGAATTCTTATTTGAAGTTATTTAGATGATTCTTAACGGACAGCAACGATACGAGGTAACCGAATGTACTCCGATTGGTCGGAATCTGCATGAACTACCAGGGATATTGCTGTGTTCGGTATTAACGCCTTACCTGCAAACTCTGTCAAGCCGCGGAAGCGACAACTTGAACTGCCAGTGCCAAAGCTTTTTCGCGCACTCTAACGACCTCTCCAATGATGATTGCCGCAGGTGGGACGCACTCTGTGGCAAGGCTGACAATGTCCTCCAGTGTGCCGGTTACGACAGTTTGGTTTGGCAGAGTGCCATTCGAAACAATGGCAACTGGTGTCGACGGATCACGACCGTACTCCAGGAGTCGCTCTACGATCAGGGGAAGACGTTCGACCCCCATTAGAAAGACTGCAGTTGGAATCGCCGCTGCCGCCGCCCACGGAATGCCGTCTCCAGCCTTGTCGTCGGCTTCTTGACCCGCGAATACGGCGAATGCCGTCGAGATTCCTCGGTGAGTCACCGGAATGAAGGCTGCCTCCGCCGCCGCCACCGCTGAGCTGATCCCCGGAACAACCTCAAAGGCGATACCTGCCTGAGCGAGGGCAAGAATCTCTTCGCCACCCCGACCAAAAACGAATGGATCTCCACCCTTGAGGCGGACGACCACCTTTCCGCGCTGTGCGTGAGCGATCAACTGATCGTGGATCGACTGTTGCCGCCCACGTCCAGGAGTTCCGCGATCCTTGCCTGCGTAGATGCACTCGGCACCGGGTGGTGCATAGCCCAGCAGAATGGGATTCACCAATCGATCGTAAAGCACCACGTCGGCACGGCGAAGGATCTCCGCGGCGCGGACGGTAATCAGGCCCGGGTCGCCCGGCCCAGCTCCGACGATATAAACCTTCTGGGGATCCACGGATTGCGGTTCGGCTGCGATCACGGCCGCACGTCGCAGCATTGATCGAAATTCCGCGTCGGCAGCCTCTTCTCCTTGCGAAGCTAGGACATGGGGAACCTTGGAGTCAATAACCTGCTCCCAAAATCGCTGACGAATCTTGTAGGAGGGAAGCGTTGCCTTAACTTCAGGTCGACGATCTCCCAAGAATTCGGCCAATGCTCCGACGTTCTCCGTGAGGATCTCGCTGACGATACGATTTCTCACTCGCTGGGCAAGTGCCGGAGAGCACCCGGCACTGGAAATAGCCACCTGCATGGGTCCGCTCTTGGCGATGGCCGCCATGATGAAGTTGCAGTTGACTGGATCATCCACTGAGTTGGTCAGCTTCTGAGCGGCATTGCCGAGCTTGTACACCCAGGCATTGACCTCGGGGTTGTTCGTTGCCGCAATCACCATGAATGCGCCGTCAATGTCCCTTGGCTCGAAGGCACGCGGGATCCAGGTAATCGTTCCCTCTGAAACCCAGGCTTGCACCTCGGGCGAGATCTCTGGCGACACTACGGTGATGCGCGCGCCGGTTGGAATAAGAGAATTCAGTTTTTCGATCGCAACGAATCCGCCGCCAACAAGGGTGATGGCGCGCCCCGTTAGGTGCAGATAGACCGGATGGTAGTGGGTATACGGCAACGGTTAAGCTCCTGCTGGTGTCACGCCTTCTGCAAAGGTCGTCTTCATGAGCGCGGCGAGTTCCGCATCGGAATGCCGGTCCACAAAGTCGCTGAAGTCATCTTCCTCGTCCCGCTTCTCGACGTAGCCGTTCAGCAGGTTTTCAAGTGCGACCTTGACGTCAGTCGCCGGCACTTTGCGCCATATTGCGCGTACAAATTTCGAATCGGCACCCAGCCGTCCCCCAAGGGAAACGTCGTACCCTTCCACTGAAACACCGCCTCCCTGCTTGACAAGGCATCCCTGAAGGCCAATGTTGCCGATGTGGTGCTGTCCGCAAGAGTTCGGGCAGCCGTTTAGGTTGATGCGAATGGGCTCGTCAATGCTAACGGTCTTTTCAAGGTGCTCCACAATCTCCACGATCAGCTTCTTGGTCTCGGTGAGAGCCAGGTTGCAGAATTCATTGCCAGTGCAGGCCACAGCTGCGCGACGAATCGGTGACGGGTCAGTGTCCAATCCTGCATCGGTGAGGGCGCGCCGAACAGCATCCACGTTTGCCTGAGCAATGTCTGAGAACAGCAGGTTCTGCTGGTTGGTGGTTCTCACGACACCCTGGCCAAATTGATCCGCAATTCTTGCCGCTTCCTCAACCTGCTCATCTGTCAGGCGCCCGCTAAGCACAGTTGCGCCCACCCAGTAAAGTCCCTCTTGTCTTTGTGCGTGGACTCCGATGTGATCCCGGAACGCGCGTCGGGGCTGCGGCCAGTCCTCACCCTTGTCAGGCGACCAACTCAGCCGTCCGCGAACCTCTTCCTCAAATCGCTCTATCCCCCACTCGTCGACTAAGAACTTCAGGCGAGCTTTCTTTCGGTTCTCCCGGTTGCCGTTGTCTCGGAAGATGCCAACTACGGACTCAAACACACTGAGAAGCTGATCTGGTGGTACGAACATATCCAGCGGCTTGGCAAAGAAGGGACGTGCAGAGAGGCCCCCACCAACCCGAACCTGGAATCCATGCTCGACGCTTCCATCCAGACGCTTTCGGGTAACGCCAGTAGCGCCGATGTCGTTTATCTCTGGTTGAGCGCAGTGTTGGGTGCATCCTGAAATCGCAGTTTTGAACTTGCGGGGAAGATCAGAGTAGTCCTTGTTCGTCAAGAAGAACCCGTTGATCTGATTGACCCAAGGCCGGGCGTCAAACACCTCGGTCGGATCAATTCCCGCCACCGGGCACCCGGTGACGTTGCGGAAAATATCTCCGCAGGCGCCAGCGGTGCTGATGCCCACGCGATCAAACCGCTCAAGAATATCCGGGAGATCCTCCACTGTCAGCCAGTGAAACTGGAAGTTTTGGCGGGTGGTGATGTCGGTGATTCCGCGAGCGAAGTCTCGGGTCACCCCAGCAACGGTTCGAAGCTGGTCAGAGGTAAGGACGCCGCCTGGCACCTTGATTCGGAGCATGAAGTGGCCCTCGTTGGGCTTTTGCTGGTACAGGCCGTACCATCGCATTCGGAGGAAGTCGTCCGGATCAATGCTCGAAAAGCCAGTCTTGGCGTAACGACTTATGTTCTCGAGGACGTCTAGGCCATCCTGTTCCTTCTTGATTCTTTCGTTTTCGTTCATGCTTTTCGTGAGTGCAGACCGCACTCTTTGTGCTCTGGGGATTCCCACCACCAGCGCCCAGCTCGAATATCCTCGCCTGGCTTAACCGCTCGGGTGCAGGGAGCACATCCGATGCTGGGAAATCCAGAATCATGCAGGGCGTTGTAGGGGACCTGATTGACTTTGATGTAGTTCCAAACTTGCAGTTCCGACCAGTCCGCCAAGGGGCTAATCTTCTTGATTCCACCGTGCTCAAGGTCAATTTCGACCTTAGGGAGATGCTTCCGAGTGACGGATTGCTCGCGCCGCAGCCCTGTGATCCAAGCTCGATGCCCCACCAAGGCACGCTTTAATGGCTCAACCTTACGGATGTGGCAGCACTCCTTTCGGTTGCTGATACTGGCAAAAAAGGAGTTCGGCCCCTTCTCCGATAGGAGGCTCTGAAGATCGGTGCCATCCGGTGTAAAGATCTCAAAGCGAGTGTTGTATCGCGCCCTACAGAGGTCCATCACATCGTATGTCTCTTGATGCAGTCGCCCTGTATCCAGCACAAAGATCCGTGGATTCGGGGTCAGCTTCGCCAACATGTCCACTAAAACCACATCCTCCGCACCAAAGCTACACGCGAGGGAGACGTCATTGCCAAACTCTTCCAGCGCCCATTTTAGGACTTCCTGGGGAGTCGCTAGTTCGCCGTTCAGCGACTGCTCAAATTCCGTGGTTGGGGTTGTTGGAAGCATGGTGGTGGTCGCTAAACCGTGGGTCCGGGGAGCCCTCCGGACCTCACAGTATTTTCAAGGTAGCCCATAGTTCTGCTGGGGTGCAGTAAAACACCCTAATCTCTATCAACGCGGTAGACCATTCAGAATAAACGCAAACAGAAGAAGATGTTTGCCTAATGATCTGAAGTGGGTTCTGCCCTACTTTAGGCCCTCCAGAAGCGTCTCAATCGCATCATCGAGTTTCCCAAATCGGGACCTTTCCAGCCGCAGGAGACCCAACTCCCAGGAACTTGAGACCAAGACGGGGAACCCTTGGGCGGCAAGGCGGCCTGGCCAGCTCACCAACTCATTAGCCGAGAAGCCATCAGACTGTTTGAGCAGAATGGGAGAAACCCCAAACCTTCTCAGTGCCAATGTAATCGCTGATTCTTCCCCCTCAAACCCCACCAGCTGAATAACCGCTCCGACGCGAACGTCAGGGGCTTCGCTTTTGGGAGCGAGGCGGTCCAGCATTCCGCCAGCTGCGGTTGCGTGGGTGGCGGCGTCGGCCAGAACGAAGCTTCCCGTGCCTTGAATTTCCAGATACGGGTCAAAGTGGAGCGGACTGGCGGTTCTGAGAACCAGTCTTCCAAGCTCGTTCAGGCTGAGATGACTCGCTTCCACCGGTTCTAAGGTGTCGGTATCCAATCGGTGGACGATCTCTTCAACCACCGCAGAAACGCGCCTGCCAGCATGGATCAGCACATATCGCTTGCCAATCGACAGCGGGTCATCCTGCATCCAGCAGACCACGGCCTCTACTCGATTGCCGGTGAGCGGGGGATCTAGGGGTGAAACAACTAAGTCGCCCCGGCTCACATCGACGTGACGGTCAAGCTCAAGGGTGACTGCTTCTCCGGCTTCCGCCCTTTCGGCCCGAACTCCAGCGACCAGCAGAGACTTGACCCGAGCCTGGATGCCGTGTGAGGCAACCACGACCTGGTCCCCAACGCACAGGCTCCCACTTTCGAGTCGGCCGGCGAGACCGCGGAAGTCCTGGTCGGGGCGGATGACGTATTGCACGGGTAGCCGAAGTCTCGACACGCGTTCCGCACTGGTATCAACCTGCTCCAGGAACTCCAGCAGGCTGGGCCCCTGATACCAAGGAGTGTGCAGGCTTCGGTCAACCACGTTGTCGCCAAAGAGGGCAGAGATGGGGATGGCAGTAATGTGGTCGACGCCAAGCTTGGCGGCAAACGCCGCGATTTCGTCACGAATCGACTCGAACTTTGCCTGGCTGAATTCGACCAGGTCCATCTTGTTTACTGCGACGACCAGGTGCCGAATTCCCAAGAGGATTGAGATCGCCGCGTGTCGTCGACTCTGACTGAGTACACCCTTTCTAGCATCCACGAGGATCACGCTGAGGTCTGCGGTGCTAGCCCCGGTGACCATGTTTCGCGTGTATTGGAGGTGACCGGGAGTGTCGGCGATGATGAACTTGCGCTTCGGAGTGGCGAAGTAGCGGTAGGCAACATCGATTGTGATGTTCTGCTCTCGCTCCGCCCGAAGTCCGTCGGTAAGCAAGGCAAGTTCAAGGTGCCCGTTCCCACGCTGAGTGCTGGCGTGTTCAATCGCCAGCAGCTGATCTTCCAAGATCGCCTTGGAATCGTAGAGAAGACGCCCGATCAGACTGCTCTTGCCGTCGTCAACGCTTCCAGCCGTCGCGAACCGAAGGATATTCGGGGCCGACATCAGAAGTACCCCAATCGCTTTCGGTCTTCCATGGCGGCATCCGATCGGCGATCGTCCGAGCGTCCGCTCCTCTCGGTGACGCGTGCAGAGATCACTTCAGCAAGAACCTCATCCAAGTTGGATGCGTCTGACTCCACCGCGCCGGTGCAGGTGCTGTCCCCGACGGTTCGGAATCTCACGCGGCGAGTTCTTGGCTTCTCGCCAGGGAGCAGGGTGAGATGCTCAGACCAAGCCAGCAGTACGTCCTGGCGTTGAACGACTTCGCGAAGATGGGTGAAGTAAAGCGAGGGGATCGCGAGTCGCTCCTCCTGGATGTACAGCCAAATGTCCAACTCGGTCCAGTTGCTGAGCGGAAACACTCGGAAGTGCTCTCCCGGAGCTTTAAGTCCGTTGTAAATCTGCCAGAGTTCGGGTCTCTGATTCTTCGGATCCCATTGGCCGAACACATCGCGGTGGGAGAACACACGCTCTTTTGCCCGAGCCTTCTCCTCGTCGCGTCTGGCGCCACCGATTGCGGCATCCACGCGCAGTTCGCTGATCGCATCCAGCAGGGTGATGGTTTGAAGCCCGTTTCGGCTGGCGTATGGGCCGGTTTCTTCCTTCACACGGCCTGAATCAATGCTGTCCTGAACGTACCGAACCTGCAGCTGTGCCCCGACTGACTTCACCAGCCAATCCCGAAACTCAAGGGTCTCCGGAAAGTTGTGTCCGGTGTCGATGTGAAGCAGCGGAAATGGGATGGGGCCCGGGGCAAATGCCTTGCGGGCAAGGTGGACAAGCACAATGGAATCCTTACCGCCTGAGAACAGGAGAGCCGGGCGCTCGAATTGGCCCGCGACCTCACGCAGCGTGAAGATCGCCTCCGCTTCAAGTGCGCGTAGGCTGCTATTCTGCCTGCAGGGCGAAAGAAGACCGGTTCCCATACCGTTTAATCTGACTCACCAAAGTGCGTCTGGGCCGGTCAACCTACGGGGAATTCGGTAACCCTCGCACTAATCCAACGATTCTCCTCGCTGAACGCTCCCGCCGCCAAATAGTATGAGGCGAGTCTTGTAAATAGTCTATAGAATAACTAGACTATAAGGTTCCTCCCACCTCAGTGGGGTGGAGCCCAACCGTGAAGTAGGATACGTCGACTGAAGAGAGCGATGGGCGCGCCGGCATTTAGCCCGCTTTTAGAAAGGGGTTTCAACCCCGCAGCTGTAAGTTCCCGCGGGTTCATACGCGTCGCGCAGGCTGAAGTTCTGCGCTCCAGTCGAACCCAAAATCACCGGGCTAAAGAGCAAATTGACTTAGGAGGCCGAACTGAGGATCTTCAGCTTCAGTCGGTCGAACAGGACGGCGAGGAGAAGGATTGCTCCGGTAACCACCATCTGATAAAACGCATCCACGCTCTTCAGCCGCATCACGTTTTCGACGATGCCCATGATGAGCACGCCCACCACGGTTCCGCTCATTGTGCCGATACCTCCGCTCAGGGAGACGCCGCCGAGTACGCACGCCGAAATCGCCTGCAGTTCCAGCTTGTCGCCAGCGTTGTTGCTGGCAACGATCAGTCGTGACGCGGCAACGACTCCGGCAAAGGAGGCCGCCATGCCGCTTAGAATGAAGATAGCTATCTTGGTGCGATCGACTTTGATGCCTGCAAGGAGCGCGGCGTCCTTGTTGCCGCCTATCGCGAGCGTGTTTCGGCCAAAAACGGTCTTGTTCAGCAAAACCCCGAAGGCGATGAAGAACATCACCATCAGCAGAATCGGGAGCGGCAAAGAGAAGTAGCTTTGGTTCCCAAGGAAGTCGAAGCCCGGCTTTGATGCTGTCAACGGAGTGCCATGACCAAGGATATTGGTCAAACCTCGGACAATCTGCATCGTCGCCAAAGTGGTAATCAGCGCGTTGATCTTAAACTTGGCGACGACGACACCGTTGACGAGGCCGACTACCGATCCGGCTGCCACCGCACCGATCACTCCTAAGAAGAGGCTCCCGGTTGCGTTGCCAATAAGCACGCCCACCATGCCTCCCAGCGCGAAGCTGGAGCCAACGCTGAGGTCAAAGTCACCTGCCGCCAGGCAGAACAGCATCGTACAGGCAACGATGCCGATGGAGGAGACCTGAAGCCCGAGGCTGATCATGTTCTCCTTGCTCATGAACTGCGGCGCGATGATGTACGAGCCGATGACCACGAGGATGAACACGAGGATCATCCCGGATTGTGCAAGCAGCTGCTTTAGCTTCAAGCGCCGGCTCCCTTGGGAAGCGCCAGGGCCAAGAGCTTGGCCTCCGTAGCTTCTGAGGTCTTCATAGAGCCGGTGACCCGACCCTCACACATGACAAAGACGCGATCGCTGAGCGCCAGCACTTCTGGGAGTTCGCTGCTTACAAACAATACTGCTATTCCTTTGCGCGCGAGGTCGCGCACGATTCCGTAAATTTCGGCTTTGGAGCCTACATCGATCCCACGAGTCGGTTCATCGAGCAGGACCACTCGAATTCGCTCGCTTAGCCATCTCGCTAGGATCACCTTCTGCTGGTTGCCCCCGCTGAGGTTCGAGATGGGTGTTTGAAGACTGGCAGTTTTGATTCGGAGCCGATCGCGGAAATCCTCCGCGTTTTTGCGCTCCTCATTGGATGCGAGCCAGATGCCGAACTTGGCCAGCGTTCGGCGAATGCTGAGGTTGAGGTTTTCCGCAACCGACATCATCGGGACGATCCCCTCATGCTTACGATCTTCAGGGCACAAGACGAGGCCGCTTTTTATCGACGATGCAGCCCCCTTTCGCGGGATGTTTTGCCCCTCGATGCCGACCTCACCTTCACTTCCAAGATAGACCGCCTTAAGCAGTTCGGTACGGCCTGCACCGATCAGCCCAAAGATGCCCACGATTTCACCTGCTCTTACGGAGAGGCTGATCGGCTCCTTCAGCCCGGGACCCGTGATTGAGTTGAGCGAAAGCACATCTGCGCCAAATTCCTGCTCATCCTCCGTACGCGGCGCAACCAGGTCTCGACCCACCATTCGATTGACGATCGTCCCTGCGTTGACGCCATCCATCGTCGCGAAGGTTTCGACATGCCGTCCATCTCGCAAAACGGTGCAGGCGTCGCAGAGGTGGGTGACCTCATCCATTCGGTGGGAAACGTAAAGGATCGCCATTCCTCGTGACTTGAGCTCCGCGATCAGACCAAACAATGTGTCGACTTCGCGAGAGCTCAGACTGCTTGTAGGCTCATCGAAGGCAATGACCTTCGCGTTGCGGGTGAGCGCCTTCGCGATCTCCACCATCTGCTTTTGAGCGAGGCTGAGGCTGCCGAGTTTTGTGGACGGGTGTACATCCAGCCCGACCTTCTGAAGAGACTCGCGCGTTTTTCGCTCCAGCTCTTTGAAGTCGACAAAGGGTCCCTTCCGAGAGTAATGTCCGAGCCAAACGTTTTCGGCGATGGACATGTCGGGAATCAGGTTGAGCTCCTGATAGATAACGGCGACACCGCCATCCAGCGCGTCAATCGCGCTTCGGAAATCGCAGCGCTTGCCATCGATTTCCAAGCTCCCCTGGTCCGGGCGATGGACTCCGCTGAGGACCTTGAGGAGGGTGCTCTTACCGGCTCCGTTCTCGCCACACAGGGCATGAACGGAGCCGCCGCGAACGTCAAACGAGACGTCTTGAAGGGCCTGCACACCGCTAAAGCCCTTGGAGATGCCGCGAATGGTCAGCAAATTACTTCGGAGACACTCCGGCCTTCGCCATCGCTTCCTTGTAGTCGTTGCTGTGAATGACCGTACCGGTGGTGTAGGTTTCCTTGTCCGGCGCCTTGCACTCCTTGATCCACTTGTTCATCGCATCCACCGTGCTGGCGCCGTGGATTTTCGGCTGGAGAAGGACCGACGCGAACATTCCCGTCGGCGTTCCCTTCGCCCACTCCGCGGCAGCGAGCATGCCGTTGATGCCGACACCAATGATGTCGGTGGTGGGGATGCCGCGATTGGTGATCGAACGAATACCGCCAAGAACTCCATCGTCGTTGCTGCTGAACAGGACCCACTTCTTGATTCCGCTGTGGGCGGTTAGAACTGCGTTTGCGGCGTCGCTGGCACTTGCGATATCCACCGCTCCGGTCCAAGGTGTGTCGAAGAAATTTTCTTTCTTGAATCCAGCCGCGGCGAGAGAATCCTCTGCGCCCTCAACTCGCTCTTTGGCGGTCTGCAGCGTTTCGACGGTGATAGCGAGTGCGCCGACTTCTTCTGGCTTCCATCCGCGCTTCTTGATTTCGTCTGCAATGGCCTGCCCGACCTGTTTGCCGATGTTCTTTGCGGAGATGCCGAGGTGAGGGATCTCGGTGAGAGGCTTGCTGTCTGCCCCTAGGAGTCGATCATCCACGCTCATCAGCTTCATGTGGTGTCGGTCGGTTGCCGCCTTAATCGCGGTGCCCTCCTGTGTTTCAGGGGCGCAGATAATCACACCCTGAACGCCGTTTGTGGCCATCGTGTCGATGGTGGAAAGGACTGCGTCACCCTGCTTGGCTTCCTGAACGCTGAGTTCTACGCCGAGGGTCTTCGCCTCTTCCTTGGCAAAGTTGGTCTCGGTTTGGAACCAGCTGTCGCCCATGGACTTGACGATGAAGCCGATCTTCACCGGATCTTTGGTCGGGGTGCAGCCTCCGCTGGCACTGCCAGATGCTCCCGATCCACTGTTTGATGCGGTCGAATCTCCCGATCCGGATCCACATCCTCCTACAAAAACGGCCATAGCGGCCAGCGCTTGGAGAACGAAAACTTTCTTAGTCTTTTTCATCAGCCCACCCTTGGAATGTTGATCACTTTACACGAGGGAGCATCCGAAGTTCCCGCACGCGGAAAAGAGACTCTAAAGCAGTTCTAAGATGCTAGCCCTGGATACAGGCGAGCGGCGATGAGAATGGCCACGATTGTTGCCCCGAACAGCACCGCGATATCAACCCCGAGAGAGAATGCCTGAGTGCCGCCAACGATCATCGTGGAACGAAGTAGGTCCACCTGGTAAGTAAGCGGATTCACCTTGGAGATCACCTGGAGCCAGGTTGGCATCATCGAAATGGGGTAGATCGCGTTGCTGGCAAAGAAGAGGGGCATCGTCAGCACCTGACCGATCCCCATGAATCTCTCTCTCGACTTGACGATGCAGGCGATGATCAGAGAGAAGGTGCTGAAGAACGCCGCTCCGAGCACAATCGCCACCATGCCGCCTAAGAGACTGACGGGATTCCAGTTCAACTGAACGCCAAGGGCCAGCGATAAGGCATAGACAAACAGGCTCTGAATCAAACCACGAATGCCTGCAGAAATGGCTTTGCCCGTCACCAGAGCGGAACGAGGAGTCGGACTGACCAGATACTTCTGGAGGATGCCCAGGTCGCGCTCCCAAATCGCGGAGAGGCCATAAAAGATCGAAGTAAATAGGACGCTTTGGGCCAGGATGCCGGGTGCCATGAAGTCCATGTAGGCAAGCTTGCCGGTCTGAATCGCCTTGGCGTGCTGCATGACCTGGCCGAACACCAGCATCCAGAGTGCAGGCTGGATGGCGCGTGAGAGAATCTCTGTCGGATCTCTCCGAATCTTGATCATCTCGACTTCCACGATGGCAAACGCCTTCATGAAGAATCGGCCCACCAAAGTCATCCCAGTCGCCTCGCGGTGCGCCTGGATCTTGCGGCTTGTTCAAAGCCGCCAGGGGTTGCCTGCTCAGCCCCTGCAAACTTGATGAAAACCTCATCCAAAGTGGCGTCTGGGTTGCCAGATGCTGTCTTGAGGTCAGAAGCGGTTCCGATCGCGATCATCTTGCCGTGATTCATGATGCCGATCTTTGTGCAGAGGTTCTCGACCTCCTCCATCATGTGGGTGGTCAGCAGGATCGTCGTTTGATACGTATCGCGAAGCTGCATGATGTGTTCCCAAACCGATGCTCGAGCTACCGGGTCGAGCCCTACGGTGGGTTCATCAAGGAACAGCATGGCGGGACGGTGAAGCATTGATTGCGCAATTTCGAGTCTGCGAATCATGCCTCCCGAGAACTGGCGAACGCGCTTATCGGCGACATCGGCAAGGTTCATGAACTCCAGCGCTTCCAACGTGCGACTCTTCCGCTCCCCAGACGGGACATCCACCAGCTTTGAGTAAAGCATCAGGTTCTCGCGTGCGGTTAGGTCGCCATCCGCTGAAACCATTTGAGGCACATAGCCGATCATGGATCGCACGGCGGCGGGGTTTTGGGTGATATCGTGGCCACAAATTATGGCGGTCCCGGACGTCGGCCGGCGCAGCGTTGTGAGCACCTTGATCATGGTGCTCTTACCGGCTCCATTGGGTCCCACGAGACCGAAGACCTCGGTCTTCTCAACGTTAAACGTGACGTGGTCGACGGCGATGAGGTCGTCGAAGGCACAGGTTAGAGAGTGGGTTTCAAGCAGGCTCAAGGCGTACGTTGAGTGTACGCCTCAAACAGGTGTAACTGATGCGGCCGGCTTAGCTTTGACCGTATCGGTTGTGATAGCGGTCGTACCACTTCTCAGCCTCTTCGGCAGGAATGACCTTTGGCTCTCCGATCTGCATGGCAATCCATACCGTCTTGGCGACGTCTTCTGTCATCACCGCAGCCTTCAATGCGGACTTGGGAGAATCACCCCAGGCGAAAACACCGTGGTTGCCCATGATGATGGCTGGAGACCGATTTCGGTACTTGAGGATCGCCTCACCGATGTGCTCTCCCTCGTTGTCAATGTAGGGGGCACATGGGATCTCCGCTCCGAATTCGTCCGCAATGGCGGTCAGCACCAGCGGTACCGGTCGTCCAACGGCGGCGAAGGCGGTGGCGTAGTTGCTGTGGGTGTGGATGATTCCTTTGACGCCAGGAAGATTCCGATAAAGGAAAAGGTGGTGCGGCAGGTCCACGCTGGGTCGCAGAGATGAACCGATCACTTCTCCAGTAGGGACGTGGACCTGAACAAGCGATTCCGGGGTGATCCGGTCGTAATCCATCCCGCTTGGTTTGATCACCAGCATCCCAGATTCGGGGTCGTATCCGCTGGCGTTTCCTGAATGCATGGTCACCAGGCCCGTTTCTGGCAATAGCTTATTTGCCTTCGTAACCTCCACTCTCAACGCTTCTAGCCTTGCTTCCAATGTAGACTCTCCCATGCCCCAAGTTTACTTGGAGGTGAGGACAGTCCCTGAGCCATGAGGCCTGCCAACGGAGTTTTCGTTAGGCCTTCGCAGCGATGAGATTGTGGGGATTTCGGGTGGAAAAAATGCCCAACAATTCTGCCCCCTTGACCGCTCTCAGACCGTCTTATTAATCCCGCGCGATTGCTCGTGCACGGAACCGGAAATGCAGCCTTGTACTCACTCCCATCAGTTTCCGGTCTGCGGAGGTCCGATACGGCAATGATCGCCCATCACCTCTTTGAGGATGATGACGCCGTAGTCAAAGGCCAGGCCGCACCGATCATCCTTCGGGAGTACCAAGTCCGCGCCAAGGCTGCCGTGATGGCGGCAAAAGATAGAGGTCTGCACCGGGTGATGGTGGTGATGCCCACGGGTACCGGAAAAACCACGCTGTTCGCCTCCCTCGTTGATGAGTTCGATGCGTCTTATGGCGAATCGTCACTGGTCGTCGCTCACCGAAGCGAGCTTCTGGACCAAGCATCCGCCCGAATCGCTCTTCAATCCCCGCGTCTGCACGTGGGCATTGAAGGGGGCGATCGCGAAGCTGCTCCAGAAAGTCGGGTGGTGGTTGCCGGTGTTCAGTCCATCGGGCGTCCGGAGTCAAAGCGCCTTAGCTGGTTCCAGCCGGGTCTTCTGATCATGGACGAGGGGCATCACGCGCCAGCCGACACTTGGCAAAACGTGATGCGGCGCTTTGGCTCGTATGAAGGGGTCTGCTTTACGCTGGCGGTGACCGCGACCGACCACCGGATGGACAACAAGCCGCTTCACGGCAGCGAGCAGTCCATTTTTGAGGACGTCGTCTTCCGTTACCCGCTTCGCCAGGCCGTTGCAGATGGCTGGCTCGTCGACATTCGAGGCTTCCGAGTCGCGACTGCCTGTGACCTGTCGAAGGTCAAAACCACGGCGGGTGACTATAACGTGGGCCAGCTAGCACGCGCCGTTAATACCGAAGAGCGAAACTACACCGCCTTTCGCCACTGGTCCGATATCGCCCGCGACCGAAGAACGATTGTCTTCTGCGTCGACGTTCAGCATGCAAAGGACGTCGCTGAGCTGTTCCGAAGCCATCACATCACCGCGGAAAGCGTGGATGGCACGATGAACAGAGACAAGCGCGAAGGAGTCTTGCGGCGATTTGGGTCTGGAAAGACGCAGGTGCTTACCAACGTCGATGTCGCAACGGAAGGGTTCGACATTCCAGCGGTTGACTGTGTTTTGATGCTCCGACCCACCCAGTCTTGGGGGCTTTACACTCAGATGGCGGGAAGGGGCGTAAGGGTGCTTCCTAACACCGTCGACGGACTCGCAACCGGCGAAATGCGCCGGCGAGCGATTGCAGATAGCGACAAGCCTGACTGTATGGTCATCGATGTGGTGGACCTCTCCGACAAGTTCAACCTGGCAGGGCCAGATCGCGAGGAGGAACCGAAGCCACCCAAGCCTGCACCGGCCAGCGTTGCGGGTCTCGTGGGTCTGCCACCCGATTTTGATCTGCAGGGGCAGAGTCTATTTGAGGCCGCAAAGTGGGCAGACGAACTGGAACCTGCCCGTAAGGCGCAGATGTTCCGACGTCCGACATCGTTTGATGATCTCTCGACGGTGCTCTCAGAAGTCGACCTTATCCGAGAGCTCAGCATTCCCGAAGAAGTGCTTGGAGTGAGTCGCCTTGCATGGATGAAGACCGGTGAATCCGAATACGTGCTCCCGTGTGGTTCCTCCAGCTACGACCGGGATCGGAGGGCGATCATGTCGATCGATCTCCTGGGCAAATACAGCATCACGCTTCGAACCGCATCCATGGAGTTTCCGCCCGTCCCGCTTGGAGCAGATCTTGGAAAGGCGTTTGATGAAGCTGACCGCCTCATTCGCATTACTTTTCCAGACTGCGCGCCCATCGTCCAGGCTAACGCCGGATGGCGCGGCAAGCCAGTATCTGAAAAACAGGTGGTGCTCTTGAAAACGATGGGGGTCGAGGACGACGTGATCTGCCTACTGGAGAACATGGGACAAGCCAAGGCGCTTATCGACCAACGAAAGCTCGGAGGCGGCGTTAGGCGCCGTCGGCCGACGGCCTGAGTGCTACGATAGAACGTCGGTTCGCCGTCCTTAATCCCCTGCCATGCTGAGACGTTTGACCTTTGCCTCCGTTGTCGGAAGCTGCATTTTGGTCAGCGGCGTTTTCTTTCAGGGCAACGTTCCCGCTACAAGCCTTCGCACCCCGCTGGATTACGGTGCCATCGGCGACGGCGTCACAAACGACACCGTCGCCCTTCAGCGTGCGATCGATGCGACTCAGAACGGGGGCTCGCTCTACTTTCCTGGTGGATATCGCTTCTTGGTGAGGCACCTGGTAGCTCGCGGAGAAATACATTGGCTTGGCCCGGGCGGAAGCTGGCTTAGCGATCGAGCCGTCGACGGCGCGGTGCTTGTTCAGGGGGACAACGCTGATGAGGATCTGCTTACGCTGGACCACGCTCCCGATTCCAGCATCATGGGAGTTGGGTTTGACGGAAACAAGTCCCACCAAAGCAAGCCGTGCAATGGCATCCGGCTGATCAACTGCGAATTCACCCGTCTGGACAACGTCTATGTCACCTCTTGCAGCGGCAGCGGGATCCTGTTTGAAAACAGCAACACGCTTCAGACCTCCGATGAGATCGACCTCGTCGATTGCTATTCCGTCCTGAATGGCGAAGACGGCGTCCGGTTTGGCTTCACGGATAAAGGTCTCTGGTCTCCCGGCGACTGCGAAATTATCGGCGGACATTACGACTTCAATAAGGGCGACGGGATCAACCTGCATGTCTCGTCATATAACGCCATCAGCGGAGCCAATGTGCTTTCCAATGGTGGTGCTGGAATTGAATGCACCTACTGCACCGGGCTCAATATCGCTTCGAATATGGTTCGAAACAACATGAAGCAGGGCATCGTTTTGGGGACTGGCCCCCAGTTCAGCGAGTGTACGAACTGTTCCATTATCGGAAACCAGGTTCACCTCAATTCTCGAGAGGGCGTGGGCAAGTACTCAGAGGTCGACGTCGGGTTTGGCTCGGTCAACACCCGAATCATCGGCAACTACTGCGGGGACGTTCACACCAGTCCAGACTATCCCACCAGCGCCAAATATGGGATTTGGCTTCACGATGGTTCCAAGCATACGGTGGTGGTGGGCAATGCCTGCCCTGCGTCGGAACTCGTCTCCGGCGGGTTCCTTGCGGAACCAGGTGCCACCTATAGTGCGGTCGCGAATACCGGTGTTCCGGACACGTACGTCGCTGCGAGCGCGGCTCCGCCTAAGGGGCAGGAATTCATCGCAAGCGGCGGCGATATTGGCACTGTTCAGGCTTCTTCAAACTCGATGGTCTGGGTGAGCCTCAAAGGGAAAAGAGGGGGGATGATTCATATGCCTCCTGCCTCGGCGGCGACCTCGGGACAGACCTTTGTGCTCAAAGACATCGGGGGTGCCGCCAACTCTGCTCCAATCGAAATAGATGGAAATGGCGCCCACATAGACGGAAAACCAGCGATTCGGCTCGACAAGGCGTTCGGGTCGGTTCGACTTCGGTTTGAAGCTGGCGAATGGTGGAGCTGGTAGTTGACCGGCAATTGGAAGCTGCTTCGAATCTGGCTTCTGATCGGCATTCAATCCTTCGGCGGCGGCACCATCACCATGACCTTAATTCGCCGTAATGCGGTGGATTTTCACGGATGGGTTACGGAAGAAGAGTTCAATCGGCATTGGTCGCTGTGCCAAATGACGCCTGGTATTAACCTCATTGCTCTCACTGTCTCCATTGGACGCCAAATCGGTGGAGCGCGGGCTGCGGCACTGTGCCTCATTGGGCTCTTGCTTCCCAGCACGCTGGTCACGTGTCTGTTCACTGCCGCGTTTGTTGCGGTTAGGGACCTTCCTGCAGTTCAGGGTGCGATGAAAGGGGTGTTGCCCGCGACGGTGGGGCTCGGAATGGTGACTGCCTGCGGAATGGCACACCAGCCGCTCCGACACAGCCTGCGCCGCAACTGGCGCCAGCTTCTGTTTGCTTCGTTTATCATGCTCGGATCCGCTGCCGCAATTTGGACTGGCCGCGTCTCAGTCACGATAGTTCTTCTCGCCGGAGCTGGAATCGGAGCGTTGGAAAACTGGATTACAGATCGCCTAAGCATTCGACGGGAGCATATAAAGTGAATCCGGGACTGCTGTTCCTGTACGTCCTGAGGGCGGCGCTCCTATCGAGCGGCGGAATGGGAAACATTTCCAGTCTCCATAACAGCTTTGTCCCTCGTGGACTGGCAACCGATGCCCAGTTTGGTCAGGCGCTCACGGTCGGTCAGCTTGCACCGGGCCCCAACGGACTATGGGTAGTCAGTCTGGGTTATCTGATGCTGGGCCCTTGGGGTTCCGTTGCCGCGTTGGCAGGAATCCTGATTCCGCCGCTGCTCATCGTCTGGATCGAGAAGCTGTATAGCCGGGTCCAGCATCACCCTGCGGCAGAAGGATTGGTGCGTGGGCTCAACCTTGCCGTGGTCGGTGCGTTTGTCCCCGTCCTGATAAAGCTGATGAACGGGCCAGGGGTCTCCCTACTGACAGTGTCTCTCGCGGTGGCGGCGTTTGGATTGGGATGGATCAAGAAACTCCCGGTCCTGGCCATCGTGGCCGCTTGTGGCGCGGTAGGTGTTCTAGCCAACCGTTGAGAGCGCCTCTGGATTCACAAAATTGCGTCCCTTCCCTTCGCACATGAAGTCAATCAGGGTCTCCGCGGCGTAAGCCGACATCGCATCACGCGTCTGCTGGGTTGCGGAACCGATATGCGGGGCAAGGAGGACATTGTCCAGCTTGAGCAGAGGAGAATCCATCGGGAGCGGCTCCTGCTCGAATACGTCCAGACCTGCGCCGTAGATTGCACCCGATTGAAGGGCAGCAATCATCGCCGCTTCGTCGACAACTCCGCCGCGGG
Source organism: uncultured Armatimonadota bacterium (assembly GCA_903927025.1). Classification (GTDB taxonomy): domain Bacteria; phylum Armatimonadota; class Fimbriimonadia; order Fimbriimonadales; family Fimbriimonadaceae; genus Fimbriimonas. The sequence goes on from CAIYLG010000061.1 coordinate 77,389, forward strand.
CAATGTTGACGATGATGGCGGTCTTCTTCATCAGACCAAACTCTCGGGCACCGATCAGCTTCATTGTTTCTGCGCTAAGGGGAACGGCTAAGCAGACAAAATCGGATTCTTGCAGCAGCTCGTCCAAGGTCGTCTTGGTGGCTCCGAGTGATTTCTCCGCCTCGAGCTTAGGGGTGCGGGCTGTATACAGAATCTTCATCCCGCATCCAAGAGCACCGCGCCGGGCGATGGCGGCGCCGATCCGTCCCATCCCGACGATTCCGAGCGTCTTGCCGTGAATGTCTAGCCCAAACCAAGCTGGTCCTACACCAGAAGCCCATTCTCCTGCCCGCATCTTGCGGTCGAGTTCACCCAGCCGGCGAGCCGTTCCCATCAGCAAGGCAAAGGCCAGGTCGGCCGTCGTTTCGGTGAGAGGATCAAAGAGGTTCATCAGCACGATTCCGTTTGAACTGAGCTCAGTCACATCAAACGAGTCGTAGCCAGCGGAGATCGTCGCGATCGCCTTGAGGGTTTTGGAGCCAGACAGGTCTTGGGTCGGGATCGGCAATCCCATGCCGATAAGGGCGTCCGCGGCAACCGCGACCTTACGAAACTCGTCTCGATTTGACTCATTCACTGGCCCGAAATCATGGAGTTGAAACTTCTCCTTAAGGCGATTCTTCACTGCCTCGGCAACAGGGTGATAGAGAACGACGGACGGCTTCATCTTGCTTCCATCTTGGCAGGTTCATTCCGTTGGAGGGCTGGTACTTTCAATTCAGAGGCATCTCGGACGGAGCGAATTATTAGAGTTCTCATACCTAGAGATTTGCCGGGCGGCGGATTAGTGTAAGTTGCCATTTCGAGGTCTGATTTGAAATCTTTTCGATCCAATTTTTCTATCGCATTGGCAACCGTAATGGTTGCCGGGCTGGCGCTTCAGGCACCGGCTCAAACTCCACAGAGACGCGGCCCAAGAGCCGGCGGAGCACAGGGTGCAGGCGGTGGCCCACCGGCCGGCGGTCCACCACCAGCTGCCCAGCAGACGCTTAAGCCGTACGATGAGGTGATTACCAAGGAGGCAAAGTCCCAGAAGGGTGTGCTCTCCATTCACCGAGTAAAGGACACCGTTTTCTGGGAGATCCCCACCGATAAGCTTGGGCGTGTCTTCCTCTGGCAGACCGAGGTCGCTGAAGTTCCTGACAGCCCGATCTATCCGGGTATTGCTGCTGGAACTCACGTGGTCTATTTCGAGCGCCATGAAAACACGATTTTCATGCGCGAGCAGCACTACGAATTGAGAACGACGGCTAAAGACGGTCTTGCCAAGGGTGTAGCCTCTGCAAACGTTTCGCCCATTCTTGCCGCTTTCCCGATCCAGGCAGAAGGAAAAGAGAAGAGTGTGGTGATCGACGTCACCCGACTGTTCCTATCCGATCAAGCTCCATTCTCAGTTGCCGGCATCGTCGGCGGTGCAGGCGTGGACCCCTCTCGATCCTACATTGATCGAGTTACCGCGTTTCCTACAAACATCGAAACGAGATCTCTCCTTACCTTCGCCGGTGCCGCAGCGCGAACGGCAATGGTGCACTACAGCTTCGATCTGCTCCCGGAAAGGCCGATGGCGCCTCGATATCGGGATGACCGAGTCGGATTTTTTGGCACCAGCTTCACGACCTATGGCCGACCGGAAGAAAAGGCAGTCTCGCTGACCTATGTCGATCGGTTCCGCTTGGAGAAGAAGAACCCAAGTGCAGCTGTAAGCGACCCGATCAAGCCGATCACGTTTTACGTGAGCCGCGAAGTACCCGCAAAGTACAAGCTTTGGCTCAAGCGCGGCGTTGAGGATTGGAATCAGGCATTTTTGAAGGCTGGCTTCAGCAACGCGATTGTCTGCAAGTACGCCCCGACGGAAGAGGAAGATCCAACCTGGAATCCAGAAGATGCTCGCTACTCCGTGATCCGTTGGGCTCCTTCCACCGTTGCCAACGCTATGGGCCCCCACGTTTCGGACCCTCGAAGCGGTGAAACCCTTTCGGCACACATCATCGTGTGGCACAACGTCCTCAATCTGGTTCAGGATTGGTATTTCTCGCAGGCTGCCGGCTACGATGTCCGTGCCCGAAAGTTCCCACTGCCAGACGACTTGATGGGTCCTCTGATGGAGTACGTCGTGTGCCACGAGGTTGGCCACACGCTTGGCTTGGAGCACAACTTCAAGGCGAGCGCGGCGTTCACTACGAAGCAGCTGCGTACGCCCGGATTTGTCTCAAAGAACGGCGTCGCCGCATCGATCATGAGCTATTCGCGGTTCAACTACGTCGCTCAGCCGGGTGACGGTGTAAGCCATTCAGACATGCTTGGCCGAATTGGACCGTACGACAAGTTTGCGATTCAGTGGGGATACGCACCGATTGACGGTGCGAAGACTCCCGACGCAGAAAAGCCGACCCTCGACAAGTGGGCTGCTCAGCAGATCACTCACCCTGAACTGCAGTTTGGCAACTACATGTACGCTGAGGATCCAGAAACTCAGAGTGAGTGCATTGGTAAAGATGCCGTCCGTTCGAGCGAACTGGGCCTGAAGAATATCGATCGCGTCGCCAAGCTGATCCTTCCGGCTGCCGCAAAGTACGGCGAGAACTATGACGACGTGGTCGGCGTTTACAACAACGTCGTTGGCCAGCGCTTCACGGAGATCAACCGCATCATGCGGTACGTCGGTGGCGTCGTCCAGACGAACTACCACGTCGGCCATGGAGAGCCCGTCTTCAAGCCGGTCTCAAAGGCAGATCAAGCCGCCGCCGTGCACTTTATCGTGGCAGCCGGCCTCCACACGCCGGAATCCCTGACGAATCGAGCTCTGCTTTCAAAGCTCTTTCCAGATGGCGATGTCACCCGTTCGGTAGGTCGACAGAACTTTATGATCGCTTCGCTGCTCTCTGAGTCGCGCATTCAGCGACTCCTGGACAATGAGGTTCAGAACGGAACGGCATCGGCCTACACCGTGGCGAACCTTGCCGGCGACATCCAAAATGGCGTTTGGGAAGAACTCGGCCAGAAGCATGCAAAGATCGATGTGATCCGCCGCGCGCTTCAGATCGGTTACTTGGCAACCATTGATTCTCGAATCAACGGTGCTTCGGCAACCAAGTCTGATCTCAACGTAATCGAGCGTGAGAGCCTGCGCAAGTTGGCCAAGCAGATCGACAAGTCGATTCCTCGAGCAGCGGATGAGCCAACGGCTCGTCACCTTCGAGAGGCTCGAAGGATCATCAACCTCATCGTAGATGGCAAGTATCCGCAGCCTCCAGCCTCTGGTGGTGCAGATATTCCCATTCTTCGACGCGCACCTCTGGATGGAACAGACGCTGACTGGGCGTCCTGCTTTGGTGTAGCCGTGCCCCAGACAGGCTCTAACTAGCCAAAATCCCAGAAAGGCCCCTTCCCCAGCCCGGGGAAGGGGCCTTTCTGCCTTTAGAGCCCATCTGTGTCAGTTAAAAGAGGGACAGTGATTTAGCAATATGTCCTTTCTACAATGGTGATGCTAAAACACGGTGTATCCTTGAGTTAGCCGGCAACTCACGCGGGACGAAGCAGACCGATGGCAGATAAGAGACCCCAGGGAGTCGGGCGGAACCAAGATCCGCCTCAGCGCTCCAACCTCGGCCCGATTCCTATCGGATTGTTCACGCTGGGTGCCGTTCTCGTTGGCGCATTCCTGGTGGATGTGGGGCAGTTTCTCCTGTTCCCCAAGATCGAAACCGATATTCGATATTTGGTAACGATCCTTTGCTGTGCATTCGTCGCGGGTGGCCTCGCTTATCTCGCCGTCCATCGCGCGGAGACGCTGAACCGCAAGGCGGTGCGCGCGAGCCAGCAACAAGCGAGACTGGAAGCAGACCTCGGGCACATTTTGGATTCCGTGCGCCTATTCCTTTGGCACGCCGATGTGGTGGAAGTGGATGGGTTTTACATCTGGGATATGCACATATCCAATGAAGAGGCCGCCGGACGAATCCTTCCGATTCAAGTTCCGCAAGGGCAAACCTGGGCGGATGCGTGGAACAGAAGCAAGCTTCCGGAAGATCGACAGAGGAGTGAAAAAGCTTCGATTCGCGCCTTCAAAACTGGCCTCAAGGGATTCAGCAACGAGTACCGCTGCTTCCTGGCTTCGGGCGAAATCCGATGGATTTATGACGACATCCTGATCGAGCCTCGGGGTGCCGGAAAGTTTTACGTGATGGGCGCCAGCTTCGACATCACTCAATTGAGAAAGACCGAAGTCACGCTCGAAGAAGAGCGCACCCTGCTCAAGACGGTGATGAACAGCCTTCCAGACCCAGTTTTCGTGAAGGACAGGGACAGCAGATTTCTATTGGACAACGCCGCACACCTTGAGCATCTGGGTGTGAAGGCGCAGGACGAGCTGAATGGTCGGTCTGACTTCGACCTATTCCCCAAAGAGATCGCCCAGCCGTTCTATGAGGATGAACAGTCCATCGTCCAGGGCAAAAAGGACGTCATCAACCGAGTTGAAATCTCTCAGGACCGCGCTGGAAATCCGCGTTGGTTCTGGACCACGAAGGTTCCCCTTCGAGACACACAGGGACAGATCATCGGTATCGTGGGCGTCAACCGGGATATCACTGCCCGCAAGCAAGAGGAAGAAGAGCTCAAGGCTGCCATGCTCGCCGTTGAAGTGGCTCGTGCCGAAGCTGAGCACCATGCACGCCTGCTGGAAGAGCAGCGCAGAGAGCTAGAAAAAGCGCGTGACGAGGCCCTTGCCTCCACCCGAGCGAAGTCCGACTTCCTCGCGAACATGAGCCACGAGATCCGCACACCGATGAACGGCATCCTCGGAATCACCGAGCTTATGCTCGGGACCAATCTCACCGACGAGCAGTACAAACTTGCCACCACGGTTCGAACGAGCGCTGAGGCCCTCCTTACCGTTATCAACGACATCCTCGACTTCAGCCTAATTGAGGCTGGCAAGATGCACATCGAAGTCACAGACTTCAACCTGCGCACCCTTGCTGAAGAAGTCACGGACCTTGTTGCCGGCAACGCATTTGGAAAGGGTCTAGAACTCACCTGCTCCTATGAACCGGGAGCCCCAGAGCGAGTTCAAGGGGACCCCGCACGAATTCGACAGGTTCTGACCAACTTGATGGGCAATGCGGTCAAGTTTACGGAGAAGGGCGAAGTGTCGCTCGAAGTTCGAGTCCTTGAGCGTAGCGAAACGGCGGTCAACATGAGGTTGGCCGTTGTGGATACCGGCATCGGTGTCGCGCTTGAAGCGCAGGATAAGATTTTCGAAAGCTTTACCCAGGCAGACGGCACCACGACGCGAAAGTACGGTGGCACCGGCCTCGGACTTGCTATCTGTAAGCAGCTTGCCAAGTTGATGGATGGTGAGATCGGCATGGAAAGCAAGGAAGGGAAGGGAAGCACGTTCTATCTCGACGTCCCGCTTCCCCTGCAGACAGGAGAGGAGCCAAAGCCGAAGCGGGCCTCGCCGGAGTCCATTCGCGGAATTCCTGTTCTCGTCGTTGACGACAACGCCACGAACCGCCGAATCCTGCGCGAGCAGCTGCTTTCCTTTGGCTGTCAGCCCACTGAAGTGGAGTCGGGTGCTGAGGGGCTCCGAATTCTGGCGTCCGCAAGCGATGCTGGTAAGCCATTCCGAGTTGCGATTCTAGACATGCAGATGCCCGAAATGGACGGCGAGCAGCTGGGCCATCTCATCCGAGAAGATCCGCGCTATGACGACATGCCGATGATTCTGTACACGTCGATGGGCGACCATGGCGGACCAGATGTCATGCGGGATAAAGGCTTCTCTGTGGTTCTCATGAAGCCCACTCGGCAGTCTCAAATCCTCACCGCTATCCTCACCGTATTGGGTGAGCAGCAGGCTGAAGTCCATGCGGAGCCGACCGTTGAAGTTCAGGAGCTCGCTGGCCTCAAGGTTCTTCTGGCAGAGGACAATGAGATCAACCAGATGGTTGCGATGATGATGCTGGAGCGCTTTGGCTGTAAGACTTCCGCGGTGGGAACCGGAAAGCTTGCTGTAGAAGCCCTCGCCGCCGCCCATTACGATGTGGTGCTTATGGACGTTCACATGCCGGAGATGGACGGGTACATGGCGACCTCTGAGATTCGAAAATTCCAGGGACCGTTAGGCAAGCACACACCTGTGATTGCGATGACTGCTAGGGCGATGACCGGTGACCGAGAACTCTGTCTGGCTGCGGGAATGGACGATTACATCGTGAAGCCTGTGCGTCCCGATGACCTTCACGACGTCCTCCTCCGCTGGAGCCGAGGGTTTACCGAGGAGACAAAGCCGCTGACGGCGGCGTCAGGAACCCGAGACGGCGAAGTCGAGGCATAGCCCAACTTCAGCTGTTCCGATCTCCGGGAGCCCATTCCGCTTGTCCAAAGTCGATCAAGTACTCATTTTGTGTCGAATTTTCCTTATTTCCAGTGACTCTTAAACGAGTACCGTTAAGATCGCAGAATGACTGACCGAGATGTAGCTACCTGGTCCTGATAACCTCAGAAGTGCGCAAGTAGGCACGGAGGCAAGGGGGGAATCGGTTTGACGTTCGTCTGAAAGGCAGATGAGTCGAACAAGTCACGGTAGCAGCTAAATGAAAACATCCAGTCTCGCAAAGGTTTCACGCTCATCGAGCTTCTCGTCGTCGTTCTGATCCTGGGCATTCTGACTGCGATTGCTTTGCCGAGCTACCTGAGCTCAGTGAATGCTAGCAGACAGGGCGCCGCAAACACCAACGCTCGAGCACTCGCAACCGCCGTACAGGGCAAGGCTGTTACGGCCAACGCCTACGACAGCACGCTTGCCGACTATGCAACGGACATGGGCGGTTCTATCCCCCTCAACCCTTGTACTGGCACGACAACCGGCTACTCCATCACCACGACGGCAACAACCGCAACGGTTTCCGCGTCTTCCGGCTCGAACTGCGGAACTTGGACTCCGGCAACCTTCTCTCTGACCCTCTAAGCTGAGCGGAACGGGTAAAGGCACCGATAGCGCGCACGTGGGAGGATCCTTCTCCCTCCCCTGCGCGCTATCGCATTTTACAAGGTTGACTGGTAGGCAAAAACGGCAGCGCCGCGAGCGCCTGCCTTGTCTCCATCCGGGACAATTGCAATCTCTAAATCTCGCTGCTCGTCTCGGAATGGGATGGATTCGCGAATCATGGCGAGATACCAATTCTTTAGGTCCTCAGAGGCTTCGATGACTCCACCGCCGATGAAGATGGCATCTGGGTCAAACACGTTGATCATCTGGTCAATGTGCGCTCCAAGCGCCCAAGCCTGGGCTCGGAACACGGTTCGGCTGAGCTCATCTCCCTTTTCTGCCAAGCCGCGTACCTTCTTGGCGGCATCCTTTATTGGCAGATCCGCTAAAGGATGCCCGGAGAATTTCGGCAGGAAGTAAGGCAGAAGGTTTAGCTCAATTCCGGTGAGGCTTGCAATCGACTCAAGGTCGCTGTTCTTTCCACAGTTGCATCGCGCTGGAATCGTACCGTGGGGATACCAATCTCCCGGGAGGGTCACATGGCCGAGTTCGGCAGCAAATCCAACCCGACCGACGAGGACGGAACCGTTCGCCACCACGCCTCCGCCAAGGCCAGTACCCACAATCAGAGAGACAGACGTCTTTTTGACGTCGTGTCCATATCTTCGCCAGTGGGCGTAAAGGGCGGCTGCGTTTCCGTCGTTCAAGAACGTGACCGGAAGGCCAAGATTGGCAGAGAGGGCGCCTCTAAGGTCGTAGTTCCAGTAAGCCTCGGTGGAGAAGTTGGTTGCACCCTTGGAGCAAAGAACTCCATCGGCGCTAATCGGGCCCGGTGTGTCGAGTCCGACTGCATCGACTTCGGATGCACTCCAGCCCGTGAGTTCCAGTGCCTTCTCAAAGGCGGATCGGAGCTGACCGATGCAGGTAGCTGGCCCCTGAGTGACCAAACTTGGCAATTCTGCCATCTGCTCGATGAGGAAGGATTGGCCGTCATAGGCCGTTACATTGATCGAGTTTCCGCCGAGGTCCAAGCCAACGATTTTTGCCATGCGCCGCCTATCCGTAAGTTGAAGTTGAGCCTACCCGCACGCTGCAGTCGGGAGCTATTTCTTGCAGCGTTTAAAGGCTTTGAGGTTAAGGATTCCGGTCAGCGTGCAGGGGCTTGGTCTCGCAGTGCCGCCCACTCAGATGGGATCAGGCTGTAGACCTGGGCGTCATGCAGTTCGCCGTTCGCGTCTCGGATCGAGTTTCGCAGGCATCCCTCAAAGACGAAGCCAGATCGCTGGGCCACGGCGGCGCTCCGAACGTTGGGCGCCGCACATCGGATGAACACCCGGTTGGCCATGAGAGAATCAAAGGCGAGTCGACTCAGCATTCTCACTGCCGCCGTAACGTACCCTTTCCCCTGTTGGCTGCTTCGGATCCAGTAGCCGATTTCGAAAGAGCGTACGTTCCAGTCGATTCGGTGGAGGCCTGTTCCGCCCAGATAAAGTCCAGTGGCGCGATCCCACATCCCCATGGCGAGGTCTTCTCGAAGCTCCCACCTGGCTCGCCAAGTACGAACGAGGTTCTCTGAGTCGCTTGCCGACTGATGGCCGGGTCCCCAAGGCATCCAGGGAAGAATGTGCTCCCGCGACTCGTCCACCGCCTCAAACAGCGCCTGCCCGTCGCCAGATTTGTACGGCCTTAAAAGCACGCGGTCAGACACCACCTTGTCGGGAAGGTCGATAAGGATCGGCGTGTCCATACATCAGTATTGTAGCGGCACATAATAAAACATGAGCAGCATCGGACTTTCTCCCCTCACTTCTGGCGGAATTTCCCTGGACCTGTCCGATTCCTGCTTCGGGTTTCTCACAGACAGCAGTGCCCTGTTCGGCGATTGGGCTGCTCTAAGGGAGCAGATGGACAAGGATGGCTATCTTTATCTGCCGGGATTTCTCAACCGCACCGATGTTGCCTCCGCTCGTTCGGCAATCTGTCAGTGCCTGGCCGATGAGGACCTCCTGGATAAGACAGCGCCGATCGAGCTTGCGCTTGCACAGCCGGGGCTTGACACCTACTTTCGACCGGATATCGCCAACGGCCCTATTGCAGGCCCTCTCATTCGGCAAGTGATCTACGGAGAGACGATGATGGGCTTCTTCGACGGCTTTCTGTGCGGGCCGGCGACGCACTACGACTACACTTGGATGCGATCCGTTGCGCCGGGCAAGGGGACCTATCCCCACTGTGACGTTGTGTACATGGGCCGAGGCACGCATCGACTGTACACGGCATGGGTGCCATTTGGCGATGTTCCACTGAACGTGGGAGGCTTGATTCTCCTGGAAGGGTCGCACAAGATCCCCGCACTCCTCAGCGGCTACTGCACCATGGACGTGGATACCGCCTGCCAGAACCGCAGCAACGAGAGTGAGCTCAGCGCCGCCGGATTCCCCGGTTTTGGCGCCTACAGCCTGGACATGCGAGACGCGCGGGACCAGCTCGGCGGAAGGCTGTTGACGGCAAAGGAATTCAAAATGGGGGATGTCCTCATCTTCAGCGTCTTCACCGTCCATGGCTCGCTCGACAACCAGTCCAACGAAATCCGACTCTCCACCGACTCCCGCTACCAACTCGCCAGCGAACCCCTAGACGAGCGCTGGATGGGCGAAAAGCCTCCCGCCCACGGCGGCAATAGCATCCGCGGAATGATCTGCTGAGATTCCGGTTTCCCGGAGAAACAACGCCGTTGGCGTTGATATGAACCGCGACCCAATGTACCAGGGTAAGCCGCCGGAGCGGCTGACCCTTCGCTACGCAGAAACCAGCCCGTCGGGGTGATTTGGTATGGAAGTGCCCCAAGGGGGCCATTTCTGCGAAGCGAAGATGCGCTCGTGAAACGAGGGCTTCCCTGGAAACGGCGGTGGGCCTTCGATGCCCTACCGCAACGCGGTCGGCTCTCCTGTCTTCAGACTCTAGATTCCGCCCTAAGCTGTAGAATGTGCTCAGAGCCGTACTATCCAGCTACAATTCCATTGTACTGGATAGTACAGCCTAGTCCTTCATGGTACGAGCCTTGGCCAGAATGCTAGCTACTCGCTTAGCTCTATTTCGTTCAGTACGGCAAGAAAGTGACGGAGTGCCAGCCTGTAGGTCGCAAATAGCTGGATTGAAGCGACAAAGAGACCCGTAAATTTTAAAAAGTATGATAGTATAGGCCAACGGCTTTAGTACATCTTGCTGGAAGTAGTGAGAGAGAGCCATTGTGAGTAGTGGCCTATCTGGGATTCGATAGATTCGTCAGTACGAAACAAACTATGGAGGAGAAAATGCGTCAAGTTAGTTCACGGGCATTCAAAGAAGGAGGCCATATTTTGGCGGTGGCGCTCCCCCTCGCCATCGTTGTTGCCGGCCTAGGAGGAGTTAGTCTCCTCCGAGGATCACGACGTAGTGCCGAAACTATTGTTCTAAAATCGTTGGCAACGCCCTCATCAAAAGCCACTTCTTGTCCGACTTGCTCGTTGAAATTACAGTCAAGCGCTAGCCAGAATGTACTAGAGTTAACCGCTGGGCAAACCTATACCCTGAGCGTTAATCCCAGTGGATCAATTGCGGCGGGTGGAACCTGGTCGGCGGACTATGGCTCCATTGATGCAAGTGGGAATTACACCGCACCTTCCTTTCAACCACCTTTTGGTGAAGCCGTGGTAACGTATCTTCCTCCCTCTGGCGTGACTCCGGTCACTTTGAATATCTTGGTAGCGGCTGATCCAGCCGTGCCAGATACGGCATATCCTCGTTACATTTCTTACGCCGTCGGAGCTACCGGCGCGCCGAACTATAATGCCAACCCGGTAGCTTCCGTAGTCGGCGGTGCCTCCGCCTCGGTGATCCAATCTGGAAATCTACTGGACCTTACTGCAGCCTATCCAGGGCTTCCGGTTTACGAAGGTAACCCTCCTAGCGGTCTAAACGCTCCTGCCCCGTTCGATTGCGTCGATCCAGCCGTAGCGGTATCAAGTGCGAACGCAACTCAGGCGTTGCACACTCTTGCTGCAGTCACAGTTACTACCTTTGGGGACTTGACTGATGGGTTGCTGATTGCCGTCCCAGCTAGTTTGGCTCCAGGAAAAAAACCTAAGACGTGCAAAGTCGGACCACTGTTTCCTCCACCTGTCGGACTTGGCCACCCTTGTACGGACGAGAACCTCTACTCGCCTGCTGTTCCAACGATCATTACGAAGGGACCTTCAATAGTTCCTCCGCCCCAGACTGGTTCAATGGAGTTCACAGCTGGTATTAACGCTACTCTAGGCATAGAGGGGTTGGCAAGCCTCGGTGCGGGCTTCAATATTGGCGTTACCTACCCTTTGACTCGAATCATCCTCGCATACAGTCAGTCGTACAAGCAGGATGTCTACACCTGTGTAAATGGACAATTCAAATTCCTCAAAACGGAAACATGTTCTCGTTCGGGCTTCGGAGAAAGCTGTACGCCCAAGTGGGTCTCGGTGGTTGATCAATCTCCAGTCAACGGCGCCCCGGATCCCGACAAATGGACTCCATGGAATTGTAATTAGGTCTGCCCTGGAAAGTCCAACACTCCGCATAAGAAACGAAGTTCTCTTAATCGTGGAGAGGTTTCTGGCTGAGGTCATGGACTCTCTCTTGGTTAGAGAACCTCTTTCGGGGTACGGGGCTTGGCTCGTCTTCCGGTCCAGGTTAGCGCCTTCGTTGGCGTCGCAACCCGATCGCTGGATCAAGTAAGCCCTTCGGGCTTTCCGGAGCGCGAAGCGCAATCGTCCGAGTTGTATCGGATAGGGACCTGGATTAAAATCCTGGGCGCAATCGTGTTAAAACCCCCACTCCCCGGATAGGTGATAACTAGCAGAGTGCTGAGGGTGATGGACCTATGGGCCGTCTAGTGGGGCAGGAATGCGACGCGGGAGCCGCCGAAGTCGAAGACGACTGTGAAAGGCTCCATGAGGTCTTGGCCGATGTTGCCGGTTAGGTAACGGTCGGCGAAGGCGCCGGTTTTCGCTTGGGAGAACACAGCGTCGACGGCCTCGAAGCGATGGCCGCCGAGTTCGAACCATGCCAATTTGCCCATCCTTGCATCGGACGTTCCACCAACGCCGGCCATGCCTACCGCCGAGGTTTCGCGATGGTCGAGAAGCTTTAACTTTTCCACGGCCGGCGAGTGGAAGACGACTTTGCCGTTTGCTCCGGTATCCAGGCGAAACCAGCCCTTCCTGTCCCCTTCAAACGTTGCCTGCACCACCGGGTTGCCGGAGCTGAACTCCATCTTCGACCAGTCTCCACGCTGAAGGTGATAAGTCGACACGTCGAAAAGATCCACGGCGGGTGTCTTCAGATCGACCTGCACGATGAAGCGCCGAAAGAAATCGAAGCCGATGATTCCCGCAAGCTTCACCTTGAACAGGTCGCTTAGCGCATGCAGATCAATCTCAAGAAACGTCAGCCCGCGCATCGTGGCAGGACCCAACTTCAGGTCGGATGCAGTTCGGAACGGTTCCTGCACCGCACCGCCCACTCCGACGACCGTCTCCTTGCCAATCTTGGGCAGGTTGAGAGTGTCGGCGGCGGCCTTGTCGATGATCATCGAATCCGCTCCGCTGTCCAAGATGAACCAGCCGATATCCTTTCCGTTCACGAGGGGATGGAGGAGGATATGACCGGATTCCGCGCGCTTGCATTCAATCGAAGAGGGCAGGTCGGTGCGGAATTCAATGTCCTTGGGAGAATAGGCGGGGATTGTAAACGTCGACGCTGGGGATGCCTTTGCCTCGTGGATCTCTTCCACTCGAAAGGTATCTGTAAGCCCCTCTGCCGTTTGCCGCGCCAAGGTTGGCACACGGATTCCGCCCGCCATCTTCCAATCGCTCAGGGAGATCTTGGTCTTGCTTGCTGCGATGTCAAATTCAGCGGAAACCGGCAGCCACGTCTTCGCGTCGATGTCAATCCGCTCTTCCAACCCCGAGACGTGGGAGGTCGAGATGATCGTATAAAGGCCCTTGGAAGGAGCGCTCGAGGCAAGGCTTAAGTCGAGTGGGGCGCTAGTGTCCAGCCAAAAATCGGTAAGCAGAAAGACAAGGGACTGGACTCGGTCTACATCTTCGAAGGCCAAGTGACGGGTGGCGCCTCCGAGGTCGATCTCCCAAAAGTTGCGGCCGTCCCAACCGAAAGTCTGGCCAAGCTTGCTGTCCACCGCCTGCACAAACTTACCGTTCGGTTCAAAGCGGAGCTCATACCCGCTGGAAACGCCTCGAAATTGTGAGGTGCCCTTCAGATCCGTCTCCTCCCACTTTGGGATAGGTGACGTGATGGCGACCGCCGTCCTCACGTTTGCGATCACGTCGGCAAGCGTCGGAGTTCGGTGAGCGAGAAGAGCGGCAAGGAGAAGCGTTGTCATGCTGAGAGGTTGGAAAAGTGTAGCCCAGTGAACTTAGAGTTGCCGCTTGAGAGGCTTCGCGTCCTTCCACTCAATCGGTTTCTTGCCATCAATCACGACCTTAAGCGGCTCATCGGAACCCGAACGCGTGATCTCAATCTGCCGGTGGGTCGCGCGAATCGTTAGGGTGACGCCGTGAAGGTGAATGTGGTCGACGGTCAGCTCCGGCCACTCTTTGGGAAGCCGTGGGGAGACGGTAAAGCCATCTGGCGTGGGTTCAAATCCCAGAAACCCGTCCAAAAGGGTCTCTGGGACAAGAATGCTCTCGACGAATTCGTGATCCAGCCCGAGCCCTCCTGGAGTACCGCCCCCTTGGAGGTGACCGGGCCGGTTGCCGTTGTAGTAGCTCCGGTAGCCGCCCGCTGCCGACACTTCCGCATACCAAAACGCGATCTCCCGCAGGCGATTCCACGCATCATCCGGGCCTAGAATCTTTAGCCGGGCCATGATGTCGTGGTACGACCAACCTAGCACTGCGCCCCCATCCTGAACTTGCTCTCCCCAGGGAAGCGACTCTGGTGCGGACCAAGACCAGATGTACCAGTCGATGTTGCGCTTGGTCGAGGCGCGAGGGGCAAATCGCCACTTATAGATGTCGGTTCCGGTCGAGGTGTCGCTTCCCACGATCCGTTGGCCCTTGATCCACTCCAGAATCTCTTGGGCGTGCCTCTCCTCCGCGAACCCGTACGCAATCGCCTCAAGGTTCAGGAAGGTGTATCCGTAATCGTGCGGCATACCAGCAGAGTCGATACAAGCGATGAAGCGCCGCGCCTTCGAGTCCCAGAAAAGACGGTTGCCCTCGTGCTTGATTTCATCGGCCAGCTGGTCTAGCTTCTCCGCGGTAAGGCCCTTTCCGGGAGCCCCTACCTGCCAAGACCGGTGAGCCCGGATCTCTCGTTCCAGTTCGGCTGCCTTGCGCAGGGCACCGTAGAACCGAAGCGTCGCATAGGTGTCCATGCCGCCAAACGGAAGAAGGTCCCAATAGTTGTCACCGATCCCTTGTCCGGATAGGAGGAGCTTCTTGCCATCTTCGTAGTGAATGCCGCTCTGCCCGCTATGACCCACCCAGGTCGTCTCAACCACATGCTTCTGGCGAACGTGCTGGTCGGTGAGCATGTAGTCAATCGCGGCACGGATACGTGCAGCATTCATTCTTAAAAATTCTACATTTCCAGTCCAATTGAAGTACGAGATACACCCATCAATGAAGCTGGCATTGTTGACGTTTTGCCGCGTGTCGTACTGCGTGAACAGGCCCTGAAGGATGACCGTGGACGCAGGAGGATTGTCAAAGCTGATCCTGAGTCGGGTGACGTGCCCGGTCCATCGTGGGTTTTGATAGAGGGGGATCACCGTGAGCGTCACCGCTCCCTGGTCCGCAGGGTCAAAGTACATTCGCCTCGACTCAGAAAACCCAGATTCCGTTTCGGTTGCCCATTCGATGTAAGGGTGAGCGTTGGTCAGGCCAATGGCGCGCCACCGCAGCTGCAGGAACGGAGCTTGGAACGTATCGATGGTCTGCTGAGGGGTGAGAACCTTTGCGCCAGTGCTATCGAGCTGGATCTGCCAGCCATCGGCCATCATGCCCAGGTTCGATGCCCCAGTGAGTTCCCACCCTGCGGTATCGCTGAGATTGTTGGGTCTCCAGGGCGGACCCACCATGCCCCGGAAGGAGAAATGCCAGCCGGCACCGCCGGTACCCTGGGACCAAAAAGGAAACGGCCAGCCGAGCGGGTGGGCAATGGAGGGGTGCTGGTGGGTGGCCACGTACCCTTCGTTGTCCAGAATCCGCTCGGTGAGCGTCTTTTCCCACCGATCTCGTATTTCGACGAGCCGCGCATTCTCATTAAGCGCGGGCCAAAGGGTTGGGGTGGGAATCCACTCATCCCAAAGGGTGGCTCCAGGGCCTGCATTTTCGTAGTGACGCCAAAAGAGGTTGCGCAGCGCCTCCATCTCCGGCTCATGCCCTGGGACGGTGAAATGCGGGAAATCTTCCGGCGGGGTTTGCGCGGAAAGGATTGCCGAGAAGGCAAGCAGCGCAAACACGATGCTTTGCTTGACGCACCGATTCACACGGCATGCTGAAATTCCCTGTGATTTGATGCCCATCATTCGCCGCCGACTCTGCCGAGGGTTGAGCCCGGCAAGGAGACAGTTTAGTTTGATTGACTCCGCTACGGAAGGTTACTGCTGCAAACCATGCCTCGAAATCAACCTTGCTGGGCTCTAACCGGGCCCGTGGACCCTTTTAGGAGGAGCGGTGCCTCCAAGATGACGTGTCGGTAGGACTTTGGCGTCCCGAAATGGATTCGCTCCTGAAGCGTTTTGACCGCCAGATGTCCGATGCGTTCGAACTGTTGTGCGGCAGAGGTTAGGTTTCCTCCGCCAGGAATGCTGCGCAGCCAGCCATCAAATCCCACGACCGAGATTTGTCCGGGGATCGCAACTCCCATCTCCAAAAGCGTCGAGTGGGTTCGAAGCGCGATTTGATCGTTTACGGCAAAGATAGCGGTGGGCGAATCAGGGAGTGCCAGGGCCGTTTCAATCGCGCTTCTCACCGCCTGCTCAAAGCTTTGCCCCTCCAGATACACCGTGATCATCAAGTCTGGGTCGATATCGATTCCCGCATCGGTCAGAGCGGCATGGTAGCCAGATTCCCGCTCCTCAACGCTGGAAACCGGCTCCTCGTTGGTCAGCATCGCAATTCGGCGATGGCCCAGCGAGATGAGGTGCTGGACGGCAAGCCGGGCGGATTCATGGTTGTCGGTACCCACATAGTCCGCATCAAATCCTTTAGGCGGCTCTCGGTCGACAAACACCATCGGGATCTTGGCGTCTCTCACCACTTGGAGAGCGCCAATATTCCTCTCCGCCCCGATGTACCAAAGGATGAGTCCGCTGGCGTGGGGGTCCGAGGCGATGCTGAGAAGCTGTTGACGCTCCGATTCGTGGCCCGAGCTCATGCGTCCCACCGGCACGGGGGACATCGCAAGATCCACGTCTGGATCCGTGAGGCCCTGTTGAACGCCCTTCAAAAGTTGGGAGGCGATGATGTCGCTCACGTGAGGGAAAACGGCAAGGTAGATCTTCGCGTCCCGCTTGCGCTTGATCGGTTTGGCTGAAGCACCCGTAATCACGATGGGCCGGCATCGTGGCTGGCAATCCAGCACTCCCAAACGACAGAGGTCGGCAATGGCCTGGCGGACCACCTGACGACTTACGCCGGCTTGGTCTGCTAAATCACGCTCGCTGGGCAACTTTTGGCCCGTTTGGTATAGCCCATCCTCGATTTTTTGGCGCAAATCTGCAGCGACACGGACAGGAAGAGGAACTTCTGGCATTTTTGGTCCACGATTCTATACCGAAACCGATGTCATTAGACCAAATGGCCTAGAGATTAAGATTGCTGCAACCTCATTCATGTGGATTGCGCAGTGGCATTGGCGGTTGGTATCGCGGAGGATCTGTATGTTTATTCAAGGGGATGTACTCGCCTTTTTGGCGCTGCTTATTGGAAGCTGTATTTCAGCATGGTCGCTGACGTTGGCGTATGGTCTGCTCTTTCCAGAGAAATGCCAAGTTGCGAAGACGGTGGTAACGGAAAAGCCGTGGCGCTGTCTCGGAACTGGGGCATTGCTCACCCTGACGATCGGCCTCATCGGTCTGGGATTGATCGGTCAGGCACCAAACCCGGTGCTGAAACTGATCGGCTGGGTGCTTGTTCTGGGTCTCTTTGGGGTTTCCTCCCTTGGCCTTGCCGGCATCTCGCTGAACGCCGCTGACCGTTTGAAGGTGATGTCGCCGGATATGACACCGTATGCGGCCTTCACACGAGGCGCAGGGTTTCTCATCATGGGATGCATCTTCCCAATCGTCGGCTGGCTGGCCGTTGCGCCACTTTTGTGGCTCACCGCCATGGGTGCCGGCGTCAAAGCGCTTAGAACGCGAACAGAAAGCAGAGTGGTGATTCAGCAAACCGAGACAGCCTAATGAGCATTTCTCGTCGAGACTGTTTGAAGCTGGGAGCCCTGGGGGGCGGTGCGGCGATGCTGGGCGGATGCGCCAATCTGGCTGGCCGCATCGCGCAGCGCCCAGAGCGCTTAGCCCTCCCGACCGCTGGCGCGGAGGAGAATCTGCGCCTTGTGCATCGCACCACCTTCGGGCCGCGCCCTGGGGATGTTGCCCGGGCAAAGGCGTTGGGGAAAGAGGGCTATGTCGACAGCCTGCTTAAGGCTGGTGAAGACGAGGAGCCAAGGCTCCAATTCCTGCTCAACAGACTCGACGTCTTTCAGATGGACGCCTACGAAACGCAGGAGCTGCCCGAGAATGAGGTGCTGAGGCAACTTCAGGCGGCGGCGCTGCTGCGGGCGGTGTATGGCCGCCATCAGCTTCGAGAACGGATGGTCGACTTCTGGACCAACCACTTCAACATTTACAGCCGCAAGGGCCTATCGGCCTTCCGAAAGGCAACTGATGAGACCAAAGTGGTGCGCCAGCACGCTTTGGATACGTTTCCAAACCTGCTTAAGGCATCCGCCCATAGCCCGGCGATGCTCATGTTCCTCGACAACCAGGGCAACACTTCTGGCCATCCTAACGAGAACTACGCTCGGGAGATCATGGAGCTTCACAGCCTAGGGGTGAAGGGCGGCTATACCCAGAAGGACGTTCAAGAGGTCGCACGCTGCTTTACCGGCTGGACGATCGAAAGGCGCTTCCTCCGGCATCGCTGGACCTTCCGCTTCGATCCAGATCTGCATGACAATGGAACCAAGCGGGTGCTTGGGCATACCATTCCGGGTGGTGGCGGGGAGAAGGACGCGGACATCGTGCTCCAGATCTTAAGCACCCACCCATCAACCGCGCACTTCATCGCCAGCAAGCTGTGCGCCGCCTTCCTCGGGGCAGATGGTGGCAAATGGACCGACCAAACCGCCCAGACCTACCTGAACACGGGCGGAGACATTCGCGCGATGCTTCGTCCGCTCCTCCTCTCCAAGGATCTTATCGATTCGCCGCCCATCCTGAAGCGCCCCTTTGACCTCATCGCCAGCAGCCTTCGAGCGTTAGATGCAGACACCGATGGTGGCAAGGACGTGCAGAACCACCTTGAAAAGATGGGAGAACCGCTCTACCAATGGCCGATGCCGGATGGTTATCCCACAAAGACGTCAGCCTGGACCGGCTCCATGCTTCCACGGTGGAATTTCGCCCACCAGGTCGCCAGCGGAGCGGTTGGGGGCACCCGCTATGATTCGACATCGCTCAAGGAGCCGGAATTGATCTACGAGACGCTGTTGGGGTCGCGTCCAGCGTCCTCCGGAAGCCTGTTGCTGGATTCGGTAGCCCGAGAAATCAAGAACCATCCAGAGGATTCAACCAGCGCGTGCTTCCTCTGCCTCGCTTCGCCGGAGTTCCAATGGAGATGATGCGATGCCATTAAAGCGCGACGATTGGATGACATGTGGCAGTGACGCTGGGCAGACCAAAAGGCTGTCTCGACGGGATTTGCTGGGTGGATCCGGGTTTCACCTCGCCTCTTGGACCGGCCTGCGCTCCGCCCTTGCCGATATCGCGATTGCCAAGAATGGGGCAGAGCCCGGCCATGACATCCTCGTCTCGATCTTCTTGCGCGGTGGCGCCGACGGACTCAATGCCGTGGTGCCGTACTTCGAGGATGCCTACTACCGCAATCGACCGAACCTTTCGGTGCCGCCACCCAAGGCAGGAGGTGCGCACCTGTTGGATCTGGACGGAAAGTTTGGATTTCATCCCGCCCTCGCGCCACTGCTGCCTGCCTTCCGAGAAGGAGAACTTGCCATCCTGCACGCTTGCGGGTCTCAGGACGGCACGCGATCTCACTTCGAGGCAATGGCCGCCATCGAACGGGGCCTGGCCTATGAAGGAAGCGGCCCTACCAGCGGGTGGATTGCTCGGCATCTCGCATCCACTCAAAAGGAATCCGATTCTCCTCTCCGGGCGGTGGCTTTTGGCGGCACCCTCCCTGACTCGCTGAGGGGCGCGAGAACGGCGGTTGCCCTGGAATCCCTTTCCGATTTCCGCCTTGATGTCCCCGAGGAGCAGCAGGCGCATTTCCACCACGTCCTCGGCGAGCTTTATGCCGGAGGGAAAGACGAGGTGCTTCACGCCGGCGGAGAAACGCTTGCGGTGCTGGACAGCCTCAAGAAGATCGACCCAAAGCAGTATCGACCCGCCAATGGAGCCAAATATCCAACATCAGATTTAGGTCAAGGTCTTCTTCAAACAAGCTGTCTTATTCGGGCCAACTTGGGGCTGGAGGTCGCTGCATTGGATCGAGGCGGCTGGGATACCCACTATGCGCAGGGAAGTACAGTGGGCATCTTTACGCTCTCGCTGGATGACCTCGCCCAATCCCTTGCCGCCTTCCGGCAGGATATGGGGCAAGAGATGCGTCGCGTGACGGTTGTGGTGATGACCGAATTCGGTCGCCGTCTGGCCGAGAACGCGGGGCTAGGCACGGACCACGGTCGGGCCAGCTTCATGATGGTTTTGGGCGGCGGGGCCAAGGGCGGTCATGTTTACGCGAAGTGGCCAGGCCTGGAGCCGCACCAGCTGGACGAGACGGGGGACCTGCGCGTTACCACCGACTATCGAGATGTGCTGGGTGAGGTGCTTCAGTCAAGGATGCGAAACGATCACACCCCAGATGTTTTCGTGGGATACGTTCCCAAGCCCATCGGAATCACAACTCCGCTCAAGGCTTAATCCCGTGGACATCATCTGACGGCTTGGATGCGGTAAACCCACTTTTATGTATATCGCACTCAACCCCGGCGTGATCGGCGTCCGTGTGTCCAACTTGGCAGAGCGACTTGCCGCCGCAAAGGATTACGGATTTGCTGGTGTGGACATTGACACATCCGAGATCGCGGACTTAGTCGAGTCTCACGGCGCGGAATGGGTGCGAGAGCAGTTCGAGGGTGCAGATATTATTGCCTCTGGCTGGGGGCTCCCCGTGGACTGGCGAGGGAGCGATGAGAATTGGAAGGCGGATTTGGCAAAGCTCCCAAGGCTCGCCAAGGCTGCCGCAGAAATAGGCTGCTATCGCTGTGCGACTTGGGTCATGCCTGCCTCAAATGACCGAGCGCTGGAAGAGAATATTCAATTTCACATTGATCGCTTCAAGCCAATCGCTGAGATCCTTGGCGAGCACGGGCATCGGCTCGGGCTAGAGTTCATTGGCCCCAAGACGCTTCGCGATCAGTTCAAGCACCCGTTCATTTACACCATGGCAGACATGCTGGAACTTGGCGCAAAAATCGGTGGCAACGTAGGCCTGTTGCTCGATGTCTGGCACCTGTACACGTCACACGGCTCCAATGAAGACGTTGAGAAGCTTAATGAGACGGACGTGGTTTACGTTCACGTAAACGATGGTCCCCTCGGAATTCCCGTGGACGAGCAGCAGGACGGTGTGCGCGGCATGCCCGGCGAGACGGGCCTGATCGACATTGGCGGCTTCCTGAATGCCTTGAAGAAGATCGGCTACAGCGGACCCGTGGTAGCAGAGCCGTTCAAGAAGGAACTGGCCGACCTGCCCTCCGATGCCGCCCGTCTCGAGCTGACGGCGGCCAGCATGCAGAAGATTTTTGGCATGGTCTCCTGACCTGTAAACAGCGGTCACATTTTCGTGTAGATTTGTCCAGCATCGGCCCCGAGCACAAAATGCGCGGGTATTGTCCCATTTCTGAGGGACGATTGCGTGCCTTTATTTGCTGGACAGATCGTGATCGGTAGGAGCGATTTCAGCACACTGGAATAAGACGCGTGGTATTCAGCTCTCAAATTTTCGTCTTCTATTTCCTGCCGCTAGCGCTGCTTCTGTATTACTCGCTTCGCAACGCGCCACAGCGGGCTCGGAACCTCTGCCTTGCCCTGCTCGGCTACGTTTTCTACGGCTGGGCGAATCCGAAATTCATCTTTCTCATGTTCGGGACCACGTTCCTGGACTGGCTTCTCAGCCTCGTCATCGCCTACAACTCTTGGAGGTTCTGGCGGGACTGGAAACCCAAACTCTTGGAACTGGAAACAGGGCCAAGGTCGAAGTGTCAAAAGTCGGCGCTCGTGATGTCGGTCGTGTCGAACCTCCTGATGCTGGGGTTCTTCAAGTACTTCAACTTCTTCCTGGACAGCTACAACAGCGCGCTTGTTTCGGTTGGAGCCTCTCACCTGCAGTGGGATACGTTCTTCCGGGTCATCCTGCCGCTCGGTATCAGCTTCTACACCTTCCAATCGCTCAGCTACATCATCGACGTCTATCGTGGCGATGCGAAGGCGATGCGGAACTTCATCGACTTTTCCTGCTTCGTGTCGATGTTCCCCCACTTGGTTGCTGGACCCATCCTCAAGTTCTCTTTCCTTGCCGATCAGCTTGAGCACCGTTCGCTGACGATGGACAAGTTCGCACGTGGGTCCGCGTTCTTCATGCTTGGAATGGGCAAGAAGATCCTGCTTGCCAATCCGTGTGGCAAGGTTGCGGACCTTGCCTTCAACTCCCACTCCGTTCACCCGTTCGATGCGTGGTTCGGTGCGGTCAGCTATTCCTTCCAGATCTTTATCGACTTCAGCGCCTACTCGGACATGGCCATCGGTCTGGGCCTCATGTTTGGTTTCGTGTTCGCGCGCAACTTTGACTCGCCCTACCGGTCAACGTCCATCACGGAGTTTTGGCGCAGGTGGCACATTTCCCTCTCCACCTGGCTTCGCGAGTACCTCTACATCCCACTCGGCGGAAACCGAAAGGGGAAGGTTCGCACCTACGTCAACCTGATGGTGACCATGCTTCTGGGCGGACTCTGGCATGGAGCCTCCTGGAACTTCGTGATTTGGGGCGGATTGCATGGCGGCTCCCTCGCGGCAGAGCGTGCGGTCGGCGACAAGCACCCGTATCATCGACTGCCCAAAGTCGTTCGCGGTCTTATCACCTACATCATCGTGCTTGTCGGTTGGGTCTTCTTCCGTGCGAATGACCTCAACGCTTCGATCCATTACCTGGGATCCATGCTTGGGATGGGAACCCATGAGGCCAGCGCCACCCTCTTACCAGGGCTCATCTACAAGCCGTTCTATCTCATCGCTTTCGGCATTGCCGCCGTCGCCGTCTGGTTCCTGCCCGACACGTGGGAGTGGACGCAGACGATGTCGCGCCGCAAGGCCGTGTGCTGTGCGGCGATCTTTATGCTGTCCATCGTTGTGCTCGTAACCCAAGAGTACAACCCGTTCATCTACTTCATCTTCTGATCCTATGAGTGACACCGACCTCCCCAAACAAACCCGGCGGCAGCACATCACTCGTGAAGAGGAGGCAGATCGCTGTTTAAACCATACGAGCTACTCGAAGGGGTCTCAGATGGCCACCGTTCTGCTGTTTCTGGCCGTGGTCTTTGGCGTTCCGATCGCTCAGCACGTCAGCGAGATTAGGCAGAACATGGCAAAGCAGGCCGCTTGGAGCCCTTCATCTGGGTCGCCCAAGCCCGGGCTCGCGCCTCAGGTTTATGATGTGTTTGGTCTGCTCCCAAGTCGAGAAGACATCGGGAAGGCGAAGGGATTCTGGGGCTACTGGGGGCTGATCCCCAGCATGGAGAAGATCAGCGCCTTTGAGACGAGCCTTAAAGAGAACTCGGTACTCACCACAAGCCTCCTGTCCCCCACTCAGCTGGTGATGTCCAGCCTTTTGGGCGCGGGCAACGAAAAGGCTTACGTGGGAAGAGACGGCTGGCTGTTCTACCGTCCCGACGTGGAGTATCTGACATCGGGTCCATTCCTGGATCCAACCCGATTGAAGGAGAGGTCGCACGGATCCACCGAAGTTCAGCCTGACCCTGTAAAGGCCATTCTGGATTTCAAGGCACAGCTTTACACGAGAGGCATTCAGCTTGTGGTGATGCCGATGTGCACCAAGCCGATGATCCATCCCGAAATGCTGGCTGGCGATGCGGCAAAGGATCTTGACCTCCAAAACGAATCGTTCCCCAAGTTCAAGCAGGAGCTGGAGTCGAACGGTGTCAAAGTGTTTGACCCAACCCCCACCCTAAGGGAGCTCAAGGCGAGTTCGCCTTCCAAGCTGTATCTGGAAACGGACACCCACTGGACGCCGGATGCGATGCATGCGACCGCGCTGAAGCTAGGGGAATTTCTAGAGCGGCAGTGCGGCGTGCCAGCAACCCTTCAGAGCAGTTTAGCAATCACCCCAAAGGAAGTCTCGAATCTGGGCGACATTGCCGAGATGCTCAAGCTCCCGTCCGATCAAAAGCTTTACGCGAAGCAGAAAGTGACGGTCCAACAGGTGACCGGCACCGGTGGATCACCTTGGATGGCAGACCGAAATGCAGATGTTCTCCTGCTGGGAGACAGCTTCTCCAACATCTTCTCCTTGGAGGGAATGGGCTGGGGCACCAGCGCCGGCTTTGCCGAGCACCTCAGCGTTGCGATTGGACGGCCGATCGACAAGATCGTCATCAACGCAGGCGGCGCCTATGCCTCGCGCCGAGACCTTGCCGCCCAGTTGGCAAGGGGCGTGGACCGGCTGGCCAACAAGAGGATTGTGGTCTACGAATTTTCGATGAGAGACCTTGCCCAGGGTGACTGGAAGATGATTCATCTTCCACTTGTGAAGAAGGCTGCGCCAACGCCGCCGGTCGAGACCAAGAAGATCACGCCGGAGGTAAAGCCGCTCACCGCTTTGGGAACCCTGGCCGCCAACCCGGGAACTTTGGATCTGGGTACCCATCAGAAGGTTGAACTCTCCCTGGAGATCGTGCCGGGCACCCTTCGTGAGGAGGTCCTCAACGCTCAAGGTGCGGTGGTTCGGGTCCTCAATGAGGCCGTCAAATCGGGTGGCAACGTGGATGGGAAGGCAACCCTGAAGACGCACTGGGACGGCCTGGACGATCACCGAAAGCCGGTCGCCATCGGCACCTACACGGTGAGAGTCACCGGGACGCGCCCAGACGGATCCCAGCTGACTCCGGTGACGGCCGATGTTGCCGTGTTTGACAGCACGAAGAAGGGAGCGACAAAGCCGCCTGCACCGCCCGTTCAGACGAAGCCGCTGCCCGGCAAGAATCCTACTAAGCCGCCGGCAGGCCCAGGGACCACCGCTCCACCCAAGCCGGCCGCAGAGGAAGGCCTGATTGTCACCGGCCGAATCGCTGCCCGGCCCGCAACTCCCAAACCGGGTGCCGTACCCTACAAAGACTGCCTGATTGCACTGCAGCTCACCGACCTAAAGGTGACGGGCGGAACTGTGAAAGGGTCCAATATCGTGGTCTATGTTTGGGGCATGCGCGACAACAAGCTGACGGACGGCGCATTTACTGTAGGACAGACATTAAGGTTTAAGCTCGTCCCCTGGGCATCGGTGGATTCAAAGTACGGCGGCTTCAACCGCCAAGAGCTGGATTCAGACGAGGCGCTGTCGTGGGAAGCGTTTTGGGGAGAAGTGAAATAAGGATATGAGAACTCGATCAGCCGGCATCGCCGTCGCCCTTTCGGTTGCTGCGCTCTGCGGCGCCAGCACCGCTCGTTACGACTTCAAGTCAACTCTCGCGGCAAAGCTCGCCGCGGCTACAGCCGCCAAAGAATCCGTCATCGTGGGCAGCGATGGATGGCTGTTCAACTTCGATGAACTCCACCACCTTAGCCTCGGAACCTTCTGGGGAGATGCCGCCAAGGCGGTTAGCCGCGCCACGTCTCCAACTGCGGCCGACCCGCTTCCAGCGATTCTGGACTTTCGCGACCAGTTGAAGAAAGC
This sequence comes from uncultured Armatimonadota bacterium, assembly GCA_903927025.1. Lineage (GTDB taxonomy): Bacteria > Armatimonadota > Fimbriimonadia > Fimbriimonadales > Fimbriimonadaceae > Fimbriimonas. The sequence goes on from CAIYLG010000061.1 coordinate 102,673, forward strand.
TGGCATCGAACTGGTTATCGTTCCGGTTCCTGCCAAGGCTTCGATCTATCCAGAGGCGCTGGACAGTGGGTCAACCAACTCGGAGTCGGCTCGGCTCGATGCCGCCGACGCGGAGTTCATTGGGGTGCTCAAGCAGAGCGGCGTCAACGTGATTGATTTGGTACCTCCGTTCCTTCAGTTCAAAAAGGACCATCCCGACCAGTTGCTGTATTCAAAGGAAGACACCCACTGGTCGGGCTACGGAATCGGCATCGCGTCGGATCTCGTGGCGGCCGAAGTGAAGAAGCAGGATTGGTATGCGGGAACTCCTCAGGCGAAGTTCACCACCACTCCCGGCGCGGTTCAGGTGACGGGTGATCTCGTAGTTTCGCTCACCGGCGCAAAGCCGGGTCCGGAATCCGTAATGCTCACAGCGGTGAAGGACGCCGCCGGTGGACCCGTGCAGTCCAGCCGAACAAGCCCGTTGGTGCTTTTAGGAGACAGCCATAATCTGATTTATTCGGTGGGTGAAGATATGCTCGCCGTAAGTTCTGGCTATCCAGAAAATGTGGCGGCCAAGCTTGGCTTTGCTGCCGATGTCGTGGGCGTGCGGGGATCGGGCGCAACTCCGGCAAGAGTGAACCTTGCCCGCCGTGCGGACAATCTGGCAGGCAAGAAGATGGTGGTTTGGACCTTTACCGTGCGTGAGTTCACGGAAGGTCAGGGTTGGAGAAAGGTGCCGGTCATCAAAGCCGCACAGTAAGCGATTAATACGATATGCGTAGGTTTGTTCAGAAAATCTTAACCGTTGTGACCCTCTCGGTCGTCGGACTTTCGACGATCGCGATGGCCGGTGCCCGTCAGATTCCTGACAAGATTGGCATCTTTGATCTCAAGGCGCTCCACTCCGTACCGCTTGAGCCAGAAATCCTTTCGCGAACCAAGAAAGACGACGTGATCATCGAACAGGTGCGATTCACCTCGCTTCCTGGCGTTCGTATCTACGCCATCCTCACGTACCGTGAGGGGTCCAAGGCGGCTCCTGGCTACGTTAAGGTTGAGAGATTTGGCGCGTTCCCGCTCCTTGAGCAGGGACACAACGGCTTCATGGGCATGTCAGTCATGGCTCCGACCGGAAATACCGACCCCAAGCGGATGGAGTCCCTGGGCGGACCCAAGCTAACCCCCGGCACTTTCAGCATCTGGGATTCCTATACGGACGATCCCAAGGACAGCTACATCTACCAGTACACAGTGGCGCTGCTTCGCGCCATGGACTACCTGGCGACTCGGCCTGAGGTGAACCTCTCCAGCACCACTGTGACAGGCTACTCCTGGGCTGGCACGATGGTGTCTCTGCTCCATGCGATCGACGATCGCGAGTGTGCCTTCATCGTGTTCCACGGACTCGGCCCATACTCGGATGAGAACGGGATGTCGGGCGGCGAACCGGCGAAGATCAGCCGCAAGAAGTACGAGATGTACTGCCCAACCGCCTACGCCCAATACGGCACCAAGCCGTTCTTCCTGGGCTGTGCGCTGGACGACTACTACACCAAGCTTGACGCGATCATTGAAACCTATAAGAAGCTCCAGTGCCCCAAAGCATTCGTGTATGTGCCCAACCGGCACCACCACGAGACGGTGAGAATGGAGATGCTCAGCCATATTGCCTGGTTGCAGTATTGGCAGTTTGGTGCGGATAAACCGCCCACGATCAGCGAAGGCAAAGTCACCAACGTCGGAGGCAAGGCGATCTACTCCTGCACGATTGACGCCAAGATCCCTCTGGCACACTCCGAACTTCTGGTGGCCTACGGTCAGCCAGGAGACTGGATGGGCAAAACCTGGCACCGCCTCAACTTGGTAAAGCAGGCGGATGGCACCTATCAGACGGAAATTCCAATCTACAACCCCGCGGTTCCTTTCTACGCAATCGGTCAGGTGAACAGCGAGCTGAAGCACGACTGCGGGAATGGCCCAATCTTCGTCAAACCGTCCGACCTAGGCATTACCGCCGCGAATGCCACCTATCCGGTGGTGCTGTTCGACCCCGCCGAGAAGGATGATCTGTTCATCCGCACGGGCGACATTTCATGGAGCCCAGACGGCCCCGAAGGCAAGGGTTCGGCAATCGTGTCCCCCGGGGAAGAAGGAACCATCACCTTCCAAAACGTGGACGGTCAGTTCTGGAAGGACAAAAAGGTTTTGGACATTTGGCTGAAGGGCGACGGTCAGCCTGGCCCAATTACTGCCTACCTTGCGTTCCACTCCGACTACTTCGTTGAACTCGGCAAGGGCAACTATACCGAGGTCACGCTGGTGCCAAAGGGCGGCACGTTCAAGTCGGGCTGGTTCGAGTATTCGATTCCGCTCAGCAAGGTGAAGAATCTCAGCGAAGTCTCGCAGCTGTTCTTTGACCCGAACAAGCGAAATCTCCAAATGGGTCCGATCCTGGTCAAGTAAACCGACCATGTCCCTGATACCAACTTCGCGCCAGGCACCTTTAGCAGCAAAGGGCCTGGCGCTGTGCTTTGTGTTCGCTCTCGCAGGCGGTGCGTTCGCGCAGTCTCCGGACGTCATCGGCATGTTCGACCTCAAAGAGATTCGGAGCGTCCCTCTGGACCCCGAGGTGCTGTCGAGGACAAAGCAGGGGGACGTCACCGTTGAGCAGGTGAGGTTCACCGCCGCCGCGGGCGTGAAAATGGTGGCCACCCTGACCTACAAGGACGGGGCCAAGGCCGCACCGGGATACGCGTTCCTGGAGCTGTTCAAGGTGAAGCCGCTGGTCGCAGAGGCGCAGGCCGGCTTTGTCGGTGTCGTCCTGGACCCACCTACCGGCAATACCGACCCTAAAAAGGCGGAGTCTCTCGGCGGGCCGATCTACCCGCAGCCGTTTGATTTCAATTCCCAGTTCCTTGAGGACAAGAGCCGAAGCTACATCTATCAAGTCACCGTCGGTATGGTTCGGCTGTTCGACTACCTGGCCACGCGCCCGGAAGTGAATCTCTCGACCTCCATCGTCACCAGCTACTCCTGGGCCAGCACCATGATCGGCCTGATGCATGCTTTGGACGATCGCCCTGCGGGGTATGTCCTGTTTCACGGCTGCGGCTATTACGTGGACCCTCAGGGGCTCTCTGCTGGCAATCCCGTGACGTTTGGGCACGCCAAGGCCCCAGAAACCACCCTGAGCCGCAAGCTGTACGAAATGTATTGCCCTGCCGCCTATGCAGGATTTGGAACCAAGCCCCTCTACATGGGCACCGCGCTGGATGATTCCTACACTCGCCTCGATGCCATCCGGGAGATGTATCGTCACCTTAAGTCGCCCAAGGCGTTTGCGTTCTCCCCGAATCGGGAACACATGCCGACGGCGCGAAACGAGTTCAACGGCTATGCCTACTGGGTTTCCTCGTGGATCTTTGGTGGGGCAAAGCCTGCCACTCTTGGCGAAGGCGCCATTACCGCATCCCAGGGGCATCTGAACTACAAATGCTCATTGGACTCCAAGGAAAGTCTGACCCACGCGGAACTGCTGGTGTCCTATGGCAAACCAGGCAATTGGCTGGGTCGCACCTGGCATCGCTTGCCCATGACCGTTCAGGGAACGGATCTCACCGCCGAGGTTCCAGTCTACGATCCTGAGGTTCCAGCGTATGTGATCGCCCAGGTGGAGACGGCCAAATTCGGAGCCATCGCCAACGGCCCTCAACTTTGTGACCCTAAGGCGCTCGGTATTTCGGCCGCTTCTTCGGCCTATCCCTCCGTTCTCTTTGACCCCTCCCTTAAGGATGATCTGTACCTGCGAGGCGGAAATGTCGAGTGGAACCAGGACGGGCCAAATGGCCATGGCTCTGCGATCGTTTCTCCAGGGCCGGAGGGAATGATCCACTTTCAGAATGTGGATGGCGACCTGTGGGCGGGGAAGAAGACGCTCAACCTTTGGCTCAAAGGGGACGGCAATCCGGGGCCGATACGCGCCTATCTAACCTACTCGCCGAACTACTATTTGGAGGTGGAGCGAAAGAACTACACTGTGGTGGACTTGGTCCCCACCGGTTCGACTTTTGCTCTGGGCTGGAACGAATATTCGATTCCGCTCTCTAAAGTAGGTCGCCTCGCTGAGGTCTCAACACTCTTTCTCGATTCATCCCACCGCAAGCTGCAGCTGGGTCCCATTCTCTTAAAGCCATGATTCCCACCTTAATCGCCCTCTGCGCCCTCCGTCAGGACTCTCTCAACTGGCCGCTGGTTCCTGGCAGTCAGTTTGCCTACAAGGGAGTTGGCTCCAACGCGACCGAGCCGGCCAAGCATCTTTCCATCACCCTCAATCCCGCCGGCGTCAACGGAACTTCGGTGAGTTCAAAGACGGATGGGCTGTCGGTGGGACTGCCGCAAAAGAGCGCGGAATGGAAGACCGTTCAACTGGCCTTCACCTACACCCAGGATGGGACCTTGGCAAAGTTCGGGGGAATCTCGATCTTTGTGAAGCAGGGCAAGCTGTGGTTTGCCAAAAAAGGGGAGTACAGCGAAATCGCCCCCCTGCTCAAGGACGACATCAACGATGTTCAGATCATCAAGCATTTCGACTCCATCATCACGTTTGTGAACGGCAGTCGCCCGGTGGCGAGTCTGCTCCCGACCGCGCCGCTTCTCCCATTCCACGTCGGCCTCGACGGGTGGAAGGGGCAGATCATCGCCGCCGCCGTCTACCCTCGCGAACTCTCCACCGACGAGCTGTTTGGAAACGAGGTCGCAGTGAAGTCAATCGCCAAGGCGCTGTTTGCCGATACCGTTAAGGCGACCGTTGAGGCGGAACTCACAGCCGCTACGCCGGTGCCAGAACTCGAGCGCATCCGCCCCTACCGAAGCGCCCTCCTTGCCGAGGAGTACAAGGTGATCCGCGTGACCTCCGGCCGCATGAGCTCCCTCAAGCCCGGCACCAAGATTCGCGTCTACCGCTACGGAATCCGCTCCGGCGAGAAGACATCGGTGAAGGATGCCAAGGTTGGAGACAGGGCCGAGATGCTGATCCAAGGCTACGACACCGACCCCAAATTCAGCCGAGAGTTCCAAGTAGACGGCCTCGACCCCGACATCACGATCCCGCTCTACGTCGACGTCACGCCAGTGAAGTAGTCCAAGTTCGAGAGCCGAATGCCACCCGCCAAGTCGTCCCGATCTATCGGTTGGTGATTCACCGGATATTCTTAAATCGATCCAGCTCCTTCAAATCTGAGAGCGAAATTGCCCGCAAAAATCCATAGTTCTCCAACATGGACAGCTCTGGATATCGGCCAACACACCACGTCGCACAGGCTAGGGCTCTCTCCGGATGGTGATCCACAATGGACCGCCTGCACAAATCCAGCGACGCCGCAACCGAGAGAAACGAACATCTGCCGCTGGCAGATTTGGACGCGCGATCTAGCCAGCGAAAAGAACTTTCAGCGTCGGGTTCTGTCACGCCCAAACAGATGAGGGCGACCTCCTCTGGAACTCCGAGTACTTTCCTGCTGACCGCTGGGACGTGCTTCCGCAAGACCTTTTGAGCGGTATCCCAAGCCATGCGATGGGAAGCTTTCCACCAGTCTGCTTGGAAGATCTCCTGAGTGGCGTAACAAACTGCAGCCGCCTCTGGCAGAGTGCGAACAGAGAAATCATCCAGGAGCAGTGACTTTGCGATCGCCTTAGCTGCCGGCTTCGTATCCAGCAGCGATTTGATCACTCGAAAGTTGTTCGAGCTTTGTCGCGACGTCAGTAACCCGGGATGACTGCATTTGATGGCATTTGGGCTCAATTCGACCTAAGACCGCTCCAAGATCGAGAATAAATCCTGGTGAGTTTGAGTTTTTGTTGGGAAAATTAGGTACGCAACAAGGCAACACAATATCACAACCTATAGAACGGTTCGCTGCATCATAAACCCCTCCGCCAGCCCTTAATGCACTGCACAGATATATCACCTCCTGAAGAAATATTAAGACGTACCCTCTCCACTTCCGGAGATACTGCCAGCACCTACAAAGCGTCAGGCACCGGAGAGGGCACCAAGTACTGTAGCTTCCAACAAAGGATGCCGATGTCCTTGACATCGCCATCCTTGTCGCAACCCCTCGCCAAAGCTTGTTATTCCCACTCACTAGGCATTGGCACAGACAAGCGCTTGCCCGCGACTAGAAACTGAAATTCTCCCTGGATCAATTCGGTGCGATGGAATTTCGAGTCCAACCACGGCATAACAGAATAGTCAACTGACGTGTCCCCCGTAGTTTGACCCACTTGAAGTGTGAAATCCGTCTGGAATCACATGAAGAAAACTGGCAAGCGCTACACCGAGGACGAGATCCTGAAGGTGTTGAAGGAAATCGAAGCTGGCGGCGCGATAGCGTCAG
>CAIYLG010000062.1 GCA_903927025.1 uncultured Armatimonadota bacterium
CGGCATTTTGACCGCGATCGCTCTCCCGTCCTACCTCAGCTCGGTTAACGCCAGCCGACAGGGCGCTGCCAACACCAACGCTCGAGCACTCGCAACAGCAGTCCAGGGCAAGGCCATCACCGCCAACGCCTACGACAGCACACTTGCCGACTACGCAACGGATATGGGCGGTTCCATCCCCCTCAACCCTTGCACAGGCACCACGACCGGCTACTCGATCACCACGACCGCTACGACGGCAACTGTCGCTGCAACTTCAGGCTCCAACTGCGGAACCTGGACTCCAGCAACCTTCTCGCTGACTCTGTAAGATCAAGCGAAAGCAAATACAAAAAGGGTGGATGCCAAACGGCATCCACCCTTTTTGTATTGGAGCCCTACGAGGTGCGGATTAGCTAGATGGGTTTTGTGCTCCTAACGACTAGCTGCAGCCGCTGGTTTCGCCGCAGGAATCGCATTTCAGACAGACTCCATTGCGAACCATCGTGAAAGCGCCACAGTTGGAGCACGGGTCACCTTCATAGCCCTTGAGTCTTGCCTGTCTTATCTTTTCCAGGATCAGTCCAACTTCGCCCTTAGGTGCCGGTGCTTCCACTAACGCCTTCCCGTTGGCACCATGTCCACTCACAAAGCGCTCTTCATACTTCGGTTCAGCAGTCTTCTGTGCCTGCTCGATTGCCCAAGTTGGGCTACCGACGGCTTTTGGATCTGTATCGAACGGAAGCACTTCTTGCCCAGCGTTTGGCTGGAAACCTGCCGCGGTGTGATCCACTTGGGCTCTTCCTGGAACTGGGCCATGAAAGTCGTCGTCTTCAACCGATTCATCCTCAAAGGCGGGAGCCTGGCTGGGGCGTCCCATCGCATCTCCACGAAGGTCCTCAGGTTTGACCTGCACCAAATCCGTTCGGCCAAGGTAGCTGAGGGCGAGTTCTCGGAAGATGTAGTCGATGACCGAAGTGGACATCTTGATATTGTCGTGACCTTGAACGCTGCCGTTTGGCTCGAACCGGGTGAACACGAACGCTTCCACAAACTCTTCGAGGGGCACTCCGTATTGAAGGCCCAATGAAATCGCGATCGCGAAGCAGTTCATCAAGCTTCGGAAAGCGGCTCCCTCTCGGTGCATGTCGACGAAGATTTCTCCAAGGGCACCATCTTCAAACTCACCGGTCCGAAGGTAGACCTTATGACCACCAACTCGGGCTTTCTGGGTGTATCCCCGTCGTCGGGTAGGAAGCACTCGACGCTTGGAAATGTATCGATAGACCAGCTTTGTCGCTGCTTCCATTACGGGATCGGAAATCGCTGGTGCGGAAGCAAGTGCCGCCGCAGGCGAGAGCACAACGGGAGCCTCGACTTCCTGGAACTCATCGAAGGAAGCTTCTAGAATCGCGGCGGCTGAGTCATCTGACGATGAGTTCAACGGCTGAGACAGCTTAGATCCATCTCGATACAGGGCATTCGCCTTGAGGCCAAGGGTCCAAGACAGCCAGTAGGCGTCGTTAACGTCCTTGATGACCGCTTCGGACGGAAGGTTGATTGTCTTGGAAATGGCTCCAGACAAGAATGGCTGGGCGGCAGCCATCTGACGGATATGACCCTCGGCACTGATGAATCGCTGCCCCTTCTTGCCGCATCGGTTTGCGCAGTCGAACACTGGCAGATGTTCATCCAGCAAGTGAGGTGCGCCTTCGATCGTCATGGTGCCGCACACATACTCGTTGGCGGCATCAATGTCTGCCTTGCTGAATCCAAGGCTACCCAGCATGCTGAAGGTCCAATCGTTGAGCTGCTCTTCCGTAAAGCCAAGAACCTTGGTGCAAAATTCTTCGCCAAAGGTGAATTTATTAAATGCGAAGCCAATCTCAAATGCGTTCTCTAGTGCGGCCTCGACTTTGCTCAGAGCATCGGGAGTGAACCCTTTCGCCGCAAGCGTCTCATGATTGATGAAGGGTGCGCCTTTGAGAGTCTTGTGGCCAAGGGTGTAGCTGATGATGTCAGCAACCTGGGCCTCGGTGTATCCAAGCTTGATAAGAGCAGGCGGGATCGACTGGTTGATGATCTTGAAATAGCCGCCTCCCGCTAGCTTCTTGAACTTCACCAGCGCGAAGTCTGGCTCGATGCCCGTCGTATCGCAGTCCATGATGAGGCCGATTGTGCCGGTGGGGGCAAGGACCGTGACCTGGGCGTTCTTGTACCCATGCATCACACCAAGCATTTCGGCATCATCCCATGCACAGCGAGCTGCCGAAAGAAATTCGGGTGGGCAGTCCTTATCACTGATACCCACTGGATAGATGGTGAGTCCCTCATAGTCGTCGCGAGGCGCATTGTAGGCGGCGCGGCGATGATTGCGAATGACTCGAAGCATGTTTGCTGAATTGCGTTCGTACCCAGGGAAGGTTCCCAGCTGGGAGGCCATCTCTGCGCTTGCGGCGTAGCTTCCGCCACCCAAGATCGACGTCAGAGCACCCGTAATGGCAAACCCTTGCGGACTGTCGTAGGGAATGCCCATCTGCATCAGCAAAGCGCCAAGGTTGGCGTAGCCGAGGCCGAGCGTTCGGAATTCATAGCTGAGCGTCGCAATATCCTTAGACGGGAACTGTGCCATGAGGACGGAGACCTCAAGAACAATCGTCCAAATGCGAATCGCGTGCTCGTAGCCCTTGATATCAAAGTGGCCCGTCTCCTTGTCATAGAAGCGCACCAGGTTGATGCTTGCCAGGTTACAGGCGGTGTCATCCAAGAACATGTACTCAGAGCACGGATTGCTTGCATTGATCCGGCCATCGGCGGGGCACGTATGCCACTCGTTGATGGTGGTGTCGTACTGAAGGCCAGGGTCAGCACTGTTCCAAGCAGCTTCACAAATCTGCTCCCAAAGGTCGGTCGCCTCGATGGTCTTAATAGCCTTGCCCGTCGTTCTTGACGTCAGGGACCAATCCCTTCCCTGTTCTACAGCATAGAAAAAGTCGTTGGTCACGCGAACAGAGTTGTTGCTGTTCTGGCCGGAAACGGTCAGATAGGCCTCCGACTCATAGCCCGTGTCGTAGGTTGGGAACTTAATCGCCCTAAAACCCTGCTGGGCGAACTGGATGGCGCGCTGAATGTAGTTGAGGGGGACCTCAAATTTCTTAGCCTCTGCAATCGCTCGCCGCAGATTGTCGTTGGTGCGAGGGTTGAAGTCAGGTGCCTGGTTTGCATCGCCGATCGGACCGTTTGGCTGCCAGCAGGCTCGCATCACCGCATTGAGGTTACGCTCGTTCAGCTTGGAGCCGGTCACCAGCGAGGCAACCTTCTGCTCTTCAATGACCTTCCAGTTCACGAAGGTCTCGATATCTGGATGATCAATGTCAAGGCAGACCATCTTGGCAGCACGACGTGTGGTACCGCCGGACTTAATCGCACCTGCGCTTCGGTCTCCAACGCGAAGAAAGCTCATGAGACCGCTGGACTTGCCGCCTCCGCTCAACTTTTCGTTTTCGCCACGTACCTTCGAGAAGTTGGTTCCAACACCGGAGCCGTACTTGAAGATTCGGGCTTCACGGGTCCACAGATCCATGATGCCGCCTTCGTTGACAAGATCATCCTTCACGCTGAGAATAAAGCAGGCGTGCGGCTGAGGTCGCTGGTAGGCGTTGGTGCTGCGCATCAGGTCGCTCGACTTAGGGTCTACGTAATAGTGCCCCTGAGGAACGCCGGCGATTCCGTACGCAAAGTGGAGTCCGGTATTGAACCACTGCGGCGAGTTTGGTGCAGCTACCTGCTTGGCCAGCATGTGAACGAGTTCGTCGTAAAATGCCTGCGCATCTTCGGTTGTGTCGAAATAGCCGTGCGTCTCTCCCCAATGTCTCCAGCAGCCTGCAAGTCGATGGAATACCTGTCGGCTGTCCGTCTCATGGTCCGCGGTGGGGACAAGGAACGCGGCGTTGGGATCTCCCTCTGACACTCCGTGGATCACTCCAGGAGTGAGGCCTGCCTTCCGAAAATACTTCTGGGCAAGGATATCTGTGGCGACCTGGGACCAGTGAGCTGGCACCATCACGTTTTCCATGAGGAAGACGGTGGATCCATCTGGATTCCGGATCTCGCTCTTGCGCGGCTCAAATGGAATGCCGGCATAAGGGTCTGCGCCCTGAGTGGTGAAATAGCGGTTGATTTTCATGAGCTAGTAATGCGGTTGAATTGGGTGAGAATGCAAAAGAGTCGTAGTGTCAGACGGCAATGGGCTGGAGCGACATATCGCCGATGATCCTTTCGAAATCAGCGATCGTCTCAAACTCCTGGTAGACGCTGGCAAACCGAATGTAGGCGACAGTGTCAATCTGTTGAAGTTCGTGGAGAACCCGCTGACCGATAGCCGTCGAAGGAACTTCATCATCGAATTCCTGGAAGAGGTCGCGCTCCACTCGTTCAGAAGCATCTCGCAGCGCTTCGACCTCAATGGGTCGCTTGTGGCAGGCCAACAGCATGGAGCTGAGAACTTTGTCTCTGCTGAATTCCTGCCGAGAGCCGCCTCTTTTGACGACAAAAAGTCGCGGCCTTTCCGGTTCTTCGAACGTCGTGAATCTTCGGCCACAACCGATGCATTCGCGTCGACGGCGGATAGCCTCGCCATCCCTTGCTGGGCGAGAATCAAGGACCTTCTGGTCAATGTATCCGCAAAATGGGCACTGCATATCTTTCCTACGTGACCACAAGATGTTGTGGCTCAGTGATTATCTAACCACTACGGGTAGAAAGTCAAGGGAAATATTGCTCACAAATTGTCAACACATTAATCACATTTTTTGCATCGTTTTCCACCGGTTATCCGTCTCGCGCGCGACCAATTTGAGCCGAATTTGAACCTGGGGTCCGGTGAAGCTGTGGACAACTCGCGAATCCTTGCCAGGTCCGGTTGAAAAGTGCCTGGAAAAGCGGAAACGGACCTATGGCAATACCGAGGCCAGAAATCCCTGTAGTCCCTTGTATTCCAGTGATGCCGGAGACATCGAACGGACCGCAGAGCAAAGTGCTTCAAAGCTTCCCTGAGCGGCCATGACGTTCACGGGCGGGACAAAGCCAACTCGAATGACGAACAAAGCGGCATTCACCTCAGGAAGCCCCCAAACCACCTGTCTCTCAAATCGAACGGTCCATCCCTTTTCAAATTGCCGGCCATGCCATTCCGCTGGGTCTTGGCCTGGTGGAGGAACAGGATGGTGATTGGGGCGATCGTCCGATTCGACTCCCCACACGAAGCGCACGTAGGGTCCGCGACGTACCATCGAATCAACCATCGCACCGGCGGCGGCATTCACCCTCTCAAATCCAGGAATCGGCACGTGCGTTTTGAAAAAGGAACTTCCAATCTTCGATTCTGCCGCCCAGTGACTGGGGCTACAAAGATTTAGGTAGGAAATCCAGTCGACACCGTCCTCTACCTGGACGATCGCCACGTCCTCAGAAACTTGGAGGAGCAGATCATCCAGCGTTACGGCGACATTTTCTCCTGTTGCAGCGCAGTTAAGTAGATCGCCCTCTCGTGTAAACAGCTCCGGCCAGTCCGCACAGAGCGATCTCGCTATACTTTCGGCGGCGGCGGATGCGACAACTGGATCAAGCTGACTCTCCACACGATACTTAGAAGCGCGCTCTTGCATGCAAGCAAGCTTGCCGGCACGGAACCGTGGAAACTCAGAGTCCATTTGAAAGAGTGCCTGATCCAGCCTTCCGTTACCGAAGTCAGTTCCAAATGGCTTTAGCCCCGGCGCCACATCATAAACACCACGTCCCCATGGCTGATATTGAGCAGGAGACAACAGGGTCATCAGGGATTCCTCAAACCGCTGGAGTTTACTGTCTGCGCACCGTACACGGCGTCCCTAGGCGATGGCAGGAAGTAGACTGATTGGGTATGCGAGCATCCCATCAGGAGAAGGAATCCTGGAAGAAAATGGTGCTCAGCTCTATGCCCAAGCCGGCGTGGCTCGGAGAAGATGCTCCACATGGGGATGTGGTCCTTAGCTCCCGGACACGGCTGATGCGAAATCTTCAGGGCCACCGTTTCCCGAATCGGGCGGACGAAGCAGAGCTTCTCCAAGTCATGCATTCCATTCTCGACGCCTGCCGAGACTCCCAACTCAATCTGGAGGTGTACAAGGGACTTACGAACGCGGAGCGCGACTACCTGGTTGGATGTCGCCTTGTATCGCCAGACTTTGAGTGGACGCTCCCGGGGCGAGCCTTTCTCGTGGATCAAGACCGTTCCATCGGCCTAATGGTCAACGAGGAAGACCATCTAAGAATCCAGGCGCTCAGTGCGGGGTGGTCAATCGAAAACTGTGACACCTTCGCAACTGCATGCACCAACTCGCTGGAAAGAAGCCTGACGTTTGCCTACTCACCCAGATTTGGCTATCTAAGCGCGAGTCCGTTCAATAGCGGAATGGGTAGACGCCTTTCGGCGATGCTTCACCTCATCGGAATGGCTCATCAGCGAAGGCTGCCTTCCGTCATCAAGGCGTTGGCGGCAAAAGGCATCGCGGTCAGAGGTCTTTTTGGCGAGTCGAGCCGAGCGGTGGGAGCCTACGTCCAAGTCAGCGTGATCTCTGGCTCTAAGTCAGAGTTCCGGGGTGCCTGCGAGTATTTAATCACCGAAGAACGACAGGCAAGGCGCGAAGTGGGTCGCGATGTCTTGCGTGAGAGAGCGGATCAGGCCAAGCAGTTTGTGCAGAGTAGCCCTACTGTTGGGCTGGCGGACGCCCTGCGCGTTTTGGCATGGGTCCGCTGGGCGGCCTCCGACGCGATTGAAGGATTCCGTTTCTCGCCCCGCGAGGCGGATGCCGCTCTTGCGGCATTGGAGCACCGTCTTCCCGCGGCTGGTGAGCCAGCAGGAAGGCAAACGGCAGATCAGCTGCGCGCGATGTTGGAAGCTGGCAACTGAGACTAGGCCTTCGGTGGGCTGAAGTTTGCTTCTTGAATGTCGCCATTTGGCCGCTTGAACTTCACTTTGTAGCCGCGCCAGACACGCTCGAACAGCAACTTCAGGTAGTTCATATTCTCTGCAGACCTTCCACGTGCAGCCGCCAGGATTTGGTCCATCGTCTGTCCCATTATTTCCAGAACTTCGCTGTTGTAGATTGGAGCGAGCTGCGGGTAGAAATGCGTTTCCGGCATTTCCTTGATCAAAACTTTCCCAGCCTGAACGTCCATCGGCAGCTGAAACCACTCGGAGAGGAACATCGACAGCTGTTCATCTGACGATAGCTGCTCTGCATAGAGCGTATTGGCCGGCAGGTCAAGCAACACCCTGCGACCCAACAGGTTCTCTGTCGTAAATGTCCCTACGATGCTCGGATCGATCTCTTTGCCGGGGTCGTAGCTGACTCCTCGAAAGTACAGAATCCAGGGAAGGTTTGTAGCCCCGACACCCACATTGGCTTCTATGGCGTGGTTGCCACCGGGTCCGTATTCGACCGGGACTCCCAACGAGGGCTCTTGGCCCTTGGCAAAAGCGGTACCCTGCTGCCCAATTCGCAACAGAAGCTGGACCTTCTTTCCGTCGATCATCGCATTGATCACGGGAGCGACGTTTGCCTTCCTTTCGATGGGCGCCGACCAAATTTTGGACTCACTGCCCCACTTCGGCGCTTTTAAAATCCAAGCCTGTGCGGCGTCTGAGGTGAGGTGACCGCCTGGCCAAAACGTGATTTCGTTTTTGGCGTAGTCAATGCCAACTGCCATGCCGTTTAAAACGGAGAGCCCTATCGCATTCAGGACAGGATGCGCTGAACCGGATGGACTCTCGAGGTTGGCAGCGCCCAGACTCTTTCCTTGGATCGACAGTTGCCTAGTCTCGCCAGCGTTTGCGGCATCCGTCACGATACAGTGCCGCGTGATCATCGTGAGCCCGAAATCCTCGGGGGGCTTCCCATCAACGGAGATCGAAATGACTGGATCTCCATAGAAGAACTTTATTGGCGCAACGATGGGAACTGGCGTCTTTCCCTGTGTGGTTGGGAGCAGGGCGGTCGCAATCAGGAGCGTCAACATTGGATTCCTAGGTCGGAGGCAGGCAAGAAGGCACCTACCAGCTTATACGCCGATGTTTGCTTTGACCATTCCTTAAATTGCCGGGGATCAAGCTGGTTTCCACCCTAAACTTCGCGCCGAAACTCAAGCGCGCTCAGCAAGGTTGCAGAGTCCGCATAGTCAAGTTCTCCACCGACGGGCATTCCGTGGGCCAGACGAGTGACTTTGATTCCGATCGGTCTAAGTAGACGGGCAAGATAGAGCGCAGTCGCATCTCCCTCAATCGTGGGGTTTGTCGCGAGGATAATTTCCGTGATCTCCTCGTTGGACAGGCGATGCAGGAGTTCTTTTACTCGAAGCTGGTCTGGGCCAACTCCGTCCATCGGATTGAGAAGGCCATGGAGCACGTGATACCGGCCCTTGTATTCCTGAATCCTTTCGAGGGCCGCAATGTCACGAGGCTCTGCAACCACGCAGATCATCGAAGGGTCGCGACGCGGAGATTGGCATATCTCGCAACGCTCGTTCTCCGAGATGTTTTGGCACTCCTCGCAAAAGCGAAGCTTGACCTTGGCGTTTCGAATTGCATCAGCAAGGCGATTTGCCTCATGGTCAGTAACGCGCAGGAGGTGGTAGGCCAGTCGCTGCGCAGACTTCGGTCCCACTCCCGGAAGCTTTTCGAGCTCGGCTATCAGTTCAGCAAGTGGGCGGGCGAAAAGCATCGGATCGGCTTTGTGCAAGTGGCTTGGACGCTAGGCGCACAGCAAGCAAAAGGTGAAGCACCTCCCATTGCTATGGTCCTAGCATCCAAAAGCCGGGGTGGCTCTAGAGGCCGGGAATGTCGGGCAGGTTTGGCATGATGCCCTGGACTCGGGCGTTCCGAAGCTCAGTGGCTGAGTTAAAGCCATCGCGAACGACACTCACGATAAGATCTTCCAGCGCTTCGACGTCATCCGGATCCACGATGCTTCGATCGATTGAGATCTTCATCAGTTCGCCTGTGCCGTTGAACAGTGCCTTGACTGGACCCTTGTCGACAGCAAGTCGCTCGTTCGCCAAATCCTCTTCAAGCGTCTTCGCCTTGGCCATCGCCTGCTGCATCTGCTGCATCATTCCGCCAAAGCCTTGCGGTCCAAAATTCTTGGGCAATTTCATTTGTTGTTTCTAGCTCCTGGTGGGCAAATCGTTTTTGGTAATTCCTCTCACGTAGACACCCGCCGCTTTATTTGGGGTCTGCACCGAACACTTGACGCGCAAGCTGTTCCAGCTTCGAACCTTCTGCGGGCAATTCTACCGCGATTGAATCTTCTTGGCTTGCCTCGCGACGTCTTACCGTATATTCAACGGTGGTTTCCGATCCAAAATGGCGCTGTACATACTCAAGCACCACTGCCTTCGCTTTCGGCTTCTCGCCCAGCCATTCGTAATAGCTCTGTCCAATTTCGATCGTGAGTTTGTTGCCTTCCTGAGAAACAACCGCATCCTGGAGTTTTCGGCCCAGACTTGCTGACAATACGGTGATTTCGGACAGAGCGATAGCCCAAGGCGTGCCATGCGCCGCCTGTGCCTGGGGAGCGGGTTCCTCTGGGGATGGAGCGGCAACTGCAGGCTCTGCGGGCTTCGCAGGTTCGACAGTCTTGGCCGGCTCAGTTACCCTTGGCTGCGAAACAGGGGCGGGGGCAATTACAGGCTTGTGAGAGTGAGATTCGTGAGACGTCGACTTGGCTGGAGCGTGCACTGGCTCCTGCGAAATGCGAATGAGTTCCGCCTCTAGCCAAATTCGTGGGATCGACACGTCTCGAATATCGTGATGCGTCTTCGACAATTCGCCCCTTAATCGCAGAATAGTTTCGCGTCCAACTCGTGAAGCTGTCTCGAACAGAGACGCCTCACGCGTCGCTTCAAGACCGCTTTGCGTTGCTATCTGATATGAGGCCCGTGTGAGGTCCGCTAGGCGATACATCATGGAGTCAAGGAGCGCCCTAGGGTCTCTGCCCAGCCGGGCAACTTCGGAAAGATGTTCCATGATTCCTGGAATATCCTTGGCTGACATCGCCAGTAAGAGCGCGTCGACTAGCTCCTCATTGACCAGCCCCAACTGATCGTACACCTGCTGGAGCTTGATGTTGCCATCCGCAGTTAAGATCGCTTGCTCCAGAAGGGTGAGCGCGTCTCGGTAGCCACCATCCGCCATTCTGGCGATTGCTGAAAGCGCCGCCGGTTCGGCCTGAATTCCTTCTGACTCCGCAACGTACGAAATTCGCCCGATGAGATCCTCCATCGTTGCCCGATGAAACTCATACTTTTGGCACCGCGACCGAATCGTAGGAGGAACCTTGTTGTATTCGGTGGTTGCAAGAACAAAGATAACGTGAGCAGGAGGCTCTTCGATGGTCTTCAACAAGGCATCAAATGCCTTGGAAGACAGGTCGTGGACCTCGTCAATAATGTAGATCTTGTAGCGGCAGATCATCGGCATGTACTCCGATGCTTCAACTATCTGCTGTCGAATCTCATCGACGCCAGACTCGCTGGCGGCGTCCATTTCGATGACATCCACGCAGTTGCCAGCGGCAATCGCCATGCAGGTATCGCACGTGCCGTCCGGTTCAGCTATCGGCCCAGCTTCGCAGCAGAGTGCCTTAGCCAAAAGGCGCGCGGTGGATGTTTTGCCGGTACCCCTCGGGCCAGTGAAAAGATAACTGTGGGCGATACGACCCGAAGTGATGGCGTTCTGGATCGTTCGTACGACGTGGTCTTGCCCGATAAGGTCAGAAAATGTCTGGCTTCGATATTTCCGGTAAAGGGAGAGGTAGGCCACGATAACTGGGAACGAACGTTTGGGCTATGAGGCCCCAGACCTAAAAAAGCAAAAGCTCCAAGACGCCGGGAATGGTGCGTCGCACAGAGAATCGACTTACCGCTGCTACCTTCCGGTCCTGACGGGATTCACCGACCTGCTGCCGCGCAGTTCCCGGCGGTCTACTGAGTTTAGCAGACCGCCGGGGGCGACTGGAGCTTTGCGAGAGGAACTACTTTCCGCCTACACCCGATCTCAGCGAAGGCACCTTAAGGATGACATCGTCATTCGATCCGGAGTCGGAGTTCGATTCATGATAGTTAGCAGTTTTCGCAATCGGCGTCTTGTCTACCCACTCTCCATACCGAAGAATCTGATCCTTCGTGAGTTCGAGGGTTGCATAGACAACTCGCTGATTTTTGCGAACATCGGTATTGATGAAGTTCTTGTCGGTCATACCCTGTCCACTCCATCCAAACTTGTCTTGGATGTGAGGAGGAGCGCTTCTAGGATTGTAGTAGAACTCGAGCACGTACTTGTCCTTGGTGAACGGGTACATGGTTGGGTCCTTGCTCATGTCGACCTTCTTGTTGAAGCGACGGTTCTTTACGAACAGCTGCTCCTGCATAAAGGTCTGATCCTTAGGAGGGTCTAGGTTGACCGAATCTCGGGCATCCCATTCCAGTTCCGCACCGTGGGCTCCTGGGAAATCCTTGTCGCGAAGCACGGCTCGGATTCTGGTGCCTACAGGGAGAACGTTCCATGTTCCTTCGAAGCGAATCACTCGCGGCTCAACGACCGTAGCCTTGACCGAGAATCCAACATCGAATGGAGGATAGACGTCATAACCGTTGAGCGGCCGACCGTCTTTCTCCGCTACATAGCCTCGCTGAACAGCACGGACAAGCATATTGTCAAGGTTGCCTTCCAGCGTATCACGGTTTTGGTGATTGCTGAACGCGGCTTCGTTGGCAAACTGCTTGAGCGACTGATCGTAGAGACGGTAGTAGGTATCGATGCTCTTATTGATCTCACCGGTTCGCTGGTAGGCCATACCGAGGAGGTTCTTACGAGCAGGCAACATGTCCGGCCTTTCTTGAGCTTTCAGGAACCACTTGACTGCGTTATCGTAGTCGTCGTCAATCTTGTGGTACCACATCCATCCTTCTTCGAAGAACAGCTCATAGGTGTCCGGATTGTGAAGCGTTCCCTCTTTACCCAGCGCCAAGGCAGACGGAATGTACCGTCGGTCTGAGCGTTGCTCTTCGTCCGTGAAGTTGTAGCCGATGTGCCACATACCCGTTGCATAGACGTCAATTTCATTTGGGTCCAGCATGGTCACGAGACGGATAAGGGGAAGAATCGCGTCATAGTTGCCCTGGTCAAAGAACGAGTCCGCTTTAACCCATAGGATTCCAGCGGTGATCTCTCGGAAACCGCCCAATACAGCCAGGATCTGATCTGGCGACATTGCATTGGACAGCAGCTTGCCCTTTCCAGGATTGTAGTTCTTGGTCCACAAGTCGAAGATGACCGCGCGCTGAAGGGCCCCTTGGACAATAAATCCAAGAATGAGCGCAATCAGCAGTTTGGGACTGGTCTTCTGCTTCATGAATTAGACCTCTCTGCGATCAAAGATCAGAATGCCGATGATCAGCAGGATGCTGATATAGACCACGCCGTAAACGGTGACGCCCAAGAAATAGCGCCCTTCGTTCTGAATCTGCTGGGTCGGGTTGATGATCGGGTTCTGAACGTTGTAGTTGGCAAAGTTCGGAAGGAACGTGTTCACGCCCTGGGCAATCAGCTTCACCATCGGAGCCGTGTTCTTGTTCTCTTGAAGAGTTTGGAACAGCGGGTTGAAGAACGTGCCCACGAGGAACACGCCAATCGATAGGAAGAAGTTCACCAGAGGTGGGAGGAACGTAGAGAAGAAGATCCCCACAGCGGCCAGCAGGCACATTTGGATGAAATACATCGCCGGACCCTTGAGAAGGTCGGCAATTTCACCCGGGTTCTTACTCTGCTGCTGCAGGAAGAACATTACGCCCATGACGGCAGACATCATCGACATCATCAGCAACAGTGAGAGCACTGCGCCCAGATACTTCCCGACGAGGAACTGCCAGCGCTGAACCGGTTTGGAGAGAATCGTGTAGATCGTTCTCCGCTCAATTTCGTTCGGAATCATATAGACCGTCAAAATGACGGCGATGATCATACTCACGCCCTGAATGACACCGAGCATGAACGCTCGAAGAACCGTCGTTTCAGATCGTGCAGAAAGAATTCCAAGGCCTGGCGCGACAACAATAAAAAGCACGCCGATGAGGAGAATAACCAGCAGAACACGTCTGCGGATAGCCTCACCCACCGTCGTAGCGGCAATGGAGAGAATCGGTCTCAAGATTTGACTCCTGGCGTCGAGACTGTCTCAACGAATAGGTCTTCGAGTCTCTTTCGTCGTGGAACGACGCTGATGACTCGTCCTTTGTGGGCTCGAATCGCGTCGATAACGCTGTTCGGGTCGTTCTCTTCTGGCATATCCAGAAGCAGTCCGCTCGGCAACGTTCGGATATTCGCATCAACGATGTTGAAATCGGAAAGCAACGATGCTGGAACATCCTCGGCAGTGATCTCAATGCGTCCGCCCTTGAGAAGCTCGGTCAGCTTGCCCTGAGCAGCAATCACGCCTCGATTGATAATGGCAACACGGTCGCAGATCAGTTCAACTTCACTGAGCTCGTGGCTGGAGATGAAAACGGTTCGTCCTTCGTCGCGGAAACTGAGGATGAGGTCTCGGATCTCTCGGTGAGCGATTGGGTCAAGACCACCCGTTGGCTCGTCTAGGAATAGAAGCTTTGGATCGTTGAGAAGGCTTTGTGCCAATCCAACGCGCTGCTGCATACCCTTCGAATAGTTCGAGATGGGCTTGGTCATGTCTCGATGAAGGTTGACCTTCTCGAGGAGCTGAACAAACTTCTCCTTATCCGTAATTCCGAACAATGAGCCGTAGAACTTCAAAAGTTCCAGACCCGTCATATGCTCGTAATAGTATGGGCGTTCAGGCAGATAGCTGATGAGGCGATGGACGTCCATGTCCCCGATTTCCTTGCCGAGGACGTAGCCCTCGCCTGAAGTCGGGTAGATGATGCCCAGCAACATCTTGATAGTAGTAGTCTTTCCTGCTCCGTTAGGACCCAGAAATCCGAAAATCTCACCCTCCTCCACGTGGAGGTCGAGATGATCGACGACGTTGATCGTTCCGGCTTGTCGTGCTTTGTAGCTCTTCGTTAGCTGTTTGGTTTCGATGGCGGCGGCCAAGGGCTGCGCACCTCCCTAAGTAGGTTGGATTGGGAGTATACACCTAGGATCGGGTTCAGCCGAGCCTAAGCTGACTTCAGTGCTGTCTGCGCCACAAGATTCCCTAACTGGGCCATCTCTTAACACGATCGCAATAATGACAGGGAAAACGCCCCGACCAGGTATTTGCGGCAACATAAGCAACATCAATCATCGCGGTCTCCCACTGGAATCCGCCTATACTGCAACCACGGGCAAGCTCCAAAAGTTCTCACAGTTCAAAGAAATTTGAACAATTGGAAGAACGAGGTCTTGTTCTCTTACTCGCGGGGACGTGCTTTGCTCTCCTTTCAACGTCCCCGCGCTTTTTCCTTCTGGTCAATGGAGACCGGAATGCGCCTTAGCAATCTATCTGCTCGGCCAAAATTAGATGTCCAAAATCTAGAATTCAGGTTCAGTTGAACCTGTATGCCGCAACATGTCCTTCCGCGCACCAGAAAACAATGGCTGTGCCGCCTAGGGCTTCTCAGACTTCAGGCGTGCCTGAGAAGGATTCAAAATTCAAAGCTTTCCAGACGTCCTATTTGCTCTGCGCAAGCTCACACATCAGTCGCACGCCAGTTGGGATTGCATGATCATTGAAATCGAATTCCGGGGAGTGAAGATTGGGATAGCTTTCACGACCATCCGGAAGGAGCCCGAGAAAGAAAAATGAAGCGGGCACTTCTCGGCCGTAAAAGCTGAAGTCTTCGCCACCCATGGTCGGATGAGCCTCTTCGTGCACGAAGTCGCTGCCGAGCACCCGGGAGGCAACTTGACGAAACTCATCGGTAAGGGTTGGATCATTGAAGGTCACTGGATATGCTCCAATCCACTCCACGGAGGCAGATCCACCGAACGCGGCGGCAACATTCTCAGATATCTCACCAATCTTTCGCTTACCCAACTCGTTGGTCGCGTCATTAAGTGCGCGTAGGGTTCCGCTGAGCTTCGCAGAATCCGGAATAACGTTGTGGGCGACTCCGGCGATAACCTGACCGACCGTTACCACCACTGAGTCCACGGGGTTTACAGACCTTGAGGCAATGGTTTGGAGAGCGGTGATAATGTGCGCCGCAATGACAATTGGGTCTATACCTGCATTCGGTTGGGCGGCATGCGCGCCTTTACCCTTGATGTGCACCACGAACTGGCTTGCCGCGGCCAGCAGCGGCCCGTTTCGAGTCGTCACGTGGCCAACTTTGATATTGGGAAACCCGTGCAGCCCAAAGATCGCATCTGCTGGTCGCCCAATGAGAGCGCCGCGAAGAGCCCCTTCAATACACATCTTCTCTCCACCTGCTCCACCCTCTTCGGCAGGCTGAAAAACGAGAAGAACATTGTTGCGACGCTCAGGCAGCTTCTTCAGCAGGCTGGCCGTGGTCATCAAGATGGTTGTATGGCCATCGTGTCCGCAGGCGTGCATCACACCCGGAGTCGTCGACTGGTACTCCACCCCTGTATTCTCAAGAATGGGGAGAGCGTCCATGTCCGCCCGAAGTGCCACCGTGCGCGCCGAACCGGCGTCAGTGGTGGCTGGGATCCACCCCAAAACTCCAGTTCCCCCCGCAACTCCCAACTTGAATTCAATTCCAAGCGCAGAAAGATGTCGCTGAACGACCTCACTGGTCCGAGTTTCCTTGTAGCCCAATTCAGGATGGGCATGCAAATCGTGGCGCGTGGCAACAGCCGCCGGCAGTTCGTCTTGCACAAGGTTGCTAAGGGGGGACATGGCGATATCCTACCACCGGAATATCCATTCTTGGGTTGTTGGTGCGGGCCTCCTATCACGTATCGAATCCAGCCCAAAGGTGGAGACTGATTCGATGGCTGTACTTTCGGATGCGAGCCTCAAAAAAAAGTGCCCGGGCAAATCGCCCGGGCACTCCGTGAATTTTTCGTCTTAGCGAACTACGCGTGCAGCCTTGATTCGGCTGACAGCTCGCTCAACTTCCATGACGGCATCCGAGCTATCAACCTTACTGTCTTCCCCGCGAAGAGCCTTGCGCGCTTCCTCGAGGTGAGCTTCTGCTTGCGAAAGATCAACGTCAACAGCCTTTTCGGCTTCATCGGCGAGGATCGTAACACGATCCGCCTTGACCTCAATAAACCCGCCGCCAACATAAATGTAGTGACGGTTGGTTGTTGAGTCGGCGTATTCCACCAAGCCTGGCTTCAATGCGGCAATGATCGGTTCGTGACCGGCCATCACTCCAAAGTAGCCTTCCGTACCGGGGGCGATCAGAGAGGCAACGCTCTCCTCAACCACCAGCTTGTCCGGTGCGACAACCGACAGCAAGAACTGAGCCATTTGCTTAGGCGCCTACCGCCTGAAGCTTCCTGGCCTTTTCGCGGACGTCGTCGAGACCGCCGCAGTAGGCAAATGCCTGCTCGGGAAGGTCGTCGAGGTTTCCGTCGACAAGTTCCTTGAATGCGGAAACCGTCTCATCGATTGGAACATATCGGCCGGGGTTACCGGTGAACTGCTCTGCAACGAAGTTCGGCTGTGAAAGGAATCGCTCAATCTTTCGCGCTCGGCCAACCAGTGTCTTGTCATCGTCCGAAAGTTCGTCGATACCAAGAATGGCGATGATGTCCTGGAGCTCCTTGTACCGCTGGAGAGTCTGCTGAACTCGTCGAGCGGTTTCGTAGTGCTCCTGACCGACAACTCGAGGGTCAAGGTTCTTAGACGTTGACTGGAGCGTATCCACAGCTGGGTAGAGACCCTTCGAAGCAATGCCTCGGTCTAGATACACGTAAGCGTCAAGGTGAGCGAACGTGGTAGCAGGAGCCGGGTCAGAGGGGTCGTCAGCAGGAACGTAAACCGCCTGTACCGACGTAACCGAACCCTTCTTGGTAGAAGTGATTCGCTCCTGGAGGCCGCCCATTTCAGTAGCCAGAGTTGGCTGGTAGCCAACCGCGCTGGGCATTCGTCCCAGAAGCGCCGATACCTCGGAACCTGCCTGAACGAATCGGAAAATATTGTCAATGAAAATCAGAACGTCTGTTCCAACTTCGTCGCGGAAGTACTCCGCCATCGTGAGAGCAGTAAGCGCGACTCGCAGACGAGCTCCAGGTGGCTCGTTCATCTGACCGAAGACCATGGCGGTCTTGTCGATAACGCGCATCATCTGTCCGCTGGCGTCCTTAAACTCGGTTTCCTTCATTTCCCGCCAAAGGTCGTTGCCCTCGCGAGTTCGCTCACCGACACCGGCAAACATAGATACGCCGGAGGCTTCGACAGCGATGTTTCGGATGAGCTCTTGGATAAGAACTGTTTTGCCAAGGCCTGCACCACCGAAGAGACCGATCTTTCCACCCTTATTGAATGGGATCAAAAGATCGACAACCTTCAAACCGGTCTGAAGCAGTTCAACTTTGGTCGACTGCTCATCAAAGCCTGGAGGCGTTCGGTGAATCGGGAGCTTCTTAACTCCAGTGACAGGGCCTTCGTTGTCGATCGGCTCACCAAGGACGTTAAAAACACGACCTAAGGTGACGTCGCCAACAGGAACGGTAATTGGGCCGCCAGTGTCTACTACAGACATTCCACGAACGAGACCGTCCGTCGAAGCGAGAGCGATGGTGCGAACGATGTCATCACCCAGGTGTTGGGCTACCTCGCACGTAATATCTACACCAAGGGCTGCGTCAGTAATTTTGACGGCGTTGTAGATTCCGGGGAGCGAGTCTGTCGGAAAGCGACAGTCAATAACTGGACCCAAAACTTGGATGACTTTGCCGGTACCTGGCATGCTAGAAGAATTCCTCCGAGACGGTTGATCGCTTGATGGAGTTAAACCCGTCAAACGCGGCGAAGTATACCTATTGCCTAGATCGCACGCGCATCCCTCTTCTTGCGGCAATGAACAACATCTTCATTGCCTTGTGTGCCCAGCCGCATCTCCAGTTGCAGATAGCCGTCCCGCCAGTGGAAATGCAGACAATAACCATGAATCGGGTTCGGAAACTATCGTTGATAACTTAAAATAGGATTGCGGAACGGCAGATTGCGCGCGCACCCGGAATATTCCATGAATCTGTACGGGTCCAACGTCCATTGACTGCAACCTGCACTTTTTAGCGGCGTGTATAATTGCGTCAACCTGACCCTGCTTTCTGGATACATCAATGAATCGCTTTTTCAACTGGATCAAGGCTCTCTTCAACCGCACGATGGACAAGGTAGAGAGTCCAGACATCATGCTCGACCAAGCACGTCGAGACATGCAGAACGCTCTTATCGCGAACAGGGAAAAGGCCGTTCAGGCGATCACCCAGAAAAACCGCCTTCAAGGCATGCTGGACGAAGCAAAAAAGAAGTCTGCCGAGCTTGAAGCGCGCGCAACGATGGCGCTGAAGCAGGGAGACCGCGAGCTCGCCACCCAGTTCATGCGCGAGAAGATGAACAACGACGCCTCGGTCACCACCCTCCAGCAGTCCTATGACAGCGCGGCGGCAACTGTGGACCAGGTTAAAGTTGCGATTAAACGCCAGGAAGAGGAAGTCCGAAAGAAGACTGGTGAAGCGCTTGCACTCAAAGCTCAGTGGAAGCAGGCTCAAATTCAGAACTCCATCTCCAAGGCACTCGATGGACTGACCTTTGAGAATCAGTTCGAGGGATTTGGAGCGGCTCAGGAAAAAATTCGAGAAGCTCAAAGCGAAGCAAGCGCTCGTCAAGAGATGTTTGGATCTTCCCTTCAGGGCAAGATCCTAACCATGGACGACAAGGCTCGAGACATGGAAGCGGAAAGCGAGTTGGACAAGCTCGAAGAGCGACTTGGACTCAAGGCTGCTCCAGCGCCAGCCGTTCAGGAAACCCAATCAGTTGGTGTGGGTGGTGCTCCTGCCGCAGCCGCGGCAAATGGCGTAACTGCCAGCGAAGCCGAGAAGCAGCTCGAAGAGCTAGAGAAGCGACTCAACTCTAACCAATAGAACTAAGTGCGCGACTTGATCAGGTTTCGATAAACCTGGTCGGTCGCTAGCCGCATCGCCTCCACACCGAAGACAGTCTCTGCACGGTGCTTGGCGGCAGCCTCCATTGCTTCACGCATATCTTTGTCGTGCAGCAAGGCAGAGATTGCTTTTGCCAAATCAGTTTGAGACTGCGGAGGAACCAAGATTCCACAGTCAGGCGTGATCACTTCAGGAATTCCGCCAACCTTGGTTGCGACTGTCGCCAGCCCATTCGCCATAGCTTCAACCAGCGCAATCCCCATCCCCTCTTTGAGCGATGGAAAGACAAATAGGTCCATCTGAGCCAAATAGGTCTCAATGTCCTTCCGGTACCCGACAAATTTGACTCGGTCTGCGATTTCCAATTCCGCGGCCAGGGCTTTGCATGCCTCAAGGCCGTTGCCATCACCGACAACACAGTAGGTAACGTTCGGAAAATCTTCCTTCAGGATCGCAACAGCCCGGATCGCATCTTCGATGCCCTTGAGCGGCGTTACCCGTGCCACGGTCCCTAAGACAGGGAAAGACTCCGGTTTCCGCGCCTGCTGTGCAGCTTTCGCGCCGTATGCGTTGTACACAACCGAAATTCGCTCAGGCTTTATCCCTTGAGCGACCAGGTGGTTTTTGATCTCCTTCGACACCGCAATCATGTGGTGGGCAGCCAAGAATGACAGCTTCCCGCTCATACCGTGGACTGTCGCCACAGATGGGACACCGGCTGCGCGGGCAGCTAGGCAGCCATTCACGCTGCTCGTGGAAAGATGGGTATGAACCACATCGAATTTCCCTGCCCGAATCACACTGCGCATCTTAAGGATCGACACGAGGTCAACTTTGAGGCGGGCAGGAATCTCGTGGACGGTAAAGCCTTCATCTCGCACCTCACTCCCAAACCGTTTGCCTTGGCGGGTGATAAATTCAACGGAATGACCGGCTTCTCGCTGTGCCCTAGCCAAAACCATAAGGCTTTGCACCGCGCCGTAGATCATGTCGCTGGCGCTGCAGACCTGCAAAATCCGGAGCGGAGGCTCAGACGTCATGCTTGTCTCCCCTCAGCAGCTTGAGCGCAAGAACGGGTGCCCACGTATCCCGGCGCACATTGATCCGCTTCAGGGCAAATCGATCCGTTTGGGCCGTATTTTGGCCGCGTTCTGTTGAGCAGGCAAGCCGGTAGCCAGCCTGCTCAACCATCTTCTGGACATCGAGGTTTTTTCGACCATAGGGGTAGCAAAACGTTTCGATAGGGAATCCCAAGTCTGCTTCCAGCTTTGATTTCGAATCGGCAATTTGCTTCCACGCCTCATCCGTTGACACGGCGGCAAGGTCTGCGTGGTCGAGAGTATGAGATCCAAACTCCGTTCCTTGGCGGTGTGCTTCCAGCACCTGGTCCACCGACATAAGCCTTTCTTCGACATCCCCTCGGCTGGTATCCCAAGCGTTGGTTCCACCTAACTGATTGGCCACTAGGTAAACGGTGGCGCTATAACCGACGGACTTGAGGGCGGGCAGCGCATTTTGGAGAAAGTTGACGTAACCGTCGTCAAAGGTAATGACCACCGGCTTCTTAGGAAGCTTCGCGTTCTCTCGATAGAGAGAGCTCAAAGGTATTGCCGTGTAGCCCATCAATTTAAGTAGCGAAAGGTGCTTCTTAAAGAGGTTTGGACTGACGTAGTGACCCTTGACTGTCGACGCCTTGTTGAGGCGCTCAATCTTGTGATACATCAAGATGGGGACGCGTACGGTGTGCGACATGCCTTCCTAGCCAGCCGTCCAACTTATACCAGCTTCCAAGCCGCATGAATACCCCCACAATTGCGGGCGCACTACTGCTTGTGGTTTTGGGCGTCCCGCATCGCCTCCCGTACAGCCTTCTCTCTTGCCATAGCGGCCTTAACCATGACGGCTCCAAACATGATCAATCCCGTAATCATGAGGAGTCCAACGCACACCATGGCAACGCCAAAGGGAGAGTGAAGTCCATCGAAGCCAGCATGTTCCATGGTCTGGTGATGTTACCTGCGACAAGTTGGCTAAACCGGAGCGGATCCAAGGTTGCCAGCAAGCTCAGTCAGGAAGAATTCACAGTCGGTCACTAGGCCAACGGCTTGATGGGTGCCGCGATCCGTCAGCTTGATCACCGTATCAGAGTCGCTATCAACGCAGTAGGTCT
Organism: uncultured Armatimonadota bacterium; assembly: GCA_903927025.1. Lineage (GTDB taxonomy): Bacteria > Armatimonadota > Fimbriimonadia > Fimbriimonadales > Fimbriimonadaceae > Fimbriimonas. The sequence goes on from CAIYLG010000062.1 coordinate 21,285, forward strand.
TAGCGGAAGCTGGGAGGATATTCCCCACCGCAACGCTATGAAGAGTCGTTGCGACCATGAGACACACTCCTACGCCGCCGATGTGCTCTCTCATGGTGTCTTGCGCCCTTACATTGTCGGTGATCACGTCCGGAAGGGGGCCGTCATCTCGAATGGAGCCGCACAACACGAACGGAACCTGCTGTTTGACGCATGTGTACATTACGCCTCCGGTGATGAGGCCAGACGCCACAGCTTTGGCGATTGAGCCAGCTCGGCGCACCCGATTGATTGCACGCAGATGGTGAGTGTGCCCGTGGGGCCCACTGCTTCCAGTGCTTAAATCCACTCCCAGCGATGTCCCAAGCATATTCGCCTCGATATCGTGAGTCGCCAGAGCGTTGCCAGCGAAGAGTACGTCGACCCAGCCTTCTGCAATCAACTGAGCGAGCAGCGGTGCGGAACCGCTGTGGATGATGGCGGGACCGCCAACAAGCAGAACCTTCTTTCCTTCTTGTTTTGCCCGCCGAATCGCATCCGCGGCGTGGGCAATCATGCGCTTCTTTGGGCGCTCGCTGCTCACGTCGCTGCTCATGAACCGAAATTCTTGATCGTCCCGTTGCTCGTCTTCCAGCGGCGTGATCTTGACCCCGCCAAAGCCGACAACGAGGCGGTCTCCCTTCTTAACCTTGTGCATCGGGCACGTTTCTGCCCGCCAACCAGAGTCCTCTTTCCAGGCTCGAATGCCACAGTCCATCTCAATGTGTTCCACCTCGACGAGGGCGTCCTCCACAAGAATATGAGTGGTGAAGTTGGTTGTGCTGTAGAAGCCCTCAGGCAACACCCCATCCATATCGGCGGTGGCCAATTCAACCTCGCTGATATCGAACGTCGCACCGTGGCTGCGGCAGTCTGCAAGTGCTCGGCGCATCGTTGCCAGGTCGGGGGCGCTCAGATAGAGGTCAACGAACGAAGGCTGAGACGAAAATTCTCCGATCCGAAACCGTCGAGTTTGAAAGCTGACGCCGTGGTGGTTCAGCAGATCCAAGACCTTGCTTAGGGAATTCGCATCAAGTAGGTCTCCGCTGAGCGTCAACCGTTCGGTAACCATGTCCTGAGTCTACCGGCGGGGCTGACTCAGCTTGCAAAAGCAACGAATTTCGATTCAGTCCGAAGCGCCGATTCTACGTCAGAGATCCTAAAAACGGCTCTCGATGTCGTAGTGTCGTCCTTGCCTCGGAACTCGACGTGTAGTACGTCCGACTGCCCTCGAAGGAGGAAATATCCGGTTTCCAAGGTGATCTGAACCGCTCCATGATCGAGCGCGGAAGCTAAATAGGCGTTAGGACACTGCACCGTCGACAGGCTGCTTACTTTTCCAGGCTGACAGGCATCGGACAGCACAATGTGACAGACCTCAGAAAGTCTGTTTTCCAGAGAGATCCATCGAGATGGATCTTCTTCCGTTCCATTCAAGGCGTGAACTTTAGTGATGTGCTCCAGCGCTCCGCAGCCAAATGAGCAAAGCGCGCCACTCTTCAGAAGAGAGACCGGCGCTGTTGGAATCGGCTTAGCAAGACTGTAACACCTACGTACAGCGCGTCATCCCACCTTTATCTCCCTTGCGCCAAATTCAGCAGGTCTGCACCGAAGAGGGTCCTTGCAATCTGAGGCCGCAGTAGGCCACAACTAGGATCGCATGCAAAAGCCCGAAGAGCTTCAGCTGGAAGCAGTCTGTGCAATAGACGCCGCCACCAGCACAACCGACCTCCGAGAAATCGAGCTCCGATTTCTTGGTAAGAACGGTTCCATCCTTGGGCTGATGAAGCTGCTTGGCGGTCTGTCAAAGGAAGAGCGCCCAGCGTTTGGCCAGGCGGTTAATTCAGCGAAAGCCTCCGTTGAGGCAAAGCTTGCCGACCGAGTCGCAGAACTGAAGCAGGTTGAGCAGGCTCAGCAGTTTGAAGCTGAGCGAATCGATGTGACGATGCCGGGCCACAGCCCACGCGTGGGTCAGGCTCATATTCTTCAGCAGACGACGCAAAAGATAAAGCGGGTTCTGGGTGGCATGGGATTCCGATACATGGAGTCACCCGAGCTTGAGCAGTTCAAATACAACTTTGACGCCCTCAACTATCCTCCTGACCATCCTGCTATGGACGATCAGGACACGTTCTATATTGACGATACGCACCTTTTGAGGACCCAGTGCACGGCGCTTCAAGGGCGAGTCTTTGAGACCATCAAGCCACCCCTGCGTGTCTTCACGGTAGGAAGAACCTATCGAAATGAAGCTGTGGATAGAACCCACGGCCACACCTTCCACCAGGTGGACTGCTTCATGATCGATGAGGGAATCTCGATGGCGCATCTCAAGGGAACGCTGGGGGTGTTCGCACGATCCATGTTCGGAGATGAAGTCTCCGTGAGGTTCCGCCCCGACTTCTTCCCCTTCGTGGAGCCCGGAGTCGACTACGCGATCTCAACCCCTAAGCTGTTCAATGGCCGATGGGTGGAACTCGGTGGGGCGGGTCTAATCCACCCCAACATCCTGGAGCGGTACGGCATCGACACCGAGCGGTACAGCGGTTTCGCGTTTGGCCTTGGAGTGGAGCGAATCCCGATGATGGCGTACGGCATTGACGACCTCCGTCAGTTCCTGGAAAACGACTTCCGTTTCCTGGATCAGTTCAAGTTTGAGCCGTTGACTTCGGCCTAATTCGAACGAGAACAGTCTGTCTGAGACATACTTTGCGGTAATGACGCGTATCCTGGCCGCTGCGGACATCGGCAGCAACACCGCCCACCTTCTTGTCGCGGCGACTGATGGCAACCTCGTAATGAGGATTGACAACTTCAACGAATGGATACCGCTAGGCGAAGTGGTCGCCCGTACCGGTGAAATCCCAAAGGAGATGGTCACCCAACTTGTAGCCGCCGTTAAAGAATTTAAGCGGATTTCCAGCGCCAAACAGGCTGATGCGCTCTATGTTTTTGCCACTGAGGGAATGCGGGCGGCGATTAACCACAAGGCAGTGCTCAAGAAGATCAACGACGAGACTGGAGTTAAGGTCGATATCATTCCGCCCAAGCGGGAAGCCGAACTCAGCATGCGAGGCGTGTCGCTCGATACCAAGAACTACGGCGCGGAAGTGATGTTCGAAGTCGGTGGTGGCAGCGCGCAGATCGGACTCATCAGTAAGAACTCGCTTAAAGAGGAAGAGTCCCTTCCCCTTGGCACCGGAAGGATCATCGCCGAATCTGGCCTTCGAAATCCTTGCCCAGACTATGCTCTGACTGCCGCAATCAACTACATTGATTCAATTCTGTCGGCAGGGCAGCTCACTGGTCGTGCTTCAACTGGTGTCGCCAGCGGCGGCGTTGCACGAGGGCTTTGGCGTGCGCTGCATCCGGACAGTGAAAAGGTGTTGGCCCTTGATGAGCTGAAATATATCATCTGGTCGTGCTCCCGGCTACCGACCGATCGAATCGTTTCGAGATTTGGTGTCAAACAGAAGCGAGCAGGAACCCTGTTGCCAGGAGCACTGGTTTACAGCGCTCTGATGGAAAAGTTTGGCGTGCGAGACTTGGCAGTAAGTGAATTTGGAATTCGAGAAGGAGCCGTGCTTGAAATGAGCTCCGGGAAGATGAAGTCGTGGCTCGTCTGAAACAAACCGAGACTCCGGTATCTCGGTATCTCAACCGAGAGCTAAGCTGGCTCCAGTTCAACCGCCGAGTTCTGGAAGAAGCTGCCAATCCTCTCAATCCGGTATTGGAGCGACTTAAGTTTCTGGCGATCTTTGAATCTAACCTCGATGAGTTCTACATGGTTCGCGTAAGCGGCCTGATTGAGCAATTCGAGAGCGGCGTCATGGAGATGTCTCCGGACGGGCTAAGCCCTAACGAGCAACTTCACGTGATCTTTGAGGCGGCTGCGCCCTTGCGCAGAAGGTGCGCCTCAGTCTTTCAGGAGCAGATCAAGCCGCTCCTTGAGAAGAGTTCCGTATACGTCCGGCGATATGAGGAGCTTACAGATAAACAGCTCAAGGAGATGAGGCAGTATTTTGAGCACGAGGTCTTCCCTCTCTGCACGCCCCTCATCCTGCACCCTGCTCCCTCGGTTCCGTTCATTTCCAACCGGAGCCTCAACCTGGCCGTGGAACTATCCGATGGCGGCCCCGACACCAAACTGGCAAGGGTCAAGATTCCGACCGTCATCCCCAGACTCGTGCGGCTGGGCAAGCGAAAGAACGAGTTCGTACTGCTTGAGGATGTTATTGCTCACAACATCCAGGCTCTGTTCCCTGGAGTGGAGATCCTTGGTGCTCATTGCTTCCGAGTTATTCGGGACGCTGATGTTGAAATTCGCGAGTTGGAGGCCGCCGACCTCATCACAACGATTGAGGAGACACTAAGACTTCGTCGCTTTGGGGATCCGGTCATGCTGCAGCACAACACGACGATGTCGGCAACTGTCCGGAAGCAGCTTATGACCATGCTGAAACTGGACGACGAAGACGTCTTCAGCCTCCAGGGGATCCTTGGCATGGAGGTCTTCCTTGAGCTTGCGAAGATCGACAAGCCTGGACTTCGATTCCCTCCCCATTTGCCGTACGTTGCGGAACAGGTTGCGACATCCTCCAACCTCTTTGAATCTATCGCCCAAAGCGACATCCTTGTGCACCACCCATTTGACGGATTCCGGTCTGTCGAAGCATTCGTCGGCTCCGCCGCCTCGGACCCGGATGTGGTCGGGATCAAGCAGACACTCTACAGGATGGGCACTGAGTCTCCCATCGTTGAGAGTCTGCGGAATGCGGCCGAGTCCGGCAAGCAGGTCGCGGCGATGGTGGAACTGAAGGCTCGATTTGACGAGAGCAACAACCTGGTGTGGTCTCGATCAATGGAGCGGGCAGGAGTCCATGTCACCTATGGATTCCCTGAGATGAAAACCCACTGCAAGCTGTGCCTTGTCGTGCGCCGCAATGGGCGGGGGATGCGTCAGTACGCCCATGTTGGCACCGGGAACTACAATCCCGGCACCGCCCGTGGCTATACCGACTTAGGTCTGTTCACCTCCGATGAAGCGATCACCCAGGATATTAGCGAGCTTTTCAACTACCTAACCGGCTACAGCAAGCAAACGAAATATCGCAAGTTGCTGGTGGCACCCGTCAACCTGCGCGAAGGCATTCTCCAGCGGATTCGGGCGGAGGTGGCTCACCATCGAAAAGACAAGAGCGGTCGCATCATCTGGAAGCTAAATGCCCTCGTGGACCCAGAGGTCATTGAGGCGCTGTATGAAGCCAGTTGTGCTGGCGTTAAGGTGGATCTGATCATTCGTGGTGTCTGTTGCCTCCGCCCGGGCGTGCCAGGGATGAGTGAGCACATCCGTGTGATGAGCATCGTTGGCAGATTCCTGGAGCACAGCCGGATCTATTTCTTCGGCCGTGGAGGAAATCCAGACGTTCTCATAGGCAGCGCGGATGCAATGCGCAGAAACCTCGACCGAAGAATCGAAGTGCTGGTGCCGGTTGAGAATCCAGGACTCGTTGCTCACATTCGCGATGGAATTCTGGCAACGTGCCTGCGAGACACGGCCCAGAGTTGGGATATGGACTCGGCTGGAAACTACGTTCGGCGCATCCCCGCGAAAGGTCAAAAGTCTTTTGACTCTCAAAAATGGTTCTTAAGCCATCCAGCCTCGAAAGAAATGTTCGGGCGCTCTAACGCAAATTAGGAAGTTTCAATGTGGCGTCCCGATTCATCGGGAACGCTCCGACGATGAGTGCTTTAGCACGCCAGACGATTTGTGCAGATTAGAGGTTCCTGAACGGGGGTGAGGGATCACACTGCAAACCGGCTCGGGCCACTGCTCCGACGGGGGGCTTTTGGAGCAAAGTTGTTTGCAGGAACCGTTACACTTTTTGTCGAACATCTCTGTGAGATGAATTGCACTTCTTTTCGTAGCGTTCTGCTGATCGGCATCGTGGCCATCACAGGTTTTCGGGCGGCGTCTGCCCAGGTTCCTCAGGACTTGGCTAACAAGAAGGATTTTCGAGCGTTCCGTGCTTCCAGCACGGACCCGAACCTGAAGAATGGCGATGCTCGGCACATGAACCCCGGCGAAACCTTGACGGTTGCCGACATCAAGGGCAGCGGAAGACTAACGCACCTATGGTTCACGATTGCCGCAAAGGACGAGGATCACCTTCGCGAGATGGTGCTTCGAATCACTTGGGACGATGCCAAGCGACCGGCTGTGGAATGCCCAATTGGGGACTTCTTTGCTCAGGGTCCTGGCAAGTATGTGGAGTACCACAGCGCCCCAGTTTCCGTAGGCGGCAGCATGGCGCTGAACTGCTACTGGCCCATGCCATTCAAGAAGCACGCTGTAGTCACAGTCACGAATGAGGGGGCCGGAGAGGTTTACGCTCTTTACTACAACCTCGACTATCGGCTGGACAATCACCAAGAGAAGGATCTTCGCTACTTCCACACCCAATATCGAAATTTCTTCCCTGCACCGAAGGGTGTCCCCCTGACCATCTGTGAGGCGGCAGGAAGCGGGCAGTTTGTTGGCACCGTCGTCACCGTTATGGCGAACAGCGATGGCTGGTGGGGAGAGGGCAACGACAACTGGTATGTGGACGGCTCAAAGCTTCCCACGATTAGCGGCACTGGAAGTGAAGACTACTTCTGCGGCGCTTGGGACTTCGGACACACGTTCCAGACTCCTTATTTCGGCGTGACCTACTACGACAACGACAAATTCGGCGGAGAGAAGCGCGGCATCCAAAACACGGTCTATCGATGGCACATTCAGGATCCTGTTCCGTTCACAAAGTCGCTTCTGTTCACTTTGGAGCACGGACGTGGAGGCTGGGATGAGGACCGCAAGCCATTCCGCAATCACTACACCACCGTTGGGCTCTATTACTCTGATCTTGCAGAAGGTGAAGGTGCCACTCTGCTTCCATACGCACAGCGAGTTCCGCATCTTATTGAAAAGTAGGTCTATCTAGATCCTCGGCCACTGCAATCTTCTCCGCGGCTGGCCGAGGGCTAAGACATCGAGAATAGGGTCCAAGGTAGCCTGTAAAGGTTGCTATGGCGTGCCATTGCGCCAGATTCGGCCAACGATTTTTCACCATGTCCACCGAAGCTCCGACCCCCCATCATCTTTCAACGCCTTGGACTGGAAAGGTCTCGAAGACCCTTCCCCACCCTGAGTATCCGCGACCACAGTTCGTGAGAAGCGAGTGGGTCAACCTTAATGGAACGTGGGAATTTTCGCAGTGCCGTGAGTCGAGGCTAAGCGCAGTCATATTTGATCAGAAGATCTTGGTGCCGTTTCCGGTCGAGTCGGCTCTGTCTGGAGTGACGTCCCATGTCACAGAAGAGGACCACCTGTGGTATCGACGCACATTCAATCGCCCTGCCGGTGAGCGTGTCCTCCTTCACTTTGGAGCAGTGGACTTTTCGACGACTGTTTTCGTAAACGGTGTCGAAGTGGGGCATCACAAAGGCGGTTTCGATCCGTTTTCATTCGACATCACGGAAGCCCTTATTTCTCAAGCTGACCAGGAGCTGGTCGTCTACGCAACCGACCCAGTAGATGCTGGCGCCCAACCGAGAGGCAAGCAGGTTCGGAGCCCAGAGGGAATTTTTTACACGTCTACGTCTGGCATCTGGCAGACGGTGTGGCTAGAGCCTGTACCGGCAATCTCTATCGAGAAGGCTGTGATCCATGCTGACCCGAACACTGGTGAGATCCTTGTAAATTTCAGCGTTCGCGGTTCCGGCGTGGAAACCAAGTTTGAGGTCCAGGTTCTGAATGGCGATGTCGTGCTAGCCACGGCTCAGTCTGACTCCGCTACCGTCTCGGTCAAAATAACGGACCCTAAGGTTTGGTCGCCAGAATCGCCATTTCTGTATGACCTCAAGCTGAAGCTCCTCGATGAATCAGGAGCCCACCTCGACACTGTTGAGAGCTACACGGCATTCCGCGAGATCAAGATTGCTACCGATTCCCAGGGGATCCGAAGGATCTTCCTCAACGGCGAACCCTGCTTCATGTTTGGTCCGCTTGACCAAGGATTCTGGCCAGATGGGCTGTTCACGCCGCCTACCGACGAGGCACTGAAATACGACATCGAAGTCACCAAGCGGCTGGGCTTCAACATGATTCGCAAGCACGTTAAGGTAGAGCCAGATCGCTGGTACACCTGGTGTGATCGCTTGGGAATTCTGGTCTGGCAGGATATGCCCAGCGGCGACAAATCGATTCGGCCCGAAGAACCGGATATCGAGCGCACCCCTGAATCTGCCGCTCAGTTCGAATTGGAGCTGAAAGCAATGATGGATGCGTTAAGAAACCACCCTTCGATTGTTTGCTGGATTCCGTTCAATGAAGGATGGGGACAGTTTGATACGGCCCGAATCACGGACTTGACCCGCGCCTACGATCCGACTCGGATCCTCGACAGCACGACAGGCTGGAGCGACCGAGGAGTCGGTGACATGATGGATATTCACGACTATCCTGGACCCAGCTCTCCCCAGCCTGAGGAGCACCGAGTTGCGGTGCTTGGCGAGTTTGGCGGATTAGGGCTGCCTGTTCCAGGACATATGTGGCAGGCAGAGAATTGGGGCTATCAATCCTACAAGACCGAAGCTGAGCTGACTCAAGCAGTCATCGACATGTTTGCGAAGCTCGCCAAGCTGGTTGATGAGCCAGGTCTCGCCGCGGCGGTGTACACCCAGACCACTGACGTTGAGACTGAAGCAAATGGACTGATGACTTACGATCGGGCCGTCCTCAAGATGGATGAGGCGAAGCTTCGTGAGGCCATTCTGGCTGTATACGGTTCCCACAAGTAGGATAGAAATGTTCCAGACACACTATCGATCCACCCTGACCGCCACCGCGCTGTGCGCATTTGCCGCCGTCTCAGCCGCTCAATCTGCCCAGGTTGGGTTTTCCGAGAAGCCGCCTACTGGCTCCAACACCTTCACTGTTGGAAATCGCGCCCCTTTGCTCCCCAGTGCCTTCCGTAAGCTGCCGTTAGGTGCCATCACCCCTGAAGGGTGGATTCGCAAACAGCTACTGTTGGAAACAGAAGGATTCACCGGTCGGCTAGGCGAGATCAGTCCTTGGCTGGAAAAAAAGGACAATGCCTGGATCAGCCCCACTGGGGCGGGCAAAAACGGCTGGGAGGAAGTCCCCTATTGGCTGAAGGGGTTTGGAGACCTCGGTTATGTTCTTAACAATAAGAGAATCATAGATGACACCAAGGTGTGGATCGAAGGTGTCCTATCATCAAGTCGCCCGAACGGCTACTTTGGACCCGAATCAAACTTAACCGCGAATAATGGCAAGCCAGATGTGTGGCCAAACATGGTCATGCTGAACGCCCTCCAGAGCTACTACGAGTATTCGCACGATAGTCGAGTGCTGAAGTTGATGAGTGGCTACTTCAAGTGGATGCTTACGATTCCGGACCCAGATTTCCTGCTTTCCTATTGGGAGCCACAACGGGTGGGCGACAATATCGCTTCGATCTACTGGCTGTACAACCGAACAGGAGATAAGTCGCTGTTCGATGCCGTCGAAAAGCTCCATCGGCGCGGCGCTAAGTGGTCCCAGGGAGTTCCAGACTGGCACGGGGTGAACATGGCACAAGGATTCCGTGAACCCGCGGAATATTACGTCCTGAACCACGACGCCAAGTTTGAGAACGCAACAGAATCGGACTACGAAACGATTAGGCGCATGTACGGACAGGTTCCGGGTGGGCTTTACGGAGCCGACGAAAACGCTCGAAAGGGTTTCTCAGATCCTAGGCAGGCGGCCGAGACTTGCACCATGGTGGAGATGATGTGGTCGGACGAAATGCTTCTAACCATGACCGGAAATCCCGTCTGGGCTGAGCGGTGCGAAGATGTGGCCTTTAATTCACTTCCAGCTTCCATGACGCCAGATTTGAAGGCGCTCCACTACCTGACTTCACCCAACATGATCCTAGTGGATAAAGGGAGCAAGGCGCCTGGTCTCCAAAACAGCGGCCCCATGTTGCTGTTCAATGCCTACGACCACCGCTGCTGTCAGCACAATGCGTCCCACGGATGGCCGTACTACGCGGAGCACCTATGGCTCGCAACCGCTGATAATGGTCTCGCTGCCGTTCTTTACGGTCCATCTAAGGTGACCATGAAGGCAGGAAACGGAACTCCAGTGACTATCACTGAGGACACTCAATATCCATTCGATGAGACGGTTAGATTTAAGTTTTCGACTTCAAAGCCTAACAAATTCGCTTTCACTCTACGCTGGCCCTCTTGGTGCAAGAAGCCACAGCTTCTTATCAACCACCGTCCATTGTCAATTACAGGAGAGCCGGGCGGGTACCTGAGCGTGAACCGAACGTGGAAGACCGGGGACGCTCTCGAACTCAAACTTCCGATGACGGTTCGTCTCAAACCCGAGTTTCATGGATCAGAATCAGTGGAGCGTGGCCCACTCACCTATTCTCTCAAGATTGGCGAAAAGTACGTCCGCATGGGCGGCACCAGCAAGTTCCCTGCCTATGAAGTCCACCCGACAACGGCGTGGAACTACGGATTGGTAGCCCATCCAACGTTCGCAGTGGTCAAGAAAGCCTTCCCCGCGAGCGGACAGCCATTCACCCCCGATTCAACTCCCATTGAGATTAGGACTCAGGCAAAGCGAATTCCAGGTTGGAAGAGCGACCGGCTCGGGCTGGTTGGCCTTCTGCAGGATATGCCAGCTAAGTCGTCTGAACCTACTGAAACTGTGACGCTTGTGCCGATGGGCGCAGCAAGACTCAGAATCACCGCATTTCCTACTGTGAGTGAAGCTACCGACGCGCACACTTGGGCACCTCCGGCCAAACCCAAACCTGCAGTTCCAGCTTCGGCATCGCATGTCTTCGGCGGAGATACGGTAGACGCTCCCAGCCAAGGATATCTGCCAAAGAGCAGCGGGGATGAGTCCAATCCGCGTTTCACCTGGTGGGATCGAAAGGGGAGCCTCGAGTGGTTTGAGTACGATTTCAAGTCAACGAAGACGGTCTCCAGGTCCTCAATCTACTGGTTTGATGACCGTGGCAACGGCGGATGCCGAGTCCCAGCATCCTGGCGTCTGCTAGCTGAGGTGAATGGCGAATGGAAGGAGGTCTCAGCAACCGATCCGTACGGAGTGGAGATGGACAAATTCAATATGGTTGGATTCACGCCTGTCGCCTCCAAAAAATTCCGGGTTGAAGTTCAGCTGCAGGAAGGCTTTTCAGGCGGCATCCTCGCTTGGAATCTTAAGTAGGTTCAGTCGGGGGGAAAAGCTGCGCTTTTCGCCCCGTTTCATCGAATTCAAGGGTCAATCGCCAACACAGATCTGGGGAGAGCATCCCCTCAGCACGATCTGGCCACTCAATGAGGCAAAGGTGCGTGTCGAGATAGTCCTCTAGACCAATCCCCTCATATCCACCCACCCTATACAGATCCGCATGCATGATAGGCGGAACGGTGTTGAAGGTCTGAATTAGATTGAATGTTGGGGAACGGACCGACTTATCGTGTCCCAAAGCGGCAACAAGTCCGCGAACCCAAGTTGTCTTCCCAGCGCCCAGTGGACCTGTTAATAGAACAACATCACCAGCCTTGAATGTTGGCGCCAATGAGGCTGCCCACTGACGAGTCGCCTCATCGCTTTCTAGGTGAATCTCGACGCAAGTCAAAGCCCGCTGAGGGCTACACCCGTTTGGATCGCCTGGATCGAGTTTCCGTCAAGGTCTGTAAAGTCCATGACGACGCCACCGGGAACATCATGGTAGCCACCGACTTTGTGCCCAGCGGTCTCAAGCTGTCCGCGAAGGGAAACCACACTGTCGACCTCTATCCCAAGAATCCAGCCCGAACCATTGGCCGTATGACCTTCTCCAAACGGCGAGTGTAGTCCAATTCTCGAGCCATCGGGAAGCGTGAAGTCAGCCCAATGGGGAGACACGTATCCTGGCGTCAATCCAAGGATGTCTCGGTAAAACACGACAGCGGCTTCAACCGAAGCAACTTGACACATCATAGTGCTGAGACCCTTAACCATTGGGATCACGATACTTCAAGCGGCCTTGTTTTGAAACTCTGGAAGCGCAAAATAGGCGGCGAAAAGGAAGCAAAGAACCACACATCCAACTGGGTAGACGAACCCGAGCAGGAACGCCGTCATGTAGAGCACAAAAACGAGTCTCACTTTATTCGTCTGGCGATGTAGCCGAACCTCATCCTCCTCGACGCCTAGGCGCTTATTCAGACGGGTGATGTGCATCCAAACCAAGTTGTACATCCCGGCAATCATTACGTAGCTGCCCGCGAAAAGGCCAGCGGCGTATCGCGCCTGAGGATGGGAGAGAAACACGGCGAGCAGCGACGTCGGAAACGGAACCAGCGTAATCGGAAGCAACATGAGCCCGTTCAGAATCAACAGGGTGTGATCTACTTTCTTCACTCGCTCAAACATGACATGGTGGTTGATCCACATCAAAAGAATCGTGACGAAGCTGATCACACAGGTAATGAACGAGGGCCATTCCTTGCGAAGCTGGTCGATCAGATAGCCGGGTTGGTCTCCATCTGGGATTGTGGGCACCTTAAGGGTGAGCACGAGGAGAGTGAGTGCGATTCCAAACACATTATCGCTAAAGGCCTCAACTCGGGAGCTCTCGCGATCTTCGGAGGGTTCGCGTCTTAGCTTCACGCCAAGATTTTACAGGAAGAAGCGGTTCATTACTTCGTCACACCTTTGCCATCGAACCGCTTTGTCCACAGTTGGCGGCCATCAGGTGCATATTTGAGAGTCACAAAGTCGAAACCGCTCGCCTTTCCGCCCCAGGAGCTTCCCAGCACGACGATGTTGCCGTTCTTGTCAGTCGAAACCGCCACCGGCTTGTCAACATCGTTCGCTTCGCCATTAAACTTGGCCCGCCAAACTTCTTTGCCTTGGGCGCTGAGCTTGACAGTCAGAATATCGCTTCCTGACTGAACTCCAATTGACTTTCCAATCATCGCTATCCCTCCGGTGGAATCAGATGCCATTCCGGTCGCCGCGTCGGAGAGTCCTGAACCGTCGATTGCTGTTTGCCAGAGAAGCTCGCCTGAGGGCGAGTATTTTGCGGCAAGCATATCCGTGCCGGCTGCAACACTTGAGTACGTTTCCCCACAGATCAAAAAGTTGCCAGCAGAATCCATTGCGATCGCCGCCGGCTTGTCATCTCCATGGCCGGGGCCGTCCAGACGCTTGGCCCATAGTGCTTTTCCATCTGGAGAATATCGAATTGTGACGCAGTCCAAGGACGCATGACTTCCCTGCGCAAAGCCCGTCACACAGACTCCTCCAACATTGTCTGCAGCCAAAGAGGTGGCCCGAGCAGTTTGAGTCGATCCAATCGCAAAATTCCGCACCCAAACTCCGTGGCCGGATGAATCGAACTTGATGGTCAGATAGGATGCTCCATCGCGTTTTGTCTTAGAGTAGCCAGTGACAAAGCAGCTTCCAGTTGCGTCCACCGCAACGGCAGATCCAAAGTCGTCCTCCCCATCTCCTCCATCGTAATCGCTCATCCATCGCTGAGTTCCAGCGGAGTCGTACGAAACGGTTAGACAGTTGTAGCCCTTGTCTTTAGTGAGTGAGTAACCCGTGATGTAGACGTTGCCAGAGCCATCGATCACCATACTCTCAGGTGCGTCGAAGCCGTTGCCCGTTCCGTTGACGCGTCGTTCCCATACGAGGGCTCCATTCGTGTCGTATTTCACCGTGAGATAATCGGAATCACCAGAACCACCCCCAGAGGATCCCGTAACGTACGCGTTTCCAACCGAATCCACACATACTGCAACCGGTTTGTCGTCTCCCTTGCTTCCTCCGTCCAGGCGCTTAGCCCAAAGTTCGGTCCCTTCAGGGCTGTACTTCACAGTTAGGAAGTCGTACCCAGAACCGGCTGACTTCGAGTAGCCAGTGACATAGATGGCTCCATCTGCACCGATGGCTTCTGCAGTTGCAACGTCGTTAGCCCGCTCGGCTTGGGCGGCAGACTTACCATGGCGCTGACCATCCTCCGCTCGTTCGGCGACACCACCCGATGAAGCGGCAAGTACTGCGGTGAGAATTAGCGAAAGGATCATAACTTTGCCCTAAAGGTGTCCGAGGTTAAATGAGGCGGCAAGGAGCAACTGGTATTTGGGGATATCACCGTGGATCGCCATCTGGATTGCGGCACTGTAAGTGGCATACCGATGCGCCGCATAAGATAGCCCGTGCATCGTTGTAAATTGAAAATCCTGCCCCGGCAAAGGTGAGAAATAGACTAGCTCGTTGGTGTACTGCCAACGACCTCCCGTGATTGGTGAAGTCGTCGAACCAGACACCATGTATTGGTTATCGTAGCCCGGATCTCCCTGACGGCTCAGGGCTGAAACTCCGACATTGAAGTCTCCGTGGAATCCCCACTTCGTGAAATCTCTGCTTGCCAGGAGATAACCGTTGTAGTCGTAACGGGCAGTGCCTCCCAAATCCGTTCGAGCGGTTGGAACCTTGAGAACGAATTTGCCAGCAACATCAAATCCATGTTTGTCCTGCGTGAGGAACAGGTAATGCACCCCAGGAAACGTATCACCAATTCCCCGAGTGCGACTATCGCGTTGGACAAAACCATCGGACCCCAGCAGGTACTGCACCCGATTATTCGTCGAAGTGAACTTGAGAGTGTACGGGGTGCCAAGAAACGCATCCCGCTCAAGGTCTTTCAGCACACCGGGATCAAGTTCAATCCAGCCTGGTGTAGACATCTCTGCGGCATCGGTCACGGTGGGAGTACCACCAGACACGGCTGGCGGATGGGTGTCTGGTGGGTCCCCAGCCGGCGGCTTTCCGCTTCCAGTCTGAGCAGCCTGCTGACTAACACACAGGACCGCTGACAGCAATGTGGGAACAATCATCACTGGCTTCCCCCTCTCGCCTTTGACTCTGCTGAAATGGCATTGGCCAAAGCAAGTTCAGTCTTTGCGGAGGCATGATCTCCTGACGATTCTAGGGCTTCGCTCAATTTGAGGTGCGGTTCCGACTCTTCGGGCGCAACACGTACCCATTGTCGGTAGGCGCGAACCGCACCCCCGTAGTCCTTCCTGATTACATAAAGTTTGCCAAGGGCATCAAGCGAATCGTCGTCCGTGTTGTCGTGCCGAATGGCAGTTTCAAGGAATCGAAATGCTGCGTCCAGGTCACCTGCCTTGAGAGCTACTTGACCAAGCACTCCCCACGCGTGCCATTGACTGGAGTCCAGGCGAATCGCCAATTCAGCCTGAGCCTTGGCTTCTGGAGTCCGGTCTCGCTCCAGAAGCTCTTCCGCATAGGTGGTGTGGATATCCGCATTCTTTGGCTCTTTAGGCACCAGAAGTTCAAGTTCTTGAAATGCCTCCTGCTCTTCACCATCGGATCTGCATTCGTGAATTCCGCGCTCAGCCTCGGCGGAGTGAGGAGAAAACTTGAGAGCAATGGCGAACTGCTCGCGAGCCTTCACGGAACGTGAAGTCCGCAGATAGACGTTGCCAAGGCCGATATGAGCCCCAACACCCGATGCGTTGTACTGGAGTGCGTTTCGAAAATAGGACGCTGCGGCTGAGTATTGCTTTCGCGCAAGAGCCCGCTCGCCTAGATTGACTTGAGGGGTGTAGCCAAACGTCCCTCGTTGGCTCCAGGCTGTTGCTCCAACAACAGAAAGGGCGACTACGAGAGCCAACCGTGCATCAGATATTTGGAATCTGCTGGTTCTATTAAGCCGGGGGATATTCAGCACTGAGCTCCTCGCCACCACGTGATGGCAGCTCCTGCTTACCAGAAACTATCTCGTAAAGTACAGGAAGTGCTAGCAAAGTCAATACAGTGGAGGTTGCAAGGCCACCTATGATGACGATTGCAAGCGGTTTTTGGGTGTCTGAACCAATCCCTGTGGATACGGCCGCCGGAACAAGGCCAATGCTTGCCAAGATCGCCGTCATCAATACGGGCCTGAGCCGCGTCAGGGCCCCTTGCAACACTGCATCTTTCAGAGTTGCGCCTCCGGCTCGAAGGTGATCGATATAGGAAACCATAATGACGCCGTTTTGCACAGCGACACCGGATAGGGCAATGAAGCCAACTGCGGCGGAAACGCTCAGGTGGAAATGCGTTGCATAAAGAGCAAATACAGCCCCACTCAACGACAGCGGAACGTTCATCATCACCACGAGCGCAAGTGAGATCTTTTTGAACAAGAAATAGAGCACCACGAAGATCAGCAGCAGCGTGATTGGGATAATGATCGCTAAGCGCGCTTGTGCCCGCTGCATATTTTCAAACTCACCACCCCAGACGGTGAAATACCCTTCCGGCAATTTGACCTGAGCCTTGACCTTTTCCTGCGCTTCTTTGACCGCACTTCCGATATCACGATTTCTAACACCGAATTTGATCGCGATGAAGCGCTTGTTGGACTCTCGATAGATAAAAGCGGCCCCACGCTCCAGCTTGATGGTGGCGAGCTGTGATAACGGTATACGGTAGCCATCTGGTGTACTCACCGCAATATTTCGAATCTCATCAATGTCGCGCCGATGCTCTCGATCGAGGCGAGCAACTACATCAAACCTCTTTTCACCGTCCAGCATTTGAGTGAACGCCTGACCACCGATCGCGGTTGCAACCACATCCTGCACATCCTGCACATTGCAGTTGTAGCGGGCAACCTTGGCGCGGTCAATCTTGACCTGAATCTGCGGCTCACCCGTCTCATCAAAGGTGTCTAGGTCGACTACCCCTTGGATTCCCGACATGACACTTTGGATTTCAGCGGCCTTCTTGGTAAGCGTGTCTAGATCTGCCCCGAAGAGCTTGACAGCCAACTCGCCTTTCACTCCGGTAACGGCTTCTTCGACGTTGTCTTCGATGTTCTGGGAGAAATTGAAACCCACTCCGGGAATCTTTACCAACTCGGCGTTCATCCTCTCAACAAGCTGCTCCTTCGTTCCGTAGTCCCGCCAAGTATCGTAATTCTTGAGATTCACCAAGAACTCGGCATTGTAAAAGCCGGTCGCATCCGTTCCGTCGTCCGGCCTGCCCAGTTGAGAGACTACGTTTTGAACGGGTGGATACTTCTCCATAATTACCCGGACCTTAGGCACAATTGACGCCGCCTCGGTGTATGAGATGGTGCTTGGCATCGTCGCTCTAATCCAGAGATTGCCCTCATCCAGGTGCGGAAGGAACTCAGAACCAAGCTGAGGCATCAAAAAGACGCTGAGGAAGAATGTCCCTCCTGCCGCGAACAAAACCGGAAGCGGATTCGCGAGAGCCCATGAGATGACTGGCCGATAAAGGTTCAACATTATCGTCGTCGACTTATTTGAACCGGCACGGAGCTTGCCGTTTAGGAGCATTGCGCAAAGAGCTGGAGCCAGCGTCAGTGCCATGATCAGAGAACCTATCAGGGCGAGGCTGATGGTGTATGCCATCGGGGCAAACATCTTCTTCTCAACGCTCTGCATGGTGAAGAGAGGCAGGTAGGCCATGATGATGATCACCGTCGTGAAGAAGATCTCGCTCTGAACTTCAGCGGCCGCATGAAGAATGCAGGATGCCACGGTTTGGTCATTCTTTCGCAGGCACAGTTGCCGATACAGGTTCTCGACCATGATCACGGAGCCGTTGACGATCACGCCAAAGTCGATGGCGCCCAGTGAAAGCAAGTTCGCCGGAACATGAATCATGTTCATGCAGGAAAATGCAAACAGGAGCCCAAATGGAATCGTGAGAGCAACGATGACTGCAGCCCTTATATTTCCTAGGAACAGGAACAGGATGATGCTGACAAGCAACACGCCCTCAATCAAGTTGTGCTCTACGGTGTGGGAGGTTGTGTGAACCAAGTCCGTCCGATCGATGATCGGTATGATCCGAACTCCCTTAGGAAGCACTCCATTGTTGAGCTCTTCAACCTTCCTGTGAAGCTTTTCGAGCACGGGGTCTGGCGTCTCCCCTCGCCGCAGGAGAACAATTCCTTCAACGGCATCATCCACATCCCGGTGCCCTGTCCCAAGCCAAACTCCCACCTTGCCCAGTCGCGGTACATAACCGATTCGAACCGTGCCGATATCCTTCACGAACAGCGGAGTGCCTCCGTTGCTTGCGACGACCACGTTCTCAATATCGTGTTCATCGTGAAAGAGCCCGAGGCCCCGAACGATGTACTCTTCGCTTCCCCGCTCGATAAAGCTTCCACCCGCATTCGAGTTTGAGTTGGTGATTGCCGTCTCAACATTGCCAACCGTGACGTTGTATTGCCTAAGCTTAGCCGGATCAATCAGCACCTGAAACTGCTTGGTGGTTCCACCAAAACTGTTGACATCGGCAACGCCAGGAACGCTCTTGAACTCCTTTTCAAGCGTCCAATCCTCGATTTCCTTGAGCTTCATCACTGAAGCACCCGTAATCGTGTAGCGGTAGATTTCGCCCGTTGCACTTGCCATCGGCGACATCTGCGCCTGGACATTGGTTGGCAGGGTGACCTGAGAGATCGCCTGATTCACCTGACTCCTTGCGAAGTAGTCGTCTATATCGTCCTCAAACGTGAGATACACGACGGAAAGTCCAAAGAGAGACCGACTTCGCAGCGCCTTGACATGAGGCACTCCGTTACAGGCTGTCTCCAGGGGAACTGAGATAAGCTGCTCAACTTCTTCTGCCGCATGCCCTGGCCATTGAGCAATGACCTGCACCTGGGTGTTCATCACATCCGGATAGGCATCGATGGGAAGTTCTGTAAAGCTGTATGCCCCCCATGCAAGGATCAAAAGACCGCAGATAAGAATCAGCACTCGCTGGTTCAGGGAGAAATTGATAATGCGGCTAATCATGAAGGATCAATCCAAAGCTTTCATGAGTGGGAGAACTCTGCTCCGTCATCAGTCGCCGCTGGCCTGGTGACCTAAGAACAGTGCACCGTGCGTGACAATCTTCTCACCGACTCCGAGACCGCCGGTGACAACGGCCTTGCCGTCGTGCTGAGGTCCAAGTCGAACGACACGCTTGACGTATTTGCCACCTTGGGCCACGTAGACTGCATCGAAATCTTGATCGTGATTGATCGCGGAAAGAGGAATCGTAATCTGTGGCCTTCCTTGCGGCAACAGGATCGTGACGTCGGCGAACATTCCATCCTTAAGCTTCCCGGCCGCATTGTCAATCTCTGCGCGTACTTTAAGAGCCCTAGAGTTGCGGTCGATTGCGGGAGAGATATGGAGGATGCGACCGTTGAACTCTTTCCCGGGTACCCCCGCCACGTAAATGTGAACGGCGTCTCCTTGGGAAACGGCACTCAGATCTGCCTCGTACACCGACGCTTCGACCCACACCTTGGAAGGGTCCGCGAGGGTGAACATCTGCCAGGGCGTCATCTGCGATTGGTCCACGACCTGACCAGGCGCAACAAATCGCTCGGTAATAACTCCAGAGATCGGGGCGGTGACAGCAAAGGTGCCATCAGGTCCTGGTTGACCTAAGAGGCTCAGCTGCTGACGTGAATTCTGAGCAGCGAACAGCGCAGCCTGAAAATCACTTTTTGCCTGCTCCAGCGTGGACCGAATTGCCGCCTGTGAAAGCAGCAGCGCTCTTTCCGCGGCCCGCTCCTGCAGCGCTGCCTGCTGGTAAGCGCTTGTAGCCTGATTGACCTGTTGATCGGAGTAGAGATTTGACCGAAATGCCTTGTGCTCTCGCTCAACTGCCTGGGACGCAAGCTTCACGGTCCCGCGAGCGGCTTCCAGACTGGCGCTCGACTTTTCGAACGTATCCTGGGAGAACTCAAGGTCACTCCTTGAGCACACACCCAAATCAAACAACTGTCTTTTTCGATTAAAGTCCTTTTGAGCTAGGTCATAGTCTGATTGGGACTGAGAGAGAGTCGACTTAGCGGTGATCAACGAGTTCTCTGCATCTTCAACGGGCTTCTCAGTGAAACCGCCAATTTTTGATTGCACGTGGACTTTTTCAAGCGCGTCTTTGGCCCAGAATCGTGCGGTTTTTGCCTGATCGAGCGAAGCCTGTGCCTGAGTGACTTCGGGGGTCCCTAGTTCAAATTGTCGCTTCGCACGGTCGAGATTCTTTTGCGCCAACCTCAATAGATTTTCGTTCTGGCTCGCTGAAGTTTTCGCCGACGCAGCATCCACGCTATCCAAAACGGCTAGGGTTTGCCCAACCGTGACATGGTCTCCAACCTTGGCGAGCACGGCCTTAACACGGCCAGCCAACCTTGGACTTATCTTCACAGTTGCATCAGGCGGATACAGCACTTGTCCAGTCACTCGGATATCCTGCTGAACGGCCTCTTGAGTCACGGTCGCCACCTCGATATCGGTAGCTTTCTCACCCTCAGGGGAGACGGAAACTGAGTCGGTGGATGCAGCAGGCTTTGGCTTCTGTTCAGCGACGGAAGACTTATTCCCAAACACGACAAATGCGATGACAAACAGTGCGAGGATAGGCGCACTGTAGACAAGCTGTTTTGTGAGTGGTGTTTTGTCGGTCATGGTCGCTTCCCTTCGGTTGATGCTGCATGTGAAGATGAAGAATTCAGCGCGGAGATCGGAGCACCGACAGCCCTTTCAAGTTGAGCTAGGGCCTGCCTGTACGCTCCAATAGATCCGTAGTAGGCTATTCGTGCCGTTCGCAGTGTGCCTTGGGCGTCAAGCAGGTCGAGGATGGTATTGCCCCCCAATGTGTAGCCCTTTTCAACTCGCTGCTCCAGCGCCTCAGCTTGGGGAACCATCCCGTTCTGAAAGGCCTCAACGGTTCCTTTTGCCACCGTAAATGCTTCGAAGGCTGACTCAACGTCCAGACGCACCTGCTGTTCCACAAGCGTTACCTGCGCCTCCTGGGCCTGCGCAAGCTTTTCTGCCTGTCGAACGGACCCTTTGATACCGCCAAAATCGAATAACGGCATTGCCAGGCCAATTTCAAAGATTCCGGACTTAACCTGTCGCAAATCAGAAGCCACATACAGGTTTGGAAAATATTGAGAACGCTGGAGGCCAACGGCGGAATGGAGCGCTTTGAGGTTGAACTGGGCTGATTTCACCTCGGGGCGTCTGTTAATCGCCTCTCTTTGGAGCTGTGTCGCTTCGAACTCGATCGAAGTGAATTGCAAAGGCTCTGAAACGTCTACCGGAATTTCCGGGCTTCTCCCTAGGGCAATATTGAGAGAAGCTCGCGCCGCCTTTACCGAGTTGATCTGATTCAGAAGATTGCCCAACTCTTGAGTCAATGCAATATCGGCTCGAATGGCATTGGTCTGCGGCGCGGCCCCTGCTTCAAACTGCGCATGTGTCAGATCGCGAATTCTTTTTGCATCTGCGTAAGCAGCCCGCTCGTCCAGGAGGCTTCGATTTGCGATTTGAAGCCCAACATAGGCAGCTTCCGCCGCTTGACGAATATTGAGCAACGCAGACGCCGAATCCTGCTTGGCCTGGTTCAGCTGATTGCTGGCCTGACTCGTCCGCCACTGGTTTGCGCCGTTTGTTTCGACGGTGAAGAGCAAACCATAGTTGCTCGGTTCATTGATGTTCAAAGTCGGTGCTGGGGCGACAGTATTATTGAGGCCAGCGTAAGTAAAGGTCGGATTCAGCGGAGACCGTTGACCGCTCAGATTCGCCGCGGCAGCTTCAACCTGAAAGTGAGCGGCCCTTGCCTGAGCATTGAACTTCGTTGCGACTTCGATAGCGTCGCTTAGTGAAATCATTTTCTCTAAGGGAACTTCTGCCAACTTGGGGACCGGTGAATCTTCCGGATGGGAAGATCCCATTTGGCCAAGGACGATGCGCGCAAAGGAGAGGCTTAACAGCGATAGTGCTTGAATGACCATCGGACGAAACTCCTGACAACTGCGAGCAACTTTGCCGCGTCAATGAAGTCAAGATGACCGATTGGAATCATCAAAATTGGCCCCGATCGCTGGACAGCACTTTTCACGCGACAATCAGCACTTCTGAGCAGATCAGGAGATGCCGAGGCGAACTTGAAGGTCGGGGTAAATCGTCCTCCCGACAGGCAAGACCATCCCTCCGGCAAGAGTCACAGAATACGTGTGGTTCCCCAAGAAGTTGACCGACTCAATGAGTTCAAGTCGAACCAACGCCGAAGCATGTATGCGCATGAACTCAGCTTTCGGCAACAGCGTTTCAAGCTGGGTCAGGGTGTAGTACGTTCTGTGCTCTACCCCTGCACTTCGAACATAAACCTTCCTTTCTCTCGAAACCGCGCACTCAATCTGCTCAATCTTCAGCAGGCGAATCGAGTAGTCAGATCGAACAGGCAACCTTTGCAATGGAGTCAGGTCCGAGGCTTGTTGCTCCTCAGGCGCTGACTGCGACTCTGCCCGTTCTTGACTCTGGGACAACCGATTGAGCGTCAGACGAAGCCGTTCTGGCTCAGCAGGCTTAATCAGGTAGTCAAACGCTTCCCTATCAAACGCCTCTACGGCGTATTTTGAGTAGCCAGTGACGAACACGATTTTGGGGGCTTTGTCTAGATTTTGCAGCGCAGCTGCCGCCTGCATTCCAGTCATATCGGGCATTTGGATGTCTAAAAAGAGAACATCAGGTTGAAACCGTTCCGCGAGGTCAATTGCATTGATCCCAGTTTCACCTTCCGCGACAACTTCCAATCCATTGTCTACAAGCATCATTCTGAGGTGAGCTCGAGCAAGCTCTTCATCATCGATAATCACGCTTCGAAAAGGCATCGGAAATTTGCTCTCCATGAATTAAGCCTTTGGAACACGAAACGCGACGCATGTCCCCACACCTTGCTCCGAAAAAACCCTTAGACGTCCTGTTCGACCGAATAGAGACTGAAGCTCCGTGTTCACAATAACGAGCCCGTGCTTCGGATTTTTTTCTTCTGGCACGCAAGTTCCAAGCTCTTCAAGCGTCATGCCGGCGCCGTCATCTATAACCGCACACCAGAAGTAATTTGGACGATCACGAATGACAATTCTGACTGTTCCTTGACCTGACTTCTTCTCTATGCCGTGCTGGAAAGCATTCTCCACCAAAGTTTGAATGCTGAACGCAGGAAGCCTTAGTTCTCCATTTATGGTTGGCACCTCGTACAACACTTGGGCTTTGCTTCCAAAGCGCATTAGCTGGATCTCGGAGTAGGTCCGCACGTAGTCCAACTCGCTCTCAGCAAGGATCAGTGA
This sequence comes from uncultured Armatimonadota bacterium, assembly GCA_903927025.1. Taxonomy (GTDB): domain Bacteria; phylum Armatimonadota; class Fimbriimonadia; order Fimbriimonadales; family Fimbriimonadaceae; genus Fimbriimonas. The sequence continues at coordinate 44,558 of CAIYLG010000062.1, forward strand.
AGTTTCTTCCACATCAATATGCCTTCGCATCAGATGACTCACCCTCACCACGGCAGATTGCGCCTTTCGGGGGTCGATATCGCAAAGAGCTGCAATCGCTGTTAAAGTGTTGAACAGAAAGTGCGGTCGAATTCTTGCCCTAAGAGCCGCGAGTTCTGCGGCAACGACAAGAGTTCGAACATGCTCTGCATCAAGTCGATTCTGTTCACTTTTAAGCCTGGTCTGTGCGTCGCCCCAAACGATCATGGCTATAAACAATCCGAACATGTTGGCCAGCACACTCACAGAGTGGTACGGTTCGAGCCGAACACCACCGAGCGCTGGAAATATCCAGTTCCGCATAGCAATTGCCACGCCTTGGGCAATTGCGCCGGTAGCGCAGACGAGCATTGTGGTTGGTGACCGTTTCCACCAACGGGTGACCAAGGCAACGATCCCTGCAGTCACAACGAGTGCCGTTAGCGTCTGCAAAGCCTCGCTTGGGCTCCGCAGCACAAGCCCGGCTGCAAAGACGGTCAGGATCGCAGGTAGAGACACCTCGACACCCCCTGCAAATTGGGCAAGGCAAATGATGAGAATATGAAAAACATAAGGTGACCGCGCGCCAGGAAAAATCACCTCAGTTGACGCCAAGACACCAAAGATGAGGCCGAGTAAGGTGCGCCGTTCAGGAGTCGATCCCTCGAAGAAGGCACCTAGCGCCTTGGTTCGAGTCAAACCGTAGGCCACTGTACCGACAACGCAGGTGTCCTCGATGAACGCGTTAAATGTTCCTAACCAATCTGCCGCCACTAAACGCTAGCCTACACGTACCGGAAGTCCGCGGTTAAGAGACTAGGCAATTTTTCAGGTTAGTGGCCCTTGCGAATCGTAAAGACGTGCTGAACAAGTGGGATCGATGGCTTTGTCTCCAATAGGTCTCCCGTTACGGAAGTCTGAATGTAGCCCTTGTCACGAGTTGTCCAAAGCACCTGTACAAGTCCAAGCTCCGGCGCAGATTTGGGGATGTTGGCAACTGCTAGATATTCACCGTCGGCAGTGGTGCGGATGATATCAAGCCGAATCAAACGCCCATTCACCATGGCTTGAACAATCTGTGGGCCCTCACCTGGAGGCGGCCTCAATGTCACTGAAAATGGATCGGTTGGCCCTTGGGCACCAAAATCAGGTGCGGCCCCACCGCTGATGATGATCACCGTGGTTACAGGAATAGAGACCGGTACGCGGTCTGTGATCACCACTGTTCGAATATCTGTAGCCGCATAGGTGAATGTCCGCTGTGCTGAGGCAACATACGGAACGAATATTGCCAGGACTGTCCCTAGAAGTCTTACAAATCCAAATGTTCCATGCCTCATACTTCCTTATCGGAAAGTATTTGGCGGGCATTAACTAGAAATCTCGCAATTGTGACTAGATGCTTTGCGATGCAGACAGAAGCAACGGCACAGCTCTTTGGAATTCTATTTCAAGAGAACTCATCCTGTCAGCCGCCCCATTGACGTCCCCTTCTCTGCCCAGCATCTCTATGTCGGCTGCAACACTCGCAAGCTTCACGGCGCCCATTGTCGCGCTAGCGCCCTTCAGCTGGTGAGCGGCTCGATACACAGCATCAGGGTCGCCACTGTCTAGGGCGTCCTTAACCTGTGAAACCATTCCAGGTCCTGTCTCGGCAAACTTCTGTGCGATCTTATGTACGAGATCTTTGCTGCCACCGCAGCGCTCCAGAAGGCCTTCAAGGTCGATTGTTCCTTCGGTGCTCATCTTTTTCTCAACCTGTTGTGATTTTGCCTGAGAGCACAGCTTTAAAACCGTGCCAAGCAGAATCTTTGCGTCAATTGGCTTGGATACGTACCCGTCCATGCCTGCATCCAAGCAGCGTTGCCGGTCTCCTTCCATAGCGTTGGCCGTAAGCGCCACGATGATGGTGTGCCCTTCCGTACCAACTTCCATCTGGCGAATCGCTGCGGTTGCTTCAAATCCATCCATGATGGGCATCTGACAATCCATTAGGACAAAGTCAAAATCCGTCTGCCGAATTTCATCGACCGCCTCGATGCCATTCTCCGCCTGGACGACCAAGCAGCCCCAGCGCTCCAGCATTGATGCGGCAACGGCGCGGTTTATGATGTTGTCCTCAGCGATGAGGGCTCTCATTCCCGTCATCTGCTTTTCAGTAACGTCGACTTCCTCAACCTTCTCAGGCTCATTGGAGGTGTAAACGGCGTCGTGGATCAGTCTACGCAGATCGGTACTCGGGACTGGTTTTACCAGAGCTCCGACAAATCCAACATCCTGAAGCTCTTCCAGTGATGCAAATGAACCGTGCGATGACAGCAGAATCATCGGGATCTTGCTAATGCGAGGATCAGCAGAGACTCTTCGAGCGACAGCGACCCCGTCCATTTCTGGCATTTGGTGGTCGATGATCATCAGGTCAATCTTGCCTTCAGCCCCTTCGGTTGTCATCAACTGGAGCGCCTGAGATCCGGAAACGGCCTCGACGACGACCATGCCCCAAGACTTTAGAAGCTCACGGAGCACCCACAGGTTGGTTGGGTTGTCATCCACAGCAAGGACCCGGAGTCCCGGAAAGTCTGCGGGAACGCCTTCATCGCTTGGCAATCCCTTGTCGAACGTTAGATCAAACCAAAAGGTGCTGCCCTTTCCGATCTCACTGGTAACCCCCATTTGGCCACCCATGATCTCGACGAGGTTCTTTGTGATGGAGAGTCCAAGGCCGGTTCCGCCAAATCTTCTCGTGGAAGTTCCATCCACCTGGGTAAAGCTCTCAAAGATGGTTTGAAGCTGATCTTCTGGGATACCCACTCCGGTATCTGCCACTTCGAAATGGGCGACGATACGATCATTATCGATTCCGGCGAGTTTAACTCGAGTGATGACCTCGCCCTTCTCCGTAAACTTGACAGCATTTCCAACGAGGTTCGTAAGAATTTGCCGCAGTCGAACTGGATCGGCGTGAACGTCTAAGGGGAGACTTGGATCAATTGACAGGCTCAGTTCAAGCCCTTTCTCATGGGCGCGAGGAGCCAGGAGCCGTGCGACTTCCTCGATCAAGGACCGCAAATTAACATCAACTGGCGAGACGGTCATCTTGCCAGCTTCGATCTTGCTGAAGTCAAGAATATCGTTGATGATCGTTAGGAGCGCATCAGCGCTTCTCTGAATGGTGCCGGCATAGGCCCTCTGCTCCAGAGTTAGCGGCGTGCCCAGCAAGAGTTCGGTCATTCCGATCACGCCATTCATCGGCGTACGAATTTCATGGCTCATATTCGCCAAGAATTCGGATTTGGTTCGGCTTGCCTCCTCGGCACGCTCAAACGCATCCCGAAGGTTGACCGTGAGCTGCTCCTGTTCCTTGACTGCCCGTCGTCTCTGCTCATCGGTGCGATTCAAGAAACCTGCTGCCGAGCCGATAAGCACTGTCATCAGGACCACGTTTAAGACCACGAAGAGTGCTGTTCCCGCATCCGGGGTGATAATGAGCGTCCGATCTCCGATCACGTGCAGAGCGCCTAGGCCGAGCGGGAAAGCAACTGCAAGCGGAAGAACGCGACGAGCCAAGATACTGCCCGTCCCCTCTCCTGTGAACAGGAGCATCACTCCAACATCAGCGCGTGCCCCTAAGAGTCCAACCGACAACATCGCAGCGCATAGGGCCGCCTCAAGCGTCATCGGTGGCTGGCCCACGGGCACATACATCGAAATTGCACCGTAAGCAAAAATGGCGAGTGAAACCACTGCGATCAGGAGCATCACAAGTGCGGCAGATTGGTAGGTTCGGATGCCACTCACGGTTCGCGAGTTCTGTAGCATCACGCTCAGCCCGGCGGCAGCAAAGCAAATTGCTGCCATCGGCTCCATCAGGTGGTTCTTATAGGGGTTGGAATCTGCAAACCTCTCTGGATAGAGAAGCGTGTCCACGCCTATATTTGCCCCTGTAGCCCAACCACAAATCTTTATCGCAGCAATCGACGTGACGGTGATCGCCAGGAAATTTGCAAATCCGTCAAATCTGCTTCTTGAAGGACTTGCCTTGACCCAAAAAGCCCCTGCCAGCATGAGCAGCGACAGAGCTACTGTCGGATTCATCTGAACTAACAGAGGCGTCTTTTCAAACGCGTCGGAAAACATGAACTGGTGGATTGCTAAGACACCAGCACAAAACGTAGCGACCAGAAGGGCTACCGAATTAGAGATGAATACGGATATTTGCTGTCCACGTTTAGCCGATTGATTCGCCATTCAAATTCATTCTCATACGCCGTCGGTGGTTCCATCTACGCTTCTCAGGTCATCCATGAAGGAGAAGCAGATCGCCGCCGACAACAAATTATTTAAGCTGAGAGCCCCCGCTTGGCTAGCTCAACTCGTGTTGTCTCCAAATCTCGGTGCCAAATGGCGTCCAATCCAAACTCAGAAGCTCCCTGAGCAAGCATTTGCCTGTCGTCCAAGTAAACAACTTCATCTTTGCGCGCGTTCGAAATCTCCAGCGCCAATCGGTAGATGTCCTCGTACGGCTTGCGACGCCCAACAAATGCAGAGACGACGAAAACATCGATAAAGCTGCTTAGGTCGTAAGTGTCAATTCGATATTGCGCCAATTCTCTGCCCTCGTTGCTGACTGCAACGACCTTGAGGCCATGGGCTTCCTTAAGGCGCTTCACGAAGTCGATCATTTCAGGGAAGGGCTGTGAGTGCGACTTCATGAACTCCACAAATTCAGGGCATGTGAAGGACCGTGACTCATGGAACACCGCGAATTCGAGATATTCCTCAATCGTGTTGAAGCCCTGCTCGTAGTTTGGAAACACTGCCTCATGACGACGCTGAAGCTCCACCGGGTCAAGGTTGAACTTCTTTGTAGCCGCTTCTCTGGCGTGATGGTCCCACCCGTTTGTGAGGAGCACACCGCCCAGGTCAGTGAAAAGAAACTTTGCAGGCATATTTCTGATTCAGAGATTTCCAGCCTTATAGTGCGCGAATGCGGCCGCGCAACTGACTCACATTTTTACGTGACAGCATTTGATGCCCTCGGCTTAGTCCTGTTGCTGAACCTAAACCAAAGGCTTCCAAATTACTTTGTGATCTTCCAGGCTTGGTCAACTGAGTGGGTCCCAATGGTGAGAACCAGCTTGTATTCGCCAATCGGAACGTAAGCAGCACGCTCGGATCCGTAGGGATCATTGAGTGCATCTGCTCCTGTCTTCACTGTGACCTTGCGCTGGATGATTCGCTTCTGCGGAGTCAGCTCAAGCTCGAGAACAGCCGAATTGAACCCTCGCACCGCTTCCACGGCTTTCTCCTTCACAACCTTTCCAGCTTTATCGACGATCTTGATCGAGCCCTTGCCCGGTTCCTTGGTCCAAAAGTTGAAAGTAAGTTTTGGTGCGCGGGGGTCGGAAGTGTCCCATCGCTCCTTTCGATCAAATCCCCAAGATGACGGATCGGATTCATTATCGATCGTCTCAAGCTTGAGATCGGTCTTTCTGAGTTCTGGCGTAATGGAGAGCACCTTGCTGAGGGGCATGATCCAAACGCTTCGCGCGTGAGTCGCAATGACTAGATCGTTCGCAGACGGCTGAACGACCAAATCGTGGACGGGAGTGTTGGGGAGGTTGCCCTTGATAATGTCCCAATTGGTTCCGCCGTCAAACGAAATGTAGACTCCCATGTCCGTGCCCACGTAAAGCACGTCATTGCGATTAGGATCTTCTCGAACAACGTTGATCGTCTCTTTCGGGAGGTTCCCAACAATCGATTTCCAAGTCTTGCCGTAGTCGGTCGACTTCCACAGATACGGAGAAAAGTCGTCTTCTCGGTAACCGCTCTGCGAGAGATAAACCGTCTTCTCATCCCACTTGCTTGCCACGACGCGAGATACCCACTTGTCAGGAGCGGGGGTTGGGACACTAATCCACTGGAAACCACCATCTGGAGTCATCTGGACATTTCCATCATCGCATCCGACATAAATCAGTCCGAATCGAAGGGGACTCTCAGAGATGTCCTTTATCGTTGAGAATGGGACGTTGCCCTCTGGATGATTCTTGGTCAAGTCAGGTGAGATTGGCTTGTAGTGCCGTCCCATGTCGAACGATCGGTATAGCCTTTGCGCACCAAGATAGATGATATCAGGGTCATGGCTGGAAATGACGATCGGCGAAATCCAGTTATAGCGAGCCGCTGGGTCTCCCTTCGGAGGAGTTGCCCGAGCATTCCATGAACTCCCTGTCAACTGATTGATAGCAGAGTGCTCACCGAACTGATATGCCACATAGACAGTGTCGCCGTCCCCTCTAGGGTCTACTGCGATGGCGCTTCCATCACCGCCAAAAATATCCTTCCATTGCTCAATATCGCTGATGCCAGGGCGATAGCTGCTCGGCCCCTTCATGGTGCCGTTGTCCTGAAGGCCAGTGTAGATGTTGTATGGAGTTTTGTTGTCAACCGCAAGGGTCGTTGTTTGACCCACCGCTAAGTTATTGAGGTGTCGAATCGTTGAACCACCATCATAGGATAGGTAGAGGCCACCGTCGTTGCCAACCCACACCTTGCGGGGATCCCTGGGGTCATTCCAAACTGCGTGGAAGTCCACATGCGCTCTTGTGAACACCGAGGTCCACGTCTTGCCACCGTCTTTCGACCGCACCAGCGGAAGCGCCGTTACGTAAACGTCGTTTGGATCGGATGGATTGACCCAGACTTTGCCCCAGTAGTAACCGCCGAACGGACCGAACTGGCCTCGATCCGTGCGGTGCCAGGTTTTGCCGCCGTCATCCGTTCGATAGAGTTCGGCACCCGTCTGCCCGCCAAATGCGTTAGGACTCTTCTGTTTGAGCTTGTCACTCAACTGAGCAAAGGTGAGCTTCTTGTCCTTAATCTGCTTCAGAACGTCATCGACGTTCATGTCCTTGTCATACGTATGCAGGAAATTTGTGAGCTTCTGCTTATCAACCTGCTGAATGGTTTCCTCGGACAGGTGGAGGAATCTCCTAGGTGTCAGCCGGCCAGATGGCACAGCCTCGTCGTGATCAGCCCAATCCTCATCCTCTGCCTGGTTGTCGACAAACGCATACACAGTGTCTGGGTGACTAAGACACAAGGAGAGACCGATTCTTCCAGCGGCGTAGCCAGATGGAACAGCAGTCACTTTCTTCCAGCTCTTACCTGCATCAGCACTTCGATAGAGCGCGCTTCCGGGGCCACTCTCAAGGAAATCCCACGCGCGCCGGTCTCGTTGCCACATACTGGCGTAAAGCACGCTCGGATTCCTCGGATCCATCGCCATATCTACCGCTCCGGTGTATTCGTCGACCTTGAGGACTTGAGACCAAGTCTTGCCACCGTCGACGGTTTTGAAGACGCCCCGCTCCGGGTTCTGAGAGTACAAATGCCCGAGTGCAGCCACATATACGACATTCGGATTCTTGGGATCAATCAGGATTTTGCCAATGTGGTGGCTCTCAGGAAGTCCCATCCATTGCCAAGTCTTTCCAGAATCTTGACTCCTGAAAACACCAGTGCCTGCGTAGCTGGTCCTCTGGCTGTTTTCCTCGCCTGAACCGACCCAAATTGTCTTCCCATCCGCACTCAGAGCGATTGCGCCGATCGAGAAAGCGCTTTGGTTGTCAAACAGGGACGTCCATGTTGCCCCGTCGTCGTCAGTTCTCCACAGTCCTCCCGTTGCAAAGCCGACGTACACCTTGCCGGGATCGCCAGATGGCGCCGCGATGACGTTGACTCGACCACTTTGCTTTTCTGGGCCGACACTGCGCCAGTTGAGTCCCGCAAAAGGACTTGACGCCTCTAGAGCTTGATGGGCTTTATATCCGTCCAGCCACTCTTTTGCGGACATCCCAATGACGGGCGTGGGATGAAATTTCTTCTTTTGCTCATCTTTAGACACCCGCCTAGAAGGCCCATCCTGTGCTTCATCGGGATCAACTTGGGCGGTGGAGATGCAGCAGCTTCCTAGAATGAGGAGAGAAAGAAGCCAATGGTAAGAACGCATTAAGATGCGTTCTACCTGCAAGCCCCCCAACCATTTGCTAAAAATTTCTGATAATAAGATGACGAGCGCCATAAAGCTCCTGAACACAGCCATAACTCTGCCTGCCAAGGATGCTGATCCCTGCCAGTAGCGCCACCCTCCTTCAAAAACGCGATGAAACTCCTTTTGCCTCTGGCAGCAATTACCGCCGCACTGCTTTGCGGCTGCAAGAAGCCTGTTGATCCTAAATTGCTGGAGAACGATCCCGCTTTCCAGATTGATGTGCTCCATCAAGAGTCGGCGGTCCCTGGTCATATCGTGCGGGCGACGAAGGCGGGGCAAGATCTCCTTCAATACACTTGCAAGCCCGATGATGCGGCAGTGGTCATGTTCACCATGCGCAACTTGGCCAACGGAGCCAACGTCAGCACAAAGGTTCTGAGCGCAAAGGATGAGAAAGGGCGCGACTACCTTGCGGAAGTTCCATCGCAGTCCGACGTTAAGGTCCTTGTCATCAAGCGTGGCTTCGCGGAAAAGCCAAGATCGATTGCAGTCGAGCTTGGAAATGGAAATCCGCAAAGCCTGATCAAATCGGCGATCAAAGTGACGGATATCACAGAGCCGAAGCGTGAAGTTTCACCAGCCAGCCCGGAAAAGGTGGCAGCAGCAGAAAAGAGAATCGCAGCGTTCGCGGATGACAGCAGTGGCCAAATTGAGCTGAGGAGTACTCTTCGGTTGGGAAAGGATATGTACGACCGTGGGGTTTTCCTGGGTCTCGCCTTCAGTCCTTGGGATCACGGAGAGCGCGCTGAGCGCGGGACTCTTCGATCCCTGCCGGTGCTCTATGAGATGTGCACCGATTGGGTCAAGGTCCGAACCGATCGCTACAAAATCACCCATCAGGATTTTACGCTCACCTGTCAAAATGTCGAGCTCGTTCAGACAGGAAGTGTTACCACCATTCGCGTACCCAGCCGGCAAGTAGTCGGCAAAATTGGAGATCAGGAGGTTACTCTGGACCCAACGGACGTTCACCCTGGTGGACAGAACGCAAAGAATTCGGAAGTGCCAACTCAAACACTTACCTTTCGATGCAAAGTTGACGACGCCGTCAAAGAGGGTTCAGCCCCAGGAGCAAGACGAGCCATGACTCTTCCGATCTCTGTGACTTCTGTCTCGCCAACTCTGGGTTCGCTCGGCATTCGCAGACTGCGCGTTATCGTTGTGGACGAGCATCCCCATCGGCCCAACTCACCTGAGTTGGCCTGGATTTTTGCATCGAATCCACGCGCAAATGCCTCCCAAATCTCCAAATTAAAGGAACTGACAATTTCGGGTACGACGTCGACAACAGTCAAGGTCGGTTCAGATACCTATATCCTGCCGGTTCACCACTTCGACACCTTTGGTCAACGCCCCCATGCCATGGGCGCTTAGTATTCACAATCCGCTTTTTGCTCCTTGACCGGCAGAATTTCTAGTAGAGTTCTACCATGCAGGGAAGGAGATGGTTTGCCGCAGCCGGGCTCTTTGTATCGCTATGTACGGCTAAGGGGCAGACGTTCAATATCTATGCCGCAGCCTCACTTAAAGAGTCCATAAAGGAGATATCGAAAGACTTCGAAAAGCGATACCCAAACTTTCATGTGGCCGTCACGCTTGGAGGATCACAGCAGCTCGCCGCTCAAATAAGACAAGGGGCACCTGCAGATGTTCTCCTCAGCGCTGGAATGGAGCAGTTGAAGGGTCTTCCCTACGATCCTGCTTCCCTGAGAATTTTCGCCTACAACACTCTTGCTATCGTCGTGCCGGCGCAGTCAACGGAAGTGCAATCTTTGCAAGACCTGGCAAAGACACACCTTCTGATCGTGGCGGATAAGGCAGTTCCGGTCGGAAGTTACACGCTTCAGATGCTCTCCAAGGCAGAGCGAAAGCTCGGCCAAAGCTGGCGGGCACGCGTAGAGAGCCGCATCATTTCACGGGAACATGACGTGCGTTCGGTGCTTGCTAAGGTTGCCCTCGGAGAGGCGGATGCTGGGATTGTCTACACAACGGACGTGTCGACGGCAGGTCAAAGGGTCAGAATGATCTCCATCCCTGACGATCAGAACATTGAAGCAGCCTATCCGGCGGTCAGATTCACCACATCTCCCAATGCCGATTTGGCAAAAGACTTTATGCGCTTTCTCTTCGAGAAGCAAGCCCAAAAGGCTCTCGTCAACCACGGATTCAGTTCCCCGATCATCCCCGGAGGCTCAATTCAGCTTTCAGATCACGGCAAATCCAGCCTGCTGACCGCAAGGCGAATCCGCAGTCTTCCCATCAAAAACTTCACGGCAAATGAACATGGCATCGTCCGATCTTTCAGGGGCTATGACCTCGGTTTTCTGCTCACGGGAACCGAGAAGCGATTTAGAAAAACGATGGTGGAGATCTCCGCAGGGGATGGCTACAAGCAGTTCCTTGAGCTGCAAGACATCGTAAAAGGCGGGGGTTACCTAGTGGATAGCGCACACGATAACTTCCAATTGATTCTTCCATCCAAGCCTCCAAAGTTTTGGGTTCATTGGGTCAGAGAAATCGTGATCAGATAGCCTATGAACCTGAGGCGAGGAAGACTTTATGGGTGGCTGGCAGCAAGTCTGCCCCTCGCTGGTTTCCTGGCCATCCCTCTGCTGGCGCTCGCATTGAGCAGCTACCGAAACCGGGTTCCGATTTCCGCAGACTTCCTGCAGGCCATCTTCCTTAGTTTCAAAACTTCGCTCCTCAGCCTCGCTGTCACTGTTATTTGCGGTACTCCACTCGCCCTCGTGCTGGCACGAGGCAGGTTTCGAACACGACCGTTGCTTTCCGCTCTCGTTGACCTTCCAATTGCTTTGCCCCCAGCTGCGGCTGGAATCGCACTCCTGCTTGCGTTCGGCAGAAATGGTCTCGTTTCCACATCTCTGGGATTCACAACAGGTGCTGTTGTCGCTGCCCAGACGTTTGTTTCGTGTCCCTTCTTCATCCGGGCAGCGACCTCGGCATTTGAGTCAGCCGACCAGCATGCAGAGGAATCTGCGGAACTGGATGGGGCAGGGCCCCTTACTGTATTCTTTCGAATCTTAGTCTCCCAAACATCGCCTCAACTCATCAGCGGTGCGGTCACTTCTTGGGCCAGAGCCCTTGGAGAATTTGGCGCCACGATCCTCTTTGCAGGCAACCTGGTTGGCAAAACTCAGACAATGCCGCTGGCCATTTACCTAGGGTTCGAGTCTGATTTCGACCAGGCCGTGATGCTTTCAGTGGTTTTACTCGGTATTGCGTTCTTCACGATTTTGGCGGTTCGCCTGCTCACCTTCCAAGGTCGCGCCTCCAAAATCGGCGAATAACTGCGAACAGTTTTTGCGCCGACTCCAATTGCGAAGTCGTATAATTACGTAGAACTATGTCTATCGACCAGTACAATCAGCCGCTTAAACTGTCGAAGGACTTTGAGCCGAAGGGCGATCAGGCGACAGCAATCGCGGGACTCGTTGATGGACTCGGCTCTGGCTATCGATTCCAAACCCTGTTGGGTGCGACCGGTACTGGAAAGACGTTTACGATGGCCAGCGTCATCGCTGAGACCCAGCGCCCTGCCCTAATCCTGGCTCACAACAAAACCCTAGCTGCCCAGCTTTGTCAGGAGTTCAGGGCGTTTTTCCCTGAGAACTCAGTTCAGTACTTCATCAGCTACTACGATTACTACCAACCAGAAGCCTACGTCCCCGGCTCAGATCTGTACATTGAAAAGGACTCTTCAACCAATGAAGAGATTGAGCGACTTCGGCACGCGGCGACTCATGCCCTTCTAGAACGTCGGGACGTCATTGTGATCGCCTCGGTGTCCTGTATCTACGGCCTCGGCTCCCCAAGCGAATATGCGGAAGCAGTCCTCACCTTTGAAACCGGTGCCCAGTTCGACCTTGACGAGGCACTTAAAAAGCTGGTCGGCATGCAGTTTGCGCGCAATGAAATGGTTCTGGAGCGTGGCACCTTCCGCGTTCGCGGTGACACTCTCGAAATTCAACCCAAAGACGAGGAGATCGTCACCCGAATTGAGTTCTTTGGTGACACCGTGGAACGAATTCGCCTCTTCGATCCTTTGACCGCAGAGGTCCTAGACGAGCCAGTGAAGATCTCCGTGTTCCCCGCTACCCACTACGTAACGCCGTGGGAACGAATGGACGATGTCATCGAGCTGATTAAAGCGGAGATGGAGGCCCAGTGCGCCATGTTTGCTGCCCAGGGAAGGCTCCTGGAGGCACAGCGGCTCCGCCAAAGGACTGAGTTCGACATTGAAATGATGAAGGAGGTCGGTTACTGTAGCGGCATTGAGAACTACTCCAGGTATTTCGATGGTCGTGCACCTGGCACGGCACCTTACACACTCCTAGACTTCCTTCCGAGCGACTCGATTGTCTTCATCGATGAGAGCCACCAAACGTTGCCGCAGGTGCGGGCGATGTACAACGGAGACAAACAGAGGAAATCGGTGCTAGTTGACTACGGATTTCGGCTCCCGAGTGCGCTCGACAATCGCCCACTGAAATTCGAAGAGTTCCTAGAGCGAGTTCCGCAGGTCGTCTACGTCAGTGCCACGCCCGGTCCTTTCGAGAAGGAGACCGAGAGCCAAGTGGTCGAGCAGATTATCCGTCCCACTTATGTGATCGATCCAGAGATCGACATTCGGCCAACGAAGGGCCAGATCGATGACTTGATCAAAGAGATTCAGGACCGAGTCGCTCTAAACCAGAGAAGTCTAGTCACGACACTGACCAAAAAGATGTCGGAGGATTTGACGGGATATCTACAAGATATCGGAGTCAAAGTTCAATACATTCACTCGAATGTCCACTCCTTGGAAAGACCAGAGATCCTACGTGATCTCCGGCTGGGTGTCTATGACGTCATCGTCGGCGTCAACCTTCTCAGGGAAGGTCTTGACCTTCCCGAGGTCACCCTCGTCGCCATTCTAGATGCTGACAAAGAGGGTTTTTTAAGATCCGAGACGTCTCTGATCCAAACGATTGGTCGTGCCGCGAGAAACGTCAACGGGCGAGTGATCATGTATGCGGACCACATCACCGGTTCTATGCAGCGAGCTATTGAAGAGACCAATCGCCGGCGCGAGGTTCAACGACGCTACAACGAGGAGCACGGCACATCGCCGACGACCGTTCTCAAGGTCATTCGCGAGACGGTGAGGAGCCAAGAGGCTGTAGCCGAAGTCATGTCTCAGTACAGTACCGAAACTCGGGCCAAGCTTGGCCAAGACGGGGCTCCGATCCGAGTTGAAGACATTCCGATCCTCATTGATGGCCTTGAAAAGGACATGAAGGATCTGGCAAGAGCGATGGAGTTCGAAAAGGCCGCCACCGTGCGAGACGAAATTCAGTCTCTGCGTGCGCTGTTGGGAACAAGCGACGGTAGGTTGGGTTCTGGAAAGCGGAAGCTAAAGCGATATGCTGGAGGCCGCTGAAGCGGCCCCCAAACTATCTTATCGGTGAACCTTAGCCGGACGTCGAGGCCCTCTCTGAGGACCTGAGCCCATCGGCCGCGAATGTTGTGGTCGCGACGAATGCCGCGCCGTTCCGTGATTCGGGGAGAATCCGTTTCGCATCTGCTGCTGAGGTCGCTCAAGCTGAAGTTCGCTGTTTGGAGAAACAGGGATTTCCTGCTTGATCAGGCGCTCGATGTCTCGAACGTCTTTGCTCTGGTCAGGAGTCGCCATCGTGATGGCATGCCCTGTCTGACCCGCTCGACCGGTTCGGCCAATCCGGTGGACATAGTCCTCGGGATTGTCTGGCAGGTCGTAGTTGATAACCAGTGAGATCATCTTGACGTCGATGCCGCGAGCGGCGATATCGGTTGCGACAAGGACGCGGTGGTCACCGCGCTTGAATCCATCAAGTGCCGCCCTTCTCTGCGCCAAAGTTCGATCCGCATGAAGCTCAGCTGAGGTGTGTCCCATCTGGTGCACATGTCGAGCGACCTTGCGGGCGCCGTGCCGAGTTCGTGAGAATACAAGAACTGTTCCTGGGTTGTCGCTCAGCAGCTTGGTAAGCAGCTGACCCTTGTCCTCGTGGCGAACAACATAGAGTTCCTGCGAAACCAGGTCCGCAGCAGCGCCAGCCCTAGCGGCTTCTACTCGGATTGGATTGTTCATTGCTGAATTGGCAATCTCTTCGATTTCTTTAGGCATCGTCGCAGAGAACAGAAGGGTCTGTCGCTCCTTGGGAACATGCCTGAGGATTTCTTTGATCACGGGAGCAAATCCCATGTCAAGCATTCGATCAGCTTCATCGAGAACCACGATAGTGACTTCGCCGAGATTGACGGTTCGCTGGCTCAGGTGGTCTTTGAGACGTCCTGGGGTGGCGATGATTGCGTGAGGCCCTTGGCGAAGCTGGCTGATCTGACGTCCCATTGGGGCGCCTCCGATCAGGACTGCGGTTCGAAATCCGAGTTGACGGCCCACTTTCTGGAACGTCTCATCAATTTGCAGCGCGAGTTCGCGAGTTGGTGCGAGAATGAGCGCTACGCCTGGATTGTTGCGAAGCCTCTCAAGGATAGGCAGACCGAAAGCGAGCGTTTTGCCCGTGCCAGTCTGAGCGATTCCGGTGACATCTCTGCCTTCTAGGGCATGTGGGATGGCAAGATGTTGGATCGGAGTCGGTTCGGTGTATTGAAGTCGGTCTAGGACAGACAGCAGCTGAGGTGAAAGTGACAGCGCCTTGAAGCCTGCCTGTGAATTGTTCTGGGTATCGGACATAAATAAACTCGGGTCTCAGAAATAAAACCAGAGGCCAACTATTATGACTCCTTTTGCGGAGCCAAAGTTAGCTTTTGAATGATCTTTACGCACTTAAAAGACTTGAGTCTCTAAGGCTCAATGTCGTTTTGGGTGCTCCAAAAAAAACTCTAGGATGAGTCTTGTGGCATTCACGCCGGTCTCTATTTCGGGGCCAGACAGGGAAATTCCACCGGGCCAATCATGCTTTCCATTTGCAATCGTGACCAGGCGCACTTCGGTTCCTGCCTTTCCATTTGAATATATATCAGTGACGACATTCCCATTGCCAGTCACGATTTTCTGCGGAGTCGAGGCGCAGCCATCACGTTTAGCCCACCACCGTGCGGAATCCGCGGCTGAAACGCCGTGAAGCAGAGCAGGAGCATTCGGCGTGTAGGACACCATCCGGTCCTGTTTGCCATGCACGAGAATCGCAGAAACCGGACCTAGTGTTTCTGGGATCGTTTTGATCGCGCCATCCTTCTGAGGAATCCCAATCGTTCCAGCAACGGCGGCAAAGGCGGCGATTCGCTGTGACAGCCTGGCACCGAGCAGGTGTGCCAAGAAGGCGCCGTTGGAATGCCCGGCGATGAAGATTCGATCCGGATCGATTTTGACCTCCGCCTCCACGTGGTCGATCAATTGGTCAATAAACTTCACTTCGTCCGCGCGCTTACCCGACAGGTCGATAAAGCCTGCATTCCAGCCTTGAGGGCTACCTAAGCCATTAGGCGCAACCAAGACGAACCCTTCCCTCTCGCAAGCCGCATCCATCCGAAAACCGGATTCTGCAGTCTTTGCATTCGAGGTCCAGCCGTGCAAAACGATCACCATCGGGAGTGGCTTAGACCCATCACACGACCGTGGAACCTTGAGAAGATAGGAGCGCTCTACGCCATCTATGCTCATCCTCTCGAAGTACTGCCCCGGAGATTTGTCGGCACCAAGCGCCTGCGCGGAAATCGCAGTCAGCATCAAAGCCAAAAAGCTTAGTTTCTGAAAATTCACGCATGTATCCTACGCCGTACCAGCCCCTTTACGCCACGATCCGACTGAACTGCGCCAAGTTGGGTACAATTTCTGCTCGCGTGTCCAGTGAAGCTTCCCTCTCGCGTGGACGCAACCAATAGAGAGTTTCCATGGCAAAGAGAATTACCCACAACATCAAGTTGAACATCCCCGCGGGCAAGGGAACCCCAGCTCCTCCCGTCGGTCCCGCCCTTGGTCAGGCAGGCATCAACATGATGGAGTTCCTGAAGAAGTTTAACGAGCAGACCGCTCCACAGATGGGCTTTGTAATGCCCGTCGAAATCACCGTTTTTGAAGATCGCTCCTACACCTTTAAGATCAAGCAGCCGTTGACCACGGACCTGATCAAGAGGGCGGCAGGTATTCAGCGAGGAGCAGCCAACGCTAAGACCGACAAGGCAGGCGTGCTTAACCATGTCCAGCTGCGAGAAGTCGCCAAGCTGAAAATGGCTGACCTCAACACTACCGACGAAGAGATGGCGATGCGAATTGTCGCAGGAGCCGCTCGTTCGATGGGCGTTCGCGTCGAAGGCTAAACCTTCCAAGAAATCAACAAAGCGGGCCTGCTCCCATCCGGGAGCAGGCCCGCTTTGTTATAGGTCCAGGCTCAAGGATGTTGCGATGGTTTGAGCAACTTCAACCTAATCCCTGGATTGATTGAACAAGCAGAGTGCGACCTCGTCTTGCAAGACTGCATCCTAACAACTTCTGCAAATGTCCATGTCGACAAACCCAACGGATTCCGTATGCCTTGAACCCACAGAAGGAAACCCCTTCCTGCTGGTTCCCGGCGTGCTGTACTGTGTTGTCGACTCGCGCGGCAGTCTCATTGAGGCAAGTCCGGCATGGCGCAAGATTCTTGGATACAACCATGAAGATCTGATGGCGATGAACCTGCTTGACCTTGTTCATCCGGAGGATCTTGAACGAACGCTTGGCGATGAGCCTTGGCTTGACCGCCCATCTGCGGTGGATGGCTATACCAACCGGTGCCGACACAAGGATGGTTCTTATCGGTGGGTGCTGTGGCACACGCAGCACCGCCCTGACCTCCAATCGACCTATGTCGTCGGAGTGGACATTACGAATTCCACCGATGCGGGTGGCCGAAAGCCAAGCGTGATTCCTCGGGGTGCCACGAAGTCCAGCGACAATATTCTCTTCGAGGCAAACCCAAATCCGATGTGGGTTTATGACCGCTCGACCCTTCGATTTCTTGAGGTCAACGACGCTGCGATCGAAAGATACGGATACTCCCGCACCGAATTTCTGATGATGACGCTGCTTGAGATTCGTCCATCCGAAGATCGAGAGGCGGTTCTGGAATCTGTTCGCAACCACAATCCGTATGGCGGTCCGATGGTATGGACCCATTTGACCAAGGCGGGGGACCCCATCCGAGTTGAAGTTCTGGTTCGGAATATTGAGTTCCAGGGGTATCAGGCGCGCTTAGCTTCGATAAAGGACATCACTGAGCAGGAGAACTCCCGCAGACTGCTCGAAGAGACAAACGAAGTCCTCGAGCAAAGAGTTGCGGAACGCACTCATCAGCTTGTCGCGGCAAACACCGAACTGGAAGCATTTTGCTTCTCCGTTTCCCATGACCTCAGGGGACCGCTTCGAGCGATCGATGGATTCAGCCACTCCATTCTGAAAAGCTTCGGAGATGAAATTGGGCCAGACGCTCGCCATGATCTTCAGCGGGTCCGATTGGCCAGCAAACGCATGTCGGAGCTAATCGATGCACTTCTCAGCCTCGCGCGACTGACGCGCCAGGAGCTTCATTGCCAAGAACTAGATCTCTCTTCAATCGCCCGCGCTATTGCAAGTGAGATGGAGATGGAATGGCCCACCAGGAAGGTCCACGTTAGGATTCAGCCGGGGATGACAGCGTATGCCGACCCGAGGCTTGCTCAGATCCTGATTCAAAACCTTTTCAGCAATGCATGGAAGTTCACATCCAAACAGCCAATGGCGGAAATTGTATTTGAAGCTCGCCAGTCCGCAGGAGAACTCGTGTACTCAATACGTGACAACGGTGCTGGCTTTGACATGTCATATGGGGACAAACTTTTCCAGCCCTTCCAACGTCTTCACCATGAGTCTGAATTTCCCGGCAATGGCGTCGGGCTGGCTACAGTCAATCGGATCGTGACTCGACATGGTGGTCGAGCATTCGCGCAGGGTCTCGTTCATCACGGAGCAACGATTTACTTTACGCTTCCAGGGTCGAAGTTAGGCTAGTTGGCTGCTTCAGTGTAAAGGATCGCGTAAGAAATCTCATAAGGCCCAGTTCGGTCCCCTATCCCAGGTTAGAATAGGAAGTTCCACACCAAAATGAATCGGCTTATCAGCCTCTCGATATTAGCAGCCGCGCTAGCGGCACCCGCCTTCGGAAAATTGCCGGAGGATGGTCCTGATTTGGGTGCCCATTCCGCATCACAATTGGCTGCTGACCTGATTCGGGATGCTGCGGGCTCAGATGGTGCATTCTTAGCCGCTGGGATCCTGAAGCCTAAGAGCCTGCAAAAGGACAACCTGGCGTCGATCCTCCAGTACCCCACCAACACTATCATTGTGCTGTCCCTTACTGGGACCCAGATTCGTGAGGCATTTGAGCGGTCTGTGTCGATGTATCCACAGCCAAATGAGGGGTTCCTTCAAATTTCCGGTTTTGAAGTAACTTTCAAGAAAACAGGAGCACCTGAGCATCGCGTCGTTTCAATCAATGCCGGAACCGCGAAGCTAGATGACTCTAAGACCTACAACATCGCGATGCCGTCGACGCTCGCGCATGGAGGATTGGGTTACTTCAAGATATGGCAAAACGCCAAGACCGTAAAGGTACTGGACAAAACGACAGTCGAAGAAGTACTTCGAGGCAAGCGCGTTTCCGATACTGCGCCTCGCTGGTCGGTTGTTTCTTAGGGCTTACCACTCTTTACGGAACCACTCCCCTCAACGACGAGAAGTTCGATGCCGCCAAGGCACTTAAAGTTGTAAGTGAACTTGTCCAAAAGGGTCCGAGAAAGCCTGGTACTGAGTTTCACATCACTTGCCGAGACTATCTCCGCGACCTTCTCAAGGCCAACTGTGCTGAAACAAGGCTTCAGGAGTTCACCCACCGATGGTCGGTGACCGGGCAGGACTTGACGATGTGGAACATCATCGGGGATCAGAATTGGAAAGATGCGACGGTACGGGTGGCAGTCGTCGCACACTGGGATACCCATCCAACATCGGATCGCGATCCAGACCCAGCCAAGCAGGCGTTGTCCACACCCGGTGCCAATGCCAATGCGAGTGGAGTAGCCGTGATTGCCGAACTGGCGCGGGTTCTTAATGGCCACCTGCCAACCGGTTTGGGCGTCGAGTACGTCCTCACGGATGGGGGCGATCTCGGACCGAAAACGGATGAAATGGGACTCGGTGCCGCCGCTTTCGTACGCGATCTCAAAGAAAGACCCAAGCCAGATTACGCAATTGTCGTCGATATGATCGGTCAGAAAAACCTGAAGGTTCGGATGGAACTGAACAGCCTAAAGACCGCGAAGCAGCTCGAATACGCACTTTATCGGCAAGCAGCAAAACTCGGACTTGGAGAAACCTTCCCGATGGAATTCGGACTCCAAATATTTGACGATCACATTCCCCTGCATGCGGGTGGAATTCGTTCCATTGCCTTAATAGACTTCGAGTATCTGCTTCATTGGCACACTTCCACAGATACTGCAGATCAATGCTCGACGGAATCGTTGGCGGCGGTTGGTGCGCTGCTCCAGTCGTGGCTACAACAGGACCCTCCATTCAGCTACGGCAGCTAGAATTCAACAGGGCGGTGCGGCGATAATGGCTGTAGGCGCTAACTTCGGCAGGTTTAGTGCTGTGAGCACTTATGGCGGGGCTCAATTGGCCAAGGCTTGCGCAGATCTTTAGCTGACTGGGTTCAAGAAAGCGCTGAGGCGAAACACTGAACTGCCTTCCCGCATCCTATCTATTAAATCCGCTCATGGCCGAGTTCTCGATTTCGAGCATTGAAAAGTTTCAAATTCCCGACTTGGGATCCGTGGAACTTGAGGACACCGTTGCGGATCTTGGGCAGGCTCGGCGTCGCGAAATTCTCTTTTCAAGCGAAAACCGGACTGAGCTTGAGTGGATGGCAAGGGCCGCCGAGTACTACCACGACGACGGATTGACTGGTGACTCTGATCGCTACTCAAGCCATCTGGGGATAGCAGCTCTTGAATCCGGAAACAATCGATATTTGGCTCGTGCCTATCTCTGGCAGCTTGTGTGCGCGATCCTCACGAGGAAGGATGCAAAGCTAAAACGACGCCTCATCCAGGTTCAGAAGCTCGAACAGTCTTCGCAGGATCCTTACGCAAAGGCCGTTCGTATGTTTGCGCAATCTCTGGCCGTTCAACGAGGCTACCCTTGGGACCCGACTTGGTCGAATAACGATTGGTGTGAAATCTTTGTGTCCTACAAGGTCGCTGCGGAGCTCTTCGAGCAGTGCGGCGACTTTGATATGGCTATTTGGGCGAGGATCGAATATGGAAACTCGATGCTCGCGCTTGGGCGGTATATCACCGCAATTGAGTGGATCGAATCGGCACTCCAAATTGCTTCCCAAAACTCGGCTTGGAGATTCACCGGGCGAATGCTGGAATCCCTGGCAAGTGCCGCGATTGATCAGGGATATAGAACAGGTCTGGCTACCCTCCTTCAAAATGCGCTGTCCTGGTGCGAGTTCGTTGGTGATGAAGCGGGTCGAATTTCCTGCCTCATTTCATCCGCAAGACTGCTGACGTTCGAGATTCCGCCTGGCACCACGGAAGGAGCTGACGAGCCGGCTCGCCTCATCTCCGAAGCTTCGGCAAGAGCAAAGGTGGCTGGGTTTCTGTGGCATATCCAGAAAGCAGATGAGGCAAGCGTGCTCCTTCGAAAGAAGTGTGAGATTCGTGCGAGCCAAAAGGCACCTTCTTATGCTACAGAGCAGCCACTGTTTTTAGAGGAGCTGCCAGTTGACGTTTACCGAAAGATGAATTCCCGTCTTGAAGACGGTATTGCGGATTCCGCGGACGGCTTTTTCATATTCACCGCTCTTAGAAACGATGAGTTTGTTTGCCGAGATTTCCTCAACGACTATCGAAACCTAACGGCAGCACGCCTTGTGGGCAAGAGTTCCACCGGAATACTGATCTACAGCGAGTACCGGGAGAATCCATTTCTTCAGGGACTCTCACACGCTCTGTGTGAAGCAGCAGACAAGCGAGCCACCTATGATGACCTCATTGAGGTTCAGGTCAGCGGTGAGCGACATTGGTTTCGGCGAAGACTCACCCCAAGCGGAGACGGTGCGGTTCTCAAACTTCGAAATGTAACTGCTGAGAGGCAGGTTGAAGATGCGCTTAAGCAAGCGGCTGAGACGGCAAGGAGATCTGAGAGATTGATGTCCGAATTCTTGGCAAATATGAGTCACGAAATTCGTACTCCGGTGAGCGGAATCATTGGTTTGGCGAGAATGCTCAGCGAGACGCCGCTTGATGATGCCCAATCTGGCTACATTCGAGATATTGTGACTTCGGGGGACGGACTCCTCGAGCTCATTCGGGATGTGCTCGATCTTTCCAAACTCGACTCTGGCTTTATCACTATCGAGCCTGAATCGGTCATGCTGCACGATCTCGCCGCCAGTACTGTTCGATTGTATAAGGGACAGGCGGCAGAACGAGGCATCGCGTTGAGATACGCAATTCAGGATGCAGTTCCCACTGCCGTGACGGCAGACGGTACCCGGTTGCGGCAAATTCTCACGAACTTGATTGGCAACGCGCTCAAGTTCACGTCCGAAGGCTACGTAAGCCTAAGCCTGGAAACGGATGGTGATGAGGTTCGATTTGTCGTCTCTGATACCGGTATGGGAATTCCCGAAGAGGACCTGCACTCCATTTTTGATCGCTACCACCAATCTCCCCACTCTTCCAAGCGTGTTGGCGGCAGCGGCCTTGGGCTTGCGATTTCGAAGCGACTCATTGAGCTCATGAGCGGAACCATCGAAGTTGAGTCTGAGGTCGGCAAGGGCAGCACGTTTGTCGTCCGGCTTCGACTTCCAAAATCCGAGGCGCCAAATGCAAAGGTCGCTCCCGTGGTTCCCGTCAGATTCGACGGAATCCGGGTGCTCCTAGCAGAGGACAATGAAGTGAATCGGATCGTCTCCGAGCATTTCCTCACCAAGCTTGGGTGTCAAGTGGCATGGGCGGCTGATGGATCAATCGCCCTGGAACTGTTCGAAACGGACCGACCCGACATCGTGTTTATGGACGTGCGGATGCCAGTTTTGGATGGCCTCGAGGCGACCCAAGAAATACGCCGCCGCGAACAGCTTTCAGGTCGTCATACCCCCATCGTCGCCCTCACGGCTGGCGCCTTGATCGAAGAGCGCATGCGGTGCTTTGATGCCGGCATGGACGACTACCTGACCAAGCCGTTCACTGACGAAGCCCTTCGAAGCATCCTCGCAAAGTGGGCACCGCGGAGCTAAAGTTCTTCTGGTGTCAATAATCGGAAGCGATTGTCGCGGAGATTGCTCCTCTCAAGAAGTACCGCCTCAGGTCGCATGCCTTTGAGCGAATCTGATTCCGTCGAAGAGTCCCCTTCCTTGGTTAATTCGATCCACTTCTCCTGCACGGCCTTGAGTGCGTCCTCTGGCGACATCGAATATATGGAATCAAGCGAGGTTAAATCAAGATCTGCGAGTGCCTGGCCACCATCGATGAGAGCTGACCTTCTAGAAGTCGAAAAGTCGCCGTCGTAGTCAATCGTATAGTACAGATCGGTCTCCGGGGATTCGTTTACTTCCGCAAAAAGGCATTTTGCGACGATTGGCGAACTCGAAAAATCAGAAAACGCCTTCTTGAGCGGGGCACTCATTGCTGTAGCTACCCTTTGGACGGTGACATCTTCTTCGCTGCGGCTAAAACCTTCCTTGCTCGCAAATTCTAAGGCGGCGATTCGAACCGCCTCAACATCAGACTGCTGACCAATTCCGGCAAAGATGATCCGGTCGTAAATCTCATAGACCTTGCGCGACTGTCGCCGGTAGGTGAAGACAAGGATTCCAGCCGGAATAGAGACGGCTATGACGGGCGCCCCCTGAGCAAGCTTTGCTTGAATGTACTGGGCGCGGTGCCCTATCCCTTCCTGCCAGTCGTAAGGCGTAAACACAACCCTTTATACTCCACAACGTTCGCTAACGACGGCAGCCTTCCGCAGATGCGGTTTCGCCGACGCTAGATCTGTTCAACTCCGAACCTTAGCCCTTGTTCGAGCGTCAGACGCTGTAGTCTTAGCGGGGGATATGAGTCAAACACGAAAACAGTCGGGCACTGACGGCCGCCAGGCTTGGTCATTTAGGGTTGCCACGATCGTGGGCATTCCTATCAGAATCCACTTCACGTTCATTCTGTTTTTAGCTTGGATTGGGCTGTCGGGAGGTTCCTCTGGTGGGGCTTCCATGAGCATTTTGGTCGCGGCTATCTTTGTCTGCGTCCTCCTTCACGAACTTGGGCACGCCCTCGTCGCGAAGAAGCTGGGAGTTCTCACCAGGGACATCACGCTCTATCCAATCGGCGGAGTTGCGATGCTCGATTCAAAACCCACCCCGCCCCAGGAACTCAAAATCTCTTTGGCCGGCCCTGCCGTCAACTTGGTGCTGGCGGTTCTATTTTTCGTCTACACCCAAGCCACGCACTCACTAGTCCCTGTAAAGGGCGGTCTCCAATCGGTGAGCCTTCCGCAAGCCTTGCTCATCGCTAACCTTACCCTTGCTGTTTTCAATATGATCCCCGCATTCCCGATGGACGGTGGGCGCGTTCTTAGAGCAGCACTGGGGCTTCGCCTTTCTGAAGCGCGGTCGACTCAAATTGCGGGTGGAATCGGTCAGGCACTCGCGGTGATGCTCGGCATTGTCGGCCTGTTCACACAGGGATATGTGCTGATGCTGATAGCATTCTTTGTGTTCGTCGGAGCCTCCCAGGAGATCCAGGCAACGGTGGCGAGGTCCATCCTGCACGGCCACATATTGTCTGACGTGATGCAGACGTCCTTTGAAACGATTGCGAGCGGCGCTTCTCTTCAGTCTGCGGCCAATCGAGTCATTCACGGCACGCAGCGAGATTTCCCAGTCACCAACGGAGATGAAGTTTTAGGGATCCTGACTCGGAGTCAATTGGCGCTTGGTCTCGCCACTGATGGTGAGACAGCCTACGTCGCGGGATGGATGGAACGGAAATTCAAGTCAGCGAATGCTGAAATGCCTCTTGAGGAGGCGGTGGAGCTTTTCACCCAATCAGACACAGCGCCCGTTCTGGTGTTTGAAGAGGAACGCCTCATTGGCATGGCGAGTCTTGAAAATATCAGCCAGTTTGTGATGCTGGAACACGCAAAATCTCGCGGCCACGCCGGACCGGGCTAAGCGACCCCAGGTTCTTCGTCTTCAGGCTCGCGCAGTTCGCCTGTACCACGTCCCAAAACCGGCAATGTGTCGATGTCGATAACCTCTTCGCCGACGAGAGAGACATCCGG
Organism: uncultured Armatimonadota bacterium; assembly: GCA_903927025.1. Taxonomy (GTDB): domain Bacteria; phylum Armatimonadota; class Fimbriimonadia; order Fimbriimonadales; family Fimbriimonadaceae; genus Fimbriimonas. The sequence goes on from CAIYLG010000062.1 coordinate 69,004, forward strand.
CAGGATTCGGATATGGATGGGAGCCGACACCCCAACCTTCAGTTGTCTCGCGACCCAACGCGCCGCCACGGCAACATGTGCCGTCTGCAGGCCCTCCGCTTCGATGGCACCATCTAGCCACACAAGGTGCCAACCGCCGGGGGTATCTGCTACATCGAAGCTACACACGATTTCGCCACTGAGCCGTTGCCCGACCCAGGCGCTGTCCGTTGCCTCCTCGATGAGAATATCGATACAAAATGCCTCCAAGTCGGGCGATTCGATCGAAAACGAGGAGGGCGGGGCTTGCTTATGTATGGGCATGTTGAAAGGTTCCTGAGCGGAGATAGCCGATGAGGAGAGCAATGTCACTCGGTCGCACTCCTGGAATTCGAGAAGCCTGACCGACGGTTCCCGGACAAATCCTTGAGAGCTTTTCTCGGCTTTCAAAACTAAGACCCTTCATCGCCGCGTAATCGAAGGAAGACGGAATGCGAAGTTCTTCCAATCGTTTTGCCTGGAGCACCAATTTCTCTTGCCGTTGGATGTAGCCGTCGTACGCGCCGCTGAGCTGAAGCTGCTCGCGAACTTGCAGATCCTTCGAAATCTCAACTGACTTCCCCGCTCCTGCGGCGAGGTCAAGGACCAAGTCAAGCGTCATCTCGGGCCGCTTCAAAAGGTCAAACAGGGAAATCTTCCCAGTCAATCCTGCGGTTCCACCAGCAGAGAGAGCCGCATTATCGGCGGGGTAGAGATAGGTCGACTCCAACTGGGCTCGTCCAGACTCAATTTGCTCTAATTTCTCACTGAAGCGCTCCCACCTGAAATCATCGCACAGTCCCACGGAGCGTGCAATCGGCGTCAGCCGCTGATCAGCATTGTCATGCCGGAGCAAAAGACGATGCTCAGCTCGTGCCGTGAGCATCCGATACGGATCCTCAACTCCTTTTGTGACGAGGTCGTCCACCATCACACCGATAAAACTCTGAGATCTTTCGAAGTCCACGGGCGGCTGGTCGGCCGCCCAGCAAGCGGCGTTGATACCCGCGACGATTCCTTGGCCACCGGCTTCTTCGTAACCGCTGGTACCGTTGAGCTGGCCCGCCAGGAAAAGTCCGTCCACGAGTTTTGACATGAGGTGGCTCGTTAGTTGAAGCGGATCGGCCATGTCGTACTCGACGGCATAGCCTGGACGCAGCATCTCAACATTCTCAAGGCCGGGAATGCGCTTCAGCAGGTCCAGCTGAACATCTGCTGGCAAGCTGGTTGACACACCCTGCACGTAAACCGATTCGGAGTCCCATTCTTCTTGTTCGAGGAAAATCGGATGACTTGACTTATCAGCGAAGCGTACAACTTTATCCTCAATACTTGGGCAATACCGAGGACCGATTCCCTCAATCTGCCCGGAGTACATCGCACTCTGATGGAGGTTCTCATGAATGAGCTGATGTACCTCTGGGGTTGTCCGAGTCTGCCAACAAGGCAGCAGAGGCGCCTTGGGAAACGTGCGATCGTGAATGTAGCTAAACGGACCGGCTTCCGGCTCGCTCTCAAGCTCAGGGGTCAGACTGAAGTTGATTGTTGAGAGCTTGATGCGGGGCGTCGTCCCAGTTTTGAACCGGCGAATCCTCACGCCAAGCTCCTTCAAGAAGCCAGACAAGTCCGTGGCAGCCTCATCTCCGTTCCTTGCCGCTACCGTCTTCTTTTGCCCCTCATGACAAAGGCCGTTCAGAAATGTGCCGGTCGTGAGGACAACCGCACGTGACTGAAGTTCGTGAACGCCATTCCCGCTAACCATCAACAGCCCGGAGATCTGCCCGTTTTGGATTGTCGCGCGAAGAACCGTGCCCTCTATCAGCGTAAGGTTCGCCTGCTCTCGCATCACTTTCTGCATGATTTGCGGATAGAGAGATTTGCAAACGTGAGCTCGGACGGTTTGCACCGCGGGCCCTTTTCCAGTGCCAACGCGTCGGATATGAGTCAGGGCGTAGTCGGTGGTGATCCCCATCTGACCGCCTAGGGCGTCGATTTCTCGCGCAATGTGCCCCTTGGCAGGGCCGCCGATACTGCAGTTGCACGGCAGGTGTCCAATGCGATCAAGACGCATCGTGATACAGGCCGTCCGCAATCCCATGCGGGCGGCTACGAGGGCCGCCTCAATTCCAGCATGCCCTGCTCCAACCACGATCACGTCAAAATTCGTCAAGGATAGGAGTGTACTGCAGGCAACTTCCGGCGAAATTGCTGAGATCGCCGTGACGCAGCCGCATACTTATTCCATGACCGATTGGAAAGTGCAGATGTTTGCCTACCTGCGGGAACGGCACGGTGATTCCGTAACGGTCTCAGCGGAGCCGACAGTTGGCTCCGTGCTACAGGCACTTGCCTCCACAGGGGTCAGCATTGAGGCTTGCCGAATTGCGATCGGGGATGAATTCGCACACGCACAAGATGCCATTCCCATCGGGAGCCAGCTATCGCTCATTCCCCCCGTCAGCGGCGGATAATTCTTACCAGCGATCCGCGAGGACAGCTGCTACTTTGCTTAGCAAGGATTCGTCCGAAGCGTCGAACGCACCCACGGAATGGCCGTCTATATCAATCTGTCCGAGAGTCACGGCCCCTTTCTTTATCAGGACAACGATTTCTGATCGAGTAAGGGTGCTGCATGCAAGGTAGTTAGTCAATTCTCGAACGTCTTCGATCACCTGGTTGCGATCTTCGGCGACAGCCGTTCCGCAGACTCCACGTCCTACGGGGATCTGGGTGTGGTCCGTAGCAGCTCCCACGTATTCGTCAAGAACCAACGTGTCACCTTCCAAACGATAGATTCCAGACCAATTGTAGGTTTGAAGGGAGTCGAGCAACTCCATCGAAAACTTCCTGAGAGCAGCGCCCTGGAGAGAGGAGCCTTGAAGGGTCGAGAGAATTCTTTCTTCGTCGTGGGCAGAGATCATAGACTCATTTTGGCCGCCCAAGGCTCAGAATAGGTGGATGGGCGAAGTTAAGGCTGTGCGGCTCCAAACGGGCGAAATCGATGCGACAGAGCTCTCCATGGCTGTCAAAGACGCGACTCTCGGTGGAGTCGTTCTGTTTTCAGGTGAGATACGCAGTCTGACCGGGGATACAGAAACCAGTCAACTCGTGTATGAAGCCCATGAATCGATGGCGCTTCACCAAATGTCCAAAATTGCGGCGGAGGCAGCGGAGCGATGGGATGCCAACGTGGCAGTTTGTCATCGCCTGGGCCTTTTAATGCCAGGTGATACAGCTGTTGTTTGCGTCGCAGCCTGTGCGCACCGAGCTGCCGCCTTTGAGTGTTGCAGGTTCCTAATTGACCGCATCAAGGAAGACGTACCAATCTGGAAGAAGGAGTTCGGCTCACAGGGCGAGGCATGGATAGCGGGGGACAGTCGCGTCTCCTAGCCTGGATCCCTTCGATCCGATCACAAGCTGATCAAAACTCCTAATTGTTGCGAAGCCTGAGCTTAGGGACACCTTACGAGCAGCGCATTTTTGTGTCCCACTTTTCCCCGGCGGGTACCATCAACTCTGTTCCCCACTCTTCCAGACCGGGGATATGGCGTCTGAAATGAGCACACAGCAAGTAGATGTAACAATTATCGGCGGCGGCCCCTGCGGTCTGTTCGCGAGCTTTTATGCAGGTCTGCGCGGCATGTCCGTTCGAATCATTGACTCTCTGCCAGAACTTGGCGGCCAGCTCACTGCACTGTATCCAGAAAAGTACGTCTACGATGTCCCTGGATTCCCAAAGGTCTTGGCTAAAGACCTCGCCAAGGACCTAATCACCCAAGGCACCCAGTTTCATCCGGAACTCGTGTTGGAGGAGACGGCAACGGAGATTCAAAAGACGGATGAGGGATACATTCTCCGAACTGCCAGTGGGCTTGAACTCCCAACGAAGACCGTAATCATTTCTGCTGGGGCGGGCGCATTCAGCCCAACCAAGATCGGCATCGACAGAGAAGACGAATTTGTTGGCAAAGGAATCCACTATGGAGTCAAGGACAAGGCCACGTTTCAAGGGAAGAAGCTGGCGATCGTCGGGGGCGGAGACAGTGCCTTTGACTGGTGTCTCAACCTAGATGACACCGCTGACGCCATTACGCTGGTTCACCGACGGGACGTGTTCAAAGCCCATGAGGACAGCATCGAAAAGGTAAAGGCCAGCCGCGTCGACATGAAGATTTGGTACGCAGTAAAGGAGCTTCACGGGAACGGCTCGCTGACCGGCGTGACCCTTGAACACACCCAGACCAAGGAACAGGAGCACTTCCCTTGCGATGCGGTCATCGTCAACATCGGGTTCAAGTCAAGCCTGGGTCCGATCAAGGAATGGGGACTCAACATCGTGAAGAACCAGATTCAAGTGGACAACCACTATGAGACCAATCTTCCTGGCGTGTTCGCCGTTGGAGACGTCTGCACATTCGACGGAAAGCTTAAGCTCATAGCCACTGGAGTCGGAGAGGCCGCAACTGCTGTCTGCTTTGCGAAAACTTATATCGACCCTGACGCCAAGCTGTTCCCTGGGCACAGCTCCGACATGGAAATCAGCCACTAAAACTGGCGTTACCTTCGGCCGACGATTTAGACGATGTGCCGCATGATCTCAGCCAAATCTGCAGTTGAATTCGCAAACAGACTTAGCGTCGCGGCGAAGTAGAGATAGGTAGCGACCCTTCCTGCGATTTTGATTCTGGGATTCTGACGGTATGCCAAAAGTTGCTGTTTGGACATCTTCGCCTTAAGGGCTACTCCGCCGTAGTGAATGGCTACCACTCCCAGCCCTTGGGAAATGCCGAAGAGTACAAAGTGTGTCTCTACCCCGTGCCAGAGACCAATCAGGATGAACACGGTCATGATTGCCGCGGCAATAGCATTGTTCACGGATACGCTTGGCCATCGGGTGCAGATTGCCTTGACCATCGGAGTAAACACCATATCTCGCATCCAAGTGGAAAGAGATATGTGCCACTTTGACCAGAATTCCTGAAAATTACGTGATCCAAATGGATTGTTGAAGTTTTCAGCCACCTGGATTCCACAGAGTGAACTCGCACCGATCGCCACATCGCACAGGCCTGAGAAGTTGCAGTACAGGAACAGCGGATAAACCAGAACCGCGACGAGCAAGTCTAATTTAGAGTGAAGATGTCCATTGCGCATGAACGCTGGGCCATAGCCAATCTCTGAAAGGATAGTCGAGAAGAGCAGATACTTTAGGAGGCCCCTGATCATCCTAAGAATATTGGGAAGATGCTCGATCTGGACTTCTCGGGCTCGCTTTGCGCTGTCAATGAAGAGGCCGTAGGGCGAGATCGGTCCAACAATCATCAGCGGAACGAAGAAGCTGAAAGACAGATACTGAGCGAGTGAGGGCATCTCAACCGCCTTGTTCCGCACTTCGGTAACCATGAAGCACAGTCGAAACGCAACGTAGGATATCCCGACAAAAATGAACGTGATCGACCCATTCTTTTGAGAATGAGTCAGAAATGGAATCAAGTCCCGAGCCAACAACAGACTAAAAATAGGTGATGCGTAGGCTGCCGCCCAATTCCTGTCTGACCTGTGGGCAAACGAAAGCGTGGCAAAGCTAAACAGCACCAAAGCGATATAGACCGCAAAGATTGTGCTGGCATAGATGAAGAACTTTGCCGGCCCTTCAAGCACGTGGTGCTTGTATCCCATCGAGAAGGCAAGCATTAGGCTCGAAAATACACTGACGCCTGCAAGAATCGGCCACTTGGGACCGGATGCTGACTTCAGAAGTGGACGAGCCAATAAAGGGAACAGACAGAATGCCAGCAACAGATAGCCGAATTCGTCAATCTTAACTAGCAACCTAAAATCCCCCGTACACGGTATCCACCATCAGCGCGTTTACCGGCATCACCAGGATGAGCCCCAGCAGGATGACCGCGAACAGTACAAACAACATCTCCAGTGGACGCAATCGCTTCACTTCTGCGCTCCCGGTCGGTTAGTGCCAGCAAACACCGAGTAAAGGGCGGGAATTACCTTTGCACTGTAAATCGCCGCGCCTTCCGCATTGAGGTGCAAGGGATCTTGGAAATACTTCTTCTCCGCCTCTTTCCCAGAGATTTGCCCGAATAAATCGGCCTTTGACGTGGCCACTATTGATTGGCCGGGATCCAAGACTTCCTTCGGCAGGTTCACACGAATGGGATCACTGTCGAGGTCCCGAGACATGGGCAGATTTACCAGTAAAACCTTCGCTCCGTGGTCCTTCGCCAGCTTTAGAATCTTCGAAAACATGAGCCCAAAATAGCCACTTTTGCCAGCCGAAGTCGAATCAAAATTCAACCGGTCGCTACCAGGCGAAAAAAGATATCTCTCCGCGGAATCTTCAAATGTGATTGACAAGGGATCAATTTTCCCGTATCGGTGGACAACATCTTCATCGAGGCCATCTGTCGTCTTTTCGTGCTTGGACAGCACGTTGGGTCGAATCGCATTGAGAAACTGACGAGGACCGTTTAGAACCATCTCTCCGTAAATCGCGGCTTTGTGCCCAAGCGACATGCCCTCATAAAGCTCCGGAACTTCACCGAATCGCAAAATATCGCAAATGCTCTCATCGGGTGAGTTTTGAGCCTGAAACCGCTCTGGCATGGCAAGTACGATCAGCTTAGTGTGATGAGTTTGCAGATAGTCGCGGATTTCTAAATAGTGGACGTCGGGCTTGGAACGCAGAAGATAAAGATATCGAATCTTCGCCTCACGGCCTAATTTCTGGGTGAAATATCGATTAACGACGACCGGCCTTAATGCGGTACACATCGTTGAAGATCCCACAAGAATTGCGTCGGAATCGTCTTGATTGTCGAAGATCGTGGACTCAATACTTCCGCCATCCCCTCGAACGGCGGGCAGTCCCATATACACCTGTTGCCTAGACGGAAGAGCAACTAAGCTCAATACGACCGGAAGTAGGAGCAGGGAAGCAGAAACAACTGTATATAAACGGAGTCGAATAACATCTGACTTCGCAGGCAACGAGCTTTCCATCGTGGTGGCAATTTCTGAACAAATATGTGGCTATTTTCGATGGATCACTTCTTTCCATCGTTACAGCCAGTCCTAAGCAATCGACTGTCTTTGGCTTCGTTCAGCACGCTGATCTTCACCAGAAGCAGACTTTTTTGACCCGCATCCTGCCGACCGGCAGAACCACTTTAGGCACATAGCCATTCGGTTCTAGCGTACGACATAATAGGGTCAGCCTGGGTCCCCGTGCTTCCAGCGTTGGTGCATTGGATCCGCTTGCTTTGTCTTATACCCTTTTGCGCGAGCGCGATTGGAGGGATACCGACTTTAGCTGGGTTCTTTAGACGACTGGATGATTTTGGAACAATATGGCTGAAACTGATTTGAGCTCACTCAAGGACCTGTTGCGGGCTCGGGATACGCGGTTCGCAACTGAGTTGGTCCGATTAACGAAAGGCTGCTCGGATTTCCAAGATGCGTTGACTCTCCATACACTCAGACGCCGAGGAACCTCAATCGGGGTTATTTCTGCTTCCGCCACAAAAATAAAGTTGGCGATTATTGGAGCAGCAACGCTTAGACCACTTGCCGACCTTATTGAGCACTTCACCACTGTCCTCGTCGGGGCCGAGGTTGACCTCTGGGTGGGTGAATTTGACAACTACACCTTCGAGATCATGGAGCCTGAAAGTGAGCTTTTTGAGTTCAAGCCCGACTATGTGGTTCTACTGCCCAGTGAGCAAAGATGTCGCTTTGGCGGTCACGAGGAAGCCTCAACCGAAGCGCAGGTCGCCGAGACAGAGCGGGCGGCAGACGGAATCCTTGAGCTCGCCAAGACGATCCGAAATACATGTGGGGCAGAGGTGCTGGTGTCCAACTTTAGACTTCCTGCCTCTTACGACCCCGGTCCTGCTCGATGGGCATCCCTGAAATCTGACTACGCGTTTCGAAAGATGGTGAATACGCAGCTCGGCTTAAGAGCGCCGCAATACGTGCATCTTGTTGACGTTGAGTTTCTGGCCAACCGAATGGGAACGGTCAACACGATTGATGACCGCACGTGGTTCGAAAGCAAGCAGCCCTACTCTTCACCACTTCTCGTCGAAGTTGCCAAGGAAGTGTCCCTGGTCCTAAAGGGACTGAGAACGGCGCCCAAGAAAGTTATCGTTCTTGATCTGGACAATACGGTCTGGGGCGGAATCATTGGAGATGACGGTCTTGAGGGCATTGAGATCGGCACGACCTCACCGAGAGGTGAGGCATTCCGTGCGTTCCAGCAGTATCTGCTTGGCCTAACGCGCAGAGGCGTCCTTTTGGCGGTCTGTAGCAAAAATGATCACGAGAAGGCCGTTGAGCCGTTCCTGAGACACCCCGAAATGGTGTTGCGGCTGGAGAATATTGTCAACTTCAAGGCCAACTGGGATCCCAAATCAGAGAACATCCGGCAGATTGCCACTGAGTTAAATCTCGGATTGGACAGCTTCGTCTTCATGGACGACAACCCCGCGGAAATTGAAATCGTTCGCCAATTTGTGCCGGAAGTCACTTGCATCTGGGCCGGTGACGACCCCAGCCTCTTCATCCCGATGCTTCAGAATTCACGCCTTTTTGAATATCGGAATCTAACTGCCGAGGACATGAAGCGGGTTGTCCAGTATCAACAAGAGGCAAAGCGACAGGAACTCGCCAGCACGGCAACGGACATGGGGTCGTATCTCAGCTCACTAGAGATGGTGGCAAAGGTGAGCAACTTCAACTCGCTTGACACTCCGCGAATTTCTCAGCTGATCAACAAGTCCAATCAGTTCAATCTCACAACGATTCGCCGCTCCGAAGCAGAAGTCCAAGCCGTATCAACTGATCCAGATCACTCAGCATTTACCATTCGCCTGTCAGATCGCTTTGGCGATCATGGCCTCATCGCGGTCGTTGTCCTACGAAGAGAAGACACCTCCTGCATCGTGGACACTTGGCTCATGAGCTGTAGGGTCCTTAAAAGGCAGGTTGAGGAATTGACGCTCAATATCATTAATAAAAGGGCTGAGACACTCGGCTGTGATTCTGTCGTAGGCATCTATCGTCCAACTGCAAAAAATGGAATGGTTAGGGACCTATACCCAAAGCTTGGCTTCGCATTGATGGCTGAATCAGATGAAGAGGTACGCTTCAACCTCAAAGTGAGCGAATTCAAGCCGTTTGAGACAAAAATCAGCGCAGGTGACTTTTAGTTTGGAACAATCAGAAATTCTTGCAAGGCTACAGAAAGTTTTCGATAACGTCTTCCTTGACGAAGTTGTGGTCACTCCTGAACTTACGGCAAAGGATGTTGAAGAGTGGGACTCTCTTATTCACGTATCCCTCGTCTTAGCGATTGAAAATGAATTCAAAATTCGCTTCCGGGTTGGCGAAGTTGAATCCGCTAAGAATGTTGGAGACTTAGCAAAACTCATTCACGCGAAATTTTAATGGGTTTTCTGTTTGCTGAAGGGATAACCAAAACCTAATATCTGAAGCTCTAGATGTATGTGATTATTGAGTGACCTTCTTTACGAGAGCAGTATCGCCAACAATTGTTTCGCCTTTAGCGCCATCAAATGATTCTATCTATGGGATAAGAACCCATTCGACCGATTTGTATCTCTAACTTCGATCAAGCTTCCTTGTATATGCCGCATCGAGCGGCAAAGTTGAATATCCAATGTCTGAAAAGCTCTTAACTCCTGAAATCGGCAGCGTTCTCGTCACCGGAGGCGCTGGGTTCATCGGCAGCACCGTGGTAGATATGTTGCTGTCCCAAGGCTACAAAACGACGGTTCTAGACAACTTCTCCAACGGCAGAAGAGAATTCGTTAGCCATCACAGCGATGACCCAAATTTCAAACTGGTCGAAGGGGACATCCTAGACGAGAGCCTGGTCAAGGAACTCGTGCAGGATGCGGATCTTGTTTGGCATCTTGCTGCGAATACAGACATCATTGGTGGCCACGATCAGCCCCGTCGAGATCTTCGCGACTGTGTGATGGGAACGTTCAACGTCGTAGACGCTATTCGGGTGACCGGCCCTCGTCCGCTTCTGTTCTCTTCGACTGGCGCCGTCTACGGACAGCTCTGTGTGGATATATCCGTGAATGAGGGATCCGGCCCGTTGTTGCCCGTCTCCACCTATGCCGCAGGCAAAATCGGCAGCGAGGCATTCATATCCGCTTTCTGCAACCTCTACGGAATTCGAGCCTGGATCTTCCGCTTCGGCAACGTTATCGGCTCACGGATGACTCACGGAGTGATTTATGACTTCGTACACAGGCTAAAGCAGGACCCAAGCAGGTTGCTGATTCGTGGTGACGGTCGGCAGGAAAAGAACTACTTCCTGGTGGAAGAGTGCATCGATGGAATGGGATATGCGTTCAAGAACATCGCCATGACCGACGACCAGCCCTGCGATATTTTCAATCTTGGCACCTCATCGGTAACCCGAGTCGTCGAACTAGCCCAGATCGTTAAAGAGGAGATGGGCCTACCAGACGCCGAACTCGTTATTGAGGGCACAAAGAAGGCCTGGCCGGGTGATCAGCCCCGCGTCCACATCGACGTAGATAAAATGACTAACCTTGGCTGGAAGGCAAAGCTCTCTTCGGACCAAGCCGTTCGGATTGCTGTGAAGAGACTTCTCACCGAGGTTTAACCCATGCAGATCGTGATCCTTGCCGGAGGACTCGGAACCCGCTTAAAAGAGATTTCTGAAGGGCGACCTAAAGCCATGATGATCGTCGGCGGGCGCCCCTTCCTTGAATACCAATTTGAGCAGCTCGCCAGCTTCGGGCTAACCCGCATCCTGATGCTCATCGGCTATGGGGGAGAGATGATCCGGGAGTACGTCGGATCTGGCTCAAAATGGGGTGTTGAAGTGGATTACGTCCAGGAAGATCCCTCCAGCCTCTTGGGAACAGGTGGGGCGCTGATCAACGCGCTTCCTAAACTGGAAGCTGAGTTCATGACTCTCTACGGCGACTCCTACCTTCCTGTCGATTTTCGCGACGTGGTGTCGCACTATCAAAGCCGCGACGTTCCGTACCTGATGACGGTGTACAAGAACGATGGGCTTTGGGATGCGAGCAACACCCGCATCGATGGGGACTGGGTGACCTACTACAACAAGAAGGCACTTCCTGGTGATGCTGACTATATCGACTACGGCATGTCTGTGATTCGCCGAGAAGTTATGGAGAGGTACGCCTCAGAACCCCTTCCCTTAGATATGGCCCGAATTCAGAGTGACCTCGTCGCCTCCAAGGAGATGGGGGCGCTGGAAGTCACTGAGCGCTTCTATGAGATTGGAAAACCTTCCGCGCTTCTTGAGTTCGAAGAGTGGATTCTGAAGCAGGGTTCTTAGAAACCTGCCCTAGCGAAGCTTCTCCATAAACTCAACGGCTTCCGCCATCCGCTTCCGAAATCCAAAATTCTCAGTGGCTCGAACCCTACCCGCCTCAGCGATACGGTTGCGCTCATCATCGTGAGCCAAGTAGTACTTGATCTTGTCTCGGCACTCTTCTGTGGAAGCGAAGAAGGCGGCTTCCTTGTCTGGCTCAAAAAGGCTCATCTGCTTTTCCGTGGCCTCACCCAAAAACAGAGTGCCGCACGCGGGAACTTCAAACAGCCGAGCCGTGTACCGGTCTAGGTTCGAGTGTGAGACGAACCCGAGCGAAATCTTTGAATTGGATACGGTTTGACGATATCCGTCGTCAGAGAGCGATCCGTGCAAGAGATGCTTCCTATCGGCAAATAGCGGTGTTCGATCCCATCTTGCCCCGTAAATGTCCACTGGGACTCCAAGTTTGCCGGTCAGTTCATCGAGAACGCTCACTCTCTGATCAAGAGCGGTGCCCACGAACATGACGTCATGAGTCATGCTCGGATCTCCGTTGGTCTCGGGATAAAACAGATCCTCCGGATAGCCGGTCAAAAAGACCTGAACATTCTTGGCCCCACGTTTTGAATATTCTTTGACGTCACTCTCTCGCTTGACGAGGTGAGCGTCGTAAGCAGGCATAGCATCGAAGAAGCGACGCCATCCGTAGTCCGCGAACCTTCTGGGACCGAAGGGATTGTCATCTTGGTAGGAGATGATTGGAACCCCAGGGAGCTTCTTTTTCAGCGCGACAAGCGTTCGCTTCCCCACCATCCGCGGCCACTCCAGCCAAATGACGTCCGGTTTGCCCGCCTCGGCAGCATCCGTCAGAAGCTGGTGCATCTGCGCTTCATGAGAAGCCAGGAGCCTTTCGTAAATCGCCGCAGGCATAAACCGCCTGGTGTAGGCAAGATAACGAGACTCAGACTGGGCAACCGTCGAGGAGACACGAATGATCTGGTGTCCAAGTTGCTCTAGGGCGGTGAGTCGCTGGACTCCCGATTGCCAAGGTTTCTCAATGACGCCAGAAAATAGGATCTTCAAGTTATTGCCCACCGGTGGTTTCCACACCTTAAAAACGATTCACCCCAGCACGATAGATCAACGGTGCTGGGGTGATGAGTCAAGCGACGGTTTAGAGTTTGAAGCCAGCTTTCTGGCCGTCCGCGTAGAACATCTTAACGGTGTCCAGCGAGTAATCCGTAAGGTCCTTGCCTACTAGCGACAGCTTTTTGAGCGTGTCGTGAGTGACGGTGATGACATGACATCCGATGGCATCTGCTTGGAAGATATTGAGAAGCTCTCTTGGGCTCGCCCAGATCAACTCCAGGTTAGGCACCAGCTTCAGCATCTCTACGGAGGCACACATCAGCGGCAGTGGATCCACTCCGGTATCAGCGATTCGTCCCGCAAACACTGAGACATAGCTTGCTGGGGTGCCTTCGAGACATGGGACGATATCTCGAACCTGCGCAAGTGTCATTAACGCAGTCACGTTCAGCTTGAACCCTTCAGAGGCAAGCTTCTTGACGAGGGGCCCTGCATCTTCACCTTTGGTATTTGTGATTGGAAGCTTGACGTAAACGTTGGAGCCCCAAGAGCCGATCTTTCTAGCCTGTCGCTCCATTTCATCAAAGTCGTCCGCGAAGACTTCGAATGAGAATGGCTTGTCTGGAATCTCTGCAACCAAGTCTCGACAGAATGCTTCGTAGTCAGGAATTCCAACCTTGGCCATCAGGGTTGGGTTCGTGGTGAAACCCTTGATCGTCGGGTTTTGGTTGAGTTCGAGGATGCCTGCTTTTTCAGCACCATCTGCGAAAATCTTAATCTTGAGGTCTGCAATGCTCATATTGAATTTCTCGAGCTGTCGGCTCCGAACTACTTAATCGACTCCCACTTGGCGACATTCCCCTGAAGCGCTGGGTGCGAAACGAGGAGGTGCCATACGACTGCCTGGAATGATTCTGTGTGCGGAGTCACAGAGCCGCTGTTGACAGTTGGAACGATCACGCAAGCGTCGGCAACCTGGGCACAGTAGCCGCCATCTCGACCAACCACGCCGATGATCTTTGCGCCCACTTCTTTAGCAACCTGAAGCGCCCGTACGAGGTTTGGACTAACGTTGTGCTCGAGGGAGCCGCCACCTACGGAGAAGACAAGAAGCATATCCTTGCTGGATAGCTTGCTTCCCTTGAGGTATGAAGCGAAGACGGTTTCCCACCCTTCGTCATTCGTGCGAGCAGTCAACTCGGAGACATTGTCAGTGGGAGCATAAGATTCAATTCCGACAATCTTTCTAAAGTCGTTAACGGCGTGACCTGCATGGCCAGCTCCACCACCAACTCCAAGGATAAACAAACGTCCCCCGGAGGCTTTCAGGTCGACTAGCAACTCGACCATCTTGTCGATCGTTGCGACGTTCAGCTGCTCAAGAATCTCGATGGATTCCTTAATATGGCTCTCAGTAAAACTCATTTTGGTCGAAAGACCTCCCCTCTTCAAAAATGGTCGAATCGCTCAAATTGGCGGTTCAGACTTTTACAAAACTGTTGCCCCAAAAAGGTACCGTCTCGACCAAAGATTACACTTCCGAGTGTACCAGCACCATCATTCTGCTAATCCAATTCTCTTCGCGAACTCTTGTGCACCACTATAAGCTTCTAAAGTGCCGATATCTAGAATTTCGCCCTCTGCATAATAGGCCTTCATCTGACCAACTAACCGGGGAATCACATCCCTGCCGAGGTCAAACGGCAGTCCTAGTTCTGATTGGATTTCTCCAATTTGGCGGAGGATGGCAGGATCCATAGCGTAGATTCCTGCCGCAGCTAAATCACTTTGCGGATGAGCGGGCTTTTCAATAAAACTTGTCACCGTTCCATCGTCCGCAACAGTGGCGATTCCCCTTCTCCACGGCTCATCTTGATGGGCCACAGTGAGCGTAAACGGGAAGTTATGAGTGGCATGGAAGTCCAGCACGGACGACACTTTCTGACTCACAAGCAGGTCGCCGTAAATACTGACGATGACATCGGCATCCGAAGCCCATTCGGCACACGCAGCCAGGGTCCCCCCGCTCCCTAAAAGTTCCGGTTCGAACAGAAGGTCGACCTTAGGAAGTTTTCCTGATCTGCCGGACACATAATCCTCCACAACTTCGTGAAGCCAGTGTGTATTCACGAGCACCTCAGAGATCCCGGCCTCGGTGAGGTTGTCGAACCAGTAGTCCATCAACGGGCGCCCCAAAATTGGCAATAGACATTTTGGGACGGTATCTGTGATCGGCCGGATTCGATTACCGAGTCCAGCGCACAGGAGCACTGCTTTTGCCCTAACGGATTGGCCCATAACCGCCGCTAAACCGTGGCATATCCATTCGGATGGGCCAATCTCCACTTGTAGGCAGATTCGACCATATCATCCAGAGATGAGATCTTAGGGTTCCAACCGAGCATAGAACTCGCTCGGTTGTAGCTTGCAATCAGCGTGGGTGGGTCCCCTGGCCGTCGGTCTGCCATAACGACTTTAAAGTCTCTCGAAGTGACCCGCTTCACTGAATTGATGACTTCTAAGATGGAGTAGCCCTTGCCGTTCCCAAGGCTAAACGCCTTGCCGTTTGCAGAATCCATGAGTTTGAGTCCAAGGATATGAGCTTCCGCGATATCCGATACATGAATGTAGTCTCGGACGCACGTGCCGTCTGGAGTTTCATAGTCACTTCCGAAAACGGACAGGGATTCTCGGCGTCCCAACGCCGCGTCCAAAGCAATCGGAATGAGGTGATTCTCAAAAATCCGGTCCTCGCCGCGAGATTCCGTTGCTCCACAGGCATTGAAGTACCGAAACGATACGTGACGGAGTCCATGCGCGTCTGCGTACCATTTGAGCAGGCGCTCAAACACTAGTTTGGACTCTCCGTAGGCATTAACCGGCTCCAAAGGATCGTCCTCGAGGATCGGAATATTTCTCGGAGTCCCATACACTGCGGCAGTCGAAGAGAAAATAATGTTTTGAACACCGGAAAGCCGCATCGCTTCAACAAGGTTGATGCTACCGGTGACGTTCTTGTGAAACGCGCGCCCTGGGTTCTCCATCGAAATGGCAATGAGAGCTTCCGCCGCGAAGTGGAATACGGCATCAACCGGATTGGATCTCATATAGTCAATCAGCCACTCGCGATCTAGGATCGACCCTTCAGTGAATTCGATCCCAGGATAAGGGCCCCCTGACTTGCTGTTGTCAAAGTTATCGACACCAAGAACCTTGTGCCCTTCAGACACAAGCCGCTCCGACACAACTGAGCCGATGTATCCGGCCGCTCCAGTCACAAGAATCTTCATCTCATTCGCAATCGTCGCACACTAGTGCGGAATCAGCACCTTGGTGCCTTCGAAGTCAAACCGAAATCTTACTTCTTCAAGCCCGGCTTCCTTCATGGCTGCCCGCAAACGGCTCTTTTCTTCACAGTAGAACATAAGGAATCCGCCGCCACCAGCACCGATAAGCTTTCCACCAGCCGCTCCGTTCTTCATTCCAAGTTCGTACCAGGAATCGATGTCTGGATTGCTCATGCCACCGGACCGCTTGCGCTTGTGCTCCCAATGCACATTCATCAGGCGTGCAAATTCGTCCAGGTCTCCCCTTTCAAGGGCGGCCTTGTTTTGGTAGCCCAGTTCCTTGATGAAGTGCAGGTTATCCAGCATGGAAGAATCCTTCGACTTGCTCTTTTCATTCTGGTCCTTCAGAATTGCGGACGCGGATCTTGAAGTTTTTGTAAAGAACAGAAGCAGATTGTCTTCCAGCGTGAACAGAGTTTCCTGCGAGACGTTGAGAGGATAGGCCTTTACAGTGTCGTCGGGGTTGAACTCGAAGCAAGTCAGGCCGCCGAACGCAGCTATGTACTGATCCTGCTTTCCGATGGGCTCCCCGAGTCGGTCAATCTCGACATGACAGGCTTGCTCGGCCAGTTCCGCGGTGTGGAGAATCGTCTTACGGTGTGTGTGAATCGACTTCAGGAGCGCCGTGGTAAAGCTTCCAGATGAACCCATGCCGGTGCCGGCTGGAATATCAGCGGACGAAGCAATCTCCACCCAAGGTGGCGTACATGGGAGCATCGTCAGACACTCACGAACGATCGGATGCTGAATTTCTTGGACCGAAGTGACACACTCAAACTTGGAGTACTTCACCGTAATCTCTTCACGAAACGGCTGGCTCAACGTGATGTAGATGTACTTGTCCACGGCCGCAGCGATTAAAAAACCGCCGTATTCACGATAGTAGGATGGAAGGTCGGTGCCGCCGCCTCCCAATGTAATTCTTAATGGGCTTCGAGTGATGATCACAGATTTAGTCCGAATTCAAATTATACTAACTCTGAATCCCTTCTCCCCAAGGAGATGGGTTCAATGGGGACTCCGTTCAGACACTAAGTAGAGGAAGACCTGTTGCAGTTTGACTGCAACATATCCATCAAACTCCCTTCTTCTTTTCTTGAACTTTAAACACGATCATGGTTTCGTACATCGCAATGAGTCTCGCGTAGGTCAGGCCGGCCCGACCATCCAAGAATCCTCCTTTGAGGACATATAGGATTAGGAACTTAAGCTGCGGCCGAAAAGGCATTTTGTAGTACAGCTTTTTCATGTGCATGCGCTTGTCTTGCATCGATCGCCCAAAGAACAGCTCCTTCCAGGAAAAGGGAGTGTCATCACCAGTCTGCTGCATCAATATTTCAGCTTCAGTGCTACTGTAAAGGTTGTGTCTTTCAAACCATTGTGACAAGCCTTTACTGAACGGGAAGTGATCAAGGTAGCCGGGCAATACGCCGATTGGGCCATCTGGCATCGGAATGGGGTGAACTTTGCGACCGAAGGCCATCTTCTTGTGGAGAAAGAATCTTTGATAATAGGGGGTCGATTGAGTGTGCTTCAACCAGGTGCCCATAAAGAAATCTCTGCGGCGAACGTTGTAAGAGACTTCTGGCCCCGGATTCTCAACGACCTTCTTCATGGCCTCGAGGAGACTGGGTGTGATGCGCTCGTCCGCGTCAATGTAGAAAACCCAATCGTACTTATAGGGCAGGTTGCGCAAAGCCCAGTTTTGGTGGTCTCCCCAGTGGTCCAGCTTGCGGGTGGCAACATTTGCACCTGCTTTTTTTGCTAGCTCGACCGTCCCATCATCCGATTCTGAGTCTAGAACGTGAATATCGTCAGTGAACGAGACAGACTCCAGGCATCCTGGCATATTGTTCTCTTCGTTCTTGGTGAGGATAAGGACCGAAATTGGCAGCTTGGTCATGGATATCGGCAGACAGGTAGATACGTTACCAGTCAGCCCAAAATATCCTACTAATATGCCCCGCGACCAGTTAAGACCGCAGGAAACGCCAACAGGAATATTTTCAAATCAAGCCAAAGGGACCGATTGATAACGTATTCAATATCCGAGGATACCCAGTCTTCAAAATTCAATTCAGACCTTCCACGAATTTCCCGCAGGCACAGTAGACCGGGCTTAACTAACAGCCTAGCTTCCTGGGGTGAAACGTAGCACGCTACCTCTGACGGAAGGTGGGGCCTTGGACCTACGATAGACATCTTTCCGCTGAGGACGCAGAAGAGTTGCGGCACCTCATCAATCGAGAACTTGCGGATCCACTTACCGACTCGAGTGATGCGAGGATCGCCTTTAATCTTAAAATGGGCTCCCTGCGCTTCGTTCTGCTGCTTTAGCTCCTCTCGGATCTTGTCAGCCATGATGTGCATGCTTCGGAACTTGAAAAATCGGAAGCCTGCTCCACACATTCCGACCCGAGTCTGGAAGTAGAGCATTGGACCCCGATCCTCCAGCCATATGAGGAGCATCGTCAGCAGAATGATCGGCAAGAAGAGCGTGAGGGCTGTGAGCGCGATGAAAATATCTGCCAGACGCTTTACGAGGGAGTACCCGACCCTATTGACGAGCGGTGCCGCAGGCACCCTCATCACATGACCTTCCAGCACCACATGGCGCACGGAAGGGCCATACAGTGCTCCATTCCCGGAAATCCCCAGATTCTTTTCTACGTATTGCATGTACGTCCTTACAAGGCGACGGTGAATACATCGATTCTGAATCGCAACTTCATCGGAACGATTGCGGCCAGTTTAGCCCCTGCCGCTCAGCTATTTCAATTTTATCAAGTACCTAGTAAATACTACTGCTTCAAGTCGAGATTCCGATGGATATTCCACCGGAGTCACCCAACAATGCGGAGCAATTCAGCACCAGCACACAAACAGTTGGCACCGTTTGGGCACAGGGGGAGTATAGTCGGTGACGGCCGCAGAGTCAAGTCGGCTGCAACCTTTTGCCCATATCGCACGGAGACGATAAAGATGATGAATAGCCTTGTATTTGCGACAGAAGGGACATGGGATACGACTACCCTGTTCAACAACGGAGAGGAAGTGCTTGCAACGCGACTGTTTGTAAGCCTGCGGAGAAAGCGCGGATGGGTCGGGAACGATCAGGGTGGAGAACTAACGGCCACACTGACCCTCCAGGACGACCCGGACGAAGAATTGGGAATCTTCCCTGGTTCACTCGAAATCCAAGTACCGCGAAACAATATTTTAATTGTCAACCGCGACCCTCATTTCGCATTCGAAAGCACTCAAATCTACTATCAAGAGATTGAAGTTACAATGAGTGTGGCCGAACTCTACTTGGAGATCGACGCGGATGAGAACATTACTCAGTGCTACGTCAGCCTCTTCCAAGGTCATGGCATTGGCAGCGGGGCGGCTGAAACCTTTACTCTCCTTTAATCGTGGTGATATTCAGATGAACAGAAAGCCTCGTTTCCTGAGCATAGTGGCAGCCATCCTGTTGGCAGCCACGATGCTGATACCGGTTGAGTCGTTCGCACAGCGGCGTGGCGGGTCGTTCGGCGGCAGATCTTTCGGCGGTGGATTCTCCGGTGGCAGATCCTCTGGAGGATCGTTCGGCAGAAGCTTCAGCGGTTCCGGGAGTTCAACGCGCAGCGGTTCGTTCACCCGACCTGGAAGCGGCAGCTTCACAAGATCTGGAACCGGCTCGTTCGGACGTAGCGGCACGTCCTCCAGCTCCTTTGGTCGAGCAAGGACATTTACCTCCACTCAATCTCGCGGCGGCTCGCCATTTCAGCCAAGGGCGTCCTACTACGGTCCTGGATTCCACAGCTACGGTGGAGGCTACTACTACAACGGATATGGAGTCCGCTACTATGGCGGCGGATATGGCAGCTACTGGTTCCACCCAGCGTGGTATTACTGGATGCCGTTCCACCCGGCGTTCTTCTACAGCCCACCCATGCTGGTGAACGGCTACTACGAGCCTGGCGGATTCAGCTTCATACGACTTCTTCTGGCTCTGGCAATCTTTGGCGTGTTCTTCTGGATACTGGCAAGGATCTTCTCCCGCTAAAAGAGAACCACCCCAAAACCAGTAATTCAGCCTAGCTCCTTCAACCAACTTGGCTTAGCTGTACGTGAAGCACATTCACGTACAGCTATTGTTATGCCTGAGCCATTCTGCGGCTACAGAGTCGAAGCGGGTAACCTCTAGCTTCGAATAAGGAAATTAGGGCATTGACTACGTCACAGATTCAACAGCATCTCGGCTCCGAGGAATCACTCCTCACGCACGTCTCAACGACGATCCCGAAGGAGACTCTCCACCTTCCCAGCCCCGACTTTGTCGACCAAATCTTCAGTGTGAGCGACCGAAACATTCAGGTTCTCCGCTCCATCCAGACCCTTTACGGTCACGGTCGGCTTGCCAACACGGGTTATCTCAGCATTCTCCCAGTGGACCAGGGAATTGAGCACAGCGCAGGTGCAAGCTTCGCTGCAAACCCCGCCTACTTCGATCCTGAGAACATCGTCAAGCTGGCGATTGAAGGCGGATGCAACGCCGTTGCCTCGACGCTTGGTGTTCTTGGAGCGGTGAGCCGCAAGTACGCACACAAGATTCCTTTCGTTGTCAAAGTCAATCACAACGAGCTCATGACCTACCCGAATAAGTTCGACCAGGTCATGTTTGCGAACGTAGAGCAGGCATGGAACATGGGCGCTGTGGCAATTGGCGCAACCATCTACTTTGGCAGCGACGAGGCTACAAGACAGATTCAAGAGGTTTCGCAGGCCTTCGCTCATGCCCATGAGTTGGGACTTGCCACCATCCTTTGGTGCTATCTCCGAAATCCTTCGTTCAAGAAGGACAAGGACTACCACGTTTCAGCCGACCTTACCGGTCAGGCAAACCACCTTGGCGCAACCATCCAGGCGGACATTCTCAAGCAGAAGATGCCTGAGAACAACGGCGGCTACAAAGCGCTGAAGGGTGAGGCGGGCGATTACGGTAAGACCGACGAGCGAGTCTATTCAAAGCTGAGCTCGGACAATCCGATTGATCTGACCCGCTACCAAGTGGCCAATGGCTACATGGGACGAATCGGACTAATCAACAGCGGCGGTGCTTCCGGTGCGAACGACCTCGCAGAAGCTATTCGAACTGCAGTCATCAACAAGCGTGCAGGTGGTCAGGGTCTGATCAGCGGACGCAAAGCCTTCCAGAAGCCGATTGCCCAAGGCGTTGAGCTTCTCAATGCCATCCAGGATGTTTACCTGGACGCTAACGTCACGATCGCCTAAATTAGATGATCGCCATCGGTAGCTACAACAGCCTCGAAATCGTCCGCAAGGTCGATTTCGGGGTCTACCTTTCCGATGGCGAAACTGATGTCCTCCTTCCGTTGAGGCAGGTCCCAGAAAGGGCGGGCCAAGGTGAAGTCCTCCGGGTCTTCGTCTATACCGACTCTGAGGACAGACCCATCGCCACTACATACACCCCCAAGGCAGTTGCTGGCGAGTTTGGCTTCCTCGAAGCCAAGAGCGTAGGTTCATTTGGAGCATTTGTGGACTGGGGTCTGGATAAGGACCTACTCGTTCCGTTCTCGGAGCAGCGCTACCCATTGATGGAGGGCCGCTCGTATGTGGTCCGCGTGCTCGTGGACAAGCTCACAAACCGGGTTATCGGCAGCACAAAGCTATCGAAATATCTAACCGAGGACACGTCTCTCTTATCCGAGGGACAGGAAGTAGATGCATTTTTCTTCCAGCACACAGACGATGGCACCATGGCAATCGTGAACGGCAAGTACCGGGCGGCACTGTTTCCGGATGAGATCTTTGAGCGCCTTCGCGTGGGTGAAAGGCGGCGTGCCTACATTAAGAAGATTCGTGAAGACGGCAAGCTCAGCCTGTCCCTGAGTCCACAGGGATATGAAGCGATCGCTTCTAAAGCTCCGTCCATCATCGACTTGTTGAAGCGGAACGGGGGATTTCTGCCGTATAGCGATTCTACGAGCCCGGAGACGATCCGGGCTGTATTCGGGATGAGCAAAGGATCCTTCAAAAAGCTGATCGGCGGACTGCTGCGCGATGGCAAGATTGAAATCTCCTATCACGGCATCAGGCTCATCGATAAAAAGTAGGCACTCAACCCATTCATAATCGGTACATCAGCCGATTTCAGCAACCGAGAGTCCTTCTATTTCTGGGTTCCAGCCTGGTATTTGCCATGGTGGCAGGAGCCCTTTGGCCCGTTCGAATTGTCTCCGAAGCATTTCTCATCGCCTCCGCCTTGAGTGCCGTTGGATTTCTGGTCACCTTCTTCACGCGCGAAAGCTATGATTTGGGTGAGCTCAGGCAACTTCACGACAAGGAACAGTTGCGCGCCATCGAACTAACGGAGCAGGGTGACTTCGATGGAGTTCAATGTCTTGCCTGCGGTGAGCTCTACAGTGCCCGCTTCCCCGTTTGTCCCTCTTGCGGCTCCTCTCCTGGTCGAATCGGCTAATTTTGTCTCACCGTATTTTGGCGAGTAAGAATAGTGCCAGCGTTCCAACCTTTACGTCTTCCTTACCTACAGTAGGAGGCACCCTGGCGTAGAACCTAACGATGGTTAAAAGAATGCTTGCGGGATCGCTGGTTGCGATTCTGTTGATTGGTTGCGGCGGCGGCGGCGGAAATTCGGGAACGGCCAACGTTTATGGCGTGAACGCAATTCCAAATTTGGGAACGGTTTCCATTACGGCGAACGGGTCCGTGATCTTAAATGGGGCCGGGTACCTTTCCACGTCCTCTGCATTCGTTGGAGTGGGATCTGGCACCAATGCAACGATCTTCCTGACGAATTCCTCAGGCACTCAGCTTGCGTCTGGCTCGACAACCCTTACCGCCGGTGACTACTACAGTGCGTTTTCCATCGGGAATGCCGTCAACCAGTACGTGTTCGTGTATCCGACCGATGTCTCTGCTCCAACCGCCAATACAGCAAAAATCAGCTTCGTGAATTGTTCGGTACTGCAGCCTTCAATTGACGTCTACGTTGCCCCTCAAGGTGCCACTACTCTGGGGACCGCCGCGATCAGTTCGATGACCCCGTTCAACTCTGGCCAAGAGGTTTCCGGTCTCACTGCGGGCACGGTCTACACCGTCCAGTTCAATGTCGCTGGAACAAACGTTTCGTTGGGATCCACAACGGTCACTACAGGTACCACCCCTGCGACGAATGAGATTCAACTGGTAGCGATCACGGATAGCCAGACGGGGACTTCACCTGCACAGACAGTTCTTCCTGTGATTCCGGTTCCTGTCATCGCTGGCGCTGGCGCGCCAAAGAATCAGGCTAAACCGATGGTGGTGGGACACCCTGGCATGAATGCCTTTCCAGCTTCCATGACTCTGGCAGCAAAGCACTAGCGCAAGCTAAACCTTGCCCTGAAATTGGCCCGCAGATTCAGCAATCTGCGGGCCAATTTCACTTCTCATATTGCCTCCATTTGCAAAGCAACCCATAATCGCCTATGCTCGCGGCACTCGCACTGATAGCAATGCAAACGAACTCACGCTCACAATCGATTTGGTTCCAAAAGCCAGCGGCGAGCTTTGAGTCATCGCTTCCGGTTGGCAATGGAAGATTGGGAGGGATGCTCTTTGGAGATCCTAAGGGTGACCGAGTGATCCTGAATGAGATCTCAATGTGGTCGGGCCAACCCGCTGAGCAGAATCGCAAGGATGCATGGCAAAAGCGCGGGCATATTGTCGAGCTTCTAAAGAAAGGCAAGAATTCCGAAGCAGAGTCCCTGATGAATTCTGCTTTTACCTGCGATGGCCCCGGAAGTGAAGCAGGCGGCCCCTACGGGACTTATCAGATTCTCGGCGATCTCCATGTCGACTTCCCTGGCTCATCTCAGACTCCGCCGAGCTACCGTCGTGAACTTGACCTATCAACCGCAACTGCGCATGTGGAGATTGAAGATCTTGGCGGGAGGCAGACTCGTGAACTCATAGCGTCCGCCCCAGATCAGGTGTTGGCATATTACATCAAGTCTTCTGCGGCGAACGGACTCAACTTCACTACTCATCTCACGCGACCTGAGCGTGCCACCGTAAGAGCCCAGGGAGCAGATGAACTTGCGATGGAGGGCAGACTCAGCAACGGTTCTGGAGGAGACGGACTCGCCTATATCGCACGCTTAAAGGTTGTTCTTCCGCATCACGGCAGTGTCTCGATAACGGATGGAAAGGTTGCCGTCACCGGGGCGGATGAAGTCCTGCTTCTCGTCACCGCTGGCACCAACTACTCTGGCCCAATTAGTGGTCGGCATTTGGGGCAAAACTACCGCGAGATCACTAAGCATCAGTTGGAGTCTGCGGCAAAGAAGGGATGGGCCCGGCTGTATGCGGATCACGTCAAGGACTTCCAGAAACTGTACAACCGAGTTTCATTCAATCTCGGTGGAAGCAATCGAGCTGAACTGTCAACACCGGAAAGACTACAAGAATTTTGGAAGGATGGCGACGACAATGGGCTCCCGGCACTGTACATGCAGTTCGGCAGGTACCTCCTCATTAGTTCGAGCCGCGAAGGCGGCTTGCCAGCCAACCTGCAGGGTCTATGGACAGCCGACCTTCAAACCCCGTGGAACGGCGACTACCATCTAGATATCAACGTTCAGATGAACTACTGGCTGGCGGAATCCACAAATCTGAGCGAATGCCACCTGCCGCTCACAAGCCTGGTCGAAGCGCTGGTACTTCCGGGCTCTCACACGGCAAAGGAGTATTACAACGCACCGGGTTGGGTTGCCCACGTCATTACAAACCCCTGGGCCTTCACCGCCCCAGGTGAAAGCGCCTCTTGGGGGAGCACCTGTACGGGTTCTGGCTGGCTGTGCGAACACCTATGGGAGCACTATGTCTACACCCGTGATCGTGCATACCTCCGCCGGATTTACCCCATCTTGAAGGGCGCTTCCGAGTGTTTTCTGTCGATGCTCACCGAGGAGCCTGCCCACGGTTGGCTGGTGACGGGCCCGAGCAACTCACCAGAAAATGCCTTTCGCATGGCCGATGGAACCGTCGCGCACACCTGCTTGGGGCCAACCATGGACGAACAGATCCTTAGGGAGCTGTTCGAAAACACGGCTGACGCGGCGAAAGAACTTAGCTTAGATCCTGAATTCTCAGCCAAGCTGGATGCCACTCGGAGCCGTTTGGCGCCAACACAGATCAGCCCTGACGGGCGCATCCAGGAATGGCTTGAACCGTATGCTGAAGTCGAAGTCCACCATCGCCACACATCCCACCTGTATGGCTTGTATCCATCCGATCAGATCACGAAGCACGGCACTCCAGAACTGGCGGCCGCCGCTCAGAAGACACTTGAGACCAGGGGAGATGAAAGCACAGGTTGGAGCATGGCTTGGAAGATATGCTTCTGGGCCCGTCTGGGAGATGGCAACCACGCGGAGGGCCTCATTCATCGGCTCCTGAAGCCAACTGGAGCAAAGGGCTACAACATGACCAACGGAGGGGGGACCTACCCGAATCTGTTTGATGCGCATCCTCCTTTTCAAATCGACGGAAACTTCGGAGCTACTGCTGGAATCGCCGAAATGTTGGTGCAGAGTAACCGAGAACGTGCCGGTGAGGGATACACGCTGAGCCTCCTCCCCGCCCTGCCTGATAAATGGCACTCTGGCTCGATCTCGGGCCTCTGTTCTCGAGACGGCCTCGCCGTTGATTTGGAATGGTCGGCGGGGCAATTGACGAAGGCTGTGCTCAAGCCTCGACATCGGACCGCTGGGATCGTTCGACTCCGTACGAAAACTCCTGTGATCGTCCGAATAGGCGGCAAAGAGGTCGACGTCCAGCACGGCCCAGCGGGTGTCATAACCTTTCGCCTCGCCGGTACGGAATCTGCGGTCCTAAACCCAGCCTGACGCTGGGAGCATTTCCTCAGTTAGAATGACTTCTTATGGGTGGGATCATTCGGTTGGCTCGATTGGAAGACGCGCCGCAGATTGCTGATATCTATCGTCCGTTCGTGGAAGCGAGCCCCGTATCATTCGAGGCGTCCGCTCCCGACTCGGTGGAGACCTCCAATCGAATCGAAGGTGTGACGGCTAAATACCCGTGGCTAGTCTGTGAAGTGGATGGCGCGGTGGCAGGGTACGCATATGCGAGCCAGCATCGCGTGCGATTTCACTATCAATGGTCTATCGATTGCAGCGTCTATGTCCACCCGGACTACCGGAAACTGGGCATCGCATCGGCTCTCTATACTTCACTCATCGAAATCGTAAGATATCAAGGCTACATCAGCGCCTTTGCGGGGATTACACTGCCGAACGAGGCCAGTGTTGGCTTCCACAGCTCAATGGGATTTATCCCAATTGGCGTCTATAAAAACGTTGGATTTAAGCTTGATCGGTGGCACAGCGTTGGTTGGTGGCAGCTTCAGCTTCATGAACCCACGACTCCGCCGCCCCAGATTCGCCTAATGAATGAGGTGCTAGACACTCCAACCTGGAACCAGGCAATTGAGGACGGGGAGCAGAAGTTGAGGGGACGTGCCAGCAAGACATGATGGACAACCGAAGTGAAGAAGAAATCCGGATCCTTGAGTCCTTTCGGGTGTGTCGCGAAGAGATCCACCACGAATACGACATTCTTGGCTCTAGGCTGAACTCTTACATCACGTCTCAGGCCTTTCTGGTCACTGGCTATGCCATGTCCATGTCGAACCTCAACCCCGTCACTGGCCACGAGTTCCGTCTCGTTTTTCCAATTCTGCTTAGTGTCGTTTCAATCCTGCTCTCGCTGAGAGCCCTGCCCGGAATCACGGGCGCCTGCTTCGTTTTGTCAAAGTGGCACGATCGCCAGGCAGAACTCTTTGATAAAGGTGTCGGCCTAGCGGACTACCACGTGCTCAAACAAACGAACGTCAAGGAGATCCACGAGCGAAACCTTTGGTTCGCCAGCACATCTCCGTTCATCTTTATGACAGCTTGGGCAATCATGGCGATGTTCGCCATTTACCTCTTCACCGTCTAGTCTTACTGAGCCTTTAGCTGAGGACTATATCGAGGATAGCCATAGTCGTTGGTGTCTCCGGTGAGATTTCGAGGAGGCGATCCGTCGGTCGGAACTTCGAAGATGGAACGGTGCTTGTTCGGTGTGGTGACCGCAATCAGAATATGGGCTCCGTCCGGTGCCCAACTCGGTTCGTGCACCTCTCCGCCAAATTGCATTCCCTTATACTTCGCGTCCCCTTTCGCAGACAGCGTGGCAAGGGCCATCGGACTCAGGTCGCCATTAGGATCCTTTTTGCCCAAGACAATCGCCAAGGCCGTGCCATCTGGGCTGATCGCGGGTGACGTGAATGTGACTTGTCCCGCATTCGCAGCAAGGATCATGCTCTTGGTAAAGTCGAAGTAGCCGATACCGTTCACAAAAGGCTTATTTCTCTTCTTGCCATCCTTGTCTACGGCGGCAGAAGGGTCTGGGAACTGGAAGCCTGTCACGCAGAAGATGAGCGTTCCATCTTTAGGACTCACAGCCAAATCAATGTGGTCGCCAGCGATGATGGGGCTAGGTTGCAGAAGCTTCCCATCAGGTTGTAGCCGCATATCCTGATAAATCAGAATTTCTCCTGACTCACGGCGCATCACTGCGGCGATGCAGTGATGGCCATTGCACCACTGGGCGTCTCTAAAGCTTGTTCCAAGAGTTCCGTAAACTCCCTCAAATTGGCCCTCTGTTCCGGATTCATCACCCTTGGAAGTCTGAGTGATCTCCTTGGAGGTGGGCGGCAGAACCTGACTTGTGGACTGGTTCGATGGATCAAACTCTTGAACCAGGCCTCCCGTAATGATCAGACCCTTAGCGGTGCCATCGGAGTCTTCCGTCGGCTGAGCAGGAAATCGAAGATTGCTTCGAGCACGGGTTCCGATCGTCCTTTGCTCCGCATCAGCAATATCCGGCGCCCATCGGTAAAGGTTGAAGTTGTGATCCTTGCGGTCGCTCACAAAGTAGAGGAAGTTCCCTTTCGGAGACCACGCAAGATCTCGATCGGCAGTGCCTGTGATGTGCCCAGTATCCTTATGGATCTTGCCATCTGGTGAAATCAGCACCGCCTGTTGAGACTGGGATGTGAATTCAACCGCAGAAATCCAACCCACCGAGTTCGCAGAGTGGAGTCCGCCCAGGTCAGACCTGACCTTGAGGAACCAGTAAAGTCCTCCAGCAAGGCTGCCGAACACAATCACTAGAAAAAGCGTTCGATACGTGAGGGTCTTGCTGATTTTTGGAATCAGCGACTTTGAATTCGTTTCGGGGGTACCCATAGCAATCAATCAAACTAAGCTCGAACCTGGGCGCAAGCGTGCCCCGTTCGCAAAATCCTTCCCAGACATCCTCTTTTTACCTTCTGGCTGAACTTCCAGGAGTTCAAGCGCTCCGTCTGAGCACGCAACCGTTAACGGTGAGGAAGCCAGAACAGTTCCAGGCTCTCCGATCGCGGTGCAGGCGCGAGAGGACCAAATCCTCAATACTCCTGCGGAAGTCCGAACAAACGCTCCGGGCGACGGAGTAAATCCGCGCACCCTATTGTGTTCCACCTCAGCGGAGCGGAAGAAGCTAACTTCAGCTTCAGCCTTCTCGATCTTGGGAGCATTCGTCGCTGCCGATCCGTCCTGAGGGACTCGCACGTAGTCTCCCCTGAGAATTTTTGGCATCCACTCGACTGCGAGTTCCGCGGCTAGGACGGCCAACCGGTCTTGTAGCTCACCGTAGGACTCCTCTGGCCCGATCGGCGTTCGCACGATCGAGATAACGTCTCCAGTATCCATTCCTCGATCCATCTGCATCAGCGTCACTCCTGATTCGACCTCGCCTTCGATAATGCAGCGCTGAATCGGAGCGGCTCCACGATACCGAGGAAGAATAGATCCATGTAGGTTTATCCCCCCAATTCTTGCGGAATCCAAAACCTTCTGGGAGAGAATCTGACCGTAACTAGCAACCACCAAAGCGTCCGCCCTTTCCAGGAGCAATCTCTCCACAAACTCTGGGGCACGAGTTTTTTCCGGTGTTTCAACGGGAATGCCCAGTTCAAGTGCCAAAAGCTTTGCCGGCGACGGTTGAAGCCGCATACCGCGTCCGCTCGGACGGTCTGGCTGAGTAACCACGAGCGAAACGGAGGAAGCAAGCGCGCGTAGCGCCGGCAGGGCAAAAGATCCGGTACCGAAATAAACAAGAGACATCAGTTCGCTGCCGCGGTGCTACTCAACGTCTGGGGTCGAGCCGTCTGGATGCATCCAATGCAGTGTCTCCTGAATCACTTTGTCGATAAACAAAATGCCCTCAAGGTGATCGACTTCGTGTTGGACGATCCGGGCTGGCATTCCTTCCAGCTCATAAGTCAGCTCCCTGCCCCTACGGTCCGTCGCTTCCACTTCGATGTAGTCGTATCGTTTGACATCGCCATACAGTCCGGGAATGCTTAGGCAACCCTCTTGGCCAATTTGCTCGCCCTCGGCCTTTACGATCTTAGGGTTGATCAGTGCGGTGGGTCGCATCCCCTCTGGAGCGATGACGATGAGCCTCTGAAGCAGCCCCACTTGGGGAGCGGCCAGCCCAACCCCGTTTGCCTTGCGCATGATTCTCATCATGTCGTCAATCAAGAGGTTTGTCTTCTTAGTAATCTTTGGGATGTCCAAGGCAACCTGTCGAAGCACTTCGGCAGGAATCTTTACAACCGGATGCTCCCGGTCGTGGACATAGAGATGCCTATATTCGTCCGGGACGACGATCTGCATTCCAACGATTATGTCTTGTGCAGTCAAGAAATGCTCCCCTAACTCCATTCGCCCGCCTCCATTACGACAACCCGCGCAATTCCAGCAAGGTCGGGCACCGTTTGAACCGGTCTCCAGTCGAAAGATTTCAGCAGTTCAGTCACCCTAGCTGCCTGAGTATGTCCCACCTCAAGAAAGAGTCGGCCCCAAGGGGCAATACAGCCCCTAGCTTCATCGGCAATTCGCTGATAGAATGCCAATCCAGAATCTCCCGCGAAGAGGGCAAGCGATGGCTCAAACTCCCTAACCTCTTCAGGCAAAGATTCATGGACGCCGATATAGGGTGGATTAGAAACGATGATATCAAACTTGCGATCTCCAAGTTCCTGGAATCCATCTGACTTCACAATCTCCACGTCTACATTGAGATGTTCAGCGTTTAAGCTTGCCCAACGGAGAGCGGCATCGGATAGATCTGAACAGACCACCTTGGCTGCAGGCAATTCAAGTTTAAGCGTTTCCCCAATGCAGCCCGATCCAGTACACAGATCAAGGATAGAGAGTTCATCTGAGCGAGACTGACTGCAGTGCGCGAGCACCGATTCCACCAAAGTTTCCGTATCCTGCCGAGGTATGAGAACTCCGGAACCTACAAGAAATCTTCTTCCAAAGAATTCTCGCCAGCCCAAAAGATACGAGAGCGGCTCATGGGCAAGGCGCCTCTGGAGCAACCCCTCTCCTGCCAGTTCCGGAAAGTCCTCTTCAGCATGCGCGAACAGCCAAGTTCGATCCACCAGCAGTACGTGGGCGGCAAGAAGCTGTGCTTCTAAAGCAGGAGCCTCAATGCCAACTCCCAAGAGTCTTGCCTGCGCCGATTGGATCCACTCACGAATCGTCATGCCGGAAAGTTATTCAATGGCGAACTGCGCGAGCTTGTAACGCATCTCCTCAACCAACTCGGCTTCGACATAGATTCCCTGCTCGCCATACTCTTCCTTAAGCACTCGTCCGTAGTCATAGCACTCCTGTAGGAGGTGCTGGTGCGCATAGGGGATCATCACCTTTACGGCGCCAAGAAGCTCTTGGACCATCTTCTTGATCGCAGTCTGTAGGTCTGCCATACCCTCCCCGGTTAAGGAGGAGATTGCGACACTGTCGGGCCACTCTGCGACGATCCTGCGCAGCGCAGCTTGATCAGGAACAATATCTATCTTATTGAACAGGGTGAGCATCGGCTTATCTTGAGCGCCGAGTGTTTCCAGAGTCGACAAGACTGCATCTCGCTGGACTTCCCACGCAGGATTTGAAAGATCCACCACATGAAGCACGAAATCAGAGTAGGTCACCTCTTCCAATGTCGATTGGAACGCGGCAACAAGGTGCGTCGGTAGGTTGCGAATAAATCCGACGGTGTCCGTGAGAAAGAGCGCATACCCATCAGGAAGGTCAATTTTTCTCGTCGTAGGGTCCAGGGTCGCAAATGGCATGGCATCAACGAGCACATCTGTCCCCGCCATCCGATTCATCAGTGTCGACTTCCCTGCGCTGGTGTAACCCACAATTGAGGCAAATGGAAACGGATGCTTGCGCCGGCTCGCACGCTGCTGGTCTCGCACGCGCTTGACTTCTTCGATTTCTCCCTTGAGAACAGAGATCTTGTCGCGCACAAGCCGCTTATCGGATTCCAGCTTTGTTTCGCCCGGACCACGCATTCCGATACCACCCTTTTGGCGCTCGAACTTCGTGTACACACTCATGAGCTTGGGCATCATGTAGGTCAGCTGAGCCAGTTCTACCTGGAGCATGCCTTCCCTGGTTCGTGCTCGGCGGGCAAAGATGTCCAGGATCAGCTGGGTTCGATCAACAACTTTGCAGCCAAAGGCTTCCTCAAGGTTGCGCTGCTGCATGCCGCTGACTTCGGCATCGATGAGGACAACATCAGCCCTCGTCTCTTTGGCTAGCATCGAGATTTCCTCGACCTTTCCTTTGCCGACAAATGTTCCCTTGTAGGGACGATCCAGCCTCTGTCGAATACTGGCGACTGGCTCGACATTGGCAGCTTCACAAAGCCCCTGAAGCTCATCTTCGACGACTTGGTCTTCGGAGGCGTCCTCGTTGATGTAAACGAGGACTGCTGTTTCGATTGGTAATTCTAGGTTTGCGAGGGCTTTTGCCATTCAGTTTTGTTCCGCGAGTGAAACAAACGGCAAGCCCAGCAATGTCACAGCCCTGAGGGTCAATGACGCTTGTATTAGAGGCTGAACAGCGAATAGGTCGCTGACAGACTCCAACCGCTGAAGCTCAAACCGCTTGATGGAGTGAAATAGTTGTAGGCGGCAGAGACTTTGATCTTGTTGCTGAGCAGAATTCCACCTTCAATTCCGTAGGTGGCGCCAAATGCTTTTGCCGAATCATGCTCGCCCGATGAAAGGTCGGTGATGCTGTAATCATAGT
The DNA here is from genome assembly GCA_903927025.1 of uncultured Armatimonadota bacterium. Taxonomy (GTDB): domain Bacteria; phylum Armatimonadota; class Fimbriimonadia; order Fimbriimonadales; family Fimbriimonadaceae; genus Fimbriimonas. The sequence continues at coordinate 101,052 of CAIYLG010000062.1, forward strand.
ACGCAACGCCCGCAAACGGCCTCACATAAGGCAGAAACTTCGAGCTGGTGTCTGTCCCAAAATGATACTCATATCCGTATGTGAAGGGCAGAACGAACAGCTTGTTCCCGTTTCCGTTCGCAATGATCAGGTTGTACTGCGGCGTGATCGATCCTTCTGCAGGTCGCTTCGTGGAGGCTCCGCCCAGACCAAACTGAATTGCCTGGTTGCCAAGATCGTGTCGAACCTGGGAACTTGTGGGCGTGTAGATACCGACAGAAACGCCGATACCTGTTTGAGAATTCTGTTGGGCGTTTGCCATCGACGCGACGGCGAGAAGCACAGAGGCAGCTGCTAGAGACTTAATCTTCATGTTTGACACCCGGGCGGATTACAACCCTCGAAGAACATACCCGTTTGCCAGGGCGGATAGATCCGAGACTAACCCCGAACATGCCGCGTCGAAAATCTTTTCTCCCTTCTCCGCATTGGCCAGGGTCGCAAAACCAAAGGAACCCTGCTCTGTAATCTCATCGAAGTGATGCACAAGGCCAGAAATTGGAGGTGACGGAGCGAGGCCATCATCACGCAGTAGTTCGATCTGTACGAGACCTGGATGCAGGTGGAGCATTAAACTGGCCTCTGCCTCACAAGCGTGGCGCATCTGTTTGAGCGGGCCAGTGAGGGTTTCGGAGATGCAGCTTTGAGCGAAGTCATAGTAGGCACGATGCGCAAAGGTCACTTCGGGATGGCTCTGCTTGAGATGTCTCAAGACGATGGCGTTCGGTTCGGTGTTCCCACCGTGACCGTTCAAAAGATAGAACTTGTGAAACCCGAACCCCAATAACGACTCCACAACGCTTTCAATCGCGAGCTGGTAAGCCGAGAAACTCGCGCTCAAAGTTCCACAGAATCCAAGGTGGTGGGCACTTGCACCCAGCCACAGAGTTGGCGTCAGGAGGACTCGGTCCTGTAGCTTTGATTCGATCCGCTCAGCCACAGCCGTCACGATCAAGGAATCGGTAAAGAGAGGAAGCGCCGGACCGTGCTGCTCAAGGGAACCCGTCGGGATGACGACAACTCCATCGCGGCTAAATGTGTCGGCTGTTTGCCATGTTGCTTCGTGAAGCTTCACCCAACAAGGATACAGCACCGAGAACTCGAGGAAACCTCAACTCTCTGGGTCAAGGTTTCGAATCAGCATTTTGACGGCGGCCTTAAGGTCTTTGTCTTGGTGCATCATCTCGGAAATCTTGGTATAGCCGTGCATCATCGACGTGTGGTCCCGATCGCCGAACAAGCCGCCAATATGCTTCCAAGAGTCGCCAGTGATTTCTCGTGTGATGAACACCGCGACGTGGCGGGCATGGACGATGGGTGCCTTGCGCGAAATGCCTCTAATCTCGTCTGAAGAGATCCGGAAGTGCTTCCCTACGGCATCCACGATCTGATTGAATCCGGGTTTGGCAAGCGCACCAGCTCTGAAGTATTGCTCAACCATTTCCTGTGCTAAGTCCAGAGAAATCTGCATCCCCTCAACGCTGGCTTGGGCAGTAAGCTTGGTCAGAGCGCCTTCTAGCTTTCGGATATTCCCAGGAACGTTCTCAGCCAGATACATGGCAATCGTGTGGGGGAGCTCAATTCGCTCCTGGGCAGCCTTTGTCAGGAGGATCGCACACCGAGTCTCCGTGTCCGGCATCTGGATATCCGCTACGAGTCCCGACTCAAAGCGAGATCGAAGCCGCTCTTCCATGAGGAAAAGATCTTTGGGCGGCCGGTCTGAGCTCAGTACGATCTGTTTGCCCAGCGAATACAGGTAGTTGAAAGTGTGAAAAATCTCTTCCTGGGTCTTATCTTTGCCAGCGATGAACTGAATATCGTCGACTAGCCAGACGGCAACTGCGCGCTGAGATTTACGGAAACTGTCAATCCTGCCGTTCTGCAGTGCGTTGACGAACTCTTCCGCGAACTGCTGAGCACTCACGTAGACCAGCGGCGTCTTGGGATTCACATCGAGAATGTCGCGAGCAATGGAGTGCAGAAGGTGCGTTTTCCCGAGGCCCGATGCGCCGTAGATGAAAAGCGGGTTGTACTTCTTGCCAGGCGCGGCGGCAACTGCCTTCGCCCCTGCAAAAGCGAGTCGATTGCTCTGCCCTCGAACGAAGGTATCAAACGAGAATCGCTCTGACGGCTGAAAGCGACTGTTGATTTCGGTCGCAACGGGGATTGGGGAAACCGTTGTAATCGGTGCGACTTTCTTCTCTTGCGCTTGAAGAACCAACTCGATGACGACATGGCCGCCAATCTCATCAGACAGCAGGCTTTGAATCGTGCCAAGGTATCGCTCCTTGACCCACTCCATCACAAACCGCCCAGGGACGTTCACATGAGCAACGCCGCCGCGGAGGCCAACTGGCTCTAGCGGGCGAATAAATCGATCAAACCATGCGGTCGGCAATTCGGGCGCAAGACGCTTGAGCACACCTGCCCATGCTTGCTGGAGATCGTTGCCGTGGCTGCTGGTTTCATCGTTAAAAAGGTTTGTCATGGTAGCGTCTGAGGGACGACTATTCGTCCGGTTGGGGATCGGATTATACACGTGCTGGTGCAGCCCTGACGAACTTTTATCAGAACTCACAGCAGTCAAAATTGGCAAAGAATCGGGTTCTTATGCCTTGTGAACGCCGTAGAAGATCCATATACAGTTTTTTCCTGCATTTTTCGATGTTTTTCGGCATATTCTCAAACATGTATGACAGATGTCTACAGAGTTCAGCGACCTGATAATGCAGCGGATTCAGGACCCGTTTTCAGCCCGAGTACTATACAAAGCGGTGGCCACAAAGCTTAACAAACCAAGAGTGCTGGGAGTACTTGGAGGGAACGATTTTCCCTCTGAAAGGCTCAAAATGTGGGCAGAAACTGCCGACCAAATTTTCGCGGCAGATGGTGGCGCAAACTTGCTCCGAATGGTTGGAATCACACCATTGTTGACTTTGGGGGATCTGGATTCGATCGAGCCTGAGAGTGCAGCGTCACAGTTAGAACTTATCCATATCGCTGACCAAGACTCCTCCGACTGCGACAAACTCCTGGCATATGTGTCGGGACGAGGAATTGAGGCGATTACTCTAATCTGTGTCGAAGGAGATCTGGTCGACCATCTGCTCGGTTCTCTGTTTAGCGCCACAAAATCGGATCTTGAAATTCGGCTCGCATTAAGAAGAGGGACAGGACATATCCTTCGCGGTCCAGTCCAAACTGAGTACTCGATTCCCAAAGGATCAAGGCTGTCGCTTCTACCGATTTCAGACTGCAGCGAAGTTTCCCTTGAGGGCACCGAATGGCAGCTTGATCAGGCTGAAATGAGCACCACGGGTCTTTCGAGTTTGTCAAATAAGGCAACCGGAAGGGTTAAGGTCTCAATGTCAACCGGCACCGCGGTCCTTATCGCGAGTCATCCAGATTTAGAAACTCCACACTGGGAGTAGCAGAAACCTGCGAATCTCTTCCGGTCATGGCAAAATGGCGAGGTGAGTCAGCCTGCCCTCAACCTCGGTCCGCTCGATGCGACGGTTGTCGGGCTATTCCTCGCCTCCATCCTTGCTCTGGGATTCTCGGCGAAGGTTCGTGATAATTCGGTCCTTCAATATCTTGCCGCAGGGCGGAGTCTGTCGATGCCCGCTTTTGTCGCGACGCTCGTAAGCACCTGGTACGGTGGCGTGCTTGCGGTGGGCGACTCAGTAAAGTCATTCGGCATAGGCGGCATCCTGCTCAATGGGGTCCCTTACTACGCATTTGCAATCGGTTATGCCGTCTACTTTGCCCGGAAAGTGCGCGACGCAGACCAAATCAGCATTCCAGAGCGCCTGGCTCAGCGATGGGGCAAGACTGCGGGGCTAACCGCCGCCTTACTTGTCTTCATGCTGGCTGTGCCGGCTGCGCATGTATTGATGCTGGGCACGATGGTTCACCTGTTCACAGGGTGGAGTCTTCCGATCTCAGTGATCGTGGCAACCGCTGCAGGGACGTTGTTTCTTTACAAGGGAGGCTTGCTTGCCGACGTTCGGGCCGGGTTGCTGGCCTTCGTCATGATGTATCTCGGGTTCTTTGTAATTGCGGGATGGTGCCTCACTCACTATTCCATGACGGACGTGGTTCAGCACCTTTCAAAAACCCAGAAGCAGTGGGACGGTGGCGCTGGCATCTTGGGTTTTGTCTCTTTCTTCATAGGTGCCTCGTGGACGATGGTCGACCCTGGTTTCCACCAGAGGGTCGCAAGTGCCAAATCGCCAGCAACCGCCCAGAAGGGCCTGTACGTTTGCGTTCTGTTTTGGATGCTGTTTGACGTCCTGAGCACCATTACCGGCCTTTACGCTATCTCGATTCTCAGTCCGAATCTAAGCGGGTTGGAATTCTTCCCGCGCTTGGGCGGCCAAGTGCTTCCAGTGGGATTGAGGGCGATCTTCTTCTGCGGATTGACCGGAACCATCCTTTCAGCGATGGTTGGTTACACCCTTGTCAGTGGGGCCACTTTTGGACGCGAATTCTTTTCCAGGCTGAACCCGGGTTGGAATGATGCGCAGATTAAAACGGCTACCCGAGCAGGTTTTGCCGTTTCCTGTGTTGTCGCAGTTGGCATTGCTCTCAACGTCCAGAACGTGGTTTTGGACTTGTGGTACGCCTATAGCGGTGCGGTCGTCGGTGCGTTGCTGTTGCCAGTCTGCGCGATCTATCTGCGCCGATTCTGCCAATTTGTGCCGGCCAGATGGGCCATTGCCTCTATGGCAGGGGCATTTTTTACTAGTTTCGGTTGGCTTATCTATTGTAAGAGAACTGACAACGCTTACTTTGAAGTCTCTATAAAAGGACAGACCTTCATGCTCGGCACCATAGTGCCGGGCCTGGTGATCTCAGCAATACTGCTTGGTATCGGTGAGACGATGGGCAGGAGGGCTACAAAAACATGACAGATGAAATCCAGGAACCAACGGCTAATGAGGAGCACATCCTCAGTGAAGAGCATGCTGAAGTCGTAGAATCAACTACCCCGGCAGCCACAGGAGCGAAAATCGTTCTGAAGCGTGGCGGAGTCCTAACCGACTTGGCGTATGAAATTCATTCACCAGCGACGATTGGTCGATTCGACCCAAGCGTTGGGCCAATCGATGTGGACTTGGGCCCGCAGCCCGAAGGCGCCTATGTGAGTCGCAAGCACGCTAAAATCGTTTCTGAGGACGGCGTCTGGAAGGTTGTCGACCTTGGCTCCAGCAATGGCACGTTTGTGCTGAAAGATGACTTTGAGCGAGTAGATGAAGCTGAGTTGAGCGATGGGCAGGAATTTGCCCTAGGAAATGCACGCTTCGTATTTCAACTCGTTGGAGCCTAAGGATCCTAACAGCGCTGGAATCACCCTTCCAGCGCTGCTATAGAATCTGCACTTCGTGCGAGCCAGGCTGAACCTCGCCAATAATCGCGGCAGATTCTCCAGCATCGTTCAATCGCTGAACCACTGCGGGTGCAATCATTCGGTCCGCAATCATCACCATGCCGATACCCATGTTGAAGGCGCGGTACATCTCTGTCTCCGCAATCCCGCCAGTTTGCTGAATAAGCTGGAAGATCGGCAACGGCGTCCAGGATCGTTTTTCAATCGTGACCCGAACGTCGGAGGGCAACACGCGGGGAATATTATCGTAAAGACCTCCACCCGTGATATGCGCTACCGCGTATACGCTCTCTGTATCTTGCAGGATCGGATACACAGCGTTGAAATAGCATCGGTGCGGTCGCAGAAGTTCTGCGCCGATGGTCCTGCCCAGGCCGGGCATCTGATCTCGGACGGAGAGTCCGCCGACTTCGAACAGAGCTCGTCTTGCCAGTGAATATCCGTTGGTGTGAAGCCCGTTGCTGGCGATACCAATCACGGAATCTCCCACCTGCATCTTTCCGCGAGGGAGCTTACGATCCTGATCGACGACTCCGACAATGGAGCCGACTAGGTCGATCTCATCCTCGGTATAGACGCCTGGCATTTCCGCCGTCTCGCCACCGATCAGCGAAGCGCCCACTTCGCCACAGGCCTCCGCCATCCCCTGGACGATCTCTTCGAAGACCAGTCCCTGGAGCCTTGAGCAGCCAAAGTAGTCAAGGAAGAAGAGGGGCCGGGCCCCTTGGCAAAGAATGTCGTTCACACAGTGGTTCACGATGTCTCGCCCGAGATTCGTATGGTCGCCCAGCATGGCCGCCACCTTGGTCTTAGTCCCTACGCCGTCAATCGAGCTGACAAGCAGGGGCTTTTCCATGTCGCCAAAGTTAGCGCGGAACAGTGCTCCAAATCCGCCGACACCAGCAACAACATCCTCGGTGTAGGTGTCCTTAACGCTTCCCAGCACCGCTCTTAGCGCACGCTGCGCCTGGTCAATATCGACTCCTGAGGACCGGTACGTGAGCTGTTCGTCTGACATCCAACAGAGGGTACCCGCGAGAGGCACCTCCATCAGATAAGGAACGCCTTAGCGCAGGCGAATCCTAGAACAGGATCTTATCAAGACCGATCGTTAAACCGCTCAGACTTTTGACGGTTTTTGCACAAAGCTTAACACCCTGCATAAACGACGCTCGGTCCAGGGAATCGTGTCGAATCGTCAGCGTCTCGCCCGGCCCGCCGAAGATCACTTCCTGATGGGCAAGGAGTCCTGGAAGTCGCACGGAGTGAACAGGAACTTCGGAAACCGAGCCACCGCGCGCGCCTTCAGCTTTAAGAAGCGGCTTAGGCAATGGAGTAGGAGCCGAGGTACGAGCTTTGCCAATTTTCTCGGCGGTCAGCATCGCCGTTCCACTTGGGGCATCCTCCTTTCGGTCGTGGTGGAATTCAATAATCTCCGCGTCGGGCAGCCATTTCGCAGCGATCTCCGCAAAGTGCATCATCAGCACCGCCCCAATGGCAAAGTTGGGCACATACATACCGGGGGTTTTTGAGTCCAGGCAGAGCTTCTCCATTTCCGCAAGGTGAGCGCCGGAGATTCCGGTCATCCCGAAGACAAAGGAAACATTTCTCTCCGTTGCCCACTTCGCGTGCTCCAGCGCAACGGATTGGTGGGAAAACTCGATAGTCACATCGGGTTTGGTCCGATCCAGAGCTGCTGCCAGATCCTCCTCGACGAGAACGTTTGGACCGAGGTGACCGGCGAGTTCTCGAGTGCTTGAGCCAATCTCAGAGCGATCTACCGCCGCTACCAACTCAAACGCTGGATCTGAACATACTGCGCGAAGGACTTCTCGTCCCATTCTTCCGGCGGCACCCACGACGACGACTCGAAGTCTCTGCTGTTCCATTGCTTCGAGAGTTGTACCGGAAAACCTAGAATCGCTTCTCAGTTCGCAACGGGCCATTCTTCATGAGCACGGGCTGTCCTTTGTCGTCCAAAAATACATTCCGGACGTTCCCATCCCGGATATCTCTCACTTCGTTCGCTTCAATTTGTCGGCCGCTGACCGTGATCCATCGCCTTCCCACAAATGTGGTCTCCACGACTTGCCACTTGGCATGCTCAATGTCAAAGACGGTGCTCATCGCTCGAGTTCCTGGCTGAGGCACAACTTTGCTGAACCAAAGATCGCTGGCATCCGCTCGGCTATAGCCAGGAATCGGCGGAAATGTGTGTTCTGTTTTGAGCTGATGATCTTTGTATTCCGTGACGATCGCATTTCCGCTGCGATCATATCGAACTCGCCAGACGATGGAGGTCCGAATGCTGGAACTCTCCTGATCAAACTGCTCTTCCTCCGAAATGGGATAGGCGTTTGTATCCACCACCTTTGTGCTGAACACTCGGATCTTCGTTTGGGCGTCATCCTTTGCCCAAAGCTTCATTTCGCGAGTTCTATGGCCCTTGCGATCCGTGCTCTCCTTATAGCTGCCAAAACCAACCTTGTCACCACCTTGATAGAGGTCGAGCTTTATCTCAAGCTGGGAGTGGCCAAGGAGCAGGGTGGCCATGGGTATCGCGAGTGCCTTGATCATATGGAACGGTCAAACATCTTCTACCAGCATCTTTGCGGTTCGTGTTCCGACCTCGAACGCATCCTCAACGTGTCCGCCTAAAAGTGCGTCACTCGCAACAAGAAGTCGAGCCCCAGGTTGGTTTACGTGCTCAAAGCTAGCGTAGTTCTCTGGCTGGGAATATTTCCAGCGCTTCACGCTTGCCGCAATAGGGCTATCAAACGCCGAACCATACAGCCGCTCTACAAAGCCAACCACATTTTGAATGACCTTCTCATCCGCCATGTCGTAGTGGCTCAGGCTGTACGCAGCACTTAACTGAGCCCCCATTGCAGAGCAGCCATCGGGGGCGCGACCTGGTGACTTCACCGATTCATGGCAGAGCCATGTCATCGGGTGGACCTGATCTGGGTCGAGAAGCGCATGGTAGTTGACGGGAGGTAGTTCGGCCTTGAATCCAAGCAGGACCGAAAGGCATGGGCGGTACTTCACATTTGCTACCGGCCGACTCTCACCCATCCCCCACAGCAGGAGGGATGTCTGAGGAATTGGTGCGGTGAGAATCACCGCATCGAACTCCTCGCCTAAAATCCGGAATCCTTTGCCAAGCTTTTCAATTGTGTCCACCTGAGTGTTTAGCCGCACATCTAGATCCTCGGCGAGGAGCTTTGCAAACGTCGTGTTTCCACGCAGATAGGTGTACCGGTCAGCGCCACCGGTATGCCCTTGACTCACTCTCAGTCCGGAATGAACATAAATCGGCTTCTCAACCTTTATCAGTTCTGCCGTGCTGATTTCGTGGAGCAAGACGTGTTCAATTGCCTTACCACGAGGGGCAATGCTGGTTGCCCCGGTATCCCAGATGAACCCCGAGTCTCTTCGTGTAGCAACACGCCCGCCAAGTCCCTGACTCTTCTCGAAAACACAGACTGCGTGTCCGTCCCGGTGCAGATGGCGAGCCGCCGAGAGTCCACAAATGCCCGCTCCAACAATTCCAATCCTCAATTGTTCACTTCCATGCGGCTTGTTTCAGCCGATTCATGGGGCAGCTTCCATGCCCAATAGCTCATGCTACCGGTTGATGGGCCCAGGGAGCACACATTCAGCCGTGAGATCGTTCATACAATTCGCATCCTAACTCGATTTATGGCCGTACAATAGGCGTCATGTCAGCCCCCGGACAGCGGTTCTACGATGAGGATGAGGCGGAGGAGATCCTCCACTTAGCGGCCTCCATTTCTTCATCGGACGGAAAGATGTCCTATGAGCGGCTCCTTGAGACAGCTGCCGAGCTTGGAATTACACCGGAGGCAGTCGAGGCGGCCGAAAAGAAGGTTGTTTCTGAAAGACAGGATCGGCTGCTGAAAGCACAGTTTGCAGCCGCACAACGCCAGGCACTCGTCGCGCACCTCATCTCGTACGTATCGGTTCAGGTGGGCCTTTTTGCCATCAACATGCTCACTTCACCCCATGAACTGTGGTTCTACTGGCCGATGTTGGCCTGGGGGATTGGCCTTTTCACACATGCACTCTCGTATCTCTTCCCTAACCGCAGCAACTACAACACAGAATTTGCAAAGTGGAAGGCCACCAAAGATTCCAGCATCAACTCTGAAGGCGCCTCCAGTGCAAGCAGAGGTTACGGCCCCAATGTCGTCGTTGGCGTTCATCTGGGCGGCAGAAGCTACGAGGAAAGGCTACAGGATCGACTTGAGCGTGCAAAGGCGCGCATCGACCGCATCGAGAGCAGAAGCCGCATTAATCGCCTTTAGCTGAACTTCCCTCAGAAGTTCTAACAATAAAATCGTAAAAACTGGCTTAGACTCAGGCTGTGGTTCTCACCACGGAAGCTCTAAATCGCACGCCAGCTGACGAATTCCGTGAATACCGGCTGGAACTACGGGCCCGACTTAAGCGAAGTGGGCTTGGCTATGGGGTGGCTGTGCCACTTCTGTTGGTGCTCTGCGAAGCCTCGACAATATCTCTGGCGATAGCCGGTGTCTGGACACTTTTGCTGATTGGAGAAATGAGAGCGGCATTCAGCCAAGCCGATCCATCGGACGATCCATGCTTTGTGCGATGGAAGCGGAGGCAACTTTGGATCTCCGCCGGAAAAGGGGATCGTCACAGCTTAGAACAGCTTCAAAAACCCAAGTGGCCGGATTGAGAAATTGATATACTGAAGTCGTCACAGGAAGCAGAGCTCTGTTTTCCCGCTTTGCAGGCAACCGAAGTCGACCCTCGCAACCAGCTCCCTGTGCAGCGCGTTGACGCGCACCCAAATCAACACGCGAGGTGAAGCTTGAACAAAGCTTGGCTATATTGTTCGTTGCTTGCTGTGGCGGCGCTGGGCGTCTCCGCGGCCACTTTATTTTACGATTCGAATCAGTTCGACTTTATGAGTGGAGCCGAGAAGATCGGATCCACCGGCCGTTTCTGCACTTCGAAGGGAGTTGGATCAGTCCAATCCTTCAATTTGCACGTACCGTACGAGCGCGCCTGGAGCGAAGCTGAGACAGAACTGTGCGAAAAGAATGGCTGGCGCCTGTCCGGCGTTTCGCACGAGTCGCAAATCTTTGATCACAACGGGATGGAATCGATTTCCATTTCTCCAGGACGCGTCAATAACGATCTGGACTTTCTAGACGGGACTGACGCAACTGATACCTTCGTCGTCATTAGAAAGCGGAACCAGTAGTCCGCAAAATGACAGTTGCCGATCCTGTGTTAACAGGATCGGCGACGGGACCCGCTTCTCTGAAAGCGCCCTTCTTGCTGGATACAGGCCCCGTATACTGTAGGCATGTCCGTCAAAGAGTTCTCTCTCCGAGTCCCGGCCAGCTGTCGCCCTGGTGACGAGCATAAGACTCAGCGCGCCTTCAGCGAAAGCGTTGAAGAGTATGTTGAGGGAATCTTTCGCCTTCAAAACGAAGTGGACCGAGTGTCCACCGGCGAGATTGCGGTTTACATGTGCGTGAGCGCGGGTTCCGCTACGACCATGGTGAAGAAGCTCGCCGAGCTTGGACTGGTTGAGCACGCTCCGTACCAAGGAATTCGACTCACCGAATTTGGCGAGAAGGTTGCCAAGCAGCTTACTCGTGCCCATCGCATTCTAGAGCGCTTCCTGGTGGATCACCTAGAACTGCCCTGGAACGACGTTCATGAACTGGCGTGCAAGCTTGAGCACTACATTTCCGAGGACATTATTGACCGCATCGACGAAAAACTTGGCCACCCAAAAACCTGCCCCCACGGCAACCTCGTGAATGCCGATGATGCCGACCCCAGCACTCGCCTCCAAGATGCAAAGGCGGGAAGGCTCAAGGTTTTTCGGATTAGCGACGAACGGGTGGAATTTCTACAGCACCTTGAAGAACTTGGACTCAAGCCAGGGGTGGAGTTTGAAGCCATTGGCAGCAGCCAGATCGACTCCCTGATCCACCTCAACATTGCTGGAAAGCCGGCAACAGTGGGCAAACAGGTATCCAGGCACGTTTGGGTCGTCCCTGCTTAAGGCAATTGGAACTGCGCGACGGTAGACTCGGTTTGTTTTGTCCGTGCCTCACCTCAGCGTGGTCGTCCCCGCTTACAACGAAGAGAAGCGTCTACCGCGCACCCTTGCCCGCCTGTTTCAGTATTACGAGGCGCAGGCATATTCGTATGAGGTCATCGTGGTCTCAGACGGCAGCCAAGATGGGACAGCGAAGCTTGTGGCGGACTTTGCCGAATCGCACCCGACTTTTCGATTGATCGACTATTCGCCCAACCACGGAAAGGGATACGCCGTCCGAACCGGAATACTTGCCGCAAACGGAGAGCAGATCCTTTTCTGCGATGCGGACATGGCCACCCCTCAGGAAGAAACCGAGAAACTGATTCCTCACATGGAGGCTGGAGCAGATGTTGCCATCGGGAGCCGGCCGCTCAAAGAGAGCAACCTAGAGAAGCACCAGCCTTTTCTCAGGGAGATGTTCGGCCGGACGGCGAACAAGGCAATCCAGTTGCTGGCTGTCCCCGGGATCAAGGACACGCAGTGCGGCTTCAAAATGTTCACAAACAAGGCCGCCCATGATATCTTCAGCCGTTGCAAGCTGGATGAGTTTGGCTTTGACTTTGAGTGCCTGATGGTCGCGCGGGACCTCGGATATCGAATCGATGAAGTCCCCATTCGCTGGTTGGACCAGGAAGGCTCAAAGGTAGTCCTGATGAGGGACGGCCCGCGTGCATTGCGCGACCTCCTGAAAATTCGCCTCGCCGGCAGGCGCGGACGGCTGAAGAAGCGCGCAGAAAGCTAGGAGATAAGTGAACCCAGGCGAATACACAAAGATGTTTGAGCTTGAGGACCGCTATTGGTGGTTCGTGGGTCGTCGTCGCCTGGCGCTGAAGCTCCTGCGTTCGCACGTTTCAAAGAGTAATCCAGATGTTCTTGATTTAGGCTGCGGAACCGGTGTCGTTCTGCGAGAGTTGGCGGCTTGGGCAAAGCCAGTCGGCCTCGACATGAGCGACCTTGCCCTCGATTTTTGCCAGAAGCGATCCTTAAGTCGGCTGATACAAGGTGATGGGGCCAAACTTCCCGTCCGGGATGAGTCGGTGGATGCAATCATCGGCCTCGACATTTTCGAGCACATCGAGGACGACAATGCGGCTTTTGCGGAAGCCTATAGGGTCCTGCGCCCCGGTGGAATTCTGGTCCTTAGCGTCCCCGCGTTCAAAAGCCTTTGGGGTCCGCACGATGTTGCCTTGATGCACTTCCGCCGATATCGCAAATCCGAAGTGAAGCAGGGGCTGGAGCGTGCCGGCTTTCGCGTTCGAAGAACTAGCTATTCCGTTTTCTTCCTCTTTCCTATCGTTGTCGTCTGGAGACTCTTCGAGAAGCGAAAGAGCGGTCCAGCAAAGGCATCTCTTGTGACCGTCCCCAATTGGATCAACAGTACGCTGATTTCCCTGCAAAATTTAGAGGCGAGAATGGTATCCACAATGGACCTTCCCTGGGGAAGCAGCGTCATAGCAGTAGCTGAGCGCGTAGAATCAGTCGACAGAATCTCATGACTTACACCGTAGGAAGCGTTCCCTATCTCAATGCAAAGCCGCTGGTGCGGATGTTCGAAGAACTTGGCGACGACAGTCCCGTCAAGGTGATCTACGACGTCCCTTCAAGGTTGCCAAAGCTTCTGGAAGAGGGCACCGTCCAAGCGATCATGGTCTCGAGCATCGAGGCGCTGAAGCAGCCTGGGAAAAGAATTGCGCAAGGTGTATGCATCGGTACCCAAAAGGATGTGATGAGCGTCCGCATCTTCAGCAAGGTGTCGCCCAAGCGAATTGAGACACTGGCCCTTGACCAAAGCTCAATGACCAGCAATGCCCTTGCCAGAATCATCCTCAAGGAGCGATACGACGTCGCTCCAGAGGTTTCCTACGCCGCGCCCAACCTCCAAGAAATGCTCGCCAACCATGACGCCTGCGTGCTGATCGGAGACAACGGAATGCGAGAGGAGGGGCCCGGCCTTCATGTGCTCGATCTCGGTCTCGAATGGCATCGGCTTAAAGGCCTGCCCTTCGTTTGGGCCGTTTGGCTTGGAAACGAAGGGCTAGATCCGATTCTTTCAAAGCACCTTGTCAGCGCTGAACTTTGGGGACGCGCAAATATCGATCGAGTCCTCGCCACCGCCCCCGCCGAAACCGGGCTTCCCTTTGCCACCTGCGAGCGATACCTCCACCGCATCATGCACTACCAGCTTGAGGACAAAGAGCTTCACGGGCTTAAGGAATTTGGACGAGAGCTTCATAAATTCGGCCTAGTCGATCCAGTCCACTTCCCCGCTCTCATTGCTCCTGATTTCTCACAAGAGCTCAAGTCAGCAAAAGAACACGGCGCCGCGTGGGCCATGAACCCAAACCAGCTGTAGGCTCGAGTACTTGGGCACCCCGGTCGGGGAGTTCGAAATGATAATATCGCCATCCAGCATTCGGTTGAGTCGCGACGAAGAATCCGCACATCGGTCGTGAGCCGAGTTCACTCATTGCATTCCGAGATGTATGCTTGCTTCGCGAGCGCATATCGGCGATCGCAAGAGAGCCATGCAGTCCGATTCATCCTCACCATCCCGCCGGGACGTTCTGAAAGGAGCTGCCGCTTTTGCCGCAGCCGCCACCCCGCTTGCTTCGTCCGCACTTACGTCTATGAGCGCTGACTCCTTCCTCAACTTGCATCGGTCACCCGATGTCGTTCGTGCATTCGGGCCAAATCACGCTGAAATCGCGCTCAATAGCGCGCCAGGTGGTTGGGAAGCAGAAGGGGTCCGAATTCAATACTCGGCAGACCCGAAAGGCTCAGTGGCAAGGCTGGAAAGCAAAGGCAAGGTCAGCCTTATTCAGTTGCGCTGGAAAGGTGACCTCCATGCTATCAAGCGGGTCCTCGGCGACCACTGGGAGCGCTCCTACGGAGACTTGGAGTGGCGGGGTCAAGTTGCGGGCCGGACCATGCCATGGTACTTCCTTGCCCATGATGGAACCGCAACTCACAGTTATGGAGTCGCAATTGGCCCCAAGGCGTTCTGCTTCTGGAACATGGATGCTGAGGGCATCAGCCTTTGGCTCGACGTGCGTTCTGGCGGAGCGCCGGTTGAGCTGGGAGACCGAGTCCTTGAAGTCGCCAAGGTCGTGACTCGTCCAGGACGAGGCGGAGAGTCTCCGTTCCAAGCGGCGACGGCCTTCTGCCATCTGATGAGCCCCTCCCCACGATTGCCGAGCAAACCAGTCTATGGCACCAATGACTGGAACTATGCCTACGGCAACAACAGTCGCGACTTGATCGAAAAGGTCAGCGGACTCGTCTCTGAACTATCACCTTCCAACGACAATCGGCCCTACTCCGTCATCGACGAGGGATGGGCGATGGGGCCGTACAACAACAGTTTTGGCCACGGACCATGGGAAGGAAACCCTAGATTTGGCGACATGGGAACAGTTGCCACCAGTCTCAAGAAGATTGGAGTACGACCCGGAATTTGGTTCAGGCCCCTCACGCCATTGCCAGACACTCCGGAATCCTGGCGTCTCAGCCGGGACAAATCTTATCTTGACCCCACGATCCCAGACGTCCTTGAGCACGTGAAGACCCATATCCGACGCTTTGCCGATTGGGGGTACGAAATGGTGAAGCACGACTTCTCCACCTGGGACGTGACAGGTAGGTGGGGATTTGAAATGGGCCCCTCTCCAACCCACGACGGCTGGCACCTCCACGATCGGTCAAAGACCACAGCAGAAGCCCTCACCGGTCTATATCAAGCACTAAGAGACGCCGCAGGAACAGTTAGCCTGATTGGGTGCAACACTGTTGGCCACCTTGCGGCCGGCTTCCATGAACTTCAGCGAACCGGAGACGATACCAGCGGTCGAAGCTGGAACCGAAATCGGCGCATGGGTGTGAATACCCTCGCCTTCCGTGCCGCCCAGCATCGCTCCTTCTTCGAAGTGGATCCGGACATCGTGTCGATTACTCAGCAGATCCCTTGGTTCTTGGTTGAGCAGTGGCTTCGGCTGGTTTCCGAGAGCGGAGCGGCACTGTTTGTCGCGATGGACCCTTCAATTGTCGAGGAGAAGCACCGAATTGCGCTTAAAAAGGCCCTCACTATAGCCGCGACGACCCAAAAGATTGGCGAGCCTCTAGACTGGCTGGAAACGGATTGCCCGCGGCGCTGGAAACTCCGAGATAAGACAGTTGAGTTCGAGTGGATGGGACAAAATGGTGCCTGGCCCTTTGGAGACTGACTGGAACCATGAACCTATCCCTCGCTGCCTCCCTCTTGTTCCTCACTCACTTTCAAGCAACGCCTAAAGCCATGCCTGATCCCAACCTCTACCAAGAATCACTCAGGCCACAGTTCCACTTCACCGCACGACAGTGGACCACACACAAGCTGAATCCTCAGCGCCATGAGGAGGGATGGGTTAACGACTTAAACGGCCTCATCTACTACGATGGTGAATACCACCTGTTTGCCCAGAGGTGGGCTACCTGCTGGATTCATGCGGTCAGCAAAGACTTGGTGCACTGGACCGAGATTCAGCCTGCATTCTGGGAAGAGAGCCTTGGCAGCGGAGTTCAGTCCGGCACCTGTGTGATCGATTACGACAACACATCCGGCCTTTCTCCTGACAAGGCCAACCCGCCGATGGTTGCCTTTTGGTCGCGGTTTGACAACAACAGCCAGTGCATCTGCTACAGCCTGGACCATGGTCGCACCTGGACACGCTACGCAGGCAATCCGCACATGCACCACCCTGAGCGCGATCCCAAAGTTTTTTGGTACGCGCCCGACAAGCACTGGGTGATGATGATGTATGGTGACGGCCAGTATCATGTGCTCACCTCCGCGGACCTCCTGCACTGGAAGGATGAACACAACCCTATCCCCAACAGCTATGAGTGCCCTGACTTCTTCGAGTTGCCGATTGATGGCAACTCAAAGAGCAAGAAGTGGGTTCTCATCCAGGGCAACGGCAACTACTCCATAGGCACCTTCAACGGAACCAAATTCACCGAAGAAGTCGGCAGGTTCCCCTGTGACATTGGCCCTCATTTCTATGCAACCCAGAGTTGGGCTAACACAGAAACGGGAGATGGTCGGCGTGTGCAGACCGCATGGATGGCTGGCTCAGATTTCCCAGACATGCCGTTCAACCAGCAGATCTCCTTCCCATGCGAACTTAAGCTGAAGACGACTCCTGCCGGACTGCGTGTCTTCCGAAAGCCGATCAAGGAAATCGCCTCAATCCATGGCTCCAGTCATGCCTGGAAGAACAAGACCCTTGCCGCTGGTGAGACCCTAATGCTTGCCTCCACCGGAGACCTCTACCATCTCAAGGCAGATGTGGAGATTCCCGAAGGATCCAAACTTATCCTCAATTTGAGAGGCGAGAAAGTGGTGATCGGCTCGAAGTCACTCGAGTCAGGCGGGCGCTCGAAAGACGTGCAGGGTCACATCCAATCGATCGAGATTCTGCTCGATAGAGGCTCCATTGAGGCATTTGCCAACAGCGGAGAAATCTCATCCACGCGTTATGCGGTACCTACAGGCTCCGGCATCTCGCTGACGTGCGAGGGTCAGCCGGTGGTGATAAAGGGCGCGCATCTCTATGCGCTGAAGTCTATCTGGCCCAAGAACATCCCTACCGTCCGGTAAGTGCGAGTTCACAAAGAAGATCTCCTCACCGATATTGGTGAGGACCCCTCATTGATTTCGCCTATGCCTTGAGTGCACCAGGTGCTGGATCCGTGTTGTTCTGGATAAACCCGTTGTCTTTGCTGAAGTCAGCGACAATCGGCGTCGCACCATCGTACGCCTTTGCCTTGACCCATCCATCACGGGTCATGGCCTCTAGCGTCTCAACGAGGTTCGCATGGAACGCGGCGTTGTACACCTGCCCGGTCTTGGCCATCTCTTTTTGGATATAGGATGCCGCCACATCGAGCTGGGGCGACTGTTTAAGGCCCTCAACCACCCAGGCAAAGGTTCCAACCATGGGGAGCGTCTTTCCATTCCGCCGAAATCCGGGGATGCGAAGGACTCTTCCCTCGTGATAGTAGGCGTTCTCTACCGGCTCTGCGTCTCGCAAATTGAGGAGGAACACGCTCTTGCCATCGACCATTGTTTCTGGAGGCTTCGCGGAAAGGCGCTTCGTGATCAGCGAAATGCCGCCAAGACTGAACAGGGCGATGCCGCCAACGGTCATGTCTGTCTCGACAAATCCGCCCGTTCCCAGCCACTGAAATGCCGCTTCGGCATCCAGTTCTAGACCCGCATCCTTCGCGATCTCAGAGGTGTACTGCTTGAGGTCGCTGAAGTGGGCGTTCGCGGAGTACCAATAGTCCGCAAACCGGATGTGCTGGAGAATTTTTCGACGATTGGATCGCTCATATTGCCTAAGGAGCCAATCTTTATTGCCAGTCAGATCTGCTTCGAGAATCGTATATGCTGCTTCGCGAGCCGTTGAATGAGCAAGGCTCATCCCTGCCGCCAAGATAGGATCGGCAAAACCCGCCGCTTCTCCCACGATCAGCCAGTTTTCACCAGCCATCCGCTCCGCGATAAAGGACCAATCCTTCGTGGTGGAGAGCTTTCCTTCTCGCGTACCGTTCTTTGTCAGCTCCCGGATGCGTGGCTCTTCCGCAATTGCCTTTAGCAAAAGCTCTTCTGGTTTCAGTCCGCTCTGCTTGTAGTAATCAGCAGGACAGATGAACCCTATGGAAGTTCGGGTGGGGCCAAGAGGGATGAACCATATCCATCCGTAGCCTAGAGACATCACCTGAACGCGGGTGCCGCCGACGCCAATGTTAACCGCCCACTCGGCATTTTGCCAGTAGTCCCAAATCGCGATATTCTTGAGGTTGCTGGGCTCCTCGACTTTGACTCCGACCGCTCGTCTCAACAGCGCCGAGTTTCCTGATCCATCAATGTAGTAGCGCGCGGTGACGACTTCTCCGCTTTCCAAGACCAGATTGTCAATCTTGTCTCCCGTGCAGTTGATCTCCCGGACTTGCGTCGGCTGACGAACTTCAACACCGAGTTCACGGGCATGATCCAACAGGATCGTGTCGTAGATCGCGCGGTCAACTTGAAAGGCGGTCTTGGTTCTCTGGCCTTCAAATTTCGCAGGACGAGGCTCGTCTTTTAGTTCGGCTCCCGAAAGGAAATTGAAGTCCCAAAGATCGTCGCTGGTTCCCCAACGGTAGGTCGCTCCGACTTTGATCGGAAAATTTGCGGCCTCGACTTTGTCCCAAACGCCGAGCTCGTCTAGAACTCCGCTGATCATGGGAAGCTGGCTTTCGCCAACATGGTCGCGCGGAAACTCCTCGCGCTCAAAAATAGCTACCTTAAGTGACGGATTGTACTTTTTGAGGAGTCCCCCGCAAGTGCTGCCTGCGGGACCTCCACCGATGATGGCAACATCGTAATTCATATTTTTTGCCCCTTGTCAGGGCGCTCTAAGCTAGTTGCCGCCCTTCTTGTGAGCTTTGTCGAATGCTTCCTGAGCTTGAGGAGGCAGGCCTGGGACGCCTGTGCTGGACTTCTTGGTTGCGCCAGGAGCGGCAGGCATCTGCTGAGTGTCGCCAGACTTATCTGCGCCGCATCCAACGACCGCAAATCCAAGCGCAGCGATTGAAAGAATCAGAACTGTTTTTTTCATGGATATCTCATGGGACGCACTAAAGTGGCGCCGGATCGCTGAGCGAACCCGGCGCCAATTCAGACTTACTTGTACTCGGTGAAGAAGCCGGAAGCTGCAGCTGCCTGGCGATCTGCCTGAGTAGTCTTCTGACCGGTGAGGTCATTCGTGGTGAGGTAGCTGGCCCAGTCGTCGCCGGTTGGATCCTGGGTGCGAAGAGTGGCGTTGTATGCCTTGCTCTTTGCGTGGCCATCAGCCCATACGAACGCGACCTGCTTGCCTACGGCATGGATTGGACCATTGCCTGCTGCAGGGCAAGTTGCCGAGCTGGCTCCGTTGGCGGTCATGCACCAGCCGTTGTACTGGTTGCCTGCGGTAGGACCGCCGAGAGCTCCGTAGAACGTTCCCCAGTCCCAAGGCATATCGTTCCACTGTGCGCGGCTCGGAGTGATGAGGATGGTGCCTGCAACATCCTGAACTGCCGACAGGTTGCTCTGTCCGTTCTTGTCATCGTTGCCGAATGCGCAAGCGCCGTCTGCAAAGCCGACGATGGAAGTGTTGACTGCCCAAACGCTTGGGAGGGTGGAGTTAGGAACACCGCCGCCGCCGTCTGCGAATGTCCAGTAGGTCTTCTCCTGGAAAGTGTTGGTTGGGTCGGAGATGATTCCGTTGCTCTTAGCAAGGTAAGGGTTCAGAGCCCATCGCCAGTTGTAGAACTCGCCTGAGATGGAGCCCCAGTCGCAAGATGGCTCAGCTGGGAAGCCGAAGTACGACTTGACGACGTTGTCGTCGTTGTCGTTCATGTACATCTGGCTTGCCAGAGAAATCTGCTTTGCGTTGCTGAGGGCGACGGTCTTCTTAGCAGCCAGCTTTGCCTGTGCAAAAACCGGGAAAAGGATAGCGGCCAAGATCGCAATGATAGCGATAACGACTAGAAGTTCAATGAGAGTAAATGCCTTTCGCATGAGAAGTTATTTGTCCTCCTGTGGACAGGATGTGGAAGCTCTAACAATGAGCTCAGTTTCGAATAGAAAGCCATCGGGACGCACCTGCGTATCGATGTAATTGACGAGTGCTGACATCGCGGCGGCGCCAATCTCGGTGAGAGGCTGACGAACCGACGTGATCGGTGGATAAAAAGAAGATGTAATCGGCGAGTTGTCAAATCCAACTACGCTGAGGTCGCGTGGAATCTGGAGACCGAGTTCCGCAGCTGCCTTGCACAGACCCAAGGCGCTTTCGTCGTTCCCGCAGAACACCGCGGTAGGACGATCAGTTGATGCGAGAAGTTTCAATCCGCTCTCGTAGCCGCCTGTGTGCGTAAAGTCTCCGACAACAACCCACTCAGGTCGCACGATGAGGCTATGGTCGCTCATAGCGGAATTAAACGCATCAAGACGCTCAATCCCGTCGTCCATGCCCTGCGAACCTGCAACGTGGGCGATTTTGGTGTGGCCCAGTTCCACAAGGTGGGTGACGGCTTTATGAACTCCGCTTCGGTTTTCGCATCCGTAGCTTGGAACGTTGCGGTCATCATGCGACGTGACCACAACCGGAATTTCGGTACCAACTAGTTCGATTGCGTTCGACTCCCGGCGCGGGGCCAGGAAAATCAACCCATCCGCTCGGCCATCCAGCAGCGTATCCGCGAACGCCTCCGGTTTGTTGATGTCATATCTTGTGTAGATGATCACATCGTGGGAGAGGATCTCCGCGGTGTTGAGGATGCCGTTGAGAACACCCTGGAAGTAGGGAGTTAAGGCGAGGTTGATGCTTGCCTCGGTGGGAACAACTCCAATCGTGTGGCTTCGGCGAGTGATCAGCGAACGGGCGATCCGGTTCGGCCGGTAGTTCAGTTCCTTCGCCGTCTCCAGGACGCGCTGCTTGACGTCGTCAGGAACGGGGCGAGGTCCGCCGTTAAGGGCATAGCTAACCGTACTCGTGCTGATGCTCAGCTTGCGTGCTATATCCTTGATCGTCGCTGCCATAGGGACTGAAAACGTTTCGCGAATCGTTTCGCTTGCGTTAGGGGCACATTATACAACAAGGTTTTCCAAGATGCCACCTGTCCTCAAAAAATGGGAATATCTCTAATTTTTACGAGGGCCCTTAGGTTCAATCGAGTCTAGAGGACGTTGTAACTGAACCGCCAGCTTGATATTCAGACCTGCCCAGCCATCGGCCACAATCACTCTTCTTGCACCATTTTCCGCACTAGACGCCATGCTGCTGATTTCAACGACCCACCAACCTGCAACCGACCTCGGGTACTTGCTCTATAAAAATCCCGAGCGCAACTTTTCGGATGACGTCTCGTTCGGCAAAGTACATGTCGTCTATCCAGAAGCAACAGAAGGCCGAACAACAGCGGCCGTGCTTCTTGAAGTTGATTCGGTGCAGATCGTACGCAGGGGAAGGCATGGGTATGGGTCGCTTGCAAACTACGTAAATGACCGACCCTATGCGGCAAGCTCCTTCCTAAGCGTCGCCATCGCGGAGGTTTTCGGCACCGCAATGTCCGGTAAGAGCAAAGAGCGGCAGGCGCTGGCGGAGACCGCGATCCCGTTGGAAATTCGTGTCCCTGTGCTCACCTGCCGTGCAGGGATTGATCGACTATCCAGACTATTTGAACCTCTCGGCTACTAGGTGTCAGTCAACCAAACCGCCCTTGATGAGGAATTTCCAGAATGGGGACCAACCCCGTACGTAGACCTCACCCTGAGAGGCACTGTCCTCCTCAGGGATGCGCTTCGTCATCTCTATCTGCTCCTGCCGGTGCTGGACAGCAAGAAGCACTACTATCTGGATAGACAGGAAGTGGACAAGATTCTCACAAAGGGCGAAGGTTGGCTGGCAAGCCATCCCGAGCGAGACTGGATCGTCAGATCTGCACTTGGACGCAAGCCGTCGCTGGTTCGCGAGGCTCTGGAGCAGCTGGCCAACGTGGAGGACTCGCTGGAGTCCGAGAACAACGCGGTCGATGAGGCGTTTGTGGAGCCTCTGGCAACGGAAATACTTCCACCTCGAAAGCAGTCACTTCATCGGACGCGTCATCAAAGGGTTATCGAGAAAGTTCAGGAATTCAAACCCAAAACGGTGGTCGATTTAGGTTGTGGTGAGGGGGGCCTGATCAGAGACCTCATCAAGGTTCAGGGAATCGAACGGATCCTAGGGATGGACGTGAGCTACTTTGTACTGGAGAAGGCGATGCGCCAGCTTCGGCTTGAGGATGCGGGCCCTCGCATTCAGGAGAGGGTCCAACTTATCCATGGCAGCCTGATGTATCGGGATGCGCGCATTGAGGGTTTCGACCTTTGCACGATTGTCGAAGTCATCGAACACCTCGATCCGCCGCGACTGAGCGCATTTGAGCGGGTTGTCTTCGAATACGCCAAGCCCAAGACCATTCTGTTGACCACTCCAAACCGTGAATACAACGCCGTTTACGAAATAGAGCGTCTTCGCCACGATGACCATCGATTCGAGTGGAACCGCGACGAGTTCCTCAATTGGGCGAATGGGATCGCGAGCCGATTCGGCTTCAAGGTGACTATCGAAGGAATCGGAGACGAGCATCCAGAGTTTGGATGCCCAAGCCAGATGGCGGTGTTCACCCAGTGAAGCTTCAAATCCCAGAATTCTCGCTTGTCGTGCTGATCGGCACCACCGGTTCGGGCAAGTCCAGCTTCGCGCGAAAGCACTTTCTGCAAACTCAGGTCCTCAGCAGCGATACCTATCGCGGTTTTCTCAGCGATGACGAGAACGATCAGACGATCACTCCTCATGCGTTTGAGGCACTGCATTACATGCTGGGCAAGAGGCTGCAACTTGGTCGGCTCACTGTCGTGGACGCCACAAACGTCCAGGCCGCTAATCGCAAATCTCTGACCGCCATCGCTTCAAAGTGGCATGCCCTCAAGGTCGCAATCATCCTGGACGTGCCCGAGCGAACCTGTGCTGACCGAAACCAAGAGCGTGCCGATCGTGCCTTTGGGCCCCACGTTCTGCGCAACCAGCGGAACGATCTGAGGCGCACATTCTCTGAGATCAAGCGCGAGGGTTTCCACAAGATTTATATCCTGAAGCCGGAAGATATTGAGTCTGCCGAATTGGTTACAGAGCGCATCTGGAGCCGAAGATTGGACGAGCATGGCCCCTTCGACATCGTCGGGGACGTGCACGGCTGCCTGGCCGAGCTCCAGGAATTGGTTGGCAAACTTGGCTACGAAGGCGACGAGAGCTGGTCCCACCCGACAGGACGCAAACTCTTCTTCGTAGGCGACTTGGTCGACCGCGGACCCGATTCCACGAGAGTTCTGCGGCGTGTGATGAAGACTGTACAGGAGGGCAACGCTTTCTGCGTGCCCGGAAATCACGACGTCAAACTTGCTAAGGCGCTGTCCGGATCAAAGGTAAATCTCAGCCACGGCCTGGAGCAGACGATGGCGCAATTGGCGGAAGAGACGCCGGAGTTCCGCCTGGAGGTTGCTCAGTTTATTGATAGCCTTGTCAGCCATGCATTGCTGGATGGCGGAAACCTCTGCGTTGCCCATGCCGGGCTCCGAGAAGAGATGCAGGGACGCGGCTCCAAAGTCGTGCGCGAATTCGCCCTTTATGGCGAGACCACCGGAGAAATTGACGAGTTTGGCCTCCCTGTCCGCTATCAATGGGCAAAGGACTACCGCGGAAAGGCGCTCGTGGTGTTTGGACATACCCCGGTCCCGAGCGCCGAGTTCTTCAACAACACCATTGATCTCGACACCGGATGCTGCTTCGGTGGCAAGCTGACTGCCCTCCGCTACCCTGAGAGAGAAGTCGTCAGCGTGCCTGCCCTTGCGACCTATGCGGAGCCGGTGCGTTCCATTCAGGCTCAGGCGGTTCCGGTGGTTGACGACCTGCTGGACATCTCGGATGTCATAGGACGGAGAGGCATTGAATCTCGGCTTGACGGAAGAATCACCATCCGAGAGGAAAACGCAATCGCGGCACTGGAGGTGATGTCTCGCTTCGCCGCGGATCCACGTTGGCTTATCTACCTTCCCCCCACGATGTCCCCTTGCGAAACATCGAACCGAGATGGATTCCTCGAGTACCCAACTCAGGCTCTCGACTACTATCGCGGAGCTCGCGTAGAGTCCGTGGTGTGTGAGGAGAAGCACATGGGGTCCCGTGCAGTTGCCGTCGTGTGCAGGGATGCCGAGACAGCATTCAAGAGGTTCCGGGTAGATACCGGCGAAACTGGAATCGTGACCACCCGAACCGGTCGACGCTTCTTTGACGACTCAGTTCTTGAAGCAGAGATCCTTCGCCGCATCGCAAGCGCATGCGAGGCGAGTGGGGTATTCGATCGCTTGTCTTCACCCTGGCTCCTCATCGACTTGGAGCTGATGCCGTGGTCGGCAAAGGCCGTCGGTCTTCTGCGCGAGCAGTACGCACCTGTCGCCGCGTCGGCCTCCACGCAGGCGAGCGTCCTCTCGGAGGTCGCCGCGAAATTAGCTTCACGGGGGCTGGACAGTGAAGGAACATACGCAGAAATGGCGGCGGGACGGAAGGCCACGTCCGAAGCTTTTCGGGCCGCCTATCGGCGGTACTGCTGGAGCGTCGGCTCAATCGACGACCTCAAACTGGCTCCCTTTCACCTGCTCGCCAGTGAGGGCAAAGTCCACACCGATATGACCCATCAGTGGCACATGGGAATCCTTGCCGATCTCTGCGATGCGGACACTTCCCTGTTCCGCAAGACTCCCTACCGAATGGTTTCACTCGAATCGGAGACTGAGGTTCAAGACTTATGCGCCTGGTGGGAGAGCCTGGTGGCCGCAGGTGGCGAAGGCATGGTCGTGAAGCCGATGGACTTCATGGTGCGCACCGCCCGTAGCTTCATCCAGCCCGCAGTCAAGTGCCGGGGCCCCGAATACCTGCGACTGATATATGGGCCGGAGTATCTGGAGCCTCAAAACCTTCAGCGTCTGCGAACCCGGAGCCTATCCCGGAAGCGAGCCCTCGCCCGGTCTGAGTTCAGCCTGGGAATCGAAGCGATGGAGCGATTCGTCCAAGGCGAATCCCTCCGCCGAGTCCACGAATGCGTCTTCGGGATCCTCGCCTTAGAAAGCGAGCCGGTCGATCCGCGGCTCTGACGTTCAGTTTGAACTCCCCTTGGGTATTCTTGAATTCACGGGGATATAGCTCAGCTGGGAGAGCGCTGCAATCGCACTGCAGAGGTCGTCGGTTCGATCCCGATTATCTCCACCAACTTCCCGCCAACCAGGAGAGCGTCCCGATTCACATCGGGAAGGTCGTCGGTTTGGAGCAAAGCGACATCCCGCCGCAGGGAAAAGAGCGTAGCGAATCGGTTCGATCCCGATTATCTCCACCAACTTCCCGCCAACCATCCAGATTGCCTCCGCTGGCAAGGTCCCAGTAAGCTCACGTCAATGCTTATCCGCCCAGCAACGGCTCTCGATGAGGGGGACATCTGGAGTATTCTTGAGCCCGTTATTCGGGAAGGAGAATTCTTCGCTTATCCGCGAGACCTTGCCCTTTCCAAACTTCCTGGGCTCTGGCACGGGCCTGGACGAGAGGTCTTTGTCGCCGAGATCGATGGACAGATTGTTGGAACCTTTTACATCAAAGCCAACCAAGCGGGCGGCGGAGCCCACGTGGCAAACGGCGGCTATGCAACGGCACGAGAGAGCCGAGAAAAGGGTGTTGCAAGGGAGATGTGCCTCTACTCCCTTGAACTCGCCAAGCAACGGGGCTTCAAGGCCATGCAGTTCAACTTCGTCGTCAGTTCAAACGAAAGAGCGGTGAGCTTATGGCAGTCCCTCGGATTCAATATCGTCGGAACGTTACCGAACGCCTTCGAACGTCCGAATGGCACCGAAGTCGATGTGTTCGTCATGCACCGCTGCCTTTAGCATCGCGAAGGCGCTTCTTTTGAGGAGACAGCCACCGAATTCCATCCCGGAATGCCGCCAGTTCTAACCCAAGCGGTCCAACCTCGGACAAGCGACTTTGCCGCACAAAAATCCATAATCTCCCGTGGCGACGCTCACTCTTTCTTGGCTTGAATTGCCTTCGGCTGACCTCGGGGAGGAGAATCCTCATGCGGCCCTTTACCAGCCGTTGGGGCCGGTGGTTACGTTTGAGGGGCGGGAGATTCGGGCGGATCACGGAATGCCTTACCGGCAGCTGGATGGATACACCCGGGATCGAGAGATGCGGAGGCACCGCGTGGCAGTCCTGGAATCAGATCGACTTAAGGCAGTGTTCCTCCTTGATTTAGGGGGAAGGTTGTGGTCGCTCACCCACAAGCTAAGTGGTCGCGAGCTTCTTCATGTCAACTCGGGAATTCAGCCAGCCAACTTCGCCATCCGCAACGCGTGGTTCAGCGGCGGCATTGAGTGGAACGTTGGGATCTTTGGACACAGCGTCTTCACCTGCTCCCCCGTCTTTGCCGCGAAGACAGTGAGCCCAGATGGTGACGACGGTATGCGGCTGTGGGAGTACGAGCGGCGGCGTGGGGTGGTTTGGCAACTGGATGTGTGGGCACCGGAAGGTTCGGACTTTCTCTACTGGTCACCAAAGCTGATCAACAAGCAGACTCACACCGTCCCGATGTATTGGTGGACCTGTATTGCGGTCAACGAAGAGCCGGAGAGCCGAGTCCTTGCACCCGCGATCACCGCGATGGAGCCGGATCATTCCGCCGGCGACGTGCCGGTGACCCACAACCTGATCGACGAGCCGGACCTAACCTACCCCCAGCGGCGCGACCTTCCCCACGACACCTATTTCGACATCCCCGCCGAGCAGCAACCATGGATCGCCCACGTTTCAAAGGGCGGCGAGGGAGTGGTTCACCTTTCCTCACACAAGTTGTTTGGAAGGAAGCAATGGGTCTGGGGCATGGAGTCATGCGGAAGGCGATGGCAGGACTGGCTCAACCCGAGCGGGCTGCCGTACATCGAAATCCAGGGCGGATTAGCGGCAAGGCAGACGGAATACGTGGCGATGCCACCAGGCGCTGAGTGGAGTTGGCTTGAAGCGTACGGTCCACTCAACAACGTGGATGCCGCTGACTGGAGCAATGCGAAAGTCGAAGTAATCGGCAAGTTGGCCGAAGCTGCCATCGGATCAGAGTTCGAAATGAGATTTGAGAAGCTGTCGGCCGCCAGCGAAGCCGAACCGGTCGAAATCCTTAACTCCGGTTCGTCCTGGGGAGCGATCGAATCCAAGCGGTGTGAAATGGAGGGTCAGCGGCCTTTGGACAGTCCACCGGCTCCGTTTCCGGAAGATTCAATTGGAGCAGAAGATCAGCCGTGGCTCCATTTGCTGGAGCACGGCGAGCTCCCGATCATGGATCCGGCACAGGCTCCAGGAAGTTACGTAGGACCGGAATGGCGTGCGCTATTAGAGGCGCAGGAAGCCAAGTCCTGGCTGTCATGGCTTCACCTTGGGTGCGTCTACTTCCAAATCGGGGACACCGAAAAGGCTCGGGAGGCATGGGAAAGCATTCTGCCAAACGGCTGGGCCAGCCGAAACCTTGGGGTGCTCGACATGCTTGCCGGCAATCAGGTCAGTGCAGCGTCTCGGCTGTTGGAAGCACACGAGCTGTTGCCAAATCAGCCTCACCTGGTGGATGAAATTTGCCGTCTTTTGACCGGAATGGATGACCAATCCGTGTTGGGGTCCTTCCTGGAGGGGCTGTCCGTCGAACTTCAATGCCGCCCCAGGGTGCGGTTGGCCCGGGCAAAGCTTCTCCAGCTGCAAGGCGATTTGGACGCCGATTCAGCCTATTTTCAATCCACGTGCGACCTTGCAGATATCCGTGAGGCGGAGACCACCGTGTCGGACCTCTGGCGAGCCCTCTGCACGCGAGATCCGAGATTCGGCGACCCGGCGTTCCCGCCCAAAGAGTGGGATTTCCGGATGAAGCATTCATGCGAGCAAGGTTGATTCGGTTAGGTCCAACGAAAGGTCTTTGAGTCGTTGGCTGAGCAGGCACGCATATCATTTCCGGTTCATACGGAAGGAGTAATCTACTGATATTGGTGGTCGAATTCAGCCATGTCTGATAGTGAAGTTTGCCGTGAACCGCGATATTCCCTTCCCGATTCTAAGGAACGGATGGGTAGCCTGACCACCGAGCAGGTGGCTTTTTACAATGTCGAGGGGTACCTCGTATTGCCGAAGCTTTTGGACGAGAACGACCTTGTCCCAATAAAACAAGCGCTGAACGACAAGGTGTCGGAGATCGCCGCACAGATGATTTCCGCAGGAAAACTCAAAAACGCACTCGAGCACGAATCGTTCCAGTACCGGCTGGCGAAGATGTTTGAGGGGCTCACGGATACCGATTTCCTCGACTTCGGCCGCTCATGGCGAGACCGGCATCCTGGCTACTTCATCTTCATGTCCAACCCCAAGATCCTCTATGCAGTGGAGTCTCTGATCGGGCCCGAGATCTTCAGTAACCCGGTCTACAACACACGCCCGAAGGTGCCCAAAGTAGCGGCAGGAGCAGTTCCCTGGCATCAGGACCGGTCTTATTGGCCGGGTGCCAACGCCAACCCTGTGATCACGGTATGGATTCCCCTGGTTGATGCAAATGAGGTTAATGGCTGTCTTCAGATCTGGCCCCGGACTCACAACACGGAGCTTGTGCAACACCACCACGAAACTTACTCGGGCACCAGCTACACCGAAGTCGATGTCGAAGCCGAATCACTTAAGGTCTTCAAAAAGATCAACCCTGTGTCGCTGCCGATTCCGGCTGGAGGAGCGATTCTTTTCAACGACCGGTGCATTCACATGTCCACCCCGAACGCCTCTGACCACGTCCGTTGGAGTGTTGATCTTCGCTATCAACCGACAGACCAAGACCCGATGCCGCAACATGGCACCGGATTCCTCTGTCGAAGCTTTCAACAACCTGAGCACGTGGCAACACTTGAAGATTGGCTCGCCTTCCGCCCTGAGCACACCCCTTAACACCAACCAAAACCATGGAAAATCCCACCCCTCAAGAGTTCGAACCAACCTGGGAGTCGCTATCCCACTATCAAACCCCCGAATGGTTTCGGGACGCTAAGTTTGGCCTCTGGGCACACTGGGGGCCACAGTGCGAGCCGGAGCGGGGGGACTGGTATGCCCGCGGGATGTATATCGAGGGGGATCAAAAGTATGCAGACCATATCGAACAGTACGGCCACCCCTCCGAGTTCGGGTTTAAGGATGTGATTCGAGCCTGGAAGGCGGAAAACTGGGATCCCGATTCCCTCCTCGCCCTCTACAAGCGGGTTGGCGCAGAATACTTCGTTGCCCTTGCCAATCACCACGACAACTTCGACCTTTGGGACAGCACCCACCAACCTTGGAACTCCACGGTCATGGGCCCGAACCGAAACATTGTCGCCGAGTGGGCTGAGGCAGCCAAAAAGCATGGCCTCAAGTTTGGTGTCAGCGTCCACGCTTCCCATGCCTGGAGCTGGTACGAATCCTCCCAGGGTGCTGATACGACCGGAAAGTACGCCGGCATCCCCTATGACGGCAAGCTGACCCAAGCTGACGGAACTGGAACCTGGTGGGAAGGCTACGATCCTCAAGACCTGTACGCGCAAAACCACCTTCCCACTCCAATGGAAACCAACATGTGGTCGGTGATCAAGCATTGGGAGTGGGGCAACGGATACCCCGCCCCCAGCGAGGCTTACTGCGAAAACTTCTTCAACCGAACCATGGAGCTGATTGAAAAGTATTCGCCAGATTTGGTCTACTTCGACGACACTGTGCTCCCCATGCACCCGGTCAGCGACGTTGGTCTGCGGATCGCGGCCCAATACTACAGCGCCAACCCGAACGCCGTGCTCAACGGCAAGGTGCTCAGCGACGAGCAGAAGAAGACGATGGTTTGGGATATCGAGCGCGGCCAGTCGCCCGATATTGAACCACTCCCCTGGCAAACCTGCACTTGCCTGGGAGATTGGCACTACAAGCAGTCAATCTACGACAACCGCGAGTACAAGTCGGCAAAGACGGTCATCCAGATGCTCGTGGATGTGGTCAGCAAAAACGGCAACCTGCTGCTGAGCGTTCCGCTGCGCGGCGATGGCACTCCAGATGACCAGGAGGTCGCGATTCTGGAAGAGATCGCCGAGTGGATGGCCGTTCACCGCGAATGTCTTATCGGCACGCGGCCGTGGGTCGTGGCAGGCGAGGGTCCCTCGATGGCAAGCGCAAAGCCGCTCAACGCGCAGGGTTTCAACGAAGGAACCGCCCTGCCAAACACGGCGGCGGACCTGCGATTCACGCATCAAGGAGATGATTTATATGTCCTTGCACTTGGACTTCCAGAGGGCGACATTTGGGTGGATTCGCTCGGCCTGGCAAAGGGGAACCTGAGTCTGCCCATCTCAAAGATTGAGATGCTGGGGGAAAGCGGCGAAGTCGCCTTCACGCACACAGATGTTGCCCTCATCATCCACGCTCAGCCGGGTGCAGGAAACAGCTCGGCGACTGCATTCAGGGTGACGACCTCACAGATTTAGGCGTTAGTGCGATGCGTCGGACGCGCCCGAAAAGGGGTGGTTTCTGCAAGGGTCACAAACCGCAACGCGGTTGTTTCTCCGGAAACGCGACGGGGCATCCGGTTGACGCCGTGCGATCCACGCGGATCGTCGATTGCGGCTTCCCGGAGCAACAACGCCTTTGGCGTAGAACATATTGGCCGGTGTTCGTTACCAGGGTAAGCCGCCGGTACGGCAAACCCTTTGCTCGGCAGCAACCACCCCGTTGGGGAGATTCATTTGGCCGTGCCCGAACGGGGCGGTTAGGTACAGTCAACGTACGCATGACGATTGGCAAAAGCATTGCAATTTTGGGAATCCTAGGCGCTTGTGGAGTCCTTAGGGCGCAAGACCAAATCCGGCTTGATATCGAGGGAGGAGTCGCTTACCAAACCCGCAATACCTGCGCCATCCCCGCCGACAGCAGCAAGTTCAGCTACCGAGACCTCTTAGGCCGGGGCCCTTTCAACTACGGCAGAGTCACCGCCATCATTAACGACGCCAACAACTCCGGCTATCGCATCGTTATTGCTCCGCTGAACATCAGCGGAGTCGGCAAGCTCCCGAACAAGGTGCAATTCAGCGGCACCACCTTTGATCCTGGCATTGACACCGCCGGTCGATACATTTTCAATAACTACCGCTTCACCTGGTGGCACAAATGGAAGCCGATCGATGGCATTGACGTCCGGGCCGGTTGGACCTTCTTCATCCGAGACGCCAACGTCTCCTTGGCACAAAGCGGAAAGTCGGCCTCGTTCTACAACCTCGGCCCCGTTCCGCTGTATTACATCCTCGCAGAAAAGCACTTAACAGACCGCTTGAGGGCCGAATTCGAGTTTGATGGACTTGTGGCCCCAGAAGGCGGTGCGTTAGATCTTGGGCTCGCCCTAGGCTACAGCCTAAACCCAACTACGGCGCTGAAGCTTCGGGCGCGGTACCTGGATGGAGGCACTGGTTCAGGCAGCGCGTATAGTTACGCCACAGTGAACTACCTATCGCTCGGTCTTGAGTTTCGCTGGTAGCAGGTAGGTCAAACCCGCCTCCATTCGATTTCGCCACGCCGTCCATGTATGCCCTTCTGATGTGGTTTTGAACCCGAAGGCACGATGCTGGCCGCGAAGCGTCGTCGCCAGCTTTTGATTGGCGGCGGTAAGCGTGTCCTCGAAGTCCCCCCAATCGAGCCAAATTCGGCAGGAGGGCGAAATTCGTTTCAGCTTGTCCGGTGTCACTGCTTCGTTGTGTTCGATGGCCAGCGCCGCCCACTGCACCGCCGCCGATTGGCATTGGATGCCGCCCGCAAGCTTGTCTGGAAACTCTTCCGCAAGACGTAGCGAGATCAGCCCGCCAAGGCTGCTTCCACCCATGAACGTATCTTCAGCGCGGGCACTGGCATCCGTCCTCCGTCTAACGGTGGGAAGCAAATCCATGAATATGTAGTCTCCATAAGCGCGCCAGTCGTCTCCATACTCCAGCATCCGATCAATTGGAGGCACGAGGACGACAACGGCAGGTCGACACGTTCCCGCTTCGACAAGGTTCTCAAGCACATACTGAACCCGTCCAGGGTTCTCGTAGGAGGGACCGTCTCCATAAATGATGATAGGAAGGTCGGTGCTCTCCTTAGGGGCAAAGGCAATAACGGTTCGTCCGCCGATGTGTAGCTCCATGCGCTCCATTGGATGTTTGGGAGTGCCATCATGGGCGTGGAACTGATAGCTCTTCCCTCTCCATACGGAGTTCTCACCGCCAACGCCGTTATTTACGTGAGTTGGATTCGAGGGGTCCAAAATCCATTTGCCATCGACAACAAACTTGTATTCGATGCGGGCGTCGTCTGGCAGCGAGAAGGTCCGGGTCCACTTGGAACCGTTTCGTGAAAGCGGAATGAGCTTGCTCCAAGCGTTGAAATCTCCTGCGATCTCAACCTTCTTCGCCGAAGAGGAGCTAAATGAGAACGTAACTGGGCGAGGTGGCAGCCCAAGCAGAATCGAAGCCATCAGCGTCGTCAGCATCGAATCGAATCTACCCGGATTGACAGAAACGGCCTACACTGGATTTCTGCCAATGTTGTCCCCGACCATCGTCCCATACCTCTGCGTGTTTAACACCGAGTCTGCAATCGCCTTCTACAAATCGGTGTTCGGTGCGGCTGAGCTTGAAAGATATCAGGATGAGCCAGGTGGTCGAATCGGACATGCGACTCTGGAGTTGGCAGGTGGAATTCTCTACCTCTCCGACGAATACCCTGAGATTGGAGTCATCAGTCCGACGACATTAGGAGGAACACCTATGGCGGTCCACCTGACTGTCGGGAATGTGGACTCTGTCTTCGAGTTGGCATTGACCCATGGAGCCGAGGCGCTGCGTGCTCCCGCCGATCAAGGCATTGGATTTCGGAATGCCAAATTCCTTGACCCGTTTGGCCACGCATGGATGATTTCCACGCCCTTAGGTTGAGGAGAGTATAGGCAGCTGCAACTCGAGGGCTTTTCAAATCAGTATCCGCAGGTTCATAATCGGCCTACTCGGCATCCATGAAGTGCCTGCCCCAGGTTCCCAACTATGATCCTGCTTCCGCTTTTGCGCACCGCACTCGTCCTCCTGCCCGCCGCTCATGCACAAGATGACGGCGTTCTGGGCTATTACCGAACTCCCGCCATTCACCAGGACACCGTGGTGTTTACTGCGGAAGGAGACCTTTGGAAGGTCAACACTGCCGGTGGCGTCGCCCAGCGACTGACAACCCACCCAAGCGTTGAGACTTACCCATCGATCTCGCCAGATGGCAAGTGGGTTGCCTTCACCGCCGCCTATGAAGGGCCAAACGAGGTTTACGTGATGCCCATCAACGGGGGCGCACCCGTTCGATGCACCTATGAGGGCGGCAGCTGCGAGGTTGTTGGCTGGACGCCAGACGGGAAAGTTCTCTACGCCTCTGGCAAGTATTCAGGCTTGCCGGCAGCAAAGCTGTGCAGCGTATCGCCAAAGAATCATAACCAGAGCGTCGTTCCACTGAGTCAGGCTCACGACGGCAGCTACGCACCAGACGGCAGGCTGTTCTTTACGCGCCTCGCCTTTCAAGGAAGCCAAACCAAGCGATACAAGGGCGGAACGGCACAGACGATTTGGCGCTGGGATGGCGGCAACAAAGAGGCGGTACCGCTAACCGCAAGCTACACCGGAACCAGCAGAACGCCGATGTTCTGGGACGGAAGGGTCTATTTCGCCTCTGACCGTGATGGTGTGATGAACATCTGGTCAATGAATCCCAAAGGAGAGGACCTCCGCCAGCTCACCCATCACAAGGATTACGACACCCTTAATCCCAGCTTGGACAGCGGCGTGATTGCCTACCAGTGCGGCGCGGATATCTACAAGTTAGATATCAAAACCTTGAAAGATGTAAAGATCCCGATCAAGCTCACCTCCGATTTCGACCAGATGCGAGAAACCTGGGTGAAGAGCCCCGCCCAGTGGATCACCTCCGCGCACCTCAACGCAGACGGCACTAAAATGGCGGTCACCGCACGCGGACAGGTGTTCGTGGTGCCAACAAAGCCAGGGCGAATCATTGAGGCGACTCGACAAAAGAGCGTCCGGTATCGGGATGCACGCTTCATGCCCGATGGCAAGTCGCTCGTCACGCTCTCGGACCAAAGCGGTGAAGTGGAGTTGTGGAGTCTCGATCCATCGGGCAACAGCAAGAGCATGCCTCGTCAGCTCACCAAGGACAGCACCATCCTGCGGTGGACGACCCTGCCTTCCCCTGATGGAAAGCACATCGCGCACACCGACAAAAACTATCGGCTGTATGTATATGACACCGCTTCAGGCGCCAACAAGATGGTCGCCGAGTCTCACACGGACGACATCAGCGGGCTCACTTGGTCAGCCGACAGCAAGTATCTGGCCTACAGCGAAGGTGCTATCAACACGTTCAACCAGATCAAAATCTTCAATGTGGAGACTGGTGCAACTCTGGTTGCCAGTACCGACCGGTTCAACAACTCCAGTCCTGCCTTCTCCCCAGACGGTAAATATTTATACTTCCTCAGTGACCGGCACCTCGCAACGGGCGGCAGTCCATGGGGCCCTCGGGCGCCAGAGCCACATTTCGACAAGGTGGAGCAAATCTACTGTCTTGCGCTTCAATCCGGTCTGAGGTCTCCTTTCCAACCGGATGACGAACTTTCCGTGGAGGCGAAGCCGGCCAAGACGACTCCATCCCCTATCGAGGCGGCAGGGCTTGCAGACCGGCTGTCCCTGGTCCCGGTACCGCCCGGCAACTACTCAGGCCTCACCGTTTCCGCCAACCGGCTCTTCTTCCTCAACCGAGGAGATGCCGGGGCATCCCTTGCCTCCGTTGCCATCAAGAATCAGAACATCAAAGTCGACACTGTCCTCGCCAACGTTTCGGGTTACGAGTTGGGAGTAGGGGGCAAAAAGATGCTTGCAAGCCAGGGCGAGAACATCCTTGTGTTCGACGCAACCGGCGCACCGCCTGATCCCGTGGAGAGTCGAGTAAGCCTAGATGGCTGGACATTCTCCTTTGACCCTAAAGAAGAGTGGCTCGAAATGTTCGATGAGGCCTGGCGGCTTCATCGGGACTATCTGTACGCACCGAATATGCAAGGTGTGGACTGGCCCGCGATGAAGACCAAATACCAGCCTCTTGCGGAACGGGTCACCGATCGCTATGAGCTATCGGACGTCCTCGCGCAGATGACGGGAGAGATCTCCCTCCTTCACACCTTCGTGCGAGTCGGCGATCATCGCCCAGGAACAGATGCTGTAGAGGTGGGAAATCTGGGTGCCACTTGGAGCCGAAGTGTTGCGATGGGCGGATACCAGCTCCAGCGAATCTATAAGACAGATCCAGACACCCCTGAAATCCGCGGACCACTGCTTCTCACTGGCGTCGAGTTGAAGGAGGGTGACGTCATCACCGCTATTGACGGCGTCCCAACCCTCAGCGTCTCGGATGCCGCCTCACTCCTGCGTGCCAAGGTCGGACGGCAGGTTCGGATAACCGCATACTCTGGCGATCGCCGGACACAGACAAGGGACGTCATCGTTGTTCCTATTTCTGCAGCTCAAGAATCGAATCTTCGGTACAGCGACTGGGAGTACTCCCGACGCCTTTCTGTGGAGGCAGGCGGTAAGCGTGACATCGGCTACGTGCACCTGCGAGCGATGGGAGCAGGGGACTACAACCAATGGGCCCGCGACTTCTATCCAGTCTTCAACCGGCAGGGCCTCATCATCGACGTCCGACACAACAACGGTGGCAACATCGACAGTTGGATCCTTGAGAAGCTCCTTCGCAAATCCTGGATGTACTGGAACCATCACGCAGGCGACGCTGACTGGAATATGCAGTACGCCTTCCGCGGCCACGTGGTCGTGCTGTGCGATGAGAACACCGCGTCCGACGGCGAGGCATTCTCCGAAGGATTCCGTCGTCTAGGTCTTGGCAAAGTCATCGGGACCCGAACGTGGGGCGGCGAAGTCTGGCTGAGCAGCGGCAACACGCTGGTTGACCGAGGCATTGCTACCGCTGCAGAAAGCGGTGTCTACGGACCTGAGGGCAAGTGGCTCATCGAAGGACACGGCGTCGACCCCGACATCATCATCGACAACCCTCCCCACGCCACCTATCAGGGTCAGGACGCTCAGCTGGAGTATGCGATCAAGTTCCTCCAGGAGCAGATTCAAAAGAATCCGGTGACCGTGCCCCAGCACCCGCCGTTCCCAGACAAGTCCCTGCACGGCAAGTCCTAAAAACTCCGGCTCCTTCCTTTCTCCCCGGCGAGAGGAAGGAGCCTCGGCCCCCGGCCAACCAACGAGCTTGATCTAGCGATACTTCGCGCGCTGTGCGGTAATCACTTCGGTGTTCATCCCTGCCCAGTGGAGCGCGCCGCAGTAACGACCGTGCTCCATCTTGATGCACTTGTCCACGATCGCGACCAAGCCCGCTTCAAGCGCGCGGTCGGCAGACGGGAGGTCGATGATTCGAAGCTGAAGCCAAACTGCCTTGGCGCCGATCGCGATGGCGTCGTCTACGATGGCTGAAACCTCGGATGCCGGCCGAAAGACTTGGACTATGTCCACTGGCACAGGGATGCTCTTTAGATCCGTGTAGCACTTCTCACCCAAGATCTCCGGTGCTCTTGGGTTGACGGGGATGATGGTGTACCCCTCGTCCTGCAGGTAGCTGGCTACCATGTTGCTGGCCTTGGTGGATTCGGCCGACAATCCAACGATGGCGATGGTCTTCGCCGTACCGAGGAGGCGTCGAATTGTCGCCGAGTCCTGGAACCTCTGCCGCTGCTCCGTTGTGAGAACAGTATTGAGTCTTATATCGCAGACAGCGCTTGGTCCAAATCCCATATCAAGTCCTCCGTGGTCTCAAGTCCTACTGACAGTCGAATCGTGGATGGCGTAATTCCCGCCTTAACCAGTTCTTCATCCGAAAGCTGCTGGTGGGTCGTGCTTCCGGGGTGGATGACCAGGCTTTTGGCATCGCCAACGTTGGCAAGGTGGGAGAAGAGCTGCAGCCCCTCGATGAACGTTCGCCCCGCTTCGCGAGCATCTCCAGATCCAGGGTTGATCTCGAACGCCAGTACGGCCCCTGGCCCCTTGGGAAGGTATTTCTTTGCCCGCTCGAAATGAGGATGGCTGGCAAGCCCGGCATAGTGAACTCGGTTGACCTTTGGATGGGCTTCCAGAAACTCGGCTATCGCCTGCGCGTTGGCAACATGGCGGTCCATTCGAACAGAAAGCGTTTCGAGTCCCTGAAGCAACATGAACGAGTTCATCGGAGAAATACAGGCTCCTGTATCTCGGAGCGTCTCCGCCCGAAGCTTCATCAAAAAGCCGTAATGACCAAAAGTGTCGAAGAACCGAAGGCCGTGGTAGCTAGGTGATGCTTCTGCGATCGTTGGAAACCTTGAGAAGTCGAAATCGCCGCTATCCACCACGACCCCGCCGATGCTGGTTCCGTGACCGCCGATGAACTTCGTCGCGGAGTGAATCACGATCGTCGCGCCCCACTCCATGGGACGGCAGAGGTATGGGGTCGAGAAGGTGCTGTCAACAGCGACGGGAATCCGCTTCGATTTTGCGAGCGCGCAGATCGCCTCAAGGTCGGGAATCGTACCAACCGGGTTGCCGATCATCTCGACGAAGAAAAGCTTCGTCTTGGAGGTGACAGCCTCTTCCCAGGCGTCCAGGTCACTCGGGTCCACGAAGGTGACACTGATGGAAAGCTTCTTCAGAGTGTGGGTGAGCTGGGTGAGGCTTCCACCGTAAAGCTGGGACGAAGCAACAATTTCATCCCCGGGGGACATCAGCGTCATGATCGTGCCGAACTGAGCGGCCATGCCGCTGGCCACGGCAACCGCACCGGTACCGCCTTCCAACGAAGCCATTCGCTCTTCGAATACAGCTGTGGTTGGGTTGCTGATGCGGGAATAGATGTTTCCGTACTGCTTCAGCTCAAACAGATGCGCCGCTTCATCCGCACTATCAAAGACGTAGGAGGTTGTCTGATAGATCGGCACTGCTCGTGCTCCCACATAAGGGTCGGGAATTTGCCCTGCGTGGAGCATCCTCGTTTCAAATCCGAATTTTCTTGCCTGGTCCAAATTGAAGCCTCTTCCCTAACCTAATGTCGAATGAACTCGCCAACTGCAGGTTCCTGTCGCAGCTCTTCGAGTTCCGGCTCTCCTGGTCGCTGAGGACGGTCTCGCTCAGTATTGACGATGCAGAGAAACCCGAGAGGCTCACCCGTCGTGGCGCGAAACTGGTGCCATGTAAACGGGGGAATCTGAACAAGATCGTACATGCCGATGGATGTGATTTCATCTCCAACCAGTACTTCGCCGCTTCCCTGAATAATCATCACGACATGGGCATGGAGATGCCGCTCCAGCGTGGAGTGCCCGCCTTCTCCGATTTCGAAATAGCGGAACTCGACACCTAAATCGTGACCACCTTTGAAAAGCGTCTGGCGCGTGATGGACTTAAAGTGAGTTCCATCTTCCTTGTAGGGGTGAACATCCACACCATCCCACCGATATCCGCCGCTATGGTGACGAATCATTTTTTCACCTCACACAGTTCAACGCACTGAGTGTCCCGACAAGCGGCAAGAGATCTCACAGAGGAAGAGGATACTCCACCCGACCCGTCTCCTCCGGCTCAACCTCAATCTCGGTTCAAGCGAACTGACCGATCTTCGCCCCGTGTCATCTTGAACCTGGGGAGCGCCGGGTCGAGCGACGCTTCGACCCAGCCGTCGTCAATCATCGCTTCAAGCCCTTCGATGAGGCCGGAAAATATTCGCGCCCTGGAAGACGGTTCGGCCCGCTCCACCGCGCATCGAAGTTCGACCACGATACGGTCAAGGGAGGTTGCCTTCTGAAGCGCATTCACAAGGACATCGAATCTGCCGTCGACTGGCAATCGGTGTCCCTCCCGGACATAGCAATGACTTTCGGTAACTCTGCCTTCGTGGAATTTGGCACCGCTTCGATAAGTCGCTCCCTCGAGGTTGAGCTTGAAGACGTTGAAGCGTTCAAGCGTTGACTCCTGTGGAAGGTCAGCAAGGAAGCCTCCCAACTCCTTCACAAGAAAGAAGGAGAAGCCGCCAACCCCTACCCGGAGGTCCTCATCGATAAAGCCGCCCTGTGCCAGCCAGCGCCAAGCGTTTTCGGGGCTGAGATCAAGGCCGGAATCCTGAGCGATCTCCTTCACGTGGTTCTTGATGTCAACGAACTGCGCATTGGCCGTGTACCAAAAGTCGGCAAATCGGATGTGGCTCCAAACGCGCTGAGTCTGCCGTTCGTCGTAGCGCTTTCGAAGCCAGTCTTGATCAAGCTCGCCTTTGTTCATCTCCAGAATCGTGAACGCAACTTCTCTTCCAGAAGCATGGGCCATCGTCATACCCGCCGAGAGCACCGGGTCGGCAAAGCCGCCAGATTCCCCGGCAAGAAACCAGTTCTCCCCGCTCTGCCTCTCAGAAATAAACGACCAGTCGGTCGTTGTTTCAAACTTATTCTCGCGCGTGGCGGAAGTTAGGAGGTTCGCGATGCGGTCTTCCTGACCAACTGCTTCCATGTAAAGCTGCTCGGGCCGAAGCCCTCGCTGTTTGTAGTAGTCCACGGGCACAACCAGTCCGATGCTGGTTCGGGTGGGACCAAGCGGTATAAACCAGAGCCACCCGTAACCTAGGCTCATCACCTGAATGCGGGTGCCCCCAACTCCGATCTTCACAGCCCAATCCGCGTTCTGCCAGTAGTCCCAAAGGGCGATGTTCTTGAGGCTGCTGGGATATTCGCAATTGACCCCCATCGCTCGCCTCAGAACTCCCAGGTGGCCAGAGGCATCCACATAGTGTTTGGCTGTCACGTGGTGGCCACTTGACAGTTCGAGCCCTTTGACGCGATCACCTTCTCGAAGCACGGTTCGAACCGCCGTTTTCTGGTGCACTTCTACGCCTACGGTTTCTGCGTGGTCAAGGAGGATCTTGTCGTAGATCGACCGATCCACCTGGAAAGCCGTGTATCTCCGCTGTCCTTCGTATCGGCCCGGGCGAGGTTGATCCACGAATTTCTCGCTCGGAATGAACTCTAGGTCCCACAACTCGGGGTTCTTGCCCCATCGATTTGTGGAGCCGATCTTTATAGGGAAATTGGCCGCCTCAACTTTGTTCCAGACCCCCATCTCATCGAGAATCGCGGAGATGGCGGGCAGCTGACTTTCGCCGATGTGGTCGCGAGGAAACTGCTCCTTTTCAAAGATGGCGACTTTGAACTCAGGACAATACTTCTTCAGAAGGGTTCCTGCGGTAGCTCCAGCTGGACCACCGCCAATGATCACTGCATCGTAATCCATAAGCGAATTTACTGCACAAACCTATGTGCAGATGTCTGTCCATCCTAACACCTGGATGTAGTCATTCGCTGTCATAGCTTCAAATGACATGCGAAGCAGCACAAAGTACGAAACATCAGAATCCGTCCTGAACTCACTGAGCGTTCTGGCCCTCGATTGAGTAGGCTTTCACTCAATGCGCGAAGACGTCATCGCTCACTCCAAACAGTCGTCCGCTGACCGACCTCAGTGGCTCCAGGGCCGCCTCGAATGGTTCAAGAGCCTTGAGTTTGGAATCATCCTCCATTGGGGACTTTACGCTTTTTGGGATTGTTGCGAGAGTTGGCCCCTCGTTCCTGAGGACGACTGGGCGCGCAGAGACGGAATGAAGTGCTGGGACGAGCGCAGCCATGACATCGCCGCATTCCAGCATGACTACTGGAACCTCATCGAGCAATTCAATCCGACCAAGTTTGATGCGGACGCCTGGGCGACAGCGTTTGCCGATGCTGGTGCAAAGTATGTGTGCTTCACCACGAAGCACCATGACGGATTCTGCCTTTGGGACACGAACACGACGGACTACAAGATCACGGGTCCAAGATGTCCCTTCCACACCGATCCGCGCGCAGACGTCACCCGCGAGCTGTTCGACGCGCTTCGGCGAAAGGGACTGGGGGTTTCCGTGTACTTCAGCAAGGCCGACTGGCATTGCCCCTCTTATTGGGCTCCCGTCCCAACACCCACTTCGAGGAGAGCAAACACAACCCACGAACCGGTCGTCTGGGAGCAGTTTGTTCAGTACACCCATGAGCAAATTCGGGAGCTCCTTACAAAGTACGGCCCTATCGATATTCTCTGGCTGGACGCCGGCTGGGTCAAAGACGAGGAAGACATCCGAATGGGCGAAATCGTTGAGATGGGCCGTACCCTCCAGCCTGGCTTGCTCGTTGCGAATCGAACCGTAGGGGACTTTGAAGACTTCGTCACTCCAGAAAGAGAGATCCCGGACGAAGCGCTTCCCGATGCATGGGAAGCCTGCCTGCCATTAGGACCTGACTGGAAGTACACGGAAGGACAGCCAAAGAAGTCCTCCGAAGAAGTCTTTACCGAGATTCAGATTACAAACCATCGAGGAGGCAATTTCCTTCTTGGCATCGGTCCAAGACCCGATGGTGCCCTTCCAGAAGACGACTTAAAGATTCTTTCCGAACTCGGCGCGATGCGACGAGCAGCCCCCCTTGAATAGCCATGACTTTAACTGACCTAACTTGTGAATATGCTGTCAATCCAATTGGAATCGATGTTCCAAATCCTCGACTCAGTTGGAAGCTGGTTTCGGATCGGCTAGGGGCGCGGCA
The DNA here is from genome assembly GCA_903927025.1 of uncultured Armatimonadota bacterium. Classification (GTDB taxonomy): domain Bacteria; phylum Armatimonadota; class Fimbriimonadia; order Fimbriimonadales; family Fimbriimonadaceae; genus Fimbriimonas. The sequence goes on from CAIYLG010000062.1 coordinate 143,015, forward strand.
AACGGCGTATCGAATCACGGCTGGCTCTAAACCAGGGGATCACGATCTTTGGGATACCGAGAAAGTCGACTCCGATCAGTCCGTCCATGTTCGGTATCAAGGCAAAGAGCTGATCTCCGGGCATCAAGTTTTCTGGCGGGTTACCGTTTGGGACGAATCTGGAGAAGAACCTGCAACCGGACTGGGAACCTGGGAGATGGGGTTGCTTCAGGGGGAAGACTGGAGCGCCAAGTGGATACAGGCTCCTCTGAGTGGAGGTCCCCGCTCCACCGTTCCCGTTCCCTACACGCGATCAGAATTCAAGCTTCCGAGCCAAGTCGCTAAGGCACGCCTTTACATCACCGCGCTTGGGGTCTATGAGGCTTACCTCAATGGCGAACGGATCGGAGATGCAGAGCTAGCTCCGGGATGGACGGACTATAACGCTCGGGTTCGCTATCAGACCTACAACGTCACTGATATGCTGCAAATGGGATCCAACTGCCTCTCCGCCCTCCTAGGTGACGGTTGGTACTGCGGGCACCTTGCGTGGAAAGATCGCCAAAACTACGGAGACAGGCCTCAGTTGCTTGCACAACTAGTGGTGGAGCTCGTTGACGGAAGCGTCCTCACATTTGGAACAGACGACTCGTGGACATACTCGCTGGGAAGCATCCTAGAATCAGACACACTCATGGGGGAGTCTCAAGATCTTCGACGCGAGCCGATTGGATGGAAGCTCAGCGGTTTCACAGGTCGTGACTGGGCTCCGGTCGCACTCGCCCCAATCCCTAAATGCAAGCTGGTGGCTCAACACGAACCGGCCATAAAGGTGATAGAAGAACTGGAACCGGTGAGCGTCACTGAGCGTCCGAACTGGCCCACGAGCAGGTGGATCGTGGACATGGGGCAGAACATGGTTGGCCGCGTTCGACTCACCGTCCGCGGAAAGGCCGGGGACACCGTCATTATTCGGTTTGCGGAGCGACTCAACACCGACGGCACCCTCTACACTACGAACTACCGCAATGCCAGGTCAACCGACTCCTTCACCCTGGCAGGTGGCGGCGAGGAGGTGCTCGAACCCAAGTTCACCTTCCACGGCTTTCAGTACGTCGAAATCGCTGGGCTCAGCACGGTTTCGGCAGAAGACGTGAAGGGGATCGTCCTCCACAGCGCTTGGGAGCCTACGGGATCGTTTGAGTGCAGTGATCCGCTTGTGAATCAGCTCCAGCACAATATCCAGTGGGGCTGGAAAGGCAACTCTGTGGATGTGCCAACAGACTGCCCCCAGCGGGACGAGCGCCTCGGCTGGACCGGAGATGCGCAAGTATTCGTGCGAACCGCAAGCTTCAATGGAATGGTTCTTCCGTTCTTCGAGAAGTTCCAGCAGGACCTAGTGGATTCGCAAAGTCCCGAAGGTCAAATCCCACCCGTCGCTCCGTTTATGGACATCACGGGAGCAGATGGAGGACCGGCGTGGTCCGATGCGTTTGTGATCTGCCCTTGGACGATCTACCAATCATTCGGGGACCGAACGATTATTGAGCAACATTACGAGCCGCTAAAACGATGGGTCGACAGCCTCTCGCTGAACTCAAAGAATCTCATTCGGAGCTATATCGGCTACAAGGGATTTGCTGGATTTGGCGACTGGCTCAGCACCAACGCCGATACGCCCATCGACCTGATTGGAACCGCGTTCTACGCTCACTGCGCAAGGTTGATGAGCGAAATGGCAACAACTCTAGGGCATCAAGAAGACGCGGACAAATATGGGCAACTCTCCAATGATGTCAGAGCAGCTTTCCAGAGAAGGTTCGTGACGGCGGAAGGGATCGTGGCTCCTGGCACCCAGACGGCCTACGTCCTGGCGCTGCACTTCGGCCTATTGCCGGAAGAACTTCGTGCGGGTGCGGCTGACGCGCTTGTCTATGACATCGAGCGCCGCGGATTCAAGCTCAGCACGGGATTTGTGGGCACTCCCTACCTGAACCACGTACTCTCGGAAGCGGGCAGAATTGATGTCGCCTACCGGCTCCTGTTCCAGAAGGATTGGCCGAGTTGGCTGTACAGCGTGGTTCAAGGCGCAACTACGATCTGGGAGCGATGGGACGGCTGGACCCACGACAAGGGATTCCAGGACCCCGGAATGAACTCTTTCAATCACTACGCTTATGGCGCGATCGGTGATTGGCTCTACAGCACCGTAGCCGGAATTGATTCGTCAGTCGATTCACCTGGCTATAAGAAGTCGCGACTGTCTCCCCGTCCGGGCGGTGGACTCACCTATGCGGAAGGCAAGCTGGAGACGCTTTACGGCACGCTTGAAAGCAGCTGGCAGATTGAGGGTGGAAAATTCTTCTGGCAGGTAACGGTTCCTCCGAACACGGAAGCTGTCGCGATCTTGCCACCGGAGTGCACAGGGCCAACTCTTGGGTCTGCTCCCTGCTCACCGGAAGTTCACCTCACTGCTGGGAGCTATGAATTCGCGGCAGTATGGAACACGGTCCCATAGCCTGGATGGATTTCGGATTAAGATAGAACGTAGCAATGAGCAGCGCCCGCACACCAGGAGACAGAAAGCGCGCAACCCTTAAGGAGGTTGCCAGGGAGGTCGGCGTCTCGATCTGCACCGCATCTGTGGTCCTCAACGGCAGCAGCAGCGGTTCTCGGATCTCGTCGACCACCCGACATGCTGTGATCAGTGCGGCACAGAGGCTTGGATATCGGTCGAGTCTGGATTCGGATCCGGTTCTCAACCACGTCCGGTCCCACACCATTGGGCTGATTCCTGCGGCGACTGATTCCAACATCCTTCTGGGGCCCCATCTGCAGTACGTTCTGAATGGAATCGTGAACGAAGCTGAAAAGAGCCACTTCGACCTGTCGCTGATCACACGGTGCGATCAGTCTCACCCGATTGATCTGTTGGAAGCGCTGATCGCAGGAAAGATGGAGGGTGTGGTTGTCGTGGCACCAAGGCCGGATTCCCGTCTCTTGCCACTCTTGCGAGAGAAGAGCCTACCGATGGTCGTGATTGATGGAGACCCGGCTCACTGTGACAATAATTTCGTCATCAATAACTACCAAGCAGTTAAGGTTGCGATCGCACACCTAGTAGAACTTGGGCACACCAGGATCGGCTACATCGCTGGTCCCCAGGATCATTTTGCAGCGCGTGCGCGAAAGGATGCATTCTTCGAGGTCATGACAATGTTTGGCCTGTCGGTCAACCTTGAGTGGGTCCAGGTAGGGCCCTTCACGTTCAGGTCGGGGATCGATGGAACCCATCGCATCCTGCGTTCGAAGACGCCACCGACCGCCATCTTCTGCGCGAATGACGAAATTGCCTTTGGCGCGATGGCCACTCTGCAAGAAATGGGCTTGAAGGTGCCAGCGGATATCAGCGTTGTGGGATTTGACAATGTCCTGCTCGCATCACATTCGCATCCACCGCTTACGACGGTGCGGCATCCGATCACTGAGATTTCGCAGGCTGCTGCCTCCAGCCTCATTCGCTACATCGAAAGCGAAACACGCATTGAGAGCATGACCTTTCCCGGTGAATTGATCACAAGACGCTCAACTGCACCGCCACCTGCCGAACGGACGAGCTGACTCGGTCATCCGATAGTGCCGGTGGTAATATTGCTGAATCCTATCAGCTAGGTCCCAACGTCGTCTACCATGCTAGGTTTCTTGCTTCCAATCGTTGCCATGTCTGCACTTGCTCCCAATCCTAAATGGACGATCACGTTCCGGGACGAATTCGAAGGACCCTCAGGGATTGCGCCTTCGACAGATCATTGGATTAGAAATACCGGTGGTGGCGGGTATGGAAACAAAGAGCTTCAGTCGTACACAGATGGCCCTTCCAACGCCTTTCTTGACGGCAAGGGCCACCTCGTCATTGAAGCCAGGAAAGAGGCGACAACAGGTTCCGACGGAATTAAGTGCGATTACTCATCCGCTCGGTTGCTGACCAAAGGCAAGTTCAGTCAGAAATATGGTCGAGTTGAAGCGCGAATCAAGCTTCCCAAGGGTCAGGGGATCTGGCCGGCATTCTGGATGCTGGGCGACAACATCGACATTGCTGGCTGGCCCAGTTGCGGCGAGATCGATATCATCGAATCTGTTGGACCGGTGGTAAAAACTGTCTTCGGGACGCTTCATGGCCCGGGGTATTCAGGCGCAGACGGAATTCAGGGCAAGCTTGAGGTTCAGAAGTCCCTCGATGATGATTTTCACGTCTACGCTGTCGAATGGGAGCCAGGTGAGATCCGCTGGTACTTCGATGACAAGTGCTACCAAACCATAACCAAGGACAAGGTGCCGGGCAAAGGATGGCCATACGATCAGCCGTTTTTTATCATCCTGAATCTTGCTGTCGGTGGCTACTGGCCAGGGAACCCGGACGCGACGACCGTATTTCCCCAGCGCCTAGTCATCGATTACGTTCGAGTCATGAAGCGCGCCAAATCCTAGTGGCCGGCGCTCTTTTGGTAAACGCGGACATAATCGAACTCAAACCGGGAGGGAAAGCTCGTCTTGCTTGGGTCGCCTCCCGTTGAGCCAATTGCCAAATTCAGCAAGAGAAACTCTGGGCGATGAAACGCATTGCTTCCGTCCGGATTGATCGTCTTGGTTAAGTCCGTTTCATTGAGAAGCTGATTATCAAGATAGATGCGGATGAAGGCTTCATCCCAATCCATTCTCCAGACATGAAACTTCTTCCCGAAGTTGGGGTCCTTTGCCGTAAACTTTTCATAAGGCGTCCGAACGGAGTTCCAGATGCTGTTTCCCCAGGCGGTATTGGCAAGAATCATGTCTCGGTAGTACTCGAGCTGATCCACTTCCCCGTTCTTTGGCCAATCTCCCGTCACGCCAAGGGTCCAGATTGCGGGCCACAAACCTGGCCTAGCATCAATCTTTGCTCGAATTTCAAAGCGACCATATTGAAACTCATGGAGCCCTCTTGTTTCTAAGCAGGACGACGTGTACGCAGCGGTTGGTCGGTTCTTTCGCCAATCGGTGCTGCCCGTCTCGAACTGCGGATTTGTCTTAGTTTCCCGCCGTCCCTCAATGATGAGGTGGCCATCCTGAACCCAAGCATTCTCGGGCTGGTACCACTGCAGTTCCTCGTTCCGGACGAATCCCTCTTCAAACACCCAGTTCTTTGGATCCGGCTTACCGGGTGAGTTGAACTCATCGTTCCAAACGAGCTTATAGCCGGGATAGGTCGTCGGCCTTTCACCAGCTGCAGCCATCAACAACATCGCTGAAAACCAAACCATGGTTCCGAATATACCGACTGGATGACCCATGAAAAGGGCCGGAGTAAAATGACTCCAGCCCTACTTTGAAGTCTGACGCTGGCGTTAAAGGTTTCGCTGCGCTCGGGCCACGATCTCGGCCTTAGGCATCAAACCCACCGCTACGTCCACAACCTGTCCGTTCTTCAGGAAGGTGAGGTTGGGGATTCCCTGCACTCCGTATTTCGTCGCGATCTCGGGAGAGGCATCTACGTCGACCTTCAAAAAGGTCGCCTTATCCTTTAGCTGCTCGGCAGCGGCTTCTAGTTCGGGAAGCATCCTCTTGCACGGACCGCACCACGACGCAGAGAAATCCACCAACACCAAACCGTCAGCCAGGATCGCTCTCTGTTCAAACTCGGATTCGGTCACTTCAATTACTCGACTCATCTGTGTTCCTCCTTAAGAAACTCTGTACTTGTATTCTTCCACGGAATCGTTTAATTGTCAAGTAGTCATTTAACTATTTGATAAAGTATTCTGTGTCATGCCCGATCTGAGTCTCGAAATGCGAGCCAAGGTGTTCTCTGCTCTAAGCGATCCAACCCGACTGCGTCTGGTGGAGATCCTCGCCTCGGAAGAAGAGCTCTGCGGTACACAAATTGCCCACAGGGCCGGCATCAGCATGGCGCTCCTCAGCCATCACTGGAAGGTGCTCTCCGAGGCTGGTGTCGTCCAGCGAGAGCGCCGTGGCCAGAGGCAGTTCTGCCACCTCGATCGAGAGGTTCTAGAAGGCGCCTTTGCCTACGTCTGGCCCCGCAGCCGCATTCAGAGTTCGCTCAGCGGCAATGCACGAGTGCAACCGCTATAGTTGCGGCTGATTTCTCCGCACACGCCTCAAACAGAGTTGCTGATGAATAAGCTCTGCTGCCAGAGCACTGCCCATCGCCCTATGCAGGTTCAGCGCTCGCGTGAGAAACTGACGGTCTCCCTCATCACTCAGGCTCAACTGCTCAAAGAGCCGCTTCCACGAGTCAAATAGTTCCTGAACAACCTGGTCATCCGTTGCATCAGAGGCGAGCCAATTCTCAACTCGCTTTGACAGCCAATCCGTCCGAGGGCTCGAATCTTCATTAAGGAATCGATAAAGCCCAACCGTGATGTCGTGGGAGCTGGGGGTGTATTTCTCACGATACCTGTAGGCACGGAAGAGTTCCACAACCTCTTGGAGCTGACCTTTGTTCAGCGCCAGGGGATACGGAATCGCGTCGTCCTCAGGAAGTACAAAGAAGTCATTCACGACTTTCCCATCGACCATCGCGCTCTCTGCTGGAATTTGTCGTACGCTTCGTTTGAGCCACTCATTGTTGCTCTCGACTCGAAGCTCCTCAACTTTCCCGCATCCTGCTTGCGCGAGCAAGTAGTAGATCTCTCTGATCGCCAACCGCGTTGGGGCGAATGCGGACCTTGTTGCCAGGCTAGGCCGCTTCATGCATGAGATTGCATCGGTCCAAACCATATAGGCTTCAGTGGCTAATGCATCTAGGTCAAGGGCACTTTCAGCACACCAACGAACACAAAGATGAACTAACTCCGGTGAGAAGGTGTCGGGATTTCGCTCCCGAAGGGCAATGAGCAAGACCTTATGGATTGGGCGTATGGGGTCGTATTCAGTCCTCGCAGCGATCGCAGAGAGCAGGGCCCTCAATTCGCCTTGGGAGTCTGGTGCCGTTGAATTGTGGCTCATTGTCCGAATTCATTCTAAGCCTTCTTGAAGGTCCTCGGACTTGATGTAATCTGAAATCGACTACTCGCGTTAGCCTTGCTTGGACGGTACGATGTCGATCTCTCTAGCCATTGCCTTACTCTATTCCGGTCCGCTGGCGGCTCCACTTGAGAACGGCAACATCTTGTACCTTTCCTTCGTCACGGACGCACCCAAAAGACGTGCTTGGAGGCCCGATGGAACGCTGGCTCCATCGTTCTTAACCAAAGATCTGACGGGAGAACCAGACAGACTTCCCTCTGCTATACGGGATGATGAGCTTGAAGTCGAACTCACACTTCAACTTCTACACCAGCCAAAGGACTTCACCAGCCCGAGTGGTGCCAGGTACATTTGGCAACCTACATTCGCTCCCATCGGCGCAGCTTCCGCTTCTCCGCTTGGTGTCTTAACCAGTGCGGTTCAAGCTGGAAAGAACACCTTTTTATGCGGACGAACTTTTCGAAAGCCATCCAATGGTAAAGCGTTCTCGCTTACGGTCAGGCTTGCAGACACCCAGTGGAAGACGGTTGCCTCTGCGAGTTTCCGCAAGGAAGCCAAGGTCAACGGAAGCGACTTCATATCCGCGCCAGCGCTGGTGCCAAATATTCCTCAGAAGCTCGGCAAGGCCTTTCCCGTCCACATCCCATCGAAGTGGAGAGCTGATGATTTCCGATTGATGGGATTCGACTCGGCAGGCGAACCCCATCCGAGCGGCGGCGAGCTGCGCATTCCTACAGGGCAAGAGTTCACGTGGTTTACGTGCCCCACCCAGCAAATCGTGCGCATCGAACTCCAAGCCAGGCCGTTTAAGAGCGTGGTTTTCCGAGGGATCCAGCCACGGCCAAAGGATTAGACCGCTACGATCCGGGAGCTCCGTTCCTTTCTCTTGACGAGCGAAAGGAACGGAGTTTCCTGCCGACAGACTAGTGGCGCCGTCTTGGTCCGCGATCTGGACCGCGATCATCAAACCGCTTCGGTCCACGTCGGGAATCGGAGTCATCCGTCCGAGGGGCGGACGTCTCCGCTGGGTTGATCGCATTCGCGAGTTGAACTTTTACCTTTCGGTTTCGGATCTTGCTTCGTCTCAGTGCCTCGACGACATCTTCTCCAGACGCGGCAGGAACCTCGACAAATGCGACTCGATCCAAAATGTCGATGATGCCGATCGTCTTTCCGACCAGACCGGCTTCATGGGCGATTGCACCGACCAAGTCGGCTGGCCTGAGGCCATCCTGCCTACCCATTCCGACGAAGATTCGGACCATTCCGAGCTCAGGCTGCTCGATGTCGTGGACCATCTCTTCGCCGACAGCAGCCTTATCTGCATTCTCGCTCTGCCACAGCATGTGGAGGGCGGCCGCCGCGATTTGGGCGGTGTCAAACTCTTCCGATAGGTCAGAAACAGAGGCAAGGTGAGCCTCGAATCCGCCGCCTCGAAGCGTCTCAAGCAAAGCTTCCTGGAAGATGGCTCGTCGCTTGGATGCGATGTCCGATGCGGTTGGAATTCGAGCAGGCTTGATCGTTGATCCGATCATCCGCTCGATGTTGCGCAGCTGTGCTCGCTCACGTCCGGAAACCAGCGTGATGGCATCGCCGGTTCTTCCCGCACGACCGGTTCGGCCGATTCGGTGGATGTACTGCTCAACGTCCCAAGGAATGTCGTAGTTGATAACGTGGGTGACGGTGTCGATGTCGAGGCCGCGTGCAGCCACGTCGGTCGCAACCAGCAGGTCTGCGGCACCATCTCGGAATCGCTTCATGACGCGGTCTCGCTCCGACTGCCCCATGTCGCCATGAAGCGCTTCCGCGTTGTAGCCGCGCAATCTTAGATTCTCGCTAAGGTCGTGAGTCTCTTGTCGCGTACGGCAGAAAATAATCGTCGGTCCTGGCGTCTCCATGTCAAGCACTCGGCCGAGCGCTTCCAGCTTCTTTCCAGGCGGGACTTCGTAATACGTCTGGTTGGTTGTGTCGAGGGTTCTCTGCTTAGACTTGATCGTAATGTTGACCGGATCGTGCAGGAACTTCTTCGTCAGTTCGAGGATGCGGGCTGGCATCGTGGCCGAGAAGAACGCAAGCTGTCTCTGCTCCGGCAACTCCGCGAGAATTGCGTCCAGGTCCTCAGCAAATCCTAAAGCCAGCATCTCATCTGCCTCGTCAAGAGCGCAGAACGTGACCTCGCTGAAGGAAAGCGATCCCCGGCGAAGGTGGTCCAATACGCGTCCCGGCGTACCGACCACGATCTGCGCACCTTGGCGAAGGGAGCGGAACTGTCGGTCAATCGGCTGTCCGCCGTACACAGGCACCACGCGCAAGCCGCTGTGCTTGGCAAAACCGTGAATATCCCCTGCAACCTGAACCGCGAGTTCTCGGGTTGGGGCCAGAATCAGCGCCTGGGTCTGGGGGTTAGCCGGATCGATTCGCTGAATGAGTGGCAGTCCGAAGGCCGCGGTCTTTCCTGTTCCCGTCTGGGCACCGCCGATAAGGTCTCGGCCCGATATCAGGATGGGGATTGCTTTCGCCTGAATCGGAGTCGGTGTTTCAAAGCCAAGTTCGGAAACGGCTTTGAGAATGGCATCGCTCAGTCCCAGGTCGGCAAAACTTGGCAGAACTTCTGGCTCAATCGGTGCTTCAACCACAGGAGCCTGCTTAAACTCAGGGACTCGAGTTGGCTTGGGTTCGGGGGTGCGGAAAGGCTTGCCTGTCTTCTTCGGAGGCTTTGCTGCGGGCGTCGAAGCGGCCTGACCTCCAACGGTCGGGCGACGTTTCGGAGATTTGGGATTAAGCGGAATAAATCTTTTTGGGGGTTTGGGCATTTCGTGTTCCAGAGAAGCCCAATTTGTTCAGTCAGGCAGCCTTTTCCATATAGTGTGACATACCGTCCCATGCCCACCCGGTCACACGAATCTATTGCGGCATCTTCGGGAGGGCTTCGCCAAACAGCCAAGCATCAAAGAATGGCTTCAAATCTTGCCCAGACACCTTGCTTGCGACCCCGATAAGATCCTGGGTTGTGGCGCTCGAAAACTTATGTTCGTCGATGAATTGGTGGATCGTTTGAAAGAACTTCTCGTCCCCGATCTGGCGTCGCAAAGCGTAGAAGGTGAGCGCGCCGCCGATATAGGTGTGCTCGCTGAACAGGTCCGCGGCGGAAACGTGGCCAGGCTTTAGCCAATGAGGACTTGACGCTACCTGCCCAAAGACCGCCAATGCCGCCTTATCGTAGGCGTCCTTGCCCTCAGTCATTTCAACCTGTAGCCATTCGCTGTATTGAGCAAATCCTTCAACCCACCAAAGATCATCGCCCCAATTCGTGACGCTGACACAATTCCCCATCCACTGGTGCGCCATTTCATGGCAGAGGGTCCCATCCGCCACGGCTTGGGGTCCAAAAACTGGCAGCGTGGTGGTTTCAAGAGCAGATCCTGCCATCAACATATTCACTTTCGAAACGGCATCTGGCAGAACCAGCACCCCATAGGTCGAATAAGGGTAGGCCCCAATCTTTGCACTCAGGAACTCCATAAACTTAGCGTCAACAGCAAGGCGCTTAGCGTAAATGGCCTCCTCTCCGGTCGGAATGTAGTTCACCATGCTCAGGCCGTTGGGTCCAGCCTGCTTGAACGAGGTGAACTTCCCAACCACAACTAGCGCCATGCAGGTGGATCCGGGCTTATCCATCACGAAGTGGACCCGAGTCGGCGAGATTCGAAGCTCCTTCCCATTGGAAATCGCACTGTAACCCACGGGAGTCGAAATATCGACGTCAAAAGTCGCCTTGTTGAGCGGGTGGTCGTTGCATGGAAACCACGTGTGCGCCAGTTCTGGCTCGCAAATTGCAGCGGCGCCTCCGGCAAAGCGAATCCAGCCGGATTTCATTCCTGCTGGCAGAGCCGCGGACTGGACGACGTCCGGCTTACCAAAATAGAGCGTCTCCAACCTGAATTTGCTTCCTTTGGGAAGGGGCTTGGTTGGCTTGATCGTGAGCTTATCACCACTCCTTGAGTACTGGACGGGAAGGCCGTTGAGCCGAACCAGGGTTACCGTGAACCCTGCAAAGTCGACCTGAAAGCTGGACAGATCCTGATCAGCCGAACCAGACATGGTGACATCGGCTTTCAGAACACTTGTTTCGGGTGCGTAGTTGAGCTTTAAGTCGTAGTGCTCAGCTCGGTAACCCTTGTTCCCAAGATGCGGAAAGGTGGGATCTCCAATGCCTTGCTGTGCAAAAGCGACCGCGAAGCACGCAGACAGAGTGGCAATGGTGATTCCCTTTAAAAACATATGAAATGATCCTACCTATCCAGGCGCAACAGAGTTTCTGACGGAGCTACACAGCCAGGCTGAATAGGCGAAAGGCAGACTCCAGAGCAGCACATGGATCGCCTTTTGGGATGAATTCGTGGCCAACCATGCCCGCATATCCGGTGTTGCGGATCGCCCGAAAAATAGCCGGATAGTTCAGTTCCTGAGTCTCATCCAAGTCGTTTCTGCCAGGATTCCCAGCGGTGTGATAATGCAGGATGTGCCCTGAATTGGCTTGGATGGTTCGAATCACGTCACCTTCCATGATCTGCATGTGATAGATGTCGTACAGCAATCCAACGTTGGGAGATCCCACTCGATTACAGACTGCGGCTCCCCAACGGGTGGAATCGCACTGGTACCCTCGGTGATCAACCCTGCTGTTGAGTAGCTCCATGATGAGGTTCACTCCCGCATCTTCCGCGGCGGCAGCCACCCGCAAGAGGCCAGCAGCAGTGTTTTCGATCGCCTCTTCCTCGGTGAATGACTCATTCCGCTCACCGCTGAATACGATGAGATTGGGGATTTGGAACTGGGTTGCGACGCTTAGGTTAGCGAGAATGCTTGCCTCAATCGCATCGTGATTGGCTCGGCTATTGAGCCCGTTCGCCTCAAGTCGGTGACCAGGGTGGGAGGCGATCCTTAAGCCAAACTCGGCGGCGAGGTGAAGTTTGTTGTCTGGCAACAGTTCTACCGCCTCATAGCCAATCTCTTTCGCCGCCGTCAGGAGCGTCTCATCAGACGCGCCTCGACCCTCAAAGCACCACCACGAAAATGATTGTCTGATCCCCATAAACTATCCTTAGCGAACTGTGCGCCTAGATCCAAGACTAACAGGATGCGAGAGCGGACGCGAACTTCTCCAGCGCAGGAGGATGAAGAGACAGGAAGAGCGAAGGTTCCAGCATCTCAAGCTCGGATAACAGCCACTCCCCATCGTCACCTCGCATCAGATCGACTCGAGCATAGATCCAAGGTTGGTCGGCTGCCGCGAGCACTTGAGCCGCGATCTTAGCCAGACCCGCATCCGGCTGAAAGGCAGACGACACGTCCTCCTCGCCACCATCAAAACGAGGCTGCTTCACGATGGCGTGGGTCAACTCACCCGCGATGTGCACGAGCGAGACCTCTCCTCCATTCGTGACGCTTGAAATAAATGGCTGAACCATCACCTCTCGTGTTTCCATGATCTTGGCCACGAAGGAATTCGCTAGCTCAACCTGATCAGCCGTGAAGTGCTGAGTTTGAAAGGATGCGGCCGAAATGACTGGTTTGACAACAAACTTCTGCCAGCCCTCCTGCGAGACAATCCTCTCCAGTGTTGAGGCACCGTCTAGAATCCGCGTCGGAACGATGGCGATCCCTTTATTCGCGAGTTCGAGAAGATAAGTCTTTTCCAGATTCCACAGCAAGGTTTCCGCAGAGTTGAGCAGCTTGGTCTTTGTAGAAGTCTCGAGTATCCAGTTCCTAAACGGCTCCGGGTACTCGTAGTAGTTCCAACAGGATCGAAGCACAGCGGCTCCGAACTGACTCCAATCCACACTCTCGTCGTCCCATGGCACCATTCGAGCGGAAACGCCAGCACGAACACACGCCTCGAGAAGTGGTTCTTGATCCGTATCTGGCTCGGGCAAGACTCGACAGGTTACGATTGCAATTTCAGACACCGGGGCAGATTATGTCTCCGAATGCTTAAACGCGAAAGTCAGCTAAATATTCCCAACTCGATCTCAGGCAATCAATCGGGTCCCGCCGACAGTCGTCCTGCTCGACGACGTACCATTCGGTACCCACTCTTTCGCAAACTTCGATGATCCCACTCCAATTCAGGTTTCCTTCACCCACTGGACACATCACGGGCCCAACCTTTTCGACAACTTCCATGTCCTTCACGTGAATCACGGGGACCCGCCCAACGCACTTTTCAAACAGCGCGCAGGGGTCAACTCCTGCGACCACCGCCCAAAAAGTGTCGACCTCCAGCATAAGGTCTGGCGCTCCTTCGTCAATCAGAATGTCGTAGCAGGGCCGGTTCGTTTCTGGGTTGCGGATGAACTCGTTTTGGTGGTTGTGGAATCCGAACCGAATCCCGGACGCAGCCAGCTTCGCAATGACTGGAGCTGCATCCGATAAGAATCGTCGGTAGCTATCTGGAGCAAGTCCGTACTCTCCGGCAATGCTCCCCACCGCGGTGTAGCTACATCCCAATGTTTTATGGAATTCAATCTCTTCGTCTGTGTTCTCCACCAAACGCTTCCAAGGGCGATGGGTGGCACAGCATTGGAGTCCAAATGAATCCAGCATCTCGCGCGCTTTTCCCGCCGAAACCTCAGGGTCGTCGCCATTCATGCAACCAACTGCGGAAAGCTGAACTCCCGCGTATCCGATCTCGTGGCAAGCCCGGAGGGATGCCTCAAACATTTCCGCTGTCTTCGTGTATTCCCGGAGCGTATAGAGCTGAGCGGCAAGCTTGCTGGTCATGCTTGCAGGTTTACCTAGATCTGCTCTGAATCGTGTGAGCAAATCAAAGGATGGTCGGCTCCAAAAACGACAAGAGCGCGAAGGTGGGAGAGAAGGGCTCCCAGCCTACGCGCTCAAGCGTCTCTATGCTGATTTGATCTTACAGAGTCAGCGAGAAGGTTGCTGGAGTCCAGGTTCCGCAGTTGGAGCCTGAAGTTGCA
>CAIYLG010000063.1 GCA_903927025.1 uncultured Armatimonadota bacterium
CTGACGCTATCGCGCCGCCAGCTTCGATTTCCTTCAACACCTTCAGGATCTCGTCCTCGGTGTAGCGCTTGCCAGTTTTCTTCATGTGATTCCAGACGGATTTCACACTTCAAGTGGGTCAAACTACGGGGGACACGTCAGGGCGACATCTCATCGATTGGTAAATTCGCAAATCTGAAGTCTTGCACGCTGGCTTTTCTCCGGAACCTCGTGGACTTAACTCCGCTCGCGGAATTGAAGCAGTTAGAAATCCTCGAATTAGATTATTCAAAGAATTTCAAAAATCTGAGAGCACTGAGCGGAATGACATCACTGAAGAAGCTAAATGTATCGAACTGTGGTGAACTGGAGTCGCTGCGTCCGCTACTTGAATGCCCAAACTTACAAACGCTCTTCTTTGGGCAAACGACTATTCTTGACGGCGACATGGATGTTTTGCTCCAAATGCCAAATCTTAAGATCCTTGGATTTAACAACAAGCGCCACTACACCAAGCGAAGAGAGGACATTCCAGCTTTTTGGAACTGCCCGTTCGAGAAACCGATTCAGACCAATACGTGATAACAGAAATGCGGTGAAACGGAAAAATGTGAGGGTGGAAATGGCAATTGATTATCGTTCTATGCGGATGATAACCAGCAACAAGGGTTGGATGGGGCACTTATCGGAAGGCCGCTGGCGGACCTAATCGATTTTCGGATGAGAATTTCAATTCGGACGCTCATGGTTTTCCAGAAGTTCGTGCAATGAATTGAAGCGAGGCTCGACCTGCACTCTTGGCCATAGTATCTAATATGAGAGTTGCCTTGGGAATTGAGAATCATTAGGAGTGTTCCCGAAAGCCAAATGCACTACCCGTTCGAACCGACTCCATTCATCATCCAGTCTCGATTGATGACTCCGGCGAAATTGAGAAAGGCGTTTCAATTGTTGCTGGGCGAGATGCCGAGTCGCATCAAAAAAGTCTCAGACTACATATCTGATGCTCGTGGAGTTCGAATCACTCCACACTCAACTCCGGAAGTGATCAATCAGCTGCCGGCCCTGATAGCTTCGCTGGGTTCGCTAAGGCAGATACCTCACGAAGAGTTCGAATTCTTGATCGCTCGAAAAGAGGCCTGGAAGACAGATATCCTTCGAGATATCATGCCTAGAATTGACCTTTCCGCGGAGACCAGGGAACTGTCATTCGATGGGTCGCTTCTCTGGGGGGAAGCATTCAGAGTCATGTATCCAGAGGCAAAATGGGCCGTGGGAGGAAAGCCCAAGAGTTCAGTTGACTACGCTGAGCCGGTTTTGATTGGGCCCAATTCAAGTCCGATGGAGTTCGGCGTCGTCGGTGAACTTGTTATGCATGTAAGCACCGTTCTAGAGAACGATATTGAGAGATATTCGCTCCTAGAGGTAATGCAGATGCGGGCGCGCAATCTGAAGCTAGTTCGGAGTTGAGAAACAGATGGGCTGATTGCCAAGTATCGACTCGAGATCTACTCGTTCGATTTAGTTGAGACTTTGCGCAACTTTATCAGAGAGTTCGGGATTTCTCAGGTGCAATCTGACGTTCCTCATCCGCCTTGATCACCCAAACCCGAACTTGCCCGCCACCGTCGATCTGAGACAAATCAGACTTAGCGCGAGAACTGTTAATTTGGTTTCGCTTCGGGCTTCGTAATAACCGCAATGGGAGCGGTTTCAGTCCCTTCATTCAGACCGATAAATCCGTTGCCAAGCAGTTTGTTGGCGCCGGTCGAATAGAACTGAAGAGCAGGCATCGCTCGCTCGAATGGGTGAGTTGGGAACTGGGCGAGGACTTCGTCTTTCAATTGCATTGCTCTCGCTTGCACCTGCGTCAGCTTCCCGGCGAAGGTAGCTTAATCTGCGACACCGAAGGCTGGCTTGGTCGCACGAAGCTCAAGGGCTCGGCAGGTCGCTTCCGGGATTTGAAACTTGCGCAGACGCCAAAAGCCGACGTGGCGCGAAATCACGATCCCATCCTCAAATCGTGTGGATACGTGGCACTCGGTTTTAACCTTGGCGAACCAGTCGATGAAGGAATCCGCGACATGTCTGGGTGCTCGTATGCTGACAAGCACTGGGAACGCATCCGCGACAATCGCGATTCCGGTCGCATTGAAAGGAGCTGCGTAAAGGTCGGATACGAAGAAGTTTTGATTACTATAGGGCGACTCCGAATCCGTCGCCTTCACCGGAATCTTGTCCCAGCCGTCTGATTTGGGAATCGATTGGTCCCAGGCTAGAACCGAATTTCCAAATGGCATCGCCGCCAGCTTTCCCGTCGGACCTGGTTCGGTAACGATAGCTTCGGCGGGGTGGCCAAAACTTCGAGGACTTCCACGAAACGTGAACTGAACCTGATGCAGCAGGGGATCCAGATGCAGAAACATTGGTATCGCCGTGCGCGAAATCGGCGGCCGCCGTGTGGGCTTACCTGCCGCTGGAACGGGCAACATGGTGACGACATTGTTGATGCATGGGTCGCGCGCCGAGACGACATCCCTCCGCCAAAAAGCTGAAGACTGCTCACCGGCGAGAGACCCAATCACCTGACCCAAGACCGAGCCATGGATCTACTGAATCCGCGAGGCTCCGCCGCCTACCTTCGGTGCCTCCTGAGGTCCACTCGCCTCGACCAGTTTCTTGACCTCATCCGTGAGGTCCTGCTGAGCGAGTTCCTCCTCCTTCAGGACAAATCTCTCTCGGGCATGAGATACCTCCGGCTCCATGTGCAGCCGCCAAAGGTCGCCATCATGCACCCATTCGCAACCAAGCACGCTGGCGATTTTCTCCAAGACAAGCCCGGCGGTAACGTCCTTCCCAAAGACGGTGACCTTGAGATCGCTGATCGGTTCCAGACTGGTGAGCTTCACCCAAGCCTGCTTGGAGATCTGTTTGAGCGCATCAGGGATAAGGATGATCTTGAGTTTCAGCGAAATCGGCGTATCTAAGTTCGCGCCATGGGATATGTCCGCCGACTGAGCACAAGCGACCCCGCAGAGACAAGTCATAACGGCAACAAGCACAGCTCGGCGAAAGAGATTGGATGGGGTCATTTCTATCCGATGCTTTTGAGAGCCTGTCGTTACGCAAGCAGGGGCCGATTCGGTATGGAACGCTGGGTTCACCCGGCAAGCCGAGCGTGCCTTAGGGTCGCGAGACACAGGTTGGATAGGGGCGATTCCATTTTTCCGGAGAATCAACCCATTCTGGGTTAAACCTAATCTGTCTCTGAATATCCAGGTTTGGCCCGACTCCATCGGGCCTAACCTTCGCTTCGCCGAAACGACGCCCTTTGGGCGTCACGCACATTCGTGCGCAATGCCGACTAGCTCCCGCTAACCGGCTTGCGCGGCAGCTTCTCATCCCGCATCGCGGTGTTGTACAGGAACGTCGCCAGGATCACAGACGCCTGCTTCAGATCGTCGATCTGAATGCGGTCGAACACGTCCTGGTTGGAGTGGTGAGTTCGCGTATTGTATTCGATGGTGTCCTGGATGAACTGGAAGCCAGGAACTCCCACGGCGTCAAAAGACACGTGGTCGGTGCTGCCGGTGTTGCGAAGGGTCACTGTGCTCGCGCCGAGATCCGCGAACGGCTTGAGCCAATCCGCGAAGATCGGGGCGACGGCGGGATTGCTCTGGCAGTAGATGCCGCGAATCTTGCCGGTTCCGTTGTCCAGGTTGAAGTAGGCGCTTACCTTGTCGTACTCGGGGCCCTTGGTAAGAGGTCCGCGATCCTCAGGAGCGCCGCCACCTGGAAACCCATTGGCCGCCGGCTTGGGATAGGAACCCAAGTGCTGGGTGACGTATGCCTGAGAGCCGAACAGACCTTCTTCCTCACCGCTCCATAGCGCCACGCGCACGGTCCGTCGAGGCTGAAGATTGAGCGCCTTCAGGATACGAACGGCTTCCATCGCGACGACCACGCCCGCTCCGTTGTCGGTCGCGCCGGTACCGGAGTGCCAAGAGTCCATGTGTCCGCCTGCCATCACGATCTGATCCTTCAGATCGGTGCCAGGCAGCTCGGCAACTGTGTTGTAGGCGTTGAGGTCCTTGTCGTAAAAGCTTGTCTTGAGGTCCAAGTTCACTTTGAGATTCACGCCCTGCTGGATCATCCTAACCATTAGGTTGTAGTGCTCAGAGGCGACGGTGACCTGGGGCAGAGTTTTCGGTGCGCTCTTATCCCACACCGAAGGTCCACGGCGGGGAGGCGTTGGGGTTGCACCCGCTGCAGGAGCCGGAGTCGGGGCGGATGCAGGAGGGGGAACCGTCGCGGACTGAACGAAGATCGTGCCGTCATCGCTTCGGGAGCCATCAAAAACCGCAAGGGCGCCCTCATCCATAAAGAACCGCAATTTGACACCCGCGAGCGCCATGTTGGGCCGCTGACCACCAGGTCCGCCTGCCGCTCCCCTTCTCCCCCCAGCCGCGCCTCGGGGTGCCTGTGGCTCCTTCATTGCCGCAAGCTCTTCATCGGTATATCGCGATCCTTGGGGAGTGAAGCGAGCGGGCACCGGAGTCTCGCCACCGTTCAGCACGATCTTGCCCTTTAGCTTTCCTTTGAATGCGGCGAGATCCTTTTCATCCTTGATATCAACCAGCACCACGTCTGCGGTTGCAGGGCCACGGAGACTGGGCGACCAAGCCTTTGGAAAGGCAATGAGGGGAATGTCCAAGGGCGCTGTCACCTGAGCCGAGAATCGGTCGAGCTGCCAGCCGCGGCCGAACGGTCCCCAGGACTCCAGGTGAGCGTTGGAGAGTCCCCAACCGGTAAGGGTGTCCCGTGTGAACTCGTTCGCGCGCTTCAGGCTGGGCGAGCCGGTGAGGCGCTCACCGATCACATCGGTGAGGTAGCTGAGGGTCTTGGCGACCTGAGAATGACTCATCCCTTCCTCGCGAATGCGAGCAAGAACGGTTTCATCCGCCTGAGTGGGAACGGTGGACGGCGCAAGCGCCATCAGCAGGAGGCTTGAGCAAGCAGTAAGAGACATATATCCAGCAACTCCAAAATGGGATGCAACATCTTGGCACGGTGTTTTCGCTGGGCTGAACAGGTTAGGTTAGAGCTTGCTTGCCAAACGATGCGAACCGCACTTCCGGCTCCCTTCGCCAAATGCCGTACTGATTCAACTGGAGCGAATTGGGTTTGGGACGGATACAAATGGGTTGCGTCAACTGGTGCAGCCATAGCGGCAGGAGCGATGCTTTGGTCAATATGGGAACTCGCGGGCCACGCACATGGCCAGCATCGGCCTCCGGGCTGGAAGCCACCAGCACAGGGAATCCTGAAGCCGACTCATGGGCATACGGGTGGAGTGAATTACACGCCACCTTCTGTCACAGATCGAAAACAGCTGAAGCATTGGAATTATGATGAAGATGCTGCTGGCTGTTCTTTTATCTGTCACAGTTTTGGGCCGCTTCGGCGGCCCTGGCACTGGTGGTGTTAAAACCGAGACCTTCGGCGGGAGGCGCTATTTGGTGTCCGAAAAGCTCCAGATGAAGTTGGTTAAGGGTGCCATCATCCTCGACGTTTATAATGAGTCTTCACCCACAGAAGGACTCTTTCTAAGTATGGGAAAGCAGATTCCGTCCGAGGTCAAAGACATACGAACGAACACTGAGAAGCACCTTCGTGCGAACTGGGATAAACCACTTTTCAACAAGGAATTTGATTCGGGGACGCTGGGGCCCTTCGAATGGCGTTCATTTGGCAAGAACAGGCTGTACGGCCGGTGGGGCAAGTCGGGCGGGATGGTGCACGGTGAAGGCTACTTGCTTGTCAAGCGCCGGCGAATGCATATCATGCTCTCCTGGCGGAAATCGGAATTAGGTACTGAGAAGTCATTGCAATCAGACTTGGTCGAGGTGCCGTCTTCAATTCACTGACTACAGAGCCATCGAATAGGGGTGTCAGAGCACGCGTCGTCTTCAGAGGCAGATCTATCGATGGCGGACCCAATAGAGTTTGAGTGGTACGGACCGGTGGAGGGCAACGATGCACTTCTGAGGGACCTTCAGCGCTTCACCGAAAGGTACGGCGAAGCAGCCATCTTTGTTCGTCGCTTGTCGTGGGTTCCGCTGAACTATCCATGTCAGATTGACGACGGAGTAGCCTTCCCCGCGGAGCGGATTCTTGAGCAAACATCAGAAGATCTCCAGGTGCTCTGCGGCTATTGGACGGACGTTGTGGACCTGATTGGGCTCTTCCAACTGCTGGATGTGGGCACTGCGGACTTAGAAATCTACAGTTCTCAGGGTCCAAATTTGCTGGGGAGTCTCGGCTATTTCGAGTGGTATGTTCGCCGATGGTCGGTTGCGGGCGACCTTTGGAATTTGGAGGAACCCTCCCAAACGACAGAATCGGCGAGCGGGGTTCGCAAGCTGGCAGACCGGGCGAAGTACATCGAACATAGCTTCGTGCCGTCTCATGGCTCCCGAACTTCCCTCAACCCGGAGGGTCTATCCGTAGCGCGCTGTCTGTCTCTTGGGTCCGCCGAGAAGGTCATGCGCGGGCACGGAGTCTCACGTTCATACGAAGAACCAGAATTGACAAAGGTTTTTGACTGGGCTCTTCAACACGCTCACTTCGTCTCCGAAGACTGGTTTAAGGATGGCGAACTTGGCCACCTCTCCTCCATTTCTAGGGTCAATGAAGCTCCGTTTGGAGTGGATGTTCGCCTCGCGACT
Organism: uncultured Armatimonadota bacterium; assembly: GCA_903927025.1. Classification (GTDB taxonomy): domain Bacteria; phylum Armatimonadota; class Fimbriimonadia; order Fimbriimonadales; family Fimbriimonadaceae; genus Fimbriimonas. Next base: position 6,708 of record CAIYLG010000063.1, read on the forward strand.
CCATGGGGAACGTTCTTCTGCTTTGATGAGCGTTGGAATCTGATTCTGTCAGCCACCAAACGAAGTACCGAAACTCAATGGCGGGTTGTTCATCTTTCTGTTAAGTAGTGGCTGTAATAGCCGGCCGTAGCAAATCTCCCAGGGGCATTGCTGGGGAAGGGGGCCGGTCACGGCTGGTAACCTTGTCCTTGCGATGAACACACGAATCGAGACCGATACGATGGGGTCGATTGAGGTTGAATCCTCCCGATATTGGGGCGCACAGACCCAGCGCTCGATCCAGAACTTCCCAATTGGACAGGACCGATTCAAGATGTTGCCCTCCATCGTACGGGCGATGGGGATTCTCAAGAAGGGTGCGGCGCAGGCCAACCGAGACCTTGGCCAGCTTCCCGACGAGGTCGCGGAGTTGATCGTGAAGGCCGCTCAGGAAGTGGTGGACGGCAAGCTCAACGAGCATTTCCCCCTCGTGGTGTTCCAGACCGGCTCCGGTACCCAGAGCAACATGAACGCCAACGAGGTCATCTCCAACCGCGCAATCGAGATTGCAGGCGGAGTCATGGGTTCCAAAAAGCCGGTGCATCCCAATGACCACGTCAACCGAGGTCAGAGCAGCAACGATACTTTCCCGACCGCCATGCATATCGCCGTGGTGGAAGAGCTGCACCGACAGTTCTATCCCAATGTTCAGGTGCTGCGGGATACCCTCGCCGCAAAGGCTGAGGAGTTCAAGGACGTCGTCAAAGTCGGTCGGACCCACCTTCAGGACGCCACCCCCATCACGCTCGGTCAGGAGATTGGCGGCTGGGTCGCTCAGATCGACTACTGCCTAGACCAGGTTCGCTTTGCTGAAAAAGGACTGTACGAACTCGCAATTGGCGGCACCGCCGTCGGCACTGGGCTCAATGCCCATCCCAAGTTTGGTGATCTCGCCGCCAAGTACTTCGCCGAGGAAACCGGTTTCCCATTTGTTTCAGCACCCAACAAGTTCGCCGCTCTGTCTGCCCACGACGCGCTCGTTTCGGTTTCAGGTTCTCTTCGAACGCTAGCGGGCGCGCTGATGAAGATCGCCAACGACGTTCGCTGGCTGGCGTCCGGTCCACGAAATGGCATCGGAGAGCTGTTCATTCCGGAGAACGAGCCAGGCAGCTCCATCATGCCAGGCAAGGTGAACCCCACCCAATCCGAAGCGATGACGATGGTTGCCGTCCAGGTGTTTGGAAATGACGCCGCCGTCGCATTCGGCGGTTCACAGGGCAACTTCGAACTCAACGTCTTCAAGCCGGTCATGGTCCACAACGTCCTCTCCAGCATTCAGCTTCTGGGTGATACCTGCGTGGCGTTCAACGACAACTGTGCCGTCGGCATCCAGCCAAACCTCCCCAAGATCGCTGCAAATCTTGACTCCAACCTGATGCAGGTCACCGCCCTCAACCCGCACATCGGCTACGACCGCGCCGCCGCGATCGCAAAGAAAGCGCTGAAGGAAGGCACGTCGCTGAAAACAGCGGCGCTGGCGTCCGACGTCACCGAAGAGCAGTTCGCCCAGTGGGTCGTCCCCATCGAGATGACGTACCCGCATTAGAAGGGAACGAACGCCAATGGCGTTCGGAGGCGTGTACTTCTATTGCGCTACCCTCGGCAGAGGACCCTGTAACTGCGACTTGAGGGTTTGTTGTGATTGGCGGACAATCATCTCATCAGGCGGCGAGAGTCGCTTAGGAAGATTAAAGGAAACACATCCACCATGAAGAAAG
>CAIYLG010000064.1 GCA_903927025.1 uncultured Armatimonadota bacterium
CTTTCTTCATGGTGGATGTGTTTCCTTTAATCTTCCTAAGCGACTCTCGCCGCCTGATGAGATGATTGTCCGCCAATCACAACAAACCCTCAAGTCGCAGTTACAGGGTCCTCTGCCGAGGGTAGCGCAATAGAAGTACACCCGGACGTTCCATTTCAACCGAAAATCAAAACGGCCCCTGGAGGATTCCTCCAGGGGCCGATAAATCAATCTTGGGACTACTCGCCAGAGTATCCGAGGATATACGTGGTCGGAGCCCAGCCTCCACAGTTGGTGCCAACGGTCGCTGAAACCTTGCACTGGTTAACGGTGGGTGTGATTGTGTAGCCGGTTGTCGTGCCTGTGCACGGGTTGATGGGTAACTGACCACCCATATCAACCGCATAGTCTGACAGGGTTGAATCGTAGGACCCTGCTTGAATCGCTTTGCCCTGTACTGCGGTAGCCAGCAACCTGGCGTTGGCATTGGCAATTCCCATCCGGGAGGCATAAACCTCGCCGATGTAGGACGGGAGCGCAATGCTCATGATCGTCTCCAAAATGAGAACGACTACAAGCAATTCCACCAATGTGAAACCCTTGCTCCTTCTGCGTAGCCTCTTACCTCTCATGGTATCTGTCCTCTCCATCAGAACCTCTTGCGAGTCCTTACCTTTGTGGCTACAGGATGCCCAAGTCAACATTTCTTCACAAGTCCTCTTAGAAGGGTAACGCATTTACGTGATCCCTCATTCAAATCCCACGCGGACAATCCGCTCGACAGCATTTAGAGGGCCGATGTCAAACATCGACGTTGCCAACGCGACAACATAGCTTCGTTGAAGCTCCTCATTTCTATTGGTCCAAAACTCGGTCAACTTAATAGATACGAGTGGAGCATTTCAATTTTGTCACCAAACAACGAGAATTCCTCGAACCTCCTGCTTTTCAGCTATTCGGAGTGAGACGAAATCCCTACGTACCTCGTTGAAATCAGTGTCCATGAGCATTACCACGCCCGCCTATGCGGTTCATTCCCCAACCACTGCCCTAGTTCCCTGGAGTCTGGATCGACGAGTTCCCGGCCCCAAAGATGTTCTGATAGAAATTCTCTTTTGCGGAGTTTGCCATTCAGACCTTCATCAGGCTAGAGACGAATGGGGTGGTTCCATTTATCCGATGGTTCCGGGCCACGAAATCGTTGGCACCGTTACTGCAGTTGGATCTGAGGTCTCTCAATGGAGCGTTGGAGATACGGTGGGTGTGGGCGTCTTCGTCGATTCTTGCCGCAAGTGCTCTGCCTGTCTCGCTGGCGAAGAACAGTATTGCGAAGACGGCCTCTCTGGAACCTATAACTCGATGGCGAGAGATGGAAGCTCCGTCAACTACGGGGGCTATTCCACTCAGATCACCGTAGATGAAGCGTACGTAGTATCTGTTCCGGCCGGCATTCCGCTCGAAAGAGCTGCTCCGCTACTGTGTGCAGGCATTACCACTTACTCTCCCCTGCGGTACTTCGGGGTCAAGCCAGGAGATGAGGTCGCCATCGTGGGACTGGGTGGACTCGGTCATATGGGAGTCAAGTTTGCCAAAGCGATGGGAGCGCGAGTCACCGTTCTGAGCCATTCTCCCGGTAAAGCGGAGGCGGCAAAGGAGCTTGGAGCAGATGACTTCATTGCAACCGGTGAGCCATCAGCCTTTGAGGCCAACAAGAACAGGTTTGATTTCATTTTGGACACAGTTTCAGCCGATCATGCCTACGACGACTATCTACGGCTGTTGAGACTCAACGGAAAAATGGTCTTAGTTGGCCTCCCAAATCCAACCCCGGTGGGTGCATTTGCCCTCGTCGGCAAGAGGCGAACCCTGGCTGGCTCGATGATTGGTGGAATTCGCGAGACTCAGGAGATGCTCAACTTCTGTGCGGAAAAGGGAATCGGTGCAGACGTTGAAGTCATCTCAATCGAAGACATTAACGATGCGTACGAGCGGATGCTCAAGAGCGACGTGCGCTACCGATTTGTGATTGATTTGGCAAGTCTCAAGACAGCTTAAGCCAGTGGGTGACATCGAGTGGATTCTCCCCCTCAAATCGGGAGAATCCATGGCTCTCGTAGAATGCGGCTGCAGGAGCATCCTCCGTTTTCAAAACGATTGATTTATAGTGTGGTCTAGCAAGTCGAATCAGTTCTTCTACCAATACTGAACCCACACCTTGCCTCCTGAACATCGGACTCACATAAACGCGTCTCAACCGCCCAGTTTCGGTGTTCTGCCGGGTAATTCCCCCTACGCTCACCACTTCCTGTCCGAAGTGCACCAGAAGGAGCGGCTCCGAGTCAGCATCATATCGATGAAGACCGGAATGCCATTCTTCCAAAAGCCGGTCCACCATTCGAAAACCCTCTGCCCTGGCACATCCGGCTAGTGCGGCAAGAGAATCAATACTCTTCGCTCTGATGAGGCGAAATTCGGGAATAGAAGTCATCTGCCCAACATCTCAAATGTAGTTTTCTCGAAACAGGATTCCTCTCTAATCGCAGGTTGGTGTAGTCTAGCCGCATGCTCCTCTTACCCGTCGCAACGTTGCTGGGTCTTGGCTACCAGGCTCCTGCTGAGTATGCCTACTCGATCCCCCACCTCTCGGGTGTCACGATCCCCGGACTTCCTCCAGTTGACGGGCATATTTGTGTAGATCAATTTGGGTACCTGCCGGACTCTCAAAAGGTCGCGGTGATTTCCCATCCAAATAGAGGCTTCAATCAAAACGATCCGTATTTGGGAGGCATCTTCCTGCAGGTTAGGCGAAGAGATGGAAAATCGGTTCTGCGAGGCAAAGCGATGCCTTGGAACAACGGAAAAATCCACGAAGATAGCGGAGACCAGGGATGGTGGTTCGACTTTTCCAAAGTGCAGACTCCCGGCCAGTATTACTTGTTCGACGAACGGCGAAAGGCAAGGTCACCACTGTTTCGAATCGGCACTCAGGCATTCAACGGAGCACTCAAAGCATCGACGAGAATGTTCTTTTACCAACGAATCGGAGTACGGCTCGAGAGGAAATTCACAAAAGGCCCCTGGACAGACGGACCGTCCTATCTGCAGGACGCTCATGCGCGATATGTCCTCGCCAAGACCGACCCAAAGCAGGAACGGGACCTGTCAGGAGGATGGATGGATGCGGGCGACACCGACAAGTATCCGCCTTTCAACGGAGACGTCATTCACCCGCTTCTTTACGCCTACACCGCGAACCCGAAGGTCTTTACTGATGACTTTGGAATTCCAGAATCAGGCAACGGCCTTCCGGACATTCTAGATGAGGTCAAAGTTCAGCTGGATTGGCTTTTAAGGATGCAGTTCCCAGATGGGTCGGTTCCCATCAAGATGGGCAACATTGACTACAACGGCACGCAGCCACTGAGCAAAGATAAGCGCACACGCTACTACGGGCCCAAAGACACGGGAGCAACCATCTACACGTGCGCCAATTTTGCCCACGCGGCTCGCGTGTACGGAAAGTTTCCAGCATGGCGAGGCTATGCAACAGTTCTCAAGGCACGGGCGCTTAAGGCCTGGGAGTGGTATCTATCACACCCAAAGACCACCAATCTCGACACCGGGGAGATTAAATCGGGCATTGCCAATCGATCCCCAGCCGAGCAGGATCGGATGTCGGCTTACGCTGCGATCCACTTATTTGCCCTGACGCAGGATCCGACTTTCCAAAATGCAATTCGAGCCAACTACGGCAAATCTCGAAATATGTCGGAATACCTGTGGAGCCCCTATGAAGCAGGAGCCTCGGAGAGCTTGGTCGACTATCTCACAGTTCCCCACGCGGACCCCATGATCTGCTCTGCGATTCGCCTCCAGCTTGCGCGTTCTGCAAAGAGCGACCACTTTGCGCCCCCGGCATCGGCAGACCTCTACCGAGCATGGATGGAGCCTTCCAACTACCATTGGGGAAGCAACTTCGTGCGATCGAGTTGGGGAGTGGTCGCCATGTTTGCCGCGAAAAGCGCGGGCCTCGATGGCCCAACGCGCGAACGACTGCGCGAGCGAGCGATGGATATGCTCCACTCCTTCCACGGCGTGAACCCATTCGGAATCGTGTACCTCTCCAATATGGGTTCCTATGGAGCTGAATACTCGATCAAGCAGATGTATCACGAGCGGTACGGTTTCGGCACTCCGTACTCAAAGAATCCTCCACCTGGCTATGTCGTCGGTGGACCCAATCAGAGCTTTACGGGCAAGGCTGCTGCAGGAAAGCCGTCTCTCGATTGGATTCGACAGCAGCCACGTGCAAAGGCGTACGCTGACTACAATTTGGCTTGGCCTGAAAGCAGCTGGGAGCTAAGCGAGCCTGCCATTTACTATCAGGCAATGTATGTTCGACTCGCTGCCGAGTTTGCCCACTAATGTTCCCTATGCCCAAGTTCCCTCATTCCCTTCGATTCCGCCAAGTTCACCTTGATTTCCACACGAGTGGACACATCCCAGAAGTGGGTGCCAAGTTTGACAAGGCTCAGTTTCAGGATGCCCTTCGAAGGGGGCACGTTGATTCCATCACGGTTTTTGCTAAGTGTCACCACGGCTACAGTTACCACCCGACCAAAGTCGGAACGATGCATCCAACCCTTACGCGAAATCTTTTAGGAGATCAGATTGAGGCCTGTCGTGAGATCGGGGTTCGCTGTCCGATCTACATCTCAGCCGGTCTGGATGAGGTGTCGGCGCATGCTCATCCGGAATGGCTCGTCGTCGACAAAAATGGAGTGTCCTTCAATCCGCTTAGCCCCGGATTCAAGCGGATGAGCTTTGACTCGCCCTATCTTGACTTCCTGTGCAAACAGATTGAAGAGGTCGTGCAGATTTGGCCGGACAACGACGGGATCTTTCTAGACATCATTGCTCCCCGCCGAAATTACGCAGCGGCAGCTCTCTCAGCAATGTCTTCCGCCGGAGTGGATCCTGAAGATGATGCTCAAGTGGATGCCTGGGCACAGCAAGTGCTCCTAAATTACTACGAGAGAACAACCACAGCAGTCAAAAGTGCAAACCCCTCGACCCCCGTATTCCACAACGGCGGACACATTCCAGTCGGGGCCACCGATTTCAACCTGTTCAACTCGCACTTCGAGCTTGAATCACTCCCAACTGGGGGATGGGGTTATGATCACTTCCCTATTTCAGCCCGCTACGCCATCACCCAGCCTCGCGACTTTCTGGGCATGACAGGAAAATTTCACAATACCTGGGGCGAGTTTGGAGGATTCAAGAGACCCGCCGCTCTCCAATATGAGTGCGCGGCGATGATCTCTTACGGTGCCAAGTGTTCCGTCGGGGATCAGCTCCACCCAAGTGGCGAGATGAACACAGATACGTACGACCTCATCGGCGCCGCCTACGCCGAGGTAGAAGTGAAGGAACCTTGGGTAGGTGGCGTTGAACCATCTGCTTGGATAGGCGTGGTGAGCACAGAAACCTCCCAAAAGGCATGGCGAGGACATGCGGTTACAGTTCTTGCAGATGAGGGCGCTTCACGGATGCTAATGGAACTACACCAACCGTTCCTAGTCTTGGACGAAGACGCAGACTGGAGTGGGTTCAAGCTAATCATGCTGCCAGATGGATTTGTGATGGATGAGGCGTCTCATTCAAAAGCCAAGAAGTTCTTGTCTCAAGGTGGCAAGATTCTCGCAGCGGGAACCGCTCTACTCAACGCAGATGAGTCGGCATTTCTGTTGGATCCAGGCGCAAAGCTTCTCGGAAGATCACCATTTGACCCTGACTACTTAATCGCTACCGAACTAACGCCAGATGTTCAAGTTCGAAGTGCCATCGTGATTGAGAAGGGTGCGTATGAAATCGAACCGACGACCGCCAAACCGCTGGTCGGAAGACGCGTTCCCTATTTCAATCGAACTTGGGACAAGTTCTGTTCGCACCAGCACACCCCCGATTCAACTGATTCGGCATCTCCAGCGGCGGTGATCGGTTCTCAAATTGCCTACTTCGCCCACAACATCTTTAGCCATTATCGGCTCCGCGGTCAGCCTCTCTATCGAGACTTCGTTCTTGCGGCGATAAAGCATCTTCTGGATGGCCAACTCCAAATAGAAACCAACCTCCCGACGGTTGCCCGACTCAATGTAATGGACCAGCCTAGTGACAGGCGATCTATCGTTCACCTGCTGTACGCGCCCATCACGCTTCGCGCAATGTTTCCATTGTGGGGACAAGCTAGACCAGTAGAAATTATTGAGGAGCTCTTGCCGTTGATCCAAACGACGGTTAAGGTCCAAATCGGTCATTCCGTCGCCAAAGTCCGGTTGGTTCCTGGCGACATCGAAATACCTTTCACTGAATCTGGGGGCGTAACATCGTTCACGGTGCCAAAGTTCACCGGACATCAAATGGTCGAGCTCAGCTGGTTTTAAGCGATGGAGTATTCGGACTCACTGAAAAGTTTTCAGCAACGACTTTGGCGCAGTCAACGCATAGGCATCGAACAAGAGATCATTCACCTCATTCCAGTCGACGGCAGGAGAATCTAACCAGATTCCCAGCCAGCCTCGGTGACCGACATATTTGGGGATGTGGTGGGCCACTCCGCCTTCTGCAACCTTCGCCTGGGCCACCCCCGGGTATGCCTTGAAGTTGAGGGCGAGACGTCCATCTCCGTGGTGGTCTTCCATAAACCAACCGAAGGTCTTTCCTCTGACTTCCAGCTTGAGATGGAGTCCGACAACCAGGGTTGAAGTCGCTTCAGGAAACTCGGCGACGATATCCGCAATGTGCTGCCGCGTCTCGTCGGCGTATGGGAGTCCCATGCGCGAATTCTATACCAATGCATCCTCGAGTGGCTTCCGTGCCACTCCAATGATATGAGTCCCCCCATCCAAGCATCCAGGTTGCCTCGATGCTTCAATATCCAAGCGGATCAGTTGACTCCATTTCACCGAATCAGCCTTGGCTTCCAGGAGCGAGTCCTCATGAACGGCACTGAGGCAGGATGAAGCGGAGAGGAGCTCAACGGACAAGCCGCCACTCCTTAGGAATGCCGCCAGTTCACCTGATCGGAACATATGACAGAAATGGGTGGCGAGCTTTGAATTGGAGACAGTCAAATCTCCGGTCTCAACGATTCGCTCGTTTTCAGCAGGCGTATAGCCAAGGACGCCGCCAAGATACTGGTGAATCGTGCCCCAAAGACCCATCACACCCGCAACAAGCGCGCCCCTTGGCCTCAGTACCCTCACACATTCCTGGAGAGCTTCAAATCTGCGGTTCAACACGTAGCTAAACGGCCCACCAATACAGACCACTGCATCGAACGAACCATCGATTAAATCGGGCATCGCGCAGAAGTCGAGTTTGTGCCGTGCCTCAACACAGGGCTCGAACCCATACTCAATACCATTCGCTTGGTTAAGATCCAACTGAACCTGGGAGATGTCTACAACCGTAACGGCGGCTTCCAGTTGTGCAAGAGCAAAGGTAAATCTTCCTGCTCCCGCACCAATCTCCAACACCCGATCACCTGGACGAATAACTTCTCGAAGGATCTGATTATGGGCCTCAAGTTGAACCTCTCGTCCTGGCGTGCGGGTGAGCCGGTCCCACTCATTTCCACCAAATTCGTCGAAGTATTTTTCAACCCACTCCGCGCTGTATTCCTGTTTCGCCATCGCTTTTGCAATTATGGCGAGGTTCAACTCAACGCCTGATTTGAACCCAAGGACTAAACTAGGCAACGTGAGCAGTCGACACACAGCGAGCAAACTAACATTCCTTCCAGCAAACTCAGCGATGGAGAGAGAGATTTTTGAGGCTCGAAAAGCCTCGGCTGAACACTTGACCGCGTTGTTGGGTCCGGGTCCTTGGTCCAGCAAACCTCGGATTGAAACAGTTCGGGACAGGATCGCGCAGTCTGATCCGGATCTTTTGCGCCGCAAGTCACTTTTCGCTGCCGTGCTGGATGGCTGTGTGGTTGGATCGGTGGCGGCGTCAAAGTTTCATCCATCGTTTTGGAAGAAGCATCTTTGGCAGGACCCGAAAGCCTCGGCGATTGGCGTGTTTGACCTGGTGGTTCACCCGGCGTTTCAGGGCCGGGGCTACGGTCGGTTCTTGATGAACGGAATCGAATCATTGGCACCCAAGTTCTTATGCACGGCGGTGAGACTTGATGCCTTTGCCGAGAACCCGCGCTCAATGGGCTTTTACCGGGCGATTAGATACAGTGACCGCGGACGAATTGACGTCCGCGGCTGTCCACTTCAATTATTTGAGCGAGTTTTGCCTGAGCAACTCGTCAATGAGATTTCTTGACCGGTTTCGGTTGCCCCTTTGGCTGCAATCCCGGTAGCGGATTCAGTTCAATGGAGTAGCTGGATGGGCCTCCATTTCCACTTAGCACGATAACGAACGTCTGAGCCTTCTGTACTGTAAGGATGCCAAAAGCATTTTCATCATCCACTTGCTGGCGCTCAAAATTCGCCCACTGGCCCTTTTCATCGTAGACGTTCACCTCATATCTCCAGCCTGAACTCTTCCAGTGGATATACAGCGGCGTGCCGGGTTCTGCCGTAAACTGCCAAATTTGAACCTGTCCATAGTGAATGGTGTCCACCGCCGGAGCACCGATCGCTATTGGCCGCGCATGCAGAACATTTCTGGAAACCGAATAGGAACCGCTTCCGCCGTCACCCTGGCAGGCGATGCCGACTAGGTATTTACCGGGCTTTTGGAAGATCATTCTCCAATCGCTTTTATAGTCGTCGACGGGAGGCTCGAGCCTTTGGGTTTCGTTCAGGTCCGGATCGCGAACGGTCACCAATGGCGCGAATCCATCGGACTGCTCCTTGAACGTCATGACGTCGCCAGCCTTCGCGTCAAATGACCAGTAGTCAGTCACACCGATCTTAAGGCGACCCGACTCCGTCTGGTGTTCCGAGAAGGTGGAGGCGGCTGGACCCATGTGCATTGAGAACGACTTGCCTTGCTGTCCATAGGCGTTTGTAGCAATCCATACCTTTCCGTCTCGCATTGCGGCGAAGATCCCAATCCTGGAGTCTTTAGCCCGGCCAGGGAGCCGCATCAGAAGCTGACTCGGTGGGTTCTCCGGTGGAAGCTGCGGGAAAAATGGATTCAACTCAGGCACGGTCATGTCGAATTTGGAGACGTCAGGCACTTCCGTCAAGATGAGACTGGCATTGGGTATCAGTTCAGGCATCGCAACCCTGTACACCTCTCCTTTTTTTACCGACACCTCCCAAACCGCCGGAGTGTTGCTCGGAGCGGAACCTACGAGACCATCCTTTGATTCAGCTGGCTTGATTGGAACAAGGGTACGCACGTAGGCTCTAATCTTGTGATTCGGCCCAATCCCGCCATACGGTTCCGCAAACCCATAGTAGTCACCAGCAACTGGGGCAACGATCATGGTGTTGGATGTGACCTGCTGCAAATCTCCGCTGAGTCCAATGTCAGGAAGTCCGGTTGGGCTGATTAGGGAAGTAATTCGAAAGGCGGTCAGAGTCCCTTGATTGTCCATCTCCGAGATGATCTCTTTGATCTGACCCGCTTTCATGGGAATTCGCACAAGAAAGCTACCGTGAGTGGCCAAAGTCTTATCAACTTTCGCGTCTCCCTCTAGGTCAACGGACTCGAACGTGTGGAACCGCACAAAGAACTGCCCTCCAGATTTATCGTGAAAGCAACGAACATGCAGGTCATACTTGCCGGCATCCTTGCACCGCCACATCAGAAGTGGGCGTTGATCTCCTGGGTAGCGATCGTCGTTGCTTGCAAGAACCTTCCCTTTTTCGTCAACGATTTCTAGAGCAGGATCGAATGCATCACTTCGTGCTTCTGCAATCACAACGTCGCCCTGCTTGAGCTTAAGATTCCATTCGCAGAACTCACCTGGGGTCAAGACACTTTTGATCTCGTTTCCGTCGAGATAACGAGGAATCTGCTGTTCTATCCCGCGAACGACCTGGTCCCGTTGGGCATTCCTTGCCTGTTGGTTGTTGGCAAATCCATTCTGGCCCATGCCACCCCCGAAGCCACTGCCACCACGCCCGGCGAATCCGCTAGATTGAGCCCCTCCCTGGGCGCCGCCCTGGCCCCCTCCTTGACCGCCACCTTGGGCGCCACCAAAGCCGCCCTGCCCACCAAACCCACCTTGGGGATCAGTCTTCATGAGGTCTGCGTAGGCAATTGAATTGGCGAAACAGGTCGAAGTTGCTAGCAAAGCTGCCACGATGCTGCTGAAACCGCTGGCTTTCATCGTAGGCTCTGACGATTGAGCCCCTGGCAAGTTTCCCTATTTCAATATGCCACCCGCTTCACTCCTGAAGTAAAAGCGGGATTTCAAGGTTCTAGCTACACAAGCTCTGCGCCGTGGGAGCGAGCCTTCGCACTCATTGGGAGCCATTGTTCCTTTGCCGTGCAGATAACCATGACGTCGTCATCGGCAGCGGTTGCCGTAAGACCCACTGCAATTTCGACCACGCTCCCATCTCGACGCACACCTGAAATGGGTGGGGGGTAACCCATCGCCCGTTTTCGCACATTTGACATGAAGCCGCGGCGGTAAGCATGGTGGACAGACCGAACTTCGGGACTGACCAGATCTTCGATGGTGATCTTCTTGAGCTGAGCCGGTGTGTAACCGAATAATTGACAGGCGGCCTGATTGAATTCCTTAATCGCACCGGTTCGCCCATCTACCAGGAGCACTGCCTGAGGGACGATATCCATTAGAGCGTGGAGTCGGGCGGAAAGTGAGACTGTGTGCCGCTCTGCTCGAGTTTTCAGTGCACGCTCGTAAAATCTGCCCGCATCGTCCGACTGCACTTCGGCTCGCGTTTGGATTCGCTTCAGCGACTTAGAAAAACTTTGGTGTGTCATCACCAGTCTTTGACAGACTTCGTAGTCTGCTAATCCCTCACTCAAGAGGGTCAAGACACTTTGATCGACTTTCGAGAGCGCTTTCATCTGAAGATCAACATCTGGCGGAGGCAACGACGCCCCTCCCACTGCCTAGAGGATATGCGATTCCACAGGTCAATGAGGTGAAAAATCACCTCATTGGGCCAAAAAGTTGCCTTGAATTCGCAACTTCGCAAGAACCTCGAAGTCTTACTTAGTCAGAACCGAACTGGCCAAAGTTCCATGCTTTGCGATAATTCAAATATCTTTCTGATCACAGTGGGATGATAAGAGTGGTCGCGTTCAAAATCTCGGTAACTGCACCCATTGAACCGATGCCTAAGTTCATTTATCCTCGTCCATTTCATGTACGCTAGGTTGCAGAAGTTACACCGATGTCCCAAGAGCGTCCCCTTTCTAAACTTTCTCCAAGAGAGCGAGAGCTGCTTCAGCTCGCTTCAGAGGGCCTCACGGACCTTGCAATCTCAAAGCGACTTGGTATAAGCGAGGCCACAGTCGGCACTTACTGGGGGCGAGTTCGAATCAAGTTCGGTCCCTTCAGCCGAACGGAACTCGTGGCCATCATGATGAGGGCCGAAGCTGAAGCCGCGGTTGAGAACATTCGTGAGCAGAATGCTCATGTCACCAGAGATTTACAGATTCAGCTCAATTCAGGCAGCGTGCTTTCTGGCAGAGATCTTCTCGATAACGCTCCAGACGCGATGATGCTCGTCTCTTCACAGGGAATCATCGAATACGGAAATGTGGCGGCATCGGACCTGTTTGGATACGGCCCAGGTGAGTTAGAGGGACTTCAGCACGACGTCCTCGTTCCTTACCGATTCCTGAAGAAGCATGCCGAGCATATGACGGAATACATCGCAAATCCAAGCCGCAGACCTATGGGAGGACACGTCCGAACTCCCGCAATCAAGAAGGACTCGACCGAGTTCCTGATTCGCGCGTCACTCACGGCCATTGAAACGCAAAGTGGCACGGTGGTTATGTGCACCATCCGTGCCGTGTAGTGCCTAGCTTAGTACGGCCTCGACCTCAGAAATTTCATCTGCTGACAGGCGAAATTCGAGCGCACCGACAACTCCGTCAGCCTGAGCGGGCGTCCGGATTCCGACAATAGCGGCGGTTACTGAAGACAAGCGAAGCGTCCACGCTATGGCAGTCTCGCCGGCCGAACGTCCGTGGCGGGCTCCAATTTCACCTAGCTTTGCCGCAACCTTCAGATTCCTGGACAGCTTCGGCTCTTGAAACTCTTCGCTCCTGCTTCTCCAGTCATCCGCTGGAAGTTTCGCTGCACGCTCAACTGACATGGAGCCAGTCAGCAGTCCAGATGCCATTGGAGAGTAGCCAATAACTCCAATGCCCCTTGATTCGCAGTAGGGCAGGATTTCCGCTTCGATACCTCGTCTCAACATGCTGTAAGGCGGTTGTAGGGAGGTAACCGGTGCGATCGCTTCGGCTCGCTTTAGTTGGTCAACATTGAAGTTGCACACTCCAATGTTCCGTACTTTGCCTTCCGCCTTCAGTTCAGCGAGCGTGCTCCAACCTTCTTCCACGTCCTCTTCCGGCTCTGGCCAATGAATTTGGTATAGGTCGATTGTCTCAATTTGGAGTCTAGAGAGCGAGGCTTCGACTTCCCTGCGAATTGACTCAGCCTTTAGACTTTTTGAGATTTCGCCGTCGGCGTTCCAGACTCTTTCGCATTTCGTGAATACGTACGGTCGATGAGATGTCTGTCGAAGTGCTTTTCCGACCACCTCCTCGGAGTGCCCCAGTCCATACACGGCTGCAGTATCAATCCAGTTGATGCCTGCATCGAGCGCTCGGTGGATGGCTGCAATCGAATCATCATCGCTTTGCGCGCCCCAGGCGAACTTGTATCCGGCCCCTCCCATCGCCCACGCGCCGATTCCAATGGGCGAAATGCTCAGGTCGCTTCCGCCTAGTAATGCCTTAGTCATGTTTTGATTTTACGCACACAGCGCCCAGGATTAACACCTATCCATAGGTCCAGCACTTCGGCCAGACGATTGGGTGGTCTTCCCAATCTTTCTGCCATCCAAACGGGGTGATGTTCAATTTGCGACAGAGCCTACACTCTAAACTCATGCCACTTTGCCTCCGGGCATTTGCTGGATGACTCTTTAGAGATTCGACTGTGGTACTGAACCCTACGCTCCCTGCAGGAGGGACGCGTCCAGTTTGACCAAGGACAGCATCACCTGTGTAACGCGGTGAACTCGTTCAGGATCTGGATCGGACAACAATTCAAAAAGTATCGACGGCACGATTTGCCAAGTCACCCCAAATTTATCTTTGATCCACCCGCAGTGCATCGGTTCGCCATCTTCGGCAAGCGCGTTCCACAATCGGTCCACTTCAGGATGGTCGGCACACGAAATCAAAAAGAAATCGCGGAGGAGAAAGTGAAGTGAGGGCCTCCGTTCAGCGCCACGAACTCGATTCCTTCGATTTCAAAGTCAATCGTCATCACAGTTCCAGGCGCTCCAGAATTATCCTCGCCGAACCGCTTCACATCGTGGATCTGTCCCCCCGAGAAGGTGGAAATATAGAAGCTGACTGCTTCTTCAGCCTTGCCGTCGAACCATAGAAATGGCTTAAGCTTTTGCAACGGAATCTCCTTCAGAGTGGTCGTGAGTCATCGGTTTAAGAAGCGGAACTTCGCGCAAAGGACGAATCTCAATCGATCCAAACTGAGCAACGGGATGCTCAGCGGCAATACTCATCGCAACATCGAGGTCCTCGGCTTCGACCAAGAGAAAGCCGGCAAGCTGCTCACGGGTTTCAGCGAACGGGCCATCGGTTATCATCCTCTGCCCTTCCCTAACCCGCAGCGTGGTTGCCGTCAGCGTTGGCTGAAGAATCCCTCCCGATACGTAATTACCAGAATCCATCAATCGCTCCGCAAGTCCATCGCAACCTTTTGGAGCGGCGTCGCCCATCCCCACCATGCGGCATTCTTCTAAATAGACAAGCAGCATGTAGGTCATAACTTCTCCTCCACGGCAAAGCGAAGCTGAATGGCTCCGGTGCCCGTCATTGGGTCAAACGCATCGCCATAGCATTCCAACATCACTCCATGGCCAATCGGTTGGAAACCACTTGTCGGCAGCCATCCCCTCCAAATGGTGGAAATCGTTTCGCTCAATGCCGAAACGTGACCATGATGGGCGAACTCTACATACCTGTAGGCAGGCAATGTGATCTCGACCAGACCCGTCGGCAATTCGGCGCTGGGGTCAATTTCTACAGCGCTAGCGTAGCTGAAACCGGTGTCACTGGAGTCAAGCACGATCCCATAAGCAAACCTTCCAACCTGGCCGGAGACTCTACCAATGAAGGGACCAAACTCATTCCACTGTTGCGGAATGGCGCCCATCTCACTGTACAGGTATGGCTTCTTAATTCCGGCAAACCTGAGTGGGCCGGACACGAAATCACGATCTGGCCGAGGTGTCGACATGACTTTAAGCCTCCTGGATCGCGGCGGAAATTCGACCGTGGGCGTCCGGGTCGACAGCATCTCCGAAATCGGACGGATCAAAAATCTGTCGGACCTCTATCTGCCCGTAGGCATCTGGACCGAGTGGTGCCGGGCTTCTCTTTGCCCATTCAATCGCCACTTCCCGACTAGGAACCTCGATGATCCAATAACCACCCAGCAATTCTTTCGTCTCTGCGAAGGGACCATCTGTGACAGTTACGGCTCCGTTTTGAAACTCAACACGAGCTCCCTTTGACGTTGGGTGGAGCCCATTTAGCCCTAACAGAACTCCAGCCTGGACCATTTCTTCGTTGAACCGCATTATTTCTCCGATCAATTCACTGCTCGGCATCTCTCCGGCTTCACTGGCGGAACCAGCCTTTACAATCAGCATGAACTTCATATCGCTTTCCTCTACTTTCCATCCAACGCGGTCAATCGAATTGCCCGTCTATCTAAATTGTCGAAGTTGCCCGTCCAAAATCGACAGCTCGGGGCGTCAATTTTCAAAATCTTCTACACAGACAGAAGTACAGGCTTCAAGTCTTCCTGTTAGGAACCGCTGCTCAGGTTCTTGCCTGGTGAGATCGATCGCCCTTCGGTAACATTCAGCAGCTTCGCTGAATCGCCCCAATCTTCTGAAAAAATCAGCCCTAGCTGAATGGAGCGGCGCATAGTCTTGAAGCGATCCTGCTGCGAGAATCGCATCCAGAATGGCGAGACCTTCTTCAAAACCTTGAGCCATGGCCACGGCGACGCCACGGTTAAGCTCAATAACGGGAGAAGGATTCACGCTAAGAAGCAGATCGTAGAGCGAAACAATTCGATTCCAGTCCGTCGCCTCAGACGAGGCGGCACCAGCATGGACTTCGGCAATGGCGGCTTGGAGTGTGTAGATTCCAATATCCCCTAACTCATATGCCCTCGATAGGTATTCCCTACCCCTCCGGATCATTTGACCGTCCCAGAGGGATCGATCCTGATATTCCAGGGTGACAATGTCCCCGTTGACACTAGACCTCGCATGCCTTCGAGACTCTTGAAGCAGCATCAATGCGGTGAGGCCAAATGCTTCCGAATCCTTTGTAAGGTCACTGATCAGCTCACCTAGCCTAATCGCCTCTGCAGACAAATCCGACCGAGTAAGCGAATCTCCAAACGAAGCGGAATACCCTTCGTTGAACACCAGGTAGATCACCTGGAGAACGGAGTCAAGGCGCTCTGGCAACTCCGAATTGTCCGGCACTTCAAATCGAATTCCTGCTTGGCGAATCTTCGTCTTGGCCCGGACGATTCGCTGGGCGATGGTTACGGGATTGGAAAGGAATGCCCTTGAAATCTCTTCCGTGGATAGTCCACAAACCTCGCGAAGAGTCAGGGCGACCCGGGCATCCAAAGATAGAGCTGGGTGGCAACAAGTGAATATCAAGCGCAGATCGTCATCCGGAACGGCGTCAAGCACCGCATCGAAAGATTCCTCTCCGGGTGCAGAGAGTGTGTGCAGATCCAGACTGCTATCTATTCGCGAAGCTCTCCGTACCACATCCAAGCCTCGAAACCGCCCGACACTGATGAGCCAAGCACGAGGATTTCTTGGGATGCCCTCCGCTGGCCATTTTTCCAATGCACAGGCAAATGCCTCTTGCGACGCCTCCTCTGCGACATCAAAGTCGCCGAGAAGGCGTATCAAGGACGCCAGAATAACCCTTGATTCAGCACGATAAACCCTCTCGACTTCTTGTCGAACCGCGTCTGGCGAGAGATTCATGGGGTCAGAAAGCTTATTTTCCAGCAGCTGGCAGAGCCCGACCGTCCATAGTCATTTTCACCGTCTTCATCGACATGCTCACCATGAGCCACTTACCATTTTTGAGTTCGTACTCCTCTGTACTCAAGCCCGTGTAAGCCAAAGCGTGGGACTTTTTGTCAGCACCGACAACGGTTCCAAGCATTTTGTGTTCGGCGGTTACTCGTCCAGTATTCCCCTTTGTTTTGTAGGAGAGAAGCTTCACCGAAGCCACGGTAACCTTCGTCATCTGCCCAACTCCCATCTTCATTCCTGCGAGCATCGTCTTGTAGTCGGAAGTTTTGCCTTCGTCGATGTACTTAAAGTTTGGAGCTATGATCGGCTTCATCACCTTGTCAAAAGCGTTGATATCCTTTGCCAAAAGCGCATGCTCAACTGCACCATTCATAGCGGTGAGCTGATCTTTCAAAGTGTCGGCTGATGCGATGCAGCACAGACCTAGGATGGCGATAGCAAGAGCAGAGAGTTTCATCACTGCGGATTATACGAGGGTTGGCTCCGGCGCGCAAACCGGGGACCCATCAGGAAGTTCTAGCCTAGGAGATCAATATGCAGCTTCGCTTTTGACCGATATCGGTTAATCTAAAGCGCCGTAGGTTGGAATCAATGATGAATGCAAGCTTGATCTGTGCTCTTGGGCTGTCGCTGCTCGGAGCGAGCTCCTCCAATTCTTTATCTTTAAAGCACCAGGCGCCTGCCATGGACTTCTCGACATACAAACCCTATGGCCCGAAAGCGGGCGAAGGGGACTACCTTATTTCCCCTCCATGGGTTAACGCACCTGAACTCACTCCTCGAACTGGAGTTCCGAAAGGTCAGATTTACCATCTCACGATGGATTCAGAAACCAGCAAGATCTACCCAGGAATTACAAAAACCAAGCCTGGTGTGATCACACCTTACAAGCGGAACCTCACCGTCTACGTTCCTGCCCAATACGTGCCAGGATCAGCTTCTCCATTTTTCGTTTCACAGGACAGCATGGGTTCAGGTGAAATGCCAACGATGCTCGACAACATGATCTACGAACATCGAGTACCTGCGATGATCGGTATCTTCATCAACTCCGGCGGCAGCGACGCCCAGGGAAGCCAAAGAGGCTTGGAATACGACACGATGTCGCCTTGGTATGCGCAGTTCATCGAGTGGGAAGTCCTTCCCTTCGTTGCCGATAAGTGCCAGGTCAGATTCACGAAAGATCCTGAAGCCAGGATGACCATGGGCGGCAGCTCCGGTGGTGCCTGCGCCCTGACGATGGCCTGGTACCGCCCGGACCTTTATCATCGCGTGCTCACCTATTCCGGCACCTACGTCAATCAGGCGTGGCCACCTGATCCTGCAACCCTTCACGGAGCTTGGGAATATCACGAGCACCTCATCCCAGATTCTAAGCGCAAGCCGATTCGTCTTTGGATGGAGGTTGGCGCCAAGGACTTGAGACCAAACGATCCCGAATCCACCCTTCACAATTGGCCATACGCCAACTACCGGATGGCCCAGGTTCTGAAGGCCAAGCACTACCACTATCAGTTCGTGTGGGCCAACGATGCCTATCACGTTGACGGTGGTGTCGTCAGACAAACCCTCCCGCAGGCCCTTGAGTGGGTTTGGCAGGGATACCACTCAAAGTAGCCTCGCTGAACCGAAAATGAACAGCGCCCCGCATCAAAACGATGCGGGGCGCTGTTCATTTTCGGGTCCTGATTTAGGCGTCAGTGAAACTATTGACAGAGTAATGAGCGCGGAAATTCCGATGGGCGAAGAGCAAGAATCCTGCTTGAAAGCGAGGAAGAAAGCTCAACATGCAATTTCCACACGTGGATCCTATCCCCATTCCAGCGCCAGTCTGGCTGATGAAGACTCTCAGCCTGCTTACTCTGACGCTACATTTCTTCGCCGTCAACATTCTTATCGGAAGCCTTGTCGCAGTCATCGTATTCAGCGTTCGCGGCCAGGGCAAGGATAAGGGGAGCAGCGGTGCCGCACTAGTCGTTTCACGAAGGCTGCCGATCGTGATGACGTACGTGATCAACCTCGGCATTCCACCACTACTATTCGCCCAGGTTCTTTATGGACGGGCCCTGTACACCAGCACAATCCTAATCGCAGTGCAGTGGATCTCGGTGGTGTTTCTCGTGATGGCCTGTTACTGGCTCCTCTATAGAATCTCCGCAAAGGCGATTGAAGGCAAGCCCGTCCACTGGTACGCCTCAGGGGCACTGGTTTGTGCCGCCCTAGTTGGCCACATCTATGCAACGACGATGACGCTGATGCTGAAGCCAGAGGTTTGGCAGGAAATGTATGCCAAGTCTGCCACAGGACTGCAGAGAGCTCCCCACGATCCCACAACAGAGCCTCGCCTACTCTTCGTCCTGATCGGCGGCTTCCTCATCGGTGGATTCTGGCTGACGCTGCATAGCCGCCTTAAGACCATCGAGCCAGAAACAGCTGAAACCCTCAAAAAGCTCGGATCTACTTTCGCAGTGATCGGAGCAGTGGGTGAACTCGGCGCCGGAATTTGGGCTTACAGCGTCCATCCCGCCGGCGTTTTGGCCGCACTGTCCACTCCCTATTACATGGTGTCGAAGGGGATATTCGTCGTTGGCTTTGCACTCGCTCTTTTGGTTGCACTCTATCAGTTGCTCCAGAAGAAGACTGGCGCCTTACTGTCAACGATCGGGGGTCTCGGTGGTTTCCTCGGCTTGGCCGGGGCGGTCATGGTTCGAGACGGAATCCGAGACGTGACACTGCAGCAAAAGGGCCTTGACGTCTGGAATCGACAAGAAGCTTCCAACTGGTTCGTCATAGGCCTCTTCCTGATCGTTTTCGTCCTCGGACTTGTGGCCATTGGTTGGCTCCTTGCAGTGATGAAGTCCGCCCGACCCATTACCGAGCAGGTGAACTCATGAACGAAGATTCTCAAGCACAAACCATCGAAGATGGGGACGGCGTCAGTCGTCTTGGATTTATCAAAGTAGCGGTAGGCGGAATGTGCCTAGCCTATGCCTCCGCGGTGGGCTATCCGGTTTACAAATACCTCAACTCACCCGTTGCAAGAGAGGCTGCTCTAGGAGCAATCACAGACGTCTCCCTAGCAGGCGCCGATAAATTGCCATTGGGTGGAGTGCTCCTGTTCAAGTTCGGGCCGTTTCCGTCGATGCTCATCCACCACAAAGATGACTCATGGATCGCGTTCGACGCGGTTTGCACCCATCTCGGATGCACCGTTCAATATCACCCCGAACTTGACAAGATTGTCTGCGCTTGCCACGGAGGCACCTACGATGCGCACACGGGCGCAAACATCAGCGGGCCGCCGCCTAAGCCTTTGAGCAAGTTCAATGTCAAGGTTCTGGCTGGGTCAGTGAAGGTCACGAGGGCATAACATGGCGAAGATCTACGAATATCTCGATGAGCGCCTATCGATCTCTCAGCTAAAGAAATTTGGCGAGAAGAAGCAGGTTCCACTCCATAAGGATTCTTTTTGGTACTACTGGGGCGGCATTTCACTGCTGTGCTTCATGGTCCAGGTGATCACAGGCGTTCTGCTCATCGTCTATTACAAGCCCGGTCCTGACGCATTCAACTCAGTTCGTGCCATCACATACGATGTGGACTTCGGATGGCTCATCCGGTCCGCCCACAGCTGGTCAGCAACCTTGTTCCTGGTCTCAGTGTTCGTACACATGTTCTCGGTCTACTTCATGAAGGCTTACCGAGAGCCACGGGAGTTTGGCTGGTGGTCCGGCATGGTCCTCCTGATCCTTGGACTGCTGTTCGGGTTCAGCGGGTACCTGCTTCCGATGGATGAGCTCTCCTTCGTCGCAACGAAGGTGGGTCTGGCGATTCCAGAGAACATTCCGGTCATCGGCCATGGAATCGCGAACATGATGCGGGGAGGCATGGAAGTCTCCGAGATCACAGTCCAGAGATTCTTCGCCTGGCACGCTGTTGTCCTTCCCCTGATCTACCTGCCCCTGTTGATGTTTCACCTGTGGCTCGTGCAGAAGCATGGCAACGCGATTCCTCCCAGCGAAGAGGCCAAGCCAGAAGCCCAGCGCAAGAGCATTCCTTTCTTCCCGAACTTCCTGCTCAAAGACTTGGCAATGTGGCTGATGGCGCTCAACGCCATCGCGCTCCTAGCTTCCATATTCCCACCTGACCTTGGCAAGATGGCGGACCCACTTGGGCCAGCACCCGTCGGTATCCACCCAGAGTGGTACTTCATGAGCTCCTTTGAGACCTTGAAGATTATCGGCCGGATCGTTCCAGGCACCGCCGGTGAAGCACTCGGAATATCAATATTCACACTTGGACTAGTCCTGTGGTGCCTCGTTCCGTTCTTCGACACAAAGAAGAAGGCAGGCAAGACGGGACGGCTCGCGACATATTTCGGACTGCTGTGCCTCGCCGTACTGGTGTCCACTACGCTGCTCGGCTACTTTCTGAGCTAGGGATCTACTCAATGAATTATCCAATCTGGGAAGTCCATAAGATCGGTCTGCCGTGGGTCATCGGCATCATCGCTATCTATCATGTTATGATCTCGCACTTCGCGGTTGGCGGAGGCCTATATCTGGCTTTCGCTGAGCGAAAAGCGCTTAAGGAAGGACGCCGAGAATGGTTGCCTCTACTCGAGGCCCACTCAAAATTCTTCCTCATCATCACCGGAGTTTTCGGTGCCGTGTCTGGAGTCGGTATCTGGTTTGCCATCGGGCTCATTCAGCCAGAGGCGACCAGTACCCTTATCCACAACTTCGTCTTTGGCTGGGCGATCGAATGGGTGTTCTTCATCGTCGAGCTGACATCAGCCGCTGTGTATTACTACACCTGGAATCGAATTCCTGAAAAGCTCCACTTAAAGGTGGGCTGGCTGTACGCCATCGCATCAGTTTGCACCTTAGTCATCATCAACGGAATTCTCACGTTCATGCTGACCCCGGGAAGCACCTGGCTGGGCGTGTCTGGCAGCGGGCATGAATCGGCCTACTTCTGGAACGCCTTTTTCAACCCAACTTATTGGCCAAGCCTCGTTCTGCGAATCTTGGTGTGCATCTCCCTTGCCGGTGTGTGGGCTCTGTATTCCTTCTCGAAACTGGATGACTCCAAGTACGGCAAATCTAGAGTTCAGCTGATTCGATGGAGCACAACTTGGCTTGCACCTTCGTTCCTCCTGATGCCGTTCGCCTTCCTGTGGTACGCGGCGATGGTTCCGGCAAGCAACAAGCACTTGCTGGAGTTGGGAATGGCCACCATTGGCTCAGGCTCCTTCACCCAGGTCACCCGAATCGCTCTGCTCAGCATCATGAGTACGTCGACCATTGCCGGAGTCGCATATTTGTTCGCCTACAAATATCCAAAGGACTTCAGCTCTGGTCACGCCATTGCGATTCTCCTCATCGCCCTTGCCGCAACTGGTTCAACCGAATATGCCCGTGAGGCGATTCGAAAGCCGTACGTCATTGGAAGCCACATGTACTCCAACAGCGTTCGGGTACGTGAAGTGGATCAATACAATAAGGATGGCTACCTGACGGGTTCCATGTGGACTCCAAAGGGAGTTGAGGCAACGCCGGAGCGACTCGGACGTGCGATGTTCGCCGGTGAATGCATGAGTTGCCATACGGTAGACGGATACCGCTCCATGAAGCACTTCCTGGAAGGCCGAGACGCGAAGAGTATCGGAAACATCCTAAAGATGCTCCATGAAAACAAGGCAGATTCGCCGTACCACGCCTACATGCCTCCGTTGGTTGGAACCCCGGAAGAGATTGCCAACCTGCAGGCATACTTGGTTACGCTGAATCAGTCGACCGAAGGTCAGCCGGTCGCGCGACGCTAGTGACTGTGGAGGGCAACACGGTTGCCCTCCGAGTCAAGAATGACCGTCCGAAATCCGTGTGGACCGATAGCGTGCTTTGGCTCGAGCACCGATCCACCGCCTGGCACTACGGCCGCCTCGGCTTCATCGAGGCGGCCCTCGCAATTTAGGTACACCAAAACACCAGAATTTGAGCGAGTGATCTCTTCAGTCTCGAAGATACAGCCACCCACATCCGGATGCTCTTTCATCGGTAAGAAGCCAAGACGCATTCCGCCTCCGTTCATTTGATCAAGGGGCTGCCCAAAAATGCCGGAATAGAACTTGATTGCTCGATCAAGATCAATTGCAGGAAGATCAATCCAAACTACGCTACTTGCCATGATTCACCTTTGCCGGGAGGATACCCAGGTGAGTTGACGAGGAGGCTGTACAGTTCCGTCGTCATAATTACCTGGTGGTTCTCAGTTCTGTCCCCCAAAAGCCAAACCGACTCAAAGTTGGCGACACCGTTGCCGTCCTCTCACCTTCGTGGGGCGGGCCAAGTGTCTTCCCGCACGTCTTCGATTTGGGCTTGAGGAATATTGAAAGCCGTTTCGGCCTCAAGATTAAAGAGTTCAAGACCGCCAGACTCCCGAATTCGAACTTGTATGAAAACCCTCGCCTGCGAGCTGAGGATATCAACCGCGCATTTGCCGATACCGAAGTGAAGGGAATCTTTGCCTCCATTGGGGGGGATGATTCAGTGAGGATCCTTCCCTTCCTTGACCTCGAGCTTATCAAGGCTAATCCAAAAATTCTTATGGGATATTCAGACACGACAACGCTGAACTCCTATCTCTGCTCCCAGGGGCTCGTAACTTACAACGGTCCGTCAGTCATGGCCGGGTTTGCCCAACTTCATCACGTGGAGCCCTCTCTCGCTGACCATATTGAAGCAATGCTGATGAATCCTTGCCAGCAATACAGCTATCAGCCCTACGAATCCTGGACGAACAATTATGTGAACTGGACAACGCCAGGTTACAACGGAGAGACTGCTCCGCCTGTGTCCAACAAAGAAGGCTGGCGGTGGCTCCAAGGCACCGGCCATGCACAGGGGCGTCTATTTGGAGGCTGCATCGAAGTCTTCGAGTTCCTTAAAGGCACTGCATTTTGGCCCGACCTGAGGTTCTTTGACGACAAGATACTATTCTTCGAAACCAGCGAAGACAAACCTTCAGTGACCAACGTGAAGTACATGCTTCGAAATTACGGCTCTATGGGCGTATTGGACCGAATCCAGGGTCTCTGTTTTGGCAGGGCACGATCCTACACCGACGAGGAGAAGGCGGAACTAGACAAAGTCATCGTCCAGGTGATCGCGGGTGAGTTCGGCAGAAACGACATCCCCATCGTGAGCAACATGGATTTCGGCCATACCGACCCCCAATGGATTCTTCCACTGGGTGTGCCCGCGGAACTTGGCTGCGAATCCAAAACTTTCCGTCTGCTGGAACCCTCTGTGAATTAGACAGGAGGAGGATTTCTCTTAAACAGCTGTTGATGCCAATATGGATAAGCCTTTGGCCCGGCACTCGCAGCATCAAGTCTGGCCACCTGCTCAGTGGTCAGATTCCAGCCGATAGCGCCGAGATTGTCGATGAGTTGTTTCTCAGTGCGAGCTCCCAGAATCACGGTAGATACCGTAGGCCGCTGAAGTAGCCAGTTGAGCGCAACTTGGGGGACAGTCTTGCCCGCTTCCTGGGCAACTTCATCAAGTGCGTCTACCACCTTGTACAGATACTCAGTGTCCGGTTGCGGCCCGGTTGATGCCGTAACTGGATTGTTTAGACGTGTTCCCTCCGGGAGTGGATGTCCGCGGCGAATCTTCCCAGTAAGTCTTCCCCACCCCAATGGACTCCAAACGACCGCGCCAACACCTTGGTCGATTCCAAGCGGCATGAGCTCCCACTCATAGTCGCGCCCCACGAGCGAATAATAGGCTTGGTGAGCAACGTATCTCGACAGTCCAAACTTATCCGAATAGGCGAGGGACTTCATCAGATGCCAGCCCGAAAAGTTTGAGCAGCCGATGTAACGAATCTTGCCGGCTTTCACGAGGTCGTCCAAAGCACCAACTGTTTCCTCAATCGGGGTCAAAGCATCGAATCCGTGCATCTGATAGAGGTCGATGTAGTCCGTTCCAAGGCGCTTGAGGCTCGCGTCAACGGAACGAATCAACCTGAATCGAGAGGACCCAGCCTCGTTTGCGCCAGATCCAGTCGGGAAGGTCGTTTTGGTGGAAATGAGGACTTGGTCCCTGCGGCCCTTAATAGCTGCTCCAAGGATTTCCTCTGCCACTCCATTCGAGTAGGAGTCAGCACTGTCGAACAAATTCAAGCCGGCGTCAAGGCATACATCGACGATGCGCGTAGCCTCTTCCACCTGGGTCGAACCAAACCCCTTAAAGAAGTCCCCGACTCCACCAAATGTCCCCGTCCCCAAACTCAGCGCCGGCACCATCAATCCCGACCGCCCCAACTGTCTAAACTCCATACGTTCTCCTTCCTGCCGCTTCTACGGGTTCTAAACTCTCTCAGTTATCGACGATGATAACCCGGCCCAATTGTGCGATCAAACAGCGCCAGAATCCTTCGGTATTCATCTGACCAACTAGCAGGGAGAATGAACCCATGGTCTTCCACAGGATAGGGAGCGACTGACCAAGTTGTCTTTCCAAGTTCAATCAGCCTCTCAACCAGCCGGACCGTGTCCTGAAAGTTGACGTTGGTATCTACCATTCCGTGGCAGATGAGCAGCTCACCCTTCAACCCCTCGGCATGGAAGATTGGCGAGCTGAACCGATACGCTTCCTTGTCGTCCTGTGGCAGATTGAGGATGTCCGAAGTATATCCATGGTTGTAGTTGGCCCAATCGCTCACCGGACGCAGGGCTGCACCGGCCGCAAAAGTGTCCGGCGAGGTGAACATAGCCATTAGGGTGATAAAGCCGCCATAGCTGCCACCGTAGATGCCAATTCGCTCTTTCGCAACGCCAAGATTCTTAACCAGCCACGCTGCGCCATCGACGTGATCCTCGAGATCCTTACCTCCCATCCGGCGATAAATGGCTGTACGCCAAGCCTTTCCGTAACCGGCTGATGCCCGATAGTCCATGTCGAGGACCGCATAGCCACGATCTGCGAGCAGGTTGTGAAACATATATTCGCGGTAGTAATGGCTCCAACCATCATAAATGTTCTGCAGATACCCTGCCCCGTGAACAAAGATGACGGCAGGACCACCCCTCCTCCAATGTGCCGGTTTATAGAGCCTGGCTGGGACAGAATTACCATCCCGAGACGGGACCATGACCACTTTAGGATCAATCCACGGATAGGACGCCCATTCCGATGTAGGTGTCTGCGTGACTTGGACCCCATTCACGAACAGTTCGGCAGGATGGTTCGGAGTTGACTTGACCACGGCAACATCCACACCATTTGGCGCAACCGCAAACGAAGAATCTTCGTCGGCCGAAACATCTGCCAACTTTGCATGAGGACCTCCATCAAAAGAGACACAGTCCACGTGCCGTTTGAACGGGCTGCCTTCGCTGGATACGAAGATGAACCGCTTATGCTCAAGATCCAAACTGACCCTGGAAACTTCATACTGCCCTTCAACCAGTGACGTGATCGCCCCAGTCTCACAGTCGCCAGACATCAGATTGGCAAAACCATTCTTCTCGGAATCGAAATAGACCCGTGAAGTCCCCGGGATCCAACCCAGAAGCCCTCGGCCCGGACCTCCGATCCAGGCATCGTCATGCTCGTTCCACAGGACGGTGACCTTGTTGGTGCTCTGCTCAAAGCACAGCAGCCAAGCGTCCTTATTGTCCTCAGAGTCGAACCAAGCGACCCCACGCTTGCCGTCTTCCGACCAGCGCAAACTCCCAATTCGTCCCGGTTTGGGCCCTGCCAACTCCGTTTTCTGGCCCGTAGCGAGATCGACGATGAGAAGTCTGGATCGGTTTTGAGTCTCACCCACCTTTTGATAGCCAGGAATCATCTCCGGGTAGCCGCTTCTAGTTACATAGTTCGGCACATCCGATGGCTTGGCGGGGGGCGCTGGATTCCTGAGCGTAAAGACAGCATGGGTGCCTCCGGGAGCAATCACGAAGCTTCGCGAGGTTGTTGAGGGTGCGCCGCGACGTCCGTTGTTTGCTCCTGAAGCACGACCACCAGGCGGATATGTCTTGAATAGCTCTGCTTCCTCAGAGGCAAGAGTAGCCTCGCTGCCGCTTTCCGGTAGGACCGCTTCGTCGCTTGCTTTGAAATCCGTGAGCTGCTCGGGAGGCTTAGCAGCGTCAGTCGCCTTGAACAGATTGCCGGATTGGAGAAATACGACAGCGGCGCCGTCTAGAACAACTTCAGGATCCTGCTTTGTATCAGATGTGTGTGTTAGCCTCGTTGGGGACTTAGCGTTAGGGTCCTTGACGAAAACATCGCCTTCAGAGACATAGGCTGATTTAGCCGATGGAGGGAGCCCTGCCGCACTTCCGGACTTTTCCGCAAAGGGTCTGACGCCAGAGGCAACAAGCCCGCTGCCATCCCTCTTGACCATAAAGTCCTTGTAAACCGGATCGGGTGATCCGTCTGCCTTCGCCCAGGAAAATTGGAGCTCGTTCCCATCTGCTGACCAGCGCAGACCACGAGGAGCGTGTCCGACAAGGGCAGGACCACGCATGATTGATTCGACGGTAAGCGGGAATTTCGATTGAACCGCACTAATCAGCAGGGCGAGCGGAATCAGCATCCACAGACGATACTATGTGAGCGTTCCGTTCCTCTAGGTGACGGACGCAAGAATTTCCTTAACAAGCCCTTGCGGAACCTTAAACGTTGTAGTCACTGGTCGGCAACAGCTGCGCAGAGTGCCTCAAGCTTGAGGATGGTGTTCCAATTCCTGGCGGTTCCGTCTGAGACCAATTTGGACCAACCCGGCGTGCGATCGAGTTTTGACTCCCCAATACCATCCGGATACCAGGCATAAACGACTCGAAGGCCCGCTTCAATTCTCTCGCGACCTGTGATGGCGCCTTTCACCTTAAGGACATCGGAGGATTCTGGCGACTCAGCGAGAAATATTCCGACGAAATGACTTGGATCGGACCTAGCTTCCTCTACAAACGGGTTCCCCGCGATGACTCGCCGAAGCTCCTCCAGCGAGCGAACGTGAACCATGACGCTGTATCCAAACTCAGTACGGAACTGAGACCCTATCTCACGTTCAAGCTGAGAAGCTGACTTTCCGGCGCACCGACAGGCCACATTTCCACTTTGAAGAAGTGTTTTGGGTGACTCCAGCCCAACGGCGCTGCAGACGCCCTTCAAGTCCGACATAGACACCTTGTTCTTTCCCCCGACGTTGATGCCCCGGAAAAGCACGGCGTAACTGTCCATTCGAAAAGTATGTCCGAGACAGGCACTAAGTTCAAACGCAATAATGGCGCGGGACAGAGGGGAGAGACCTCTGTCTTGCGCGCCGTTGGGATGGCCATCCGTGGCCATGGATTCTTACAGAGTCAGCGAGAAGGTTGCTGGAGTCCAGGTTCCGCAGTTGGAGCCTGAAGTTGCAGCGACAGTTGCCGTGGTAGCAGTCGTGGTGATCGAGTAGCCGGTCGTGGTTCCTGTGCAAGGGTTGAGGGGGATGGAA
>CAIYLG010000065.1 GCA_903927025.1 uncultured Armatimonadota bacterium
CGAAGCGAGGATTCTGCTCGCGAGAAAGGCTTTGCGGATTCCGAGGCTTCCGGAGCGTGCGCTGAAGCATCACGCGGCGAAGCTTCAGCTCGCGAGAAAGGCTTTGCGGATTCCGAGGCTTCCAGAGCGTGCGCTGCAGCATCACGAGGCGAAGCTTCTGCTCGCGAGAAAAGCTTTCGAGATTCGGAGGCTTCCGGAGCGTGCGCTGAAGCATCACGCGGCGAAGCTTCAGCTCGGGAGAAAAGCTTTGCAGATTCCGAGGCTTCCAGAGCGTGCGCTGTAGCATCACGAAGCGAAGCTTCAGCTCGCGAGAAAGGCTTTGCAGATTCCGAGGCTTGCGGAGCGTGCGCTGAAGCATCACGCAGCGCGCCGGGTGAACCCAGCGTCCCCTTCCTTTCGCCGGGGCGAAAGGAAGGGGACCGGACCCTCCGAGGTGAAGCCCCGCTCCGGCAGTCCTATCTGGGTTCGTTATAGACGCCGATGTCGGAGACAGAGAAGTCTGCTTGACTGCCTTCAAGCACGAGGCGGACCTTTCTCGCCGATAGACGGGGGACCGTATGGATTTGGACCCGGCTGGGCGTGCCGCCGTGCGCCAACTCCACCCAGGATGTGCCATCGAACCGCTCGAAGCGATACTTCTGGATGCGGCTAGCGGGGTAGTCATCTGAATGACCAACTGGCTCGACAAGGACCAGAATGTTGAACTCAGTCGCTTCCCTAAAGTCGATCTCTAGCCACGCTTCCTTCTTGCCCGAGTCGGGGGTCCAGTGCGAGGTGAATCGTCCGTCATTGGCTTGGTCCGGTCCTACCGTGTCGGCACAGGAACTCGCATAGATTGGTTTGCCTGTAGCCAAATTAAGAGTTGTGATGACTACTGAGGAATCAACTGTACCAACCGGGCCATTTGCTTTCCAAGCCTTGCCGATCTCAGCAAGGCGGGCAACGACATTCGGGGCAAGCACTCCATCTGTCGTCGGAGGCGCGTTCAGTATCAGGTTGCAGTGGAGGTCGTTCTGGGGCTTGAGCCACTCTTCCACCACCTGGTGCACGCTCTTAAGGTCCCGGTTCTCATCGCCCTGCTTCCAGAACCAACCATCCGTGAGGGTGACGCAGGACTGGGCGGGAATGGAACTATCGCCAGGGATGTGCTGACCGGCGTTCTGCTCAAACGCCTTGATGTCGGAATAGTAAAGGGCAGAAGGCGGGTACTGGCTGGCATTGAGTTCGCAGACCAGACAGTTGGGCTGGAGTTCCTTGACCAGCCGGTAGATCTCGTCAAAACGAACCTCAGAATATGGAATTCGGCTCCAAGGTGCGTCCCAGCCATCGAAGATCACAACGCTGATCTCCCCATAGTGGGTCAACAGCTCGGTTAGCTGATCCTTAATGAGCTGAAGTTTGGCCGGAGTGATGTCAAAGTGCCGAATATCCTGCCGGAGGTCGAGGATGGAAAAGTGGAATCCAACCTTCAGGCCGCGCTTGCGGAAAGACTCTACGAAAGACTTGAACACGTCGAGCTTCTTAGGGGTCTGGAGGACGCTTGCACTCTTCGTTTTAGTTGGCCATAGGCAAAACCCATCGTGATGTTTGGGAGTGATGGCGGCGTAGGTCATCCCTGCCGAAACCGCTGCTTCTGCCCACTGATCGGTGTCGAGGTGGGTGGGATCAAATGCCTCCGTTGGCCCCGTCGGGTCTCCCCATTCCCGATTTTGGAACGTTGCCATATTGAAGTGAACGAACATTCCAAAGCGAAGATCCACAAAATCCTGCTGGAGTTGAAGAAGCGGCTTGTCAGTGCGATATGGCTTCACGCTCGGCTTGGATATTGTGCCCACAGAGATAGGAATGGGAGCGACCGTCGCGGCCGCCGCGGTGGCGAGTGAGGCACAGAATTCTCTTCGGGTGGGCATGGTGGAGTGTTCAGTCAAGCGGTTCGGGGAGAAGCATCCTGCCCTTACGCCACCTACTACGACGCACATACCAGGCTGTTTGGTTGGACCAAAATGGGACTCGACTGCAATCGAGTGTAGGCGTCTTTAGGGAAGGGACCTAAAGAACGAGACCATCCAGGGAACGGAGTCTCGTGGAAAGGTGTGTCCCCCGTCGTATTCCCAAAGGACCGATGGAGCGGTCCCCGGAAACAAAGTCCCCTTGGGCCCAAATTGTGTGCCGGTGCCAGAATCGTGATTGACCTTTTGCACAGTGTTGAAGGAAGCACGCTGTATCGCTGGGCGCACAATCTCGTCACGGCGGCCGATCGTCACGAAGATCGGCTTAGGTGTCAGAGTGAACTTTCGGGCTCCCGCTGCCTCAGCGGACGCGAAACCCGCGAACACGCTAGGTCGTGCCGCCCAAAGCGTGTATACAAAAGCACCACCATTCGAATGTCCCATCGCAAACACGTGCTTTGGGTCCGGATGGTACCGCTGCATCACTTCACGGTAAAGGTGATCAAAGAATCGAAGGTCTCGGTTCGAATCCACCGCTTCAAGCGCCCAACCTGGAAATCGACCTTGTGGGTCCACCAATTGGGATGGAGTGGGTAATCCCTGCGGATAAACCACGAGCGCGTTTGGCCATTCCTTTTGGATCTCGAACGACCGGGAAGCCTGACGAGAAGTCCCCATATGGCCATGAAAGGCAAACACGACGGGTGGGTTTTTGCTGGGCACCGTCGGGGCGAAAACCATTGCCGTCCGCTCGACGCCATCCACATTCAGTGAAAGGGACTGGGAGTCCACTTGAATCAGTGCGGCAAGTGTGGCGATCAGCATGAGAAGTGAAAACGCTCAAACTGTCATCGGTGTTCACTCCTATCCTTTGGTCACCTTGACGGCTAGCTCAGCAGGATTTGAACGAAGTAAGCCTCGTCAAGCTCAAGTGTGAATATATCTCGTACTAGATTTGTAACAAGAGGGATTTGATGAAACTTGCAATCTTTGGGGCATCGGGCAGAACGGGCAAGCTCTTGGTCAATCTGGCCGTTGCGGCCGGGCATGAAGTCGTGGCAGTCGTGCGAGATCCCGCAAAGATTGTTGACACGACAGGGGTTCAAGTTGTCGTCGCCGATGTTTTCGACTTGAAGCAGGTTAGTGATGCGCTCGCTGGCGTTGAGGTTGTTTTCGATTGTCTCGGCTCCAATCACCTTGGGAAATCCGACGTACAGGGGCGCAGCATTCGGGTGATCCTAGACGCAATGGCGTCCCAGGGAATTAAGCGAGTCATCGTGCTCGGGGCCTCAGGTTCTCTCCATCCCGCCCTTTGCCATGCAACTCTCGGTCGAAAATTCTTCTTTTGGATCATACGGAACACGTTTCTCAAGCACCCGATGAATGACTC
This sequence comes from uncultured Armatimonadota bacterium, assembly GCA_903927025.1. Classification (GTDB taxonomy): domain Bacteria; phylum Armatimonadota; class Fimbriimonadia; order Fimbriimonadales; family Fimbriimonadaceae; genus Fimbriimonas. Next base: position 3,340 of record CAIYLG010000065.1, read on the forward strand.
GGGCGAGCAACAGAGAATCGTCGAGGCAAGCAACGCGGACTACACCATCATTCTTCCGCCCCGACTCACGGATGGACCCGTGACCGGTAAGTATCGCGTGGATCGAAAGGGATTGCCAAAGGATGGCCAGTTGCTTTCCCGAGCCGATCTGGCCGCATTTATGCTGTCCCAAATTCATGCGCCCGATTCCGTTCGCTCTGGAATCTACGTTGCAGACTAAAAGCCGCGTCACAGAAGGCCGCAGTCAACCAGATATTTCCTGCCTAGTATCATGTCTCCGACTGGATTCAAGGTCCCAGGATCTTGCTCAACCAGAACGGTTTGAACTAGGGGCAGCTGCCGAACTGTTTTAACTTGCGACTTTAGGTCGAGATCGCCGGTGCCCAGCGCGACGGATTCGGACCCCCTAAAGTCCCGCAAGTGAACGGTACGGATGATTCCACTATGCTCATGCATAAACAAAGCCGCGTTGTTTCCCGCTTTGCTTGCCCAACCGGCATCGAAACATAGCGAAACGACTGTAGGGTCGAAGCCAGAAATAAGCAGGTCCATCCCAGTGGAGGTGCCATCAACTAATTCGAACTCAAAGTCGTGATTGTGATATTGCAGTGAAAGGCCCTCTGCCAGGCAACGGCTGCCTAATGTAGTGAGGGCTTCGGCAGAGCGTTTATAGTCGTCTGCCGATCGCTTATGCCATTGCAAGAGGCCCGAAATGCACACGACACTTGCGCCCATCTGTCGGCAATGGCCGACGAGGTCTGCAAAGTCAAAATTTGCAGATAGGGCCACATGAGTTGCGTAACACTTCATCCCGATTCGATCGAGGACTGTCCGGTGATGTGGCGGTCTACCGAACATCGTCTCGACGCATTCGAAGCCGCCCTCGCGAAGCTGCGACAAGATGCGGTCCATCTCTGTCTCGTCTGATATCGCATTGAACATCCAAAGCTGAGCGCCCACGGTCATTTGTTCGCCGAGTTTACATTGGGTCTAGCCGCATGATGGCCAGGAGCATGTTGCTATATTGAGCGGATGGTGGACGCCAAGAACAACGGATCGGTTGAGATCACGAGACGCAGCCTGATCCAGGGTGTGGCTGCCTCCACTCTTGCGGCAATCCTTCCAATGGGTCCATTTGGGCCGCGTGATCATCGAGCGGTCTCGTTTAGGAAGACCGTTCTCGACAAACGGTTCATCGCCGAGAGTGTGGCGATTGGCGACGTGAACCGGGACGGAAAGCTCGACATTATTGCCGGAAACGTCTGGTACGAAGCGCCCCACTGGACTCCACACGAGATTGCAGCCGTGCTTCAGGTGGATCCGGCAACCGCCTACAGCAACTGCTTCAACAGTTGGGCAGTGGATCTCAACCACGACGGCTGGATCGATCAAATTGTGATAGGCATGCCCGGCGAGAAAGCTATCTGGCGCGAGAATCCAAGAAATATAAACGCACCATGGCGGGAACATCCGATCTGGCGAAGCGCCTGCAACGAAAGCCCCCTATTCGTTGACCTGCTCGGCAACGGCAAACGTGTCCTGGTGATGGGATATGACGACACCTATTTGGCATGGTTTGAGCCCTTGAAGGACCCTTACGCGGAATGGATTTGTCATAACGTGAGCGAGCGAAACGGCCCGAGTTCGAACCGGTATTCCCATGGACTAGGAGTGGGTGATATCAACGGAGACGGCAGAAACGAGATCCTTACCAAGGATGGCTACTACGTGTCTCCACCTGACCCGCGGAGTGGACCCTGGACATTTGTGAAGACAGATCTCGGCCCAGATTGCGCGCAGATGCAGGTTTTCAACGTGAACCGAAACAGCCGAACGATCCTCGCCACCAGTTCCGCCCACGACCGCGGGGTGTGGTGGTTTGAGCCACTGAAGGGCGGCGGATTCCAAAGGCACCTGATCGACGATACGATTTCCCAAACCCACGCATTGGCAATCGGCAAATTCGGACGCTCAAGATCTCTGAACCTCGTCACCGGCAAGCGCTTCTGGGCCCACGGCCCGGGACGCGATAACGGCGCCTCTGAACCTGCTCTGCTGGTGCGGTACGAACTCTTGCAGACCCCCAGGGGACTTGAGTGGGAGCGCCACGTGATTGACGAGGATTCAGGAATTGGCACCCAGTTCGCGATCCAAGATCTGAACGGAAATGGCCTCGCCGACATCATCGTCGCCAACAAGAAAGGCGTCTTTCTGTTCGAGCAGGTCTGAAGCCCAATACGGGTTAGCCAAAGTTCCGGAATACCTCAGCAGTCCGGTGGAGGAAGCCGATCCGCAACGCCGTGACCTGGGCTGAGACATCGAAAAGGACAATCTCGGAGGTATTGAGCACGCAACCGTCGTATATATGCCGATGGCTGCGCTCAATCTCATTCTCGGAGACCAGCTTTTTGAAGACCTAAGCGCCCTGCCAGAGGGACCCATCGTCATGGTTGAGGATCGAGACCTTGCACGACATGCTCGCTATCACACCCACAAGCTCGTCCTAACCTTTTCCACGATGAGGCACTTCGCCGCCCGATGGGGAGATCGCGTCCACTATGTGCAGTTGGAAGAGGAACGAAGGATCTTCGATGTACTTGAGGAAGAAATCATCCGGAGCCGCGCCACGGAATTGCACACTTATGATCCCGCGGATCAATTCTTTAGAACTGCGCTGCAGGAGTTTGCCGCGAACCTGGGAGTCGCTCTTCTCCTGCATCGAAACCCGATGTTCCTCACCTCACAGGAGGAGTGGGATTCCTACGCTCGTGGACGAAGTCGCCGCATAATGGCGGAGTTCTACGTCTGGCAACGCCGAAGGCTGGGCACTCTGGTCACACCTGGAGGTGACCCGGTTGGAGGGAAGTGGAGCTACGATGCCGAGAACCGGCTTAAGCTGCCGCCCAAACTGGTGGTTCCTGCTTGCCACCCTTGTCCGAAGGACCCGTTGACAGATGAAGTGATCAACGTTGTGAAGTCCAGCTTCTCTGATCATGCAGGTGATCCAGAGCGTTTTGGGTACCCCGTCGACCATGACCAAGCCCGGGTTTGGCTAGAAACGTTTGTCGAAGAGCGCCTCGATTCATTCGGCGCGTATGAAGACGCCATTTCCAAAGGTGAGAGAGTCATCTTTCACAGCCTTCTGACCCCCATGATGAACATCGGGCTGCTGACTCCTGAACAGGTCGTTTCTCGCGTGCTCAAAAGACATGAGGAACGCCCGGTTCCGATGAACTCCCTAGAGGGCTTCATCCGGCAAGTAATCGGCTGGCGAGAATTTATTAGGGGGATTGATCGCGACTATGTGGGTTTGTCACTGCCAGCAGGACCGTTTCAACATAGTCGCAGCCTCAAGCAGTGTTGGTACAACGGCACCACCGGTCTCCCGCCGCTGGACTCCGCGATCCGCCGTGCGCGAGACCATGGCTACTGCCATCACATCGAGCGGCTCATGGTCCTCGGAGCAGCGATGCTGATGTGCGAAGTCGACCCCATGCAGGCTAATCGCTGGTTCATGGAGATGTTCGTCGACGCCGCGGACTGGGTGATGCGTCCCAACGTTCTCGGAATGTCCCAGTTTGCTGACGGAGGCTACTTCGCCACCAAGCCCTATCTGAGCGGCTCCAGCTATATTCTGAAAATGTCGGACCATTCAAAGGGTCCCTGGTGTGACGTCTGGGATGGACTCTACTGGCGGTTGATTCACCTGAACAGGGAGTTTTTCGCAACAAACCCGCGCCTCTCCGTGATGGTGAAAGGCGTCGACCGCCTGGAGCCCGTGAGACGAGAGCGGATCTTTGCCGCAGCAGAGAGATTCATCGATGACTCAACACTTCCGGCAGATTGAAAGTGTTTCGTCCCGATCCAACTAGTCAAAGCCCTTGGATAACCTCAACTGATTGGCGTAAAAACGAGAGGAAGGAATGAGAGAGTGGGCGATATAGGATTTGAACCTACGACCCCCAGAATGTGAAACTGGTGCTCTACCGCTGAGCTAACCGCCCGCTCTCTCTTGCTCAGAAGGCGCCTCGAGCGGAACGCTCGGGACCTCACTGAACTGCCCTTTAACGAAAGAAGATTTTACCTTACTCCCCCGGAAGGCGATAGAACTTGGCTCGGACGATCTCAGGAAGCGAGGGTCTGAATTCCATCAGCCGCTTCCGCAGGGCAAGCGCCTTGGGTCGAGAGTTGGCAAAGAACACCACGGTAGGGCTTGCCGCTGAGACGACGGGCGGGCCCGTCCACGCCGCCACGGGCAACATGGTCGGAGGGAGCGCCTTGTTGCCGCTGAACCACGACGGGTACAGCACGGCGACATCTGGGTCGAAGTCGTGAATGAGGCTCCCAATTTCCTTGGTGCCGTAGGAGCCTTTCATCCGGTAATGGGCCACCTTGTCAGTCGCCAAACCGAAGAGATCCAAAAGGTGCGGGTCATCGAGGAAGCAAATGGCCCCGATGTCGTTGGCGACTACCTTGGAGCCAGGGTAGTAGCGGTGAAGGAACGTGGCCATCTGAAGTTGCTGGGAATAGATGTCTCTAGAGGCAAATGGAAGGACCCGAGCGGATTCCAGGCTCCGATGTCCCATCGCGATCACGACCATTACTGGTGCGAATCCTTTTATCGCCAGCTTCGCAAACCGCTGCGTTGTCAAATCTTGGCGCAGCCCTATAAGAGCGAGTGTCAAAAGCCAAGCTGCCAGCGTGCACACCAGGACCCAGTGTTTGAGGAAAATAAACACCGGAATCAGGAGCAAGATGCCGATCAGAATCGCCGCGAATCCGACAAACCACTGTTGACGTGTCAACGTTCTGTCCTGAATCTGGCTAATTGCCTTCACGGCCTCCCACCAAGTCAACCCGATGCATATCGCCATCAAGGCGACCAGGTAAGCCTCATACCGAAACATCCCGCCGATGATCGCAAATCCTGCGTGAAGCACCGTTGCGACCAGAGTGGTCCACACCAGAACCTGCAAGGGCCCATTGGCCTCTCTGAGTGCCTTCAGTCGAAGAACGCCGGCACAAGTCAAAGTAAGGAGGAAGAGGTCAGTGAAGCTGGGCCAGTCTGAGTAGATGCCAAACCGAATGTGCATCAGGATGGACTGGAGGTACGCAGGATCGCCTGGATGGTTCCCTTTCAGCAGAATCGAGTTGGGCACCAGAGGCATTCCTCTCTGAAAGGAGTAGAAGGCAAACCCGCCTATAGCAACCATCGGGCCAAGCGCCAGCGAGCATGCCAACCGAATGTCTCGTCTCCACAGGGCAACCAGGAATGGCACGATCACGAGGAACGCGCATTCGAACCGAGTAAGGCACATCAGGAGCGTAAGGAAGGCAACCGGGAAAGCGTGTTCGTCCTTCGCTTCCGGGTGAAAGCGACGGATCAGCCAGAAGGCGTACAGAACCACCCAAAACACCTGCATGGCATGCTCCATGCCAATGAACGGAAGGGTGGTGAGCGGGACCACCAAGTAAAACAATGCCGATACAAGCACAGCTATCGGAATGGGCACCTCAAACTCAGCGAGCTGCCGATAGAGATACAGGGTGGCAACCGCGGAGAATGTCGCCGCCACGATCAGCGGTGTGAAGACCGACCCTGCGGTTAACTTCAGGGCACCTGCCAGCAGCAACGTCCAAAGAGGAGAGCTGGATGCGGAGGTGTTGCCAAACGGGGTAACACCCCAAACACCATGACTCATCAGGTTTTTGGCAATGGCGAGGTGGATGTACGCATCGTCGAGCCCGTACACAAACTTGCCGCCTGTTTGGACCAAACAGGCCTGCCACAGGTACAGGAAACCAGCAAGCACCACGCCTAACAGGACCCAGAGTCCAGTTCTGTATTTAGGCGTCGTGATCGGATAGCCAGGGTGATACACCGACATCGTGCTGCATTTTACACACCACAAAATGGCATTGCGGTCACCATATTTGTCTCTTTTGTGTGACGGTTGCTTGATGCCCTTCAGCAAAGGACAGCAGAATTTCTGCGCCGCCGCCACAAATAAAAAGGAGGTGCAGACGTGGAAGGTACTGCACCCCAATTTGCCCGATCAGAGATCGGACACAGCTAGTTGATGGCGTAGAGGTTGCTGTCGGTTGACCCTATGTAGAGTGTTCCGTCAGTTCCTACTGCCGCTGACGATCTTCCGTAGGTTCCGAGCTTCAGGTGCCATACAGAAGCTCCGCCGGCTGATGGAACCGCGTAGAAGTTTCCGTCCGATGCAATGAGGTAGATCGTTCCATCTCC
>CAIYLG010000066.1 GCA_903927025.1 uncultured Armatimonadota bacterium
AGGTCGCTCAGACAGGCGGCATCATGAGACTTCAGCTCGGACGACAGATCGTTATCGATCCTACAGTAGGACCTGGCGTCTACGAGAACGTGGGAACCATCACGGTGGTCCGCAACTAAGACAGACACACCCTAGAAACGAAACAGCCCAGGCGGAATCGCCTGGGCTGTTTTTGTCTGGAGCGTCCCGATGCATCGAGGCGCTCCACTTGGGGTTTAGTGCTTTACGGCTTTTTGACGCATTGTGGCTAGGTTCTTTTTAAGGAACTCGACGAAGTCTTTGGGGGCGTGGGTGTCGTGTTCGGCTTGTTCCACTGCCTGCTCTTGGGATTTGACGGCGCCGTTGGTGTCACCGAGGGAACTGCAGATTTCTGCATCCATGGCGAGGAACAGATACTTCATTTCGTTCTTGGCCAAGGCCTTAGTGGAAAGACCCCTTCCGTAAACGTACGTTGGGCGAGACAGATCCTTTTGGCTGGCAAAGATGGAGACGACCATGCGGTAAGCGCCGATGTCTCCCTGCGCGTCGGCCAAGATCGCATCCGCGCGCTTCATCGCCGCCGGAGGTTCGGCGTGAAACATGGCGACGAGCAGATCGTAGTCCCACATCCGAGATTGCTCGGGGTGCTTGGTGTCGGCCTCATGAATCAGGTCGATTGCAGCACGGTACGATTTCTGCTCCAAAGCCTGCCGGATGGGGCGGACGGTCTCAACATCCGCCGCTCTTTTAGAGCGAGCAGAAGCGACGTCAAATTTGTCTTCGACAACCTGGGACAAGGTGGATTCAAGCTGAGCCGGGTGTCCGATCCACGCGATCTTGCCATCTTTGCCCACGATGAACGAGGTCGGAATGCCACCTTCGTCGGCAGCCTTCATCCAAGCGTTGGCGACTGTCGCCTTGGGGCCATCGGCAGCCACGATGTAGTCCATCTTGTCGCCTTCCGATTTCACAAAGTCCTCAACTCGCTTCATATACGACGTCGAGGTCGGATCATTGCTCTCCCAGATGCTGATGCCCAGGATGTGAGCCTTCCCCTGATAGCGCTTTGCCAAATCGGTGAGGTGGGGGATGTTCTGTTTACATGGGCCGCACCAAGTTGCCCAAAACTCAACGACGTATACCTCTCCACGCCGAAACTCTGACACAGGCGTGCCCTTCAGCCATCGCTCAGGCTTCAGCGCAGGTGCAGCGTCCCCAATGTTGAGGTAGGGGCGCTTGGCAACTGCGGGAGCATGAATAGCCAAGACAAGGGCTGAGGCGGCGAGTAGGTTCATTTTCCAGAGGGCTTAGCGGAGGTTGGGATCTTAGGCATGCCGGCAGATTCTTTCACTTCATCGAAGTGGGTCTTTACGTATTCTGCGCGGTCTTGAGGGGACATCTTCTGCAGCTTCTGATCAAGGGTGTTGGCAGGAGACGCCGACGTAGATGTTGCCGCCGGCTGACCTGAGCAGCCGACAGCAACAAGGATAGCGATTAACAGAACTCCCAGCTTCAATTGGGCTTATCCAATCGGAAGTAGTAGTCCTGCCAGTCGGAGCCGTACGGGTACTGAGCATTCATCACATCACCCATGAAGTTCGTCTCGCAGAGGCCCTGCACGGCCGCGTCGTTGTAGTAGGACGACGGGCGCTTGCTGAGGCTCGCGGACTTGGAGTGCCCATCGCACCAAGCGACGTTGCACTTTTGAGTGTGAACGCCGTACATCGTTGGAGAGCCACCCGAAGACGGCGGCTGAAGGATGAAAGACGGCTCGAGCCCGAGGCTGGGAACCTCAATTGCACTCGCAGCATCGGAAAGCAAGATCGTCTCCGCAGGCGCGGCCATGCTGGTTGTGGTCGCAGAACCCTTGCCGCCCATGTCTGGTCCTGGTCCGATCACGTTGTAGTTCACGCCGTAGCCCAGATTGAAAGCGTGCTGAATGCCGCCATCAAGATTTTTGGGAGTTGTTGCACTTGGGCAGGCCATGATTGCCTGACTCTTCATGTATGGGTAGAGGAGTCCCGCATTGGGAACGATCTTCCAGCCGACCGACGGGTTATTGAGGTCTAGACCCACGCCGCCAAACCAGAAAGTGAACAAAATCGTGGGCGCCGGACCATCGCCAGATTGGGCGAATTGGGGCGGACCTCCAATTTCCATGAGCGGCTCGTAGTCATCATAGTCCCCGCAGTACATCAAGGTCCCAAGGCTAATCTGTTTGGTTTGGGACAGACAGGTTGTCTTCTTGGCTGCCGCCTTTGCCTGTGCAAACACTGGGAAGAGAATCGCGGCCAGGATGGCGATAATGGCAATAACGACCAGAAGTTCGATAAGGGTAAACCCGCGGCGAGACTGGCGGCCTGCAAGCAGACTCACAATCGGGCGGTGAGGGAGATAATGCACCCCAATACCGTATCCGCGAGCCGTCAACCAAACGTCAACAGCTTTGAACCGTCTCATTCGATGGTGTTTAAAGCAAAGCGAAACGCCTCTTCAGTTCCCATGGAGAGTCCCTTTGCCCAGGCCAGATCAAATTGCGCTGGTGAAAGCGTGGCGCGAATTTTGGCGGTCGCGAACTCAAAATCGAGCTTGTCAGGTTGCCGCGCCTCGAGCCCGACTCCGCTTGCGGCAGCCAAGAGCTGAAGCCCTGATGCATGGTTTCCAGCATCCACAAGGGCTAAACCGTGCTGGAACAGGCTGACAAGCGAGTACTGGAGGAAGTCCATTTCACGAAAGAGGAGGAGTGCTTCCCTTCCATTGCCAAGGGCTTCTTCAAATTGTCCATGCAGGCGGTGATAGCGACTGGTCAGGGAGAAGCTGATGGCGAGTCCGAAATCATCGTGCATCCGGCGCGCAACGCGCGCCGCCTCTCCAAGCCGAGTCATCGCCTCGTCGAAACGGCCCAGATCCAAGCAGACTCGAGCAATGTTGTTGAGGATCAGCACGTCTGCCTCTCCGCCGCGCGCCTGGGCAGAGAGCTCCGCCGCCCCTTTGAATGCAGTTTCCGCTTCTTGCAGTCGGCCTTTGCCCCACATCACGGCACCTACGCCGAGGAGCGCTCGCTCTCGAAGCATGTGGCTGCCCTCGGGAAGTCGCAGTAAGGCAAGAGTGCTGAGCTCTAGGCACTCGTCAAGGTTGCCCAAATAGCCTGAGCATGTAGCCATTCCCAGCAGGCATACGATCTCCTGTTCCTCCAGACCAGATGCCTTCGCAACGGCGAGCGCACGCTCGCACGCGCGATGGGCGGCGGCGTACTCCGCACTCCGAATATAGGTTGTTCCCAGCATCCGAAGCAGAAGAATCTTTGAGTTTGGATCGATAGACTGCTGATCTACGCGGTCTGCAATCTTGCGAATAAAACTTCGCTCGAACTGTCTAGGCCCACGATTGAACCATGTGTTTTGAAGCGCTCCCAGGAGTGAAATACACTCCTCGTCCCTACCTTCGGCAAACTGAAATTCGACTGCCGCTGCGTAGTTGTCGGACTCCTCCTCGATCCATAGGTGCCGGCGAGTTCTTTCCTCGAGCGGCATTGAGGAAGAATCGGGTGGCGGATTGGACCGAAAGAACTCAGCGTGACGGCTGCGAAGTCGCAGCCATTCTTCCTCCGAAACGCGTTCCTCTCCATATTGCCGAAAGGCTTCCAGCATCCGGAAACGCAGAGTTGAAGATTCTTGTGCGTCTTCAGCTTTGAGCAGAGACCGTTCCTGAAGCTCCCATAGCTGTTCGCCGATTTGTTGGATAGAGACATCATCCGCCCTATCCCGACCGAACACGAAATGCGCAGCCTCTACGGTGATTCCCCCTCGGAATACGGAGAGCGAGACAAAGAACTCCTGAAGACGGCGATCAAGAGAGTCGAAGCTGTAATCGATTGCCGCACGCAAGCTCCGATGTCTTTCTGGCAAGTCTCTTCGGCGACTGGTGAGATGGGTAAGGCGACGATGCAGATGGTGCAGCATCTGGGCAGGTGAGAAGGCAGTTGACAGGCCAGCCGCCAATTCCAGCGCAAGGGGCATTCCGTCCAATTGGGCGCAGATCGCTGAGATAGAGCGGGCATTATTGACGGTGAGCTGGAAGTCGGGCCGAATCATCTGGCAGCGGTCGACAAAGAGCTGAACGCTGGGAATTCGGGCAAAAGCGGCCGCCTCCTCCGGGGAAACCGCCCCCGAACCTTCTCCGATGTACGGAATCGGCAGCGGAGGAACCAGCACCAGGTGTTCTCCCGCAATCCGGAGCGGTTGGCGCGAGGTGACCAGTATCTGAAGATCGGGGACCCGCTCTCCCAAGCGCTGGACTAGCGCGGCAACTTCTTCAACCATGTGCTCGGCATTGTCGAGAATGAGGAGGCTGTTGCCCGCTTGGCTGACCGCTTCAACCATTCGATCCATCGGATCGGCTCGGCCCGAGCGTCGAGCCTTGAACGTGTCAAGAACGGCATCTTCCGCCATCGCCCCGGTCGCAAGATCGCTGAGAGGCACGAACCAAACACTCCAAGATTCGTCTGGCGGTAATTTTCGTCCAATCTCAATCGAGAGCCGCGTCTTACCAGTCCCTGCTGGGCCTACGAGGGTGACAATTTTCGCCCTTCTCCTCGCGAACTGGTCAATCGTCCGATCGATCTCGTCTTGCCTTCCACAAAACTTGGTGACCTGAACGGGCAGCCTCACGGTTGGCACGTGGATTGCGGGAATGACGTTTTGTTCCGGGTTTATCGGCGCGTCTGCTGGCACTTGGATTGCCGGGTCAAGTGGCGAGATCGACTTTGCTTTGAGGTGAAGCTTTGTTGCAAGCGCAGAAGGCTCTTGCCCAAGTCCCTCGCTCAACTGGCTCTGAAGCTGATCGTAAAGCCTGATCGCTTCGTTTGGCCGACCGATCTGGATGTACGAGCGCATCAGTTCCAGGTAGGAATCTTCCACGAACGGATCCAGTCCGATCGCTTGTTTTAGGTAGGGGATCGTTTCCTCAACCTGTCCCAGCGTCACGAGAGTCTTTGTGAGCTGATGAAGTGTTGAGAGATAGAGGTCTTCCAGGCGGAGGCGCTCTTGAAAGATCCAATCGTCATCAAATCCTGGCAAGAGGTGCGCAGAATAGAGTCCAACCGCAGCTTTTAGTGAGGCGAGTCTTGTCTCTGCTGAGCCGGATTTCCCCCGTGCGGCGGCTCGCTCAAATTCGACGACATCCGTCTCAATGGCCTCCGGGTTCAGCCTCAGCCGGCCCTGCTGGGTTTGCAGAACAGTTCCATACGGTACAGGAGGTGGCTCAAGAGCCTTCCGCAGAGTGCTCATCGCCTGCCTCAAATTTCGTCGAAGTACCTCGTCGTCTGCCTCCGGCCAAAGGAGGTCCCCAACTTCATCCCGGAAGTGATTTCGTGAGGGAAACAGGCCAAGGTATGCCAGCAGCAACGCAACTCGTCGGGTTCGAAATCGTGTGATTTCGAGATCGTCCCCCTGAATGGCGAGAGGGCCGAGCATCCGAATTCGCCAGCGACCTACCAGAAGGACTCCTCCGATCGGGTTGACCGAGCTGCAGAACGATTTAGTCTAAAGGGTCTCGAACTTGCCATAGCGAACTATCCAAGAGTGCGGCAACGAACTGGTTCGATCCGAGCGGCTTTGCGGAGACCGGGTTGAAGGCAAATACCTTACGGGGCAACGAATGATATGTACCGCACCCTGCAGAAAATACAGTGCACGGTTTCAGAATTTATAGTGATTCGTTAGCTAGTTTGTGCCTGATGCTTCTGGGACAATCAGCTTTAAGCCGACGGCGACGCACGCAGCGGGGTCTCCACCGAGCCGAAATGCCCCAGATCGCTCCATGAGGGCATATCCATGAAGAAATGAGGCAATCACGCGTGCTCGCGTGAGAGCTTCTTCTCGATTCCCAAGAATATTCTCCAGCAGCACGAGCACGGGGCGGATGGCTTCGGTGGGCAGACTCGGATCACCGGACTTAAACAGAAGCGAGTATGGGCCCGGATTCAAACTGGCAAAGCTGAGGAATGCAGATGCGAGCCCGATTACCGATTGCGGCGCCGCTGACAGTTGGTTCCCAAGCTGTGCGAAGGCTCGGACCTCCAGTTCATGGATCAGTGCTTCTCGATCTGGGAAGTGCTTATAGAGCGATGGGCCCTTTACTCCACATCTCTTCGCAATCTGAAGGAATGTGACGCCTTCCTCGCCACGCTGTCCCAGCAAGTCCTCTGCCGTACGGAGGATATCCTGGCGACTCGTCTTGGCCACCGCTGGCACTAATTTTGCTCCGAACTTCCGAGTTGCCCAAGGTGAGTGTGCTTAAATCCGGAGTCCAGCTTGAGACCGTAGCCAAGGGCACGGTCAAAGCCTATATGGGCAAGTCCAGTAATGGCAACAGCGAGCAGTGTTGGGGATTTCGTGAACCAAGCAAGTGCCGCCAGTCCCAGATAGATGGTGGTGGTGTGCGTTAGGTTGTAGAGAGTCGCTCCAAGCTTGTTTCCTTTCAGGTAGCCGAGCATCGCGAGGTCGGGAGTCAAGAATAGTCCCAAAAACAGCGCCCAAGGTGCGGAAATGGAATGAAAGACAATAAGGCTCCCTGCGAAGAGACTTGCTCCTTCAATTCTAAGAATGGCAATAGGGCTGAGGCGTGTTGCCGCCGGTTCGTTGAGTGCGAATCGACTCAAAGGTTGGCACTTCATAGCTACATTATATAGCCATGAAAGCTACTATATATAGCCTTCAGCCGAAAGTTTTGAAAATTTCTAGCTCGCCCGGTGCTGAGGATTTGGACATACCAGAATCATTGTCAGGTAGTTCATTCAGGTTGAAGGTGCAGGCGATCTAGTAACCTCACGTAGAGATGAGTCACGATCGAGCCTGCGCAGCCTTAATCGTTGGCAGCCAAATCCTGATGGTTCGGCACGTCGAATCCGGAAGCGAGTACTGGACATTGCCAGGGGGCGGAATTGAGCCCGGTGAAACACCAGAGCAATGCGCAGAGCGTGAACTCTTAGAGGAAACAGGAGTGAAGGCGCACGCCATCGAGCAGCTCTGGAAGCACGGCCGTGGACCCGGTGATGATCCGGGGTTGGAATACTGCTTTCTGATGAAGCTTGCCAGTCTGGACCAAGGCAATCGCGCCATTTTGGGATCAGACCCAGAGCAGTCGCACATGACTCAGGAGGCCCGGCTCCTCCAGGGTGTCGGCTGGAAGCAGCTCCTGGAGGTCCGAGATGACTCGCAGGTGGCGATGGTACTGGAAGCACTCAAGTAGATAGCCGCCCGCTAGATTTGGCGGCTATCCAATTTATTAATTACTTAGAGATCGGCGCTCCCATCTCGACGAGTTTGGGAGTCAGCAGGATCACCGTCTCGCTCTTTACAGTGGAGCGCGAAGAGTTCTGGAACACCTTTCCGAGAAGAGGGATATCTCCAAGAAACGGGATTTTTGAGTCTTGGCGGGTTTCCTTTTCCTGCACGAGGCCGCCGAGTGCAACCGTTTCACCGAACTTCACTCGAATGTACGTGTCTGCTCGTCGAACCGTAGTGGTTGGATTTCCGGCAACGCTTGTGACAGCGTCGCTGACCTCTGGCTGCATGTGAAGATTGATTTGGTCTCCATCGATATAGCCCGTGAACTTGAGTGTGATGCCTGTGTTGATTCTTTGGAACGTCACAGTGGAGTAACTCGAATTGCCAGAAACCATCGGGAAGTAGCTTTCATTTCCTACCGTCAGGCTGGCTTCTCTTCCTTCGATTGCCATCACCTGTGGATTCGCTTTAAGCTTTGCCTTTCCGCCACCAATGAGGTTCTTGATCGAGACGACGTCCGCAGCGGAGGCAATTCCGTAGGTCAAGCCAGACGATGCATCCGATGCGAAGTATCGCCAGGACCAGCTGAACCCTGTCTGAGTGGAAACCTGATTGCTTATCTCCGTGACGAGAGCCTCGACGATGAACTGCTTTCGAGGGCCATCCGCGCTCTCCAGTGCAGCAATCGCTGCATTAACTTTTGCTTCTGGAGCAGTGATCGAAATGAGATTCGCACTCTTATCCAGGGTCGCGTAAAGCTTATACGACTGCGAGAGGAGGGCAAACAGGCTGTCTGCCGCCTGAGTCTTGGGAACGTAGGTCTTCGTGATGGCGAACTCCTCAAACAGAGGGGTTCCGGGTGCACCCGTCGATAGGAGGTACATGTCACCCTTCTTCTTCCAGACGAGACCAAGGACGACTGAGAACTTGTCGAGCGCCGACTCAACCGTGTCGTTCTTCAAGCTGAAGTTGATCTCGGTTCCCTTCACCGATGAATCGGCCAGGATTGACGCACCACTTGCATTGGTGATCTCTTGGATCACGGTCTTTGCGTCTGAGTCCACAAAGACGTTGGACAGCTTCCTAGGCGCTCTTGGCTTTGGAGTTTGAGGGGTCGGAGTCGGGGTTGCCACTGGCGCTGGATTTGTCTGGGCTACTGGCGCAGGAGGGGTAGTCGTCGGCGAAACCACCGGCGTCGAAGCCTGAGGAGCCGCTTGGGCAATTGTTTGGGTTGGGGCGGAAGTCTGTACAGAAGGCTGAATCGGTACCTCCATTCGGCCAATTGACTTTCGCAGCCTGTCTTCAACCTGCTTTGGGCTCAAAGCCGTCGCGGGTTTCTGGACAGATTTCTGGGCGGGCTTCTGCGCGGACTTCTGTCCTGGCTTTGAGGATGGCTTTGCAACGGGTTTCGTTACAGACTTAGTTGCTGGCTTCTGGATCAGCTTGCTGGTGGAATTTTGGACAGCTTTCTTAGGGGCAAGCTTCTGAGCAGATTTCGGGGACGTCTTCTGGCTCAGAGGCTTAGCTGTGCCCTGCACCGCGAGGGCGGCGGATACCAGCGCTGCCATGATTGCGATGGTGAGTCCAGTCCGAACCGCGGTGCGGGACATTATTTGCCTCCCTTTGCAGTCTTAGGTGCTACTGGAGCCTTGACTGTGATTGGCACTCGGAGGGTGGCGAAGTCTTTGAGACCGTACTGATAGCTGAACTCCACAATGTGAGAGCCTGGCTTCAGGTGGGGCGGGAGCATCGCTTCGCAGCTGACGGTCTTTCCTGGAAGGAGTCCACCGTCACCGATGATCGGTACCGATATTCGATCAACGAGTCGAACGCCGTTCTCCAGGACACTTCCGGTGGGCTCGGGGCGGAGAGCCACATTGCCGGAGTTGTGAATGTCGAACTTGATGGCGAGGTTTTTGTCTCCGTCTTTCACTACCGTGGCGTTCTCGAGCTTAAGCATCGGGGCCTGGGTGGTTGGAACGGTGATCGTGCAGAAGATGGATTCGGCAAGAGTTGTTTTGCTTTCAGTGTCCTTTGCGGCGAGACCGAACCAGATGTCGCCTTGAGCGTCTGGTGAGACCGTCACGTGGATCTGGACAAGCCGTGTTTCCTTTGGATCCAGAGGAGTTCCGTCGTAGTCATGGTCAAGTTCGATTCCGGCCGGCAAGACGCCGTCGCCGAGGCCGATCGCACCAGACTTAGTTTGTTCGAGAGGCTTAGCGCTGAACTCAGCCTTGATGGGCTTCTCAGAGTTGTTCGTGATCTTTACCGTGAGGGTTCTTGAACCTTCTCGGGGGACCGAAACATTGAGGGCAGATGGCTCGATTGAGATCGGGCTTCTTTCGAAGGCAGTTGCTTCACTTGCTGGAACCGCATCGCCCTTGCTAACGACATAGTCGGCGCTCACGGCCTGGAGGGAGCGCGTTCCCATGATCGCTCGGAATTCCAGACGATAGCGCCCGTCTGTCAGGTTCGGCATCAGGAAGCTCATCTGGCGCTTCGTTCCTGGCATCAAGTTGCGGTCATCAAGGATGAAGTCTCGAAGAATTCGTCCGGTGTCGATACTTCGTAGAGTTCCCGTTGCACCGATGATGGTGAAACCGTCACTCGTATTCTCGACGGGAAGAATCGCGGACATCATGGTCGATTTGCCGTTGGCAGTGAATCGCTTGATGATTGGCGAGTAGACCTTTAGTGCCGGTCTCGGGTTGTTTCCAACGATGAGGACCACTGGGATTTCGTAAACAACCAGCGACTTCGTGATGGAGCCTAGAGGGCGAGGGGAAACCTTGAGCATGCACCAGTACGGTCCGGTGGCATCTGCGGGAACACTCATCGCAAGGTGGACTTCTTGCTTAGCGCCAGCATCCAGAACGATCGTCTGAGCTTTTTGTGTAAACCAGCCGGAGCAGTCGTGTGCTCCAGAGTCGCCGTAAACCGTTTTGTAGGTCCAGTCCTCCATGGTGAAGGGAAGAATTTCTAGGACCGAGCTGTCTCGGACGGTTTCGGGATTCTCCATCTTGAAGTCGATGGAAGTCTTTTGGTTGACATGCACGGCTTGTCGCTGCAGGAGCGGCGAGATGAGCAGGCCACCGACGCCAGACTGCGGATTCTTGTCTGGGGCTTTGTCGTTGACGCTCTGGGCTTGCGCTGCCGTAATGGATAAAAGCGCGGCGGTGAGAAGAATGGATAGGTTTTTGATTTTCATGGCGGTTCAATCGAAAACGTTCGTATCGTCGGGAGCTCTCGTCTGAGAGTGATCCTTACGAGATAGATCGGCCTCCGTCCTGGGCGGTTGTTGCGACGGCGATGACATCGAAGCCATCGTTGATGAGGAGTGAGCGAAGTTTCATTTTTTGCCTTAGGTTTTGCGTTGTTCGTTTTGGGCCTTGTTGTTGCCCGATGGAGATATGATGCGGGGCTTTCTAACGGCTCCGTAATCCCTTCTTTTGGGGCACGAGAAGGTGCGCGTTTGCCAGGGGTAGCCTGTTCGGACCACGTCGAATTACTAGGTAGCAGTTCATTTCATTTGGTGAGGCATCGTTGCCTCAAGAAGGCGTATTGGGGCCTGACTTGCCCTTTGAGAGCTAAATCAGGCAGTGAAGATACTGGTCACGTCGCGGTAAATCCAGAGGTAACCCTGAACTTGACCCTCCGTTCTGAGAACCACAAAGTCTCTCTCGAGGATCCGGCCATCAGCCATTAGGACACACTCTTGAAGGCAGTCCCGCTGGTCTCTTACGAGTTGGTCGACGCGCGCTACAAAGGAGGTTGGGTCTTTGAAAAGATGCACACAGCCCGTTTGACTATCTCTGCAGTTGAATCCACTAAGCTCATCATCAGCAAAGGGCACTGAGAAACACTCTCGGAACTTCGTGTTTACAAACTCGACCTTACGGTCGATAGTCTCATACATCACCGCGTTGGGGAAACTGTGGATGAGGGACTGAATAAATTTAGCGGACGACTCGGCTTTTGCTTCTGCCAAATGGCGCTGAATGTCCGAGTGACGAGCGGAAATCATCTTGCCGCACAGTTGAAGCATCGGTTCCATGATTTCAGGCAGGCCCTCTTCGATGGATTCCACCTTGCATGTGAGGGCAAGGAGCCCGATGGTATCTGCGCCGTGCTTGATCGGGAAGATCACAAACGGACCACGAGGTGGCTCTGTCGGTGCTGGCACTGTAAGCTGGCGTCTCTCGATACCAATCTTCTTTTCACCGGATAGCACCTGCTGAAAGGCTGCGGGGATTTCCTGAACCTGCCAGCCGTTGGCAACCAACGTGTGATGCTCTTTCGCTTCAGCGCGATTCCAGGTGGAATCCAGGATTCCTAGAACTCCGAGGGATCCACCGGCAGCTTCAACGCTGGTCTCGGCGAAGAAGCCGAAACTTGCATCTGTGGCCTTTAGAACGTCCTTCAACAGTTGAGCAAGAATCTCGAATAGGTTCAACTTTCCGTCGATAAAACTCGCTGACGCCGCCGCAGAGGCAGACAACATGAGCCGCTTTGGCGCATCGGCCAACTCGACAGACCGTCGGATGCTGATCTCTTCCTGGAGCTGCAGGTTGCTCTGCTGAACATCGGCGACGGTTTTTGCCGCCTGCTGCTCTGCAAACCGAGCGACCACTTCTGTCCGCTTGGAAGATCCAAACTTAAGGAGAATGCGGCGCCAGTAACTGGCTACCGTGTCTCGAGAAATACCAAGTTCGAGTCCGATCTGTCGATCAGACATTCCCTGAGCCGCAAGGTCCATTACCTGGGCTTCACGTTCAGTGAGACCGGGTACTCCGCGATTTGGAGTCATCCATTCAGATGACCGATTTGCAGAGGCTTGGACTCCGGCTGGGGCTGCGCCGTAAGTTTCGCCTGTATACATGTAAGCGGATTGTGCCACGCAACATGTATCGGCAGGAAATCACCAAAACATGGTCACTTTTACGCCTTACTGGTATGTTTACTGTACGGGTTTTTATGACACCGCCACGATTTGATGTCGTCGCAACATCTTAATCGTGGGACATCGACGCGATTGATGGAGCCCTGGCAGGAAGGCGGAGGCTACCAAAACTTGCCCCAGACTGCGATGCGGATTCGCAACAGAGCGCGATGGTAATCGATTTCAGCCCCACCGCTTTTGACTGCTTGGCAAGCGTGGTGAGATTCCACGTGTATTGATTCGCATAGGACACCATCTGCGAATCGATCATCTTCCCGACTGCGGGCCCGTTCTTCCAATTGACGCTTCCCTCACCCCACGCACTGTTTGATGTAGCATGGGCCCCTACCATGACTGGGTTGCCGACCGCGCTCCCGGTCAGAGTCAGCCGGACGTCTTCACAATTTGATCGCAACGGCCCAAGATCAATCTTGATATAGGCGATTGCGTTGGAGCCATTCGGCCCGCTTGTGACGGTGAGGTGCGGCTGAAGAAGACCCGTCGTCGGGTGGGCGTCTGAAACCACCACGTCCCCCAAGTCTCCCTCGACTGCGCGAACCGCTTTGGTCAAGCCTCCAAAACCATTTGCGAACGATTCGGACAGCACATAGCTTGCGGGGAGGTTCAGGCCACTGAGATTCAGGTCGACAGAGCCAAGTGCCACCTGTGTTGGCGGCATGATGTTGGATTGTCCGGGAGAGGAACCAATTTGGACGGTTGCCGACTCAATTTCGGATTCTGGATCAAATGCCCACTGCCTGATGCTAACGGAGGACTTCGAAGCACTCACGATATTGAACATGGAGACGACCGGCGACGTGGTATCCGGGGCTCCGCCTCCGAAAAAGTCAATTGCCGGAAGATCGCATCCATTCTTGACGAGGACGCGCTTTGACTTAACAAAGCCCGGGATGTCGGCGATGACGTCGTAGGTCCCTCCAGGGAATGGGCTGAATCGATAAGAGCCGTCCCTCAGAGTTGTCGTTCTGTAAGTCTTTACCGGGACGGCAGTGGATCGCGCAATGACCAAGACTCCGCCGAGTGGCCTCCCCCCTCGGTACACCATCCCGGTCACATCGCCCACAGCAGCCGTTCTCGGGTTTGGATTTGACTTCAGCGACAGCAGCTGCAGCACGTCGAGCGAGCCGAACCCTTGCGATGGTTCCCAGCCACCATGTGCGGCATGTCCGGTAGCATCAGCACTCAGTTCCAAGGATTGAAAGGCTCTCAAATTCGAGCCTGGAACACCTGCCGACAAGTGATTTTGTCCATAGAGCAGACCCGCAGCACCCGAAACCTGAGGGGCGGCCATCGACGTGCCATTTAGAAAATACGAATAGCCGCGTGTGTACGGCGGATTGTAGTTACCCTCTCCCAACGTGGACTGGAACCGACTGGACGTTGAGAACACATACTGGATCCGGCGGTATCCCGAAGCATAGGGAACCAGGTCGCCGCCGGGGGCTGCGATATCCACATAGGCACCCGCTCCGGAATAGCTTCGCTCGGCAGATTTACGCCCGGGACCGTTTGCGGAGACGCCCAAGGCTCCGCTGCACGCAGCCGGATAGCATGGCCCAAGCTTCCCTCCTCCCGTAATTCTCTCGCTGCCCGCCGCGATGATAAGGCATCCCTTTTGAAAGGCATACGTCACTGCATCTTGGAGAATTTGTGAGTAGTTCTCAGTGCTAAGAGACACGTTGATGATATCTGCACCATGATCTGCAGCATAGGTTATTGCCGCCGCGACGTTGTCATCCGTAGCAGAGCCGGTGGCGTCAAATACCTTCAGGATCATTCCCTTGGAGTTGTAGCCAACCCCGATGGTGCCATGGCCATTGTAGCTGCCGTTATTTCCCGCGGCAATGGCGGCACCCACTACGGCGGTTCCGTGGCCATTTCCATCCGATAGGTCAGATCCGCTCGCAACGGCACCGTTCAGAAACGCAGCGCTCAGTCCCTTTGCAATTTGGCCACCCTGCTGCACATCCGACCCGGTTCCACCTGCGTTGACAAAGTCTGGGTGATCGATGTCCGCGCCGGAATCGACAAACGCAATCGTGGGACAGTCAGCTGGCTTTGTTCCTGCGGTGTACCACTGCCCAGGAAAGACAGCCCAACCACCCGAAACAATTCCGCCGGAATCCGATGTGACAGCGTTAATATCCCATAGGTTCCAAAGGCGTCTAAAGCCTGCCGCACCCGTTTTCGCTTTGGTCTTGGATGGGACAAGGTGACCGCTTCCATTGCTCCCGCTGCTTCCACCGCTCCCTCCGCTGCCGCTGCTGCCTCCGCTTCCACCTTGATAACCACTACCCGTGCTGCCACCATAGACTCCACTGCTGCCACCATAAATTCCGGTGCTTCCCCCGCTTCCTCCGCTACCAGAACTTGCGGTGTGAAGCACGTAGTCGCTGCTTAACTCGAATGCAGACCAATCCGGGTCGTTGGGAACCGGAAGCGTGACGGGATACATCTTGTTCTCCGGCTCTGCACAGATGACATCAGAGTCGTGCATCAATGACTGTGCCGCAAGCGTGGGATTGACCTTTTCCGAGTACTCCCACAATGTCCATCCGCCATGGTTGAGCCCGCCCACCATCCTGCCACCTTTCAGCACTCCCGCAATCCGGCTGATTTGAAGATTGGTCGGCTGGGCAGGTGCACCCGGCTTTATGTCGGCACCCTTCACTTTGACGAGGAGACGTCCGGCAAAGAGCTCATTCATCGCATGAGATGGGAGGTAGGTTTTCAGCGGCTTGTCTGTACTCCAAGCGAACTCAAAGCTACACACAAGGGAAAGGGCTACGAGTGCAGTGGACCGTGAAATGACCATTTGTTGCCTCAGTCGACAGCGCTATTGTAAGTCGGCAGCAACGCGCCCTTTCGGTTGCTGAGGATAAGCCAAGGTTTCCGCCGGCAATGCTTGCCATCCTGCAAGGATTACGAGCGCATCTCCGTTTAGAATGGTTTAGGTGTTGACAAGTACAGCGGAACTTATCCGCCTTGCGAGGGTGTCAGAGGCTTCAGGTCAAGTTCAGAGGATGATGATGCTCTGCGCACAGGCGCTGGAACAAGAGCCTGAGTGCGTCGATGCTCTGCTAATCCTTGGTTCATTGGCCGCGCGGCACGGCAGAAGTGGCGAGGCGATTGAATTCCTCAAAGAGGTCCTTGAACTGGAGCCAGATTGCGCGGATGCACATCGATGGCTCGCAACTCTGTACCTCTCCACGCCCAACAAGGACTCTGCCCTCGCTCACGCCCGATCCTATGCTCGACTTTGTCCGGAGGAACCGGAAGCGCTTTCCCTCATTGGCCTCACCTGTCTCGCCAGCGGCGATTTCTCGGCCGCCGTCGAGAGCTTCCAGGCTCGCTTGAACCGCTTTGGCGCCCAGTACGCCACGTGTCACAACCTCGGAATTGCATTTGAACGCATGGACCGCCATGAAGAGGCAATCGATGCGCTCATGCTGGCCCAAAGCGTCGAAGCGGATCACTTTGAGACACTTCTCCACCTGGGACGCTGTTGCCTCGCCACAGACCAGTCGGACAGAGCACTCGAATTCGCGATTCGATGCGTCGAGCTAGATCCAAATTCTGCCTTGGCAAGGGCGCTTCACAGCGACGCGCGGTATTCAGCCGCGCACGGCCCAAACGGAATGGCTGTGATCGAAGCCGCGATCGCACAAGACCCTAAGGAAGGATTCCCATATGCCCTGAAGGCCAGCAGGCTTCAGGAGATGGGAGACTTCGAAGGAGCCGCGATTTGCGCCCGAACCTCGATCACCCTTCAGCCGAATCAAGGGTTCTCCTACTACACACTGGCTCACAACGGAAAGATTCGGTCTGCTGACCGAACCCTATTTGAATCCGCTTTGGTCGAACTGGAATCGGCGGAGATGCCTCTCGAAGAGCGGCAGTACCTGCACTTTGCGGCAGGAAAGGCAATGGACGATCTTGGGGAGTATGAACTCGCGATGAAGCAGTTCGACCTTGCTCACAAGGGAGGAGGCGCGCTTGATCCGGCTCACACACATGAGTCTCGGTACTCGCGGCAGGTGCGGAGAACACTGGAGGCGTGCAGACTTGGATGGGAGACAGATCTAGATCTTCCTCCCATAGACACCGTCAAACCGGTGTTCATCGTCGGAATGCCTCGCTCCGGCACCACCCTCATCGAGCAGATTCTTGGTCGCCACTCACAGGTGTCTTCTTCCGGAGAGCTTTTCTTTTGGCGCGACTCCGCGCGCCGAATCATCGATCTGAACAACCTCTCGGTTGACAGAGATAGGCTCAGGACAGCAGGCGTGAAGTATCTAGAGCTGCTCCAGAAGTTGGCACCAAGTACTGAGCGCGCCACTGACAAATTCCCAAGCAACTTCCTTTATATAGGGTTGCTAAAAGCCGTGTTTCCCCGGGCCACGATTATTCACGCGAGGCGACACCCCTTGGACACTTGCCTGAGCATTTACATGCGTCCGTTCTCCACCAATCAGGGATTGGGAAGAACGCGCGAAGAAATCGTGGAGACCTATCGGCTGTATCGCGAAGCCATGCAGCAATGGCGAGACATCTACGGTGAAGACACTCTCCTCACCGTGGATTACGAGACCCTCGTTCAAAACCCAGAGCAGACGACGCGGATGCTGGTTGATCATTGCGGACTTCAGTGGGAGGAAGCATGCCTCCACCCTGAGGCGGGCGAGGGCAGAGTGGTCACCTTTAGCAAATGGCAGGTTCGGCAGCCGGTCTACACCAGTTCCGTGGAGCGATGGCGACGATACGAACCTTGGCTCGGAGTCTTCCACGAACTGAATACGCTAGAAGGGTAGCATCGGCAATGCCCACCGGAGTCGCTTTGGCAGTGCTGTTCTCTGCCGTCCTCCACGCAGGCTGGAATGCGCTGCTCCGTCAGAGTGGAGATCGAAACTGGGCGATCGGCTGGATTGGTGTGGCCACCTTTTTATGCAGCGCGCCGTTTATTCCCTTTACCGGACTTGCGGTTAAAGCATGGCCATTCGTTGTGGGTTCGGCCGCACTCCACGTCGTGTACCTCTCGCTTCTTGCAAGGGCCTACTCCAAAAACGAACTCTCATTCGCCTACCCGATCGCACGTGGCACATCCCCCCTTTTGGTGGCAGTTGGCGGCGCCTCGTTTGCTGGAGAAGCCCTCCGCCCACTCGCAATTTTGGGAATCGGCGCGATTGTGGTGGGGATCATCGGACTGGGGATTGCAGGGAAGCAGTGGGACCGGCATGGACTTCAAACCGCGTTGGCGATTGGTGCGGTGATTGCCGTGTACACCGTGTTGGATGGGATTGGGGCGCGGCTATGTCCATCCTCAGCTCAGTACAACGTTTCCTGCTTCGCGCTCTATGGGTTCATGATCGCCGGAAGTAGATTGATGCGGAACGGATCGACTGGCCTATCAGGGACTCGCCGTGATATTTTGCTTGCCCTCGGAGGCGGAGCGTCGAGCGTGGTGGCGTACGCCATTGTTACGTGGGCGATGGTGCACTCGCCACTCGGCGCCGTATCGGCGCTTAGGGAAACCAGTACGCTTTTTGCGGCCGGAATAGGGTTCCTGTTTCTTAACGAACAGTTCACGGTTCAGAAGGCGCTGGGCTGCACCGCGATTGTGGTTGGAGCCGCAATGGTTGGAATTCACTAATAGAAGCTTGAGGTCGGTTTCAACGACCTGAGATGCGGCAGGGCAGGTGGTAGCATCCTGCCTGAGATTCTCTAAGGTGCCCCCGCACCTTCGGTTTTCTCTGACATCTATGAGCGTAAGGCATCCAGACCCAAACGAGGAAGTTCTCGGTCAGGCCGAAGCAGCGGCAAAGCGTGGAGAATGGGATCGGGCAGCAGCGATCTGTCGATCCGTCCTCGCATCGCAGCCGAATCATGTCGGTGCTCTCCTACTTGTGGGCATTATTGGCGCCCAAACAGGACGGCAGGCGTTTAGCGTTCATGCTCTCACTCGAGTCCTGGAACTTGACCCGAACGTGTACGACGCACTCATCTGGTTAGGGATTGTCGACCAGCAACTTGGAAAGTTTGATGAGGCGAGGAGCCTTTTTGAACGCGCCCATGCGATCAAGCCTCAGTCTGCCGTCCCGTTCATCAACATGTTCAGAGGTCATCGGATGACCGAGGCGGATCAACCGCTGATTGACCGCGCCCGGGCGGCCCTGGATTCCGGCTCGAACACCGACAACGACCTCCGACTTCTTACATACGGCTTGGCAAAGGCGTACAACGACCTCAAAAATTTCCCTGCCGCAATGGAGCTTTATGATCAGGCGAATGAAATCTCAGCTCGGATCCAAAAGCCCAAGGGTTTCGACAGAGAACTGCTGACGCGACTCCAAAACGCAACGATTTCCGCCCTTGGTCCCGAGATGCTTCAGCAGGTTGGCTCGGGCTCGCCATCGAAGCCAACGCCAATCTTTATTATCGGAATGATGCGTTCTGGAACCACGCTTGTGGAGCAGATCCTGTCCCGACACGCTTCGATTCACGCCGCTGGAGAGCTTCGCTTTTGGACCCAAAGAGCTCATGCCGTGATCGATGCGAACGGAACGCTGAAGCCGTCCGCCGCGACTGCCCTCGCCCGAGAGTATCAGGCGTCTCTAAAGGGAATGGCGAACGGCAAGCCATTTATTACAGACAAGATGCCGTTCAACTACCTGTATGCGGGTCTCCTTCACCGCGAATTCCCGGATGCGCCGATCATCCATGTCAATCGAAATCCCGTCGACACCTGCCTTTCGATCTACATGACGCCGTACGCATCGCCACCTGAATTCGCCTACGACCGAGAGGACATTGCCTACGCGTATCGGGAATATCAGCGGCTAATGAGCCACTGGCAGACTTCGCTTCCGGCTGGCAGGATGCTGGAGGTTTCATACGAGGACCTGGTTGACAACTTGGAAGCAGGCGCCAAGAAAATCGTTGAGTATTGCGGCCTTCCCTGGGATGAGGCGTGCCTTACGCCAGAGAAAAATGAACAGCCGGTTATGACTCCAAGCCTTTGGCAGGTTCGGCAGCCGGTTTATAAGAGTTCGGTGGGCCAATCCCGCAACTATGGACAGTGGTTGGGGGCACTGGCAGACCTATAGAGTGCCAAAGACCGATTTCTGCAGCTGCAATGCCACGGACTTCGAGTTCCCGCACCTTTTGGAAGAAAAACGAGACTTTTGACTTCTCCCAACCAAATTGAACAGCTGCTCCGCCGTGCCATTCAGGCTCACTCGCAGGGAGCCCCAGCGGTGTGCGAACATGAATGCCGTGCGCTTCTGGCAGTGCGGCCGGGACTTGGCCGAGCCAGGTATCTGCTGGCGATCTCACTCTTCAGGCAAGGCAAGTTCGTCGAAGCGATTCCCATCCTTCGGGATCTTTCTGAGGTCGAACATTGGGCGCCCTCTGAGGATGGCGGCGTCGATGCACGGAGTGTGGAGCTCTACCTCTCCAACGCCCTGAAGCGGGAAGGGGATTTGGCTGGAGCCCTCCGGCATGCACAGACCGCGGCCAAACTAGCGCCCAACGATGTTGAGGTGATCGCCAACCTTGGACTTTGTCTTTCTTCGTCTGGGAATATTGACCAAGCCGCCGTGTGCTTTGAAAAGGTGATCCGGCTGGCGCCCAACCTTCCATTTGGCTATCACGGGCTGGCTGAAGTACGAAATGCGATGGGTGATAGCCTCGAAGCGATTGCTCTATACCGAAAGGCGGCTGAACTTTGCCCACCCCAGGTGCCGCTGCTGATGGATATTGCGGAGTCTCTGAAAGGGCTTGATGACTCGCCTACTGCAGAGGCACTTGCCAATAAGATTCACTCTGCATCTCCTTCAGTTCGGTCCAACGTGTTGCTTGCGTCGTGCCTCAGTGAGAGAGGAAAAGCTGATGAAGCGCTTCCCTTGGCTAAGACGGCTGTTTCAATGGACCCGGAATCTTGGTCTGCATGGGCGGTGCTTGGCACGACTCAACTCGCGGCTCGAAATCGCGAAGAGTCGAACGCTGCCCTTCTCAAAAGCCTGGAGCTCAACCCTGCCCAAGGTTCCGCTTGGCATGCTCTGGTTCAAAACGGCTTGATCAGCGAAGACTTGGTGATGGGGATGCAGAGTGCCCTCACATCAAACTCTCTCAACCCAGCAAATTTGAGCATGCTCAACTATTCGTTGGCACGCAGTCTTGAAAAATTGGGGCGGTACGAAGAGTCCTATGCCGCCTACGCCGAAGCCAACCACGCTGCTCGCCTGCACAAGTTTGGCAACGAAGCGTTTGCCAGGGAGGAGTACGTTTCATCGGTCCTCGCACCCATCGCGGCAGTCCGCAAGACGGGTCCGCTTCGAATCGGAGGCGCGACCTCGGGAAACCCCAAACCCATCTTTGTGTTTGGGATGATTCGATCCGGCACCACCCTCCTTGAGCAGATCCTTTCGCTGGATTCAAAGGTTGGCGCTGGAGGCGAGGTTCTGTTTTGGCGGGAATACTGGCGGGAAGCGCTCTCCGCAACCCATGGCACTCTCGACGAGGGTGCGCTCATTGGACTTCGAGAGCGATATGAGAGGGTGCTCGCTCGAATATGCCCTGGCAAAGAGGTGGTAGTCGACAAGATGCCGCTTAATTACGAACTCGCCGGGTTGCTCGCGATGGTATTTCCAGATGCTCCCATGATTCACCTTTCGCGGAACCCACTGGACAACTGCTTCTCAATCTTCGCCACCGTCAACCGGTCGCGACTGGCGTTTATGCACGATGTTGAGGCGATCGGTGCTGCCTACCAGACTTACCACCGCGCGATGATCGAATGGGAACAAATTGGTCTGCCAAACACTCTGCATGTTCGCTACGAGGACCTTGTCTCCAACCAGGAAGAATGGACACGGAAGGTGGTTGAGCACTGTGGCCTTCAGTGGCAGGATGAGTTCATGCACCCAGAAACCAACCGACACCTTGCCGCAACGCCCAGTTTCGTCCAGGTGCAACTACCTGTTTATCAATCTTCAGTCTCTCGCGCAATGCCATTTGAACGGTGTCTGCCTTCGGCTTGGCGAAATTTGGCTCTTTGAGCGTAAAGCGCTCTCGACGGTCAGTCAGATGCAACATGTTTTGTTGATCAGGGCCCATTTCAAAGTACTTTAGACTTATATTCCGACCAACTTGACATCGTCCCGGGATGCTTTGATCTGGAATTCCAAACTAATCTCGTCGCTTTGGTTTTGCAGGGAATTTTCAGCAAGACCCGCGATTTCGTGCAGGGTAAAGGTTTGTCGTCTACTTAACATCGAAAAGTTCGATTTCGTTTCGGAAAACGCAAATTTTCTCCTTGCGATTTTTTCAAATGTTTCGTATCATTACTCCTCAAGCGGGTCCGCCGATTTGGCGAATCCCTGTTTGTGAATCTGAGTGTCATTATGAAAAAAGCCTTTACGCTCATTGAGCTTCTGGTCGTTATCGCGATCATTGCCATCCTTGCAGCTATCCTGTTCCCAGTTTTCGCCCAGGCGAAGCTTGCAGCTAAGCAGACTGCGAACATCAGCAACCTTAAGAATCTCGGCCTCGCCGCGATCATGTACACCAACGACTACGACGACAACTTTCCTCTGGTAACCCAGACGAATCCGTCAGACACATCGTTCTACGGCATTGACCCATGGCAGGTTACGGTTCAGCCTTACATCAAGAGCTGGGGCGTATTCCTTCACCCACTCGGCCCATCCATCCCTCAGGGAACCCCAACCACCCCTTGGAGACAGGCTCTCCTTTACGGTGCAATGGGCAAGGCTGAGAACGTCGGCTACAGCAACTACCAGCCAACTGGCGTTGGTTCGTTCGCTCGCCGCGTTTGCGGTGGTCAGACCTGTATGTACGAAGGTCTGTTCGGTGTCGGCTGTTCCTACAACGGCGGCGGCTGTTTCTACGGTTCCAACAACCAGATTTCGGTCGTTCCTTCCTACACCACCACTGGCGTAGGCAACCCATCCAACGCTCTTCTGATTTCAGAAGGCGCTATGTGGGACCTGTGGACCAACTTCGGTGGCATCCAGAACCCATGCACCTACGGTGCTGAGTGGAGCCCAGGCCAGTACGACGTACTCGGCGCAACGAGCTTCTCGATGATGTGCCCAGCTGCTCGAAAGAATCCTCGACCACAGGCTGACATTGCTGGCAACCCTCCTGGAGCCTGCACCCCAGCCAACCTCTGCGATGGCGTTGTGAACTTCGGTATTCAGAACGGCTTCAGCTCCTACGTAGCATCCGACGGCCATGCTTTGGCTCAGGACTACCGTGGCGGTCTGATGAAGCAGACGACTCTTGCCAACGGAAACGTTGTCATCATGAGCATGTGGCCAGCAGGTGGCTTCTAAGTTGAATCGAAAGCTGACTGCTCTAATTTGCGCCCTTCTGGCATCTGCATTCATTGCAGGTTGTTCAGGCGGAGATGCAGCCCCATCCGGAAGCGGTAAAGCTTCGGATCAGATCGACACGCACCAGAAAATCAAGATGCCTCACGCATCAAGTGGTAGCGGTCCTGCAAAGGCTGTTCCGCAGTAAGCTGAAAATTCAAAACTCCCGGTTCCTTTTTGGAGCCGGGAGTTTTTTTGTGTTTAGGGGATCGGTTTGAGACGGATTGAGTTGGGAACGCTTGCCAAGTGGGCGCCCCTCATTCCCGATTCGGGAGCCTGAAGCCGAATTGATGTCTGCTTCGCCTCTGAACTCTCCCCTGGTCGGAAGTGTAGGTCAAAGGAGATGTCCTCCGGCAGGTTCGTCTGAAGAGCCTCGCCGGCAATGATCCATTCGAGGGGGCCCGCTGCGGTGCGATCCTCTAGTTCGACTTCCAAGCTCCACTTCCCAGTTAGACTGCCATCCAGAACCCAGGTGAGGGCGTACGGTTTGGGTGGGTCGTAATAGCCCCTTCCGTTTGTGCGGTAGAGCACATCCGCTTGCTTTGCAAGGAGTCGATATTCACCCGCCGCGTTCGGTGGAATCGCAGGGAGCAAGACATGAGGTAGGCCGGAAAGCTCAAGTCTTAGAACGGGAAGCAGGCTGTCGTGCGGCTTTGTGGTGACAAGGATTTCCTGTCCGCCTTCATTCTTGGCCGACACTCTCACATCTCCCGTCCAGCCGATCGGTTCTGCTTTGAGGATCACGTTGGTCAACCCGGGAAGCAGTAGGCGTCCGTCTTCTGGCCACTTTGAGACGAACAGGTATATCGTCGCGTCAACCGTGGTGCAGCATCCAAACTCCAGGTGCCGAAATGGTTGCGGCTGGCAGCCGTCAAACGCCTCACGGTGCTGGCTCAACCAGACTCCAATTTCACTCAGCACCTTCGCCTCGAACGCAACGAGAGAGCCATCTCCCTTCGGCCCAATATTGAGGAGATAGTTGCCGCCACGCGAGACAACTCGCACGAGGTTTCTAAGGTGCTCCCCGACTTTGGCACCCAAGTCCGACCGGTCCTGCCAAGTGCGGTAGCCCCAGGTTTCGTGATAGATGGAGGCGGGAGACTGCCAAGGCTCCTCCAGCAGATATGGGGGAATCTCGTTGTCTCCCATCACCGTGAAGTCACCCTCGTGATTGAACACCCTGCCGCTCACCATCGTGTTGGGCTGGAGGGCGTGAACCGTGTCGGTGAAAAGAATGCTCTGTTCTGGGGTCGGAGAACCCATATCAAACCAGACTTCCGATATTGGGCCGTACCCGCTGAGAAGTTCCTTCAGCTGCTCGGCGTTGAATTGTGCATGCGATGCTGGAATTTCATTGTCATTACGCACTTCCCCATTTGGAGCGTAGTCAATTCCCGTGCCGCCCTCAAAGTGCCAATCAATCATGGAAAAGTACACGCCAAAGCTCAGTCCATGGCGAGCACACGCCTCGGCGAGACCCTTGACGATATCGATGCCATAAGGTGACGCATCCACCACATTGAATGTAGACTGCTCCGTTTTGAAGAGACTGAATCCATCATGGTGTTTGGAGGTCAGCACGATGAACTTCATCCCCGCTTCAATCGCGAGTCGCGCAACTGCATCCGGATCCCAGTTCGTCGGATTGAACTGGCCGGCCAGCTTCTCATACTCCTCGCGTGGAATATGCGCATGGGCCTGAATCTGCTCGCTGTAGCCGCCGATCTGCCTGCCCTCCCAAATTCCGCCCGGGATGGAGTAGAGCCCCCAGTGGATAAACATCCCAAATTGCCTGAACTGCCAGGCGTGAACGGATTCAGTCGAAGGACGAGGAGCACGAGCCATTGCCAATTAGGTTACCGGGCATGGACTCAACGAGGTCGGTTTGGATTGTCGTCTCGAGTCGTTTCGCGGTCGCGCCTGGAGGGAACCTGGATTACCGCCTGGTTAGGGTGAATGATGGGTTTGTGCCTTTGATTGGCAGTTGCTTTAACTAGGCAAAAGAGCAGTAACTCGGATTCCTCCACCACGAGCCGTGGCGGGCGGAGGGTGGGGAGGGAGTGGCGAAAGTTGCTGCTCCCCGCTCCGCCGGGATCCTTGTTCATCGTGATTAGTTGCTGGTCGTAAATGCCGTGCCGGGGGCGCGCTTGCGGTTTGCCACCCCCTCCCTGAGCCCTCCACCCGCCACGATGGCGGTGGAGGGAACCCGGATTACCGCCTGGCTCACATGAATCAGGGCATTGACACTCCCGGTTTCAGTCACTTCTGGCCAAGCCAAGGCGCTGCAGATCGGCTCCCTCTCCCGCCATAAGTGGCGGGCTGGAGGGTGGGGAGGGGGTGGCGAACGTCAACGCTCCCGGCGTAGCCGGGGTCCACATTCTTCGTGATGTGTAGCTGGTATTTGATAAGGTGCCAGGGGCGCGTCTTCAGTCCGCCACCCCCTCCCTGAGCCCTCCGCCCGCCACGATTGCGGTGGAGGGAACCTGGATTGCTGCCTGGTTGGCGTGCATGATGGGTATGTAACTTTAGGCTTCCACCGCTTCAGCGGCTGAGGCTAGCCGCGATGAGGCGATGGAACTGGTGGACGTTTTGTTCCCGGGCTACCGAGTACCGGCCCTTGTCATAGAACCGTGAACGAACCCCACGCTGCACCAACTCCACGACTGCTTCGTCTTCCCGTTCCACTCGGTCGAGGTCTCCCCCTGCACCTTGTCCCAGTTTGGAGGCATCCCACACATAAGGGATAAAGGAGATCTTGGTGAGGTCGGGAGCCAAGGGACGAACCACGTTCACGGAGAGGCCCCATGGGTAGAAGTTCAGCATGATGTTGGGGAACAGCCAGTAGTAGTACGCACTAATCTTTTGGCCATAGTCGATCGATGATTTCGGCAGGTCAAACACCGCTTCTCCGCCCTTTGATACTGCGAGTTGCAGGTTGCCCCACTCGAAAGGATGGGTTGAGTAGTTGCCGTAATCCAGAGCTTCATTCAGCGCGGCGTGAATGAACGGAATATGGAAACCCTCCAGGTAGTTGTCGACGTACAGCGCCCAGTTCGCACGGACCATATATTCTCTCCCACGCGATGGGTCTGGAAAGAACTGGTCTAGCGGCAGCCAGCCTACTCGATCTAGAACCGGAGCCAGCACGGTTTCGAGACTCGCGAGTGGATTGACCGAGGCAAACATAAGCTTGGACCAAGTGCCGAATGCGACACTGGCTAGGTTGTCTGCTTTCGTTGGAAAACCACAAACCCCATCAAACTCGGGCATGTGCTGAAAGCATCCGTCGAGACCGAAGCGGCGTCCATGGTAACGGCACCGGAGGAAGCGCTCATTGGAGGATCCTTCCGCGACCTGCATCCCTCGGTGGGTGCACACGTTGCTGAGGAGATGAATCTTGTCATCCATGTCCCGAGTGAGCACCATCGGCTCGTCCAGGAAACCTTCGAGAAGCGTGAATGGGTGAACCGTACCAGGAACCTTCACTAAGTCGGTGTCACCGATAAATTGCCAAGACCGTGCAAAGATCTTCTCCCGAACCTGGTCGAACACCGAAGGATCCTTGTAGAACCGGGAAGGAAGCGTCGACGCCTCCGCAATCTCCTCGTGCACGAACAGGTCGGACATGGAAAACAGTCTATCTCGTCTGGGCCAAGGGAACGCTGGCTTCAGCCGGTGCGCGGTGTGTGCTTCAGCGCACACAGAAGTCGAGCGAAAAACAGCCCTTTTCTCCCGTGCTGAAGCAGCGGTCGCCGCGCCGGCTGAAGCCAGCGTTCCCTTGACCGAATGAGTGGAGGCAGAAAGGACAAGATACAAATGAAGCCATCCACCGGGAACGCTGGCTTCAGCCGGCGCGCGGTGTGTGCTTCAGCGCACACAGAAGGCGAGCGAACAACAGCCCTTTTCTCCCGTGCTGAAGCAGCGGTCGCCGCGCCGGCTGAAGCCAGCGTTCCCTGCTTTCCTGAAAGCCCACTAATACTACTAGGCTTCTTCTTACTGTAAGCTGTCTCTAATGTCTGACGAAAAAGGCATTTATTCGCGAGGTCGCCTTCCGCACTACGACGGAGGTGAGGTGCCGCAATTCGTAACGTGGCGCGTCGCAGATGCTGTTCCAGCATCTGTATTGGTTCAATGGCTCCATGAACTCAACGATATAGACGATGTGATTCGAAAATCCGAAATCACCCGCAGGATTGAGGCGTTCTGCGATCAGGGGCATGGCGAATGCCTCCTCAGAAATCCAGTGGCCGCTCTACGGGTCCAAGACGCCCTTTTCGAAAGTGAGGGAAAGCTTTGCGAACTGCACGCATGGGTTGTTATGCCGAATCATGTCCACTGCATTCTGACCCCAAAAAACTGTACCCTGGCCAAAGTTGTTGGGCAAATTAAGGGAGCTTCAGCAAGGAGAATCAATCAGGCGCTAGGGCGGTCTGGAACACTGTGGCAAAGAGAATTTTTCGACCGGCGCATTCGGAATTTTGATCAATTCCAGCGAACGAAGGCATACATTGAAAGAAATCCGGTGAAGGCGAAGCTATGCGAAATTCCATCAGCGTGGGCATTTAGTTCAGCATCACAGCGGAAGTGACAAGAATCGAATTGAAATCATCCACCGGGAACGCTGGCTTCAGCGCACACAGAAGTCGAGCGAACAACAGCCCTTTTCTCCCGTGCTGAAGCAGCGGTCGTCGCGCCGGCTGAAGCCAGCGTTCGCTAGGCTTTTGCGGCCCAGAGGAAGCCTCGGCGCATGAGTTCTCTTGGGTGCTCGGCTTCTAGGACATCGCGATGGTGGCCGAGGGCGTTGTAGAAGACTCGGCCTTTGCCGTACATCTTCGTCCAGATCTGCGGCATTTTGCAGGGATTGGCAGTGTGGGGGCCGTCGGCGCCGGGGGTTGGGAAGTCGCAGGTGGCTAGAACGCAGTTGCCGGGATCGGTGTGGAGGTAGTACTGCTCTGACACCACCTCAAAGTCGGGGATGCCATCCGTGATCGGGTGGGCAATGTCTCGGTTGATATGGATGGTGTAGACCACACCGTCATTGCCAGGGTGAGCCACCCATTGCCCGCCGGTCATGAACTGCCACTCAGTGTCTAGGCGGAATGAATCGCACATTCCGCCATGACAGCCGGCAATGCCCACACCATGCTCCCGAACTGCCTTCAGGATCGGATCGCGTTGCGCGGCCGTGATTTCGCTCATCGTGACGATGGGCACGAGAAGAGACTTGCTGAGCACGTTTGCCTCGTCGGCAAACGCGTCCAGCGTGTCTGACACTTCAACTTCAAACCCTTCTTCGAGCAGAACCTGCTCGAAGAACCGAGCTACCTTCTCGGGCTCATGCCCATCCCATCCGCCCCAAACGATCAGCGCACTCTTTGCCATGTCGAGACGGAGGTTACCAAACTCTGGCCTAAGCCAGCCGTGTCGGCAGGATTCTCAGCCGGCGATTGGGGTCTTCTCCCACGCTTTCGCTGGCAAGTCGTCTCGATTCGGCGATCTGATGCTGCACCTTGCGGATCGGCGCCGGGGCTGGGCTCAGATCAAAAGGCTTTCCAGACTGCAGAACAATCTCAATCGCCTGCTGCACGTCATCCAGCGCCTTGGTGTGCTCATCGGGGGCATCGGTGCCCCCTTTGAGAATCTGATCCAACGCGTCAGCGATCTGGCTGAACGTGTTGGACTTCACCACCACGGTCTGCACCGGTCGACCGGCCATGTCGCGCAGCTTTCGGGGCTGGCTCTGGTAGGTCGACCGCATCGCAACCACGGCGTCGGCTTGGTTGATGTCGTTGGTCAGGTACGCCGACGCCCTCTTCTCCCGGATCGCCCGCTCGAGCCGCGTCCGGTTGATACCGTAGGGAAAGATTCGGATAAGCGCTTTCGGCTCATCCTTCACCCCCTCAAGTTCTATTCGGTCACGGTTCGACTCACCGCTTGGCTTGGCCATTCCGTTTTTCACGGGCTGACCCTTGGGCATTTCCTCTCGCGGCACCTGGGTGCGAGAGAGGCTGGGGAAGCGCTTGTTATAGCCTGGATCGCTAAGATCGGCCGTCTGCTCTGCCTGAACCACTTCCACGGTTCCGGCACCGGTTCTTACACGAATCTCAGGTCTCGGTGGCACGCCCCGCAGGATCATGTCCACTGTTTTCATCACGTTGTGATGAACGGCGAGACGGTCATAATCCAGCAGTTCGATGACCACATCGAACGTCGGTGGCGCCTTTCGCTCGAGTACCGTTTTCTGGGTTCCCCGCCTCTGTGCTTCCGCATCAGAAAGGGTTACCGCCTGGATCCCGCCGATGAGGTCGGCGAGAGTTGGGTTGAGCATCAGGTTCTCAAGCGTTTGCCCGTGCGCAGTTCCGACAAGCTGAACGCCTCGTTCCGCAATTGTGCGCGCGGCAGAGGCTTCCATTTCCGTTCCAATTTCATCGATGACGATCACTTCCGGCATGTGGTTCTCCACCGCCTCGATCATCACGTTGTGCTGCTCTGCCGCGACCCGAACCTGCATTCGGCGGGAGTAGCCGATGCCTGGATGGGGAACATCGCCGTCGCCGGCGATTTCGTTGGAGGTGTCCACAATGACCACCCGCTTCATAGCTTCGTCCGACAGCACTCGGGCGACTTCGCGGAGCTTCGTGGTCTTTCCGACACCCGGTTTGCCCAGGAGCAGAATCGACTGGCCGGAACGGACGATGTCATCGATGATGTCGATGGTCCCTTCCAAGGCGCGGCCAACTCGGCAGGTAAGGCCGATAATCCGGTTGTGGCGGTTGCGGATAGCTGAGATTCGGTGGAGGGTGCGCTCGATTCCAGCTCGGTTATCGGTTCCGAACTCGCCGATCGACTTATTGACGAAGTCGATGTCGTGTTCGGTGATGATCACGTCGCTGAATCGTTCGACGGTGTCTCGGTAGCGAGCCTCGGCAGGGCGGCCGTAATCCAAGACAACTTCGATCAGGGTATCGAGTGCAGGTCCGCGTTCAAGTCTCTCTCGGACAATGCTTGGGAGCACATCGAGGAACTGCGAGAGGCCGTCTGAATGCATCGACATATTGAGTTGTACGAGCCAAATGCCGCTTTCGCGACACCACATATTGTATGACGTGGCCCTCCTGAGTGGAGTCTCAAGAGGGACTATTTTTGCGCAGTTTCTTATTAATCGCCGCGTATCTCGTCGAGTTTGACCGTCGCGGAGCGCTTCTGCCCATGCGACCAAAAGTTCACGGTGACGGTATCACCGGGCTGTTTGTTGCCCAGCGCCTTATTGAGGTCTACGGTGTCATTGAGCGGATGACCGTCAATGTCGGTAATCACATCCCACTTCTGCATTCCCGCCTTGCCGGCGGCCCCGTCGGGTGGAACGGTGGTGAGAAGGATGCCGTGGTCCGGTGGTGTGCCGCCCACCATCTGGGCGAGTTCATCTCGGTCCCGCGGAGACTGAAGAATCTCCACCGACCGTGGATGGTAGTTGATTCCAAGGCCGCCATATTTGGCATAGCCGTACTTGATGATCTGGTCAACCACCCGACGCATAGTGTTGACCGGGATCGCAAAGCCGATACCCACGCTGCCGCCGTTGCCGCTGGCGATGGCGGAGTTGATGCCCACGAGTTGTCCGTTGGCATCCGTGAGCGCGCCACCCGAGTTTCCAGGATTGATGGCGGCGTCGGTCTGAATCCCGTCCAGCAGGACCGAGTTTTGGAGGCCGAGGGTTCGGCCCAGCGAGCTGACAACTCCGACGCTGACGGTGTTGTCAAATCCCAGAGGATTGCCGACTGCGACCACCCACTGCCCCACATCCAGTTTGGCGCTGTCTCCCACTTCAATCGGGGTGAGATCGTTAGCCTCGACTTTCAGCACGGCAAGATCCGCCCGGCGGTCTCGGCCCAACACTTTGGCGACCAGCACACGCTTGTCGGGAAGGCGCACCTTCACGAGGTCAACGATGCTGTGCTCAGGGTCGTTGGCGACTTCGATCACGTGGTTGTTGGTGACGATGATGCCGTTCTTAGAGAGGATCACGCCGCTGCCGGAACCGGTCTCCCGAAGCTGTCCCTGGCTGTCATCAAACCAAGATTGAATGCGGTTGTACTGATCCACGCTGACCACCGAAGGGATCACCTTCTTGGCCGCGTCGCGGAAATCGACTGGTGCCGACCCACCGGAGGTGGCCATTGTCGGGATCAGGGTCGTTCCCTGTCGCCACTCAATGGGTTCACCGCTAGATCGACGCGCTTCGACGAGCTTGTTTACTTGCAAAGCAAGAAACACACCCACGAATGCGGCCGC
This sequence comes from uncultured Armatimonadota bacterium, assembly GCA_903927025.1. Classification (GTDB taxonomy): domain Bacteria; phylum Armatimonadota; class Fimbriimonadia; order Fimbriimonadales; family Fimbriimonadaceae; genus Fimbriimonas. The sequence goes on from CAIYLG010000066.1 coordinate 30,915, forward strand.
AAAAACTATTAAGAACGCTGACTTCTTCATCCCAAAAACTCTGAGGCAAGCCGACAGAAACGGAACCTCTCTAAGATCTAACGAAAGTTCAGATTTGCGGGTTCCGAATCGCGTCAACTTCAGCCGCTTCGGACCCGTTTGACTCAAACCTATCGATAAGTGCGACCACACTCCCATAGAAGGGTTCAGCTGGAGACAGGCTGGACTTCTTCAGCAACCGCCTCGCCTCTTCTGAGATCAACCGTCGCTGGGATGGGTCATTCTCAAACTTGAGTCTAAAAACCGCACTCTGCAGAGCAGCATCCCCTGTCCATAGGGGGTGGCCGTACTCCTTTGTGAGCCTCTGCAGCGCCTCAATGTCCTGGCCAACCTGGTCGGTTGGGAAGTGCCTCTCGGCATCTTCTGGAGCCCACATGAAATGCCACCATACGCAGGTCTTCAAGATTTCAATCTCCTGCCGTATGTCCGAGCCGGCCCTTGCCATGACAAGACCGGTTCGCATGAGTTGGGCTGCCTCGGAAAACTCTCCATCCATGGAAACTCGCATGGCACGGATCTGATCGCAGCTCGCAATATCGTTGAAGCGCCCTAATGCGGTGAAGATATCTCTTGCCTTCTGGAGGTTTCCGTATCCTTGCTCCGATGGAAGCTGCAGTAAGGATAAGTGTCTTAAAATAAGTGCTTGCCCCAAGGGCTCCTCGGCAGGCATGATCTCAAGGGCTTGCTTCAGCAGACTCACGGCCAACGGCTTATCGGAGATGAAGTAGAACTCGGCGATGCAGCGAAGACAGTCTGCCTCCCCTTCTCGATCCCCAATCTGCCGGAAGATGTCCCTTGCGGTGTGAAACCAGCGTGGATACTCCAACCGGTCATCGCGACAGAGCAGCACGATGCCGATTCCTCGAGCGGCGGTTGCTTGAGCCGCCAATTCTCCCCTTTGCTCACTTGCCTTTTCAATCAGCTTGAGCAGGGGGATACAGTTCCAACTGAAGTAATAGGCCGACCCGAGAATCGCAAACCTGGAACGGTAGAAGAGTTCGCTGGCAGAACGCTCTCCCTTCTGTATTCGATCCCCCAACATGTAGAGGGCACGAACCCAATTCGGCTGGCTGCGACGAAGTCCCGTGAGGTCTGAGTCTGCTCTTCCAAAGCGGGGTGCCTCACTGACCACGGATTGAAAAAAGTAATCAAAGAAGCGCTGGGCAATGGCGTCTGCTTCCCCGTGCTCTTGAAGAAGGCGTACCGAGACGCTGCGTCGGAATGGGTCCTGACTCCACAATCCCTGCCCGGGGTCCGCACTCAGCATATAGGCGGACTCAAGGTCCAGCAGCCACTTGGATTCACCGGGCCCTGCAACCGCCTCAAAGTCCTCGCTTGTGAAGGGCCCGGCGAAGGCACCACAGGCTCGATAGGCTTTCTGGATGGCATCGGCATTCCTGCCTGCCCACTTTTGAATATGGGCATAACCCCACAAGGTGGTGCTCCATCGGACTCGATTGAAATGGCTGGCGATGTCCATAGAATCCGATGCACCTTCCAAGATCCGCTTCAGCTCCCTGGCTACCTTCAGCGGCTGCATCGGCGTCCTCGCCAAGGCGGCCATATCTTCGATGGCGGCAGGAATCCCTTGGCATGCCTGGACGATGTCTTGAACCTCACCGTCGGAGAGCCCAAGGGTGCGCCCGGGAGGAAGCGACTCGGCCATGCGCATCCTCAGGAGCTTCTCGGCCTCAGAAGCTTCCAAGCCGGAGCTCAAATCCACCCGAACAGCCGCGTCTTCCTCAGTTGGCAATTGTGAGGTCGACAAAACGATGGCACGGGGAACGGCTTGGACCAGGGCCGCAATGATTCCCTGCACCTCTGGCCCCGGAACGGATTCCAGATTATCCAGAACCATGAGAACCGGCTCATCGGGAAGCAGCGCCAACAGGGCGGAACAATAAGTTGGGCCCGGTTGACCGCCAAGCGAGACGATGAGCACGTCCATAAACGACGAGAGCGCCTCGGAGACTCCTGCATCTGCGGATTGGGGCTCAAGGCTTTGGAAACTTACAAAGTGGGTCTTGAGATTCCGCATTGCGTATCTGCCCAACAGTTCCAGCGCCAGCCGAGTCTTGCCGGCACCGTCGCCACCTTCGAGCGAAACCCAAAGCCCTTGCTCGGGCTCAGATTCCGACAGTTTGGAGTCGATGAGTCGGGCCAGATGATTCTCGACCTGGGCTCGCACGACGTACGCCCCAGGAAGGACAGGTGGGGCTTCTCGGACCAGAATTGGGTCCGCGGGTCGATAGTCGCGGTCTCGTCTAGGGGAAATTCCTACCGCGTAGAAGACAAGGAGCAGGGTTGATTCCTCAATCGGCTTGCCGGCTCGGAACCGGCGCATCGCGATCGGGCTGGGCAGAAACGCCTTCGGTGAATCCTGGTCCGATTCCTTCACCAGCGCCGCCCATCGGTGCTTCCACTTAGGGGGCCAATTTGAGACATCCACTGACCGGCAAATCTGATCGACGCTCTTTCCTGCCTCTTGGAAAGCAGCTTCCCACCGCTCCATCCCCTCCGAGGTTCCCAACCAGCCGCGCCGCTTACGCTGCTTCATGAGCCCCCTTTCGCATCATTCTTTAGAGTCTAGCGAAATTGACAGGCAACTGGTACTCGGCAAGGTTCAGATCGTGCGGAAGTCATCGGGAGGTTTTGCCCCTTCGTCGGGCTCCTCGCCCCTCATCAAGTAAACTCCCGTAGTGGAGGAGTCGCGCGTCAGTCTGGTTGGTCATACCACCGAGGAGATCATTGCTCTGTTGGGCGAGCGCCCTCAGGCTAAGCTTCGCGGAAAGCAGATTGCGGGCAACCTTTACAAGCGGGCTATCCTCGATTTTCAGCAGATGATGGATCTGCCCCAGGCGTTGCGGGACGACCTGACCACGCACTTTTTGCCACAGCCGCTACAGGTTGCCACCCACCGAACAAGCACTGACAAGGTTCAGAAACTGCTTGTGCACAACGGCGATGACCAAGTATTCGAGTGCGTGCTGCTTCCCTATGAAGACCGAGTGAGCTGCTGTATCTCCAGCCAGGTGGGATGCCCGATGGGGTGCCGATTCTGTGCCACCGGCCTTGGCGGATTTGACCGAAACCTCAGCGCCGGCGAAATCGTGGGGCAATACCTGATGCTTCAGGGACTCTCCGAGCGGCGCATCTCCCACGTGGTGTTCATGGGGATGGGTGAGCCGATGCTGAACCTCAAGAACGTTGTGGGAGCGCTTCGGCTTCTCCACGATGAAGTTGGCCTCTCCTACCGGCACCTCACTGTGAGCACGGTTGGGATCGTGCCGCAAATTTATGAACTGGCCGAGGAGCAGATGCCGATTCACCTTGCTCTCTCCCTTCACTCTCCGCTTGATGAGGTCCGAAATCGACTGATGCCGGTGAACCATAAGTGGCCGGTAGACGAGGTCATGAAGGCGATGCGGGACTACCACAAGGCCACGGGTCGAAAGATTACGATTGAATACCTGCTGATTAAGGACGTTACCGATACACCGGAGCAGGCGATGGAACTTGCGAGGCTCATTCGAGGTGTACCTAGTGTGGTGAACCTCATTCCCTTCAACTGGGTGGATACGGAGCAAGGATTTGCGCGTCCGGAACGGGACCGAGTCCGACAGTTCCGGGGGATTCTGGCGAACAAAGGTGTCAATGCGACTGAGCGTGTGGAGCGAGGCCACGATATTGCGGCAGCCTGCGGCCAGCTCGCGGGCCAGCACCTCGGAAAATTCGCCAGGAGGTCGGGCACATCTCCGCTCGTCGTTCTCTCCTGATTCTGTGCGCGATTGGATTCGCTGGCTGTTCTAGGCACACTTCAACCGGCGGCAAGCAGGAGAAGAAGGAGCCAGATCCTGTCCCCGTGCAGCTCATCGAGACGAATGACGGCACTGCCGTCTACCGCGGTAAGAACAGCGAACGACTGTGGACGGTCTACTGGAAGCGCGGTGAAATGGCGGTTGCACTCAAAGAGGGCGAGAAGCCAAAAGGCGGCACCCTAGACGACGTTCACGGCCAGATATTCAAAGTAGACAAGCCAGCATCTACCTATCGAGCGGATCATGGCAAAGTCGACAGGCCGTCCAACACTCTCAACCTGAGAGATCACGTCCGAGTCGAATCGCTTGACCCAAAGTTCACCCTCACTTGCGACTCGCTTACCTATGAAGGGACACCTAAGATCATGAAGGCGAAAGGGCATGTGGAGATCACGGGTTCGCTAAGCACCGTGGGTACAGTTGAAGAGCTTTGGACGACCGCTGACTTCAGCAAGATCGCTTCACCTGACCAGTTCAATCAACCATGAGAAAGCGACTTCTGCCATTTTTAGCGCTCCTCGCTGGGGTTGGTCTGGCCCAGACTTGGACCGACCACCGCGGTCTTACTGCGACTTTTCAGTCTCTGCGAGCTCTGACCAGCAAGAGCCCAAAACGGCACCTTTCCATGATTGGAAAAGTAGAAATTGTTTCGGTGCCGCAGGGCCTAACGATGCGATCCGACACGATGGATATCGACGCGGTTCCCGATCCGAAGAACCCGAACGCGTACCTGGTTCAATCCGCCCAGTCCAAAGGGCACGTTTCTATCCTCAAGCAGGTGAAGGGAGCAAAGGGACTCCAAACCACAAAGATTGACGGCACCCAGGCGGACTACCTTGCGGGAACGGTCGAGAGCGTGATCAAGATGACGGGACCGGTGAACCTTGTCAGCCTGGATGAGCAGCAGAGGCAGACCCTTGCCGCGACCGGGAAAACAGCGACGGCTTACATGGAGCCAGCCGCCAAAACGAGTCTTGATGATGGTCTCCGACGGGCGCAAATGGACGGAGACGTTCACCTGACCTTAGTTCAGCGGGACGCTCAGACCAAACAGGCAACCCTCATCCGGGCCTACTCAGACCATATGCTCGTGGAGAACATTGGCAAGGGCCGCAGGGTCACCCTGACCGGAAATGTGAAGGTGTTCACGGATTCCAACGTTGAACTTTCCGGCATTCAAAAGGCTGTGCTTACCCAGGATGCCAACGGGGTTTACGCGCTGCACACATCGGAGCAACCATGAGAATCCTAATCGCAGCGGCAGTCCTCGCCACCCTCCCGGGGCTCCAAGGCGGCTCGGCACTGACCTTTGTTGTCGGTGGAAGCCGATTTGTGGTTTCCAACTTTTCATCGGGAGATCTGGACGGACTGCAGACTGGCAGCAAAGAAAAGCACTTCTCGGTAGTTGGAAGTCTTGCCAAAGTCTTCTCACCCGACCAAGGGTTTACTGCACTTGGCAAGAGTATGGACTTCACGATCACCGAGACCGACCCCAAGATCGTGACGGTGAAAAGCGGACTGATTGACGGATCCGCATTGATCATCTTCGACTCGGAAACTGCAGATAAAGCCGCTCAGGAACGGGCTCAAAAGGCAGGCAAGCCAGCACCGGCACCTCGGCCCGAATCCAGTCACATTGAACTTCACTCCGAGCGACTGACGTACAGCGGATCCTCTGAAAAGGGAACGTTGGAGCTCCCTCTGCCGTGGACGATCACAGACTCGACTCGTGGCACTGCGATCAAAGGTGTCCAGAAGACGCCAGTCACATTCGACGTAGAGCAGGACCTGACCGTGTCCGGCACGAAGGGAGTGTTTGACCTTGGCAAGGACAAAACCGGCAAGTTTGGACAGCTAAAAACCGGCGTGATCGAGGGGCCCGTCAGCTTCAGCATTGTTCGAAAGGAGACACCAAGAGGAACATCGACTCCTTCGGTGAGTCGTTATACGGGCGTTGCCGATCGGCTGGTCGTGGACCTGACGACGTCCCCAGGAACCCTTGTGGCGCGTGGACACGTTGTGGTGGATGCGGACACGCCAGAAATTAAGAATGCCCACTTTGTGGAGGATCAGGTCACGATTGAACTCGATGACCAGATGCAGCCGCTTAGGATTCGCTTTGGTGGAAGTCCCGCTAAGACAACGGTAACGCCGAGAGGCGGTGGAAAATGAGAATCAGCGGAAAGAACCTAGAGAAGTCGTACCGAGGCCGACGTGTGGTCAACGGGGTGAACTTCGATATCAGCCAGGGTGAAATCGTGGGACTCCTCGGTCCGAACGGGGCGGGCAAAACCACAACCTTTTATATGACGGTTGGTTTGGTGAAGCCTTCCGCTGGTCAGGTTTTTTTCGATGATGTCGACGTGTCCAAGTGGCCGATGTACAAGCGCGCCAGGGCCGGAGTTGGCTATCTTCCTCAGGAGCCAAGCGTCTTTCGAAAGCTAACGGTGGAAGACAACCTCCGCTTAGTGCTCCAACTGGCACACAAAACCAAGAAGGAGTCCGACGCAAAGATAGAGGAGCTTTCTGAAGAGCTGCATATCAAGAAGATTCTTCAGAGCACCGGCAACGTGCTCAGCGGCGGCGAGCGACGCCGTGTTGAGATTGCGCGGGCGCTGGCGACCGAGCCCAAATTCATTCTGCTCGACGAGCCGTTCGCAGGCATTGACCCCGTCACAATCGAAGAGATTCAGTCGATCCTGTTTCAGCTCAGGCAGCGAAACATTGGCATCCTGATCACTGACCACAACGTTGGCGCGACCCTAAGAATCACCGACCGAAACTACATCCTGACCGACGGAAAGATTCTTGCGGCTGGTTCCAGCCAAGAGATCGCCGATAACGAAATGGTGCGCAAGCACTATCTGGGGCAACAGTTCGACTACAACGAGGGAACCAACGAGTGACGCTGGCGGAATTGCGTTGAAGCAGATTGATCGGCTGGTCATCAAGGAGCTGCTGGGCCCTTGGATTTTCGGTGTCGCGATGTTCTCGGCCCTGCTGATGGCGGCGACGTACCTCAACAAGATTGCCGAGTACGTGGTTCGTGGTCTGTCTCCGGTGATCATCGGCAAAATCACGCTGCTTCTGATGCCGGCAATTTTGGCAAAGACGTTCGCGATGTCGATGTTGCTGTCGTCGCTGCTGGCCTTTGGCCGGCTTAGCTCGGACAGCGAAGTCACCGCGCTTCGGGCAGCCGGAGCCAGTGTTCCCCGCATCGTTCGCCCCGTCTTTCTGTTCTCCCTTCTTGTTGCCGCGGTCACCTTCTTTGTCAATGACCAGGTGGCACCACCCGCCGAGCGAACATCGCTCGCGATGGTGATGTCCATCGACAATCTTCAGAGCAAGGCGGGAGCACCAGTGTTCTTCCCGATCGACGGTGCCCTTGTCGTCGCCCAGAGGTTTGATACGCTCAACAGCAAGCTGTTTGGCGTGACGCTGGTGGTAGCCGACAAGAACGGCGACCCCACGCTGTACATGCACTGCAAGGAATTGGAGTACCACCGGGATACGCAGGAGTGGCACATACGCGGTGGTGCCTCACTGGTTCCAGCGGATGGCGGAGTGCGCAGCGACGTTGCCGAGGCCTGGCCCAAGGACGTTCCGAAGCCAAAAGTTTCGCCGCAAGATATTGCTACGATCAACAATAAGGACATGGACGTCTATTCCATGGCAGACGCCGTCGCTCAGATTGAGAGCGGCCGACGCAATGGAACGCTCGATCAGAAGACAATTCGCAACCTAGAATTTGGATACTGGAATAAGATCTCAGTAGCACTTGCGGCGATTGTGTTTGGAACGCTGGGCGCCGTGCTTGGAATTCGGAACCAGCGGACGAACGCGTCCACTGGATTTGCCCTTGCAGTCGCCATCATCTTTGGCTATTTCATGGTGGTGAATTTCATGAACGTTTGGGCACTGAATGGAATATTGCCGCCTTGGGTGGCAAGCTTTGCGCCGGTTGTAGTCGGCATGGTTTGTTCTTGCTTCATGATGTGGCGTCGCAACCAGTAGTGGCATAACTTGGAACCCTCATCAATAGGCTTTTTTATAGTGTTGCTCGTCTCGGGCGGCGGCATTGCCTACCTGGCCGACATGGTGGGCAAGAAGCTGGGCAAAAAGCGGCTCAGCGTATTCGGACTGCGTCCGAGGCAGACAGCGGCGCTGGGAACCATCTGTCTGGGAGTTTTGATCACGATTGTGACGATCAGCTTCTCCCTCATCGTGAGCTCCGGAATGCGCCAATCGCTTCTGCACAGCGCAGAAATTCGAAAAGAGCTGCAGGTGCTTACCCTTGAGCAGCAGAGCCGAATTGAGCAGAACAATCAACTCACAAAGGCAAATACCACCTTAACTGAGAAAAGCCAGAAAGCCTCTGTTGAGCTAGAAAAGCGACAGAACGACCTCGTTAGAACGAAGCTCCAGCTTCAAGAACTGAACCAAAAGATTGGTGGACTGCAGGGGAGAATCAAGACCCTTACCACCGATGCCCAGCGAAAGAAGCGGGCGCTTGAGAATGCGAACAAGGCACTTCTCACCGCGAATCGCAGCCTCAGCAGCGTCAAGGAAGCGCTAGCGGTGAACACGGCTCGGCTGAAATACGTGTCCAGCGAAAACCAGGCGATGCAGCACAAGAACCTGGAGCTTGTGGAAACGACCGATAAGCTTAAAGCCGCACAGATTAAGCTCCAATCGGACAAGGATGAGCTAGAGGCAAGCGTCACCACTTTAAAGCGGAATCTCACCGACCTGCAGGAGAAAGAGAATCAAGCTCAAGCAGGACTCACGAAGGCCCAGGCAGACCTCGCCAAAGTCCAGGGTCAGCTTCAGACCGCTACCGAGAGGCTTGCCGCGACCCAGGCAAAGCTTGATGAGGATGACCGAAAGGTCGGCCTCTTGATGAATATCTCAGACGTCTCCCGCAAACAGCCCCTGATCTATCGCATCAACGAAGAGGTCGCCCGGGTGAAGGTCCCCTCAGGAGTGAGTCAAAGCGCCGCAAACGGAGCGATCACGCTGCTTCTGCGTCGGGCAAGAGTTGCCGCCCAGCAGCGGGGAGCGACCCGTGTGGCGGTCTTTGATCACGAGGGGCTTTCGGGTGAGGCACTCGTGCGATTGGCCGTATCGCAGCTCCTGGGCGCCCGTAGCGGCCAGGTTGTCATCGGCCGGTCCAGTCTGAACGCATTTCGCGGAGAACCGGTTTCCCTGGAACTCTTTGTCCTGCCCGATCGCCTCGTCTATCTGTCCGGCCAAATGGTTGCCGAGACGGTGATCGACGCGGGTCGAGGCGATGCCGCCATCTACCAGCAATTAACCGCGTTCCTCCAGGAGAAGGTCAGCCAGAAAGCGATGAAGGATGGGATGATTCCGCTGTCCAACAGCGATATTTCGTTTGGACAGGTTTCGCAGTCAGACGTTCTGCAGCTAATCGCCCAGCTGCACAATGCCAACCGCACGATTCGACTTCAAGCCCACGCAACTGCGGACACCTACGCCGCTGACGCTCTGAAGCTTGAGTTCCGGCTCCGGTGAATCATGAACGACAAGACCGTGCTCGCGATTGATCCTGGGTCTTCCAAGTGCGGCATGGCGCTTGTCCATCGGTTGGAATCTGGACAGCTGGACCTACTCTGGAGAACGATATCGCCTTCTGAAGATCTGATTGTCAACCTCAGAAAGGCAGAGTCGATTCGGCCGTTTGCGCTCATCGTGGTCGGAAATGGGACGACGAGCGAAAATGTGTCTCGACGGATTCGCGACGAGGCGGTTGGAGCGGCAATTCTCGTTGTGGATGAGAAGGAAACGACCCTCCAGGCACGTGAAAGGTACTGGATGAACACCAGGCGCACCGGGTGGCGCAGGTTCCTTCCTGCCACGCTCCAGGTTCCACCTGAGCCAATTGACGACTTTGCCGCATACATTCTTGCGGAACGTGTTCTGCAGTCCTCTTGACCCTTTTCCTCAAGTTTGATATTGTTATGTTTTCAGCCTAAAACTTGGTCTCTACTCCAAGCCGGGTAAAATGTTGGTTATGCCCTCCAACATTCGCAACATAGGCATCATTGCGCACGTCGATCACGGTAAGACGACGCTTGTCGACGCCATCTTCAAACAGGCCGGTCTCTTCCGGGAGAACCAGCACATGGGCGTGCGAATTATGGACTCCAACGACTTGGAGCGTGAGAAGGGCATCACGATCCTCTCCAAAGTTGCGTCGGTCCACTACAAAGACTATAAGATCAACATCGTTGACACCCCCGGCCACGCTGACTTTGGTGGCGAGGTGGAGCGTGTGCTCTCGATGGTTGACGGCGTCCTCCTCATTGTCGATGCGAACGAGGGCCCAATGCCTCAGACGCGATTTGTGCTCAAGAAGGCGTTTGAGAACGGCCTTAAGCCGATTGTGTGCATCAACAAAATCGACCGAGAGAACGCACGTCCGCTCCATGCGTACGATAAAACCCTCGACCTTTTCATTGATCTCGGCGCCAATGAGGACGACCTCTTCTTCCCTCACCTATACACGTCCGGTCACGGCGGATTTGCTCGTGTGAGCCCAGACGGAAGCGAAAAGGATATGCGAGAGCTGTTCGAGATGATCGTGAACTCGGTTCCGCCTCCCAAGGTGGACTACGAAGGCGCGTTCCTCCTCCAAGTCAACAACCTCGACTACAGCGAATATCTCGGCCGAATGTTTGGCGGAAAGGTTCTTCGAGGAACCGTCAAAGTTGGGGACCGCGTCCTTCAGCTTCGAGACGGATCGGAGAAGACAGCCGGATTCAACATCACCAAGCTGTGGACGTACGAAGGCATTCAGCTCAAGGAAGTCGAGTCTATCTCCGCTGGCGAAATCGCAATGATGTCGGGATTGGACAACGTTCTGATCTCAGATACGATTGCCCACGTTGAAGGCGCCAAGGCGATGGCTGCGATCAAGGTAGAGCCTTCGACTCTGTCGATGAACTTCTACGCCAACAACTCTCCTCTGGCGAGCAAAGACGGCGGCAAGTTCCTCACCATTCACAAGATTCGAGAGCGTGTTGAGAAAGAGGAAGCGGTCAGCGTTTCCATCAAGATCGACCCGAACACCGAGAGCGATACCGTTAAAGTCAAGGCTCGCGGTGAGCTCCAGCTTGCCATTCTGATTGAGACGATGAGACGTGAAGGGTTCGAGATGCAGATCTCCCGCCCTCAGGTTATCTTCCAGCGCAACGAGCAGAACAAGATTGAAGAACCTTGTGAAATTGCAATTCTGGAAATGCCGGAAGAGGCAGTCGGCACGGTTATGGAAGACCTCAGCCGCCGAAAGGGTGAGCTAAGGGACATGCGGAAGAACGACAACGGCACCACCGTGCTGGAGTACGCGATTCCTACTCGAGGCCTTATCGGCTTCCGTTCCAACTACCTCACCATGACTCGCGGCCTTGGCATCATCTCTTCCCTCTTCGATGGCTATCAGCCGTACAAGGGCGAGATTCTTGGTCGAACTCAGGGATCCCTGATCTCCAAGGATACGGGCAAGCTCACACGGTACGCCTATGAGGACGTGATGGAGCGAGGAACGCTGTTCTACGAAGTGGGAACGGACATCTACTCGGGAATGATTGTCGGCGCCTGTGCTCGAGACGAAGACATGATTGTCAACGCCACGAAGCAGAAGGCTGCGAACAACATTCGATCGGCAACGTCTGAGCAGACTGCGGCCCTGGACCCACACAAGGAGTTCTCGCTGGAGCAGGCCCTGTCCTGGCTGCGTGACGATGAACTGCTTGAAGTGACGCCGAAGCAGCTTCGATTCCGAAAGAAGATCCTAGACCACAGCGAGCGCCGTGTGTCTGAGCGCCGAAGCGAAGTCTTGGTCTAACGACCAAGGCACGCTTCGAGGTTAAACTGTCGAAATGATTCTCGTCATCGACAACTACGACTCCTTCACCTACAACCTGGTGCAGTATCTGGGCCAGTGCGGGGTGGAGATTGTTGTGCGGCGCAATGACGAGATTGCGCTTGAAGAGATTGAGCGCCTCCGTCCGGATGGGATCATGCTTTCCCCCGGACCCTGCACTCCCAAAGAGTCGGGCGTCTGCCTCAATATCCTCTCCGCAGCCCTTTCTGATGCCCCGGGCCCGTTTGGAGTGCCGCTGTTTGGCGTATGCCTTGGACATCAGGCCATTGCTGAGGTCTCAGGGGGCATTGTGCGCCAAGCGCACAACATCATGCACGGAAAGGCCTCCATGGTCAGTCACGACGGCCAGGGACTATTTGAGGGCATGCCAAACCCATTCCGCGCCATCCGCTATCACTCGCTCATCGTCACGCGAGATTCGATCCCCGCTGGCTTCATCGTCACTGCGACGTCAGACGACGACCACGAGGTGATGGGATTGCGACATGAGTCGAAGCCGATCGAGGGTGTGCAGTTTCACCCTGAGTCGGTCCTTACCGAAGAAGGCTTCCGAATCGTGGAAAACTTCGCAAAGCGCGTCGCCATTGCAGTCGCCCGGTAGCGCTCCAGTTAACACAAAGACAGCCCAGGCGGAATCGCCTGGGCTGTTTCGTTTCTAGGTTGTGTCTGTCTTAGTTGCGGACCACCGTGATGGTTCCCACGTTCTCGTAGACGCCAGGTCCTACTGTAGGATCGATAACGATCTGTCGTCCTAGCTGAAG